>CAVXMY010000003.1:0-581779 GCA_963763065.1 uncultured Actinomycetota bacterium
GTCGCGAAATGGCAACGATTTTCGGCTGATCAGGCTCGATGTGCCGCCATCAGCAGCGGCCAGACCTCGTCGAGGCCGCGCACGTGGGTGCGGCCCGGCGCGGGGGGCACGCTGCACGTGGTTCTCCACGACCAGCACCCGCGCCCCGGCCGCCTCGGCGGAGCGGGCGCCGTTGTCGGAGTCCTCGATCGCCACGCAGTGCTCCGCGGCGACTCCCAGGCGGGAGGCAGCGGTCAGGTAGGGCTCGGGGTGGGGCTTCCCGCGCCCACGACGTCGCCGGTGACCACTGCCTGGAAGCTGCCCGGCGGGAGCGCGGCCACCACGGGATCGGCCAGCCGGGCGTACGACGAGGTCACCAGCGCGCAGGGCACTCCCGCCTGCCTGAGCCGGGCGAGGAGCTCGCGCGCCCCGGGGCGCCAGGGGACGTCGCGGGAGGTGCGCTCGACCACCTCGTCCAGGAGCCGCTCCACGATCTCCTCGTCGGTGAGCGGCACCCCGGCCGCGCGCATCACCCGCCCGGTGGTCGCCAGGCTGCTGCCCACCAGCTCCTCGGCCTGACGACGCGTCCAGCTGCCGCCGTAGGAGCGCACCAGGTCGCCCTCGGCCGCGAACCACGCGGGCTCGGTGTCGACGAGCGTGCCGTCCATGTCCCACAGCACCGCTGCGGGCAGCTCCGCGGTGTGACTCGTGGAGGCGGTCACTCCTCGGGCTCGTAGCCGAGGTTGGACGACAGCCACCGCTCGGCCTCGCGCACGTCCCATCCCTTGCGGCGGGCGTAGTCGGCCACCTGGTCGGGTCCGAGCCGCCCCACGACGAAGTACTGCGACTCCGGGTGCGAGAAGTACCACCCGCTCACCGAGGCGCCTGGCCACATCGCCATGCTCTCGGTGAGCTCGATGCCCGCGGTCTCCGGCACGTCGAGCAGCTCCCACAGCGTGGCCTTCTCGGTGTGCTCGGGGCAGGCCGGATAGCCGGGCGCCGGGCGGATGCCGTCGTACTCCTCCTTGATGAGGGCGCGGCTGTCGAGCTTCTCGTCCGGCGCGTAACCCCAGAGGGTGGTGCGGACCTGCTCGTGCAGCTTCTCGGCGCACGCCTCGGCCAGCCGGTCCGCCACCGACTCGAGCAGGATCGCCGAGTAGTCGTCGTGGGCGGCCTTGTACTCCGCGACCCTCTCCTGGGCGCCGAGACCAGCGGTGACGGCGAAGGCGCCCACGAAGTCGTCGATGCCGTGCTCCTTGGGGGCGACGAAGTCGGCCAGGCAGCGGTTGGGCACCCCCTCCCGGTGCTGTCCCTGCTGACGCAGGTGGTGCAGGACCGTCACCACGTCGGCACGTGACCCGTCGGCGTAGAGCTCGATGTCGTCGCCCACGGAAGCCGCCGGCCAGAAGCCGCAGACGGCCCGGATGTCGAGCCAGCCCTGCTCGTCGACGCGGTCCAGCATCTGCTGCGCCTCGTCGAAGAGCTTGCGGGCGGTCTCCCCCATGGCCGCGTCGTCCAGGATGTCGGGGTAGGCGCCCTTCATCTCCCACGCGTTGAAGAACGGCGTCCAGTCGATGTAGTCGCGCAGCTCCGCCACGGTGAACCGGAGCTCGTGGCGGACCGGCGCCGAGGCGGCCTCGAGCCCCTGCGGGACGGGCGGCTCGTATCCGCTCCAGTCGATCGCGGGGGCGTTCCTGCGCGCCTCGGTGAGCGGGACCAGGGGCCGGTCGTGCTTGGCGGCGTGCCGCGTGCGCAGCGCGTCGAAGTCCGCGCGGACGTCGTCGAGGTAGGCCTCGCGCCGCGCGTCGGACAGCAGCGCGGCGACCACCTGCACCGAGCGCGAGGCGTCCTTGACCCACACGACCGGACCGTCGTAGCGCGGGTCGACCTTGACGGCGGTGTGCGCCCTGCTCGTGGTCGCGCCTCCGATGAGCAGCGGGAGGTCGAAGTCCTGACGCTTCATCTCGGAGGCCACGTTGACCATCTCGTCCAGGGACGGCGTGATCAGGCCGGACAGGCCGATGATGTCGGCGCCCTTGTCCCGGGCGGTGTCGAGGATCTTCTGCGCAGGCACCATCACCCCGAGGTCGACGACCTCGTAGTTGTTGCACTGCAGCACGACGCCCACGATGTTCTTGCCGATGTCGTGCACGTCTCCACGGACGGTCGCCATCACGACGGTGCCCTTGGTGCGCTCGGCGTCACCGGGCTGCTTCTCCGCCTCGATGTAGGGGATGAGGTAGGCCACCGCCTTCTTCATCACCCGCGCGGACTTCACGACCTGCGGCAGGAACATCTTGCCGGAGCCGAACAGGTCGCCGACCACGTCCATGCCGTCCATGAGCGGGCCCTCGATGACCTCGAGGGGACGGCCGCCGCGTGCCTGGATCTCGGCGCGCAGCTCCTCGGTGTCGGCCTCGACGTGCTCGTCGAGACCCTTGACGAGGGCGTGCTGGATCCGCTCGGTCACGGGCAGCGACCGCCACGCCTCGTCGGCCTGCTCGCGAGGGCCACCCTCGTCGCGGTAGCGCTCGGCGATCTCCAGCAGCCGGTCCGCGGCGTCCGGGCGCCGGTTGAGGACCACGTCCTCGATCCGGTCGCGCAGCTCGGCGTCGATCTCGTCGTAGACCGCGAGCGAGCCGGCGTTGACGATGCCCATGTCGAGGCCCGCCTCGATGGCGTGGAACAGGAAGACCGCATGGATCGCCTCCCTGACCGCGTTGTTGCCGCGGAAGGAGAAGGACACGTTGGAGATGCCGCCCGAGACCAGCGCGCCCGGGAGGTTCTCCTTGATCCAGCGCGTCGCCTCGATGTAGTCCACGCCGTACGTCGCGTGCTCCTCGATGCCGGTCGCCACCGCGAAGACGTTGGGGTCGAAGATGATGTCGCGCGGGTCGAAACCGACCTCGTCGACCAGCAGCCGGTAGGCGCGTTCGCAGATCTCCTTGCGGCGCTGCAGGTCGTCGGCCTGACCGTCCTCGTCGAAGGCCATCACCACCGCCGCCGCGCCGTACTTGCGGCACAGCCGGGCGTGCTCGAGGAAGGGCCCCTCCCCCTCCTTGAGGGAGATCGAGTTGACGATCGACTTGCCCTGGGTGGTGCGCAGCCCGGTCTCGATCACCTCCCACTTGGAGGAGTCGATCATGAGCGGCACGCGGCTGATGTCGGGCTCGGTGGCGATCAGCTTGGTGAACCGGTCCATCGCCTCGACGCCGTCGATCATCCCCTCGTCCATGTTGACGTCGATGACCTGGGCGCCCGCCTCCACCTGCTGGCGGGCGACGGCGAGCGCGGTCGTGTAGTCGCCGGACTTGATGAGGTTGCGGAAGCGCGCGGAGCCGGTGATGTTGGTGCGCTCGCCGACGTTGACGAAGAGCGAGTCGTCGTCGATGGTGAACGGCTCGAGCCCTGAGAGCCGCGTGCCCTCGGCCGGGGCACTCGGCGTACGAGGGGTGGCTTCGCGGACCGCCTCGGCGATCGCGGCGACGTGGTCCGGGGTCGTGCCGCAGCACCCGCCTGCGAGGTTGACCAGGCCGGCCGCGGCGAACTCCCCGACGACGGCCGCCATCTCGGCTGCGCTCTGGTCGTACTCCCCGAACTCGTTGGGCAATCCGGCGTTGGGGTAGGCCGACACGTGGCAGTCGGCGATGCGCGACAGCTCGGCGAGGTAGGGCCGGAGCTCGGTCGCACCGAGCGCGCAGTTGAGGCCGACGGCCAGCGGTCGTGCATGGCGCACCGAGTGCCAGAACGCCTCCGTGGTCTGCCCGGACAGCGTGCGACCCGAGGCGTCCGTGATGGTGCCCGAGACCACGACCGGCCAGCGCCTGCCCCGCTGCTCGAAGAGCGTCTCGAGGGCGAAGATCGCAGCCTTGGCGTTGAGGGTGTCGAAGATCGTCTCGACGAGCAGCAGGTCCACGCCGCCGTCGACCAGCCCGCACGCCTGCTCGAGGTAGGCCTCGACCAGCTCGGTGAAGGTGACGTTGCGGAAGCCGGGGTCGTTGACGTCGGGTGAGATCGACGCGGTGCGGTTGGTCGGGCCGAGGGCGCCGGCGACGAAGCGCGGCCGGTCCGGGGTGTGGGCGGTGACCTCGTCGCAGACCTCCCGCGCCACCCGTGCGGCCGCGAGGTTCATCTCGTGAGCGAGCTCCTCCATGCCGTAGTCGGCCTGGGAGATCCGCTGCGCGTTGAAGGTGTTGGTGCCGATGATGTCCGCGCCGGCGTCCAGGTAGGCCCGGTGGATCTCGCCGACGACGTCGGGGCGCGTGATCGACAGCAGGTCGGCGTTGCCCTTGACGTCACGCTCCCAGTCGGTGAAGCGCTCGCCCCGGTAGTCGTCCTCCTCCAGGCGGTGCCGCTGGATCAGCGTGCCCATCGCGCCGTCGAGCACCAGGACGCGCTCCGCCATCAGGGCGCGCAGCTCTTCGCTGCGGTCGTCCTGGGGGCGGGTCTCGCCGGGCTCGGGCACGGATGGGGTCACGACAGTCCTTCGGAGGGGGTCAGGCAACCCCTCAACTGTAGTGACCGGGCCGCCGCCTCCCCCGGTTCGCCCGCATGCTGACGGACGGCGGAGCGGTCGACATAGGGTGACGGGGTGATCGAGCTCGAACCGACACCTCCGCTCCGCGACCCGATCATGATCGCGGCCTTCGAGGGGTGGAACGACGCCGCGGACGCCGCGTCGGGTGTCCTCGACCACCTGCTGTCGGTGTGGGACACCAAGCTCGTCGCCGCGGTGGACCCCGAGGACTTCTACGACTTCCAGGTCAACCGTCCGCTCATCGGCCACGACGAGCGCGGCATGCGCCGAGTCACGTGGCCGTCCACGCAGATGTCGATCGCCTCGCCGCCCGGTTCGCTGCGTGACGTGGTGCTGCTGCGGGGGATCGAGCCGAACATGCGCTGGCGCCAGTTCTGTGCCGAGCTCCTGGCCGCAGCCGACGACCTGGGCGTGACCACCGTCGTCACCCTGGGCGCGCTGTTGGCCGACACCCCGCACACGCGCCCCATCCCGGTCACCGGGAGCGCCACCGAGCCCGGGCTGCAGGACACCTCGGGTCTCGAGGCGTCGCACTACGAGGGGCCGACGGGCATCGTCGGGGTGCTGCAGGACGCCTGCGTGCGCACCGACGTACCCTCGGTGTCGTTCTGGGCCGCCGTCCCCCACTACGTCGCGCAGCCGCCCTGCCCCAAGGCGACGCTCGCGCTGCTCGGCCAGGTCGAGGACCTGCTCGAGATCTCCGTGCCGCTCGGTGACCTGCCGGAGGAGGCGCGGGCCTGGGAGCGCGGGGTCACCGAGCTCGCCGAGGAGGACGAGGAGATCGGCGACTACGTCCGCGCCCTGGAGGAGAACCGCGACACCGCCGAGCTCCCCGAGGCCAGCGGCGAGGCCATCGCCCGCGAGTTCGAGCGCTACCTCAAGCGCCGCGAGGACCCCGAGGGTTGAGGGGGCGGGGGTCGTCGGTTTCCCATGTTCTCGTGGGAAACGTGCACTCCTCACGTGTTGCAGCGCGTGTGAAGTGCCAGTTTCGTCGGTGAAGTGGGCGCTTCGGAGCTCAGGCTGCGTGGCGCAGCATGGCCCGGACGTAGTCCGCCGTGTCGCGCGGCGTGCGCAGCATGTCCCACGTCAGCCGTACGACGCGCCAGTTGGTGGCTCGCCGCAGCCGGTCCTCTCGCTGCTTCTCCCGGAAGACGGCGTCGGAGGGCGTCTCTCCCTCCCGGAGCAGACGTTCGTACTTGACCCGGCCGTCGAACTCCCCCAGGAGCCCTGACGCCGGCCACGCGAAGTCGCACGTGCCCGCGAGACCGCGCTCGTCGTACACGTCGTACTGCAGCTCCGGGGCGGGGATCCCTGCCTGCCAGAACAGATGGCGAGTCCGCGACTCGCCCACCGAGCCGCTTCGGCCGTCGGCGAGTCGCACTGCGACCTGCAGCTTCCTGCTACCCGGCCACGAGTCCATGAGCCTCGCCTGACGCATCAGGTCATCGTGCGAGAAGAGCGCCTGCCGCAACCCGGAGTCGAGCAGCACCAGTGCACGCTCTGTGTCCATCAGCGTGGCCGACTCCAGCGCGGCCCTGACGGGACGGACGACCGGGAGGCCGCTCGCCTGCACGAGATCGGCCGGTGGGACTCTGCCGACGTGGTGAACGACGTCGTTGCTGGTGCGCCCCGCTCCACCGTCCAACCGGGTGACGTGGACCTTGTCCAGCGGCAACCGCCAGTGCTCGAAGCCGTGCAGCGCGACCGCCGAGTGATGGGTCAGTGCCACGCGCTCCGGGTGCACCATGAGTACGGCGCCCGCCAGGGCCGCGTGCCGTTCGTCGGGAGTACACGCAGCCCAGAGGTCGGCGAACGTGTACGCGCCGTGCCGGATGCGCACGAGCTGACCCGAGCGGAGGCCGCGACGCAGGTCACGGTCGTCGACGCCGTAGGCCAGCGCCTGACGACGCAGGAAGAAGCCCTGCTCGATGCACCGCAGGTACAGAGGGTCCACGCTCATGTCTGCAGCGTCGTGGCCACGCGCCGGCGTGCGGCCATGGCGGGGCGTGGCTGGGGACGCCCATGGGGTCGCGCGCACTGGGGATCACCCGCGGCTCAAGCCGCGTGGTCACTCCTCACACGAAACTGGCACATCTCATGGGTTGCAACACATGTGAAGTGCTGGTTTCCCACGTGAACATGGGAAACCAGCGGGCAAACCCCTACAGCAGGAGGCCGAGGCGGGCGTCGAGGAGGTCGCGCACGAGCTGCGCGCCGCTGCCGTCGCCGGCGTGCCAGCCGTCGGCCCACTCGTCGACCAGCGCGAGGGCGCGCGGGGTGTCGAGGTCGATCGCGAGCGCCGACCGCACCCCGGAGACCAGCTGCTCGGCCTGCTCCGGCGAGGTGCGCGCCAGCTGGGAGCGCCACTTGGCGAGCCGCTTCTCGGCACGGGGCAGGTCGTCGTCGGTCCACTCCCAGTCGGTGCGGTAGTGGTGGGCGAGGAGCGCGAGCCGGAGCACGTTGGGGTCGACACCCTCCTCACGCAGCCGGGAGACCAGCACCAGGTTGCCGAGCGACTTCGACATCTTCTCGCCCTGGTAGGCCACCATGCCGGCGTGGACGAAGCACTGTGCGAACTGCAGCCCGGGGAAGGCCGCGTGCGCCCCACCGGCGCTCATCTCGTGATGGGGGAAGACGAGGTCGCTGCCCCCGCCCTGCACGTCGAAGTGCTCGCCGAGATGGCCCAGCGCGATCGCGGTGCACTCGATGTGCCACCCCGGCCTGCCGCGGCCGAAGGGTGAGTCCCAGGCCGGCTCCCCCGGTCGCTCGGCCCGCCACAGCAGGCAGTCGAGCGGATCGCGCTTGCCGGCGCGCTCGGGGTCACCACCGCGCTCCCCGAAGAGCCTGAGCATCTCCTCGTCGCCGAGCCGGGAGACCGCGCCGAACTGGCGGTCGTCGCGCACCGACTGGTACCAGTCGCCGTCCACCTCGTACGCCGCTCCCGCCTCCCGCAGCTGCTGGATGACCTCGGTCACGAGGTCGAGCGACTCGACGACGCCGACGTACTCCTCGGGCGGGAGCACCCGCAGGGCCTCCATGTCGCCGCGGAAGCGGTCGATCTCGCGCTCGGCGAGCGCGCGCCAGTCCTCCCCTGTCCGGGCAGCCCGCTCGAGCAGGGGGTCGTCGACGTCGGTGACGTTCTGCACGTAGCGCACCTGTCGCCCCGCGTCGCGCCACGCCCGGTTGAGCACGTCGAAGGCGACGTACGTCGCAGCGTGGCCGAGGTGGGTGGAGTCGTACGGCGTGATCCCGCAGACGTACATGCGCGCCGTGGAGCCGAGACCGACGTGGCGGAGCCGATCGCTCTGGGTGTCGTGCACCTGCACGTCGGGGGCGCGTCCGTGATCGGCCAGGGAGGGCACGGTGGTGGTCTCCCAGGGGCGCATGGCGCCAACCCTACCGAGGCACCTGGTGTCAGAAGGGGGGCCACGGGATGGACGGCCAGCCGGTCCCTGGGCCGGGCAGCGCACCTGCGCGCAGCAGCCCGGCGACCCGTCGGTCGACGGCGTCGAGCTCCGGGCGCGTGAGCAGCTCACGCAGCGCGGCGCGCAGCGGCCGGCGGACGTCGTCGTCGTCGAGCAGGCGCTGCAGGTCCTGCGCCTCCGTCGGCGTCCAGGCTCGTCCCGGCCCACCCCCAGAGCACCGTCCGCAGCTTGTCCTGCACGTGCAGGGTCACACCGTGGTCGACGCCGTAGCGGTGCCCGTCGGGCATCGCCAGCACGTGCCCACCCTTGCGGTCGGCGTTGTTGACCACGATGTCGAAGACCGCCATCCGGCGCAGCGGCTCGGTGTCCTCGTGCACCAGCGACACGTCGCGGCCGTAGGCGTCCTCGGCGTCCAGCACGTGCAGGTATCCCGCCGGCGTGCGTCCCACCGGCACGATGTCCACAGGGTCCGGCTCGGCGGCGCCGTCGTCGCGCACCAGCGGCTCGCGCCACTGCTGCACCATGCCGTGACCGAGCGGCCCGTCCCGGAGCACCGTGAGCGGCACGACGTCCCAGCCCAGCGCCTCGGAGACCAGGTACGACGCCCGCTCGCGGGCGGCAAGCGTGCCGTCCGGGAAGTCCCAGAGCGGTCGCTCGCCGGCGACCGGCTTGTAGATGCACGCGACCCGCCCCTCCCCGAGGACCACGTCCCCGAGGAAGGCCGCGTTCGAGGCCGGCAGGATGCGACCGTGCAGGTCGAGGTCGCCCTCGGTCAGCACCCGCTCGAGGGTCACCGTCGGCGGAAGCCGTTCATCCGCGGGCACAGGTGCCCGGCGGGGTCCATCGGCTCGCCGCAGAACTCGCAGCTCGGTCGGCCCGCGGCGACGATCTGGGTGGCGCGGGCGCAGAAGGCGCGTGCGTCGGCAGGGTTCAGCACCACGACCATCGCCTCGTCGCCGGTGGCGCCCTCCTCCGCCTCCTCGTCGAGGGCGAACACCTCGATGATGACTCGCCTCGTGTCGTCGTCCCACGCGAGCGTCATGGTGCCGGCGCGGAAGTCCTCCTCGATGGGGGTCTCCAGGGGCGCCTGGTCGATCCGGTCCTCGGTCGCCAGCGCCGGGATCTCCGGGTCACCACCGCGGGCCCGCATCATCTCGTCGAGCATCGCGTTGACGCGCTCGGCGAGCAGCTGCACCTGCTGCTTCTCGACGGCGACGCTGGTGACCCGCCCGGAGTCCGCGGCCTGCAGGAAGAACGTCCGCTGGCCGGGCTCGCCCACGGTGCCGGCGACGAAGCGCTGCGGGGGGTCGTAGCGGTGCTCGAGGACCATTGGCCGACCCTATCCCCGGCTCTTCCGGCTCCGTGGCGCCTCCGGCCCGGCCCCTCCCCCGACCGGGGCGTCGCTGCCCTTGCGGCGCCTGCGCTTGGGAGGGTTGAGGTGGGTGAGGGCGCCCGCGTGCGTGTTCACCATCATCACGAAGGGGCGCAGCTGTGCGTAGCTGACGACAGAGACCGAACCGGGGTCGACCACGATGCGCTGGAACGCGTCGAGGTGCATGCCCAGCGCGTCGGCCAGCACCGCCTTGATCGGGTCGCCGTGGCTGACCGCCACCCACACCGCGTCCGCGCCGTGCTCCTCGCCGATCTCCGCGTCGAGGCGGCGTACGGCGTGGACGACGCGGGCCGACATCGCGGCCATCGCCTCGCCACCGGGGAACGTCGCGCCCGAGGGGTGGGCCTGGACAGTGCGCCACAGCGGCTGCTTCGACAACGCGGGGAGCCGCTGCCCGGTCCACTCGCCGTAGTCGACCTCGAGCAGGCCCCGGTCCGTCGCGACCGGCACGTCGGGCCTCACCGTCGAGAGCGCCTTGGCGGTCTGACGGCAGCGTTCGAGCGGGCTGGTGACGATGCGCGCCAGCCGTACGTCGGTCAGCCGCGCCGCCACCGCCTCGGCCTGCGCGCGACCCTGCTCGTCGAGGTCGACGCCGCGGCCGCGGCCGGCGAGCACGTTGTCGGTGTTGGCGGTGCTGCGTCCGTGACGCAGCAGGATCACCGTGCCCACGACGTCCCCCTTGTGCGCGACTTCGGCTCCGACATGACCCACACCCTAGAGAGAGCGCCCTAGGGTGATCAGCATGATCGTCGACAGCGCGTGGTACTGCGACGGCCGACGCCGTCCGGTCGACCTCGACGAGCGCGGGATCGAGCAGGTGCGGGAGTCCGGTGGCTTCGTGTGGATCGGCATGCACGAGCCCACCCACGAGGAGATGAGCCGGGTCGCCGACCTGCTCGACCTGCACCACCTCGCCGTCGAGGACGCGGTCACCGGCCACCAGCGGCCCAAGGTCGAGCCCTACGACGACATGCTCTTCCTGGTCCTCAAGACCCTGTGGTACGTCGACGAGATCGACGAGGTGGAGACCGGCCAGGTGGCGATCTTCCTCGGCCACCACTACGTCGTCACCGTGCGCGAGGGCCAGGGCGTCGAGCTGAGCACCGTGCGCGAGGACCTCGAGCACAAGTCGCACCTGCTCGCCCACGGGCCGACTGCGGTGGCCTACTCGGTCGCCGACCGGATCGTCGACGGCTACGAGCAGGTGGCCTCCGAGCTCGAGGTCGACGTGGACGAGGTCGAGGCGTCGGTGTTCTCACCGGACCGCACCCAGGACAGCCAGCGCATCTACGTGCTCAAGCGTGAGATCGCGGAGTTCCGCCGCGCCGTCCACCCGCTGCGGTCGCCGATGCTGAAGTTCTCGGAGGCCGGCTACGAGCTGCTGCACGACGACTCCGCCGAGTTCTGGCGAGACATCGCCGACCACGTCACACGCGTGACCGAGATCGTCGAGACGCTCGACATGCTCCTCTCGACGGCCTTCGACGCACACCTGGCGCGCATCAGCGTGGCGCAGAACGAGGACATGCGCCGCATCTCGGCCTGGGTCGCGATCGCTGCGGTCGGCACCCTGATCGCCGGGGTCTACGGCATGAACTTCGACCACATGCCCGAGCTGCGCTGGACCTACGGCTACCCCCTGGTGATGGGTGTCATGGTGCTGGCCTCGGTCGTGCTCTACAAGATGTTCAAGCGCTCCGGCTGGCTGTAGCTCGAGGCCGCGCCGGGCCAGGGGCGTCAGCCCCCGGCGGAGAGGACGCCGGTGGCGACGAGCAGCAGGGTGAGCGTCCCGAGGCCGATGCGGTAGATGACGAACGGCATGTAGGAGTGGGTCGAGACGTAGCGCAGCAGCCAGGCGATCGCGGCGTAGCCCACGGCGAAGGACACGACCGTGGCGACCAGCGTGGGCCCCGCGCCGTAGGCGCTCGCGCACACCTCGGCCGACGAGCTGGGGTCGCAGCTCACGACCTCGCGGAGCTCGAAGGCGCCCGCCCCGATCACCGCAGGGATCGCGAGCAGGAAGGCGAACCGGGTCGCGGCCTCCCGGTCGTAGCCGAGGAAACGACCCATGCTGATCGTCGCGCCCGAGCGCGAGACGCCGGGGATCAGCGCGAGTGCCTGCGCCAGCCCGTAGAGCATCGCGTGCTTCAGCGACAGGTGCTCGAGCCGTCGCTCGGTGCCACCCACGCGGTCGGCGATGCCCAGGACGACGCCCAGGACGACCAGGGTGGTGCCGATGACCCACAGGCTGCGGAAGTCGCTCTCGATGACGTCCTTGAGGGCGATGCCGAGGAGCACGATCGGCAGCGACCCCAGGATGACGAACCACCCCATCCGGGCGTCCGGGTGGCCACGCCAGCGCGGCTGCCAGAGCGATCGGAGCCAGGCGTTGCCGATGCGCCAGATGTCCTTGGCGAAGTAGATGAGCACGGCCAGCTCCGTGCCGATCTGGATGACGGCGGTGAAGGCAGCGCCGGGGTCACCCCAGCCGAAGAACTCGGGGAAGATCCGCAGGTGCGCGCTGCTGGAGATCGGCAGGAACTCCGTGAGGCCCTGCAGCAGCCCGAGGACGACCGCCTCGACGTAGTCCCTCACAGGTCTCCTCGGGGGCTCGGTGCGGCGCGGGCGCGGCACAGCCTACGACGGCGTGGGCCGGCGGCTGCGCCACCCGCACGGCGAGCCGCACCCGGTGCCCGGGGGCCTGCTCGACTACCGTGGCGTGATGCAGCAGCGTCACCTCGGCCGCAGCGGACTGAAGGTCTCGCGGATCGGACTGGGCACCCTCACCTGGGGCCGTGACACCGACGAGCACGAGGCGCGCGACCAGCTGAAGTCGTTCGTCGAGGTCGGGGGCACCCTCCTCGACACCGCCGCCGGCTACGGCGACGGTGCATCGGAGGAGCTGGTCGGCCGGCTGCTCGGCGACGTCGTGCCCCGCGACGAGGTGGTGCTGGCCACCAAGGCAGGGGTGCAGCGGGCGCGCGGCCAGCGGGAGGTCAACGTCTCCCGCGGCCACCTCGTCCGTGCACTGGACGCGTCGCTGCGCCGCCTGGGCACCGACCACGTCGACCTGTGGCAGGTGCACGCCTGGTCCGACGACGTCCCGTGGGAGGAGACGCTGGGCGCCGTCGACCACGCGGTCACGAGCGGCCGCGCGGCGTACGCAGGGGTCTCCAACTACGCCGGGTGGCAGATGGCCCAGGCAGCCACATGGCAGCGGGCCGTGCCCGGGCGGGCGCCGATCGTCTCCAACCAGGTGGAGGTCTCCCTCCTCAACCGCAACGCCGAGCACGAGGTGCTCCCCGCCGCGCAGTCCATGGGGGTGGGCGTCCTGGCGTGGTCGCCCCTGGGGCGCGGTGTGCTCACCGGCAAGTACCGCACCGGGACCCCCGCCGACTCCAGGGCGGCCTCCCCGCACTTCGGCAGCTACGTCGGGGTCTACCTCGACCAGCGCTGCTCCCGCATCGTGGAGGCAGTGGCACGCGCGGCCGACGGGCTGCAGTGGTCACCGCTGGAGGTGGCGCTCACGTGGGTGCGCGACCGCCCCGGTGTGAGCGCAGCCATCGTCGGGGCCCGCACCGCCGCACAGCTGCGCGGCTCGTTGGGAGTCGAGGAGTGCGAGCTGCCGGAGGAGATCCGCACCGCCCTGGACGACGTCTCCTCCTAGGTCAGCGCCACCTGGGTGCGCCGCTGCCGGATGATCTTGCGTCGCAGCACGACCTTGCGGGTGCCGTCGTGGAGCACCCGCAGGCGGTCGATCTCCCAGCCGCCGTGCTCGGCGCGGTCCACGAGCAGGCGGGTCACGTAGTTGCGGGAGAAGTCACGCGGGATCGTGATGCGCTCGAACTCGTACTCGACGTGGCGCCGGCCCCGCCCGCGTGCCGCTGCTGTGCCGGTGGTGTGCAGCGGCGCGCGCGAGGACATGGCGCCATCGTAGAACCGCGGTCAGGCGGGCGTCGTGACCGAGTCCAGGATGTCGACGATCCGCAGCCACGCGGGCGAGGTCACGTCGGTCACGGTGAAGTGGTCGCCCTCCACGTCCACCAGGGTCGCCTCTCCTCCTGCCTCCTGGGCGGCCCGCACGTAGTCCACGGAGTGGTGCGCCGGGACGACGTCGTCGTCGCGGCCGTGCACGCACCACACGGGCACGTCGAGCGGCAGGTGCCGTCGCGGGTCGGCGCGGTCGTACGCCGGCCCCGGCGGCTCACCCATGAAGGCCGCGACCGCACCGTCGCCGAGGTGCTCCTCGTGCGCGCGGCCGAGGTCGAGCACACCCGCCTGTGCGATCACGCCGGTGACCTCGACCCGCGGCGGGGACCAGCGTGGGAACCGTCCACGAGCAGCGGCCCACACGGCGAGCTGGCCGCCGGCGGAGTGGCCCAGGGTCACGACCGTGGACGTCTCGAGGCCAGGCAGGTCGGCGAGCGCGTCGATCCCCGCCGCGACGTCGTCGAGCGTGCCGCTGCTCTGCGGCGACCCCCCGCCGCCTTGGCCGACACGGCGGTACTCCAGGTTGCACGCGGTCCATCCCCGCGCGGCGAGGTCGCGCGCCAGCGGCTCCCCCAGCGTCGCGTCGTAGCGCGCCTTCCAGAAGCCGCCGTGGATGACGACGACCACCCCGCGGCTGTCATCTTGCGGTCGGTGCAGGTCTGCCCACTGGTGCGGCCCGGCGCCGTACCGGATGCGCTCGGGGCTCACCGGAGTCAGACGAGGTCGAGGAAGCGGTCGAAGACGCGGCTGCCGAACTCCAGCGCGTCGACGGGCACGCGCTCGTCGATGCCGTGGAAGAGGCCGGTGAAGTCGAGGTCGGGTGGCAGCCGCAGCGGCGCGAAGCCGTAGCAGTCGATGCCCAGCTTGGACCACTGCTTGCCGTCGGTGCCGCCGGGCATGAGGTAGGGCAGCACCTGAGCCTCCGGGTCCTCGGACCGGATCGCCTCCGCGATCGCGTCGGGCACGTGCCCGGCGAACGTCGTCTCGACCGCGTGCTGGTGACTGACGAAGTCCATGTCGATGCCGTCACCGACGAGCTCGTGCAGCGTCTCGAAGAACTCCTCCTCGTAGCCCGGCAGGAAGCGCCCGTCGACGTGGGCGATCGCCTTGCCCGGGATCACGTTGACCTTGTAGCCGGCGCCGAACATGGTCGGGCTGGCGGAGTTGCGGATGACGGCGCTGAGCATGCGCGCCGCCGAGCCGAACTCCTCGACCAGGTCGGCCGCGTTGTCGGGGGTCGCCTGCTCCCCCGCGATGTCGCCGACCGCGGCCAGCAGCACCTCCATGGCCGGGGTGAGCCGCACCGGCCAGGTGTACGACCCGATCCGCGCTACCGCCGCGGCGAGGCGGGTCACCGCGTTGTCGGTGTTGCGCATGGACCCGTGACCCGCCGTCCCGCGGGCGGTCAGGCGCATCCAGGCCATCCCCTTCTCCGCGGCCTGGATCAGGTACAGGCGCTGGTCGCGGACGGTGGTGGAGAAGCCGCCGACCTCTCCGACCGCGGCGACGCAGTCCTCCAGCCACTCGCGCTTGTCACGCAGCAGGGGCTCGGCGCCGAAGGTGCTCCCGGCTTCCTCGTCGGCGGTGAAGGCCAGCACCAGCGGCCGCGCCGGCATCACACCTGCCCGGGCCCGGGCGCGCACGGTGCTCAGCGCGATCGCGTCGAAGTCCTTCATGTCCACCGCGCCCCGGCCCCACACGCAGCCGTCCTGGATCTCACCGGAGAACGGGTCGACCTGCCAGTCGGCCGCGTCCGCGGGGACGACGTCGAGGTGGCCGTGGACCAGCAGCGGGGGCGCGTCGTTGCCGGGCACGTCACCCCAGCGCGCCAGCACGCTCGTGCGTCGGGGTGCGGACTCGTAGACCTCGGCGTGGATGCCGACGTCCTCCAGCAGCTCGGCGACGTACTCCGCCGCTCCGCGCTCGCCGGGACCGGTGTTGTCACCGGGGTTCGTGGTGTCGATCCGGATCAGGTCGCGGCACAGCCCGACCACCTCGGCGGCAGGGTCGTAGGTCTGCTGCTCGGCGGTCGCAGGACGGGTCACACGGCCATCTTCGCACCGCTCCGCGACCCCTGTGCCCGTGCTGTGCCAGTGACGGGAGCAGACCCTCGCTTTGCTAGAGTTGCGGCGCACTCGTCCGGGTGGCGGAATAGGCAGACGCGCTAGCTTGAGGTGCTAGTCCTCGAAAGAGGGTGGGGGTTCAAGTCCCCCCTCGGACACCGGCCCGACTGGGCGAACCCGCAGGTCAGACGGCCTGCGGGTTTCGTGCATCCAAGCCGCGGAGGAGGCCCGGTGGAGGCGGAGGTCGAGCAGTACCTCGCTGCTCTGGTCGCCGAGGCGCGGTCCGTCCTGGGCGACGGTCTCGTCGGTGCCTACGCGGCCGGGTCGGTCGCGCTGGGCGCCTTCGAGCCGGGGCGCAGCGACGTCGACGTCGCCCTGGTCTCCCGTGCGCCGCTGTCCCCGGTCGACAAGCAGCAGCTCGTCGCGCGCCTGCGCCACGAGGCGTTGCCGTGCCCGGCTCGGGGGCTGGAGCTGGTGGTGTACCGCAGCGAGGTGGCGCGGTCTGGCACGGCCGAGCCCGGCTTCGAGCTGGAGCTCAACACAGGAGCCGGGATGGACTTCCGCGTCACGCTGCGCCCCGAGGACCGCCCGGAGGCGGACGGTCTCTTCTGGTACGCCCTGGACCGCAGCATCCTCCACCAGGACGGCATGGCTCTCCTGGGGCCACCCGCCTCCGAGATGTTCGCGGGCCCTGACCCTCAGGCCCTCCACGGCCTGCTCGTGACCTCGCTGCGCTGGTGGATGTCGCTCCCCACGCCGCCGGGCGACGAGCCAGCCCCTGGGGCGGAGGACGCCGTTCTGGGGGCGTGCCGGGCCCTGGTCCGCCACCGCTGGGGCACGTGGGTGTCCAAGGTGGAGGCCGGGCGACGCCTGCTGCTGAACGGCGAGGAGCCCGCAGACCTGATCCAGCAGTCGATCGCGGCGCGCTCGGGTGGCCCCCCTCCGGACGGCGCGCGAGCTCGCGTCTTCCAGCGCGGCGTGCTGGACGAGATCGCGCGGGCCGTACCTTGAAGCCATGAGCGGCCCGATGACGGACGACGTACAAGGCAGGCGCGCACTTGGCGGCCGTGTGGCTGGTCGGTTCCTCGCTGATCGCGATGCCGGCGTTCTTCCTGGTGGCGGCCAGCGACCAGGCAGGCGACCGGGCGGCCGGCTCCATCCTCGTCGTCCTGGTCATGATCGGGGTGCTCGCGGCGCTGATCTCGCTGAACACCCCGCGCCGTACCCGCTTCCGCGCGACCCTCGTCGCCTGCGGGATGTGGCTGATCAGCGGGGTGCTGGTGTTCGGCAGCCAGGAGCTTCCTCGTGCGACGCCATGTGGGCGGGGGGCGTCCCGATCCTGACGGCCGTCGCCGCCGCCGTGACGCTGCTCTTCTCGGGCCGGTCCACCCGAGGTCAGCCGCTAGCGCGCAGAAGGTCGAGTGGCGGTTTCGGGCCCGGTCGAGCGCGGCACGATGCCTGCATGGACTACACCCACCTCGGCCGTAGCGGCCTCTCCGTCAGCAGGCTGTGCCTGGGCACCATGAACTTCGGTCCGGAGACCTCCGAGGAGGACTCCTTCGAGATCATGGACCGCGCCCTGGACGTGGGCATCAACTTCTTCGACACCGCCAACGTCTACGGCTGGGTGAAGGGCGAGGGCATCACCGAGCAGATCGTCGGCCGGTGGTTCGCCCAGGGCGGCGAGCGTCGCGAGAAGACGGTCATCGCGACCAAGCTCTACGGCTCGATGAGCGACTGGCCGAACGACACGTTCCTGTCGGCCCGCAACATCCGCAACGCCGTCGAGGGCTCGCTGAAGCGCCTGCAGACCGACCACATCGACCTCTACCAGATGCACCACGTCGACCGGTCGACCCCGTGGGAGGAGATCTGGGAGGCCTTCGACGTGCTGCGCCAGCAGGGCAAGGTGCTCTACTTCGGGTCGTCCAACCACGCCGGCTGGCACATCGCCAAGGCGAACGAGACCGCCCGCCGCCTGGGCCGTCTGGGCCTCGTCAGCGAGCAGTCGATCTACAACCTGCTCAAGCGCGAGGTCGAGCTGGAGGTGCTGCCGGCCTGCCAGGACTACGGCGTGGGCGTCATCCCGTGGTCCCCGCTGAACGGCGGACTTCTCGGCGGCGTCATCCGCAAGACCGAGGAGGGCAAGCGGCGGCTCGAGGGGCGGTCGAAGGAGGCGCTGGAGACGCACCGGGACGCCGTCCAGGCGTGGGAGGACCTCTGCGAGGAGCTGCACGAGGAGCCTGCGCACATGGCCCTCGCGTGGCTGCTGCACCAGGAGGCGGTGACGTCGCCGATCATCGGCCCGCGCACGCTCGAGCAGTTCGACGGCACGCTCCGGGCACTCGAGATCGAGCTGGAGGACAAGACGCTCACGAGGATCGACGAGATCTTCCCCGGTCCCGGCCCCGCGCCGGAGTCCTACGCCTGGTGACCCTCACCTGACCCGTCGCGTCGCTTGAGCGGACGGGTGGCCGGACCCTCCAGCACCTCGCCGTCGGGGGTGAAGCGGGAGCCGTGGAGCGGGCAGTCCCAGGACTTCTCGGCGTCGTTCCACTTCAGCGCGCCACCGAGGTGCGTGCACAGGGCCACGACCTTGCACAGCTGTCCGTCGACTCTCGAGACCCCCGTCGGCACGAGGCCGTCGCGACCGACCTTGCCGGTCCCCTCCTCGATGTCGTCGGAGGCGCTGCGCAGCTCGGTGCCGACGTGGCCGACACCCATGGCGACACCGACCTTGGCGTTGAGCTCGGCGAGGTGAAGCGTCGCGGTGGGTGTGGGCAGGCGCCGCTCCAGCCGCGCCGCCCACGAGGGCTTCTCCTCGCGCAGGATCTGCGCGGCGATCGTGAGGGCGGCGGCCACCGCGTTGGTCATGCCCCACTTGTCGTAGCCGGTGGCGTAGTAGATGCGGCCCATGCCCCGCGGCAGCGCGCCCACCAGCGGCAGCCCGTCGAAGGGTGAGTAGTCCTGCGCCGACCACGCGTGGGTCTCCTTCGCGCCCGGGAAGTGCTCATCGGTCCACCGGCGCAGGTTCTCCAGCTTGACGTGCTCCGACCCGGTGCGTCCGACGGTGTGCCCGTTGCCCCCCACGAGGAAGCGGGTGCTCCCGTCGTCGGTGGGTACGTCGCGCAGCGACCGGGAGGAGGAACCGGCCGAGAGGTACATGCCGAGCGGGGCCGGCACGCCGTCGTAGGCGAGCAGGTAGGACCGCTTCGGCTCCGCCTTGGCGAAGACCATCCCACGGTCGAGGATCGGCATCCCGGTCGCCAGCACCACCTCGTCGGCGGTCAGCGTGGTGCCGTCCTCGAGCGTCACCTCCGGGCGGCCGGTCTTGGAGACGCGTCGCACCCGCCGGCCCTCGTGGAGGGTGCCACCGTGGGCACGCAGCTGCTCGGCGAGCGCACCCAGCACGTGCATGGGGTCGAACTGGAACTGCCCGCCGAGGACCGTGGCTCCGTGGTCGGGGAAGGGCACGTCCAGCGAGTCGTGCCAGACCACCTCGAGACCCAGCCGCTCGCAGGCCTCGTGCTCCTTCCTGGCGGCGCGCTTCTCGGTCGGCTTGGCCGCGTAGACGACGGCGTCGCGGGTCTGCACCGGCACGTCGTGGTCGTCGCAGAATCGGCGCAGCCACTCCAGGCCCTCGCGATTGGCCTCCACGTAGGCCTCGGCCCTGGTCGTGGAGTGGGTGCTGAGGATCTCCTGCAGCTTGGTCCCCTGGAGCAGAGAGGCCTTGGCCGTCGTGCGGCCGGTCGTGACGGCACCGACGTACCTAGCCTCGACCACGCCGACCGTGCGGCCGGCTCGCGCGAGCAGCAGGGCCGTGGTCAGCCCTGTCAGGCCTCCCCCCACCACCAGCGTCTCGAACCGGCCGTCAGCCGGCAGCGGGTCGGCGTACGTCGCGAGGGGGCGGTCCAGCCACAGGGAGGTCGTCATGGCGCTGTCCTACCCACCGCGGAGGAGCCACATACCGCGGCGGCGTCCGGAGGCACGGTTCGCGACCGGGTCCGGTGGATACGCTCGACTCGACCTGTGCCAGAACGCCGGAAAGGTAGCGGATGGTCCCGACCTGGGTGTGGGTGGCGACGCTTCTCTTCATCGGCGCGCTGCTCGTCTTCGACTTCTTCTTCCACGTGCGCGTCGCCCACACGCCCACGCTCAAGGAGGCGGCCGTGTGGTCCGCCTTCTTCGTCGCGGTGGCGCTGGTCTTCGGCGGAGTCGTGTGGTTCGCCGGCGGCAGCGAGATGGGCACCGAGTACTTCGCCGGCTACATCACGGAGAAGGCTCTCAGCGTCGACAACCTCTTCGTGTTCCTGGTCATCATGTCCAGCTTCAAGGTGCCGGCCGCCGACCAGCAGAAGGTGCTTCTCTTCGGCATCATCTTCGCCCTGGTCGCCCGGACGGGCCTGATCTTCGTGGGCGCAGGCCTCATCAACAGGTTCGCCTGGGTGTTCTACATCTTCGGTCTGATCCTGCTGCTCACCGCAGGCAACATGCTCCGGCAGGAGAACGAGGACAGCCACAAGGCCGACAACTTCGTGATCCGCCTGGCACGCAAGTTCGTCCGCACCACGGACAAGTTCGACGGCGACAAGCTCGTCACGGTCGTCGACGGCAAGAAGCAGCTCACCCCGATGGTGCTCGTGATGATCGCCATCGGCGGCACCGACATCCTCTTCGCGCTCGACTCGATCCCGGCCATCTTCGGGCTGACCCAGGACGTCTTCATCGTCTTCACCGCGACCGCCTTCTCGCTGCTCGGGCTGCGGCAGCTCTTCTTCCTCCTGGAGGGTCTGCTCGACCGGCTGATCTACCTGAGCTACGGCCTGGCGATCATCCTCGCGTGGATCGCGATCAAGCTGATCCTGCACGCCCTGCACGAGAACAACCTGCCCTTCATCAACAACGGTGAGCCCGTGGACGTCGTGGAGATCAGCACCGGGCTCTCGCTGTCGGTCATCGTGGGCGTGCTCGTCGTCACCGTGGTCGCGTCCCTGCTGAGCCCCAAGGGCAAGGCCCAGACCGCGATCGCGCACGCACGGCGCTACGCGACCCGCTACCTCGACCTGTCCTACGAGGAGGACCCGCAGCTGCGGGAGCACACCTACGACAAGCTGTCGCGCGAGGTCGCGGCGATGCGCCTGATGAAGGACAAGCACCGCGCGATGATCCGCGACGAGCGCGAGCTGATGGAGCTCATCGACGAGGCCAAGCGCGTGCACGACGAGGAGGGCTCCGCGCGCTCGACGCCGGTCTAGTCGTGGTGTCCTCGCACCTTCCCGTGGTCTAGACGCGCAGCCGTCCGTCATGGCCCTGACCGTGGCGGCTCCGAGCGCTGTCCTGATTCCTGACCAAACCGGACGAAGTGATCTGACGAATCGGGAAACATCAGGACGGATCGCCACCACCCCTTCCCCTGCGCCCTGACCCCTGGACAGCACGGCGCAGCACCCCCCGAGGTCGGGCCACGCCCGATGGGGACTTTGGTCCGGGACCTTCGGCCTCCGCCGTCGTTTGCCGGTTCGTTCGGGTGTCACTCAGTGGGAGAGAGCATGACGTTCCTTCGCCGGGCGCTGACCGCCTGCTTCCTGTCCGTCGCCCTCGTCGGGTCGGCCACCGCCGTCGCGCCGACCGCCTCGGCCGAGTACGCCTGGGAGGGCACCAGCGCGGCCGCCACCACCGAGTACGCGAAGCAGCTGCTCACCCGCGTGAACACCATCCGCGCGAACCGGGGGCTGCGCAGGCTCCAGCTCGAGACCTGCACCGACGGCTACGCCGAGGACTGGGCGGACACCATGGTGCGCGACGACCTCTGGCAGCACAGCGACATGGGTGACCTCATGCGCCGCTGCAACGCGACGTACGCCTCGGAGAACCTCGCCGGCTGGGCAGGCTCGGTCTCCCCCAGCCGGATCGTGCGGTCCTGGATGGACAGCGACGGCCACCGCCGCAACCTGCTGACCCGCAAGGCCGGCCGGGTCGGGATGGCCGTGCGCTACGACAGCAGCCGCGACAAGTTCTACGCGGTCATGGACCTCACCCGGCTCGGCTGAACCGGGAGGTCCACCTCACCAGCCGCTCGGCAGCGGCCGGCCCTCGAAGAACCCGGAGGCCGACTGCACGCCCACGACGACCCGCTCCTCGAACTCGCGCAGGTCGGTCGCGCCGGCGTACGTGCAGGCCGAGCGCACCCCGGCGCAGATCTGGTCGACCAGGTCCTCCACGCCGGGCCGAGCCGGGTCGAGGTACATGCGGCTGGAGCTGATGCCCTCCTCGTAGAGCCCCTTGCGGGCCCGGTCGAAGGCCGACTCCCCCGTCGTCCGGCTGGCCACCGCGCGGGCCGAGGCCATGCCGAAGCTCTCCTTGTAGCGCCGCCCCTCCGGGTCGACGTGCATGTCGCCCGGCGACTCGTGGGTGCCGGCGAACCACGACCCGATCATGACCGCGCCTGCCCCCGCAGCCAGGGCCAGCGCGACGTCGCGGGGATGACGCACGCCGCCGTCCGCCCACACGTCGGCGCCCTTCTGTCGCGCTGCCCGCGCACACTCGAGCACCGCCGAGAACTGGGGGCGGCCCACGCCGGTCATCATCCGCGTCGTGCACATCGCACCCGGGCCGACGCCGACCTTGACGATGTCCGCGCCCGCCGCGACGAGGTCACGGGTGCCCTCGGCGGAGACGACGTTGCCGGCAACCAGCGGCACCCCCGGGTCGAGCCCGCGCACCACACCGAGTGCCTCGAGCATGCGGTCCTGGTGGCCGTGCGCGGTGTCGAGCACGAGACAGTCGACGCCCAGGTCGAGCAGGGCCTTGGCCCTCGCCTCGACGTCGCTGCTCACGCCCAGTGCGGCCGCGACCTTCAGCCGGCCTCCTGCGTCGAGGGCCGGCCGGTACAACGTCGCACGTAGCGCCGAGGTGCGCGTCAGGACGCCTGTGAGGCGGCCCTCGGGGTCCACCACCGGGGCCACGCGGCGTCGGGCGGACTCCAGCTCGTCGAACGCCTGCCGAGGCTCGACGTCGTCGCGCAGCGTGCTCAGGTGGGTGCTCATCACCGCTTCGACCTGGGTGAAGCGGTCCACGTCCAGGCAGTCCTCCTCGCTGACCACACCCACCGGGCGGCCGTCCACCACGACGAACGCCGCTCGGTGGGCCCGCTTCGGGATCAGGGCGAGCGCGTCGGCCACCGTGTGGTGGGGCGCCAGCGTGATGGGTGTGTCGAAGACGGGGTGCCGCTGCTTGACCCAGGCGACCACGTCCGCGACGACGGAGACCGGGATGTCCTGCGGGATCACCGCCATGCCGCCGCGGCGTGCCAGGGTCTCCGCCATCCGCCGCCCGGAGACGGCCGTCATGTTGGCGGCCACCAGTGGCACGGTCAGCCCGGTGCCGTCGGAGGTCGAGAGGTCGACGTCGTGGCGCGAGGTGACCGAGGAGCGGCGCGGCTCCATGAAGACGTCGTCGTAGGTCAGGTCGTGGGGAGGCGGACCGGCGGGGTCGAGGAAACGCACGACCCAACCTTAGGTGCGGGCGCGCAGCCCCGGGGTCACCGCAGCTGCGCGGAGGTCAGGCCGAGGATGCGGCGCGCCACGATCAGCTGCTGGATCTGCTGGGTGCCCTCGAAGATGTCGAGGATCTTGGAGTCGCGGGCCCACTTCTCGAGCAGGTCGTGCTCGCTGTAGCCGAGCGTGCCGGTGAGCTCGACGCAGCGCAGCGTCACGTCGCTGCCCATGCGGCCCGCCTTCGCCTTGGCCATGGAGGCCTCCAGCGAGTTGGCCTTCCGGTTGTCGGCCAGCCAGGCGGCCTCCAGGGTGAGCAGGTAGGCCGACTCCCAGTCGGCCTCGAGCTGCAGCAGCGTCGACGCTGCTGCGTGCTGACCGTAGGCGGGTGCGTCGTAGTCGACCTCCACGCCGTGCTGGCCGAGCAGGTCGCGGGTGAAGTCGAGCGCCGCCCGCGCGCAGCCCAGCGCCATGGCCGCCACCAGCGGGCGGGTGTTGTCGAAGGTCGCCATGGCGCCTGCGAAGCCCTGCTTGGTGTCGATGTCCGGCGAGCCGAGGAGGTTCTCCTTGGGCACGCGGCAGTTGTCGAAGCGGATGGCCGCGGTGTCCGACGCGCGGATCCCGAGCTTGCTCTCGAGGCGCTCCACGGTCATGCCCGGGGTGCCCTTCTGCACCACGAACGACTTGATCGCGGCCCTGCCGAGGCTCTTGTCCAAGGTCGCCCACACCACGATCGCGTCGGCGCGGTCGCCCGCGGTGACGTAGATCTTCTCGCCGTTGATGACGTACTCGTCGCCGTCGAGCACGGCGGTCGTCTGGATGCTGGCGGAGTCGGACCCGGCGTCGGGCTCGGTGATCGCCATGCCCGCCCAGACACCCTTGAAGCGCTCGGCCTGCTCGTCGTTGGCCACCGACGCGATCGCGGAGTTGCCCAGGCCCTGACGGGGCATCGACAGCAGCAGGCCCACGTCGCCCCAGCACATCTCCAGGATGGAGAGCACCGAGGCCATGTTGGCGCCGTTCTTGATCTTCGTGGCGTCGGCGTCGGGCTTCTCGTCGCGGCGTACGCCGGCGGCGCCGGCGCCCTCGCCTGCCCCGGACGCCGAGAGCCCGTCGATCATCGCGGCGAGCATGTCGAGCTCGACGGGGTACTCGTGCTCGCGGGTGTCGTACTTGCGCGAGTTGGGCCGCAGCAGGTTCATCGCGACCTGGTGCGCCTGGCCGATCAGCGGCTTGTGCTTCTTGGGGACTTCGAGGTTGATCATCGTCTTCTCCTGGGTCGGTGGTCGAGGTGCGAACGAAGTGAGCCTCGAGACCTGGTGAAGGTCTCGACGAGCTCGACCACCGAGTCAGACCAGGACGCCTCCTTCCATCACGGCAATCGGCGCGCAGGTCGCGGTACCAGCGCTCCACGGGGTGCTCCTTGACGTAGCCGTGACCGCCGAGCAGCTGCACGCCGTCCAGCCCGATGCGCATCCCGTGGTCGCTGCAGAGCTTGCGGGCCAGCGCCACCTCGCGGGAGAAGTCCTTGCCCTGGGCGGCTCGGGAGGCGGCCTTGTACGTCGCCAGCCGCATCCCCTTCAGCTCGATCGCGATGTTGGCGACCATGAAGGCCACCGACTGGCGGTGGCTGATCGGCTCACCGAAGGCCTCGCGCTCGTTGACGTACGGCGTGACGTAGTCGAGCACGGCCTGGGCGGTGCCCACGGCCAGCGCGCACCAGCCCAGGCGTGAGAGGCGCACCGCCTCGAGGTAGGTCTCGGCGTCGCCGAGGAGCGAGATCGCGCCGACCTGGACGTCGGAGAGGATCAGCTTGGAGAGGCCCGCGGCACGCACGCCCATCGACGGGTCGTTCTCGACGGTGACGCCGTCGGTGGACGACTCCACGAGGAACAGGTGCGGCTTGCCCTCGAGCATCGCGCCGACGACGAAGAGCTCCGCGTCGTGGCCTCGCGGGACGCCGGACTTCACGCCGTTGAGCACGAAGCCGTCCCCCTGGCGGCTGGCGATGGTGTCGAGCTCGCGCGGGTCGAACAGCGGGCGGGGCTCGGCGAGCGCGAGCGCGGCGGCGGGCACGTCGTCCTCGGACTCGGTGAAGGCCGGGAGGTAGGTGGCCTGCTGCTCCTCGGTGCCCCAGAGCGACAGCGCCGTGCTCACGGCCGCGGGTGCCAGCACGGAGACCGCGATCCCCATGTCACCCTTCGCCAGCGCCTCGGAGACCAGGGTGCCGGCGACCGCGGAGCGCTCGGTGGCGATGCCGCCGAGCTCGTCGGCCACCCCGAGGATCGGCAGGCCCAGCTCGTTGGCCGCGGCCAGCAGCTCCTGGGGCGCCTCGCAGGCCTCGTCCGCCTTGGCGGCCGCCGGGAGGACCATCTCCTGGGCGAACTCGGTGACCACGTCGACGAGCATCTGCTCGTCCTCGCCGGGGGTCAGGTCGAAGACACCGGTCGGCTTCGCCGCCGGCACGCGGGTGCCGCCGCCCTTGCCTCCGCGACGTGCGAACTGCCGGCTGACCGCCCCCATGGTCTGGAAGCCGGAGCGGGTGGCGGAGTACACCGCCTTCTCCGCGGGCTTGCGCAGGTTGAGCTTGTCGAGCGCCGGGCTCTGGGCCAGCCGGTTGAGCAGCGAGACGGCGAACCCGATCGGGTCGATCTTCTCGCTCGAGGCCAGGCCGCGCGCCCGCTTCGAGTCCTGGGCAGGGTTGTTCAGCGACATGGCGGAAACTGTAACTTCGAGTTACACCAACCGCCAGGGGCCGTGGGGGCGGGTGCCCGTGAGGCCGGTCACGCCCTCCTGCCGGCGGTTCCTACGATGGCGCCATGCCGCGCCCCGCCCCCTCCGACGACTCCGTGCTGCCCTCGGGAGGCACCGTCCGCGCCATCACGCGGTGGGGCGAGGAGGTCATGCACCGCCGCCAGCGCCTGGTCGACCGCTTCGACGACGAGCTGCGCGCCCTGGCCGCCGACATGGTCGCCACGATGTACGCCGCCGACGGCGTCGGGCTGGCCGCGTGCCAGGTCGGCGTGGACCTCGCGGTCTTCGTCTTCGACTGCCCGGACGACGACGGCGAGTGGCACCAGGGCGTGGTCTGCAACCCGGTCGTGCACCTGCCCGAAGGCAGGGGTCGGCAGCTCGACGACGGCGACGAGGGCTGTCTCTCCTACCCGGGCGGGTTCGTCTCCTGCCCCCGGCCGGACTGGGCCGAGGTCGAGGGGGTCGGGCTCGACGGTGCGCCGGTCCGCTACGCCGGCAACGGTCTGCTCGCGCGCTGCCTGCAGCACGAGACCGACCACTGCGAGGGACGCGTCTTCGGCGACCGGCTCAACCGGCGGTCGATGAAGAAGCTGACCAAGCAGCACGACGACGCCGCCGAGGAGTACCCACCCGGCTGGCCCGCCGACGCTGGTTGAGGTGCGAACGAAGTGAGCCTCGCGCGGTGGTTGAGGTGCGAACGAAGTGAGCCTCGAAACCTCGTGAGGTCTCACGCTCGACGTCACCAGGGTTTCGAGGCTCGTCGCTAGCGCTCCTCGCTCCTCAACCTCCGCTCGCTCCGCTCGGACGACGTAGCAGGCGACGGCGGTCGCGGCGGCGACGTTGAGCGAGTCGATGCCCGACGCCATCGGGATCACCCCCCGCCGGTCGGCGGAGGTCAGCCAGCGCGACGACAGGCCGTGCCCCTCGGTCCCCACGACCAGGGCGAGGCGCTCCTGCCCCCGCACCGCCTCCTCGATCGCGACCGCGTCGTCGGCCGGTGTCAGCGCCACGGTGGTGAAGCCCCGGGCCGACAGAGCCGGAAGCGCGTCGTACCACTCGACCAGGCGGGTCCACGGGAGGGAGAAGACCGCGCCCATGGCCACCTTGACCGAGCGCCGGTAGAGGGGGTCCGCGCAGCGGGGCGACAGCAGCAGAGCGTCGACGCCGAGGGCGGCCGCGCTGCGGAAGACCGCCCCGACGTTGGTGTGGTCGACCACGTCCTCGAGCACGACGACGGTGCGCGCCTCGGCGAGCACGTCGTCCAGCGCCGGCAGCGGCCGCCGGCGCATCGAGGCCAGCGCGCCCCGGTGCACGTGGAAGCCGGTGACCTGCTCGGCGAGCGCCTCGGAGACCACGTAGCACGGGGCGTCGGTGCGGTCGAGCACGTCGGACAGGCCGTCCAGCCAGCGTGGCGCCATGAGGAACGACCGTGCCTCGAAACCGGCCTCCGCAGCGCGGCGCACCACCTTCTCGCCCTCGGCGATGAAGAGACCCTCGGCCGACTCCAGCGACTGCCGCAGCTGCACCTCACGCAGGTCGCGGTAGTCGGCGAGACGCGGGTCGCCGGCGTCGTGCACCTCGATGAGCCCGGCCATGGCCGCAGCATCCCACCGGGGAGGCGGGCGTGGACCGCCGAGGTCGACGGTCCACGCTCCTAGCAGGCCTGCTACGCGACCGGCGCCCTGCTCGACGGCACCGGGGGCGCATAGAGGCTGCCCGCCTCGTGGGCACGCTGCATCGCTGCCATGCCCTGCTCGACGCTGAGCAGCGCCGTCGTGGTGATCGACTTCAGGGAGCCACCGGCGGTGGCTGCGAGCGAGAAGGCGGCAGCTTCCTCGGCGCTCGGGAAGTCGGCCAGGAGGACCAGGTCGGCGGCGCCCAGTGCGTAGTAGCAGCCGGTGATGCTGCCCCCGAGACTCTCGATCGACGGCTGGATGCGTGCGACGACGTCGGGGTGCTCGCGCACCTGCATCGCCCAGGATTCGCTGGTGTAGCTGACGAGGAACAGGAACTGTGCCATGGAGCCCTCCAAGGGTCCTCAGGTCCGGTCGCGCCCGACGCGGCGGTTGCGACCCAGGTCCTCGACTCTGCGCTCGCGACCGCGGTACCGCAACTCGCACGGGACGCCATCGGGCGCTATGTCGCGATGACCGCAAAGGTCGCACCGAAGGGGCCCAGCCGCGGCGCCCGTGGCTAGTCCGCTCAGACCTTCGCGTCGCCGTACGTCGACGGGTTCGCCACCGCGACCACGTCGCCCACGACGACCACGGCCGGTGGACGCACCGCGTGCTCGGCCACCGCAGCCGCCGCCTCGCGCAGCGTGGTGAGCACCGTGCGCTCCGTGGGCATCGACCCGTCACAGATCACCGCCACCGGCGTGGCCGGGGAGCGACCGTGCTGCTGCAAGGTGGCGGCGATCGCGGGGAGGTTGTCCACGGCCATGAGCAGCAGCAGGGTGCCACGCGATCGAGCGAGCGCCTCCCAGTCGACCAGCGACTCGTCGTGCCCGGGCGGGAGGTGACCGGAGACGACCGTGAAGTCGTGGGTGACGCCCCGGTGCGTCACCGGGATGCCCGCGAGCGCCGGCACGGAGAGCGCGCTGGTCACCCCCGGCACCACCGTGCACGCGACGCCGGCCTCGGCGCACGCCAGCACCTCCTCGTAGCCGCGGCCGAACACGAAGCCGTCGCCGCCCTTGAGCCGCACCACCCGCTTGCCCGCCAGGGCACGGTCGACGATGAGCTGGTTGATCGCCTCCTGGCTGGCGGCCCTGCCCCGCGGGAGCTTGGCGACGTCGACCAGCTCCACGTCGGCGGCAAGCTCGTCGAGCAGGGCGCGCGGAGCCAACCGGTCGGCCACGACCACGTCCGCCTGCGCCAGCGCCTTCTTGGCGGCGACCGTGACGAGGTCGGGGTCACCCGGGCCGCCTCCGACGAGCGTCACCCCGGCGGCGCCGTGGTGGCTGGCGCCGGGGTCGTGCAGCAGCCCGTCGCGGAGACCGGCCAGAATGCGGTCGCGCATCGCGGCCGACCTGCGCGGCTCCCGGTTGGCCACCACGGCGAGCGTGAGCCCGTCGTGCCTGCCCGTCGCCGGGGTCCACGCGGTCGCCTTCGTGGCGTCGTCGGCGCGGACGCAGAAGATCCGTTGCGCCTCGGCCGCCTCGCTCACGGACTCGTTGACCTCGCGTCGGTCGGTGGCGGCCACGACGTACCACGTCTCGTCCACGTCACCGGGCTCGAACTCCCGCCGGTGCCAGGTGATCTCGCCCCCGAGTGCCAGACCCTCCAGCGACGGCGTCACCTCCGGTGAGACCAGGTGTACGTCGGCCTCGGCCGTGAGCAGCCCCGGCACCCTGCGCTGCGCGACGTGCCCCCCGCCGACCACGAGCACCCTGCGCCCGCGCAGCATCACTGCCACTGGGTAGGGCAGCGGGCCGGAGGTGGTCACCGACTCATTGTGGGGAACGCTGACGCTGCCCTGGCCGGGCGACCACCCACCGGAATAGGGTCGGTGGTCCCCCACGACGTAGTACAGCCGCCCTCGACACAGGAGATGAGATGTCGCTCGAACGCCCCGTGCACCCCGACCCCTACGAGCTGCTGCCGCAGGTGCCGTCGTTCCAGGTCACCAGCGAGGACGTGACCGACGGCGAGCCGCTCAAGGACGACCAGGTCAGCTCCGGCGGCGACACCTCGCCCCAGCTCAGCTGGTCGGGATTCCCGGAGGAGACGAAGAGCTTCGTCGTCACCTGTTTCGACCCCGACGCCCCGACGCCCTCGGGCTTCTGGCACTGGGTGGTCTGCGACATCCCCGCCGACGTCACCTCGCTCGGCACCGGCGCAGGCGCCGAGGGCGGCGGCAAGCTGCCGGAGGGCGCCTTCATGTGCCGCAACGACGGCGGCTCGAAGGCCTTCATGGGCGCCGCGCCCCCGGAGGGCGACCAGACCCACCGCTACTACTTCGTCGTGCACGCGGTGAAGGAGGACACCCTGGGCGTCGACTCCGACGCCTCCCCCGCCGTCGTCTCCTTCAACCTCGCCTTCAAGACCGCTGCCCGCGGCATCGTGCACGGCACCTACCAGCACTAGCCGGTCCCCGACGACTCGACGACACGAGGCCCGAGGGCCGCGTGGTGCCGGGTCGTCACCGTGGGTGCGAGAGGATCGGCCCGTGCCCAGCCCCCTGCGCCCCGACATCCTCGGGCGTCCCTACTACGCCGAGACCATCGAGCTCCCCCCGGACGACGAGGGCGAGGTGGTCGCGACCCTGGTCCGGCGCAAGGTGCCCCAGCGGCGCAGCCGCAAGGCCGTGCTGCACGTGCACGGGTTCTGCGACTACTTCTTCCAGACCGCCGCCGCTGACTTCTGGGTCTCCCACGGCTACGACTTCTACGCCCTCGACCTGCGCAAGTACGGCCGATCCCTGCGCCCGCACCAGACCCCCAACTACGTCGCCGACCTCGCCGAGTACGACGCCGAGCTGGAGGAGGCGATGGAGCGCGTCGTCGAGACGCGACGGGCACCGGCACGTGGTGGTCAGCGGGCACTCCACCGGCGGCCTGATCACGCTGCTGTGGGCCGAGCGGACCCGGCCCGACATCGCGGGCATGTTCCTCAACGCCCCGTGGGTCGACCTCAAGGGCTCGTTGCTGCTGCGCACCGCCGGCACCCGCGCGATCGACCAGGTCGGCGCGCGGCGCCCGCGTCAGGGCATCCCCCGTGCGGTGTCGGGCTTCTACGGCCGGAGCATCCACCGCGACCACGACGGGGAGTGGGACTTCGACCTGGCGTGGAAGCCGCTGGACAGCTGGCCGGTGTTCGCCGGATGGCTGCGGGCGGTGCGGCGCGGGCACGCGACGGTGCAGCGGGGGTTGTCGCTCACCGCGCCGGTGCTGGTGATGAGCTCCGCGCGCAGCGCGACCCCCCGGAGGTGGGGCCCCGACGTCACCTCCAGCGACGTCGTCCTCGACGTCGACCAGATCGCGCGTCACGCGCCGCGACTCTCCAGCCACGTGACGATCGTCCGCGTGCCCGACGCCCTGCACGACGTCACGCTCTCCCGCCCAGACGTGCGCGAGCGGGTCTTCGACGAGCTGCGGCGCTGGCTCACGGCGTACGTCGACTGAGGGCGGCCCGGCCGCCGGGTCAGCGGAGCAGGAAGGCGGTCAGCGCCGCCAGGCCGACCACCACGATCACCGCACGCAGCAGCACGTCGGAGATCCGGCGACCGACGCTCGCCCCCAGCAGGGCACCCAGGACCGACCCCACCGCGATGAGGGCTGCGATCGTCCAGTCGACGTCGGTCAGCAGCACGAAGACGACGGCCGCGGTGCCGTTGACGATGCCGGCGAGGACGTTCTTGAACGCGTTGTCGCGCTTCAGCGAGTCACCCGTGCCCGACCCGAGGACACCCATCAGCAGGATGCCCTGGGCCGCGCCGAAGTAGCCGCCGTAGACCCCTGTCGCCCCGACAGCCGGCCACAGCCACCGGGCGTCGGGTCGGGGGCCCTGGGCGGTGGCCTTCCGCTCGAGCCTGCGGTTGATGCGCGGCTGCAGGGCGACGAGGACGATGCCCAGCACCACCAGCACCGGCACGATCGCGTTGAACGACTCGTCGGGCAGGACGAGCAGGAGGCTTGCCCCCACGAGTCCTCCCGTCACCGACGCGGTCGCGAGCCTCACGAGACGCGACCGCTGCCCGGTCAGCTCGTGGCGCCAGCCCCACGCCGCGCTCACCGCTCCCGGCACGAGGCCCACGTTGTTGGAGACGTTGGCGGTCACCGGTGGGACGCCGAGCGCGATCAGGGTGGGGAAGGTGATGAGGGTCCCCGAGCCCGCCAGGGAGTTGATGAAGCCGGCGCCGACACCCGCGAGGGCGATCGCCGCGAGCTCCCAGGCGCTCACGCCCCGGAGGCAGGCGGCGGTGGCTGCTGCGCCTCCGCGATCGCTTCCTTGACCGCGTCGTGGGTCGCCTTGAGGTCACCCTCGAGTGCGCGGTCCACCGGCTCCCCCATGTCGACCCGGTGCTTGACGCCCTCGGTCTCCTTGGGGATGCCGGGGATGGCGCCGATGGAGCTGCCGAGGCCCTCCAGCGCCCGGCCGATCTCGCTGGGCACGATCCAGACCTTGTTGGCGTCGCCCTCGGCGATCCTCGGCAGCATCTGCAGGTACTGGTAGGACAGCAGCGACTGGTCGGGGCGGCCGTCATGGATGGCCTGGAAGACCGTGGTGATCGCCTGGCCCTCGCCCTGCGCGCGCAGGATGCTCGACTGCCTGTCGGCCTCCGCGGCGAGGATCTGGGCCTCCCGCTGACCCTCGGCGTTGAGGATGGCGGACTGCTTGTTGCCCTCGGCGGTGAGGATCGCGGACTGCCGCTGCCCCTCCGCGGTCAGGATCACCGCCCGCTTGTCGCGGTCGGCACGCATCTGCTTCTCCATGGCGTCCTTGATGGACGGCGGCGGGTCGATGCCCTTGATCTCGACGCGGTTGACGCGGATCCCCCACTTGCCGGTGGCCTCGTCGAGCACGGTGCGCAGGCCGCCGTTGATCTCCTCGCGGCTGGTGAGGGTCTGCTCGAGGTCCATGCCGCCGACGATGTTGCGCAGGGTCGTCATCGTGAGCTGCTCGACGGCCTGGATGTAGTTGGCGATCTCGTACGTCGCCGAGACCGGGTTGGTCACCTGGAAGTAGATGACGGTGTCGATCGAGACCACGAGGTTGTCCTCGGTGATGACCGGCTGCGGCGGGAAGGACACCACCTGCTCGCGGAGGTCGAGGGTGTAGCGGACCCTGTCGACGAACGGCACCACGACGTTGAGGCCGGCGTCGAGCGTGGCGCGGTACTTGCCGAACCGCTCCACCACGCCGGCGCGGGCCTGCGGGATGATGCGGATCGACCTGAACAGCGTGATCACGACGAACAGCAGCAGCAGCAGGACGAGTCCCGCGAGCACCTGACCCATGACTACTCCCTTCCGAGCTGTGGGATCTCGACGACCAGGGCGGTCGCTCCCTGGATCTCCAGCACCTGCACCCGCGCACCCTCGGCGATCACCGTGCTGTCGTCGTAGGGCCGCGCGGTCCACACCTCGCCGCCCAGCTTGACCTGACCGCTCGCGTGGGTGAGCTCGCGCACCACGAACCCCTCGGTGCCGACGATCGCCGCGGTGCCGGAGCGCAGCTCGGGCCCGTGGTGGAGCCGCTTGACCATCGAGGGCCGCACGAAGGCCACGAGGCCGGCCGAGACCAGGATCGCGACCAGCACCTGGAGCAGCAGCGGCGCGCCGACAGCGGCCGTCACCGACCCGGCGAGCGCACCGACCGCCAGCATGAGCAGCGTCATCTCCAGGCTGAGCAGCTCCGCGGAGCCCAGCACGAGCGCCAGGCCGAGCCAGGCCGCCCAGTCGTTGTCCTGCAGCCACTCCATGCCAGCAGCCTAGCCAGGTGCTCAGACGCGGACGCGGTGGCGCACCCGCCTGCGCGCGGCGTACCGTCCGGCGGTCTGCTGCAGCACCAGCGGGAGACCGAACGTCGCGGAGAGCGCCTGCTCGGTCAGCTCGTACTCCAACGGGCCCTGAGCGACCACGTGGCCGTCGCGGAGCATGAGCACGTGGGTGAACCCGGGCGGGATCTCCTCGACGTGGTGGGACACCAGCACGATCGCAGGAGCCACCCCGTCCATGGCGAGCACCGCGAGCGTGGAGACGAGGTCCTCACGGCCACCGAGGTCGAGGCCCGCTGCCGGCTCGTCGAGGATGAGCAGCTCGGGGTCGGTCATCAGTGCCCGGGCGATCTGCACCCGCTTGCGCTCGCCCTCGCTGAGGGTGCCGAAGGTGCGGCCGGCGAGGCGCCCGACGCCGAGCTCGGCCATCAGGGCCTGCGCTCGCTCCTCGTCGGGGGCGTCGTAGGACTCCCGCCACCGCCCGAGCACGCCGTACGCCGCCGACATCACCACGTCGATCACCCGCTCCTGGCGGGGGATGCGCTCGGCCAGGGCGGCGCTGGCCAGGCCGATGCGCGGGCGGAGCTCGAAGACGTCGGTCCCGCCGAGCTGCTCGCCGAGGATCCGGGCCTCGCCGGCCGACGGGTGCGCCTGGGCGGAGGCGACCTGCGCGAGCGTGGTCTTGCCCGCGCCGTTGGGGCCGAGGATGACCCAGCGCTCGTCCTCCTCGACGATCCAGGTCACGTCGTCGATGAGGGTCGCGGCGCCACGGCGGACCGACACTCCGTTGAAGTCGATGACGGGATCCATCGCTCCTCCGAGGTCGGTGCGTGAGGTCGGTGCTGATCAGCTGCGGCGCGGGGCGTGCCGGGCCCCGCCCAACCTACTCGACCGTGATCGGCTGACCGCGGCCCGACTCACGTACGGTGCTGCGGTGGACACCCGCCGCCTCACGCGCGACCGGCACCGGCCGGACCTCCCTCCGCCGGTGGGGTTCGCGCTGTGGGCCGACGCCTGGCTGGCGGGCGCGGTCAGCCTGGACGACGCCCACGACGCGGTGGCCGGACCGGACGTCGTGCACCTCGTGGCAGGGCTGCCCGGCCAGGAGTCCGGACCCGAGCCACTGATCCTCGGGCTGGGGCGCCTCCGGTCCGCCGCAGCCCGCAGCGCCGCGGTGGCGCTGCCCTCGCCCGGCGACCCGGTGGGGCTCGCCGGGCCACCCGCCTTCAACCAGGCCGCCCTCGAGCAGGGAGGTGCGGTGCTGCTGCCCGGCACGCCGTGGGGCCTCGTGCCCGTCGTCCTGGGCTCCAGCGTCACCTGGACGGCGACCCCGGCGCGCACCGACGGTCCCGTCCTGGACCCCGGGGAGGCCGACCGGGGCCTGCGATCGGCACTCACGTCGACCGCGACGTCGCTGGCCGAGCTCGACGTCGCCCGCTGGAGCCCCGACGCCGCCGACGAGCTCATGGCGCTGCGTCGTACGCCCGAGGCGACGTGGCCCCCGCACGTCGGGCCCCGCGCGGCCCGCACGATCGATCTCGGCCTCCGCTGCCTGCGCATCTGCGACCTCGCTCTCGCCGATGCGGGCGGCGCCCGCACCGCGGCCGAGACCGCGAGTCGTCAGCAGGTGCTCGGTCACCTGTCCGCCGCCGCGCGCCGCGCGGTGGTCGCGGCCGTCGGCACCCCGGCGTGGTGACCGGGATGCCCGCCCGGAGCCCGGCACCCGGTCGCTAGCCTGAGCCCGTGGCCGCTGACGAGACCGGTTCCCCGAGGACGCTCCTCATCACGCTGACCGGCGAGGACCGTCCCGGCGTCACCGCCGGACTCTTCGCCACGCTGGCCGAGCACGGCGTCGACGTCCTCGACATCGAGCAGATCGTGCTGCGGGGCCGGCTGATCCTCGGTGTGCTGGTCACCGCGCCGGCGCGGTCCAAGGAGCTCCGGCGGGCGATCGAGGCCGAGGCGCAGGCGCTGGCGATGGACGTCCGCGTGGACAAGGGCCATGGCGACAACTCGCGGCGCGGTGCGGGCCGCAGCTTCGTGACCGTGCTGGGCAACCCGCTGCGCGCGGCCGCGATCACCGCGGTGGCGGGCCGGGTCGCGGACATCGGCGGCAACATCGACCGCATCGAGCGCATGGCCCGCTATCCCGTCACGGCCATCGACCTGCACGTGTCGGGGGTCGACGAGGAGCGGCTGCGGGTGCTGCTCGCGGAGGAGGCCGTCCGTCACCAGGTCGACATCGCCGTGCAGCCGGCCAACCTGCTCCGGCACGGCCTCCGGCTGATCGTGATGGACGTCGACTCCACGCTGATCCAGGGCGAGGTGATCGAGATGCTCGCCGAGCGCGCCGGTTGCCTGGACGAGGTGGCCCGGGTGACCGACGAGGCGATGAACGGCGAGATCGACTTCGCCGAGTCGCTCGCCCGTCGGGTGGCGCTGCTCAAGGGACTGGACGCCACCGCTCTGGACGAGGTCTACGACGACCTCGTCTTCACCCCCGGCGCGCGCACGCTCGTGCGCACCCTGAAACGCCTGGGCTACCGGTTCGCGATCGTCTCGGGGGGCTTCACCCAGATCACCGACCGGCTCGCCGAGACGCTCGGGATCGACTTCGCCGCGGCCAACCAGCTCGAGGTCGTCGACGGCCGGCTGACGGGTGGGATCGTCGGCCCGGTCCTCGACCGCGAGGGCAAGGCCGAGGCCCTGCGCCGGTTCGCCCGCGAGGCCGGGGTCGAGCAGTCGGCCACGATCGCCATCGGCGACGGTGCCAACGACCTCGACATGCTGGCGGCGGCCGGGCTCGGCATCGCCTTCAACGCCAAGCCGGTGGTGCAGCAGGCTGCCGACACCACGGTCAACGTGCCGTTCCTCGACGCGGTGATCTACCTGCTCGGGATCACCCGCGAGGAGGTCGAGGCCGCCGACGCGGCTGCCGGCATCGTGACGCCGGCGCCGCCACTCACCTGACGCCGCGGGCGGTCACCGACCGGGGCGGAAGACGTGCACCAGCCGTGCGCTGCCCTGCACGAGGTCGTCCCACTCCCCGGCCAGCTCGAAGACGGCAGCCGTGGCGGGCGGCATCCCGGCGATCAGGGCCCGCACAGCGTCGGGATCTCCCTCGCCCCCGGACAGGACGGCGGCCAGGTACGCCGCCGCCGGGTTGTGGCCCACGTAGGCCGCGGTGCCCGTGTGCTCGGGCAGCAGGCGCAGGAGCTCCAGCACGGTATCGGCGGAGGCGACGTACAGGCTCTCCTCGAACGAGACCTCGCAGTCGCCGCACTCCCGCGCCACCGCGGCCCAGGTCTGCCGGGCGCGCCTGGCGTCCGAGACCAGCGCCTGGTCGGGCCGGACACCGGCGTGGGCGAGCCGCCGGGCCACCTCGGTGGCCTCGGCCCTGCCTCTCCGCGTCAGCTCGCGGTCGTGATCGGTGTCGCCGTGCGCCCGCGCACTGGCATGCCGCATCACCACGAGCCTTCGTGTGCTCCCCACGCGGCCAGTGTTACGACCACATCCCAAGATTTACCGCAAATGCGACTAAATGGCCCCGATGGGGGGTGCGGCCGCGCCGATCGCCTGGGCGAGGCTCAGTCGACGGGGCCGTCGTCCTCGAGCCGGAAGCCGACCTTGAGGCCGACCTGGAAGTGCTCCACCTGTCCGTCCAGCACGTGACCCCGGACCTCGGTGACCTCGAACCAGTCGATGTGGCGCAGCGACTTCGCGGCGCGGGCGATGCCGTTCTTGATCGCCGCGTCGACGCTCTCCGGCGCGGTGCCGACGATCTCGGTGACGCGGTAGGTGCGGCTCGTCATGGATCCTCCTGGGGCTCGGTGTCCCCCGAGCCTAGAGCCGATACGGCCGGCGTGCGGCTTGGTGACCACGAGTAGCGTGAAGACGTGCGACGCAGAGCAGAGGACTCGGTGAGGATCACCAGCGCCACGCGCTCGCACAGCGAGGACCTGGCCGGCCGCCAGCGCCGCTACATCATCTCCATGAGCATCCGCACGGTCTGCTTCATCCTGGCGATCGTCTTCCGCGAGAGCCCTGTGACGTGGTTCTTCATCGCCGGAGCCGTGGTGCTGCCCTACGTCGCGGTCGTCGTCGCCAACGGCGGCGCCTCCCCCGACCCTGGCGGCATGGATGTCTACTCCCCGGAGCACCCCGAGCTCGAGAACGGCCGCGGCACCAGACCCATCGGCTGAGGGGCGGGCCGTCAGCGGCTGGTCAGGCGGTCAGCCGCCGATCGCCGACATCGGCCGTGCCGGCTGCAGGAAGGTCGGGTCGTCGATGCCGTGGCCGGGCAGCTTGCGCATCATCGCCGCGCGCCAGCGCTGCGCGATCTCCTCGTCGTCGGCACCCGAGCGCAGCGCGCCACGCAGGTCCGACTCCTCGCGTGCGAACAGGCAGTTGCGCACCTGGCCGTCGGCGGTGAGCCGCACGCGGTCGCAGTCGCCGCAGAAGGGGCGCGTCACGGAGGCGATCACGCCCACGGTCGCCGGGCCGCCGTCGACGAGGAAGAGCTCGGCGGGCGCAGAGCCCCGCGGCTCCTCGGCGTCGGTGAGCTCGAAGTGACCGCTCAGCCGCTCGAGGATCTCGTCGGCGGTCACCATGTCGTCGCGCCGCCAGCCGTGCTGGGCGTCGAGCGGCATCTGCTCGATGAAGCGCAGCTCATAGCCTCGGTCCAGGCACCACGCGAGCAGCTCCGGCGCCTGCTCGTCGTTGACCCCGCGCATCAGGACGGCGTTGACCTTCACCGGTCGCAGCCCGGCGTCGTGCGCGGCCTCGAGGCCGGCGACGACGTCGTCGAAGCGGTCCCGCAGCGTGAGCTCGGCGAAGGTGTCGCGGCGCACGGTGTCGAGGCTGACGTTGACCCGGTCGAGGCCTGCGGCCTTGAGCGCGACCGCCTGGCGGCGGAGGCCCAGCGCGTTCGTGGTCAGCGACAGCTCGGGGCGGGGGGTGAGCTCGGCGCAGCGGCGGACGATGTCGACCACGCCGCGACGCACCAGCGGCTCGCCACCGGTGAAGCGCACCTCGTCCACCCCGAGACGGGTGACCGCGATCCGCACCAGGCGCACCACCTCGTCGTCGGTGAGGACCCGCTCGTCGGCGAGCCAGTCGAGCCCCTCGGCCGGCATGCAGTAGGTGCACCGCAGGTTGCAGCGGTCGGTCAGGGACACGCGCAGGTCGGTCGCGCGGCGCCCGTACTTGTCGAGCAGCCCCTGGTGTGCGGTCATGGCGCGAGTGTATGCCGCGGCGCGTGACCGGGGATCGCCTAGATTCGGTGTTCGTGAGGACCTTCCTGACCCGTCGCTGGCTGCTGTTCGCCGCGGTGGTCGCCGTGATGGCGTGGGGGGCCGTCCGGCTCGGTGAGTGGCAGTTCGACCGGCAGCACGAGCGCGAGCAGCGCAACGCCTGGATCGAGGCGAACCTCGCCGCCGCCCCCGCCCCGGTGGCGGACGTCCTCGGCACGGAACCGCTGCCGGAGTCGCAGGAGTGGCGACGGGTGCAGGCGCGCGGGGTGTACGACGACTCGGGCACCCTGGTGTGGCGCTACCAGACCCGCGACGGAGACTCCGGTGTCGACGTGGTCACTCCCCTGGTGCTGCCCGACGGGCGCGCCGTGCTCGTGGACCGCGGCTGGCTGCCCACGGACGACCCGGCGTTCTCACCCGACGACGCGCCCGCGCCACCTACCGGCACGGTCACGGTGCTCGGCTGGGCCCGCGCCGACTCGACCGGCCGGCACACCGAGGTGAGCGACGGGTCGACCCGCGAGCTGTCGAGCCGCGAGGTGCAGGAGCTCGTCGACCACGAGCTGCTGGAGGGCTTCGTGGACGCCGAGACCGAGACCCCGGCGGCCGCGACCGAGCTGCGGACGACCGAGCTGCCCGACCTCGGTGAGGGGCCGCACTTCTTCTACGGGTTGCAGTGGTGGTTCTTCGGCGCACTGGCGGTCTTCGGCTTCGGCTACCTGATGTGGGACGAGCGCCGGGGCCGCCGCCGCACCTCCGCGGTCACAGCGACCGCAGCTGACCCCCGTCGACCGGGAGCACCGCACCGTTGACGTAGCTCGCGGCGGGCGACAGCACGAACGCCGCCACCCGGGCGAACTCCTCCGGCGTCCCGTAGCGGCCCAGCGGGATGGCCGCCTCGTTCGCCGCCCGCGCCGCTGCCGGATCTGCCTGACCCTGGTCGAGCGACCGGACACGTTCGGTCTCGATCCGCGCCGGCATCAGCCCGTTGACCCGGATGCCGCGGTCGCCGACCGCGCGCGCGAGGTCCTTGACCACCATCGCCAGGCCCGGCCGCAGCCCGTTGGAGATCGCCAGCCCGGCGATGGGCTCCTTCACCGAGGTGGACAGCACGAAGGCGAGCGAGCCGCCCTCCTCCAGCGTCGCAGCAGTGCTCCGCGCCATCCGGACGGCGCCGACGAAGACCGAGTCGAAGGCGCTGCGCCACTCCTCGTCGGTCACGTCCAGCACACCACCCGTCGGCGGTCCCCCGACGGAGATCAGGGCCCCGTCGACGCGGCCGTACGAGTCCCGGGCGCTCTCGAGCAGCCGCTCCGGCGTCGCGGGGTCGGCCAGGTCGGCCACGACGCCGGTCGCGCTGGCGCCGAGCTCGCCACGGCGTCGCGCACGGTGTCCTCGGTGCGCCCGGACACGACGACGCGGGCACCCTCGCGCACCAGCACCTCGGCGACGGCCCGTCCCAGCCCCCGCGACCCGCCGGTCACGACGTACACGCGGTCACCAAGCCCCAGGTCCATCTCACGCCTCCAGAAGTCGGGAACAGTGTGGCGTATCAGTCACCTGGTGACTGAACAGCCACAGTGATGACGGGGCCGCTCAGGCGTCCACGGGCTCGTCGGTGAACTGCGTGCGGTAGAGGTGCGCGTAGAGCCCACCCTCGACCAGCAGCTGCTCGTGGGTGCCCTCCTGGACGACGCGGCCCGACTCGATCACCAGGATGCGGTCCGCGTGCCGCACGGTCGAGAGCCGGTGAGCGATCACCAGCGCTGTGCGACCCTCCAGCGCCGTGTCGAGCGCGCGCTGCACGGCCGCCTCCGACTCGGAGTCGAGGTGCGCGGTCGCCTCGTCCAGCACGACGATCGGAGGCGCCTTGAGGAGCAGCCGGGCGATGGCCAGCCGCTGCCGCTCGCCGCCGGAGAGCCGGTAGCCACGGTCACCGACGACGGTGTCGAGCCGCTCGGGCAGCGAGCGCACGAGGTGGGCGATCTGGGCAGCCTCGAGCGACTGCCACATCTCCTGCTCCGTCACCCCCGGCCGGGCGTACTCGAGGTTGGTCCTGATGGTGTCGTGGAACATGTAGGCGTCCTGCGTGACGTAGCCGACGACGTCCTCCAGCGACTGCAGGGTGACGTCGCGCACGTCGTGGTCCCCCACGCGCACCTGACCCCCGGTCACGTCGTACAGCCGGGCGACGAGGTGGGTGATCGTCGTCTTGCCGGCCCCCGACGGGCCGACGAGAGCGACCATCTCGCCTCGACCGGCTCGGAACGAGACGCCCTGGAGCACCTCGCCGCTCTCGATGGTCTCGCGCCGAGCGACCGCCTCGAGGCTGGCCAGGGACACGTCGTCGGCGCGCGGGTAGCGGAAGCGGACGTCCACGAACTCGACGCTCGCCGCGTCCCTCGGGAGCACCGTCGCGTCCGGCTTCTCCGGCACCGTGGTCGGCAGGTCGAGCACCTCGAAGACGCGCTCGAAGCTCACCAGCGCGGTCATCACGTCGACGCGCACGTTGGAGAGACCCTGGAGGGGTCCGAGCAGGCGCAGCAGCAGCGTGCTGAGCGCGAGCAGGGTGCCGATCGTGAGCTCTCCCTGGACCACGAGGTAGCCGCCGACGCCGAAGGCCAGCGCGGTCGCGAGCGCGGGGATGAGCATGAGGGTCGCGGCGAAGAGGCGGGTGATCAGCGCGATCTGCACACCGAGGTCGCGCACGACGGCGGCCTTCTCGGTGAAGGCGGCGTCCTCCTCCTCGCGGCGGCCGAAGAGCTTGAGCAGCATCGCGCCGCCGACGTTGAAGCGCTCGGTCATCGCGTTGCCCAGGTGTGCGTTGCCGTCCATCTGCTGGTGCGTCAGACGGCTGAGCCGCACCCCCACCCAGCGCGAGACCACCACCAGGATCGGGAACAGCAGCAGCGCGAGCAGGGTGACCCGCCAGCTGAGCGCCAGCATCGCGGCACCCACGACGACGACCGCGATCGAGTTGCTCACCGTGCTGGAGAGCGTCGAGGTGAAGGCGCGCTGGGCCCCGATGACGTCGTTGTTCAGCCGGCTGACCAGGGCGCCGGTCTGGGTGCGGGTGAAGAACGCGAGTCCCAGGCGCTGCACGTGGGCGAAGACGTTGGAGCGCAGGTCGAGGATCAGGCCCTCGCCGATCCTCGAGGAGATGACGCCGGAGAAGACGGTCAGGATCGCCTCGAACACCGCGACCACCGCCATCGCGGCCGCGAGCATCGCGATCAGCCGGGTGTCGCCCTCGGCGATGCCGTCGTCCACGATGCGCTGCACGAGCAGCGGACTCACGACCACGAGCGCGGCGTCGACGACGGTGAGGACGAGGAAGACGGCGATCAGCGCCTTGTGGGGCCGCGCGAACGACAGCACGCGTCGCACCGTCTCCCGCTTGAGGCGGGTCTGCGTCGCGCTGCGGTCGGTGCGCATGTGTCGCCAGACGGGCCCCATGCCCATGCCCATCGCCATGGGGCCTCCTCTCCGGCCCGACTGGGCCTGCCTGCGCGTGACAAGCCAACCACTGCCGGCACCTGCTTTGTTCCATTCGTACGCCGCGGCCCGGCGACGCGCGGGCGGCGAGCGGGCACGGTGCAGCCGGTGCCCGACCCGGATACTGCGCGGGTGACCTCCCCTGCCCACGTCGAGTCGGGCCCCACACACGTGTGGCGCGGACTGCTGCTCCTGTGCCTCGCGGGAGTCGTGTGGGGCACGATCGGTCCCGGGGTCCACCTGGTGCACGAGCGTTCGGATCTCTCGGTGCTGGAGATCGGGGCCTGTCGCGCCGTCGTTGCCCTGGCCACCCTCGCGCTCGCTGCCCGCGTCACCCGCCGCCTGCGCGACAGCATGGTGCTCGGCGTGCGGCACGCGCCGCGGGTCATCGCCGTCGGCCTGCTCACTGCGGCCTTCCAGCTGCTCTTCTTCGTCTCGGTCGTGGCGGTGGGGGTGAGCGTGGCCACCATGGTCGCCCTCGGCTTCCCCCCTGTGCTTCTGCTCGTCCTCGCCGGCGCGCGCGCCGGCCGGCTGCCGTCGGGTGCAGAGGTGGCCACAGTCGTGGCCGCGCTGCTGGGGCTCGCGCTCGTCAGCCTCGCCGGCGGCGAGTCGGGCGGGTCGCACGCGCTCCTCGGTGTCATTGCGGCGCTGGGGTCGGGCACGGCGTACGCGCTGTCGGCCCAGGCGGCGTCGCCGCTGACACGGCACCATGACGCGCTCTCGGTCACCACCGCCACCATGACGGTCGCCTCGGCCGTGCTGATACCCGCCGGCCTGGTGGCCGGGTACGCCGACGGCGGCGGCCTCCCGGCGACAGACACGGGCACGTGGCTGCTGGTGGTCTACCTCGGCGCGGTGACCATGGCGGCGGCGTACGTGCTGCTGTTCGCCGGCCTGCGCAGCACACCGGCCGGCACCGCCGTGGTCGCGACGCTCCTCGAGCCCGTCACCGCGGTCCTGATCGCGGTCCTGTTCCTCGGCGAGCAGCTGACCGCGACCGGGGTCATCGGCTCGGTGCTGATCCTCGCCGCGATCGCGAGCCTCGGGCGGAGGATGCAGGAGCCCCAGGCCCAGTAGCGGCCGCGAGCGGGTCGGCCGGGGCCAGCCGGGACTCCCCCACGTAGCAGCAGCCAGACCGACGAGGCCACGAGCCACACGGCCTCTCAGGTGGCTGGGCCGTGCACCGGTAGCCTCGGCCGATGACCGCTCGAGCAACCTCCAGACCTGTCGCGGGTGACGCATGAGCGCCGACGTCCGCTGGGTGACCGCGTTCCTGGACACACCGCGGGAGCACGCCGAGGCCGCCGAGTCCTTCTGGTCCCGGGTGACGGGGTACGACCTCTCGCCGCGCCGCGGTGCACGTGAGGAGTTCGCCTCGCTGCTGCCCGCGGACGCGGACCCCCACCTCAAGGTCCAGGCGGTCCTGCAGTCGTCCCCCGGCGGGCTGCACCTCGACCTGCACACCGACGACGTCCGCGCCCTGGCACAGCGCGCGGAGGAGCTGGGCGCGAGCGCCAGCTACCTCGACCAGGGGTACGTCGTGTGCGGGTCGCCGGGCGGGATGACCTTCTGCGTCGTGCCCCACCCCGCGTCCCGTGCGGCCGCCCCGGCGAGCTGGCCGGGCGGCCGCAGCCTGGTGGACCAGGTCTGCCTGGACATCCCACCGTCCCGGTGGGAGGAGGAGTGCAGGTTCTGGGCCGACCTCACCGGCTGGGAGCTGGTCGACAAGGACCCGGACGACGAGTTCCGCCGCCTACGGCGACCGGAGGGGCTGGCGATCCAGTTCCTGCTGCAGCGACTGGACGACGAGCAGCCCGTCGTCATGGCGCACCTCGACCTGGGCAGCGACGACTACCTTGCCGAGACCGAGCGACACGTCGCCCTCGGCGCGACCGAGCTCCGCCGCACGCCCCACTGGGTGACGTTGCGCGACCCGAGCGGGCGCGTCTACTGCGTGACCCGGCACCCCGTCGACCAGCCCTCCGTCTGACGTTGACCGTCTGACCGTCTGACTCAGGCCAGCGCGACCAGCTCCGCGTAGTCGTCGTTCCACAGGTCCTCGACCCCGTCGGGGAGGATCAGCACCCGGTCGGGCTCGAGCGCGGCCACCGCCCCCTCGTCGTGGGTGACGAGCACGATCGCACCCTCGTAGGAGCGGATCGCGGCCAGGACCTCCTCCCGGGATGCAGGGTCGAGGTTGTTGGTGGGCTCGTCCAGCAGCAGCACGTTGGCGCTCGACACCACGAGGATCGCCAACGCGAGCCGGGTCTTCTCGCCGCCCGAGAGCACGCCCGCCGGCTTCATCGCGTCGTCGCCGCTGAAGAGGAAGGATCCCAGCACGCTGCGCGCCTCCGCGTCCGCGAGCTGCGGCGCCGCGGTGCGGAGGTTCTCCAGCACGGTGCGGCCGACGTCGAGGGTCTCGTGCTCCTGGGCGTAGTAGCCGAGCCTGAGTCCGTGCCCGGGCTCCACCTGGCCGGTGTCGGGCTTGTCGATGCCCCCGAGGATGCGCAGCAGCGTGGTCTTCCCGGCGCCGTTGAGGCCGAGGATCACCACCCGGCTGCCCTTGTCGATCGCCAGGTCGACGTCGGTGAAGACCTCCAGGGAGCCGTAGGACTTCGACAGCTCGGAGGCCGTCAGCGGGGTGCGACCGCACGGAGCCGGCTTGGGGAAGGCGATCCTCGCGACCCGGTCGGCGCGACGCTCCTCCTCCACGCCTTGCATGAGCCGCTCGGCGCGCTTCAGCATCGACTGCGCGGCCTGCGCCTTCGTGGCCTTGGCCCGCATCCGGTTGGCCTGGTCCATCAGGGTCGTGGCCTTGCGCTCGGCGTTGGCGCGCTCACGCCGGCGTCGCCGCTCGTCCTGCTCGCGCTGCTGCAGGTAGGCCGACCACCCCATGTTGTAGACGTCGACCTCCGCCCTCGTCGCGTCGAGGTGGAGCACCTTGGTCACGCAGGCCTCGAGCAGCGCGACGTCGTGACTGATCACCACCAGCCCGCCTCTGTGGGTGCGCAGGAAGTCGCGCAGCCACACGATCGAGTCGGCGTCGAGGTGGTTGGTCGGCTCGTCGAGGAGCAGGGTCTCCGCCCCGGAGAACAGGATGCGGGCCAGCTCGACCCGGCGCCGCTGGCCGCCGGACAGCGTGCCCAGCGGCTGGTCGAGCACCCGGTCCTCGATGTTGAGGCTGGAGGCGATCCGCCGCGCCTCGGACTCGGCGGCATAGCCGCCGCCGGCATGCAGCACCGCGTCCGCGCGCTCGTACTTGCGCATGGCGCGGTCGCGGAGGTCCGGGTCGTCGGACGCCATCTCCTGCTCCGACTCGCGCAGGCGTCGTACGGCGTCGTCGAGGCCGCGCGCGGACAGGATGCGGTGGAGGGCGACCACCTGGGGGTCGCTGGTGCGCGGGTCCTGGGGCAGGTAGCCGACCTCCCCCGACCGCGTCACGTCGCCCGCCGCCGGCAGGGCCTCGCCGGCGAGGATCCGCGTCAACGTCGTCTTGCCGGCGCCGTTGCGCCCGACCAGCCCGACCTTGTCGCCCGACCCCACCCGGAACGTGACGTGCTCCATCAGCAGGCGCGCGCCGGCGCGCACCTCGAGGTCGTGCACGGTGATCACGTGGGGCCTCCGGGGGCACGGCAACAGACACAGGAAACGCCCGTGGCGGCACGGGCGTGGGACTCGGCGGCGGGTGGAGCCGCGTGGCCCACTCTACCGCCGGGTGTGGACGCCAGCCGAACGGACAGAATGCCCCTGACCCGGCCCGTCGGACCCCCCGACGTGCCCGCAGCCAGCGGCATGGAGGACCCACCCGATGCGCTTCAACCCGAAGGCTCGCCTCGACCGGAGCCAGATCCAGGTGCGCCGGGGTGGTGGACGCAGCGGCTTCGGCAGCGGCGGCCGCGGGCTGCCGATCCCCGCGAGCGTGGGACGCGGCGGCATCGGCGGAGTGATCCTGATCATCATCATCTTCGTGGTGGTGCAGTCCCTGAGCGGGGGCGGTGGCGGGACCACCGGGGCGAGCGACCCGCGCTCCGACGACCAGGCGGTCAGCACCAGCGAGCTCACCGAGTGCGAGTCGGGCGAGGACGCCAACGAGAACCCCGACTGCGCCCGGCTCGCGGTGGTCAACTCGATCCAGGACTTCTGGGCGCGCGCGCTGCCCCAGCAGACCAGCCGTGACTACCAGGAGGCCGACACGGTCATCTTCAGCGGCCAGGTCGACACCGGCTGCGGTGCCGCCACCTCCGACGTGGGGCCGTTCTACTGCCCGGTCCAGGGGGACATGAAGGTCTACCTCGACACCACGTTCTTCGACGAGATGCTCGAGGGCCAGCTCGGCGCGGAGGGCGGCGACTTCGCCGAGGCCTACGTGCTGGCGCACGAGTACGGCCACCACGTCGAGAACCTCCTCGGCTACCTCGCTCGCGCTCGCACCCAGAAGGGGCCGAACAGCGACGGCGTGCGCGTGGAGCTGATGGCCGACTGCCTGGCCGGCATGTGGACCAAGCACGCCACCAGCTCCCCGGGCGAGGACGGCGAGGTCCTCATCGTGGACCTCGACGAGCAGGACATCCACGAGGCGATGGACGCCGCGGCGGCCGTCGGGGACGACCGCATCCAGGAGCGCGCGGGTGGCCGCTCCGACCCCGAGACCTGGACCCACGGGTCGGCGGCGGCCCGCCAGATGTGGTTCGACCGCGGCTACACCGACGGCACGCTGCAGGGCTGCGACACCTTCGCGACCGACGAGCTGTACCCGAGCTGACCTGGACCAGGGCCCTGCAGCCCTGGAACCCCGCGGGGCGAGGTGGTGCACTGGGGTGGCACGGCGCGGAGGAGACTCCGCCTCGATCATCACGGAGGTCGCCATGCCCAGCCCGGTCCCGATGCCCCAACGCCTCGCCGCCGAGTTCCTCGGCACCTTCGTCCTCGTCCTCACTGGCTGCGGGGCGGCCGTGCTCGCCGCCGGATTCGTGAGCGACGACGTCCACCTCGGGATCGGCTTCCTCGGGGTCTCGTTCGCCTTCGGACTCGCGGTGCTGACCATGGCCTACGCCGTGGGGCACGTCTCGGGCGGCCACTTCAACCCGGCGGTCACGCTCGGCCTCGCCGCCGGCGGCCGGTTCGCGTGGAAGGACACGCCGGCCTACGTGGTCACCCAGGTCGTCGGGGCCGTCGTCGCGGCCGCGGTCCTCTACGTGGTGGCGTCGGGGCAGGACGGCTTCTCGGCATCCGAGTCCGGCTTCGCCACCAACGGGTACGGCGACCGCTCCCCCGGCGAGTACTCGTTGCTCGCCGGGCTCGTCATCGAGGTCGTGCTGACCGCGGTCTTCCTGTACGTGATCCTCGGCATCACCGACACCCGGGCGCCGAAGGGATTCGCGCCGCTCGCCATCGGGCTGGCGCTCACGCTCATCCACCTGGTCAGCATCCCGGTCACCAACACGTCGGTGAACCCCGCACGCTCCATCGGGCCGGCGCTGTTCGTGGGGAGCGACGCGATCTCACAGCTGTGGCTGTTCATCCTGGCGCCCGCCGCCGGGGGGCTCCTCGCCGGTTTCACCTACGCCTTCCTGGTCGGTCGCGAGGAGCCGGTGGCGCCGCTCGAGACCGCGACGAAGGGCTGAGCCAGCTCCGGGCAGCTCAGGCGTTGGTGACCTCGACGGCGACGGCGACGGCGTCCCTGACCGCCTGGTCCAGGACGGACCGCCGGGGATCAGGGGTGGGCAGCCACCGGGTGTCCACCCGGCCGACCAGGCGCGCCAGTCGCGGGTCGGCCAGGCACTCCTCGACCGCCGTCCGGTCGCCGCCGGTGACGAGCACGCCGACACCGGGCGAGAGCAGTCGCACGGCGTGCCCGGTGGCGGCCTCGTACGCCGCGTGCGCCTGGTTGTCGCGCCGCCGGGCGAACCGCTGCTGCGACTGCCCGCCGGCCTTGGTCCGGCCCTGCACGTGTCGCTGTCCCACCTTGCTCGCCTCCAGCTCGTCGCCCTGGAGCCGAGCCACCGCGAAGCCGCCCTTGCGCACGAGCAGCACTCCCCACGCACCGGGCGCGTGCACCGCCGCCGCGAAGGCAGCCGGGTCGGCCGCGCCGTCGTACGCACTGCCGAAGGGGAGCCGCGCCTCGGCGGTCGAGCCGTCCTCGGCGCGCGCGGCCAGCGCACCGTCACGCACCGAGAGCTCCGGCGACCCGTGCCGCTCGGCGAAGTTGTCGAACCAGCGGACCACCCGTGCCGCCGGCACCAGCACGACGGGCACAGGTGAGACCCTCAGACGTTGAAGCCGAGGGCGCGGAGCATCTCGCGGCCGTCGTCGGTGATCTTGTCGGGACCCCACGGCGGCATCCAGACCCAGTTGATCGCGACGTCGGAGGCGATGCCCTCGAGCGCGGAGTTGGTCTGGTCCATGATCACGTCGGTCAACGGGCACGCCGCCGACGTCAGGGTCATGTCGAGCACCACGTTGCTGCCGTCGATGTGCACGTCGTAGAGCAGCCCGAGGTCGACGACGTTGATGCCGAGCTCGGGGTCGACGACGTCCTTCATGGCCTCCTCGACGTCCTCGACGCTCAGGGTGCCGCCCGGGGCAGGGGTCGGCACCTCGGGCAGGTCGCTGTGGTCGGCCTGACCGGCCGCGCCCGTGGTCCTGCTGATGTCAGTCATCGGAGCTCCTCACTCGATCGTCCCAGTGCTCTCTGTGCTCTCAGTGCTCTCAGTGCTCTCGGCGGACCCGACGACCTGTGCCGTCGCATCCTTCCAGGCCATCCACCCCAGCAGCGCGCACTTCACGCGCCCGGGGAACTTCGCGACCCCCGCGAAGGCGATCCCGTCGCCGAGCACGTCCTCGTCGGGCTCCAGGTTGCCGCGGCTCATCATCAGCTCGTGGAACTCGGCGTGGATGCGCATCGCGTCCGCGATCGAGCGGCCGATCAGCAGCTCGGTCAGCACGCTGACCGCCGCCTGGCTGATCGAGCAGCCCAGGGCGTCGTACGACACGTCGGCCACCGTCGCCTGGTCGCCCTGCCCGGTGACGTGGACCCGCAGGGTCACCTCGTCGCCGCAGGTGGGGTTCACGTGGTGCACCTCGGCCTCGTAGGGCTCGCGGAGCCCGGCGTTCTGCGGGTGCTTGTAGTGGTCCAGGATGATCTCCTGGTACATCGCGTCCAAGTCAGACATCGTCGCTCACCTCAGTCGACCCGGAAGTACTTCTTGGTGTACTCGAGGCCCTCGACCAGGGCGTCGATCTCCTCCGGGGTCGTGTAGAGGTACGACGACGCGCGTGCGCTCGACTGCACCCCGTAGCGCGCGTGCAGCGGCTTGGTGCAGTGGTGCCCCGCCCGCACCGCGATGCCCTGGCTGTCCAGCAGCTGGCTGACGTCGTGCGGGTGCACGCCGGCGAGCTCGAAGCTCACCGCGCCGCCGCGCTGGTGCGAGCTCGCGGGACCGAGCACGCTGACCCCGCTCACGCTCGCCAGGCCGTCCAGGAGGTAGCCGGTGATGGCCTCCTCGTGTGCGCGGATCGCGTCCATGCCGACGTGGCCGAGGTAGTCCACGGCCGCACCCAGGCCGACCGCCTCGACGATCGGCGGCGTGCCGGCCTCGAACTTCGACGGGATGTCGGCGTACGTCGACCGCTCCATGGAGACCGTGCGGATCATCTCGCCGCCGCCGAGGAAGGGTGGCAGCAGCTCCAGCACGGCCCGGCGGCCCCAGAGCACGCCGATCCCGGTCGGCCCGACCACCTTGTGGCCGGTGAAGGCGAGGAAGTCGGCCCCGCTGGCGACCACGTCGACCGGCATCTGCGGGACCGCCTGGGAGGCGTCGAGCACGACGAGCGCGCCGACCGCGTGCGCCTTGTCGGCGATCTGCCGCACGGGGTTGATCGTGCCGAGCGCGTTGGACACCCAGGTCACCGAGACGACCTTGGTGCGCTCGTTGATGAGCCCGTCGACGTCGGTCATGTCCAGCTGTCCGTCGTCGGTGAGCCCGAACCACCGCAACGTCGCGCCCGTGCGCTCGCAGAGCAGCTGCCACGGCACGATGTTGGAGTGGTGCTCCATCTCGCTGATGACCACCTCGTCGCCCGGCCCGACCCGGAGGTCACCGTCGGCCCAGGCGAGCGTGTTGGCCACCAGGTTGAGCGCCTCGGAGGCGTTCTTGGTGAAGATCACCTCGTCGCGGGAGGGGGCGCCGATGAAGGCCGCCACCTTGTCGCGGGCGCCCTCGAACGCCTCGGTCGACTCCGCGCCGAGCTGGTGCACCGCCCTGGCCACGTTGGCGTTGTGCCGCTCCAGGTGGTCGACCATCGTGTCGATGACCACCTGCGGCTTCTGCGACGTGTTCGCGCTGTCGAGGTAGACCAGCGCCCGGCCGTCAGCCATCGACCGCTGCAGGATCGGGAAGTCCTGGCGGATGAGGTCGAGCCCCGGCAGGAGCCCCGGCAGGTCGCGCGTCATCGGATCAGCCCGCCGTCCTGGCGGTCTGGTAGGCGGCGTAGCCCTCGGCCTCGAGCTTGTCGGCGAGCTCGGGGCCGCCCTCCTCGGCGACGCGACCGTCGACGAAGACGTGCACGAAGTCGGGCTTGATGTAGCGCAGGATCCGCGTGTAGTGCGTGATCAGCAGCACGCCCTTGTCGCCGTTCTCGGTGAACCGGTTGACGCCCTCGGAGACCACCCGCAGCGCGTCGATGTCGAGGCCGGAGTCGGTCTCGTCGAGGATCGCCACCTTGGGGTCGAGCAGCTCGAGCTGCACGATCTCGTGGCGCTTCTTCTCACCGCCGGAGAAGCCCTCGTTGACGCTGCGCTGGGCCATCGTCTTGTCCATCTGGACGCGGTCCATCGCGGTGTTGACGTCCTTGATCCACGTGCGCAGCTTGGGCGCCTCCCCCGTCACTGCGGTCTTCGCCGAGCGCAGGAAGTTCGACACCGAGACGCCCGGCACCTCGACGGGGTACTGCATGGCGAGGAAGAGCCCGGCGCGGGCACGCTCGTCGACCGACATGCCCAGCACGTCCTGGCCGTCGAGAGTCACCGTGCCGGAGGTGACGGTGTACTTCGGGTGGCCGGCGACGGAGTAGGCGAGCGTCGACTTGCCCGAGCCGTTGGGGCCCATGATCGCGTGGGTCTGGCCCTCGCGGATCGTCAGGGTGACGCCCTTGAGGATCTCCTTCGGGCCGTCCTCGGTGTCGACGCTGACGTGCAGGTCGTTGATCTCCAGGGTGCTCATGTCTTCCTTTCAGTGGCGGTGGTTTCGAGGCGCACGTCGTTCGCACCTCGACCACCGAAGTTCAGTTGGTGGGGTTCTGGACGTCGACGAGCACGTCGTCGCCGTCGACACGGACGGGGTAGACCGGCACCGGCTCGGTGGCCGGGAGGGTGGTCGGCTTGCCGGTGCGGAGGTCGAACGTCGACCCGTGCAGCCAGCACTCCACGTGGCAGTCCTCGACCTCGCCCTCGGACAGCGCGATGGCGGCGTGCGAGCACTCGTCGCGGATCGCGAACACCTCGCCCTCGGTCTTGATGACGGCGACCTCGGTGTCGCCGATCGTGACCGCGAGCGGCTCCTGGTCCGTCAGCTCGGCCAGGGCGCAGGCGCGTTCGAAGCTCACCGGCTCTCCTCCCCGGCACGCTCCGCCAGGACGTTCTTCTGCAGCTCGGCCTCCACGGTCGCCATCAGCCGCTCCTCGAGGGCGGGGATGCCGATCTTGTTGACGATGTCGTTGAAGAAGCCGTGCACGACCAGCCGGCGCGCCTCCGGCTCCGGGATGCCGCGCGACTGCAGGTAGAACAGCTGCTGGTCGTCGAAGCGGCCCGTCGTGGAGGCGTGGCCGGCCCCCTCGATCTCGCCGGTCTCGATCTCCAGGTTGGGCACGGACTCGGCGGTGCAGCCATCGGTGAGGACCAGGTTGCGGTTCTGCTCGTAGGTCTCGATGCCCTCGGCGACCTTGCGGATCAGCACGTTGCCGACCCACACGGTGTGCGCGCCCTGGCCCTGCAGCGCGCCCTTGTAGACCGCGTTGCTCTTGGTGTGTGGGGCGGTGTGGTCGACGAACAGCCGGTGCTCGATGTGCTGCCCCGCGTCGGCGAAGTACAGGCCCAGCAGCGTGGCGGAGCCACCGGGGCCGCGGTAGGAGACGTTGGCGTCCATCCGCACGAGGTCGCCGCCGAAGCTGATCGCCACGTGCTTGTACGTCGCATCGCGACCGACGCTGGCCTCGTGGTGGGCGAGCTGGACGGCGTCGTCGGCCCAGTCCTGCAGGCTCACGACGGAGACGTCCGCGCCGTCCCCGACCTCGACCTCGACCACCTCGGCCAGGGTCGCGCTGCCGCTGTGCTGCAGCACGACGACAGCGCGTGCGTGGGCGCCCACCCGCACCACGAGGTGCTGGGCCGAGGCATCGGTGGTGACGCCGTCGACGTCGATGACGACCGGTTCGGCGAGCTCGGTCTCGGCAGGGATGTCGACGAGCACGGTGTCGGCGGCCTCGGCGAGCACGCGGGCAGCGAACCGGGTGTTGGGCACCAGCCCGCTGATCCCGCGCAGGACGTGGGCGTCCTCACCGCTGACCGGCGTCACGAACGCGTCGGAGGCCTCGGTCCACAGCACCCGGACGCCCTCGTCGGTGAACGCGGCGTCGGCGTGCAGCTGTCGCAGCCGCTTCAGCGGCGTGAAGCGCCAGATCTCCTCGCGCCCGGTGGGCACCGTGTGGTCCTCGACCGAGAACGACCCCTGCGGGTGGAGGTGCGAAGCCACCCCCGACAGCGCCCCCGGCGCAGCCGTCTCGACAGCCCCTGTGACATTGGGGGCGACGTTCGGCGTCTCAGTCACAGTCACTTGCTAGCTCTTCCGTTCTCTCGACATGTAGCCCGCTGCTGGACAAGACCCAGCAACGAGGAAGTGGTGGGAGCTCGGCGCTGACGGGCGCCGAGCGGCGGGGCGACGGGGGTGGCCGGCGTCGTGCCGCGGTGGCACCCCCGGGACTCACCCAACAGCGCCTTCCATCTGCAGCTCGATCAACCGGTTCAGCTCCAGCGCATACTCCATCGGCAGCTCCTTGGCGATCGGCTCCACGAACCCCCGCACGATCATCGCCATCGCCTCGTCCTCCGCCAGCCCACGACTCATCAGGTAGAAGAGCTGGTCGTCGGAGACCTTGGAGACGGTGGCCTCGTGGCCCATGGAGACGTCGTCCTCGCGGACGTCGACGTAGGGGTAGGTGTCGGAGCGGCTGATCTGGTCGACCAGCAGCGCGTCGCACAGCACGTTGGAGCGCGAGTGGTGCGCGCCCTCGTTGACCTGCACCAGCCCGCGGTACGACGTCCGCCCACCACCGCGCGCGACGGACTTGGAGACGATCGAGCTCGAGGTGTACGGCGCGGCGTGCACCATCTTGGAGCCGGCGTCCTGGTGCTGGCCCTCGCCCGCGAAGGCGATCGACAGCGTCTCGCCGCGGGCGTGCTCGCCCATGAGGTAGACGGCCGGGTACTTCATGGTGACCTTGGAGCCGATGTTGCCGTCGATCCACTCCATGGTGGCGCCGGCCTCGCAGGTCGCGCGCTTGGTCACCAGGTTGTAGACGTTGTTCGACCAGTTCTGGATGGTCGTGTAGCGGCAGCGGGCGCCCTTCTTGACGACGATCTCGACGACGGCGGAGTGCAGCGAGTCGGTCTTGTAGATCGGCGCGGTGCAGCCCTCGACGTAGTGCACGTAGGCGTCCTCGTCGACGATGATCAGCGTCCGCTCGAACTGGCCCATGTTCTCGGTGTTGATCCGGAAGTAGGCCTGCAGCGGGATGTCGACGTGCACGCCCTTCGGCACGTAGATGAAGGAGCCGCCGGACCACACGGAGGTGTTGAGCGCGGCGAACTTGTTGTCACCGACGGGGATGACGGTGCCGAAGTACTCCTTGAAGAGCTCCGGGTGCTCCTTGAGCGCGGTGTCGGTGTCGAGGAAGAGGACACCCTGCTCCTCGAGGTCCTCGCGGATCTTGTGGTAGACGACCTCGGACTCGTACTGCGCGGCGACGCCGGAGACCAGCCGCTGCTTCTCGGCCTCGGGGATGCCGAGCTTGTCGTAGGTGTTCTTGATGTCGTCGGGCAGCTCGTCCCAGGTGGTCGCCTGCTTCTCGGTCGACTTCACGAAGTACTTGATGTTGTCGAAGTCGATGGTCGACAGGTCGGCGCCCCACGTCGGCATCGGCTTGCGGCCGAAGAGCCGCAGGCCCTTGAGCCGCAGGTCGAGCATCCACTGGGGCTCGCCCTTGCGGCGCGAGATGTCGCGCACGACGTCCTCGTTGAGGCCGCGGGTGGCGGACGCGCCCGCGACGTCGGAGTCGGCCCAGCCGTACTCGTACTTGCCCAGGCCCTTGAGCTCGGGGTTGAGCTCCTCGATGGAGGTGGGGGCGGGGCCGGCCGTCCCGGTGGTGGGAGCCTCGGGGTGCGTGGTCATGGTGAGCGCCTCTCCAGGGGGGTGGTTGCCGTGCTCGGTCGTGCGGTGAGCGTGAGTGGTGTGTGGGTGCCGGCGGGGATGCAGGTGGTGCACACCCCGTCGCCGTGGGCGATGGTGGCGAGTCGCTGCACGTGGCTGCCGAGCACGCGGGAGAAGACCTCGGTCTCGGCCTCGCACAGCTGCGGGAACTCGTGGGCGACGTGGGCGACGGGGCAGTGCTGCTGGCACAGCTGCTCGCCGACGGGGCCCTCGTGCACGGTGGCGGCGAATCCTGCCCCGCGCAGGACCTGCGCCAGGGCGTGCGAGGCCGACAGGTCGGGTCGGCTCTCGAGCAACGTGGCGACCGCGTCCTCGACCCAGGAGAACCGCTCGCGGGCGAAGGCGGTGATCGCCTGCTCCCCGCCGTGCTGGGCCAGGAACCGCAGCGCCTGGGCGGCGAGGTCGTCGTACTGCTGCTCGAACTGGTCGCGACCGGTCTCGGTGAGCGCGAAGAGCTTGGCGGGGCGGCCGCGGCCGCGGGCCCGGCGGGCATCGGGCTCACGCACCTCGACACTGCCCTCGTCGAGCATGTGGTCGAGGTGGCGGCGCACGGCCGCAGGGGTCAGCGAGAGCTGCTGCGCGAGCGCCGCGACCGTCGTGGGACCGTGCTCGAGGATGGTCCGGGCGACGCGCGTCCGGGTAGGAGCGTCTACGCGCTCCTCGAGCCCAGGGGTGCTGACGTCGATTTCCACCACACCATTGTTGCGTTATTCGTTGGATCGGATCAAATAAGGCTGCCCTAACCTCCGCCCGAGGGGTGGCCAGGCGCGAATGTCACACTCGGCCAATCCAGGGCTCCGGCGGCTCCCCACCTAGACTTTGCGGGTGCGCCGGACCGACCCTGCTGTGGAGATCAGCGGGCTCGTCATGCGTTACGGGCGCAAGACCGCCGTCGACGAGCTCGACCTCACCGTCGAGCGCGGCACCATCACCGCGGTCCTCGGCCCCAACGGCGCCGGCAAGACCACCACCCTCGAGACCTGCGAGGGGTTCCGTCGCCCCCACGAGGGCACGGTGCGGGTCCTCGGGCTCGACCCCCACCGCGACCGCCGGGCCCTGCTCCCCCGGATCGGCGTGATGCTGCAGCGCGGTGGCGCCTGGACCGGGGCTCGGGCTGAGGAGACGCTGCACCACGCCGCGTCCCTCCACGCCCACCCCTTGCCGGTGCCGATGCTCGTGGAGCGCCTCGGCCTCGGGTCGTGCGGCCGGACGCCGTACCGCCGGCTCTCCGGTGGCCAGCAGCAGCGGCTCGCCCTCGCGATGGCGATCGTCGGGCGGCCCGAGCTGCTGTTCGTCGACGAGCCGACCGCGGGCATGGACCCGCAGGCACGACGCGACACCTGGGACCTGCTGCGCGAGGTGCGCGGCGACGGGGTCACCACCGTGCTCACCACGCACTACCTCGACGAGGCGGAGCGGCTGGCGGACCAGATCCACATCATCGACAGCGGCCGCGTGATCGCCTCCGGCACCCCCGACGAGCTCACCCGCGCCTCCGGCCAGCGCACCCTGCGCCTCACCGCGGACGGCCCGCTGCCCGACCACCTGCCGGACTCGCTGGCCGCGGACCTCGGCTCGCTCGGCGAGGTGCACTGGGTCGACACCACGACGGTGCTCGTCACCGGCGAGCTGGAGGCGAAGGCGCTGGTCGTGGTGACCCAGTGGTGCGAGCGTCACGACGTGCACCTCGACTCGCTGGCCTTCGGGCGGCACAACCTCGAGGACGTCTTCCTGCGGCTCACCGGACGGGAGTTCGACTGATGTCCGCACCGACCGGCACGTTCACCGCCCAGCCGGGGCGGGCGCCCCTGCTGCGGCAGGTGCGCGCGCAGGCGCTCATGGAGACACGGCTCACGGTCCGCAACGGCGAGCAGCTCCTCCTGGCGGTCGTGATCCCGCTGCTGGTGCTCTTCGCCGGGGTCACCGCGATCGAGCGCCAGAACCTCTCGCTCTCCTACACCCCGATCGACACGCTCGCCCCCGGGGTGCTGGCCCTGGCCATCATGTCCACGGCGTTCACCTCGCTGGCGATCAGCACCGGCTTCGAGCGCAGGTACGGCGTCCTCAAGCGGCTCGGTGCCTCCCCGCTCCCCCGGCACGGGCTGCTGCTGGGCAAGGTCGGGGCGCTGCTGGCCGTCCTGGCGCTGCAGGCGGTCGTCCTGGGCGGCGCGGCGCTGCTGATGGGCTGGAGCCCGGAGCTCACGCTGCGCGGCGTCACCGGCGCCCTGGTCGTGGCCGGTGTCGGGCACCGCCGCCTTCGCCTCTCTCGGGCTGTTCGTCGCGGGCGCACTGCGTGCCGAGGCGACCCTCGCGGTCGCCAACCTCGTCTACCTGCTGCTCGCGGCCGGCGGGGCTGTCGTGCTGCCCGCCTCGGTGTACGGCGCCGCGGAGCCCTTCCTCCGGTGGCTGCCCTCCGGCGCGCTCGGGGGCGGGCTGCGCGAGGCGCTGCTCATCGGCACCTTCCCGCTCGGTCCCACGCTCGTGCTGCTGCTCTGGGGGGTCGTCGGCGCCGCGCTGACCGCCAGGACCTTCCGGTGGGAGTGACGCACCAGCCGGCGCCCGCCGTCCCCGCCTCGTCGGGTGAGCCGGCCGGCTGGGCGCACCGCTGGCTGCCTGCCCTGTCGTGGGCGTCGCTGGCGGTCAACATCCTCATCGTGGTCTCCGGCGGTGTCGTGCGACTGACCGGCAGCGGTCTCGGGTGCCCCACCTGGCCCCGGTGCACCGACGAGTCCTTCGTGCCGCACGGCGAGCTGGGCGTGCACGGCGTGATCGAGTTCGGCAACCGGCTGGTCACCTTCCTGATCGCGGCCGTGGCGATCGCCACCTTCGTCGCCGCCTGGCAGGTGGGGCGCCGAGGGGTGACCCGGCTCGCGCTGGTCCTCGCGATCGGGGTGCCCGCCCAGGCGGTGCTGGGCGGCGTCACCGTGCTCGTCGACCTCGACCCGTGGGTCGTGGCCGGCCACCTGCTGCTGTCGATGGCGATGATCGGCGTCGCCGTGGCGCTGGTGCTGCGCGTGCGCCAGCCGGACGCCCCGGCCCGACGCGCCGTACCCGACCCGGTGGCGTGGCTGGTGCAGCTGGTCTTCGTCGTGGGCTGGGTGGTGCTCTACCTCGGCACCGTCGTCACCGGGTCCGGCCCGTACGCCGGCGACGCCGCCGCCCCCCGCAACGGCCTCGACCCGCGAGCGGCGTCGCAGCTGCACGTCGACTTCGTCTTCCTGCTGGTGGGTCTGACCGTCGCCACGGTGCTGGTGATGCGTGCCGTCCCCGCGCCTGGCGCCGCCCGCGACGCGGCCGTGGTGCTGCTGCTCGTCGAGCTCGCGCAGGGGGTCGTCGGCTTCGTGCAGTACTTCACCGGCCTCCCGGTGGTCGTGGTGGGCTTCCACCTGCTCGGCTCCGCGCTCGTCGCCGCCGCGATGACCTGGCTGCTGCTCGCCGTCCGCACCCGCGACCCCGCTGTTGCGACACCGGGGAAACCTGCACGCACCGGGTGAGGGCAGCCTTCCCCGATCAGGTGACTTCGCAGTCGGAACGGCACTGCCGCACCTCGCCTGACCAGCCCGCCGCACGGTAGATGCGTCCGAGCTGGCCCGCCGTCCAGCAGGGCCTTCGATAGACCTGGCCGTACGACAGGCGGACCGTCGCCAGACCCGCGGCCGCGGCAGCCAGATCACGGTCGAAGTCGCGCTCCCGCTCCTCGCCTCGTTCGTGCAGGCGGCCGTCCAGCTCCAGGCACACGCCCAGCCGCGAGACTGCGTCTCGATAGACGACGCCGTCACGGAGGACGGCCCGCACCTGCCTCGACGTCGGGGGAAGTCCGTGCGGACGCTCGATGCGTGTGAGATGGCCGTGCTCGAGCACCGAGCACGTGCCTTCCTCGATGTCCTCCAGGAGCCGCTCGACGATCTTCCTTCCCGGCAGGCGTGGTCTCCGGTCCAGCGCTGTCCGGAGCCGGGCTGCGCTCGTGCGACGGCTGTTCACGGCCAGCGTCAGCTGGGAGATGCGCTCCATGTCGCCACTGGCGCTCTGCAGGACATCGAGCACGGCGTGCTCGTAGCGGATCCTCGGCAGCCCGCTGCCTGGATGAAGCGCGGTGGCGAAGTCGCGGGTGCGCACGACGCGCACACCCTCCAGCGCTTGACGGCGGCACTCCCAGGGGATGGCGACGTGGATGGTGCTCCCCCGACGTGAGTTCACACCCTCCGCTGCGCGCAGCGCGCTCTCGCCGGCCAGCGCCGCCGGCGCCATCGTGAGGACCGCGGCCCAGCACCGCTGCTCCCATGTGGGCGACCCGGTGTGATCGAGGTAGGCGCTGCGATGCAGTCGAACGAGTAGTCGGCCGCGGACGAGCCTGGCGATGTCGTGGTCCGACAGCCCGAGCGAGAGCAGCTGTCCGCGAGACACGACGCCGCTCTGCGTGGAGAGAAGGGAGACGAGATCCGGCGGCACGGCACGAGGGTGCTTCCTGCTCCCGGTGGCTCCCACTCCAGCCGCGGACGCTGTGGACCACGCCGCGGTTGCAGGTCCGGGGCACGACATCGGGGAAACCAGCACGCACCAGGTGCGTGCGCGTTTCCCCGATCAGGTGGCGAGCCCCAGCTCACGCATGCGCGCGTCGATCAGTGTCGCCACCAGGCTCCGCGGCAGCGGATCGTCGACGGCGAACTTCATCGCTCCCTTCGAGCACTCGTAGCCGCTCACGTCGTCGCCGAGCTCGTCGAGCACGGCGCCGCTGTGCGGGAGGTAGCTCAGGTGGTGCTTGTACGCCGCGAACCCCGCGACCGCCCTGCCGTCCACCTTGAACGCCGGGCACCCGTAGGAGAGCCCCTCCTCTGCCCCAGGCAGGAGGTCGAGGATCGTCGCACGGAGGGCCTCCAGCGTGCCCCGGTGCGGCTCGACGAGCGCCGCCAGGTAGGCATCGACCTCTGCTGCCGCCATGGGCCGAGTCTGCCACCGGCCGAGGGAGGCGTCAGCGGGTGAGCAGGGGGTCCAGGGCGACGGCGAGGAAGAGCAGCGAGAGGTACATGTTCGACCAGTGGAAGAGGCGCATCGGGCGCATCTCGACGACGCTGTCCGTGCGCCGGGTGCGGGCCCGCAGCAGGAACGACTCGCTGATGAAGACCGCGCCGAGGACGAGCGCCACCACGGGGTAGAACCAGCCCGTCCCGGCGACCGGCCACAGCACGAGCGAGGTCACGACGGTCACCACGGAGTACGCCGCGACCTGGTCTCCGACCGACCTGGCAGGCGCGACCGAGGGCAGCATCGGGACGTCGGCCGCGGCGTAGTCCTCGCGGTAGCGCAGACCCAGCGCCCAGAAGTGCGGCGGCGTCCAGAAGAAGACGACCAGGAACAGCACGACGGGCGGCCAGGCCAGCGACCCGGTCACAGCCGTCCAGCCGATCAGCGCCGGGAAGCAGCCGGCGGCTCCGCCCCAGACGATGTTCTGGCTGGTGCGCCGCTTGAGGATCATCGTGTAGCCGACGACGTAGAACACGTTGGCGGCCAGCGCGAGACCGGCCGACAGCCAGTTGACCAGCACGCCCAGCATCAGGGTCGAGACCACTCCGAGCGCGAGGCCGAAGATCAGGGCCGCACGAGGCGTCACGACGTGGCGGGGCAGCGCGCGCCGCCGCGTGCGGCGCATCCGCTCGTCGATGTCGCGGTCGTAGACGCAGTTGAGCGCGTTGGCGCTGCCCGCGGACAGGGTGCCGCCGACGACGGTGGCGACGACCAGTCCCAGGTCGGGCACGCCCCGCTCGGCGAGGAACATCACCGGCACCGTCGTCAGCAGCAGCAGCTCGATGATGCGGGGCTTGGTGAGGCCGACGTACGCCGCGACGACGTCACGACGACGGGCGGGCGGGAGCCCCGGCCGGTCGGGGTCGGCGTGGAGGGCCGCCTGCATCCGCAGCACCGTCTCGTGGGCAGCATCGTGCCGCGCGCTGAGATGTGGGTCGACCGCGGTCACGACATCCTTTGGGCGCTCGGGCCCGGGAGGGCACGTACAGGCGCTCGCAGTCTACGGCCTCGCGCCGCCCGCCCGGGCCTCGACCGGCGGGTGACCTCGGTCATGCGGCGCGGTTAGGCTCGCGGGGTACCCGACCCGAGAGGAAGCCGGCGTGAGCAGCAACCTGGAGTGGACCGACCTGGACAGGCGGGCGGTCGACACCGTGCGCGTGCTCGCGATGGACGCGGTGCAGAAGGTCGGCAACGGCCACCCCGGGACGGCGATGAGCCTCGCCCCCGCGGCGTACCTGCTGTTCCAGAAGGTCATGCGTCACGACCCCAACGACTTCGAGTGGATCGGCCGCGACCGGTTCGTGCTCTCGGCCGGACACTCCAGCCTCACCCTCTACATCCAGCTCTACCTCGGCGGCTTCGGCCTCGAGCTCGACGACCTCAAGGCGCTGCGCACCTTCGGCAGCAAGACTCCGGGCCACCCGGAGGTCCACCACACCGCGGCCGTCGAGACCACCACCGGCCCGCTCGGCCAGGGCGTCGCCAACGCGGTGGGCATGGCGATGGCGGCCCGGCGTGAGCGCGGGCTGCTCGACCCCGAGGCCCCCGACGGCCAGAGCCCCTTCGACCACTACGTCTTCGCGATCGCCAGCGACGGCGACATGCAGGAGGGCGTGAGCGGCGAGGCCTCCTCCCTGGCGGGCCACCAGGAGCTCGGCAACCTCGTCCTGATCTACGACGACAACGAGATCTCCATCGAGGACGACACCGACGTCGCCTTCAGCGAGGACGTCGCCAAGCGCTACGAGGCGTACGGCTGGCACGTCCAGGAGGTCGACTGGACCCACGGCGGCACCGGCTACGAGGAGGACGTCCAGGCACTGTGGGACGCCCTCCAGGCCGCGAAGGCCGAGACCGGCCGCCCCAGCTTCATCCGCCTCCGCACCGTCATCGCCTGGCCGGCCCCCAACGCCCAGGGCACGGGCACCGCCCACGGCTCCGCGCTCGGCGACGAGGAGGTGGCCGCGACCAAGAAGATCCTCGGCTTCGACCCCGAGGCGACGTTCGAGGTGGACGACGAGGTGCTCGCCCACGCGCGGGCGCTGAGCGAGCGCGGGCCCGAGGCGCGCAAGACCTGGCAGGAGCAGTACGACGCCTGGGCCGAGCGCGAGCCGGAGCGCCGGGCGCTCCACGAGCGGATGACGAGCCGCACCCTGCCCGAAGGCTGGACCGAGGCGCTGCCGACCTTCGACGCCGACGAGAAGGGCGTCGCCACCCGCAAGGCCTCCGGCGAGGTGCTGACCGCGATCGCCCCCCGCCTGCCCGAGCTGTGGGGCGGCTCCGCCGACCTCGCGGGCTCCAACAACACGACTCCCAAGGGCGAGCCGTCCTTCATCCCGGCGGAGCGCTCGACGAAGGAGTTCCAGGGCGACCGCTACGGCCGCGTGCTCCACTTCGGCATCCGCGAGCACGCCATGGGCGCGATCATGAACGGCATCTCCCTGCACGGCGGCACCCGGGTGTACGGCGGCACGTTCCTCGTCTTCTCCGACTACATGAGGCCGGCCGTGCGGCTCGCCGCGATCATGGGCGCGCCGGTCACCTACGTCTGGACCCACGACTCCATCGGCCTCGGCGAGGACGGACCCACCCACCAGCCGATCGAGCACCTCGCCGCGCTCCGCGCCATCCCGAAGCTGGACGTCGTACGCCCGGCCGACGCCAACGAGACCGTGGCCGCCTGGCGCACGATCCTGGAGAACCCCGACGGCCCCGCCGCCCTGTGCCTCACCCGGCAGAACGTCCCGACCTTCCCCCGGGGCGCCGACGACGGCCAGCAGTGGGGCGACGTGGACGGCGTCGCCAAGGGCGCCTACGTGCTGCTCGACACCGACGGCACGCCCGACGTCCTCCTGGTGGCGACCGGTTCCGAGGTGCAGATCGCGGTCGAGGCCAGGCGACAGCTGGCCGGCAAGGGCGTGCAGGCGCGGGTCGTCTCGATGCCGTGCCGTGAGTGGTTCGACATGCAGGAGCAGGGCTACCGCGACGAGGTGCTGCCCCCCGGCGTCCGGGCGCGGGTCAGCGTCGAGGCTGCGGTGGCGCAGGGCTGGCGCGACGTGGTCGGCGACGCCGGCCGGATGGTCTCCCTCGAGCACTTCGGGGCGAGCGCCGACTACAGCACGCTCTACCAGGAGTTCGGCCTCACCGCCGAGGCCGTCGTGGCGGCGGCCGAGGAGAGCCTCGCCGCCGTGGGGTGAGCGAGGTCGCAACGGGTACGACGACAGCAGGGACGACCACAGGGCAGCAGACCTGAGAAAGCACCTGACAGCACCCACCAGCAGCAGGAGGATCCCATGAACGGCAGCCCGAGCTCTGGATCGGAGCGCCTCGCCGCGCTGAGCGACGCGGGAGTGTCCATCTGGCTCGACGACCTGTCCCGCGAGCGCCTGGCGTCCGGCAACCTCGAGGACCTGGTGCAGCGTCGCCACGTCGTCGGGGTGACCACCAACCCCAGCATCTTCGCCTCGGCCCTCGCCGAGGGCGAGCGCTACGACGACCAGGTCGCGGCGCTGACGCGAGCCGGCGCGTCGGTGGACGACGTCATCATCGAGCTGACCACCGATGACGTCCGCTGGGCCTGCGACGTCCTGGCTGACGTCCACGAGGCGACCGACGGGGTGGACGGGCGCGTCTCGATCGAGGTCGCGCCGACGCTGGCCTTCGACACCGAGGCGACGCTGGAGCAGGCGGCGCTGCTGTGGCGCAAGGTCGACCGCCCCAACCTGCTGGTGAAGATCCCTGCCACGACCGAGGGCCTGCCGGCCATCTCGGCCGCCCTGGGGCAGGGCATCAGCATCAACGTCACCCTGATCTTCGGCCTGGGCCGCTACGACGCGGTCATGGACGCCTACCTGGAGGGGCTGGAGCAGGCCCGCACCAGCGGGGTCGACCTCTCCGAGCTCCACTCGGTGGCCTCGTTCTTCGTGTCCCGCGTCGACAGCGAGGTCGACCGCCGCCTCGACGCGATCGGCTCCCCGGAGGCGCTGGAGCTGAAGGGCAAGGCCGCGGTCGCCAACGCGCGGCTCGCGCACAAGCGTTTCGAGGAGGTGTTCTCCGGCGAGCGGTTCCGCGAGCTCGCCGAGCACGGCGCCCGTCCGCAGCGCCCGCTGTGGGCCTCGACCGGTGTGAAGAACCCCGACTACTCCGACACGCTCTACGTCGCCGAGCTGGTGACGGCGGACACCGTCAACACCATGCCGGAGAAGACCATGGATGCCTTCGCCGACCACGGTGAGGTCACCGGCGACCGTGTGCGGGGGATGTACGACGACGCGCAGCGGGTCATGGACGCGCTCGGCGAGGTCGGCATCGACTACGACGACGTGATCCGTGCCCTCGAGTCCGAGGGCGTCGACAAGTTCGTCGACTCCTGGCACGAGCTCAGCGCGACGGTCGACAAGCAGATGTCGGCCAGCCGCGGCGAGCACGCATGACCGCACCCGTGACGGGCGCCCTCGACGTCGTCGCCCACGGGCCGGCGGCCGAAGCCGTCTCCCAGCACGTCCCGCGGCTGGTCGACGAGGGCTTCGCGAGCGCTCTGTTCGCGCGCGACGCGACCCTCTGGGGTCCCGACGCCGAGGACGAGGCGTCCAAGCGGCTCGCCTGGGTCGACCTGCCCCGGTCGTCGCGACCGCTCATCGGCGAGATCGCGGCGCTGCGCTCCGAGCTGCAGGAGGCTGGTCTCGATCGCGTGGTGCTGTGCGGCATGGGTGGGTCGTCGCTCGCACCGGAGGTCATCTGCGGCACCGCGCAGCTGGACCTCACCGTGCTCGACTCCAGCGATCCCGGCCAGGTGGCCGCGGCCCTCGGGCACCGGCTCGAGAGCACGGTGGTGGTGGTCTCGTCGAAGTCCGGCTCCACCGTGGAGACCGACTCGCAGCGACGGGCGTTCGTGGCTGCCTTCGAGGCGGCGGGCATCGACCCCGCCGAGCGGATCGTGGTGGTCACCGACCCGGGCAGCCCCCTGGACGAGGCGTCCCGTTCGGCGGGCTACCGCGTCGTCAACGCCGACCCCGGCGTGGGTGGGCGCTACTCCGCGCTGACCGCGTTCGGTCTCGTCCCCAGCGGGCTGGCCGGCGCCGACGTCGAGCGGCTGCTGGACGAGGCCGAGGTCGTGAGCGACCTCCTGGCCGCCGACGACGAGGCCAACCCCGGCCTCCGGCTCGGGGCGGCGATCGCCGGCACCGAGCCGCTGCGCGACAAGCTGGTGCTGCTCGACGGCGGCTCCGGGCTGCGCGGGTTCGCGGCCTGGGCCGAGCAGCTGATCGCGGAGAGCACCGGCAAGCACGGCACCGGCATCCTGCCGGTGGTGGTCGACGACGTGGACGCTCCCGAGGTCGCCTCCGGCTGGGACGACGTCACGGTCGCCCGCCTCGTCGGCGACAACGACGGCGAGGACCTCGCGACCGAGGACAGCCAGGTGACGGTCGCCGGCGCCCTGGGCGCACAGCTCCTGCTGTGGGAGGTCGCCACCGCCACGGCAGGTCGGCTGCTGGGCATCAACCCCTTCGACCAGCCCGACGTGGAGAGCGCCAAGGAGGCGGCCCGCGGGCTGCTCGACGCCCCTCCTGCGGGCAGTGACCCGGTGTTCACCGACGGACCGCTCAGCGTCTTCGTCCCGGGTGACGACTCCTGGCTCGGCGAGCCGGGCACCGCACGCGACGCCGTGGCCGCACTGCTCCGGCAGGTCGACCCCGAGCGCGGCTACGTCGCGGTGATGGCCTACCTCGACCGCTGGAAGCACGCAGACCTCGAGTCGGTCCGCGACGCGCTGGCCCGGGCGGTCGCGGCGTCCGGTCACCTTCGGGTGGGGCCCCCGGTTCCTGCACTCCACCGGCCAGCTGCACAAGGGCGGCCCGGCGACCGGCGCCTTCCTGCAGGTGACTGCCGAGCCGAGCGTCGACCTGCAGATCCCCGGCCGTGAGTTCGGGTTCGGCACGCTCATCGGGGCGCAGGCCGCCGGTGACGCCGCCGTGCTCGCCGACCACGGTCGGCCGGTGCTGCGCCTCCACCTCCACGACGTCGAGCACGGGGTCGAGACCCTGCGAGACCTGCTCGGTCGCTGACATGACCAGCCCGTCCTCGAACCCGCTCAGGGACCCGCGGGACAGGCGGCTGTCGAAGATCGCGGGCCCCTGCGGCATGGTGATCTTCGGCGTCACCGGCGACCTCGCGCGGACCAAGCTCATGCCGGCCATCTACGACCTGGCCAACCGGGGGCTGCTGCCGCCGGGCTTCTCGCTGGTGGGCTTCGCCCGGCGTGACTGGGCCGACCAGGACTTCGCACGGGTCGTCCACGACTCGGTGCGGGAGCACGCGCGCACCGAGTTCCGCGAGGAGACCTGGCAGCAGCTCGTCCAGGGCTTCCGGTTCGTCCAGGGCGCCTTCGACGACGACGTCGCCTTCGGTCACCTGCGGCAGACGATCCTCGACCTGGACCAGCTCCGTGGCACCGGAGGCAACCACGCCTTCTACCTGTCCATCCCGCCCCGCTACTTCGGCAACGTCATCGGGCAGCTGGAGGAGCACGGTCTGACCGAGCAGGCGGGCGACGCCTGGCGCCGCGTCGTCGTGGAGAAGCCCTTCGGCCACGACCTCAGGACCGCGCGGGAGCTCAACGAGAGCGTCGCGCGCGTCTTCCCGCCGGAGTCGGTCTTCCGGATCGACCACTACCTCGGCAAGGAGACCGTCCAGAACATCCTGGCGATGCGCTTCGCCAACGCGATGTTCGAGCCGCTGTGGAACTCCCACTTCGTCGACCACGTGCAGATCACCATGGCCGAGGACGGCGGCATCGGTGGCCGCGCCGGCTACTACGACGGCATCGGCGCCGCGCGCGACGTCATCCAGAACCACCTGCTGCAGCTGCTGGCGCTCACCGCCATGGAGGAGCCGACGTCGTTCGACGCGCGCAGCCTGCGGCTGGAGAAGATCAAGGTGCTCGAGGCGGTGACCCTCCCCCGACGGCTCGACGAGGGCACCGCGCGCGGCCAGTACACCGCCGGCTGGTCGGGCGGGGTCAAGGTGAAGGGCTACCTGCAGGAGCAGGACATCCCCGGCGACTCCACCACGGAGACCTACGCCGCGATGCGGCTCGAGATCGACAACCGGCGGTGGGCCGGTGTGCCCTTCTACCTGCGCACCGGCAAGCGGCTGGGCCGGCGGGTGACCGAGGTGGCGCTGACCTTCAAGCGGGCTCCCCACCTGCCCTTCGGTCCTCACGCGACGGAGGACCTCGCCGCCAACGCCCTGGTCATCCGCGTGCAGCCGGACGAGGGGGTGACGCTCAGGTTCGGCTCGAAGGTGCCCGGCACCGCGATGGAGATCCGCGACGTCAACATGGACTTCGCCTACGGCGGGTCGTTCACCGAGGCATCCCCGGAGGCCTACGAGCGCCTCATCCTCGACGTCCTCCTGGGCGAGCCACCGCTCTTCCCCCGCCACGAGGAGGTCGAGCAGTCCTGGCGGATCCTCGACCCCGTCACCGAGCACTGGGCCGCGCGCGGGCAGCCCGACCCCTACCCGAGCGGCACCTGGGGGCCGACGTCGGCCGACGAGATGCTGGCGCGCGACGGCCGGGCCTGGAGGCGGCCGTGAGCGACATCGTCCTGGAGGACACCGACGCCAGCGAGATCGCCGCCGGCATGCTGCGCGCGCGGCGCTCCGCCGGGTCGCCGGCGATGGGGATGGTCATGACGATGGTGGTCGTGGCTCCTGACGCCGACTGCGAGGACTCCGTCGCGGCTGCGACCGCAGCCGCCCGTGAGCACCCCTCCCGCCTGCTGACCGTCGTCGTCGGGCCACGTCGCGGCGCCTCGCGCATCGACGCGGAGATCCGCACCGGCGCGAAGGGCGCCGCCGGCGAGCTGGCGGTCATCCGGCTCTCCGGCCCCGTCGCCGGCCACGCCGAGTCGGTGGTGCTGCCCCTGCTGCTGCCCGACTCCCCCGTCGTCGTGTGGTGGCCCACGGCCGCGCCGGACTCCCCCGCCGAGGACCCGATCGGCCGGCTCGCGGCCCGCCGCATCACCGACGCGGCCGAGGTGCCGCGCAACCGGACGAAGGCGATGCTCACCCAGTGCGCCAACTACGCCGAGGGCAACACCGACCTCGCGTGGACCCGCATCACGCCGTGGCGTGCGCTGCTGGCTGCGGCGTTCGACCAGTTCCCGGCGAAGGTGAGCGCCATCGAGGTGGCCGCCCAGCGGGTGAGCCCCAGCGCCGACCTCCTCGGCGCCTGGCTCTCGGACCGGCTCGGGGCGCCGGTCACCCGGCGGCGTGCCGACGGCACCGGCGTGAGCGGTGTGCGGCTGGTGACCGAGCGCGGCGACATCACCATCGTGCGCGACCGCGACGACCCCGCGGTGGCGACGCTGAGCGTGCCCGCCCAGCCCGACCGCCCGGTGGCGCTGCGCCGGCGCGACATCCCCGAGCTGCTCGCCGAGGAGCTGCGACGCCTCGACCCGGACGAGGTGTACGAGGCCACGATCCGGGCCCTGCTGGAGATCGAGGGGCGGCGGACGAGCAAGCAGGACGGCGAGCCGCCGGCCCGGGGCGGCGGACGCGCCACGAAGCGCACGACCAGGAGGTCGAGATGACCGAGGAGCCCGACGTCCGCATCCACCCGACGCGCACCGACGCGGCCTCGCACCTCGGCACCGACGTGGTCACCCTGCTCGCGGGACTGCTGGAGGCCGGGCAGGAGCCGCGCATCGTGCTCACCGGGGGGTCGGTCTCCCGGGAGGTGCACCGCGAGCTCGCGGCGCGCAGCCAGGGGCTCGACTGGGCCCACGTCACGGTCCTGTGGGGGGACGAGCGCTTCCTGCCGGCCGGCGACGACGAGCGCAACGACGCGCAGGCCGACGAGGACCTGCTGTCCTACGTGCCGGTCAATCCCGCCCGTGTGCTGCGGGCGCCGACCAGCGACGAGGCGACGGACGTCGACTCGGCCGCCGCGACGTACGCCGCCGCGATCTCACAGGTGCTCTCGCACGACGACGCGGCGACGCCGGCCTTCGACCTGCTGATGCTCGGCATCGGCCCCGACGGGCACGTGGCGTCGCTCTTCCCCGAGCGCGGTCACTCCACCGAGGCCGTCGTGGCCGTCCACGACTCCCCCAAGCCGCCCCCCGAGCGGGTGTCGATGGGCTACGACCTGCTCGGCCGTGCGAGGCGCGTGTGGTTCGTCGCCGCCGGCGACGACAAGGCGGAGGCGGTCGCGGCCGCCGTACGCCAGGAGCCGCGCGACCTGCCGGCGGCCCGCGTGCGCGGGCTCGAGGAGACGCGGTGGTACCTCGACACCGCGGCTGCGGCAGACCTGGAGACGTGACCTACGCAGCACCCGCGCATCGACGAGCACCCCACGCAGAACTGGCACTCCCCACGGGATGTAGCGCGTGGGAAGTGCTGGTTTCCCATGTGAACATGGGAAACCAGCGGCCCCGTCAGAAGATGATCTCGCCGCGCTTGCGGCGGTCACGCAGGAGGGTGAGCGCCTCCTCGAGGATGTCGGCCGCCTCGGCGTCGGAGCGGCGCTCCTTCACGTAGGCCAGGTGGGTCTTGTACGGCTCGATCTTCGGCGGCGGCGGTGGGTTGTCCTGGTCCATGCTCGCCGGAAGGCCGCACCGCGGGCAGTCCCACGACTCGGGAAGGACCGCCTCGGCCGCGAAGGCGACCTCGAAGCGGTGGTTGTTGGCGCAGAAGAAGTTCACCTGCTGACGGGGTGCGGCCTCGCCGCGCTCCGCCTCACCCATCGGGCCAGCGCCGACCCGGCTCCCCCTGATCGCGTTGCCTCCGACTGCCACGAGCTGCCTCCTGAAAACTCGCTGGATCGCGTGGATGTGGCCGCGCGGCCCAGAGGGAATGTTGTGCCGATGCGGACCGTCAGCCGCCGTACTTGAACTTCATGAGCAACCCGAGACCGACCACGCAGACGAACCACAGCATCGCTGCGCCGATCGTGATGCGGTCGAGGTTGCGCTCGGCGATCGACGACCCACCCAGGCTGCTCGACATGCCACCACCAAACATGTCGGACAACCCGCCACCCCTGCCCTTGTGGAGCAGGATCAGCAAGATCATCAGGAGGCTCGTGAGGACGAGCAACACGGTCAACACGGTGATCACGGAGCGAATCCTAACCCACGGGTCCCGACCCGGACACGCGACAGTCCGAGCCACAGGACGCCCGTTCAGAGGTGCTCACGGCCCTTGCGTGGAGCGGCATCCGGGCGGCCGTCACAGGGTGGGCATGTCGTAGAACCGGCAGATGCCACCGAACTCGTCGGCGTCGAGGGAGGCACCCCCCACGAGGGCACCGTCGACGTCGGCCTGGGCCATGATGCCGGCGATGTTGGCCGCCTTGACCGACCCGCCGTACTGGATGCGGACCCCGGCGGCGGCGTCGTCGCCCCACTGCTCCGCGACCCGCGCCCGGATCGCGGCGCAGACCTCCTGCGCGTCCTCGGGCGTCGCTACCTCACCGGTGCCGATGGCCCAGACGGGCTCGTAGGCGATCACCAGCGAAGACACCTGCGCGGCGTCGAACCCTGCGAGCGAGCCGTCCACCTGCGCGACGGTGTGCTCGACCTGGCGGCCCTCCTTGCGCACGTCGAGGCCCTCCCCCACGCACACGATCGGCGTCATGCCGGCGGCCACCGCCTTCTTCGCCTTCGCGTTGACCAGCTCGTCGGTCTCGGCGTGGTGCTGGCGACGCTCGGAGTGCCCGACGATCACGTAGGAGCAGCCCAGCTTCGCCAGCATCCCCGCCGAGATCTCCCCGGTGTAGGCGCCGGAGTCCTCGGTCGAGACGTCCTGCGCGCCGTAGCGCAGCGGCAGCTTGTCGCCGTCGACCATCGTCTGCACGCTCCGCAGGTCGGTGAACGGCGGGCAGACCACCACCTCGGCCTTGGCGTGGTCGTGCTTCTTGTCGGCCAGGGTCCAGGCCAGCTTCTGCACCAGGGCGACCGCCTCCTGGTGGTTGAGGTTCATCTTCCAGTTGCCGGCCATGATCGGTGTGCGCGATGCCATCGGGTCAGTCTCCTGCGTTTCCTGTGGTCTGCGGGGTGGTCTGCGTGCGCCAGGGTGGTGGCCCGGCTCTGCGGTCTCGGTCCGGTCAGTCGTCGAGGACGTCGATGCCGGGGAGCTGCTTGCCCTCGAGGTACTCCAGGCTCGCCCCGCCGCCCGTCGAGATGTGGCCGAAGGCGGCCTCGTCGAACCCGAGGGTGCGGACGGCCGCCGCGGAGTCGCCGCCACCCACGACGGACAGCCCGTCGATCTTCGTCAGGGCGCCCGCCACCGCGCGGGTGCCGTCGGCGAAGGGGGCCAGCTCGAAGACGCCCATCGGACCGTTCCAGAAGACCGTGCGGGCGTCGGCGAGCGCGTCGGCGAAGGCCTGCGCCGACTTGGGCCCGATGTCGAGGCCCATCTGGTCGTGCGGCATGGAGTCGGCGGGCACCACGCTGGGGTGGGCGTCGGCCGAGAGCTCCTCGGCGACCACGATGTCGACCGGCAGGACCAGCTCGACCCCGGACTTCTTGGCGCGGGTGAGGTAGTCACCGCAGGTCTCGACCTGGTCGCGCTCCAGCAGGCTCGTGCCGACCTCGTAGCCCTGGGCGGCGAGGAACGTGAAGACCATGCCGCCGCCGATGAGGAGCCGGTCGGCCTTGTCGAGCAGGTTGTCGATGACGCCGAGCTTGTCGGAGACCTTGGACCCGCCCAGGACGACCGCGTACGGGCGCTCAGGCTGCTCGGTGAGGCGACGGAGGACCTCGATCTCGGTGGCCACCAGGCCGCCCATCGCGTGCGGCAGGAGCTGGGCCACGTCGTAGACGCTGGCCTGCTTGCGGTGGACCACACCGAATCCGTCGGAGACGAAGACGTCGGCCAGCCCGGCGAGCTGTTCTGCGAAGGCCTGGCGCTGGGCGTCGTCCTTGCTGGTCTCGCCCACGTTGAAGCGGACGTTCTCGAGCACGGCCACCTGGCCGTCGCCGAGGCCGTCGACGACCGACCTGGCCTGCTCCCCCACGGTGTCGCCGGCGAACGCCACGTCGGCGCCCAGCAGCTCCTGCAGGCGGGCGGCCACGGGGCGCAACGAGTACCTGTCGTCCGGGACACCCTGGGGACGTCCCAGGTGTGCCACGACGACGACACGGGCGCCTGCCTCGGTCAGCCGCCGCAGGGTGGGCACGCTCGCACGGATGCGTCCGTCGTCGGTGATCCGGTCGCCGTCCAGCGGGACGTTGAGGTCGGAGCGCACCAGCACGCGCTTGCCGCGCAGGTCACCCAGGTCGTCGATGGTCCCCATGTCGGCCCCTGGTCGGCGCCGGCTCAGAGGCTGTTGCCGACGTGCAGCACCAGGTCGACCAGGCGGTTGGAGTAGCCCCACTCGTTGTCGTACCAGCCGACCACCTTGACCTGGTTGCCGATCACCTTCGTCAGCGGGGCGTCGAAGATGCAGGAGGCGGGGTCGGTGGTGATGTCGGTGGAGACCAGCGGGTCCTCGCTGTAGCGGAGGATCTTGCCGTCGGCGACCGCCTTGACGGCGGCGTTGACCTCCTCGACGGACGTCTCGCGCCCGGCCTCGATGGTGAGGTCGGTCGCGGAGCCGGTCGGGACCGGGACGCGGAGCGCGTAGCCGTCGAGCTTGCCCTTGAGCTCGGGCAGCACGAGACCGATCGCCTTCGCGGCGCCGGTCGAGGTGGGCACGATGTTGATCGCGGCCGACCGCGCCCGGCGAAGGTCCTTGTGCGGGGCGTCGAGGAGGTTCTGGTCGCCGGTGTAGGCATGGATGGTGGTCATCAGGCCCTTGACGATGCCGAACTCGTCGTGGAGCGCCTTGGCCATGGGTGCGAGGCAGTTCGTGGTGCACGAGGCGTTGGAGATGATCGTGTGCGCCGAGGGGTCGTAGTCGCCCTCGTTGACGCCCATCACGACGGTGACGTCCTCGTTCTTGGCGGGCGCGGAGATGATGACCTTCTTCGCGCCGCCGTCGACGTGGGCGTTGGCCTTGGTGGCGTCGGTGAAGATGCCGGTGGACTCGATCACCACGTCGGCGCCCAGGTCGCCCCAGGGCAGTGCTCCCGGGTCGCGCTCGGCGAAGGCCTTGAAGGTGTGGCCACCGGCGCTGATCTCGGTGTCGGTGTGCGACACGTCGGCACCGAGCACGCCCAGCGTCGAGTCGTACTTCAGCAGCGTCGCCAAGGTCTGGTTGTCCGTGAGGTCGTTCACCGCCACGATCTCGACATCGGCCCCGGACGCCTGGACGGCGCGGTAGAAGTTGCGGCCGATCCGGCCGAAGCCGTTGATTCCTACGCGAACGGTCAAGGCGAGCTCCTCGTCACAGCGGTGCGGTCGTGGTTCCCCCTCCGGCCGACCCTAGCGAACCGGCCCTGACCGGCAGTCAGGTGCGTCAGTCGTCCGCGAGCATCTCGGGAGTCAGGCTCGACTCGGTGTCGGGGACACCGGTGTCGTGGGCGCGCTTGTCGGCCATCGCCAGCAGCCGGCGGATGCGTCCGGCGATCGCGTCCTTGGTCAGCACGGGCTCGTGCAGCTGCCCGAGCTCCTCGAGGGAGGCCTGCTTGTGCTCGAGCCGCAGGTTGCCGGCCATGCGCAGGTGGTCGGGCACCTCGTCGGCCAGGATCTCGAGAGCGCGCTCGACCCTCGCGCCCGCCGCCACCGCCGCGCGGGCGGACCGCCGCAGGTTGGCGTCGTCGAAGTTGGCCAGCCGGTTGGCGGTGGCCCGCACCTCGCGGCGCATCCGGCGCTCCTCCCACGCCATCAGCGACTCGTGGGCACCGAGCTTGGTCAGCAGGGCACCGATGGCGTCGCCGTCGCGGATGACCACGCGGTCGACGCCGCGCACCTCACGCGACTTGGCGGGGATGCCGAGCCGCCGGGCTGCGCCCACGAGCGCCAGCGCCGCCTCCGGCCCGGGGCAGGTCACCTCGAGCGCCGAGGACCGGCCGGGCTCGGTCAGGGAGCCGTGGGCGAGGAAGGCGCCCCGCCAGGCGGCGACCGCGTCGCAGCTGCCGCCCGAGACCACCTGCGGCGGGAGCCCGCGCACGGGTCGGCCACGGTTGTCGATGAGCCCGGTCTGTCGTGCCAGCGCCTCGCCGTCCTTGGTCACGCGGACGACGTAGCGGCTGCCCTTGCGGATGCCGTGCCCGGTCACCACCGCCAGCTCGGAGGGGTGGCCGTAGACCTCGGCGATGTCCTTGCGCAGGCGTCGGGCAGCACCGCTGGTGTCCAGCTCGGCCTCGACCACGATCTGCCCGCTCACGATGTGCAGACCACCGGCGAACCGGAGCATCGACGACACCTCGGCCTTGCGGCAGCACGGCTTGGTCACCTCGGTGCCGAGCAGCTCTGCCTTGACCTGTGCCGTCATCGCCATGCCGCCGATCCTGCCACCCTCACCACACCCTCCCGGCCTGGTTGCGTCGCGCCCGCGACGTTGCTCGCGTGGCGCACACTATGTCGAAGCCATCGCCTTCGCATAGGCCGCCTGCAACTTGTCTGCATCGTGACGGGGTGTGCCGTCCTCGCAGGCGACGTCCTCGAGGATCAGCTCGGCCCCCAGGTCGGCCACGACGCGACGGAGCCCGTCGGGATCGCCGACCGCGCTGGGATCGACCAGGACGCTGTCGATCCGCAGGTCAGGGGCGTGCTGGCGGAGCACGGCGAGATGGCTCTCCGGGGTGAACCCCTCGGTCTCGCCGCTCTGCGGCGCCAGGTTGAGCACCAGCAGCCGCCGGGCGGGGGTCGCCTCGAGCGCTCGTCGCAGCTCCGGGACGAGAAGGTGGGTGATCACGCTGGTGAACCACGACCCGGGCCCCAGGACGACCCAGTCGGACTCCGCGATCGCCGCCAGCGCCTCCGGGCAGGCCGGGGGCTCCTCGGGCTCGAGCGCGATCTCGAGCACGCGGCCGCGGCACGTGGCCACCTCCACCTGCCCACGCACCGCCACCGGTGGCTCCCCCTCGCGCTCCTCGACCTGGGCGGTGATGTCGAGCGGCACCAGCGACATCGGCAGCACCCGGCCCTTGGCCTGCAGCAGCCGACCGACCAGGTCCAGCCCGTCGACGTGGCCGCCGAGCAGCTCCCAGATGGCGACGATGAGCAGGTTGCCGACGGCGTGGTGGTCGAGCTCGCCCTCGGTGCGGAACCGGTGCTGCAGGACCTGTGCCCAGGTGGATCCCCAGTCGTCGTCGTCGCACAGCGCGGCCAGCGCCATCCGGAGGTCGCCGGGGGGCAGGCAGTCGAACTCCCGGCGAAGCCGTCCCGAGGAGCCGCCGTTGTCGGCCACGGTGACCACGGCGGTCAGGTCCTCGACGAAGCCGCGCAGCGCCGACAGGGAGGCGGCCAGGCCGTGCCCGCCGCCCAGTGCGACCACGCGGAGGGCGCGGTCGTCGGGCAGCTCGTGGCGCCCGCTCACTCGCGCCCCAGGTCGCGGTGCGAGGCCCTGGCGTCGAGCCCCGCCTCCCGCATGCGCCGGGCGATCTCCTCCGACATCGCGACGCTGCGGTGCTTGCCGCCGGTGCACCCGATCGCCACCGTCATGAAGCGCTTGCCCTCCCGCAGGTAGCCCTCGCCGACGCCGATGAGGAGGGGGACGAACCGCTCCAGGAACTCCTCGGCGCCCTCCCGGGAGCGGACGTAGGTCGAGACCGGCTCGTCGCGCCCGGTGTGCGGGCGGAGCTCCGGGATCCAGAACGGGTTGGGCAGGAAGCGCATGTCGGCCATGTAGTCGGCGTCGACCGGGATGCCGTACTTGAAGCCGAAGCTGACCACGTTGACCTTGAGCGCGGTCGACTGCGCGGTGCCGAAGTAGTCCGCGATGCGGCCGGTGAGCTGGTGGACGTTGAGGTCGCTGGTGTCGATGACCAGGTCGGCGTCGCTGCGCAGGGTCGCCATGACGTCGCGCTCACGCCTGAGGCCGTCGAGCAGGCGGCCGGTGCCCTGCAGCGGGTGGGGACGGCGGGCGGCCTCCTGCCGGCGCACCAGCACGTCGTCCTCGGCCTCGAGGTAGAGCAGCGTCGTACGGCGGGGCAGCTCGTCGCGCGCCAGGATCTTGGCCAGGGCCTCGAAGAAGTCACCGGACCGGACGTCGACCACGACCGCCATCGAGCGGTCGTGCCCGTGGGTCTCGTCGACCATGCGCACCACGTCGGGCAGGAGCGCCGGCGGGAGGTTGTCGACGACGAAGAACCCGAGGTCCTCCAGCTCCTTGGCGGCGGTGCTGCGGCCGGCGCCGGTCATGCCGGTGACCACCACCAGCTCCCCCTGTGCCGGCGCCGCGGCGTCGGGGGTCGGCTCCCCCGGGAGGTCGGCCCCGCGGTCACTCATGAGTCCCCCTCGATCACTTCGCCGGTCGCTGTGTTGATGGTGACAGACGGGCTGCGGGTGGTCGTGCTCCGCTCGGCCAGCGCGGCCACGATCGCCTCCGCGGTGCGACGGCCGATGCCCGGCACCTCCGCGATCTCGTCGACGCCGGCGGCGCGGATCTTGCGCAGTGACCCGAAGCGCTTGAGCAGAGCCTTGCGGCGCACCTCGCCGAGCCCCGGCACGTCGTCGAGCAGGCTCTCCACCATCGACTTGGACCTGCGGGAGCGGTGGTGGGTGATCGCGAAGCGGTGGGCCTCGTCGCGGATGCGCTGCAGCAGGAAGAGCGCCTCGCTCGTGCGCGGCATGATCACCGGGTCGGCCTGCCCCGGCAGCCAGATCTCCTCGAGCCGCTTCGCCAGCCCGCAGACCGGCACGTCGTCGATGCCCAGCTCGTCGAGCGCCCGCTGGGCGGCGGCCACCTGGGGCGGCCCGCCGTCGACCACGATCAGCCCGGGGACGTAGGAGAACTTGCGCGCCCTGCCGGTGTCGGGGTCGACCAGCAGCGGCCCGGCCTCATCGCCGTCGGTCGAGCCCTCGTCGGTCGAGCCCTCGTCGGTCGCAGCTCGTCGAGACCCCGAGCTCCGCCTCCGGGCTCTGGGCGCGCTCGTCGAGGAGCCGGCGGAAGCGACGGGTGACGACCTCGTGCATGGCCGCGACGTCGTTCTGGCCCTCGACGGAGCGCACGATGAAGCGGCGGTACTCCGACTTGCGGGCCAGGCCGTCCTCGAAGACCACCATCGAGCCGACCACCTCGGTGCCCTGCAGGTTGGAGACGTCGTAGCACTCGATGCGCAGGGGCGCCTCGGGGAGCTCCAGCGCGGTCTGGATGTCCTCGATCGCCTGGTTGCGGGTGGTGAGGTCGGAGGCGCGCCTGGTCTTGTGCAGGGCCATCACCTGCTTGGCGTTGCGGGCCACCGTCTCCATCAGCGCCTTCTTGTCGCCGCGCTGCGGCACCCGGAGCCGCACCCGGCCGCCCCGGAGCTCGGTCAGCAGCTGCTCGAGCGCCGCCGTGTCGTCGGGGTCGGGCAGCACCGGGACGAGGATCTCGCGGGGCACGGCGTCGCCCGACTCACCGGCGTAGAGCTGCAGCAGGAAGCGCTCCACGAGCCCACCGAGGTCGGTGTCCTCGGTCTTCTCCGCGACCCAGCCGCGCTGACCTCGGACCCGGCCGCCACGCACGTGGAAGATCTGCACCGCCACCTCGAGCGGGTCGTCCTCCAGGGCGACCACGTCGGCGTCGGTGCCGTCGCCCAGCACGACCGCCTGCTTCTCCAGCGCACGGTTGAGCGCCCCCAGGTCGTCGCGGAGCCGGGCGGCCCGCTCGAAGTCGAGGTCGGCCGAGGCGACGTACATCTCCTTCTCGAGCCGCTTGACGAACTCGGTGGTGCGCCCGGCCATGAAGTCGCAGAAGTCGTCGACGATCCGGCGGTGCTCCTCGGCCGTGACGTTGCCGACGCAGGGCGCAGCGCACTTGTCGATGTAGCCGAGCAGGCAGGGGCGACCCACTTGCTGGGAGCGTCGGAACACCCCGTTGGAGCATGACCGCATCGGGAAGACCCGCAGCAGCTGGTCGACGGTGTCGCGGATGGCCCAGGCGTGGGAGTAGGGGCCGAAGTAGCGGGTGCCCTTCTTCTTGGCGCCGCGGCCGACCATGACGCGGGGGAACTCGTCGGAGACCGTCACCGCCAGCCAGGGGTAGGACTTGTCGTCGCGGTACTTGACGTTGAAGCGGGGGTCGAACTCCTTGATCCAGGAGTACTCCAGCTGCAGCGCCTCCACCTCGGTCGCCACGACCGTCCACTCCACGGAGGCGGCTGTGGTCACCATCGCGGCGGTGCGGGCGTGCAGGCCGGAGAGGTCCTGGAAGTACGACGTCAGGCGCGCGCGGAGGCTCTTGGCCTTGCCGACGTAGATCACGCGGCCCCGGGAGTCCTTGAACCGGTAGACACCCGGGGACGCCGGGATCGACCCCGCGGCAGGGCGGTATGTCGACGGGTCGGCCACGCGGCAACCCTACGTCGGGGGACGGACAGATCGCGGCCGCCGGCCGGCCTGTCAGGCGCGGAAGACCTGCCCGCCCTGGACCTTGATCTGCACCTCGGGCAGCGGGCTGGTCGCAGGGCTCTGCGTGACGCTGCCGTCCTCGATCGAGAAGTGGCTCTGGTGGAGGCTGCAGATCATGTCGCCGCCCTCCACCGTCGTGATCGCGCCGCCCTGGTGGGTGCACACGGTGGTGTAGGCCTTGAACTCGCCCTTGGTCGGCTGCGTCACCACGACGTCCTGGTCACTCAGCGCGACACCGCCACCGACGGGCACGTCGGCGACGGCGACCAGGGCGGCGCCACCCGCCTTCGCCGAGCCACCCGACGAGCTCGGACTGCTGCCGTCGGTCTCACCGGTGGCGCCGGCGTCCGTGCCCTCGTCGGCGCGGTCCGACGAGCAGGCGGCGAGGATCGGGCCGGCCACGCCGTACAGGGCGGCACAGCCGAGCAGGGTGCGGCGGTCGAGACGACGAGGAGTGCTGGTCATGCACCCACGGTAGCCCGACTACCTGACCCGTCAACGACCTCTGACGCGCCCGCGTCGCGGGTCGAGTTCAGGGCACCACGTGACCCGAAGTCGACCCGGAGTCGTCATCAGGTTGCGTGAGTCCGTCGCGGTCCCCAGGCTCGGCCGACGAGCGAGGCTCGCAGCTCCGCAGCCGCGAGCCTGGCGCGATGGAGGATCTGGACAGACTGATGTATCGGCAGCACGGTGTCGCCTCGCGCGCCCAGCTGCTTGCCGCAGGGCACGACCCGAACAGCATCCGGCGAGCCGTCCGCAGGAACGAGCTGACCGCCGTGCATCGCGGGGTGTACGCCTCGCACAACGGGCCGTTGCCGTGGCTGGCGCGCGCCACCGCGGCGGTCCTCTTCCACCCGCGCTCGGCGCTGTGCGATGTCAGCGCACTCCACCTCAGCGGTGATCCCATTCACGTCGCGATCGAGCACCCGCGGAGCGGGACGCGCCTCCCGGGGATACGCCTTCACCGGATGCGCAACCTGGAGGCCAGGGTGCAGTGGCACCGGTGCCCTGCGCGCCTACGCGTGGAGGAGGCAGCGCTCGACGTCGCCGGCCGAGCAGCTGACCTCCCAGCGGCCGTGGCGGTGATCGCCGGCGTGTGCCAGCGGCGGGAGACGACGGCCTCCAGACTCAGAGACGCCCTCGATGCGCGTGGTCGTGCGAGACGAGGTGCCGTGCTCCGCAGGGTGCTCGACGACGTGGCCGAAGGAGCCCAGTCCGTGCTGGAGCACGGGTTCGTGACCAGGGTCGTCCGCCCTCACGCACTGCCCGGCGGCCACCTGCAGGCTCGCGAGGAGGTGCCGCGCCGAGATGGTGGCGTGACGACCGTCTATCGCGACGTGCTGCTCCAGGGCCTGGGCATCGCGATCGAGCTGGACGGTTACGAGTGGCACAGCACGGCTCAGGCCCGAGCCGGCGACCTCACCCGAGACCTCGATGCGGCCGCCGCGGGCATGGTGACCATCAGGCTCGGCTGGCACCAGGTCTATGGCGATCCCTGCGGAACGGCGAACCGGCTCGCGAGCGTCATGAGGACGCGCGGGTGGGGTGGCTCGGCGCGAGCCTGTTGTCCGAGCTGCGCTGTGGGTCGAGTTGCTGGCACCAGGTGACGCGAAGTCGACCCGCAGCGCGAGTCACTTCTTCGTACGGCGCGTCGACTTCTTCTTCGTCGTGGACTGGGCGGCAGCGGCGCGCTTGCGGGGTCGCTTGCCCAGGGGAACGAGGGACTGCGCCTCGAGGATCGGCCGCAGGAACGTGCCGGTGTGGCTGTCGGGGTGGACGGCGACGTCCTCCGGGGTGCCCTCGGCCACCACGATGCCGCCTCGGCTGCCGCCCTCCGGCCCCATGTCGACGATCCAGTCGGCCGTCTTGATCACGTCGAGGTTGTGCTCGATCACCAGGACGGTGTTGCCCTGGTCGACGAGTCGACCGAGCACGAGCAGCAGTCGGCGGATGTCCTCGAAGTGGAGGCCGGTCGTGGGCTCGTCGAGCACGTAGACGGTGCTGCCCGTCGACCGCTTCTGCAGCTCGGTCGCGAGCTTGACGCGCTGGGCCTCACCACCGGAGAGCGTCGGCGCGGGCTGGCCGAGCCGCACATAGCCCAGGCCGACGTCGACCAGGGTGCTCATGTGCCGGTTGATGGCCGGCACCGCCGCGAAGAAGTCGACAGCTTCCTCGATCGGCATGTCGAGGACCTCGGCGATCGTCTTGCCCTTGTAGTGCACCTCGAGGGTCTCGCGGTTGTAGCGGGCTCCGTGGCAGACCTCGCACGGCACGTAGACGTCGGGCAGGAAGTTCATCTCGATCTTGATCGTGCCGTCGCCGGAGCACGCCTCGCAGCGCCCACCCTTGACGTTGAACGAGAACCGGCCGGGGAGGTAGCCGCGCATCTTGGCCTCGGGCGTGGAGGCGAAGAGCTTGCGGATGTGGTCGAAGACGCCGGTGTACGTCGCCGGGTTGGACCGGGGCGTGCGACCGATCGGCGACTGGTCGACGTGGATCACCTTGTCGACGAGCTCGACGCCCTCGATCTTGCGGTGCCGGCCGGGCACGGTGCGGGCGTTGTAGACCTTCTTCGCCAGCGCCGTGTAGAGGATGTCGTTGACCAGCGTCGACTTGCCCGACCCGCTGACGCCCGTGACCGCGACGAAGAGCCCCAGCGGGAAGGACACGTCGATGCCGCGCAGGTTGTGCTCACGGGCGCCGAGCACCCGCAGCTCCTGCCCCGGCGTGCGCGGGCGGCGTACGGCGGGCAGCGGGATGCTCTTGCGGCCCGAGAGGTAGAGCCCGGTCTGCGAGTCGTGGTGGGTGAGGAGGTCCTCGACCGGACCCGACACGACGACCTGGCCGCCGTGCTCCCCCGCCCCGGGACCGATGTCGACGACCCAGTCGGCGACCTTGATCGTCTCCTCGTCGTGCTCGACCACGATCAGGGTGTTGCCGAGGTCGCGCAGCCTCAGCAGCGTCTCGATCAGCCGGTGGTTGTCGCGCTGGTGCAGCCCGATGGAGGGTTCGTCGAGGACGTAGAGCACCCCCACGAGACCGGCGCCGATCTGGGTGGCGAGCCGGATCCGCTGCGCCTCGCCGCCGGACAGCGAGCCGGAGGGCCGGTCGAGCGAGAGGTAGTCGAGACCGACGTCGAGCAGGAAGTTGAGCCGCTCCTGGATCTCCTTGAGCACGCGCTCGGCGATCTGGCGCTCGCGGGAGCTCAGCTCGACCGTGCGCAGGAAGTCGGCGGTCTCGTTGATGGGGAGCCGGCAGACCTCCGCGATGTTGCGGCCGCCGACGGTGACCGCGAGCGGCACCGGCTTGAGGCGGGTGCCGTCGCAGACCGGGCAGGGCACCTCGCGCATGTAGCCCTCGAACCGCTCCCGGCTGGTGTCGGACTCGGCCTCGCGGTGGCGGCGCTCGATGTAGGGACGGACACCCTCGTAGCCGGTGACGTAGGTGCGCTCGCGGCCGAAGCGGTTGCGCCGGCGCACGGTGACCTTCTTGCCGTGACCATCGAGGATCGAGCGGCGGGCGGCTGCCGACAGGTCCTCCCAAGGCGTGTCGAGGTCGAAGCCGAGCTCGTCGCCCAGCGCCTGCAGCAGGCCCTGGAAGTAGTCGGAGACGTGCGCCCCGGTCCAGGGCGAGATCGCACCCTCGGCGATCGTCGCCTGCGGGTCGGAGATGACCAGCTCGGGGTCGACCTCCATGCGGGTGCCGAGGCCGTGGCACTCGGCGCAGGCGCCGAAGGGCGAGTTGAACGAGAACGACCGCGGCTCGAGCTCGTCGGTCTCCAGCGGGTGGTCGTTGGGGCACGCCATCCGCTCGGAGAACCGCTGCTCGCGGTGGGGGTCGTCGTCGGGTCGGTCGACGAAGTCGAAGACGACCAGGCCCCCGGCCAGGTTGAGCGCGGTCTCGACCGAGTCGGTGAGGCGGCGCTTGGCGGTCGCCTTGGCCGAGAGCCGGTCGACGACGACCTCGATCGTGTGCTTCTTCTGCTTGTCGAGCGTCGGGGGCTCGGTGAGCGGGTGGGTCTCCCCGTCGACGCGTGCGCGGGAGAAGCCCTGGCTCTGCAGCTGCCGGAAGAGGTCGACGTACTCGCCCTTGCGACCACGGATGACGGGGGCGAGCACCTGGAAGCGGGTGCCCTCGTCGAGCTGCATCACGCGGTCGACGATCTGCTGGGGGGTCTGCCGGGAGATCGGCTCGCCGCAGGTCGGGCAGTGGGGCCGACCGGCGCGGGCGTAGAGCAGACGGAGGTAGTCGTAGACCTCGGTGATGGTGCCGACGGTCGAGCGGGGGTTCTTCGACGTGGACTTCTGGTCGATCGAGACCGCCGGCGAGAGGCCCTCGATGAAGTCGACGTCGGGCTTGTCCATCTGGCCCAGGAACTGCCGGGCGTACGCCGACAGCGACTCGACGTAGCGTCGCTGACCCTCGGCGAAGATCGTGTCGAAGGCGAGGCTGGACTTGCCGGACCCGGACAGGCCGGTGAAGACGATGAGGGCGTCGCGGGGCAGGTCGAGAGAGACATCCTTGAGGTTGTGCTCCCGAGCACCGCGGATGATCAGCTGGTCGGCCACCGGCGTTCCTGTCGTGGATCTTTCGAACACATGTTCGCCATCGTAACCGCTCCCCTCGTCCGTGGCACGACGCAAAGCGGCCACGGCGAGCCTACGTTGCGAGACCAGGAACTCTTGCATCGAGGACACCCCTGGACGTGGGATGGGAGGCATGGGCACCGAGCCGTTCCGCGACACCGACTTCCCGCACATCGACGAGACGATCGAGGCCACCGCCGCCCTCATCGACACGGTCAGCCGGCTGTCGGACGACGACGTGCGCGCGCCCTCGGTGCTGCCCGGCTGGACCCGTGGCCACGTGATCAGCCACCTCGCCCGCAACGCCGACGCCCTCTCCCACGTGCTCAGCGGACCGGCCGTCGGAGAGGTCCGCCCGCAGTACCCGTCGCGGGCCGAGCGCGAGGCCGACATCGAGGCGGGGGCCGGGCGGCCGGCCCGGGAGCTGCTCGAGGACCTGGCGGCCGCCTCCGGACGCTGGGAGCACGCCGTCAACCAGGTGAGGTCCGTCCACCTCGACGCGCTCGGTGCCCGGCTGCCGGAGGGTCCGACGTACCCGGTGCGCAAGGTCGGGATGTTCCGGCGCACCGAGGTCGAGGTGCACCACGCCGACCTCGACGCGGGCTACACCGCGGCCGACTGGCCCGCCGACTTCGTCGCCCGGCTCATGGACCGCCGGCGCAAGGAGCTCGAGCGCGACCAGGTCGCGCTGCGGGTCTCGCCCACCGACGCAGAGGGATGGGAGGCCGGCGACAGCGGCCCCGAGGTGACCGGCACGGCCGCGGACATCCTCTGGTGGCTCCTCGGCCGGGGCTCCGGGGAGGGGCTGGCATGCTCGGAGGGTTCGTTGCCGACGATCGGAAGGTGGACATGAATCGCCCCACGCCAGCGCTCGCTCCGCTCACACTGACGCGGGGACCCCGATGAGCTACACGGGCAAGGTCTCCGAGGGCGAGGCGCCCGACGTGCGGGAGCTCGCCGAGCTGATCATCACCAAGATGGAGGTCGGCGACTTCGGCAACAACACCTACCTGCTGCGCTGCCGCCGCACCGACCAGCAGATGCTCATCGACGCCGCCGCCGAGCCCGACCGCATCCTGCGGCTGGTCGGCGACGGCCTCACCTCGGTGCTCACCACCCACCGCCACGGCGACCACTGGGGCGCGCTGGCGGAGGTCGTGCAGGCCACCAGCGCCACGACGTACGCCGGCGAGCTCGACGCCGAGGAGATCCCGGTGCCGACCGACGTGCGGGTCAAGGACGGCGACACCGTCAAGGTCGGCGAGTGCGAGCTCACCGCGATCCACCTCGTCGGGCACACCCCCGGGTCGATCGCGCTGCTCTACGACGACCCCGCCGGCACGCCCCACCTCTTCACCGGCGACTGCCTCTTCCCGGGCGGGGTCGGCAACACCTTCGGCGACAAGGACAACTTCGAGCGGCTGTTCGCCGACGTCACCACCAAGGTCTTCGACCGGCTCCCCGACGAGACCTGGTTCTACCCCGGCCACGGCGACGACTCGACCCTCGGCGCGGAGCGCCCCCACCTCGACGAGTGGCGCGCCCGCGGCTGGTGAGCAGGCCGTCCTGAGCCCAGCGGACACTTTGGTGCACCAGGTGGATCAACGTGTCCAGTCAGGCGGCTGGACGAGGCTCAGCGGACGCGGAAGGCGATCAGGCAGACGTCGTCCTCCTGGCCGTCGCCGAGCATGCGGGTCAGCAGCTGGTCGCAGACCACATCCGGCTCGGCGGCCGCGAAGTCACGGGCTGCGTCGAGCAGAGCCGTCATCCCCTGGTCGAGGTCACGCTCGCGACGTTCGATGAGGCCGTCGGAGTAGAGCAGCACGGTGTCGCCCGAGCGGAGGACGATGTCCTGCTCGTGGCGCACCGTCTCGGGAAGCACGCCGAGAAGCAGGTCGCAGGAGCCCTCGACCAGCTCTGCGGCCCCGTCGGCGCGGAGCACCACGGGCGGCGGGTGCCCGGCGCTGGTCCAGCGGAGACGCATCGCGCCCTGCTGGTCCTTCACCGGGTCGAGTCGTGCCACGACCGCGGTCGCGGTGATGCCCGGGTGCAGCGACTGCACTGCCGCGTCCAGCGCCGAGACCAGGTCGGCCGGGCCGGACTGCTGGGAGTAGCCGATGCCACGCAGCAGGCCGCGCACCTGGCCCATCGCCGCGGCCGAGCGGATGTCGTGACCCACGACGTCCCCGACGGTGAGCACCAGCGCCCCGTCCGCGCTGAGGAAGGAGTCGTACCAGTCCCCGCCCACCTGCGCCTCGTCGGCGGCGGGCTCGTAGCGCGCCGCCACCTCCGCGAACTCGAGCCTCGGCGGGTCGGTGAGCATGCTGCGCTGCAGCTCCTCGTTGGCCACCCGGTGCCACCTGTTCGCCTCGAGCACCTCGAAGACGAGGCCCGCCCGGCGTCCCACCTCGACACCCACACGGAGGTCGCTCTCGTCGAAGCTGCGGCTGCCCTCCCCGCGGAAGAGCACCATCGAGCCGAGCACGCCGCTGCTGCCCGCGAGGGGGACGGCGAGCGCGCTCTCGGCGCCGAGCCGCTCGACCACGCCGCGCACCTCGGGGTCGGGCGCGTAGGCACGCTTCATCTCGTCGCTGACGACAGGGATGAGGATCGGCCCCGCACCGCGCGCGATGCGCCGGCTCGGGCTCTCCTCAGCGGCCCCGCGCGGCAGCAGCTGCACGGCGCGGGCGACGTCCGCCAGACGGTCCGGGTCGCGGTGCTCCACGACCACGCGCGCGGTGCGGCCGCGGCCGTCGTAGGCCTGGAAGGTGACCCAGTCGCAGAAGGACATCGTCAGCTCGACGCCCAGGTGGTGCAGCGCGGTGTCGGGGTCGGGTGCGCTGAGCAGGCTCTCGGACAGCCCCACGAGCATGTCGACGTGGGCGCCGTACTGGTCACGCTCTGCCTCCACCCGCAGCCGACGACCGGCGTCCTGCACGAGCAGGATCACGACGTCGCGCCCGTCCTCCGTCGTCGAGAGCGCGGCCTCGACGTCGAGGTGACGGTCGTCGGGGCCGACCACCGTCACCTGCAGCGCCTCGTGCGCAAGCGGACCGGTGGCGGCGGCGGTGACCAGCGACTCCACGGGCGCCGGCGTCGGGAACAGCTCCCCCACCGAGCGCCCGATGGACGGCTCTCCGCAGCGCAGCAGGGTGCTGGCGGCGTCGTTGCACGCGACGACGCGCTGCTCCTGGTCGACGACGACCACGCCGATCGGCGCGTGCTCCAGGAGCGCGCCGACCAGCACCTGGGAGGGGCCCCCGCCCGCATCAGGACTCAGCACCTCTGCAGGCTACTCAGGTCGTCGCCTCGCGTCGCACGAGCGTCCGCGCAGGTCAGCACCGCGTGACGCGACGCCGGGTCGCCACTAGGTTGTCGAGGTGACCCAGATCCTCAAGATCAACGACGCCGGCTGGTTGTTCGCCGAGACGTTCCGCACGCCCATGCAGGTGGGCGTGCTCGCGAACTTCTCGATGCCCGACGACGCCGACGACTGCTACCTCGAGGACCTGGTCGCCCACTGGCGGACGTTCACGACCTTCGAGGCGCCCTTCAACTACCGGCTGCGCGGCAAGGCGGTGCTGCGCTGGGACGAGCTGGGCGACGAGCAGATCGACCTCGACTACCACCTGCGCCACTCGGCGGTCCCCTCCCCCGGCGGCGAGCGCGAGCTGGGTGTGCTGGTCTCGCGACTGCACTCGATGAACATGGACCGGCGCTACCCGCTCTGGGAGTGCCACGTCATCGAGGGCGTCGCCGAGCGGTCCTGGTCCCTCTACATGAAGGTTCACCACTCCCAGATCGACGGCATCGGCGGCATCCGGCTGGCCAAGCGCATGTTCACCGCCGACCCCGAGGCGCGGGGGCTCAAGCCCCCGTGGGCGGTGGGGCTGCACGGCGAGGACCAGTCGGGCCTGCCGCCGAGGCAGCGCGACACGGACGACTCCGACCAGCAACGCACGCGCGACCGCGTCGTCGGCGCCGCGCGGTCCGCCCGCTCGGTCGCCGGCTCGCTGACGCGCACCTATCTCGAGACGGCGGCGGGCCGCGCGGACGACCTCCGCGCGGTGCCGTGGCGCGCGCCGAAGTCGATCCTCAACGAGCGCATCAGCAAGCCCCGCCGGTTCGCCACCCAGGCCTACCCCATCGAGCGGCTGCGCACGGTCGCGAAGGCTGCGGACGGCAGTCTCAACGACGTGTTCCTGGCGCTGTGCGGCGGCGCGCTGCGGCGCTACCTCAGCGACCTGGACGCCCTGCCCGAGGAGTCGCTGACCGCGAACGTGCCGGTCTCGGTGCGGCAGGAGGAGGGCTCGGGCCTCGGCAACGCGATCAGCTTCCTCTACGCGCGCCTGGGCACCGACGTCGAGGACCCGGTCGACCGCATCAGGACCGTGCACGAGTCGACGAGGCTCGGCAAGGAGCGACTGCCCGCTGCGGGTCCGGGTGCGATGGACCTCTACACCGTCGCGCTGATGGGACCGTTCCTGGGCCAGGCGATGGCGGGGATCGGGGGCTACGGACGCCCGGCCAGCAACGTCGTGATCTCCAACGTGCCCGGCCTGCAGGAGGAGAGGTACGTCGAGGGCTCGCTGATGCGCGAGTACTACCCGCTGAGCCTGCTCTTCCACGGCCAGGCCCTCAACATCACCGCGGTGAGCAACGCCGACACGTTCTGCATCGGGTTCACCGGGTGCCGCGAGACGCTGCCCAGCCTGCAGAAGATCGCGGTCTACATGGGCGAGGCGCTCGAGGAGCTCGAGGAGGCGCTCGGCGTCGAGCGCGACGACGCCTAGGCCGAGGGGTCCAGCGACCGCGCCAGTCCTGGCAGCTCGCGGCGTCAGCCCGAGTAGCTGATCTTCACGGTGTCGCTGACCGGGAGGCTCTGGCAGGCGAGCCGGATGCCGTCGGCGAGGTCGTCGTCGTCGAGCACGTCGTTGGTGCGCATCGCCACCTCACCCTCGAGCACCACGCAGGCGCAGGCGGAGCAGTGCCCCTCGCGGCACGAGTACGGCGCCGAGACCCCCTGGTCGAGCAGGAAGTCGAGCAGCGGCTTGTCGGGGTCCCAGCCCTCGAAGCTGAACTCCTGGCCGTCGAGGTCGCCCGACACCGCCGCCGGCGAGTCGCGCTTCACCTCCGCGGTGGCGTCACCGGGTGCGTCGAGGTCCGCGTCGGGACCGCTCAGCCCCTCGGCCGCGGAGATCTCGTCGGTGATGTCGTCGGCGTGCTCGCCGAAGGGGTTGCCGCCGAGCGAGACGAACTTCTCCTGGTGGCGGCGCTCCCGCGGGAAGCCGAGCTCCTTCAGAGCACTGACCACGCCCTTCATGAAGGGCCCAGGCCCGCACACGAAGGCGTCGTACGACGTGTAGTGGGAGGCGATCGTGCGCATGTGCTCCGACGCCGGCAGGCCCTGCAGCACCTCCAGCCAGTGCACGACGACGAAGCGGTCGGGGTGCTGCTCGGCGAGCTCGCGCAGCTCGTCGGCGAAGATCACCGCGTCGGGGTCGCGGTTGGCGTAGACGAGGATCACCTGGCCGCTGCCGGTGGCCAGCGCCGACTTCGCGATGGAGATCACCGGGGTGATGCCGCTGCCGCCGGCGAAGAGCAGGAAGTCGTGGTCGTAGTCCTTCGGCGTGAAGATGCCGCTCGGCGGCAGCGCGGTCACCACGTCGCCGGCCTGCAGGTGGTCGCAGAGCCAGTTGGAGGCGTAGCCGTCGGCAGTGCGCTTGACGGTGACCTTGAGCAGGTCGGTCTCGTGGGGAGCGCTGGAGAGCGAGTAGCACCGGGCGACCGTGCCGGTGCGGGTGCTGGGCACCGCCACCGTGAGGAACTGCCCGGAGGTGTAGGTCACCGGCGTCGGCGCTCGCAGCACGATCGAGCACGCCTCGCCGGTCTCCTCCACGACCTCGACGACCTCGAGCTTGAGGACGGGGCTGTCCGGGCCGGCCTCCGCGGGCTCGGCCGGCTCCGTTGCGGTGTCGGTCACCGTCAGTCGACCCCGCCGCCGACCTCGACGCGCCCCTCGTCGACCGCCCGCGCGATGCTGGACTGCAGGCGCCCGCACGACGCGGGCAGGCCGATCCGGCCCTCGACCCGGGCGCGGGTGAACTCCGCGCAGGCCGCCACCGCCTCGTCGGTCCACTGGATGCTGGTCTGGAACTCGCTGGCCTTGCGCACCCGCACCGTCGCCAGGCAGTCGAGGCAGGCCACCTCCGACATGTGGCCCTCGAGGTAGCGGCGGCGGTCCTGGTAGGTCTCCGGGTTCAGGGGCGCGAAGGAGACCATCAGACGCCCCCGGGCATGGTCGGTGCCCCCACCTCGGCAGCATCCTCGGCGTCCCCGTCGGTCGAGCTCGTCGAGGCCCCGTGACCGTGGCCGTGGCCGCCGTACTGCTCGTCCTCCTCCTTGCGGCGGCGGAGGTTCTCCTCCACCTCCCGCTGCCAGTTCTCGTTGGCGTGGGTGGTGTCGACCTCGAACTCGAAGCGCTGCGTCATCTCCGGCGTCACGGCGTCGACGTCGACGTAGAACTGCTCGTACCAGCGGCGCAGCTGGTAGACGGGCCCGTCCTCCTCGCACAGCAGGGGGTTCTGGATCGCGGACTTGTTCAGCCAGATGTGCACGTCCTGCATGAAGCCCTCGCCGAACATGTCGCTGTACTTCGTGGCGATCTTGGCCGACGTCTCGTCGTCGAGCCCCTCCGGCTTCTTCACCATGAGGCCGTACATCAGCTTGAAGCTGTTGTCGTCGACCGGGTAGTGGCAGTTGATGAGGATGACCTCGATCTCGAAGCCCTTGTAGGTCGTCGTGAGCGGGTTGATCATGTACGACGGCCCGAAGTAGCTGGCCTCGGACTTCAGCAGCAGGTCGGAGTCGCCGTAGCCGGAGCCGGCCATGTCGGGACGTCCGCTGCTGTGCATGTACTGGGTGGCGACGTGGCCCTCGAAGACGTTCTTGAAGTACTTCGGGAACGCGTAGTGGATGTAGAAGAAGTGCGCCATGTCGACCACGTTGTCGACGATCTCGCGGCAGTGGGCGTTGGGGACGTCGAGGCTGTTCCAGGTCCACTCGGTCCACTCGCCGGTCTCGATCTCGGGGATGGCCGGGATCTCCTGCTCGGCGATCGGACCGTTGCCCTGGGCGTCGTGCCAGACGAACAGCTGCTGGTTGCGCTCCATGGCGTGCCAGGTGCGGGTGCGGGCGCGCAGCGGGATGCGCTTGGCGTAGGGGATCTGCTTGCAGCGGCCGTCGCTGCCCCAGCGCCAGTCGTGGAACGGGCAGGCGATCTCGTCGCCCTTGACCGTGCCCTGGGTGAGGTCGCCGCCCATGTGACGGCAGTAGCCGTCGAGCACGTTGAGCTTGCCCTGGCTGTCGGACCAGACGACGAGCTTGGTGCCGAAGGCCTCGATGGAGTGCGGCTTGCCGTCACGGAACGGCTCGGCCAGGCCGAGACAGTGCCACCCGCGGGCGAACCGCTCCGGCGGCGTGCCGCGGTCGATGAGCCGGGGGTCGAGCTTGGTGGCTGTCATGGGGACTCCTCCACTGCGCAGGCGCTGCCGGCGGCTTTCGCCCAATACTGGAACACGTTACAGTTTTGCACCTGTCCCGGTCCAGTTCGCCCCCGCCCAAGGAGCCGTCATGCACCTCGCCCTCACGCCCGAGCACGAGGCGCTCAAGCGGGAGCTCGAGGACTACTTCGCGCGCCTGGTCACCCCGGAGGTGCGCGCCGCGCTGTCGATGAGCTCGGGCGAGTTCGGCGACACCGAGACCTACAAGCGGGTCATCCGCCAGATCGGCACCGACGGCTGGCTCGGGATCGGCTGGCCCGAGGAGTACGGCGGCCAGGCCCGCTCCATGGTCGACCAGCTGATCTTCTCCGACGCGGCCGCCGTCGCCGGCGTCCCGATCCCCTACCTCACGCTCAACACCGTCGGGCCGACGATCATGCGCTTCGGCACCGATGAGCAGAAACGGGAGCTGCTGCCGAAGATCCTCAAGGGCGAGCTGCACTTCTCCATCGGCTACTCCGAGCCGGGGTCCGGCACCGACCTCGCGTCCCTGCGCACGCGGGCACGTCGCGAGGGTGACGAGTGGGTCATCAACGGCCAGAAGATGTGGACCAGCCTCATCCAGTACGCCGACTGGATCTGGCTGGCCTGCCGCACCGACCCCGACCTGCCGCGCCACAAGGGGCTGTCGATCATCCTGGTGCCCGCCGATGCCGACGGCTTCTCCTACACGCCCGTGCACACGGTGGCCGGCGTCTCGACGTCCGCGACGTACTTCGAGGACGTCCGGGTGCCGGAGGGCAACCTCGTCGGCGAGCTCAACGGCGGGTGGCCGCTGATGACCAACCAGCTCAACCACGAGCGGGTGGCGCTGACCTCGGCCGCTCCGCTGCAGCACTCCGTGCGGCTGGTGCGCGAGTGGGCGCAGCAGACGAAGACGCCGCAGGGGGCGCGGGTCATCGACGCCGAGTGGGTGCAGGTGCTGCTCGGTCGTGCGCACGCCCGGGTCGAGATGCTGGCGCTGATGAACTGGAAGATCGCCTCGGCCAGTGACGACCTCTCCCCGGCGGAGGCGTCGGCCACCAAGGTCTACGGCTCCGAGCTGGCGACCGAGGTCTACCGCGCACTGATGGAGATCGTCGGCCCCAACGCCTCGGTGAAGCCCGACTCCCCCGCCGCCGTGCTCGCGGGGCGGCTGGAGCGGTTCCACCGCTCGTCGCTGGTGATGACCTTCGGTGGCGGCACCAACGAGATCCAGCGCGACATCATCGGCATGGTCGGCCTCGGCCTCCCGCCGGCCAAGCGCTAGCCGTCGGTCGAGCCCGTCGAGACCTAGGAGACACAGATGGACTTCAGCCCCACCGCCGGCCAGACCGACGTCGAGCAGCTGGCACGCCAGGTGCTCACCGACCGGTGCACCAACGCCCGGCAGCAGCAGGTCGAGGAGGGTGGCGACCGGTTCGACCGGGAGCTCTGGGCCGAGCTCGGCGAGCTCGGGCTGCTGGGGCTGCCGCTGCCGGAGGAGCACGGCGGCGCGGGCCTCGGACCGCTGGAGATGACCACACTGCTCACCGAGGCCGGCCGCGTGGTGGCGCCGGCACCCCTGCCCTCCCACCTGGCGGCGGCGATGGCGATCGCCGACCACGGTGACGAGCGCCAGCGGAGCACGTGGCTTCCCGACGCCGCCAGCGGGCAGGCGCTGCTCACCGTGGCGCTCGCCGAGGACCTGGACGCCGCCCCCGAGCACCCCGCGACCACGGCCCGTCGGGAGGCCGAGGGCTGGACGCTCGACGGCACCAAGACCACCGTCCCCGCCGGTCCCGTCGCCGGGCTCTTCGCTGTCACCGCCTCGACCGACGAAGGCGTGCGCGTCTTCCTCGTGCACCCGGACGACAGCGGTGTGACCGTGCAGCCGCAGCGGCTGAGCGACGGCGACGTCGTCGGCCGGCTCGAGCTCGACGGCGTGCGCCTGGGCGCCGACCGCGTGCTGGCCGAGGGCGCCACCCGCCGGCTCACCCAGCTCGCGACGCTCGCCGACTGCGCCTGGCAGCTCGGCGTCTGCGAGGGGGCCCTCGAGCTCACCGCGACGTACGCCAAGACGCGGGAGCAGTTCAGCAGGCCGATCGGCAGCTTCCAGGCGGTCTCCCAGCGACTGGCCGACACCTACATCGACGTGCACGGGCTGCGGCTCACCACGATCCACGCCGCCTGGCGGCTCGCCGAGGGGCTGCCCGCTGACGTCGAGGTGGCCACCGCGAAGCTGTGGGCCGCCGACACCGGCCACAAGGTCGCCCACACCACGGTCCACGTGCACGGCGGTGTCGGGATCGACATGGACGGCGAGGCGCACCGCTTCTTCACCGCGGCGAAGCGCGCCGAGTTCGCCTTCGGCGCCGCGACCGTGCAGGCCCGAGCAGTCGGACGCGCGCTGGCCGTCGAGCCCGCGTGACGAGAGGCGCTCTCGCCCCCGTATAGCGTCGGGGGAGATGAACCTCTTCAGCCGGCTCCGCGCCCTGCCCGTGGCCCTCGCCTGTGCCGCCGCGCTGCTGACGGGCTGCTCCGGTGACAGCGACTCCCCCGACGACGCCAAAGGCCTCCCGATGGGCTGGATCGAGCAGGAGGACGAGGAGACGGGCGTCGGCTTCGCCCTGCCGCCCCCGGAGAAGGGTGCGGACGAGGAGGAGCGGGAGGGTCGCACCACGCCCGTCGTCAGCCGCAACTACACGTCCAACGCCGGCCCACTCCTGCTGTCGGTCCAGTTCCTCAGCACCCCGGACAACCCTGCTGCGCTCGACAACGAGGTGCGGGTGGACCGCACGCCCTACCTGCTCATCGACCAGATGAAGACCGCTGGTCCCCTGGAGGTGGACGTGCTCAGCAACCAGGTCGTCGAGGACACGGAGGTGCCGACGTACGACGCCCGCTTGCAGCTCACCAACGGCGGGGAGGTGGGAGTGTGGTCGATGCGGTCGCACGAGCTCGGGGAGGCGGTGGTGGTCTCACAGGTGGTGGCGATCGTCGAGGGCGACCGCGAGGAGGTCGAGGCTCAGGTCGCGACGGCGTTCGAGCGGCTCAACGACACCATCGACATCCCTGAGTCGTCGTAGTAGCGCGGCGGCGTTGCCGTCACTTCGGCGGGAGCGAACGCACGTAGGCCAGTGCCCGGTCGAGCCAGCCCTGCAGCTCCTCGTCGGTGCGTACGGCGCCCGGACCGACGCTGAGCCAACCGTCCATCTCCCTGCCCCGCATCTGGAAGCGCTCGACCTCGGCCTGGTCGACCAGCTCCTCGGTCTGCGCAGGATCGACCCGCAGCAGCATGCCGCCCTGCCCGCTGGCGCCGGCGGCCATGTGGCCGTCGACCAGGAACGCGAGCCCACCGAACATCTTCTTCTCCGCCAGGCCGGGCTCGTCCTCGAGCGCTGCGCGGAGACGGGCGGCGAGCTGCTCGTCGTAGGCCATGGGCCCAGGCTAGGCCGAGCGGATCTTGTCCAGGTGGGCCACGGCCTCCTCGAAGCCCGCCACCAGGTCGGCCATGACGTCGGCGACCGGGCGGACCTCGTTCATGCGGCCCACGATCTGACCGACGGGCATCGAGACCACCTCGGGGTCGCCGTGGGCGTTGATGGCGTTGTGCGCGCCGGAGACCAGCAGGTTCTGCAGCGGCATCGGCAGCGGGTCGGGGGCGCCCTCCTCGGCCCAGGCCTGCGTCCACTTCGTCTTGAGCAGACGCGCCGGCTTGCCGGTGTAGATCCGGGTGCGCACGGTGTCGGAGCTGGTCGCCTTGAGGAAGGCGTCCGTCCAGCCGCTGTGGGTGTTGAGCTGCTGGTACTCCTCGGTGCCGAGCCAGATCGACCCGGTCCACACGCCTTGCGCCCCGAGCGCGAGCGAGGCCGCGATCTGCCGACCGGAGCCGATGCCGCCGGCGCCGAGCACCGGGGTGTCGCCGACCGCGTCGACGATGTCGGGCGTCAGCACCATGCTGGCGATCTCGCCGGTGTGACCGCCGGCCTCGTAGCCCTGGGCGACGATGATGTCGACGCCGTTGTCCACGTGGGACTGCGCGTGCTTGGCCGCTCCTGCGAGCGCCGCCACCTTGACGCCGTGCTCGTGGGCCTTCTCGATCACGTCGACGGGCGGCGAGCCCAGCGCGTTGGCGATGAGCACGGGGCGGTGGGCCAGTGCGATCTCGACGTGGCTGCGAGCCACCGAGTGCAGCCAGCCGAGCACGCCCTCGCGGCCCTCGCCCTCGGGCAGCGGCGGCACGCCCAGCTTGCGCAGGGTCTCGTCGACGAAGTCCTTGTGGGTCTTCGGGATCATCGCGCCGAGGTCGACCGAGGTGCCCTCGGTCGGGATCTTCATCGGCATCACGACGTCGACGCCGTAGGGCTTGCCGTCGGTGTTGTCGTCGAGCCAGCTCAGGGTGGTCTCGAGCTCCTCGGGCTCGTTGAAGCGCACGCAGCCCAGCACGCCGAGACCGCCCGCGCGCGAGACCGCGGCGGCCACGTGCTCGCTGGGGGTGAAGGCGAAGATCGGGTAGTCGATCCCGAAGACGTCACACAGGTCGGTGCGCATGTCACACCCCGCCGGTCGAGGTCGCGTCGGTGGACCCGGCGCCGGCCATCGCCATCTCGCGGGCCTTCGGGTAGTTGGCCTTGCCGGTGGCGCTGCGCGGGATCTCGGCGACGTAGGTCACCCGGCGCGGCAGCTTGTAGCCGGAGAGCTGGCTGCGCAGGAACTCGCGGAGCTCCTCCGTGGTCGGCTTGTCCTGGCCCCGCGGCTGCACCACCGCGGTGACCGCCTGGCCGTAGTTCTCGTCGGTCACGCCGACCACGAGGGCGTCGTACACGTCGGGGTGGGCCTTGAGCGCCATCTCGACCTCCTCGGGGTAGACCTTCTCCCCGCCGGTGTTGATGCAGTTGGAGCCGCGACCCAGCAGCGTCACCTTGTTGTCGGCCTCGACCCGGGCGAAGTCACCGGGCACCGAGTAGCGGGTGCCGTCGACCTCGAGGAACGTGCGTGCGGACTTCTCGGGGTCCTTGTAGTAGCCCAGCGGCACCGAGCCGGAGCGGGCGAGCCGGCCGATCGCACCGACGTTGCTCAGGTCGATCACCTGGTTGTCCTCGTCGAGGACGACCGACTCCGCACCCAGGCTGACCACGCAGCCCTCGCCCTTGATGTTCTCGGAGTCCTGCAGCCCGGTGCCCTGGAACCCGGTCTCGGAGGCGCCGACGCTGTCGGTGAAGAAGGTGTTGGGGAAGGCCGCCATCCAGCGCTCCTTCACGGGGCGGCTGAAGATCGCGGCGCTGCTGGCGACGGCGGCGAGCGACTCGACCTCGTAGTCGCCGGACTCGTACTCCTCGATGAGCGGGCGCGCCATCGCGTCGCCCGTCATGAAGATCAGCTGCACGCCCTCGCGCTCGACGATCCGCCACACCTCGGCGGGGTCGAACTTCGGCACCAGGATCGTCAGGTGCCCGGCGAAGAGGTGCATCAGCATCGCGGCCTGGGCGCCGCCGTGCATGAGCGGGCTGAGGGGGAAGGTCACCATCGGCTCGTTGGAGGCGGCCGACTTCGACTGGTCGTACTCCTCGAGCCGCTCGCCGGTCATGAAGTCGATGCCGCCGCCGAGCACGCGCCAGAAGTCCTCGTGGCGCCACATCACGCCCTTGGGGAACCCGGTCGTGCCGCCGGTGTAGACGATGTAGAGGTCGTCGTTGCTGCGGGCCTCGAAGTCGCGCTCGGCGCTCTGGCCGTCGAGCGCCTCCTCCCAGGTGACGCCGCCGTACGACGAGATGTCGGCCTCGCTGCCGGGCTCGGTCGGGTCGGGCATGGCGACCACGGTGGTGAGCCTCGTCGTGCTCCGGCGCCGTCCTGGCCACCGTCGGCGCGTAGGGACGCTCGTGGAGGAGCGCGACGATGTCGGAGTTGTCGAAGAGGTAGTTGAGCTCGGCCTCGACGTAGCGGTAGTTGACGTTGATCGCCACCGCGCGCAGCTTGAAGATCGCCAGCAGCGCGACCACGTGCTCGATGCTGTTCTTGGCGTAGATGCCGACGTGGTCGCCGGTGCCGACGCCACGACCGCCCAGGAAGTGGGCCAGCTGGTTGGACTCCGCCTCCAGCTCGGCGTAGGTGACCTTGCGGTCTCCCACCTGGATCACAGGCCGCTCGGGGACGACGTCGACGGCGTGCTCGAAGAGGTCGGCGATGTTCAGAGCCATGTCCGCCAGACTAGAACACGTTCTCGTTTCTGACTAGAGTGGTCGGACCGCGCTGGACCCGGCGGTCGAGCGCTGGACCCGGCGGTCGAGCTTGTCGAGACCTAGGAGAACCCATGTCCGAGCCCCACGCCCTCGTCGAGCAGGAAGGCCACACCCTCGTGGTCACGATGAACCGTCCCGAGAAGAGGAACGCCCTCTCCGGCGACATGCTCGCGATCATGAGCGAGGCGTGGGACAGGGTCAACGAGGACGACGACATCCGCGTGTGCATCCTCACCGGGTGCGGGCGGTGCCTTCTGCGCGGGTGCCGACCTGAGCGCGATGACCGAGACCCATCCCAGTGACCGCTTCTCGGAGGGCTCCTTCGACCCGTCGAGCATCAAGTCGCTGCTCAAGGGCTTCCGGCTCACCAAGCCGCTGATCGCGGCGGTGGAGGGGCCGGCGATCGCCGGCGGCACCGAGATCCTGCAGGGCACCGACATCCGGGTCGCCGGCGAGAGCGCCCGCTTCGGCGTGAGCGAGGTGAAGTGGGGCCTCTACCCCCTCGGCGGCTCCGCGGTGCGGCTCCCCCGCCAGATCCCCTACACGGTCGCCGCGGACCTGCTGCTGACCGGCCGCCACGTCAAGGCTCCCGAGGCGCTGTCGCTGGGGCTGATCGGACACGTCGTCCCCGACGGTCAGGCACTCGACAAGGCCCGCGAGATCGCGGACCTGATCAGTGCCAACGGGCCGCTCGCGGTCCAGGCGGTGCTCAAGACCATCCGCGACAGCGAGGGCAAGCACGAGGACGACTGCTGGGCGGACGACGCGAAGGTCGGCGCCGCCGTCTTCGCCAGCGACGACGCCAAGGAGGGCCCGAAGGCCTTCATGGAGAAGCGCGCTCCTCAGTTCCAGGGCAGCTGAAGCCGCGGGCGGAGCGCAGGTCTCAGTCGACCGGTCGCGCCCCGAGCTCGGCGTGCTGCCCAGTGGCCGGCAGCACCGGCTCTGCAGGCGGCTCGCGGCGGTCGTGCGCGATCTCCCGGGCACGCACCACGTCGTAGCCCCAGATGAGGGCGCATCCGATGATGGCCGTCAGGATCGCCACGGTGGACAACAGGATGTAGAAGGTCACGAGGGACTCCTTCGGTCGGGACGCGGGGGGCCGCGCCGCTGCGGGAGATGAGCAGTGGACCGGAGCTGAGCACCTGCGTCCACCCTGCTGCAGCGCACAAGGTCTGTCAAGGGTTTGCGCAAGGTTTGTGCGAGGTGACCTGTCCAGCGCTCAGCGAGCGACGACAGGAGTCCTCTGGGACAGGAACGGATCGTCGCCCGCGACGCTGACGACGTCCTTGCCGAGCGGCCACAGCGAGACGGGGATGAGCTTGAAGTTGGCCAGCCCCAGCGGGATGCCGATGATCGTGATGCACAGCAGCACGCCGGTGACCACGTGGGCGAGTGCCAGCCACCACCCGGCGAGGACGAACCACAGCACGTTGCCGAGGGCGGACCCGAGACCTGCTGAGGGCTTCTTGACGATCCGGCGTCCGAAGGGCCACAGCGCGTAGAAGCCGATGCGGAAGGCCGCGATGCCGAAGGGGATGCCGATGATCGTGATCATGAGCAGCAGGCCCGCCAGCAGGTAGGCGAGGAACATCCAGAACCCCGACAGGACCAGCCACAGAACGTTCAGGACCAACCTCACGCCGCGCTCCTCCATCGACCGACCGGTCACCGACCTGTCCTGGGAACGGTACGTCAGGTCCCGTCTCCCGCGCGGCGGAGACAGAACCGACGCACGGGCTCGGACCGAGCGAGCTCGGCCAGGGTGGCGTATGCCGCTGCCGCCTGCTCGCGCCGTCCGGTGCGCCAGTGCAGGTCGGCCAGCGCGTAGGCCGCGTCGCGTCGGGCGTACGACGGTCCGTCCGCGACCAGGGTCTCGAGCTCGGCCTCGACCCCGCCGGTCTCGTCCGGCGCCGCGCGGGCCCGCGCAGCGAGCCCGGCGACCCGGACCGCCGGGGAGGCCCAGGTCGCCTCCAGCGCGTCGTACAGGGTGACGATGCGAGTCCAGTCGGTCTCCCCCACCGACGGTGCCACCGTGTGCAGTCCCGAGACGGCCGCCTCGAGAACGTAGCGGCCGGGAGGGCCCTCCCCGACGAGGTCGGTCGCGCGAGCGGCGTCGACCAGCCCGGCCTCGATGAGCCGGCGGTCCCAGCGGGTCCTGTCGACCTCGTCGAGGGTGAGCGCCACCCCGTCGGCATCGACGCGCCCGGGACGCCGCGCCAGCCCGAGGAGGACGAGCGCCCTCAGGGCGCGGACCTCCGGCTCGAGGGGGTACGCCGTCACCAGGGCGTCCGCGATCGACAGGGCCTGCCCTCCCGTGTCGGACAGAGCGTCCTCGGGCGCGAAGCCTTCCCGGTGCGCGACGGTGAACATGCCGGCGACGCAGTCGAGCACGACCGGAAGTCGTCGTCGTCGCTCCCCAGGACCTGGCACGCGGAACTCGCCGCGCGCCGATGCCAGCGCGGCCTTGGCCCGGGTGAGGCGGGCCGCCGCGGCGCTCTCCCGGATGCCCAGGTGGTGCGCGACGTCGGCGATGCTCAGGCCGCACACCACCCGGAGCGCCAGCACCAGCTGCGCTCCCTCGGCGAGCGCGTCGTCGCACGCCACGAAGAGCAGGGCCAACCGGTCGTCCAGGCCGGTCGACACGTCGTCGGGGTCCATGTCGTCGTCATCCGAAGTGGCAGGGAGCCCGGCGCGCCCGGCCACCGCCGGCGCGAGTCGGGCGAACGTCTCGCGCCGGCGCTTGTCGTCGAGGTAGGCACGCTTGGCCACCTGCACGCACCACGCCGCGAGGTCGTCCGGCGGCCGGGCTTGCCCGACGGCGCGCGCGAACGACTCCGCGGCGTACTCCTCGGCCGCGTCGAGGCTTCCGCACCATGCCGCCACGACCCGCACGACGCGCGGCCACGCGACGCGGAACTCCTCCTCCGGCACCACCACCCCATCGTGGCACCGGAGGTGAGACTGCCGCCCGCTCAGCCCTCCGACATCGGGAGGACCTTGCGCCACTCCACGATGTTGGCGGTGGGCACCAGCGCGGCGATGCGCCGGGCCTGGTCCGCGTCGTCGGTCTCGACGATGTAGAAGCCCGTCACGAGCTCACTGGAGTCGGCGTAGGAGCTGTCGGTGTAGACGGCGTCCTCCACCGCCCGGTCGCCCTCGCCGGGCTTGACCACGCCGCCGTACTTCGAGTTCTGCAGCGCCTCTCCGCCGACGATCTTGGCGCCCAGCTTCTCCACGGCCTCGGCGAACGCGCCGTGAGCGCCCATCGACTCGTTGAGGTCGGGCGTCATCTCGCCGGAGAGCATCTGGTCGGAGTCCCAGTCGGGCTCGCGGATGAGGTACAGGTAGGTGTCGCTCATGAGGTCGATCCTCTCGTGTCCGCAGCCCGGCGACGCCGTGGCCGCTGCGTCCGTGGCCCGGTTGCGGGTCCCGGGTGACCGGTGGTCACACCAGGGTGACGAACGAGCGCACCGAAAATCGACAGGTCGGCACTGCCAATGCTTCCGCCCTGCGCTGCCAGTGCAGCGCCCACTCTGCCCCGGGTGTCCAACGGCCCTGGTGGACGCACGGCGCCCGGCAGCATCCTGGTGGCATGGCTGACAACAGTGCCGGCGCGGCGGCGAGCGGCGGAGCCATCTACGGGCTGGGCATCTTCGGCGCCTGGGTCTACTTCTTCCAGCAGGCAGAGGGGGTCGGCGAGAACTTGCTCGCCGTGGTGCAGGGACTGTTCTGGCCGGCGTGGATGGTCTACGAGGCGTTCGCCGCTCTGGGCGCCTGACATGCGGAGCGGCACCTTCGCCAACGGGATGGACTTCCAGACCTGGGGTGGCGGGGAGAAGTCGCTCCTCTTCATCCCTGGCGGTCCGGGGAGCTCCGTCCCGTCGGGGATGTCGGGCCGGATGTCCCGCCGCTGGTTCGAGCCGTTCGTCGCGGCGGGGTACGCCCTCTGGCTCGTCACGCGCCGCAGGAGCATGCCGCCGGGGCACACCGTCGCCGACATGGCCGACGACTACGCGCAGGTGATCGCCGACGAGCTCGGCGGCCGGGTCGACCTCGTGGTCGGGGAGTCGTTCGGCGGGATGGTCGCGCAGTACCTGGCCGCTCGCCACGGCGCGATGTGCGGCTGTGTCGCTGTCGTGATCGCTGCTGCCGAGGTCAGCGACTGGGGGAAGCAGGTCGACTCCCGACTGGCCGCAGCCGCCGCTCGGGGGGACGCGGCCGGGGTCGGGGCGGCGTTCGCCGAGTACGCGCTCCCGGGCGAGCGGAGCGGCTGGGCCCGCAGGCTGGTGGGGCCGTGGATCGGCCGCAGCCTGCTGTCGGGCAAGCACTACCCGCCGGCGGACCTCCTGGTCGAGACCGAGGCGGAGATGTCGTACGACTCCCGGGCAGTGCTCCCCGACATCGAGCCGCCCGTCGTGATGCTCTGCGGGGACAGCGACCGCTTCTTCCACCGGGACGTCGTGGCGGAGACCGCTCGCCTCATCCCGGACTGCACCCTGGTCTGGTACGAGGGGAAGGGTCACCTCAAGGTGGCCACCAGCAAGCGCGTCCCCCAGGACATCCTGGCCTTCGTCGACGGGCGCTGACCCGGCACACCTGGACGACGTCGTCGAGCTCCTCGAGCGGCCCGGGCGCACCTGCCGGTCTGACCCCCGCGGGCGGGCAGCTCGGCCGTCAGCGCGTCGTCGACCATCACGACCCGCACTTCGCCCGTGGGTTCGCCTGGGCGGGGCGTCGCGTCGATACTGGCCTGGTGAGCGACTGCTGCGGCCCGGACCGGTACGACGAGGTCTTCGGCGACCGCTTCGCGCGACGAGTCGCCCGGCGTTGTGGCAGGCGCGGCCTCGACCGGACCCGTCAGCGGATCATCGACTTCCTGGTGGACCGTGGCATCGAGGGCGCCACGGTGCTGGAGATCGGCGGCGGCATCGGCGAGCTGCACCTCGAGCTCCTGAAGCGCGGTGCCAGCTCCGCGACGAACCTCGAGCTGTCCAGCGGCTACGAGCTGGAGGCTGCCCGTCTCCTGGACGCCTCAGGGCTCGGCCAGCGGGTCACACGTCGTTCCCTCGACATCGCCGTGGCGCCCGACGCCGTGGCTCCTGCTGATGTCGTGGTGCTCCACCGGGTGGTGTGCTGCTACCCGGACTACGAGCGGCTCCTCGGGGCGGCAGCGAACCATGCGCAGCGGCTGCTGGTGTTCTCCCACCCGCCCCGGAACCTGGTCAGCCGCAGCGTCTTCGGCTTCGAGAACGCCCTCCGTCGAGTGGGTCGCGACGACTTCCGGGCGTTTGTCCACCCACCAGACGCGATGACAGCCGTCGTGGAGTCGCAGGGGATGGTCCGCCGCTGTCGCCACCCGGGGCTGGCCTGGAGCGTCGTGGGGTTCGAGCGACCCGGGGGACCGACGGAGGCAGTCGCCCGGGACCACGTCTCAGCCGGCGACCACCAGAGTCCGTCCACGGGGCCTTCGCCGCCCTGGGCCGGTGACGCCCCCTCGACCATGGGCTAGTCCGGCGACACGACGGCTACCTGCTTGAAGGGCGGGCCTTCCGTGACCTGCTGCCGGGGCACTGGGAACTTGCCGCGCCGTGGTCCATGATCGGGAGATGGTGGCCGGCAACGGTGCACTCGCCGCGGGGCGGTCTGCGCTGGCCCGGGGAGACTGGGTTGCGGCACAGCAGGCCTTCATGACCGCCTGGGGGGCACACGGCTCCGCGGACGCGTTGGACGGCCTCGGCCGTAGCCTGTGGTGGCTGGGCGACGCACCGGGGGCTCTGAATGCCCGGTCCCGCGCCTTCGCTCTGCTGCGCCGCGAAGGGCGCGATCACGAGGCGGCCGCGGTCGGCATCTGGCTCGCGCGGCAGCACGCCGGCCTCTTCCACCGCACGGCGATGGCCGAGGGCTGGATCGCTCGGACTCGCTCGCTCGTCGCGGGCCTGGTCGACGCGGGCAGCCTCGAAGGGTGGCTGGCTCTGGTGGACTCGGAGGCCTCCGGGCTGGACGTCGCGATCCCGGACGCCCAGAGAGCCGTGGCCGCCGCACGGCAGAACCGCGATGTTGACCTCGAGATCGTCGCCCTCGCCCGCCTGGGCGCCTGCCGGGTCGGCATCGGCGAGGTCGCTGCGGGCCGGTCGGACCTGCATGAGGCCATGACTGCAGCCCTTTCGGGAGAGGGCCACGACGTCGCGTACGTCGGCGAGGCTCTGTGCACGCTCCTCGAGGTGTCGGGGTGGCTCGGCGACCGGGAGATGGTGCAGCCGTGGGCCCAGGAGCTGGCCGAGTTCCGGTCGGCGTACGCGTTCGGCCCGTTGCTCCCGTTGGGGACCACGTCCAGCGCGGACCTGATCTCCGCCTTCTGCACGGGCTGCTGCGGCGGGGTGTACCTCGTTACCGGACGGCTGGACGTGGCTGAGCGGGAGCTCACCGATGCGGTCACCCAGATGGCCACGACCGGGTGCCGACCGCGGTGCCTCCACCCGGTCGCGAAGCTGGCCGAGCTGCGGGTGCTCCAGGGCCGGCTCGAAGAGGCCGAGGCACTCCTCATCGGCTTCGAGTCCGAGTGGGAGTGCGCGGTGGTCGTAGCCGCACTGGACCTGGCTCTGGGTCTTCCACGCCGTGCCGTGGCCGGGCTCACCGCCGCACTCGACGGACTGTCGGACGCAGCGGTCGTGGCAGTGCCGGTGCGCGCAGAGCTCGTGGGCGCCGCGCTCACCTCGGGTGACCTGCCCCTGGCCGAACGCACCTCGGGCGAGCTCGCCGGCGTGGCGGTGGCGACGGGGACGCTCCTGCATCGGGCGCAGGCGGACTTCGCCGCCGGCAAGGTCCTGCTGGCCGTGGACGACGCCACCGCACCGGCCCGACTCCGCGCCGCCGCCCGAGCGTTCGCGGAGAGTGGGGCCCCATTGGCGGCGTGCCGCGCCCGAGTGGCGCTGGCGAGGTCACTGGCGGACCGAGACCGAGGTGTCGCGGCGGCCGAGGCCAGGAGCGCCCTGCAGGCGCTCGACCGGATGGGAGCGACCTCGGAGGCGGACGCGGCCGCTGCCCTCCTCCGTGCGCTGGGGGTCAAGGGCCGCACTGGTCCACGGGAGGGTGCCGTGCTGAGCCGCCGGGAGAAGGAGGTGCTGAGCCTGGTCGCAGCGGGACTGTCCAACGCCGAGATCGCCGAGCGGCTCTTCATCAGCGTCAAGACCGCGGGCCACCACGTGAGCAACATCCTGACCAAGCTCGGCGTGCGCAGCCGCACCGAGGCGGCGGCGTATGCGCTGCTCCACCCCGTCACGTCCGCCCCCGCGGCGAGTTCGGCCGCGAAATAGGGATCGCTCCCCATGCTGGAGCGGCGTCGAGAGGCGGAAGGTGGAGGCACCACACAACTTCGACCCGAGGAGGTCGTCATGGACACAACCGAGAAGACAGTCATCCGCCGCTTCTACGAGCTGGTCAACGCCGGTCAGACGGAAGACTTCGATGAAGTCTGCTCGTCCGATCTGCGAGGGCACGCCGGCGCAGGCGCAGACCTGGCGGAACTCAAGGGCTCAGTGGCGAGCTTCCGCCAGCCCTTCCCCGACCTCACCGCTGAGGTGCGACACCTGGTGCAGGAGGGTGACACGGTCAGCGTCTGGATCTCCTACACCGCAACCCACCAGGCCGACTTCGCAGGGGTGCCGGCAAGTGGGCGCAGAGTCAAGTTCCCCGCCTGGGACCTCACCCGAGTGCGAGACGGAAAGATCGTCGAGATCACGCAGTACTGCGACCTGTTCACGATCCTGTCCCAGATCGGTGCCCTGCCCACCGCTGCACCGGCCTGACGGGGAGGTGGGCCCACGTCCGGTCATCCCGCGCCGAGCTCACCGACCAGGACGCCGACCTTGTCGATGCGGTGCTCGGGGTTGCCGAACCGGTCCGCCCAGTAGTTGCCGGCCGCATGGTCCTCGGGTGTCGCGCAGGTCGACAGCGTGATCATCGGCCGCACCGGGGCTGCGCCGGGTCGCCCGGGGACGGCGGCGGACTGCTCCGCCAGCGACCTCGGCGAGCGGAACGACGTCGAGCGCGTCGCGGTGACGCGGTAGACGTAGGTCGCCGAGCCGGTGCGCACGCGCACTGTGTCGCCCCTGCCCAGGACCGGCAGGTCGGCGAACGGCGCTGAGTGCGACGTCCGGTGGCCGGTGACGATGAAGTTGCCGACCTCCCCCGGGCCGACGCCACCGCGGGGGCCGCGCGGTGACGCTGTCGGGCCGAGGTTCTGGATCCGCGTGCCCTCGGCGTCGTCCGGCGACCCGACGTAGCGGACCACCGGCACCGAGCGGAGCCCCAGCGTCGGGACGCTCAGGTAGGAGCGCCGCGGCTCCCGCACCGGAGCGCTGCGCAAGGTCGGCGTCTCGCGGACCGCGTCCGCGGGCTCCCGCGTCGATCTGCCTGGACGTGCCGGCGCCCGGCTCGGTCGGCTGCGTCGACGGACGGGTAGCGGCGTCCGTCGGTCGCCCGCCGCCCGCCGACGAGCCCACGTCAGCGCCCGCGCAGCCGACGAGCAGCACCGAGGCCACTGCCACGGCGGCAGGCAGAGCGCGACGGCCGGTCACGCTGTCGACGGTACGACCGCCACGCAACGCGACCTCAGGCCGCGTCGGCAGCCCGCACGAACCTCACCACGCGGTCCATGGCGGCGAAGAACCGTGGCCCGAAGGCGTGCCCGTCGTCGTACCACTCCAGGGTCGAGTCCACCCCGGCCGAGCGCAGCGCCCGGTGGGTGGCCGTGGCCCATCGCGGCGGGCAGGTGTCGTCGAAGCGGCCGTGCACCAGCAGCACGGGCTCACGGATCCGGTCGAAGACGGGCCGCGGCGAGAGCCCGCGCCAGAACGCCGGGTCGTCCTGCGGCAGGCCGTGGCGCTGCCGGACCTCTGCACGCAGCTCGGCCCGGGACGCGTCGTCGGCGATGAAGTGCTGGAAGTTCTCGGCCTCCAGGCTGGACACCGAGGCCCAGCCCACGCCCGCCGAGAACAGCCCCGGCTCGGCGGTGAGCGCCTTGAGCGTCACCCCACCGCCCATCGAGCGGCCGAACAGCGCGATCCGCCGGGGGTTCACGCGCACCTCGGACGAGGCCTGCAGCGCCCGCGCTGCCGCGACCACGTCGGTGGCGTAGCCGAGGCGTACGGCGGTGTCGACGCGCGGGTCGTCGGTGGAGCCGGCGTGGTTGCGGTAGTCCACGTGCAGCGCCACGAACCCCCGGTCGGCCAGGTAGCCGCGCTCGCGCGTCATGCCCTGGCCGCGCACGTAGAAGGCGGGGTCGATGTAGCCGTGCGCCAGCACCACAGCCGGGAAGGGCCCACGGCCGTTCGGCACGTTGAGCACGCCGGTGACGCGCAGCGGCGGCGTGCCACGGCCGGAGGTGGTGGACCGGAAGCTCACGTCGTACGACGTGTAGCGAGCGGTGCGCTCCCGCACGGCACCGAGCCGCAGGCCTCCGCCGACGAGGTCGGCACGGGAGATCGCCTCGAGCGAGATCGGGTGCACGGGCTCGCGCTCCGGTCGCGCGGAGCGGGTCTCGTCGGGCTGTGCCGAGGAGCTGGGACTGGTCGGGCTCGAGGTCGCGTCCGCGCTCGGCTCGGCGGACGAGCTCGGGTCCTTCGCCGCGCTGCACGCGCCCAGGAGCAGCAGGAGTACGACACCGCAGCACCACGCCACCACACGAGGACGACGATGACCCGCGCCAGATGCGCCGGCCCGCTCACGGTGCGCCATCCACCAAGTCTGCCTGGGTGTCCCAGCCCGTGCGGGCGTCGCGCGCCTCAGCCCTTGTTGGTCGACGGCCCCGCGTCGTCGTACGGCGCCGCGTCGCGCTCGGCGACCGCATGTCGGAAGCCGACCTCCTCGGCCCGCTGCTGGAACGCGTAGCCCTCGCTGGTGTGGCGGGCGATGCCGTCGAAGACGGTGCTGATCATCTGCGAGGTCGCGACGCCCTGGGCGAGCAGCGCGTTGTTCAGCGCGAGCTTGACCATCATCAGCTGGTTGACCGGCATCGCCGAGATCCGCGCGAGGAGGTTCTCGACGCGCTCGTCCAGCCGGTCGGCAGGCGCCGACTCGACGGCGAGCCCCACGCGGCCGCCTCACGACCGGACAGGCAGTCGCCGGTCAGCAGCAGCCGCTTGGCGCGCTGGTCCCCCAGCCGGTGCGCCCACAGACCGGCCGACGGCACGCCCCAGACGCGGGTGGGCGGGTAGCCGATCTTGGCGTCGTCGGCGATCACGATCTGGTCGCAGTGCAACGCGATGTCGGTGCCGCCGGCCACGCAGAAGCCGTGCACCTTGGCCACGGTCGGCTTGTCCGCGTGCAGCAGGGAGGCGTAGCCCTTGGTGAAGCGGCTCATCACCGCGTAGTCGACCATCGGGTCCCACACCTGCCCCGGGTCGTGGTTGGGGATCCGCTGCTCGGCCCACAGCGACAGGTCGTACCCGCCACAGAAGCCCTTGCCGCGCCCCGACACAGGATCACCCGCACCCGCGCGTCTGTGTCCGCGCGCTCCACGGCCGCCGCGAGGTCCGTCGGGGTGTCGGCGGTGATCGCGTTGCCCGCCTCAGGGCGGTTGAACGTGATCCGCGCGACCCTGCCGGTGCGCTGGTAGGTCAGCGTCGCGTACGGGATCTCGTCGTCGACCGTGTCATCGGGCTCGCCGCGCCAGGGTGCGTCCATGGACGCAGTGAACCACCGAAGCGCCACACTGGTGGGCATGGTCGAGGAGGTCACCCGCGACGCGGGCGGTGCAGGGGTCGCGGCCGCGGCACGGCTGCTGCACGACTTCAACGTGGAGTACGACGAGCCGACGCCGCCACCCGACGAGCTGGCGAGCCGCCTGACGGAGCTCGTCGATGACGACCAGATCACCGTCCTGCTCGCGCATGACCGCGACACCGCAGAGGCCGTGGGGGTGGCGGTCATGCGGGTGCAGCCCTCGGTGTGGGGACCGACCCAGGAGGCCTACCTGGCCGAGCTGTACGTCGTGCCCGACCGACGCGGTCAGGGGTACGGCCGGGAGCTGATCACCGAGGCGATGCGGCTCGCACGTGAGCGTGGCGCCGACTACGCGTTCGTGGTCACCAGCGAGGACGACCGGCTCGCCCAGCACCTGTACGAGGCGGCCGGCTTCCGCCGCACCGAGGGCGAGGGCGGTCCGCTCATGCTGGCCTACGAGCGCGACCTGTAGCCCCGCTAGGACGTCACGCGGCGAGCCCGGGCGCTGTCCGCGGAGATGCGGAGCGGTCGGGTGTCGACCGCGACGAAGGCCGACGCCGGGATCGCCTTGAGCTCGTCGATCAGCTCCGCGGGCCACTGCGCGTGCTCCTCTCCCTGGAAGAACCAGGGAGAGCCGTTGTCGGCGAGCACCAGGCCGTAGCGCTTGAAGGCGCGGATGACGACGCGCGCGTGCTCGCCGTAGCCCGCGGTGGAGAACGACCCGCGCAGCCGGAAGCGGGCACCCATCGGCGGGTAGGCGCGGTCGTCGGTCGCGCCGGCGTGGTGCCTGGCCGGCCAGAGGTACCACCGGCTGGTCACGTCCGTGGTGAAGCGGACGGCGTGGTCGAGCGTGCCGTTGCGGACCTCCGCCCAGCGCAGCAGGCCCGGCAGGATCGGCAGGCCTGCCGCGTCCGCGGAGGTCCAGCTGTCCGGGCGTAGCGCGTTGCTGCGGAGGTCCCACGTGGCACCCGACCCCGCCGCCCAGCTCCCGTTCGCGCCCACGGTGGTCTTCCATGTCTCGTAGAGCCGGCAGGCGGCCCGGTCGACCACGACGGCGTGCATGTCGCCGCCGGAGTCACGCCCGCCCTCGATCCGGGTGTCGTCCCCGAAGGGGTAGGGCACGTGGTCGCTCTCGTCGCCGTACTCGTCGAAGGTCACGTCCACCTTCGGGTGACTCCCGTCGACCACGGTCACCGGGATGCCGTAGTCGATGCCGGGGCCGGGCCCGAAGTCCGGGTGCAGGTCGCGGCCGGCCGTCGACATGTGGGACAGCCACGCCTTGCTGCGCGGATGTACCGGCAGGTTGCGCACGTCGGCGTGCCAGTAGTTGTTGGCCGGGAAGACGGGGCAGCCGCCCACGGGGGCGTTGGCCAAACGCAGTGTCCCGGACGGCGCGGAGCCGGTGCCGACGCCCAGGGCGAGGCAGGCGGCTGGCAGCAGGGCTGCGAGCGCGGCGAGGACGCGGCGGGTGGGTGCACGGTGCATGCCCGCCATTCTGGGGCCGGGCGGGCCGTCGTGTCCGTCGTTCCCACGCCGGCCACCCGGTCGGGTCTCTCAGCCCTGCGCGGCAAGCCGTGGCCTGAGGCGGGCGGCGACCTCCCGGGGCTCGTCGGCCCAGAGGCCGACCCGGGTGGCCGTCACCTGGCCCTTCGACGTGGACAGGGTCATGGGCTCGGTCAGCACCAGCTCGAGGTTCGTCCCGCTGCTCACCCCGACGAGCACCAGGGAGTCCTGGACGTGCAGCGACCGGACGACCCCGGGAAGCTCGTGCTCGGCCCTGCGAGTCGACGCGAGCGCGTCGAGAGGCACCAGCACCCAGGTGCGAGCGCCGCTGCGCAGCAGCAGCTCGGTGTCGGTGAGCAGGTGCGGCCGCACCCGGTAGGAGGCCAGCATGCCGCAGCATCCACAGCACGCCCCAGACGCCGAGCACGAGCAGCGGCAGCCTGAGCGCTGCGGCCCACGGCTGCTCGACGTGGCGCAGCACCACCTCCACCACGACCACCTCGGTGGCGGACCCGAAGATCCACAGCCACAGCATGGGACCCACCAGTCGTGAGTAGCCGATCGCCTCGGCGCCCCGAGGCACGTCGGGCCGCCGCGCCACCCAGCGGAGCAGCGAGCGGTAGAGGGCGAGCTCGAGGAGGAGCGCCTCCCAGGCGAGACCGCGCAGCCGCCGCAGCCAGGTCACGAGGGCTCCTGCATCAGTCGCGCGAAGGTCGCGATCGTCTCGTCGAGGGTGGTTGCGAAGGTCGCGAGGCGCCGGGGCGTCAGGTCGCCGAACAGCTGCTGCGCGAGGTCCTCGTGGCTCTCGACGAGCTCACGGATGGTGGCCGCTCCCGTGGGCGTGGGCGTCACGAGCGTGGCACGCCGGTCGGTCGGGTGCCTCTCGCGCGTGACGTGCCCGGAGGCCACCAGTCCGTCGACGAGCCCGGTGACGTTGCGGGGCGAGACCCCCAGCCCTTCGGCCAGCGACTGCTGGGTGCTGGGTCCAGCAGCCCCCAGCAGCCACAGCAGGTGGATGCGCGCAGCGGTGAGGCCGGACTCCCGCCGGAAGCGCGTCATGTCGGCCTCGACCAGCGTGGCGAGGTGCAGCACCTGGTCGAGCACCGTCGTGGGGTCTGTCGACATGTAGTGAATGTACTGCACCATGTTGTCTGTTCACGATTAGCTGGGTCCTGCCCGTCCGTTCGGTCTGGCCTCGGTGCGGGCACCCGTCCTCATGGCAGCGCGACATACTGGTCGAGGTGAGCGACGAGGAGTTCCTGGAGGTCGGCGACGACCCGAGGGCGGGACTCTCCTGGCGCGTGCGCGTGGTCCTGCTGGTCGTCGCGCTCGTCGTCGGCGTCACGGGGTACGTGGTGGACCGCCAGCTGCGTGAGCGCGAGACCAGCGCGGTGTCCGCCTGTGCGGTCGAGGCCGCCGCGGCCATCGACATGGCCGGTCGCAGGGTGCGGGCGGCGTACGAGTACGTCCGCCCCTCGCTCTTCGACCCCTCCCCCGGGCTGCAGGAGGGTATCCAGCGCCTGATCGCGAAGACGGCGGAAGGAGAGGGCGCTCCCCTGGCCGGTCCGCGCGAGACCTGCGCCGCGGTGAAGGTCTTCCCCCTGCACGACGGGCTGCAGGAGCGGCGCGACCGGTGCCTCGAGGTGCTCGACGCCCACCGCTCGGGTCTCGAGGCCGTCGCCGCGGACGGCGCGACTCTCGGGGACTACCTGGACGCCCCGAGGAGCTGTTGAGCCGATGCACCTCGAGTTCGCCGGGAGGGTCATCGAGTGGCGCGGCCCGGCCCCCTACCACTTCGTGCCGGTGCCGGACGAGGAGTCGGCCGACATCCGCGAGGTGGCGTCGGTCGCGACCTACGGCTGGGGCGTCATCCCGGTCGAGGCGACGATCGACGGCATCACCTTCACCACGTCGCTCTTCCCGAAGGACGGCGCCTACCTGCTGCCGCTCAAGGACGCCGTCCGCAAGCCGCACGGCCTCTCCCCCGGTGACGAGGTGAGTGTCGCGATGGAGGTGCGGCTCGAGCCCTGAAGGCGAGGGCTACGGCGTGACGACGACCTTGCCCAGGGCACGGCCCTGGCCGACGTGGGCAAGTGCCTCCGGCACCTGGTCGAGCGCGAACGTGCGGTCGATGTGGACCGACACCTCACCGGCGACGCACAGCTCCGCCAGCGGCTCGAAGTGCGGCGGGCCCGGCTTGACGGCCAGCACCCCGATGCGGCGACCCGTCACCAGCCCGGACGCCGTGCCCACGGTGAGGATCCTCAGCAGTGCGCGCACGGAGCCGCCGACGCAGCGGTAGCGCCCGCCCCGAGCGAGCGCCCGGCGGTAGGCGTGGACGGAGCGATGCGCGACCAGGTCCAGGATGAGGTCGAAGGGTTCGTGGCCCTGCGTGAAGTCGTCCTCGCGGTAGTCGATGACCTCGTCGGCACCGAGAGAGGTCATGAAGGCCAGCTTGTCGCCGTTGTCGACGCCGGTGACGTGCGCGCCCAGACGCTTGGCGAGCTGGATCGCGAACGACCCCGAGCCCCCGCCACCACCGTTGACCAGGACGCGTCGACCAGGGCTGGCGCCCGCCGTGCCCTGCAGGGCGATCGCGCCGGGCTGCGGGATCGTCGACGCCTCGTGGAAGGTGAGCTCGGGCGGCTTGAGCGACAGGGCAGCCTCACGAGCCACGCAGTACTCGGCGAAGCCGCCCATGAGCTGGAGGTTGTCGCCGTAGACCTCGTCCCCCGGGCGGAACCGCACCACGCCGTCCCCGACCGCCGCGACCCGTCCGGCGATGTCGGAGCCGAGGACGCGCCGCCGTGGCCGCCGTACGCCGCCGATGCGGGCATACGCCGGCGAGCCGGTGAGGCCCTCCCAGTCGCTGAGGTTGACCGACGTCGCCGCGACCTCGACGAGCACCTGCCCTCGGGCCGGGGAGGGCCGCGGGAGGTCCTCGAGCCGGAGCTCGTCGGTTGTCCCGTAGCGGTCGTAGACGACGGCCTTCACATGCCCTCCACCGTGGACGCACCATCCTGCCACCAGCGTCGACGGCGGCGTCGTCTCGCGGGGCGTGAGTACGGTGGAGGACAGGAGGCGACGGCTGCTGAGGAGAGCGATGACCGACGACTTGACCTGCCCCAAGTGCCAGGGTGCGATGCGCCGCTACGAGCGCAACGGCATCCACATCGACCAGTGCGCGGAGTGCCGTGGAGTCTTCCTCGACCGCGGCGAGCTGGAGCACCTGATCGACGCGGAGGCGTCGTTCAACCAGTCACGGCAGGGGACCCCGGCACCACCCCCACCGGCACCCCCGCAGGCACCCCCACCGGCACCCCAGGGCGGCAGTCCCTCCGGCTGGTCGCAGCCGCAGCCGGCGTACGGCTACGAGCAGGGGCGCCAGCGCGACCGCGGGTACAGCGGGCACCGACCCAAGCGACGCAAGAGCTTCCTCGAGGAGATCTTCGACTAGCGCACGTCGCGTGCGACCCGCTCGTAGTCGTCTGCCAGGCGCACGAGGTCGCAGCGGTGCTCGGCCACACGACAGCCCAGACCGTTGGGCTTCCAGCCGATGCCCTCCTCGAGCCAGATCGGCCGGACCTCGTCGCGCAGGTGGGGTGGCAGGTCGCCGTACGAGCTGACGACGCGCCACCACGGCACCTCGCCGCCGCGCAGGCGCATGACCGCACCGACCTGACGTGGGGTGCCGCCGACCAGCTCGGCGAGGTCGCCGTAGGTCACCACCCGCCCGCGCGGCACGAGCTCCACGGCACGCAGCACGCGCTCGGCGATCACCTCGTCCATGACGGCATGGTGCCGCGGACTCGCGACGTCGGAACATCCGACCCACCTGGTGGATCGGATGTTCCGGTGTGGTCTCGACGAGCTCGACCGGCGGAGCGGGGCTCAGCTCCAGTAGACGACGACCTTGTCGCCGACGACGACCTGGTCGTAGAGCCACGCGATCTCGTCGTAGTCACGGATGTTGACGCAGCCGTGCGAGGCGCCGTAGTAGCCGTTGGCCGCGAAGTCCGGCGAGTAGTGCACCGCCTGTCCCCCGCTGAAGAACATCGCGAAGGGCATCGAGGTGTCGTACAGCGACGACACGTGGTCCCGGCTCTTGTGCGTCACGGAGAAGAAACCCTCGCGGGTGACGTAGCCGTTGCCGCCGAAGCGCGCGTCGAGCGTGAGCCTCGTCTTCCCGTCGACCACCCAGCGCACGCTGTTGCTCGACTTGTCGACGCAGAGGGCGCGCCCGGTGGTGCAGCGCGGGTCGAGCGCCGCCCCGTCGGCCGGGTCGGGCTCGACGTTGTTCAGCTCGTCGGAGGTCGGCTCGGAGGTCATCTCGTGCAGCCGGTCGAGGGTGCGCCGGTCGACCTCGCCGGTGATGGGAAAGCCCCGCTTGCCCTGGAAGCCTGCCACCGCTGTGCGCGTCTGGTCGCCGTAGTCGTCCGTGACGTCGCCGTAGAACCAGGCGATCTGCCGCAGCCGCGCCTGGATCTCGCGCACCTCCGGACCGTTGTCCCCGGGTCCGTAGAGCGTCGGGCCGGGCTTCAGCACCGGGATGCGCTCGAGGCTCGCGACCGGTGCGACCTTCTGCGGCCGCGACGGCTTCCGGTCCGCGCGAGGAGCGGCGGCGGAGACGTTGCGCGCCTGCTCGCCATCGGCCGGGGAGGTGTACGCCGCCGGCGGGAGCAGCTGCCACGCGCCCAGGGCGACGACCGCGGCGGTCATGACCATGACGACGAAGGCCCGCGTGGACGTGTGCATCTGTGCTCCCTTCCGGCTCGTGCTCACATGAAGCACGCTCAGGAGCCACGGAAGGTTGCACGACACGCGAAAAGTCCGGATCCGTGCAGGTTCCCGAGACCCCGTCATACGGACCAACGAGCCCACCGTACGTGCGTCACGTGGTGACGTCGGCGCCCTGTCGTCGGCTCGCTTCCGCCCGTGAGCGGCTGCGCACCCACGGCCACGTCATCAGCGCCCAGATCGCCATCGCCAGGGCGACCTCGACCACCACGTAGCCCGGCCAGGGACCGAAGAGGTCGAGCAGGGTGCCCATCGCGGGCTTGCGGTTGAGGTAGCCGTAGTTGGTGCCGCTGAGGGCGTTGAACGTCATCACCGTGGCGGCCCAGCAGGCGGTCGTCACGACGGCGAAGCGGTAGCTGCGCCACGTCACCGGGACCCGCAGTCCGAAGGTGAGGTAGACCGCAGCCCACACGGTGCCGAAGTGCATGCCCCAGAACCCGATGTAGCGCGGGTCCGGGAACGGCTGGGACAGCGCCGGCGTGATGATGCCCTGCACCGTCAGAGTCAGCCCCCAGAAGTAGACCAGGGCGGTGGCCGCCCAGTGCCGGGTCCACAGCGCCACCATCGCCGCGATCCATGCGAAGTCGCAGAGCTGCAGCGGCAGCGAGGTGGCGAGGTCGTAGTCGCCGGGACGGAACTGCAGGATCTGCATCGGGATGGTGAAGCACGGGATCACCAGGGCGAAGGCGCGGCGGAAGCGGAGCTCCCGGTCGGTGCCGCGGTGGCTGCGCCCGAGCAGCGCCACCGCGACACAGACCACCAGGAAGCCGGCGATGATCGCGAGGTGCTCCGCGTTGAACTGCTCGAAGGGGGTCGTCTTCTCGGTCATGTGACGAGTCTCGGTCAGTCCGTGTCCACCTGCATGAGTACACCTACTCAACTGGGGCGGGGAGAGCACCTCAGCAACACGACGTACACCTCCCAGCCGTCAGACCGAGCGCTCCCGGCCCTCCCAGAACTGCGCGCGGAGGGTCTTCTTGTCCGGCTTGCCCAGGGCGGTCAGCGGGAGCGAGTCGACGTAGACCACCTGCTTGGGCGCCTGCACGGAGCCCTTGCGGTCCTTGACGCTCTGCTGGATCTCCCGCGTCACCGTCTCCCGGTCCGCGGTCTCGTGCTCACCCCCACGGAGCACGACGACCGCTGTCACCGCCTCTCCCCACTTCTCGTCGGGGACGCCGATCACGCCGACCTGGGCAACCGCGGGATGCTCGGCGACCACATCCTCGACCTCGCGCGGGAAGACGTTGAAGCCGCCGGTGACGATCATGTCCTTGGTGCGGTCGACGATGTACCAGAAGCCGTCCTCGTCCTCACGGGCCACGTCGCCGGTGCGCAGCCAGCCGTCGCGGAAGGTGCTCGCAGTCTCCTCCGGGAGGTTCCAGTAGCCACCGGCGAGCAACGGCCCCGCCACGCAGATCTCCCCGGGCTCTCCCACCGGCACCGGCTGGTCCTGCTCGTCGAGCAGGGCGGTGCGCAGGAAGGCGCTCGGGCGCCCGCAGCTGGCGAGCTTGCTGCGGTCGAGATGGTCCTGCTTGGAGAAGTACGTGATGACCATGGGCGCCTCGGACTGCCCGTAGTACTGCGCGAAGATCGGCCCGAACCGGTCGACCGCCTCCGCGAGCCGCGTCGGGCTGATCGCGGCGGCGCCGTAGTAGATGGTCTCGAGGCTGGACAGGTCGCGGGTGTGGGAGTCGGGGTGGTCCATGAGCGCGTAGAGCATGCTCGGCACCAGCATCGTGGAGTTGATGCGGTGCTTCTCGATCGTCTCCAACACCTCGGCAGGATCGAATTTCGGCAGCACCACCATCGACCCACCCGCCATCAACGTCGGGAGGAAGAAGGCCGCGCCCGCGTGGCTGAGCGGCGTGCACATGAGGAACCTCGGCTCCTCCGGCCACTCCCACTCCGCGAGCTGGACCGTGGTCATCGTGGCGATGGAGCCGGTGGTGCCGACCACGCCCTTGGGCTTGCCCGTGGTGCCGCCGGTGTAGGTGATCCCCACGATCGCGTCGCCCTCGAGGTCGCGGGGCACCAGCGGCTGCGGGGTCTGCTTCTCGGTCAGCGCGTTGATGTCGGTGCCGATGTCGGACGGGCCGAAGGTGAGCACCTGCTGCAAGGTCTCGACGCGGTCGAGCAGCCCCTGCGCACGCTCGGCGAACAACGGGTCGACGATGAGCGTCTCGATGCCCGCGTCGGCGAGGACGTAGGCGTGGTCGTCCAGCGAACCGAGCGGGTGCAGCGCCGTACGCCGCAGCCCCAGCAGCTGCCCGGCACCGATGCTCACCAGCACCTCGGGACGGTTGACCGCCAGCAGGCCCACGGCCGACCCCTCGCCGACGCCGACGTCCTGCAGCGCGCTCATGAAGCAGCTGATGCGGTCCGCGAGGTCCTGGCCGGTGAGCGACTGGCCCTCGATGTGGAGCACCGGCTTGCTGCGGTGGCGTCGGAGCGCGTGGACGAGCAGGTGTCCGTTGTGGGGCGGCGTGCGGAGGTCGACCATCGGGCCAGACTAGAACGTGTTACAGAAATGAGGCAACGCCCGGGGACCTAAGCCCTGGCCCGGAGTGGTCATGGCCGCGGCACGAGACGGCGACCTACGGTGCACAGGTGGAAGCCGGACCCGCTGGTTCTCCGACCTACGCCGCGCTCGGGCCGCTGGAGGTGGCGCTGGCGTCCGGCGCGCGACTGTCGCTCGGAGGCCCCAAGCAGCGGCAGCTCCTGACGTTGCTGCTGCTGCACCGCGGCCGTCCGGTGGCCCCCGACCGGCTGGTCGGCGACCTCTGGGGCGACACCGCTCCGGCCGGCGCGGAGGTCACGCTGCGCAGCCACGTCTCGCACCTCCGGCGCCGCATGGCGGGCACCCCGCTCGAGGGCAGCCTCACCACCGGCGCGGCCGGCTACGCGCTGGACGTGTCGGTCGCGCAGGTGGACGTCGACAGGTTCGAGCACCTCGTCGGGCTCGGTCAGGAGACGCTCGGCCTCGGGCGGGCGGACCGGGCTGCCGCCTCGGTCCGTGAGGCGCTGGCGCTCTGGCGCGGTCACCCCTGGACGGAGCTGGAGGACGTCGAGGCCGCCGGCGCGGACCGCCGGCGACTCGAGGAGCTGCGCCTGGTGGCGTGGGAGGTGCTCGCCGCGGCCGACCTCGCCGCCGGCCGTCACCGCGAGATCGTCGGCGAGCTCGAGGCGCTCGTGACGTCACACCCCTTCCGTGAGGCCTTCACCGGTCACCTGATGGTCGCGCTGTACCGGTCAGGACGGCAGGCGGACGCGCTCGCGGCGTTCGCAGCGACGAGCGATCGGCTTGTCGACGAGCTCGGCCTCGATCCCGGCCCGGAGCTGGAGCAGCTCCGCCTCGCGGTCCTCCAGCAGGACCCCGCCCTGCTCGGCGACGCCGCTGCGCCTGCCCAGGCGCTCGGCTCGTCGCGCCACGACCGCCCTGGGCCCGTCGACGCCGTCCTGGCCGCCGCCGGCTTGGAGCCGCTCGTCGGCCGCGACCGTGAGGCGCAGCAGCTCGGCGCGTGGTGGGACGACGTGCTGCACGGCGGACGGCGGGTCGTCCTGCTCTCGGGCGACGCCGGGATCGGCAAGACGAGGCTGGTCGCCGAGCTCGCACGGGAGGCGGCGGCGACCGGTGCCGCGGTGCTGGTGGGACGCTGCGCGGACAGCGAGGCGGCGTACCAGCCTGTCGCCGAGGCCCTGAGCAGTGTTCCCGACGTCCCCGGGATGCTCGCCGCCCTGCCCGAGCGGGTCCGCTCCGCACTCGCGCTCCTGGTGGACGCGGAGGACGCCGCGCCACCGCCACTGTCCCGCGCCGGCACCGCCCCGCTGTACGACGCCGCCCTCGCCTACGTCGCCCGGCTGGCCGCCGGCGGACCTGTCCTCCTCGTCGTCGAGGACGCCGAGCGGCTCGACCGAGCGAGCGCCCTGCTGCTCCAGCACGTGGTGCGGCGTCTGCCCGCCCGCATCCTCGTGGTGCTCTGCTACCGCGACCCCCCAGGGGGCCGGCACCCGCCGCTCGCCGAGCTGCTCGGCGACCCTGGCCTCGCTCCGCTCGTCGAGCGACTGGGCCTGGGGCCCCTCGACGAGCACGCCATCACCTCGCTGCTGCAGCGCGTGGCACCGGACGCCCCTCCCCCGCTCGCGCACGACGTGTGGCGGCACACCGGCGGCAACCCCTACTTCGCGGTGCAGATCGCCCGGGAGCTCCCCCGTCAGGCCGGGGCGCTCGCCGACCAGGGTGGCGTCCGCCTCCCAGCGGGGGTGCGCGAGGTGCTGCTGCGGCGGCTGGCCACGCTGTCTGAACACACGCGGCTCGTGCTCGCGGCGGCCGGAGTGCTGGGCTCCGAGGTCGACTTCGACGTCCTGTCCTCCCTCGTGCCCGGCACCGAGGAGGAGCTGGTCGCCGCCCTCGACGAGGCCGTCGCGACGGGGGTCCTCGTCGAGGCGGGATCGTCGTGGGTCGGCAGCTACGCATTCCCCCACGACCTCATGCGCGAGGCTTCCTGCCTCGAGACCGGCCTGCCGCAGCTGCGCCGGCTCCACCTCCACGCCGCCCAGGCGCTCTCGGAGCCGAGTCGGTGCGAACGACCGCGGGAGCATGGCGGTCGCACGTCACCTGCGGGCCGCCGGGCCGGCTGCGGACCCGGCGGAGACCATCGAGTGGTGCCGTCGGGCAGCGCGCGAGGGCGAGCGGCTGTTCGCTTGGGACGAGGCGATCGACCACGCCGACGCCGCCCTCCACCTCGCGCAGACCGGAGGTTCGGAGCCACGAGCTGCCGAGGTCGCCGTCGACGCCGCCACCCTGCGACTGCGCGCCAGCCGCGGCTTCGACCGCGCGGTCGACCTGCTCGAGACCGCCCTGCGCCAGTACGTCGAGGCAGGGCAGGACGCCGCTGCCGGGCTCGTGCACAGCCGTCTGGGCGCAGCCCTCACCGCCCACCACTCGGTGATCGACGTGCCTCGGGCCCTGGAGCACTTCGACGCCGCCGAGCGGCTGCTGCCCGGCGCGTCGGACCGGTTCCACCAGCAGCGGGGTCGGGCGCAGGCGGCCATGTACGGGATCCGCACCGACCTGCTCGCAGAGTCCGCGGCGCGCGCCCTCGGCATCGCCGAGCGGCTGGGCCGCCGCGACCTGTCGGTGACCGCCGACTGGGGCCTCTCCTGGGCGGCCTTCAACCGGGGAGAGCTGCGGGCGGCGGACGAGCTCGCCGAGCGTGCCTGGCGCACCGCTCACGAGCTCGCCGACCCGCTCCTCGGCTGGGTGGCGGCCCAGGCGCCGGCCGTGCGCGCCAACCTCTACCTCCTCGACCCCCGCACGGCCCGAGCGTGGTGCCGCCGCGGGCTCGGCCAGCCTCGGTTCGCCACCCTCGCCTACAGCCACGACACGATGGCGGACCAGCTCACCATCGCGCTCGCGCTGCAGGGCGACGGCGACGCCGCCGGCGACGTGGTCTCGGACCTGCCCGGCGACGCAGTGGCCCACCGCGTGCTCGCCCTGCTCGGTGGTTGTTGGGAGGAGGCTGCCGCCGGGTTCGCCGCGGCCGCGACCGGTGACGAGTCGCACGGAGACCTCGACGACGCCGCTCACAACCACCTGTGGGGTGCCTGGGCGCTCCGGCTCCTCGGCGACGGCTCCGGCGCTCGTGCGGCCCTCGACCGGGCGCTGACGATCGCTGTCGGCGGCCCCCAGCTCCCCACCGAGCTCGCCTCCCGGGCGGCGCTCGCACGTCTCCTCGCCACGGACGACCACCCGGCAGCCGCCGCCCATCTCGCCCGGTGCGAGGAGATCCTGGCTCGCGGGGAGGCGTGGCACGGCCTCGCGGGCGACGTGGACGTCGCGAGGATGGCCCTCGCCGCGGCGGACGGCGACGTCGAGGCGGTGGACACGCACGGCGCTCGGGCAGCGGCGACCTTCACCGCGCACGGCCTGCCGTGGCACCATGCCGACGCCACCGCCTCCTTGGCCGCCCACCTGCTCTCGCTGGGCTCACCGACGGCAGCACGTCGCGGGCAGGAGGCCGAGGCGGCGTACCGGTCGCTGGGTGCCTCCGCCCGCTGGGTCGACAGAGTCGACAGCGCATGACGACCCTGGTCGATCTCGCGTCCACGCCGCTTCCACACGATGTCGGCACGGTGTCCCCATGACCAGCCACAACCCACCCAGCGAGTACGACGTCGTCGTCGTCGGAGCTCGCGTCGCCGGCGCCACCACCGCAATGGCGCTGGCCCGCGCAGGGCGGCGCGTCCTGCTCGTGGACCGCGACCGCTTCCCCAGCGACACGGTGTCGACCCACCAGCTCTTCCCCAACACCCTCGCGCTCCTCGACGAGATGGGCGTCACCGAGCGGCTCCGGGCCCGGCACAGGCTGCACCCCGTGCGCTACAGCTGGCGCGTCCTGGGCCATGCCGCCGCCGGCAGCTTCACGCCCGTCGGGGGCCACGACCGTTCCGTCTCGATCCGGCGCGTGGCGCTGGACGTCGTCCTCCAGGAGGCCGCGGAGGCGGCGGGAGCGACGCTGCGCCTGGGCGCCAAGGTCGTCGACCTCGTCGGCTCGGGCTCGTCCGGAGACCCGGTGCGCGGGATCGTGCTCGACGACGGCAGCACCGTGCATGCCCCCTGGGTCATCGGCGCCGACGGGCGGCGCTCCTTCGTGGCACGCCGGGCCGGCGCCACGACGCAGCGGACGCTGCGCGGGGAGATGTCGATGCTCGTCGCCTACTGGGAGGGGCTCCCGCCGACCGACTGGTGCCACATCGACGTGCACGAGGACGTCGCCCTGCAGTCGTCACCGTGCGAGGACGGCCTGCACCTGCTGTCGGTGACCGGCGGCCCGACGTTCACCCGCGGCAGCGCCGAGGACCGGCAGGAGCGGTACCTCGCCGCGCTGCGCCGCTTCCCCGCGGTGCTGAACCCCAGGCTGCTGGAGAGCGCGCGCCAGGTGACGCAGGTCGTCGCCGCCCCCGAGACGATGCTCCGCGGCCACGTGCGCCAGGCCAGCGGCCCCGGGTGGGCGCTGGTCGGGGACGCCGGGCTCGCCACCCATCCCTCCACGGGCCAGGGCATCGGCGACGCCGTCGCGCAGGGCTGGTACGTCGGTCAGAGCCTGGCCTCGGACGGCGACCTCTCCGACTACGAGGCCTGGCGCGACGAGCGCGCGCGGGACCACCTCGAGTTCTCCTTCCGGGCCGGCGTGTTCCCCGGCCCCGACGCAGCGGCGCGCCACAGCGGCCTCGAGGGCGACCCCCCTGCCACCCAGGAGTTCCTCGACACCTTCACGAAGCGGGTGCGGCCCAGCGCCGTGCTGACGCCCGAGCGGCGAGCCCGGTGGAAGGCGGCCTGGATCTACGAGACGGGGCTCGCGGAGCTGCTCGACCTCGTGCAGACGCTCTCCGAGGACGACCTCGCCCGCACGGTGCCGGCATGTCCCGACTGGAGCGTCCGCGACCTGCTCGCCCACCTCGCCGGCGTGGCGGCCGACTCGTCGCGCGGCCGGTTCTTCGCAGGCGCGATGGACGCGTGGCGCGACCCCTCGACAGCCGAGGCCCGCGAGCGCTGGACGCAGACGCACGTCGCGGACCACGCGTCCGACACCCGCGACCAGCTGGCGCGCATGCTCGACTGCCACGGGTCGGAGCTCGTCGCCGGCATGCGCCGTGGTGAGGCGCCGGTCGGCAGCGGCGCCTCGTGGGGATGGTCCGCCCCCGTCGGCGACCTCGCGGTGCACGTCGCCGACCTCCGCGAGGCCCTGGGACACCCGCCGCAGCCCCGGGCGGCACTCACCCGCTGGGGCTTCGCGTCGTACCGGAGCTGGCTGGACCAGCGGCTGCGCCAGAGCGAGCTGCCCGCACTGCAGCTCGTCGACGGCGACGAGCAGTGGGTGCTCGGGCCGGGCAGCCCTGCCGGCTCCGTCACCGCTCCGGCGTACGAGCTGTTCCGCATGATCAGCGGCCGTCGCAGCGAGCGACGGATCAGGGACGCCTCCTGGAGCACCGATCCGGGCACCTTCCTCCCGGTCCTGTCGCCCTACCCCCTGCCCGAGTGAGCCAGCAAGAGCCAGCAACACCCAGCAACACCCCAGCAACACCCGCAAACACCCATCACTGCACGACGAGAGGAACAGTCATGACCACCACACAGCAAGGCCCCGCCGCCGCACCCCTCGAGGAGCTGCGCGCCAAGCAGCAGCGCGTCTGGAGCAGCGGGGACTACAACCGCATCGCCGCCATCACGGTGCCGGTGTCCGAGCGCCTCGTCGAGGCAGCCGAGATCACGCCGGGCAACCGCGTGCTCGACGTCGCCACCGGCACCGGCCACGCCGCGCTCGCCGCCGCACGTGTGGGCGGCCACACCAGCGGCATCGACTACGTGCCCGCCCTGCTCGAGGTGGCGCGGCGCCGCGCTGGCGCCGAGGACCTCGAGATCGACTTCCTCACCGCGGCCGCGGAGCAGCTGCCCTTCGAGGACCGGTCCTTCGACGTGGTCCTCTCCGCCATCGGCGTGATGTTCAGCGCCGACCACCAGCGGGCCGCCGCGGAGCTGGTGCGCGTCACCAGGCCGGGTGGGCGGATCGCCCTGGCCAGCTGGACCCCGACCGGCTTCGTGGGAGGCATGCTGGGCATCGTCGGACGGCACGCCTCACCGCCGCCCGGTGCGCAGTCACCCGTGCGCTGGGGCGAGGAGTCCGTGGTCGCCGACCTGCTCGGCGAGGGCGTGTCGGGGGTCTCCTCCTCCACCCACGTGGTGCGGCAGCGCTTCGGCTCGGCCGAGGAGTTCGCGGACCTCTTCCTGACCTACTACGGCCCGACCCATGCCGCCTTCAACCGGCTCGACGCCGAGGGCGGCGCCGCCCTGCGCGCCGACCTGGTCGCCCATGCGGAGGCGTCGGACTCCAGCGAGGGGCAAGGCGTCGTCAGCGACTGGGAGTACCGGGTCGTCACCGCCACCCGGCGCTGACCGGGGGCAGGGGTGGCCACCACCGCTCAGCCGAGCACCACCTCGGCAACCTGCCGGATCTCCTCGGGGCTCTGCAGGCTGAGCAGCAGCGTGGTCACCCCTGACTCCTCCCACTCGGCCAGACGGTCCTTCACCTTCGCGGCGTCACCGATGATGTGCATCTCGTCGATCAGCCTGTCGGGCACCATCGCGGCAGCCTCGTCCTTGCGACCGTCGAGGAAGGCCTCCTGCACCTTCGCGGCGACGTCGGCGTAGCCCATGCGCTCGAAGACGTTCTTGTGGAAGTTCTGGTCCTTGGCGCCCATGCCTCCCATGTAGAGCGCGACGACCGGCTTCATGAAGTCGATGACGCCCTGCGGGTCGTCGGTGACCTGCAGGTGGCAGGTGGCGGCGATGTCGAAGTCGTCGCGGGTGCGCCGCGCGCCCGGCCGCGCGAAGCCCTCGTCGAGCCAGGGGCGGTACATCCCGGCGCTGCCGGGCGAGTAGAAGATCGGGATCCAGCCGTCGGCGATCTCCGCGGTCTGGGCGACGTTCTTGGGGCCCTCGGCGCCCAGCCAGATGGGGACGTCGGCCCGCAGCGGGTGCACGATCGGCTTGAGCGGCTTGCCGAGCCCGGTCGAGCCCTCGCCCTGGTAGGGCAACGGGTAGTGCGGGCCGTCGTTGGTGACCGGCGCCTCGCGGGCGAGCACCTGGCGGATGATGTCGACGACCTCGCGCGTGCGCGCCAGGGGCTTGGCGAACGGCTGGCCGTACCACCCCTCCACCACCTGCGGGCCGCTCACGCCCATGCCGAGGATCACGCGCCCCTGGGAGAGGTGGTCGAGCGTCAGCGTGTGCATCGCGATGGACGCCGGGCTGCGACCGGACATCTGCACGATCGAGGTGCCCAGCTTGACCCGGCTGGTCTCCCGGCCCCACCAGGCCAAGGGCGTGAAGGCGTCTGAGCCCCAGGCCTCGGCGGTGAAGACCGCCTCGAAGCCGGCGTCCTCGGCGGCCGCCACGAGCTCTCCGTGGTTGGCGGGCGCCATCGCGCCCCAGTAGCCCAGCTGCAGACCAAGTTTCATGCCCCGCACCCTTCCACGACTACGCCGCCCGTGGGACTTCCTGTCTTCCACGTCACGTCCACGGGACAGGGCCAAGAGTTGCGCGGAGAAACTAGAACGTGTTTCATTTCCGCATGACCCGGGTCCTCTCCGCTCCCCTGCAGGTCGCCTTCCCGTACACCCGGTCCCTGGGAGGCGTGCTCAGCGCCTTCATGACCGGTCTGCGCGACGGTCGCGTCCTCGGCGCCCGCACCTCCGACGGCCGGGTGGTGGTGCCGCCCGTCGAGTTCGACCCGGTGACCCACGACGCGATCGACGCCGGCTCCGACCTCGTCGAGGTGTCGACCGAGGGCAGCGTGGTGACCTGGACGTGGGTCTCGGAGCCGGTGTCCGGGCCAGCCCTTCGACCGGCCGTTCGCCTGGGCGCTGATCACGCTCGACGGCGCCGACACCCCGATGCTGCACGCCGTGGACGCCGCCGGCCCGGACGAGATGTCCACGGGGATGCGCGTCCGTGTCGCCTGGCGCGAGGACCGCGAGGGCTCGATCACCGACATCGCCCACTTCGTGGCCGTGACGAGCTCGGCGAACGAGGTCTCGACAAGCTCGACCGACGGGGGCTCGGCCCGCGAGCCGGTCACCGGCATCGTGGTGCCCGTCGAGCTCGACTACACCTACGAGGCCTCACCGGAGGAGTCCTCGTTCTTCCGGGGCCTGGCCGAGGGCAGGATCCTCGGGCAGCGGTGCCCGGCGTGCCAGAAGGTCTACGTGCCACCCCGCGGCGCCTGCCCCGTCGACGGCGTGCCGACCGCCGAGGAGATCGAGCTGCCCGACACCGGCACCGTGACGACCTTCTGCATCGTCAACGTGCCCTTCCTCGGGCAGAAGATCCAGCCGCCCTACGTCTCGGCGTACGTGCTGCTGGACGGCGCGGACATCGCGTTCCTGCACCTGATCCAGGGCCTTCCGGCCGAGGAGGTCCGCATGGGCCTGCGGGTGCGCGCGGTGTGGAAGCCGCGCGACGAGTGGGGCACGACGATCGAGAACATCCTGCACTTCGAGCCGACCGGCGAGCCGGACGCGGACTACGAGTCCTACCGGGCGCACCTGTGATCGCGCCCGGACCAGCACGAGCACCAGCACCCCGAGGAGAGACATGAGAGACGTGGCCGTCGTCGGCTTCGCCCAGCGCCAGGCGGCGCACTTCGACGGGTCGCCGAGCATGGTCGAGCTGCTGGTGCCCGCCTTCGCCGACCTGTGGGAGCAGACCGGGTGGACGAAGAACGACATCGGCTTCTTCTGCTCCGGGTCGTCGGACTACCTGGCCGGGCGGGCCTTCTCCTTCGTCTCCGCGGTGGACGCGATCGGCACGCTGCCGCCGGTCATCGAGTCCCACGTCGAGATGGACGCCGCCTGGGCGCTCTACGAGGCCTGGGTCAAGATCCAGACCGGCGAGGTCGACTCCGCCCTCGTCTACGGGTTCGGCAAGTCGTCCGCGGGACTGCTGCGCCGGGTGCTGACGCTGCAGCTCGACCCCTACGTGCTCACCCCGCTGTGGCCCGACTCCGTCTCGCTGGCCGCGTTGCAGGCGCGGGTCGGCCTCGAGCAGGGGCTCTGGTCCGAGGACGACATGGCTGCGGTTGTCGCACGCAGTCGCAAGGCCGCCGAGAGCAATCCCTACGCGGTGCTCTCGGGTGACGTCAGCGTCGACAAGCTGCTGGCGGAGCCGATGTTCAGCGACCCGCTGCGCGCCCACGACTGCGCTCCCGTCACCGACGGCGTCGCGGCGGTCGTCATCGCCGCCGGCGACAAGGCGCGCGAGGTCTCGGAGCGGCGCGGCCATGCGCCGGCGTGGATCCGCGACATCCAGCACAGGGTGGACGCGCAGAACCTCTCCCTGCGCGACCTCTCCACCGTCGCCTCGCTGCGCGGCGCCGGCGAGTCGCTCGACCTCGCGGGTGTCGAGGTGGCCGAGCTGCACGCGCCGTTCAGCCACCAGGAGCTGATGAGCGTGGACGCCCTGGGCCTCGGAGACGACGTCGCGATCAACCCGTCGGGTGGCCCGCTGGCCGGCAACCCGATGTTCACCGGCGGCCTGATCCGCATCGGCGAGGCCGCCGCCCGGCTCTGGGACGGCTCCGCCGGCAGGGCCGTCGCCACCGCGACCTCGGGCCCGGCGATGCAGCAGAACCTCGTGTGTCTCCTCGACGCCACGACCACCGACGGAGGGAACTGATGGGCAAGCAGCTCGCCGCGGTCGTGGGCGTCGGACAGACCCACTACCGCGCCAAGCGCGAGGACGTCTCGATGCCCGGCCTCTGCCGGGAGGCGGCCGACCGCGCCCTGGCCGACGCGGGGATGACCTTCGACGACATCGACGCCGTCGTCATCGGCAAGGCACCCGACCTCTTCGAGGGCGTGATGATGCCCGAGCTGTTCCTGGCCGAGGCACTCGGCGCGGCCGGGAAGCCGCTGCTGCGGGTCCACACCGCCGGCTCGGTGGGCGGCTCGACGGCGATCGTCGCGTCGTCCCTGGTGCAGGCGGGAGTGCACCAGCGCGTGCTCGCACTCGCCTACGAGAAGCAGTCGGAGTCCAACGCGATGTGGGCGCTGTCGGTGCCGGTGCCGTTCATCATGCCGGTGCACGCCGGCGCCGGCGGCTACTTCGCGCCCCACGTCCGGTCCTACATCCGCCGCTCCGGCGCACCCACCGAGGTCGGCGCCCTGGTGGCGGCCAAGGACCGTCAGAACGCGAACCTCAACGAGTACGCCCACCTCCGCAACCCCGACATCACGGTGGAGTCGGTGCTGGCCTCGCAGATGCTGTGGGACCCGATCCGCTACGACGAGACCTGTCCGTCGTCCGACGGGGCGTGCGCCGTCGTGATCGCCGACGAGCAGACCGCGAGCGCGAGCGCCAACCCGGCGTGGATCCACGGCACCGCGATGCGCACCGAGCCGACGACCGCGGCCGAGCGCGACCAGGTCAACCCGCAAGCGGGCCGGGAGGCCGCCGCCTCGCTGTGGAAGCAGGCGGGGATCACCGATCCCTACCGCGAGGTCGACTGCGCCGAGATCTACGTGCCCTTCTCGTGGTTCGAGCCGATGTGGCTGGAGAACCTCGGCTTCGCCGACGAGGGCGACGGCTGGAAGCTCACCGAGTCCGGCGTCACCGCCCTCGACGGCGACCTCCCGGTGAACATGTCGGGGGGCGTGCTCTCCTCCAACCCGATCGGCGCCTCCGGCATGATCCGGTTCGCCGAGGCCGCGCTGCAGGTGCGGGGCGCGGCCGGCGACCACCAGGTCGACGGGGCAAGGCGCGCCCTCGGGCACGCCTACGGCGGCGGCTCGCAGTTCTTCGCGATGTGGCTGGTGGGCTCCGAGCGGCCCGGATGAGCGGCTCGTCGTCGTACGTCCTGGTCGACCACCCGACGCCTGAGGTCGCGGTCGTCACGCTGAACCGGCCCGAGCGGATGAACTCGATGTCGTTCGACGTCATGGTGCCCTTCCGGGACGCCCTGGCCGAGGTGGGGGCGGACAACGCCGTGCGTGCCGTCGTGCTCACCGGGGCCGGACGCGGCTTCTGCTCGGGCGCGGACCAGAGCGGCGAGACCGGCAAGGTGCCCAACGTCGACGGTCTGACGCCACCGACGGTGGCGCTGCGGGCGATGGAGCTGCTCGAGGACCTCGTCGTCACGATCCGCGGGCTGCACCAGCCCGTGGTCGCGGCCGTCAACGGGCCGGCCATCGGTGGCGGGCTGTGCCTGGCGCTGGCCTGCGACATCCGCGTGGCCTCCCCCGCTGCGTACTTCCGGGCGGCGGGCATCAACAACGGCCTGACCGCCAGCGAGCTCGGCCTCAGCTACCTGCTGCCCAGGGCGATCGGCTCCTCCCGCGCGTTCGAGGTCATGCTGACCGGCCGCGACGTGGGCGCCGAGGAAGCCGCCCGGATCGGCCTCGTGTCCGAGGTCGTCGCGCCCGACGCGCTGGTCGAGCACTGCGTGGGCCTGGGCGCCAGGATCGCGAGGTTCAGCCGGCCGGGCGTCGAGCTCACGAAGCGCACCCTCTGGTCGGGCCTGGAGGCCGGCAGCCTGGCGCAGCACATGAACGCCGAGGGTCTCGGACAGCTGCTGGTCCGGCTGCTGACGTCGAACTTCGAGGAGGCCGTGGCGGCCCGCGAGGAGGAGCGGCCACCGGTCTTCCGCGACGCCCGTTAGCCTTGGCCGCCTCATGATCGAGCTACGCACTCCCACCGAGATAGAGCAGATGCGGCCAGCAGGCCGTTTCGTCGCCGAGGTGCTGACCGCGGTGTCCGCGGCGGCCGACGTCGGCGTCAACCTGCTCGAGCTCGACGCGTTGGCGCACGACATGATCAAGGACCGCGGCGCCGAGTCCTGCTACATCGACTACCACCCGTCGTTCGGCGGCTCGCCCTTCGGCAAGGTCATCTGCACCTCGGTCAACGACGCAGTCCTGCACGGCCTGCCCCACGACTACGTGCTCCAGGACGGTGACCTGCTGAGCCTGGACTTCGCGGTCGCCGTGGACGGGTGGGTCAGCGACTCCGCGATCAGCCTCGTGGTCGGCACGCCGGAGTCCGCCGACCTGACCCTCATCGACACCACGACGCGGGCGCTCGACGCCGCGATCGGGGCCGCCCGCGCCGGCAACAAGATCGGCGACATCGGCGCCGCCATCGGGGACGTCGCGCGCAGCGGCGGCTACACGGTCAACACGCAGTTCGGCGGTCACGGCGTCGGCCGCACCATGCACGGCGACCCGCACGTGCCCAACGACGGTCGACGCGGCCGGGGTTTCCCGCTCAAGCCGGGGCTGGTGATCGCCATCGAGCCGTGGCTGATGGCCACCACCGACGAGATCTACACCGACGACGACGGGTGGACGCTGCGCTCCGCCGACGGGTCACGGGGCGCCCACATGGAGCACACCGTCGCCATCACCGACGGCGACCCGATCGTGCTCACCGCCCGCGACTGAGTCTCACCGTCGGTCGAGCCCGTCGAGACCACGTGATCTCGACGGGCGCTCGCAAGCTCGCTGCTCGATCACCGACACTTACTTGTAGTCGACCTGCAGCTCCTTGATGCCGTTGATCCAGCCATGGCGCAGCCGGCGCGGCTCGGCGGCCTGGCGGATGTCGGGCATCAGGTCGGCGAGCGCGTTGAAGATCAGCTCGACCTCCATGCGGGCCAGGTTGGCGCCGATGCAGTAGTGCGCGCCGTGGCCGCCGAAGGACAGGTGCGGGTTGGGCGACCGGGTGATGTCGAAGGTGAACGGGTCGTCGAACACGTCCGGGTCGTGGTTGGCCGAGGCGTAGAACAGACCGACCCGCTTGCCCTCCTCGACCTTCTGCCCGCCGACCTCGGTGTCGCGCAGGGCGGTGCGCTGGAAGACGGTGACCGGCGTCGCCCACCGGATGATCTCGTCGACGGTGCACTCGGGCCGCTCACGCTTGTACAGCTCCCACTGGTCGGGGTGCTGGAAGAACGCGTGCATGCCGTGGGTGATCGCGTTGCGGGTGGTCTCGTTGCCGGCGACGGTCAGCATGATCGTGAAGTAGCCGAACTCGTCGGGCGACAGGGCGCCGTGACCGTCGATCTGGGCGGTGATCAGCTTGGTGACGAGGTCGTCCTGCGGGTCGGCCTTGCGCTCCTCGGCCATCGCCATGAAGTAGCTGAGGATCTCGATGGACGCGGCCTCGGGGTCACCGTCGTAGTCGGGGTCGTCGTAGCTCATCATCTGGTTGGACCAGTCGAAGAGCTTGTGCCGGTCCTCCTGCGGGACGCCGAGCAGGTCGGCGATCGCCTGCAGCGGCAGCTCGGCGGCGACGTCGTCGACGAAGTTGCCGGAGCCCTTCTGCAGCGCCTCGTCGATGATGCGCCGCGTGCGCGCCTCGAGGTGCTCCTTGAGCCTGCCGATGCCGCGGGGGGTGAAGCCGCGGCTGATGATCTGGCGGAAGCGGGTGTGGTCGGGCGGGTCCTGGTTGATCAGCATGACGCCCTGCAGCTCGACCTGGTCGCGGGTCATGTCGGGGGCGAAGCGGATGATCGCGCCGTTCTCGTGCGAGGACCAGTCCTTGCTGTTCTTCGACACCGCGGCGACGTCGGCATGGCGCGTCAGGGCCCAGTAGCCGGGCGAGTTCTCGAAGCCCGCAAAGGCCTCGGGCCTCTGGTCCACCCAGAACACCGGCGCCGTCGCCCGCATCGCGGCGAGCTCGTCGAGCGGGATCGCGCTCTGGCAGATGTCCGGGTCGGTCGGGTCGAAGCCCTCCGGCACTGTGGTAGCGGTCACTGGTCCTCCAGGATCAACCGGGTGTCGGGGCTCACGGCCCCGAAAAGTGGAACACGTTCTAGCGACTCTGGCACATGTTGGACCATTTTGGAAGGGACGCTCGCGGACCGGTCCAGGTGTCGCGCGCCACGCTCGGTGGTCCAGAACGAGAACGTGTTCTAGTCTGAGGACATGGGCACTCCCGTCATCGTCGCCGCCGTCCGCACCCCCATCGGCAAGCGCCGGGGCCACCTCGCGGGGCTGCACGCCCAGGAGACCCTCGCCGCGACGTACCGAGCCGTCCTCGAGCGGGCCGGCGTCGACCCGGCCGAGGTCGAGCAGGTCATCGGCGGCTGCGTGACGCAGGCCGGGGAGCAGTCGAGCGCCCTCGTCCGCCGGGCGTGGCTCCTCGCCGGTCTCCCCCAGCACACCGCCGGCACCACCATCGACGCCCAGTGCTCGTCGGCCCAGCAGTCCACGCACCTGGTGGCCGGCCTGATCCACGCCGGCGTGATCGACACCGGCATCGCCTGCGGCGTCGAGATGATGTCGCGGGTGCCGCTCGGGGCCAACATCCCGGAGGGCACCGGCAGCCCACGAGCGGAGTCGTGGGACATCGACATGCCGAACCAGTTCCTCGGCGCCGACCGCATCGCCCGCGACCGTGGTCTGTCGCGCGAGGACCTCGACGCCTTCGGGCTCGCCTCCCAGCAGAAGGCGCGCGTCGCCGTCGACGAGGGCCGCTTCAAGCGCGAGATCGCGCCCGTGGAGGCGCCGGTGCTCGACGCCGAGGGGCAGCCGACCGGTGAGACCCGGCTCGTCGAGGCCGACCAGGGCCTGCGCGACACCACGCCTGGAGGGCCTCGCCGGGCTGCGGTCCGTGCTCGACGACGGCCTGCACACCGCGGGCACGTCGTCGCAGATCTCCGACGGCGCCTCGGCGGTGCTGCTCATGGACGAGGACAAGGCCCGGGCCCTGGGCCTCACCCCGCGCGCCCGCATCGTCACCCAGTGCCTGGTGGGCTCCGACCCCTACTACCACCTCGACGGTCCGGTGCAGGCGACCGAGCGACTGCTCGAGCGCAGCGGCCGGGCGATGTCGGACCACGACCTCTTCGAGGTCAACGAGGCGTTCGCGTCCGTGGTCCTGTCGTGGGCGAGCGTGCACCGGCCCGACATGGACCTCGTCAACGTCAACGGCGGGGCGATCGCGCTCGGCCACCCCGTGGGCTCGACCGGCACCCGGCTGCTCACCACCGCGCTGCACGAGCTGGAGCGCCGCGACGCGACCAGCGCCCTGGTCACCATGTGCGCCGGCGGCGCCATGGCCAGCGGCACCATCATCGAACGCATCTGAGCGATCTCGATCGAGGACCTCGGTCGTCGGTCGAGCTTGTCGAGACCAGGCACGGACAGTGCGTGGTGGATCGTGCGAAGCATGTGCACCCGATCCACCACACAGCCGGCAGCTGATCTCGACGGGCGCTCGCAGGCTCGCTGCTCGATCGCCGAAGGATGGGTGATGCGACACGCTGCATCTGAGTACGCCGACTCATGCGCCCCACCCCGTGGGGAGAGGACGATCGCGGTATGAGCACGACGTCACCGGTGCGGCCCGAGAGCGCGCACCCCACCAGACCGGCACCACCCGCCCACCTCGAGTGGCTGCGGGAGGAGGCCGGCGACTGGACCCGCGCGGGCATCCTCACCGAGGAGCAGGCGGGCACCATCCTCGGCCGCTACCACGCCGCCCGGCGGATGAGCCTGGCCCGCCTGCTGCTGGCCCTCGGCGCCGTGTTCGTCGGCTTCGGTGTCATCTGGCTGATCGCGGCCAACCTCGACGCCCTGCCCCCGCTGGCGCGCTTCCTCACGGTCGCCGCGCTCTGGGCAGGCACGACGGTGGGCGCCGAGCTGCTCGCCGTACGCCGCGCGCACGGCGGCCCGGTCCCCTCGCCCGTCGTGCACGCAGCTCGCCTGCTGGCCGCCCTCCTCTTCGGCGGGGTGGTCTTCCAGGCGGCACAGAGCCTGCAGGTGCCGGCGTACGACGCGAAGCTCGTCGGTCTGTGGAGCCTGGGGGCGCTGGCGCACGGCTACGTCGTCAGGGCGGTGGCGCCGGTCGGCGTCGGCATCATCACCGGGCTCGTGTGGGTGGTCTGGGACGCCGCAGTCGCGGAGTCGTCCGGGCTCGGGTTCGTGCTCTCCGTCGCCGCGGTCGGCGTCGTGGGCGTCTCGATGGCCGCACTGCACGACGCCGTCGGCCCGATGCGCGACTCGGCCTCGACGGGCCGCCGCGGACCGGGGCTGGTCGACGATGTCCGACCCGTGGCGCGAGCTGGGCGCCCTGGCCCTGCTCGGCGTGCTGTTCGCCGCAGCGCTGCCGTTCGTGGGCGCCGACCGGTTCGAGTGGCGTCTCACCCTGGTCGTCGAGCTGGCGGTCGCCGCCGCCCTGGCCGCCGCCGCCCTCGCCCTCGCGCTCCGCCCCCGGGCCCCCCGGCTGCTGTGGGCCGAGCCGCGTGGGTGCGCTGGTGGTCACCGCTCTGTCGGTGCTGCTGGTGCTCTGGGACGCCGGCACCGACGCGGACGCCGTGGGGGTCGGCGGGTGGCTGCACGCGGCGCTGGCCGTGCTGACCTACCTGGCGGTCGCGAGCGGGGTGGCTGTCGTGGGCATCCTGCGGGACCGCGGTGCGCTGACCGTCATCGCTCTCGTCGCGATGGTCGTCTTCACGACCGTCCAGAGCTTCGCGGTCTTCGCCCAGATCATCGAGGGCGCCTGGCTCTTCCTGGTCGTGGGCCTCATCCTCGCCGGCACCGGCTACGTCGCGGACCGCGCACGCCGCCGGCTCGCCACGGCGCTCGACGAGGGAGGTGCGCGATGACCCGCCGTCGGATGCTGGTGGCACTGCCGCTGCTGCTGCTCGGGCAGCTGGTCCTGGTCGCGGTCGGCGTCTACCCGCAGCTCTCGGCGCGGGCCGTGGGCGACGAGATCCGGCTGCGGGTCGAGCCGGTCGACCCCATCGACCCCTTCCGCGGCGCCTACGTCGTCCTCGGCTACCCCGACCTCCGCCGCAACGACTCGAGCGGCTTCCAGGGCGGGCAGGGCTCGATGGAGGACGGCGCGTCCGGGGCGGTCTTCATCTCGCTGCGCCAGGACGGCGACGTCTGGGTGGCCGACGACTGGTCCCGCGAGCGCCCCGAGGACGGCACCTACCTCCGGTGCGACGACCGCGACTGGCAGATCGAGTGCGGCATCGAGAGCTGGTTCCTGCCGCAGGACGAGGCCAAGGCCATGGAGGAGGCGGTGGCCGGCGGCACGGTGGTCGCCACCGTCAAGGTCGACGGTCGCGGCAACGCCGCCCTCGTCGACGTCTCGGCGCCGTGATCCGGGGCACGGAGATGGGCCTGAGCTTCACGCACCGGACCCTGGCGCAGCGGGTCGTCTTCGCCCCCGGCGGGGCGGCCGAGGCCGTCGCCGCCGAGGTCGGGCTGCTCGACGCACGCCGGGTGATGGTCATCGCGTCGCCGTCGCGGGCCGACACAGCCACGCACGTGACGGCCGCGCTGCCCGTCGCCCTGACGTACGACGACGTCGCCATGCACGTGCCCATCGATGTCGCGGAGCGAGCGCGGCAGGCAGCGGCGGACAGCGGAGCGGATCTCGTCGTCAGCGTCGGCGGCGGGTCCACCACCGGGCTCGCCAAGGCGGTCGCACTCACCACCGGCCTGCCGGTCGTGGCCGTGCCCACGACGTACGCCGGGTCGGAGGCGACCGACGTCTGGGGGCTGACCGAGGGGTCGACGAAGACCACGGGCTCCGACCCCCGCGTGCTGCCGCGGGCGGTGGTGTACGACGCGACGCTCACCCTCTCCCTCCCGGTGGCGACGAGCGTGGCGTCGGGGCTGAACGCGATGGCTCACTGCGTCGACTCGCTCTGGGCGCCGCGCGCCGACCCGATCGGCGCGGTGCTGGCGGCGGAAGGTGCGCGCGCCCTGGCGGAGGGTCTCCCCCGCGTGGTCGACGAGCCGCGCGGGCTGGAGGGCCGGGCGCTCATGCTGTACGGCGCCCACCTGTCCGCGGTCGCGTTCGCCTCGGCGGGCTCCGGCCTGCACCACAAGATCTGCCACGTGCTCGGCGGCCGCTACGGCCTGCCGCACGCGCCCACCCACGCCGCGGTGCTCCCCCACGTGCTCGCCCTCAACGCGCCGTACGCCCCCGAGGCGGAACGCCTGCTGGCGTCGGCGTTCGGAGCCGAGTCCGCGGTCGCGGGTCTCGAGGCGCTGCGGGTGCGTGTGGGCGCTCCTCGCGCGTTGCGCGACCACGGCTTCCTGGAGGACCAGGTGGCCGACGCGGTGGAGGCGGTGCTGCCCCAGGTGCCGCCGAGCAACCCTGCACCTGTCACGCCCGACAGCCTCCACCGGCTGCTGCACGCCGCGTGGCAGGGAGCCGATCCCCGGTGACCATGGGCCCTTCACCGGTGGCCGCTCGGTCGTGGTCCGCTTCGGTCATGAGCGACACCGGCACCGACCAGAGCTCGTTCGAGCAGCAGCGCGAGCGCCTGCGGGCAGCCCACCTGCGACCCCTCCCGGAGCGACCGGCATCGACGGCCCGGGGGCTGCACCACACCGCTCTGATCAGCAGCGACGTCGAGCGGACGATCCACTTCTACCAGGACCTGCTGGGGTTCCCGCTGACCGAGCTGATCGAGAACCGCGACTACCCCGGGTCGACGCACTTCTTCTTCGACATCGGCAACAGCAACCTGCTGGCCTTCTTCGACTTCCCCGGGCTCGACGTCGGTCCGTACGCCGAGGTCCTCGGCGGCCTCCACCACATGGCGATCTCGGTCGAGCCCGGCAAGTGGCAGGAGATCGTGCGCCGCCTGGACGACGAGGGGGTGGAGTACGTGATCCACAGCGAGGTCTCGGTCTACTTCCGCGACCCCGACGGCGCCCGGATGGAGCTCATCGCCGACCCGCTGGGCGAGATGTACGGCACCAAGGTGCTGTGATGAGCATCGAGTTCAACCACACCATCGTCCAGGTCCGGGACCGGTGGGCCGCGTCACGTGACGTCGCGTCGGTCCTGGGCCTGAGCGAGCCGACGGCGTTCGGGCCGTTTGCCGTCGTGGAGCTCGCCAACGGCGTCAGCCTGGACTTCATGGAGGGCGAGCCGTCGGGGCAGCACTACGCCTTCCTGGTGAGTGAGTCCGACTTCGACGAGATCCTCGCTCGCCTGCAGGACGCCGAGCGGCGGTGGTGGGCCGACCCCTACGGCAAGCGCCCCGGCGAGATCAACCACGACGACGGGGGTCGCGGGCTCTACTGGAAGGGGCCCGACGGCTACTGGCTCGAGATCATCACCCGTCCGTACGGCAGCGGGGACCAGTAGCCGTCACGCGGGAGCCACGCGCACCGGCACACCGTTGAGCACCGCCATCCCGGCGAGCCGCTCCAGGTCGTCGGGAGCGGTCGAGGTGAGCAGGTTGACGTTGGCCCCGCCGGCGGCGTTCGCGCGGCGCCATCCGCCGGCGTGCCCCCACCCGTGGGGCACCGCGACCGTGCCCTCGCGCATCTCCTCGGTGACCCGTGCCGTCACCTCGACACGACCGTACGGCGAGCGCACCTCGCAGGTGTCGCCGTCGCTCACCCCCGCCTCCGCGGCGTCCTTGGGGTGGATCCGCATGCCGTGCGCGCGCTTGCCACGCATCAGGGTCGGCGCGTTGTGCATCCAGGAGTTGTGCGAGCGGAGCTCGCGCAGACCGATGAGCTGCAAGGGGTAGTCGGTGCCGCCCGGCTCCGGCCGCTGCTGCAGCCGGTCGATCTCGGCCCGCACCTCCGGGTGGTCCAGCCGCACCCGCCGGCCGCGGTGACGGACGACCTCGCGCAGCCGCGCCGACCGGCAGCTCGTCGGCGAGCAGCGAGACCGTGGCGGTGCCGCCGGATCCGGCGGAGCGTGAGCCCTCGCCCACCGGGCGTCGCGGCCGCAGCCCCGAAGGCGAGGCCGAGCGCGCGCTCGGGCGTGAGCCGCGCCGGCACGCGGCGGCGCACGGCGGCCAGCGTCCGGCCGGCGGCACGACCGACGCGCGCCGGCACACGTCCTGACGACAGCAGCCGGGTCGGCACGAAGGGCACGACGCCCATCCGCTCGCACAGCTCGTCGATCACCTGCCACTCGGGGCGGGCCTCGCCGTACGCCGCGACGGTGGCGGGCGTGTACTGCACGAAGGGCTGCGTGTAGAACTGCAGCAACGCGACCGGCAGGTCCTCGCGCTCCAGCCACGTCGTCGCCGGCAGCACGTAGTCGCAGTGCTTGTTGGTCTCGTTGACGTAGATGTCGAGCGAGACCGACAGCTCGAGCTCCTCCAGGGCGGACTCCAGCTCACCCCCGTCGGGCACCGACATCGCGGGGTTGCCGGCGCTGACGAACAGCGCGCGCAGCTGTCCCGGCCCAGGCTGCCGGATCTCCTGGGCCATGAGCGTCGCCGGCCAGGTGCCGAGCACGTCGGGAAGGCCGCCGACGCGCGAGCGCCGGCGGTCGTAGGACAGCGCCCCGGTGACCTCGCCCACGCGCTCCAGCGGCAGCGGGTTGCGGCCGAACACCGTGCCGCCCCGGCGGTCGAGGTTGCCGGTGACGAGGGCGAGGGTGTCCATCAGCCAGGCGACGAGCGTGCCGTGGTTGCCCAGGCAGCTGCCGGTGCGGCCGTAGACCGCCGCGCTCGGTGCGGCCGCGAGGTCGCGAGCGAGCCGGCGGACCTCGGCCGCCGGCAGGCCCGTCCACGGCTCCGTGCGCTCCGGCGCGAAGTCGGCGGCGGCCGCGCGCAACGCGTCGGCGCCGGTCGACTGCCGGGCGATCGCCGACCCGTCGGCGAGACCCTCCTCGAGGACGACGTTGAGGAGCGAGAGCAGCAGCCAGGCGTCGCCGTCGGGCCGCACCGGCAGGTGCTCGAACAGCGCAGCGGTCTCGGAGCGGCGCGGGTCGACCACCACGACCCGCCCACCGCGCGCGACGATCGCCTTGAGGTCGTCCTTCATGCGCGGGGCGGAGAGCACGCTGCCGTGGGAGACGACCGGGTTGGCCCCGATCATGAGCAGGAACTCGGTGTGGGCCAGGTCGGGGATCGGCACCGCGGTCGTCGAGCCGTAGAGCAGCGCGCTGGCGACGAAACGGTTGTTCACGTCCTGCGAGCCGGCGCTGTAGAGGTGGCGGATCCCGAGCGCCTGCACGATGCCCTGCAGCCAGAGCACGTGGGAGTAGGAGAACGCCGACGGGTTGCCGAAGTACCACCCGATGCTGCCGCCGCCGTGCTCGTCGTACAACCGGGAGAGCCGCGGGGCGATGTCGCTCATCGCCTCCTCCCAGGTGACCTCCTCGAAGTCACCGGGCTCACCGCCCGGCCGCCGCCGCAACGGGCGGAGCACGCGGTCGGGGTCGTTCTGGACGTCGGTCATCGCGATGCCCTTCGGGCAGGCGAAGCCCTTCGACAGCGGGTGCTCCTTGTCCGGGCGCAGCTGCACCAGGCGCTCGCCGGCCGGGGTCTGCTCCACCGTCGCGACGAGCCCGCAGAGCGCCTCGCAGATCCGGCAGAAGGTGACCCGCTCGACGGTGGCGCTCATCTACGTACCGTAGACCGGCTCCGGGTCGGCGCCCTGCCGGATCAGGTCGCGCACGGCGTCGCCGACCTCGCGCCGGGTCCCACCGCCTGCCGGCGTCGACCCTCGGGCCGTGCCGCCACCCCTCCTCCAGGCAGAGCCGCCCGCCCTCGGACTCGATGACACGGCCGGTGACGTCGCCCGAGTCCACGCTGGCCAGCCAGGCCACCAGCGGCGCGACGTTGGTCGGGTGCATCGCGTCGAAGCCGTCCTCGGGCGCCGCCATGTCGTCGGCGAAGGCCTGCTCGGTCATCCGGGTGCGGGCCGCGGGGGCCAGCGCGTTGACGGTCACGCCGTACCGGCCGAGCTCGGCGGCCGCGACGAGGGTCAGGCTGGCGATGCCGCCCTTGGCCGCGGAGTAGGCGCCCTGGCCGATGGAGCCCTGCAGGCCCGCGCCGGAGCTGGTGTTGATGATCCGGGCCTGCCGGGTGCGGCCGGCCTTCGCCTCGTCGCGCCAGTACGACGCGGCGTGCCGCAGCGGCGCGAAGTGGCCCTTGAGGTGCACCCGGATGACCGCGTCCCACTCGTCCTCACCGGCGTTGACGAGCATCCGGTCGCGCAGGAAGCCGGCGTTGTTCACCAGCACGTCGAGACCGCCGAAGGTGTCGATCGCCTGCCGCACCATCTCCCCGGCCCCGGCGAAGTCGGCGACGTCGCTGCGGTTGGCGACCGCCTCACCGCCCGCCGCGGTGATCTCGTCGACCACCTCCTGCGCGGGTCCAACGCTTGCTCCCTCGCCGGCGCCGGAGGTGCCGAGGTCGTTGACGACGACCTTGGCGCCCTGCCGGGCGAGCTCGAGCGCGTGCTCGCGGCCGAGGCCTCGCCCGGCGCCGGTCACGATCGCGATGCGGCCCTCACAGATGCCTGTCACGTGGTCTCCTCTTCTGCTGTCACGTCTGGGTGCCGGTGGCGGCGTCGAGGAAGGCAGGGCGCTCACCACCGCCGTGCACCTCGATCGAGGCGCCGGAGACGTAGGCGGCCAGGGGCGAGGCGAGGAACGCCGCCACGTGGCCGACGTCGCGCGGCTCGGCCAGCCGGCCGAGCGGCACCGTGCGCGCGACCGCGGCGAGGCCGTCCTCGTCGCCGTAGTGGAGGTGGCTCTGCTCGGTGCGCACGAGTCCGACGTCCATGGCGTTGACCCGGACCTTGGGTGCCCACTCGACCGCGAGCGACCGGGTGAGGCTGTCGAGGCCGGCCTTCGCCGCGCCGTACGCCGCGGTGCCGGGGCTGGGACGCAGCGCGCTGACGCTCGAGACGTTGACGATCGCGCCGCCGTCCGCCTGGGCCTGCATCACCCGGTTGGCCGCCTGCATGAGGGTGAGCGGGGCGAGCAGGTTGAGCTCGGTGATCTTGCCGTGGAACCGCGGGGAGGCGTCGGCGGCCAGGGCGAAGGGCGCGCCTCCGGCGTTGTTGACGAGCACGTCGAGGCGGCCGTGCTCAGCCGCGATCGCGTCGACCAGCTGCTCGACGGCCTCGGCGTCGCGCACGTCGCAGACGTGGTGGCGGCGCACCGCTGCGACGTCGGTGCGCGGGAGGTCGTCCTCGGCCACGTCGCTGCGGGAGCAGGTGACGACGGTGGCGCCGGCGTCCAGGAAGGCCTCGCTGATGCCCCGGCCCACGCCGCGGGTGCCGCCGGTGACGAGGACGACGCGGCCGGTGAGGTCGAGCGCGAGAGAACTCCCCACAGAGAACCCTCACTTCCCACAGGTTGCAACGTGTGGGGAGCGCCGGTTTCCCAGGTGAACATGGGAAACCGCGACCCCGACCAAGCAAGTGTTAGGCTACCAAGCAAACGTTAGGTTGTGAACCGAAGGGGGCCGGATGGCCGTCGAGTCAGAGCTGCGCGACGACCACGTCAGGGTCGTGACGATGGACTCTCCCCCGGTCAACGCCCTCACCGTCCAGGGCTGGTACGACGTCGCCGCCGCGCTGGACGAGGCGAGCCGCGACCCCGAGACGCACGTGGTGGTGCTCCGGGCCGAGGGGCGCGGCTTCAACGCCGGCGTCGACATCAAGGAGATGCAGCAGACCGAGGGCTTCGACGCGCTGATCGGCGCCAACCGAGGCTGCTACGCGGCCTTCCGTGCCGTCTACGAGTGCGAGGTGCCGGTCGTCGCCGCGGTCAACGGCTTCTGCCTCGGCGGTGGCGTCGGGCTGGTCGGCAACGCCGACGTCGTCGTCGCGAGCGAGGACGCCTACTTCGGCGTGCCGGAGGTGGACCGCGGCGCGCTCGGCGCGGCCACCCACCTGGCACGGCTCGTGCCCCAGCACCTGATGCGCGCCCTCTACTTCACCGGCCGCACCATCCCCGCCGCCGAGCTGGTGCCCCACGGCAGCGTGCTCGAGGTCGTGCCGCGCGACCGGCTCGACGAGGCAGCGCTCGCGGTCGCGGGCGAGATCGCCGCCAAGGACCCCCGGGTGATCCGAGCGGCCAAGGCCGCGCTCAACGGCATCGACCCCGTCGACGTCAACCGCTCCTACCGCTTCGAGCAGGGCTTCACCTTCGAGCTCAACCTCGCCGGGGTCTCCGACGAGCTCAGGGATGACTTCGCGGGCACCGACAAGTCACGCCGGGGCGAGGCATGAGCGCACCGCGCGACAAGCGGATGACCCTCGAGGAGGTCGTCGGGGAGCTGCGCGACGGCATGACCATCGGCATCGGCGGCTGGGGCCCGCGGCGCAAGCCGATGGCGCTGGTCCGCGCGATCCTCCGCTCCGACCTCCGCGACCTCACCGTCGTGTCCTACGGCGGCGCCGACGTCGGGCTGCTCTGCGACGCCGGCAAGGTGCGCCGCCTGGTCTACGCGTTCGTCTCCCTCGACACCGTGCCCCTGGAGCCACTCTTCCAGCGCGCGCGCCAGGAGGGCACCATCCCCGAGGTCGTCGAGCTCGACGAGGGGATGTTCCAGACCGGCCTGCGAGCCGCGGCGCAGCGGCTGCCGTTCCTGCCGATGCGGGCGGGGCTCGGCTCCGACGTGCTCACCCACAACCCCCACATCCGCACGGTGACCTCGCCCTACGCAGGGCCCGACGGAGTCGCCGAGGAGCTCGTCGCCGTCCCCGCCCTCGAGCTCGACGCCGCGCTGGTGCACCTCAACCGCGCCGACGCGCACGGCAACGCCACCTACCTCGGCCCCGACCCCTACTTCGACGACCTCTTCTGCATGGCTGCACAGCGTGCCTACGTCAGCGTCGAGCAGGTGACCGACACCGCCGGCCTCACCGTCGACACCCCCGTGCAGCGGCTGCTGCTCAGCCGGATGATGGTCAGCGGTGTCGTCGAGGCTCCGAACGGCGCGCACTTCACGACCTGCACCCCCGACCACGAGCGGGACGAGCGGTTCATGCGCCACTACGCGAGGTCCGCCGCCGACACCGACGCGTGGCCGGCCTTCAAGGACCGCTTCCTCTCCGGGGACGAGCAGCACTACCAGGACGCCGTCGCCGCGTGGCACCAGGAGCAGGACGCACGGTCGGACGACGGAGGGCAGGCATGAGCTTCGACCCGGAGACCGCGACCCGCGCCGAGGTGTGCGCCGCGGCCGTCGCGGACGCCTTCGCCGACGACGGGGAGATCTTCGCGAGCCCGATGGGGCTGATGCCGACGCTCGGCGTCCGGCTCTGCAAGCTCACGGCCAACCCCGACCTGCTGATCTCGGACGGTGAGTCGCTCTTCCTCGGCGGGGTGCCGCCGCTCGGCTCCGGCCAGGAGGTCGTCGAGGGGTGGATCCCCTTCCGCCGCGTGTTCGACGTCGTGGCCTACGGCAAGCGCCACGTGATGATGGGCGCCACCCAGATCGACCGGCACGGCAACCAGAACATCTCCTGCATCGGTGACTTCGACCGTCCCAAGCGCCAGCTGCTCGGCGCCCGTGGCGCGCCTGGCAACACGGTCAACAACCGCACCTCCTACTGGGTGCCGAAGCACTCACCCCGGGTGTTCGTGGACCACGTCGACATGGTCTCCGGCGTCGGTCCGGCGCGCGCCGCGGACGCCGGGCCCGCTGCCGCCCGCTTCAACGACATCCACCGCGTCGTCACCAACCTCGGGGTCCTCGACGTGACCGGGCAGGGCGGCACGCTGCGGCTGCGCTCCGTGCACCCGGGCGTCACCGTCGACGAGGTCCGGGAGGCGAGCGGCTGCGAGATCCAGACCGACGCCGACGTGCCGCAGAGCCGGCTCCCCAGCACCGAGGAGCTCATCATCATCCGCGAGATGCTCGACCCGAGGAAGCTCCGCGAGCGGGAGGTTCCGTCGGCATGATCGAGCAGCTGCTGCGCACCCCCCTCACCGAGCTGGTCGGCGTCCGCCACCCGGTCGTGCAGACGGGCATGGGGTGGGTCGCCGGCCCCCGGCTGGTCTCGGGCACCGCCAACGCGGGAGGGCTCGGCATCCTCGCCAGCGCCACCATGACCTACGAGGAGCTGGAGCGCGCGATCCTGGAGGTCAAGGGACGCACGGACCAGCCGTTCGGGGTCAACCTGCGCGCCGACGCCGGCGATGCGCCGGACAGGGTCGACCTGCTGATCAGGCACGGGGTCAAGGTGGCCTCCTTCGCGCTGGCTCCCAAGCAGGAGCTCATCGCGAGGCTGAAGGACCACGGGATCGTCGTCATGCCCTCGGTCGGCGCCGCCCGCCACGCGGAGAAGGTGGCCGGCTGGGGCGCGGACATCGTGATGATCCAGGGCGGTGAGGGCGGGGGTCACACCGGGCCTGTGCCGACCACGCTGCTGCTGCCCTCGGTGCTCGACGCCGTCGACATCCCGGTGGTCGCGGCCGGCGGCTTCTTCGACGGCCGCGGTCTCGCCGCCGCGCTGTCGTACGGCGCTGCGGGCGTCGGCATGGGCACGAGGTTCCTGCTGACCGCCGACTCGGCGGTGCCCGACGAGGTGAAGCGGCTGTACCTCTCCTACGGGCTGGACGGCACCGTCGTCACCGACAAGGTCGACGGCATGCCGCACCGCATGCTGCGCACCGAGCTGGTGGAGGAGCTGGAGGGCGGCAGCCGGGTGAGGCGGCTGGTGCCGACGGCCAGGCGCACCGTCGAGTTCAAGCGCGACAGCGGGATGACCTGGCGACAGGTCCTCGCCGACGGTCGCTCGATGAAGAAGGGCAGCGAGCGCACCTGGTCGCAGATGATGCTCGCGGCCAACACGCCGACGATGCTCAGGGCCGGCCTGGTCGAGGGTGACACCGATGCCGGGGTGCTGGCCTGCGGTCAGGTCGTCGGGCTCCTCGACGACCTGCCCACCTGCGAGGAGCTCATCGACCGGGTCGTGCACCAGGCGGCGCAGGAGCTGACCCGCGCGTCCTCGTACGTGCAGTGAGTCGCGCCTGAGCGGCGTACCGTGGAGGCATGCGTGGTGACCGCGTGGAGATCGTGATCGATGCGGGTGGTGAGGTGCGCACCTACGACATCGAGGCCACCCGCAACGGTCGTCGGGTCGAGATCGAGACCGGTCGCGGCATCGTCACGGTCTCCGAGGTCACCCGCAGCGGCACCCCGGTGCGGACCGCCCGGTTCATGGCCAGCCGCATCCTTGCGCTGGTCGAGCACCCGGCGGCGGACCAGAACATCTTCCGAGAGGTCCCGCCACCGCGCCCGGTCACGACCTCAGCCTGATCGGGGAGATGGCCCTCAGAGGCCCTGCTCCACGAGGCGCACGGCGGCGGCCAGGTCGTCGGCGAGGGACCGGTCGACCCGGTCCTCGGCCAGCACCGCGGCGCAGGTCTCGAACACCCCGCGCAGCGGACCGTCGGGCAGCCGCTCGGGCTCCATGCGGATCGCCCGGACCGCCGCCACCATCTCGCAGCCGAGGACGACCGGCGCGAGGTCGACCATCTGCTCGCACGCCCACGCGGCCTGGGTGGAGAAGCTGGCGTGCTCCTCCAGCCCCAGCGAGACGTTCGCGTGACCGGTGGAGACCGGCGAGGCGACGATGCGTGCTCGTGCCAGGGCGTCCTGGGCGAGGTACTCCAGGATCATGATCCCCGAGCTGCCCGGCGGCCCCGAGGCGAGGAAGGGCGGCAGGCCGGTCAGCGACGGGTTGGTCAGGGCCGACAGCCGGGCAGCCGACAGCGCGACCACCGGGTACGCCGCCTGGCGCAGCGCGTCCAGCGTCGCGGAGAGCCGAGCGGTGACGAAGCCGCCGTGGTGCAGCGGCCTCCCCTCCTCGACCACCAGCGGGTTCTCCGTCGAGTCGTCGACCTCGACCAGCACCGCGTCCCGCGTCGTGACGAGCGCGTCCACGAACGGCGCGTGCACCTGGGGGACCGTCCGGAGCCCGAAGGGGTCCTGCAGACGTGCGGGCACCCAGTCCCCCGGCTCGAGCAGGGCCATGAGTCGCCGCGCGACCGCCTGCTGAGCCGCGTCGGGACGGCCCACGTGGACCCGCGGGTCGTAGGCCTGCAGCGAGCCGCGCAACGCAGCTGCTGAGAGAGCCACCACCTTCTCGGCCGAGTCCGAGAGCGTCGTCAGCCTCCGGTGGACGAGCGCGGCGGTCGCAAGGGTGAGCGCGTTGCTCGACATGAAGGGCAGGGCGTCGCCGTCGTCCACGGCGGCCGACACGACCTCCCCGGAGCGCCACGGCCGCTCCCCCACGAGCGTGAGGCCCAGCTGGGCGAGCGGCACCAGGTCGCCGGTGCCGATCGACCCCGAGCGCTGCAGCTCCGGGACGGCCCCCGACGCGACCGCGGCTCCGAGTGCCGAGGCGAGGCCGGCACTCACCCCTGACCGGCCCGAGGTGATCTGGTGCAGGCGGATGGCCATCCCCGCCCGGGCGGCGGCGTCGTCGTACGCCTCGCCCACCCCTGTCGCGTGGCTGCGCCACAGCCGCTGGGCGTGCGACGTCCCGTCCCCCTCGGTGACGTCCGTGGGCACGTGCCGCAGGGCACCGACCCCCGTGGTCAGCCCGTAGACGGCACCGGAGCGACCGGCCTGCCGCAGGTGGTGCTCCGCGAGCGCGATGCGTTCCACGGCCGCGTCGGTGAGCTCGACCGGTGCGGGGCCACCCCGCACCGCCCACGACACCAGGTGCTCGAGTGACATGCGAGCCGACGGCACGAGCCCTCCTCACGGTCGCGCTGGGGTCTCCAGCATGCACCTACGGCACCGCGCGCTGCCGCAGGTGCCGGCTGCCCGGCACTACAGTCGTCCGCGATGAGCACGCGTCGCAGGCTCCACGCGATCCCCCTCACGGGCCTGCGCTCCACCGGAGCAGGCGTCGTGGGCGCCGGGCTCTGCACCTACGGCTTCCTGACCCTCGCCGGCCGCGTGCTCGGCCCCTCGGACTTCGCGCCGGTCTCGGCGCTGTGGGCGCTGGTCTTCGTGGTCGGCCCCGGCCTCTTCCTGCCGCTGCAGCAGGAGGTCGGCCGCCTCCTGGCGTCGCAGCGCGCGGGTCGTGGCGGCGGGCGGGCCCGACGTCTCGTGGGCGTGGTGGGGGGCGCCCTGGTCGTCGTGGTCGTCGCGGCCACGCTCGCGCTCGCCGGACCCGGTGGTGGACGAGCTCTTCGCCGGGCGGGAGGCACTGCTCTGGTGCTTCCTGTTCTCGGTGGCGGCCTACGCGGTCAGCTTCCTCGCCCGCGGCACGGTGACCGGCCTCGGGGACTTCCCGGGCTACGGCGCCCTGGTCCTCGGTGAGGCGGCGGTCCGGCTGGTGATCGCGGTGGCCGCCACGCTGGCGGGCGCACGGTCGCCGACCGCCTACGGCGTCGCGATCGCGGTGGCACCGCTCCTGGCGACGCTGCTGGTCACCCGGTTCGGCCGGCGTACCCGCCTGACGCCCGGCGACCACGTCGACACCGGTCGGGTCGTGGTCGCGATGGGGTGGTTGATCTCGGGGTCCCTGCTGGCACAGCTGGTCGCGAACGCGGGTCCGGTGCTCGTCCAGGCCGGCGGTGTCCCGGGGTCGAAGGCGGCCTCGATCTTCCTCAGCGCGCTCGTCATCGCCCGCCTCCCGCTCTTCCTCTTCCAGGCGGTGCAGGCGACGCTGCTGCCCAACTTCGCCCGCCTCGTCGCCCAGGGGGAGCACGCGCGGTTCCGCACGGGCGTGCGCCGGCTCGTGCAGGTCTGCCTGCTGCTGATCGTGGTGGCCACCGCGGGCGCTGCGCTGCTGGGGCCGTGGGTGGTGGCCCTGCTCTTCGGCGCAGGACTTCGAGGTGCCCCGGCGCACCATCACGCTGCTCGCTGCAGCCAGCTGCGTCTACCTGCTCGCGACGGCCCTGGTCAACGTCGGGGTCGCGGCCGGGCGGCACCACCTGGCCACCTGGTGCTGGACCGCCGGCACCGTCTGCTTCGTGCTCGTGGCGGCGGTGGTCCCCGACCTGCTGCTGCGAGCCGAGCTCTCCTACCTCGCCGGCTCGGTGGCAGCCGCGCTGGTGGCGCTGGTGAGCGTGACCGGACGACGGGCGGCGGTCAGTCCGGCCGGTAGCGGAGCACCACCAGGCCCTCCGAGCTGACGACCTCCTCGAGGCCGGGCACCGCCCGCAGCTCCTCGGCGGTCACCGTGTCGTCGAAGGTGTTCGCGCTGGTCACCGAGAACGACTCCGGCTCCGAGAGGAGCACGTAGTCGACGCCGTGACGGTCGAGGAGCTCCGAGGATCCGGCGGGGTCGGCGTAGAAGCGCTTCGCGTCCTGGAGCAGCCGCAGCGACCGGTCGAGCTGGTCGGGGAAGGTGTACGGCGCCCTGCCCTCGAGCAGGGCGGTGGCGCCGGTGACGTGCGCCAGGTAGCCCTCCGTGTAGCCGTTGGCCAGGACCACCGCGTCGGAGGGCATGTCCACGGACTCGAGGGCGGCTCTGTCCGCCGCGGCGGGAGCCCAGCCCTCGGCCTCGTCGCGGACCTGGAGGGCCGAGAGCAGCCCGCCCGCGAGCGCCGCCACCAGCACCGCGGCGCTCAGCACTCGGTGCAGCGTGCGGCGGGCCTCGAAGCGCGCGACGACGACGGACGCGGCGCCTGCCAGGAAGACGGGCACGACCAGGGTCGCCTCGAGGAAGAGCCGCTGCGACCCGGTCCGCCGCGGCACGTAGGTGTCGAAGGCCTGCACGAACAGCCAGCCGACGCCCAGCAGCGACCCGGCGCCAAGCGCGAAGAAGACCAGGGGCCGCACCGTCTCACGCCTGCGTCCCGCGGCCGCCAGGGTCGCCACCAGCACGACGACGACTGCGACGGCCACGACCCAGTGCACGGTCGTGGTGCGGTCCTCGTAGAGGTCCTCCCAGCTGTTCGACACCAGCCGGGACGCGGTGGGGGCGGGTGTGGGGTCCTCGCCCAGGGCGAGCTTGCGGAAGGCCCACGTGGGGTCCTGCTCGCCGTCGAGCGCCCCGACTCCCGCGGACGTGCTCGACCCGGAGAACCTGCCCATGGCGAGACCCAGCACGGCGAAGCCGGCCAGCAGGGAGGCCGCGGCCCACCCCGCCGCGCGCAGCAGGTCCCACGGCCGCCGGTCCGTGGTGAGCAGCACGGTCGCGGTCGCCGCGACCAGCAGCAGCCCCATGCCCAGGAAGGCGATCCCGTGCACCTGGGAGACCACCGCAGACAGCACCGACGCCGCGACGAGCGAGGCCTTCTCCCGGTGGTGGTACCAGTCGAGCACCAGCACGACCACCAGCAGCGCCGGGCCCAGTGCGAAGCCCTCCGGCCGGTAGCCGAGCAGCCGGTAGGCGCCGACGCCCAGCGTGACGGCCAGCGGGGCCGCCGCCAGCGACACGGCGGCCGAGGCACCCCAGGCCCTGGCCAGCAGGGAGGCGGCGGTCCCCAGGACCACGACGGCGAGGGTCACGATGACGGCCAGCATCACCGGCTGGCTCGACTCGGGCAGCGGCGCCATCACCATGGCGGTCGCCGCGGAGAACAACGGGTAGTCGGCGAGGTAGGGCACCGACACCGCGAACTCGACGGAGCTGTCGGGGAAGTGCCCGGACGGCAGGATCTCCCGCGCGAGACCCCAGTAGTACCAGGGCGTGGAGGCCATGGTGCCCACCGAGGTCGCCGCCCAGACCAGGAGGCCGATCGGCGCCCAGGCGAGCAGGGTCAGCGCGGCGGCGCTGCCGACGTACGCCGCGTCGCCGCGCGCCTCGCGCATCACGCTCGCGGGAGCGCGGGAGCAGCAGGACGGCGAGCGAGGCTAGCGCGAGCAGCACCTCGGCGATGACGGCGGTCGTCGCGGAGATGCCGACCGTGCGCACCAGGAGTCCGGCGGTCAGCAGCCACGCGGTCAGCCCAGCGGCGAGGCCCCGCGCCAGGACGACGCCCAGCCGCGGGGGGCCCGATCCGGACAGGGCGGTGAGACCGATCCCCCCGGCCAGCGCAGGGAGCACGAACACCGCCACGACGGTGAGCGCGAGTCCCACGCCGCTCACGTCGTGGGACCGCTGCGCCGCCGTAGGCGGGCTCGCGCCACGGACCGCAGGATGACCGCGAGGTAGCCCAGCGGGTAGCGCACACCCCCCGGCTTGCGGCTCGTGCCCGCGTGACGGCTGCGGATGTGGACCGGCACCTCGCGCATGCGGAGCCCGGCGGTCGCCGCCTCGACGATGATCTCCGAGGCCGAGAAGCGGTCCTCCACCAGGCGCATCCGGGCGAGGTCGGCGACGCGGATCGCGCGGTAGCCGTTGGTGCAGTCGGTGACATGGGTGCGCGCGAGCAGGTTGATGAGGGCGGTGAAGAAGCGGATGCCGAGGTGCCGCACGCCGCCGGCGTCGTCGTAGCGGCCCAGGAAGCGCGACCCCTGCACGTAGTCGGCCTCACCCGCCACGACCGGCCGGACCAGGGCGGACAGCTGGGCGGGGTCGTGCTGCCCGTCGGCGTCCATGGTGACCACCACGCCGGCTCCCAGCGCCGCGGCAGCCGCGAAGCCGGTGCGCAGCCCCTCTCCCTGCCCCAGGTTGCGGGGGTGCCGCACCACGACGGCGCCGGCCTTCTCCGCGAGCACCGCGGTGTCGTCGGTGCTCCCGTCGTCGACGACGACCGGCACGACCGTCAGCCCCTCGACGGACTCGGGCAGGTCACCCAGCACCTCGCCGATGGAGTCGGCCTCGTCGAGCGCGGACATCACGACGGCGAGACCCGGCGCTGACGTGGAGACCCTGCCCGCCAGCGCCGACTCCACGGCGGCCGCCACCTGCGCAGCCACCCCCTCGTCGACACTCACATGTGCTCCTGGAACCACTGCACCGTGCGGTCGAGGCCGGCGTCGAGGCGCGTGCCCGGCGCGAAGCCGAACGCCTCGCGGGCGTAGGAGATGTCGGCGTAGGTGCGTTCGATGTCGCCCTGCCGCGGCGGCCGGAACTCCGGTTCGGCCTCGGCCCCGAAGCGGACCGCCACCTCCCGGGCCACGTCCAGCACGGTCGTCTCCACCCCCGAGCCCAGGTGCGCCACCACACCGGCGACGCCGCTCGTCATGGCCTGGGAGATCCCGCGGCAGAGGTCCTCGACGTAGATGAAGTCACGCGTCTGCGAGCCGTCGCCGTAGACGACCATCCGGCCACCCGCCTGCACCTGCTTGCAGAAGGCGGCGACCACCGACCCCTTGTGGTAGCTGTAGGGGCCGTAGACGTTGGTGAAGCGCAGCGCCACCGTGGGCAGCCCGAAGCTGCCGGCGAACGCCGCGCAGTAACCCTCCCCCGCCAGCTTCGAGGCGCCGTACGGCGACTTCGGGCGGGGCACCACTCCCTCGTGGGCCGGTGGGTCGACGTCGCCCAGCGGCGCGCTCGACGAGGCGAGGACGAAGCCCTCGGCCCCGGCGTCGCGGGCGGCGAGCAGGGCGTGCAGCGTGCCGCGCACGTTGACGTCGTGGTCGCGCAGCGGGTCGGCCAGCGACGCCGGCACCCCGCACTGGGCGGCGAGGTGCACGACGTAACGACATCCCGACGCAGCCTTCGCCAGCGCTTCGGCGTCGCGGACGTCGCCCTCCACCACCTCGGCGTACCCGGCCGCCTCCGCGTCCGCGCGCCGGCCGGTGCTGAAGTCGTCGAAGCACCGGGTGTCGTGGCCCTGCTCGACCAGCAGTCGGCCCAGGTTGACCCCCACGAAACCGGCGCCGCCGGTGACGAGGACCCGTCCGCTCACGACCACGTGGTCCGGGGTGCGATCGCCTGCACGACAGCGCGGTCGCGGTGCTCCATGAGGATGCCGAGCGTGTTCTGGACGAGGTCGTCGCTGAGCAGCGTCGGCTCGAGGCCGAGCGCGAGCAGCTTGTCGTTGACCGGGTTGTAGTAGTGCTCGGCGGCCTCGGTGCGCGGGTTGGTGACTTCCTGCACGTCGACCTGGAGGCCGAGCTCGGCGGCGGCCTTCTGGACCGTCTCGGCGAGCTGGCGGACCGAGAACGACTCGGTGAACTGGTTGAAGACCCGCATCTCGCCGCGGTCCGCGGGGTGCAGGACGGCGAGCTCGACGCACTGCAGGGTGTCGCGGATGTTGAGGAAGCCACGGGTCTGCCCGCCCTGTCCGTAGACCGTGAGCGGATGGCCGACCACGGCCTGCAGGCAGAAGCGGTTGAGCGCGGTGCCGAACTGCTCGTCGTAGTCGAACCGCGTGGCCAGGCGGGGGTCGAGGTCGCACTCCTCGGTGGACAGGCCGTAGACCACGCCCTGGTTGAGGTCGGTGGCGCGCAGACCGTAGACCCGGGTGGCGAAGTGGATGTTGGTCGAGTCGGCGACCTTCGAGGCGTGGTACCAGCTGTGCGGCAGCTTCGGGAACGGCAGGACGTCGGAGCGGCCCTTGTGCTCGATCTCGATGAAGCCTTCCTCGATGTCGATGTTGGGGCAGCCGTACTCCCCCATCGTGCCGAGCTTGACCAGGTGGCAGTCGGGGCTGGTCTCGCGGATCGCGAAGATCACGTTGAGGTTGTTGACGATGTTGTTCTGCTGGGTGAAGACGGCGTGACGGCGGTCGACCATCGAGAAGGGCGCCGAGGGCACCTGGCCGTAGTGGATGACCGCGTCCGGGCGGAAGCTCTCGAAGAGCGCGTGCAGCGGCTCGTAGTCGCAGAGGTCGAAGACGTGGTGCTCGATCTGGTGACCGCTCACCTCGCGCCAGGCGGCGACCCGCTGCTCGAGGTTGAGGATCGGGGTGAGGCTGTCGCCGCCGGCCTCGAGGACGGTGCGCCGCCGGAGGTAGTTGTCGACCAGGGCCACCTCGTGGCCACGGGCCGAGAACCGCATGGCAGTCGGCCACCCGAGGTAGCCGTCGCCACCGAGAACCAAGATGCGCATCGCGTCCCTCTGCTGCACGTGTCTGGACCTGTAACCTAACCGACTTCGACAACGGCGCGTGAGCCCGTCACCCCTGGCCGTTATCGGGTCGTGACCGGTCCTCGCGCGATGCTTCCTGGTCGAAGGCGACCTGGATGCGTTCGAAGCCCTTGTGCCGCATCGCCTTGGCGTAGCTCTCGTAGGCGCGCCGGTCTGCCTCGGTGAGGTCCACCCGGTCGGTGAACGGGGTGAGCAGGGCCCGGGGGTAGAGCCGCTCCTTGGCCACCACGCTCACCTCGAAGCCGGTCACCGCGGCGGCCGCGGCCAGGAAGAGCAGCCCGACGAGCCCGAGCACCAGCGCGAAGATGCTGTTCATCTCGCTCGTGGCCCGGATCACGCGGTCGACGTAGATGCCTCCGACGTACTGCAGGCCCTGCCACAAGCACCGCGATCACGACCGCACCGGGCAGGCAGGTGCCGAACGACGGTCGCCGCGCGGTGGTGTGGCGCATCATCAGGGCCAGGACGACCGCGAGCAGCGCCAGACCGAGGACGTTGCCCAGCCGCTGCACCCACACGTCGATCGTCGGCTGCAGCGGACCCGAGGTTCGAGAGGGCGATCGAGACCGACGTGGTCAGGATCAGCACGAATCCCGCGAAGACGAACGAGACGAAGCCACGGAAGCGGCCGACGAAGGGGTTGAAGCGGCTGTTGCGCGGCACGGCCCAGGCGACGTTGAGGGCGTGCTGCGCCGCGGCGGCGAGGCCGAGCACGCCGTACAGCGCCGCGAGGGACCCGATGACGACCGCGCCGGCACTTCCCTGCAGGCCCTCGGGCTTCCCGAGCTGGGTGCCCACGATCGGGAAGTTGCCCAGCGCGCTGTCGAGCAGCGTCTCCCGCAGCTCGAGGTTGCCCTGCAGCAGGAAGCCCAGCACGGAGGAGGCGATCAGCATGAGCGGGAAGATCGCGACGAAGGCGTAGTAGGTGATCATCGCGGCGAGGTAGGCGCCCTGGTCGTCGAGGTACTTGTAGAAGACCGCGACCGGGAAGCCCATCACGGGATGGCGGCGCTGGAACGAGTCCACCCGATCGACGAAGCCGGCCACGTCAGCACGCTAGTCCACGACCGGGCTCGCAGCCGGTAGCGGCGCCTACACGCGCTTCTGGAACTGCAGCTCCCGGGCCACCTGCCGGTAGCCGAGCGTCTCGTTGATCGCGATCATGTAGGAGTTCGACTCGGTGTTCCACGTGTCGACGGTGCGCACCTCGGGCTCTGCCTCGGTGAGCCACAGGATCATGTCCGTCTTCAGGGCCAGGCCCAGCCGGCGGCCGCGGTGGGCGGGCGCGACGGCGGTGTCCTCCTGGTAGGCGAGCCCGGGCGCGCGTCGCTCGACGATCATCGCGGTGTGGCCGCCCAGCTCACCGGTCTCCCGGTGACGGGCGACGACGCGGTAGAGGTCGAGCTGACGGCTCTCCAGCGCCTTCTCGTGGTCGCGCATCCGCTGCGGGTTGTAGTCGTCGTCCTCGAGCTCGAGGTCGTCGAGCGGAGCGTCGTTGATCGACGCGGCGACCTCGCAGTAGGCCGCGATCAGGTCGTCCGGCACGGGCCCGCGCAGCCGCAGCAGCTCGTAGCCCGCCGCGTGCGCCATGGCCTCGTCGCGCATCGCCCGGACCGCGGAGACGTCGAGCGCACCCAGGTCCTGCCGCCGCATGATGGCCTGCGACTTCTTGTCGTAGTGACGATCCAGGGCGAACTGGACCCCGGGCGAGGCGTCCCACGCATCCGTGCCGAGGTTCGTGCGGCCGAGCTCCTGTGCCCGCGCCTCGAGGAAGGACATCACCTCCCAGCCGATGCCCTTGCCCCGGCTGTCCGGATGGACGTGCACGTTGAGCCACGCCAGGTCGGTGTTGTCCCAGTCGCTGGCGTACATGCTCCCGTGGGCGACCGCCTGGCCGCCCTCGTACGCCACCCAGGTCGTGTCCGGCTCGAGGTCCCACCCGAAGCGCAGCTCGTCGGCCAGCATCTCCGCGGTGCGAGCGGCTCGGAACGGCTCGTCGACCTTCCGGCACGCCTCGAGCAGGTCGACCAGCTCGCTGCATCTGGGCGGCGTCGTCGGGGTCGGCAAGTCTGATCTCCACGGCGCCACGATGACACCGCGCACCCGGCGACGCCACGCATTTTGGGTGCCGCCGGGCGCACCAGACGGCACAATGACCGCGACATCACCGCAGGAGGAGGTCGCGTGGACGACGCGGGCAATCGGGTGGTCCTCACCTACGGCACCTTCGACCTCTTCCACGTCGGTCACCTGAACCTGCTCACGCGGCTCGCCGCGCTCGGTGACCGGCTGGTCGTCGGGGTCTCCAGCGACGAGTTCAACCGGGCGAAGGGCAAGCGGACCATCATCGAGTACGCCGACCGCGCCGCGATCGTGGCGGGCCTCAAGGTCGTCGACCTCGTGATCCCGGAGGAGTCCTGGGACCAGAAGACCGACGGACATCAGCGACCCACGGCGTCGACGTCTTCGGCATGGGCCACGACTGGGAGGGCGAGTTCGACCACCTGCGTCAGCACTGCGAGGTGGTCTACCTCTCCCGCACCGAAGGCATCTCCAGCACGGAGATCAAGCAGCTCCTCGCCGTGCTCGACCGCGGCCACATCGACGACCTGAAGAAGGCGCTCGACCTCATCTCCGCCATCGTCGCCCGCTTCGACTGAGCGCCCTCAGAGCCGCTCGATGATGGTCACGTTGGCCTGGCCACCGCCCTCGCACATGGTCTGCAGCCCGTAACGCCCCCCGGTGCGCTCCAGCTCGTGCAGCAGCGTGGTCATGAGCCGCGTGCCGGTGGCGCCGATCGGGTGACCGAGCGCGATCCCGCCGCCGTTGACGTTGGTCCGCTCCAGCGGCGCACCGGTCTCCCGCGACCACGCGAGCACGACCGAGGCGAAGGCCTCGTTGCACTCGAAGAGGTCGATGTCGTCGACGGACATGCCGCTGCGCTCGAGCGCGTGCTGCGTGGCACGGATCGGGCCGGTGAGCATCCAGACGGGGTCGTCGCCGCGCACCGACAGGTGGTGGATCCGGGCACGCGGCGTGAGGCCGTGGTCGCGCACCGCCTGCTCGGAGGCGACCAGCACCCCGGTGGCACCGTCGCTGATCTGGGAGGAGACCGCGGCGGTCAGCCGCCCGCCCTCGACGAGCGTCCTGAGCCCCGACATCTTCTCCAGCGTGGTGTCGCGGCGCGGCCCCTCGTCGACCGAGACCTCACCGAGGGGCTCGACCTCGCGCTCGAAGCGTCCCTCGTCGATGGCCCGCAGCGCCCGCTGGTGCGACTCGTAGGCGAACGCCTCCATGTCGTCGCGGCTGATGTCCCACTTCTCGGCGATCATCTCGGCCCCGCGGAACTGGCTGACCTCCTGGTCGCCGTAGCGCGCCTGCCAGCCGGGTGACTCCGCGAACGGCGTGGAGTAGCCGAACTGCTGACCCACGGTCATCGCCGAGGCGATGGGGATGGCCGACATGTTCTGCAGGCCCCCGGCGACCACGAGGTCCTGGGTGCCGGACATGACACCCTGCGCCGCGAAGTGCACGGCCTGCTGGGAGGAGCCGCACTGCCGGTCGATGGTCACACCGGGCACGTGGTCCGGCAGCCCGGCCGTCAGCCACGCGGTGCGGGCGACGTCACCGGCCTGCCCGCCGATCGTGTCGCAGCACCCCATGATGACGTCGTCCACCGCTCCCGGGTCGACCCCGGAGCGGCGTACCAGGGCGCTCAGCACGTGGGCGCCGAGGTCGGCCGGGTGGACCGACGACAGTCCGCCGTTGCGGCGACCGATCGGGGTGCGCACGGCCTCCACGATGTACGCCTCAGCCATCGCCTTCTCCTTGTCGGTTGATGGTTTCCCATGTCCTGTCACGAAGTTGCCACTTCCCTGCGGATGCATCACGCGGGAGGTGAGAGTTCCGGGACAGGACATGAAAACCCTCACGACCCGAGGCACCGCCGCGGGCATGTCAGCGACCGCTGCCGTCGGCGATCCCGTCGAGCAGGATCGCGAGGTACTGGTCGGCGACGTCCTGGGCGGTCATCGCCCCGCCGGGGCGGTACCACCGCACCGCCACCCACACCGTGTCGCGGATGAAGCGGTAGACCAGCTCGGCGTCGAGGTCCTGCCGCAGCGCGCCGTTGCCGATCCCGTCGGCCAGCAGGTCGACCCACATCGCCCGGAAGCGCTGGTTGTGCTCGCCGAGGTAGGCGAAGCGCTCGAACTCCTGCAGGTAGGCGGCGTCGTTCTGGAAGATCGCCACCTCGTCGTGGTGGCGGTCGATGGCGTCGAAGGAGGCGCGCACGATCGCGTCGATCTTCGACCGGGCGTCGTCGTCGGAGGCCAGGATCGCGTCGTAGGAGGCGAACAGCTCGTTCTGGAAGGAGGACAGCAGCTCGTCCACGATCGACTCCTTGGAGTCGAAGTGGTGGTAGAGCGAGCCGGACAGGATGCCCGCCGCGTCGGCGATGTCCCGCACCGTGGTGTTCTTGAAGCCGCGCTGGGCGAAGAGGCTGCCGGCGATGCGCAGCAGCTCGGAGCGGCGCGCTCCCCCGGTGGTCGAGCCCGTCGAGCCCGCCGGTGGTCGAGCCTGTCGAGACCGTCATGGCTGCTGGCTGCTCACGGGGACGACCTCGCCGGTCATGTAGCTGGAGTAGTCGCTGGCGAGGAAGACCATCACGTTGGCCACCTCCCAGGGCTCGGCCGCGCGGCCGAAGGCCTCCCGCTGCTTGAGCTCGGCGAGCAGCTCGTCGGAGGTGACCTTCGCGAGGAAGGGGTGCATGGCCAGGCTGGGGGCGACCGCGTTGACGCGGATGCCGTGAGCAGCGACGTCGAGCGCCGCGCACCGGGTGAGCGCCATGACGCCGGCCTTCGCGGCGGCGTAGTGGGCCTGGCCCTCCTGGGCCCGCCACCCGATCACCGAGGCGTTGTTGACGATGACCCCCTGCCGGCCCGCGTCGACCATGCGGTTGGCCGCCGCGCGCACGCACCGGAAGGTGCCGGTGAGCGTGATGTCGAGGACCCTGCTCCACTGCTCGTCGGTCATCTCCAGGACACCGGCGGTGCCGCCGAGACCGGCGTTGTTGATCATGACGTCGACCCCGCCGAAGGGCTCCGCGGCGTCGAGCAGCGCGCTCACCTGCTCCTCGTCGGTCACGTCGCACACGACCGTGGCGACGCGCTCGGCGCCGAACTCTGCGGCCAGGGAGTCCTGCGCCTCACCCAGGCGGCGCTCGTGCGTGTCGGAGACGACCACGGCCCGCGCGCCCTCCTCCAGCACGCGACGCGCCACGGCCGCCCCGATCCCCGCGCCGGCGGCGGCGGTGACCACCACGACCTTGCCCTCCAGCAGGCCGTGGGGCGGCACGTAGGCGGGGGCGGGCTGCTCCGCCCGCCGCGCCGGTTCGTGGGCGGTCATCGTGCCTCCCAGGCGGGCTCGCGGGGCAGTCCGAGCACGCGCTCGGCCAGGATGTTGCGCTGGATCTCGTCGGACCCGCCGTAGATGGTGTCGGCGCGGGAGAAGAGGAAGAGCCGCTGCCACTCGTCCAGCCCGCCGTCGGCGAGCACGGACTCCACGCCACGGACTGCCATCGCCAGCTCGCCGAGGTCGCGGTGCCAGCGCGCCCACAGCAGCTTGGCGATGCTCGCCTGCTGCGGCGCCTGCTCCTCCGACAGCGTGCGGAGCGCGTTGAGCCGGATCACCTCCAGCTCGACCTCGGCCTGCTCGAGCCGGTCACGCAGGAGCGGGTCGTCCCAGGCGCCGTTGCCGCGCGCCACGTCCACCAGCGCGGCGAGCTCGCGCCGGAACATCGTCTGCTGCCCGACCGTGGAGACCCCCCGCTCGAAGCCGAGAGTGGCCATGGCGACCTTCCAGCCCTCGCCGGGCTCCCCCACCACCATGTCGGCGCCGGTGCGGGCGCCGTCGAAGAAGACCTCGTTGAACTCCGAGGTGCCGGTCAGCTGGTTGATCGGGCGCACGTCGACGCCCTCCTGCTGCATCGGGACCAGCAGGTAGGACAGGCCGCGGTGACGCGTGGAGCCCGGCTCGGTGCGCGCGATCACGAAGCACCAGTCGGCCTGGTGCGCCAGCGAGGTCCACACCTTCTGCCCGTCGACGACCCACTCCTCTTCGCCGGTCGAGCTGGTCGAGACCAGCCGCGCGCGGGTCGCGACGTTCGCGAGGTCGGAGCCGGCGTCGGGCTCGCTGTAGCCCTGGCACCACAGCTCCTCGACCGCCACGATGCGCGGGAGGAAGCGCTGCTGCTGCGCCTCGGTGCCGAAGGCGATGAGAGTGGGGCCGAGCAGCTCCTCGCCGAGGTGGTTGACCCGCGCGGGGGCGCCGGCGGCGGCGTACTCCTCGTGGAAGATCACCTGCTGGAAGAGCGGAAGCCCGCGACCGCCGTGCTCGGTCGGCCAGCCGATGCAGGTCCATCCGTGGGCTGCGAGGTGGCGGTCCCACGCCAGGCGCTCGTCGTAGGCCTCGTGCTCGCGCCCGGGCCCGCCCGCGCCACGGACGCCGGCGAAGTCGCCCGCGAGCGACTCCCGGAGGAACGTGCGGACCTCCTCGCGGAAGGCCTCGTCGGCGGGGGTGTCGGACAGGTCCACGTTTGCTACCCTACCAAGCACTTGCTTGGGGCCGCTAGCAAGGAACGGACAGGAGGAGCCGCTGTGCCCGAGACGCAGGCAGCCGAGGAGCTCCCGCGCACCGTGCCGGCCGCCCTGCGGGCCGCGGCGCGTGCCTGGCCCGGCCGCCCGGCGTACGTCGACGGCGACCGCACCCTGACCTTCGACGAGCTGCTCGAGGACGTGCGCGGGACCGCTCGTGGCTACGTCGCGCTGGGACTCGCCCCGGGCGACCGGGTCGTCGTCTGGGGCCCCAACAGCATCACGTGGGTCGTCCGCGCCCTCGCCGTGACGTACGCCGGCGGGGTGCTGGTGCCCGCCAACAGCCGCTACACCGGCCACGAGGTCGCCGACCTCGTCGCACGCACCCGCGCCCGCCTGGCGGTCGTGGAGGACGGCTTCCTGGGGCGCACCCAGGTCGCCGACCTCGAGAGCGTGGGCGTCGGCGACTGCCGGATCCTGCCGATGGACGCGACGCCGGACCCGGGAGACGTCTCCGCCGCCGACGTCGACGGCCGGGCGGACGCCGTCCGGGCCGACGACGTCGCCGACGTGCTCTTCACCAGCGGCACCACGGGCCGCAGCAAGGGTGCGATGAGCGCCCACCGGCAGACCGTCGGGGTGGCCCGGGCCTGGGGCGAGCTCGGCGGCGTCACGGCCGACGACCGCTACCTCGTGGTCAACCCGTTCTTCCACTCCTTCGGCTACAAGGCGGGGATCATGGTCGGCCTCACGACCGGTGCCGCCCTCTACCCGCTGGCGACCTTCGACCTCGACCAGACCATGCGCATCATCGATCAGGAGCGCGTCACCGTGCTCCCGGGCGCACCCACGATCTACCAGTCGCTGCTCGACGCTCCTGGCCGCGCCGACCACGACCTCTCCTCGCTCCGCCTCGCCGTCACCGGCGCGGCGGTCGTGCCCGTCGCGCTCATCGAGCAGATGCGCGACCAGCTCGCGATCGACACCGTGGTCACCGCCTTCGGCATGACCGAGGCCGTCGTGGTCACGATGTGCCGTCCCGGCGACGACGCCGAGACCGTGGCGACGACGTGCGGCCGCGCCGTCCCCGGCATGGAGATCGCCACCGGCGAGCAGGACGAGCTGCTGGTGCGGGGCGAGTTCGTGATGCTGGGCTACCTCGACGACCCGGAGGCGACAGCGGAGGCGATCGACGACGACGGCTGGCTGCACACCGGCGACGTCGCGCGGATCGACGAGCGCGGCAACCTCGCGATCACCGACCGGCTCAAGGACATGTACATCTCGGGTGGCTTCAACGTCTACCCGGCCGAGGTCGAGCAGTCGCTCGCGCGGCACCCGGGCATCGTGGAGGCCGCCGTCGTGGGCGTGCCCGACCGGCGCCTCGGCGAGGTCGGCAAGGCGTTCGTCGTCCGCCGCGACCCGGCCCTGACCGCCGACGACGTCATCGGCTTCGCCCGTGAGCGCCTGGCCAACTTCAAGGTGCCCCGCGAGGTCGAGCTCGTCGACTCGCTGCCGCGCAACCTGTCCGGCAAGGTGCTGAAGACCGAGCTCCGGGGGGCACCCGGTGGATCTTGAGCTGAGCGAGTCGGAGCGGGACTTCCGCGAGGAGGCGCGCACCTGGCTGGCCGAGCACGTGCCGCACGAGCCGCTGCCGTCGATGGACACCGCCGAGGGGTTCCGCGCCCACCAGGAGTGGGAGCGCACCCTGGCGGAGGCGCGCTGGTCGGTCGTCTCCTGGCCCGAGGAGTACGGCGGCCGCGGCGCGAGCCTGGTGGAGTGGCTGCTCTTCGAGGAGGAGTACTACCGCGCCGGAGCCCCGGGGCGGGTCTCGCAGAACGGCATCTTCCTGCTCTCCCCCACGATCTTCGAGTTCGGCACGGAGGAGCAGCGCAAGCGCCTGCTGCCCTCGATGGCGACGGGCGAGGTGGTGTGGGCCCAGGCGTGGTCGGAGCCCGAGGCCGGCTCCGACCTGGCCGCCCTCCGCTCGACGGCGGTCCGCGACGACGAGCGCGGCGGGTGGGTGCTCAACGGCCAGAAGACGTGGTCGTCGCGCGCGGCGTACGCCCACATGGGCTTCGGGCTCTTCCGCTCCGACCCGGAGAGCAAGCGCCACCGCGGCCTCACCTACTTCGTCTTCCCGCTCGACGCCGAGGGCCTCACCGTGCGCCCGATCGCCCAGCTCGACGGTGAGGCCGGCTTCGCCGAGCTGTTCCTGGACGACGTCTTCGTGCCCGACCGCGACGTGCTCGGCGAGCCGGGCGAGGGCTGGGCGGTCGCGATGAGCACCACCAACAGCGAGCGCGGCCTCTCCCTGCGCTCCCCCGGCCGGTTCTGCGCGACCGCCGAGCGCCTCGCGGCACTCTGGCGTGACGGGGGCGCACCCCCGGCCTTCCGCGACCGGGTCGTCGACGCCTGGCTGCGGGCCGAGGCCTACCGCTTCTACACCTGGGGCACCGTCACCCGGATGCTCGGCGGCGGCGAGGTGGGGTTCTCGGCCTCGGTCAACAAGGTCTTCTGGTCCGAGCTCGACGTCGCCATGCACGAGACCGCGATGGACCTGCGCGGGCCGGAGGGCGAGGTGAGCGGACCCTGGAGCCACGGCTACCTGTTCTCGTTGTCCGGCCCGATCTACGCGGGCACCAACGAGATCCAGCGCAACATCGTCGCCGAGCGGATCCTCGGGCTGCCGCGGGAGGCGAAGGGATGAGGTTCGAGCTCAGCGAGGAGCAGCGCGGGTTCGCCGACTCGCTCACCGACATGCTGCGGCGTGCCGACACACCTGCGGTGGCGCGCGCGTGGGCAGCGGGCGACCTCGAGAGCGGGCGGGCGCTGTGGCGCCGCCTCGCCGACCAGGGCGTGTGCGCCCTGGTCGTCCCCGAGGAGCAGGGCGGGCTCGGGGGCACCGACGTCGACCTCGTCGTCGCCCACGAGGTGCTGGGGCACCACCTGGCCGTCGGGCCCTGGGTCGAGTCGTCGGCCTACCTCGCGAGCGCGCTCACCGGTGAGGCGAGCGGCAGGATCGCCGAGGGCACCATGGCCACGCTCGCGCTGCCGCCGCACGCGCCGTACGCACTGGACGCGGACGCGGCCGACGAGGTCTACGTCGGTGACCGCCCGGCGACGGCCGGCGAGCGGGTCGAGTCGATCGACACGACCCGCCGGCTCTTCCGGGTGGACGCCGACGAGACGTCCGTCGAGCCCGACGCTGTCGCACTCGACCGGGCCGTGCTCGCCGCCTCGGCCCAGCTGCTCGGCTGCGGCGAGCGCCTGCTCACCGACTCCGTCGACTACGTCAAGCAGCGCAAGCAGTTCGGGCGGCAGATCGGCTCCTACCAGGCGATCAAGCACGCCCTGGCCGACGTGCGCATCGCCCTCGACTTCGCCAGGCCGCTGCTGTACGCCGCCGCGCTGGGTGAGGTGCCGGCGTCCGCTGCCAAGGTGGCCACCGGCGACGCGGCCTACCTCGCCTCCAGGGTCGGCCTGCAGGTGCACGGCGCGATCGGCTACACCGCCGAGTTCGACCTCGGCCTGTGGGTCAACCGGGTGCGCGCTCTGGTCGGCGCCTGGGGCACCGCGGACCACCACCGCGAGACCCTCGCCCGGCGCCTTGCCTCGGACCCCGCCGGGGCGCGCTGATGCACTTCGCCCGCACCGAGGAGCAGGACCTCCTGGCTGCCACCGTCGGCGACCTGCTGCGCAAGCGCTCCGACAGCGCGCGCAGTGCGCTCAGCGATGGAGTCGGAGCTCGGCTACGACGAGGACCTGTGGCAGACGCTCTGCCACCAGATCGGCGTGGCGGCGCTGGCCGTGCCCGAGGAGGACGGAGGCGTCGGCGCCTCCCTGGTGGAGACCGCGGTGGTGCTGGAGGAGCTGGGCCACAACCTCGCACCCACGCCGCTGCTGGCCACGACCCTGGAGACCGTGCGGCTGCTCCTGGACGAGGACGACCACGCCGACGACCTCGCGGCGCTCGCTGCGGGTGAGGTGCGCGCGTTCTCGCTCGGTCGGGTCGTGCTCGAGCCGGACTCGCGGGTCGAGGCGCTCGACCCCACCCTGCGCCTGGGCAGGGGTGACGGCACGACCCCGGCGCCGGAGCTGCTCGACGTGGCCGCCGCGCTGGTGTCGGCGCTGCAGGTGGGCACGATGCAGCGCGGGCTCGACATGGCCGTCGCCTACTCGAAGGAACGTCACCAGTTCGGCCGCCCCATCGGGTCGTTCCAGGCGCTCAAGCACCGCATGGCCGACATGCTCGTGCTCGTCGAGGCCTCGCGCTCGGCCAGCTGGGCCGCGACCGCCGCGGCCGCGGGCTACGTCGCCACACCCGACGCCCGGCGCCGCGAGACGCTGGGCCGACGGGCGGCGATCGTGCGCCGCTACTGCGCGGCTGCCGGTGCCCAGGTGGCGTCGGAGACGGTCCAGCTGCACGGCGGCATCGCGATCACGTGGGAGCATGACGCACACCTGGTGTTCAAGCGTCTGCACAGCCTCGCCGCGCTGAGCCGCGCGACCGCCTGACCGGGCCGCCGCGACTCGCGCCGCCTACGGCGTCGACGACGTGACGCGCTCGTCGAAGCGCAGCACAGGCTCCGTGCCCCACAGGGCCACCTCCACCTCCAGCCCGTCCGGGTCACGGAAGCTGATGCTCTTGAGCACCCCGAAGTCCGTGATCACCCCGTCGGAGACGTCGTGGTCGACGAGCCGGCGGCGCGCCTCGCCGAAGGCGTCCTCGTCCGGGACGTTGATCGCCAGGTGGTCGATGTGGCCGCGCTCGAACACTGCGCTGCTCGCGGCGGCCTGCGGGTTGTCGGGCAGCGCGAAGGCGTGGAGCGCCGCCCCGCAGCCCAGGTCGACCGCGGCATGTCGCAGCCCGTCCTCGTCGATGTCGAAGAGGACCTTGCCGTCGAACATGTCGACGTAGAAGTCGCTGAAGGCGTCGACGTCGCGGGTGAGGACGGCGATGTGGTTGATGCCGGCGCTGAGTGTCATGGAGCATCTCCAGGTAGGTCGTCAGGTATCCTGACTGAATGTCCCACGCCTGCCAGGATTCGTCAAGATGCCTGACGTTCTGGAGCCGGGCATGACGACCGGCGGGGAGGCGCCGCCGCCACTCGCTCGTCTCCTGGGCCTGGCGCTGGACAACCTGTCCCGCCAGCTGCAGGAGCGCATCAGGGAGGCGGGCTTCACCGACCAGCGCATGGCCCACAACGCCGTCTTCGCCCACGTCCCGCCCGAGGGGATCACCCTGGCCGACCTGTCACGCAGGGCCGGGATGACGAAGCAGGCGATGTCAGAGCTCGTTGCCGACCTCGAGCACAAGGGCTACCTGACGCGTCGGCCCGACGACGCGCGACAGGCGCACGAAGATCATCGAGCTGAGCGAGAGGGGCTGGGCGGCCGTGAGAGGCGGCGTTGGCGGCCTTCGAGGCGATCGAGCACGACCTCGAGCGGGACCTCGGGCCGCGCAGGCTGGGAGGAGCTGCGGCGCACCCTGGAGCGGCTCACGACCTAGGCCGCTCACCTGTCAGGCTCGCTGCGGCTCCTGCTCGTCGACCAGGTCGCGGACGTCCATCCGCTGCGCGCGACGGGCCGCGAAGGTCGTGACCGCGAACGCGCCCGCCCCCCACAGCAGCAGCACGAAGACCGCACCCGCGAGCGACCCTGGCCCGTCCAGCACCGTGGCCGTGAGGCCGTCGGCGGCCTGGGGCATCGGCAGCACCGTGTTGAGGAACCGCAGCGGTGCCGGCGCGGTGTCGAGCGGGATGACGCCGCCCAGCGACACGATCTGCACGCCGGCGAAGGCGATCGACACGAGCCAGCCACGCCGGCGCCCCAGCGTGGCGACGAGGGCCTGGTTGACGGCGACGAACGACCCGGCGGTGAGCATCATCAGCACGAACGCCAGGACGGGCGAGCGCAGGTCGACGCCCAGGAGCAGCAGGGCGCCGTAGAGCAGCACGACCTGCACCGCGCCGATGAGGAGACCGGGCCGGAGACCGCCGAAGGCCACGGCACCCGCACTCCTGGGGCGGGCCAGCATCCACGCGGGGATCGCCGGACGCAGCAGGTAGGTGACGAAGGCGCCCAGCCACAGGGCCACCGCGATGGCGCCCGGTGCGAGCTGGCTGGGGCCGTCGGGTGACTCACCGAGGCGTTCGGTCTGCGCGGAGACCGGGGCCGCGATGACGTCGGCGAGCTCGCGGCTCTCCTTGTCGCCGTACGACGGAATCGCCTCGGCGCCGCGCTCGAGGCCGCCGGCGAGCTGTTGGGTGCCGTCGCCGAGGCGCTCCCCGCCGGACGCCAGGCGCTCGGCGCCGCCCGGCGGCGCGGCCGGCGCCCGAGGCGAGCTTGCGGGTGCCGTCGGCCAGCCGGTCGGCGCCGGCGGCGAGCTTGCGCGTGCCCCCGGTCAGCCGATCGGCACCGTCGGCGAGCCTGCGCGAACCCTTGGCCAGCCTGTCGATCCCTGACTCGAGCGGGGGCATGGCGTTCGCGAGCTTGCGGGTGCCTGCCGCGAGCTTGCGTGACCCCTCCGCGAGCTTCTTGGCGTTGCGGTCGTTGACGCCGACCGCCCGCTCGGTCGCGAGGCAGAGCCGCGTGGCCCGGGCGGCGACGATCGGGTCCTTGCACGCGTCGGACCAGCCACGCAGCAGCCGGGTGTAGGGCACGACCCCGTCGCGCAGCTGGGCGGCACCGTCGGCGAGGCGGTCGGTCTGCGGCGGGAGCGGGTCGGTGCGTCGCGACAACGTGCCGAGCCCACCGGCGAGCTTCTCCGCGCCGGTCGCGAGTCGCGCCTGCCCGCCGGCGAGCCTGTCCGCGCCGCGGGCCAGCTTCGCCTGCCCGGAGGCCAGGCGGTCGGCCCCGCTGCCGAGCCGGGCGAGCCCGTCGGCCAGCTCGAGGGCCCCGGCGCTGAGCTGCGAGGTGCCGTCGGCGAGCCGGGAGGCCCCGTCGGCGGCCTGGCCGAGCTTGCTGCCCAGCTTGCCGGTCCGCTGGTAGAGCGTGCCGAGGTACTCCGTGGTCACCCGCTCCCCCAGCTCGTCGGCGGCGACCTGCGCGACCTGGTCGCTGACCTGTGCCACCAGGGCGGAGCTCTTCTCGTTGCTGCGCACGCTGATCGTGGCCTGGTCGGGGTCCTTGCCCTGCAGGGACGTCGACAGCTGCCGGGAGAACGTCGGTGGGATCGTGAGCACCGCGTAGTAGTCGCCCGCGGCGAGCCCGCGACGGGCGTCCTCGGGGGAGGTGATCTGCCACCCCAGGCTCCGCTGCTGGTCGTCCTGGGGCTGCGAGAGTCCGGCGGCCAGCAGCCTCCCGGCCGCGATCGGGGGCTGGCCCTTCTCGAGCACGGGCTTGTCGAGGTTGACCACGGCGGCGGGCACCTGCTCGACGTTCTCCGCGCGGTCGGCGAGCGACCAGACGATGAGCGAGCCGAGGAACATCGGCAGCAGCACCACGGCGACGAGGGCGCGATGCGTGGCGACGGTGGACAGGAACGACCTCACAGCAGCGCCTCCTCACGGTCGGTGTCCCCGGCGGTGTTCGAGCCCGCCCCGAGCGACAGCCGTACGTCGACGAGGTCACCGAGCCGCTCGCGCAGCGCCTCGGCCGTGTCCGGGGCCGCGGCCACGAGCACCGCGGCGCCGTCGTCCGCGAGCCTGCGGATCCGGTCCGTCACGTCGCGCGGAACGTCCGCGGACGTGGTGCCGGTGAGGTCGAGCAGGAGGAGCTTGCGTCCCTTCGACGGGGGCATGCGGTCGATCCCGACGCGGGCCCTGACGGCAGCGGCCTCGGTGGGGAGGAAGCGGCCGAGCACGACGAGTCGGCCGCGGTCGAGGTCCACGCGGCCGGAGACGGCCGCCACCAGGGTGCGGGCGGCCGCACCGCCGGCGACGACGGCGACCCGGCCGGGCCGCAGCACGACGTCGGTCTCGGGCAGCAGCGGGGCACCGGTGCGGGGGTCGTCGACCGCGACGCCCTCGGCCCGCACGACGGCGTACCCGTGGTCGGCGACCCAGGCATCGTGCTCGAGGTGGTCGGAGAGCCCCTCGCCCTCGACGTCGAGCGACGGCAGCCGGCGGTCGAGCCACGGCGGCAGCTGCCAGGCGCGGTCACCGAGCAGCGCGAGCACGGCCGGGACCACGGTCATCCGGACGACGAACGCGTCGACGAGCACGCCCACGGCCAGGCCGAAGGCGATCGGCTTCACCGACGAGTCGCCGTGGGGCACGAACGACGCGAAGACCGCGATCATGATGACCGCCGCGGCGGTCACGACCCTCGCGCTGCCGACGAAGCCACGCCGGATCGCGGGCAGTGCCTCACCGTGGTGCACGTAGTCCTCGCGCATGCGGGCCACCAGGAAGACCTCGTAGTCCATGGCGAGGCCGAACAGCACGCCCATGAGCATGATCGGCAGGAACGACGGCACGGGCCCCTGCTTCTCGACGTTGAAGAGGTCGGCCAGCAGGCCGTTCTGGAAGACGAGCACCACGGCCCCGAAGGACGCGCCGACCGAGAAGAGGTAGCCCACCGTCGCCTTGAGCGGCACCGCCACCGACCGGAAGACGATGGTCAGCAGCAGCAGGGAGAGGCCCACGACCACGAGACCGAAGGGCAGCAGCGCCTTCCACAGCTGGTCGGACACGTCGATGGTCACCGCGGTCTGGCCGGTCACCAGGAGGTCGGTGACGCCGTGGCGCTCCTCGATGGTGGGCGCACGCTCCCGGATGTCGCGGACGAGGTCGGCGGTGCGCGGGTCGGTCTGCCCGTACTTCGGGACGACCTGCACGATGCCCAGGTCGGCCTTCCGGTTGGGGGTGGTCAGCGCGATCGCGTCGACGCCGTCGATGCGGCCGATGTCCTCACCGATCTTCTTCATCACCCGGATGGGCTCGCGGGTGCGGACGATGTCGACGGTGACGAGGAGAGGTCCGGTGAAGCCCGGGCCGTACTCCTCGGCGATCAGGTCGTAGGTGATGCGCTCCTGGGAGTCGTGCGGCGCCGAGCCGGTGTCCGGCAGTCCGAGCGCGAGGTCCTTCGCGGGCACCGCCAGCAGCAGCAGCCCGATCACGCCGACTCCCACGGTGAGCGCGGGGCGACGGGTCACGAGGTGCACCCAGCGCTCGGCCGTGCTGCGGCGCGCACCCTTGCCGCGGTCGTCGCGCACACGACGCCCCTTCGGGCGCAGGCGCTCGCCGGCGAGGGCGAAGAGCGCCGGCACCAGGGTGACCGCGACCCCGACCGCGACGGCCACGCCGACCGCAGCGGCGACGCCCATGATCGACAGGAAGGGGATGCCACCGACCACCAGGCCGCACAGGGCGATGATCACGGTCGCACCGGCGAAGATGACCGCACTGCCGGCGGTGGCCACGCTGCGGGCGACGGACTCCTCGACGTCCATGCCCTCACCCAGCTGGTCGCGGTGGCGGGCGGCGAGGAAGAGCGCGTAGTCGATCCCCACCGCCAGACCGATCATCATCGCCAGCGAGGGGGTCGAGGTGTTGATCGCGAAGAAGCGGGCGACCACGAGCAGCCCGGACATGGTGATGCCGACACCGAGGATGGCGGTGAGCAGCGGGATGCCGGCCGCCACCAGTGACCCGAGGGTCAGCACGAGGACGACGAGCGCGACGGCGAGGCCGATCGCCTCCGTGGCGGAGACCGGCGTCGACGTCGTGGTGAACATCTGGCCGCCGAGGTCGACCCGGAGCCCGTCCGGTTCGCCGGCGGCCTCGGAGACGTCCTCCTTGGTCTGCTCGGTCACCTTCTCCAGGGGCACGGCCAGCTGCACCTGGACCAGCGCGTGCCGGCCGTCCTGGGAGATCTGGAGGTCGCGTGCCTTCTCCGTGAAGGGGCTGGGCGCGAAGCGGACGTCCTCGACCTCGCGGAGCAGCTCGAGCCGCTGCTCGATCGCGGCGCGGTGCTCGGTGATGCGCTCACCCTGCGGCGCCGTGTAGACGATCTGGCCGAGGGTCCCGCTGACCTCGGGGAAGCGGGTCTCCAGGACGTCGAGCCCCTGCTGCGACTCGGTGCCGGGGATCGTGATCTCGTCGCTCAGCTGGCCGCCGAAGGCAGCGGCGAGCCCACCGGTGACGCCCAGCGCCAGCAGCCAGGCCACGAGGACCTTGCCGGCGTTGCGCGCGATCCGGCGCCCGAGGCGGAAGAGGAACGACGACATATGCCGATACGATAATGTATTCAATACGTTCATGTATCGGCTGGACGGTGAGGCGTGACTCACGCCCACCAGGGGGTTTGAGAAGCGCGAGGAGGGCTCGATGCAGCAGGCCCGAGGCCCACGTGACGAGAAGCCGACCCGTCGCAGCCGCGAGAACACCCGGGCACGCCTGGTGGAGGCGGCGGTCGACGTCTTCGCAGGGCGACCCTTCGGACGGGTGACCGTCGACCACCTGGTGGCCGCAGCCGGCTTCACCCGGGGCGCCTTCTACTCCAACTTCAGCTCGATCGAGGAGCTGTTCCACGAGGTCTACACCCACCAGGCCGACCTGATGATCCGCGAGGTCAACTTCGTCCTCGACGGCGTCGACCAGGGTGAGTTCCGCGTCGACGCCTTCCGCGACGTCTTCGAGGCGCTGCACCCCTACGGCCGCAGCTGGTTCCCGCTGCACCAGGAGTACACCCTGCTGGCGGTGCGTGATCCCGAGGCACGGGAGCAGTTCGTCGCCAACGTCCACCACTTCCAGGAGCGCATGGAGGAGCTGGTGCAGCGGATGCTGTCGCTGCTGGGCCGAGCCCCGAGCCTGCCGCTGGGGCAGATCCGCGACATGCTGCTGGCCCTCTACCTGCACGCCCTGGGCACCGAGCAGCTCGGCACCGGCGGCCTCGGCACCGAGGAGCTCATGGCCGACGTCGTGCCCCAGCTGCTGCTCAGCCTGTCCCGCCCAGCCTGAGGCGCGGCGCAGCGGGCCACTGCGCCACGTGAGGAATGCGTCATACCGGAGCCTCGCGCGGCGCTGCTACGGTCCGGCCCATGCGCCCTGCCAAGGACTTCTTCGCCCCCCTCGCCGTCGGAGCACCCGCACCGCTCCGTGAGATCCCGGCGCGACCGAGCCGGGCCATCCACTTCTTCGACCCGGGCAACCCGAAGATGGCCGCGAAGGTGCCCGACATGGTCGGCAAGGTCGACGTGCTGCTGGGCAACCTCGAGGACGCCGTCAAGGCGGAGAACAAGGAGGTCTCCCGCGAGGGCCTCGTGAAGATCGGCCAGGACACGCGACTTCGGGCCCGACGCAGTTCTGGACCCGCATCAACGCCCTCGACTCCCCCTGGGTGCTCGACGACCTCACCACGCTGGTGCCCGCGATCGGCGACAAGCTCGACGTGATCATGGTGCCGAAGGTGCAGGGCGCGGAGGACATCCACTACGTCGACCGCCTCCTCGCCCAGCTCGAGGCCAAGGCGGGCATCGAGAAGCCACTGCTCGTCCACGCCATCCTCGAGACCGCACGCGGTGTCGCCAACATCGAGGAGATCTGCGCCGCGAGCCCGCGCATGCAGGGCCTCTCCCTCGGCCCCGCCGACCTCGCCGCGGACCGTCGGATGAAGACCACCCGCGTCGGCGGCGGGCACCCGGGCTACCTCGTCCGGCAGGACCCCCGCGACGGCGACATCGAGGGCGACCGCACGACGTACCAGCAGGACCTGTGGCACTACACGATCGCCCGCATGGTCGACGCCTGCGCGATGCACGGCATCTACCCCTACTACGGGCCCTTCGGCGACATCGCCGACACCGTCGCCTGCGAGGACCAGTTCCGCAACGCCTTCCTGCTCGGGTGCGTCGGCGCCTGGTCGCTGCACCCGAAGCAGATCGCGATCGCCAACAAGGTCTTCTCCCCCAGCGTCGAGGACGTCAAGCACGCGAGGCGGGTGATCGCGGCGATGGGTGACGGCACCGGGGCGGTGATGCTCGACGGCAAGATGGAGGACGACGCCTCGGTCAAGCAGTGCAAGGTCATGGTGGCGCTCGCCGACGAGCTGGCCGCCATCGACCCGGAGCTGAAGCAGCAGTACGACGCCATCGAGATCGACTGAGGCCGCCGACATGACCGACACCCCCACCGAGTTCCGCCCCCGCCGCTCCGTGCTCTACATGCCGTCCTCCAACGAGCGCGCGCTGGAGAAGGCCAAGTCGCTCCCCGTCGACGCGCTGATCCTCGACCTCGAGGACGCCGTCGCACCCGACACGAAGCCCGAGGCCCGCGACAAGGCGTGCGCGGCCGCCGCCTCCGGGGAGTACGGCCGGCGTGAGATCGCGATCCGCGTCAACGGCATGGACACCGAGTGGCACGCCGAGGACATGAAGGCAGCCTGCAAGGCAGGGCCCGACGCGATCCTGGTGCCGAAGGTGAGCTCGGCCGACGCCGTGCTCGAGCTCGTCGAGTCGATGGCGGAGCACGGCGCCCCGGAGGCGACGCGGCTGTGGGCGATGGTCGAGACGCCGTACGCCATGCTGCACGCGGAGGACATCGCGGCCGCCTCCGACCGGCTCACCGTGCTCGTCATGGGCACCAACGACCTCGCCAAGGAGCTCTACGCCGAGCACGTCCCCGGCCGGCAGCCCCTGCTGACGGGCCTCGGGCTGGCTCTGCTGGCAGCGCGGGCGACCGGCAAGGTGATCATCGACGGCGTGTACAACGACGTGAAGGACGCCGACGGCTTCCTCGCCGAGTGCCGCCAGGGGCGCGAGATGGGCTTCGACGGCAAGACCCTGATCCACCCCGGCCAGGTCGAGGCCGCCAACCGCGCGTTCGCGCCGTCGGAGGAGGCGGTGGAGGACGCTCGCGGCATCCTGCAGGCGTGGGAGGACGGCAAGGGGTCGGGCGTCGTGACCTACAACGGCCGCATGGTGGAGAACCTCCACGTCGAGTCGGCCCGGCGGGTGCTGACCATGCACGAGGCCATCCAGGCGCTCGAGGAGGACGCCTCCTGAGCGCCGGTCGACGGACCCCGCGATGAGCGTCCGCGTCGAGCACGACGGGCCGGTCACCACCGTGGTGATCGACCGGCCGACGGCGCGCAACGCCGTCGACGGCCCCACCGCCGCGGCGCTCGCCGAGGCCTTCCGTGCCTTCGACGCGGACGACACCGCGTCCGTGGCGGTCCTCCACGGCGAGGGCGGCACCTTCTGCGCGGGCGCCGACCTCAAGGCTGTCGGCGGACCGGAGGGCAACGTCGTGACGAACGACGGCGACGGGCCGATGGGACCGACCCGGATGCGGCTGTCCAAGCCGGTGGTCGCCGCCATCGAGGGCCACGCCGTCGCCGGCGGGCTCGAGCTCGCGATCTGGTGCGACCTGCGGGTCGCGGCCGCGGACGCGGTCCTCGGGGTCTACTGCCGCCGGTGGGGCGTGCCGCTCATCGACGGCGGCACCGTGAGGCTGCCGCGCCTCGTCGGCACCAGCCGGGCGATGGACATGATCCTGACCGGCCGCGGGGTCGGTGCCGAGGAGGCGCTGGGCTTCGGCCTCGTCAACCGGGTGGTCCCACCCGGCACGTCCCGCCAGGAGGCCGAGCGGCTCGCCCACGAGCTCGCCGCCCTCCCCCAGCGGTGCCTGCGCAACGACCGCACCTCGCTGCTGGACGGCGAGGGCCGCACCGAGCACGACGCGATGGCCCGGGAGCTGGAGCTCGGTCTCGACTCGCTGTCCGACGTGGGGGCGGGCCTCGAGCGGTTCCGGGCCGGGGAGGGCCGCCACGGCGCGTCGTGAGCCCGTCCCCGGCCCCGTGCTCAGCCGGAGCTCAGCCCTCGATGGGGTGGTTGGCCACGATGACCCCGCGGGGGTCGAGCCGGCGGCGCACGGCGCGCAGGCGCTGCCAGGCCTCCGGGGTGAAGGCGCGGCTCGGGTCCACGGGACGCTCGGCCAGGTTGAGGAAGGCGCCGCCCGTCGCCCACGGCTCGAAGGAGTCGGCCACCGCCTGGGTCAGCTCCAGACCGCCGGCCGCAGCCTCGGGTGTCGGGGCGATGCTGAGGAAGAGCCCGAGGTGGCTCCCCTCGACGTGCGACAGGGCCGCGTCGGCAGGGCGGGACAACGCGCCGCCGAGCTGACGCAGCTCGGCCAGGAACACCGGCGCAGCCGCGTCCGGCCCGGCAGCCGCGAGGAAGGCGTCGATCGTGCCCGACGACATCTCCCTCACCACCGTGCCCGCACCCACTGACGGTGTCGGGTCGACCGGGTCCATGTGGATCGCGGTGACGTCCGCGGCGCCCATGCTCGCGAAGGTGTCCATCTCGGGCCGCAGTGCCCGCAGCGGGTCCATGAGCGCCTTGCCCTCCTCCTCGCTGCCGATGACGGCGCCGTCGACCAGGACCACCGCCCGACCGCTCAGGAACGGCGGCAGCTCGGGGATCGCCGGGAAGCGCATCACCCGGAAGGCCGTGGTGACGTGCTCCGGCGCGGACCGGCCCCACTCGGCCCAGGTGCGCAGGACCTCCTCGGCACGGGCGACGTCCCAGAGCATCATCCCGGCGTACGGGCGGCCGACGTCGTGGAGCTCGAGCTCCATGGTGGTGACGACGCCGAAGTTGCCGCCGCCGCCCCGCAGCGCCCACAGCAGCTCGGGGTCGTCGTAGGCGTTGGCACGGACCACGTCCCCGGCGGCGGTCACGACCTCGGCGGCACGGAGCCCGTGCGCGGCCAGGCCGTGGCGGCGTGCGTACCAGCTCAGACCACCGCCGAGCGTGTAGCCGGCCACGCCGACGTGCGGGGCGGAGCCGTGCAGACCGGTCAGGCCGTGCGGCACCGCGGCGGAGACCACGTCGGCCCAGCGGGCCCCTGCCTCCACCCGGGCGGTCCGCGCCGCCGGGTCCACGTGGACGCCGGTGAGGGCGCCGGTGCGCAGCAGCACCGCGTCGCTGAGGTCCTTGGACGCCAACGGGGCGGCGGCGTGCCCGGTGCTCTGGGTGGTGACCCGCAGTCCCAGATCCGCTGCGGCGCGCACCACCTGGGCCACCTGGCCGATCGTGGTCGGGGCGGCGACGGCTGCGGGCCGCTGGTCGATCGCGACGTTCCACGGCTGGCGCAGTGCGTCGTACCCGGGGGTGCCGGGGAGGTGGACGTGCTCGTCGAAGCGGGCGGCGAGCGCGCGGGCGGCCGGGGTCGCCGCAGCCTGGCCGGAGGTGTCGGTCGTGGTGGTCATGGTGTCTCCCTGTCTCGGACGTGCCTCTCTCGGACGTCTCCCACCCTGGGTGCCGGGGAGGGGCGCGGACCATCCCGCATCGACGGGTGATCGAGAACCCCACAAATGTGGGATGCCGCTCGGGACCTTCGGCGGCCCAGACTGCTCCCATGCCCTTGGACCTGACCGCGCGTCGCGTCGTCGCAGACGTCGACGCCGTGAGCCGGGCGGGGCTCGACCTCGCGACCTTCCTCGACGAGGCCATCGCGTCGATTCACCGGGCCGTCAGCCACGTCGGCGCCTGCGTGGCGACCGTGGACCCCAGCACGCTGCTGCTCACCAGCACGCTGAAGTACGGCGACCTGCGCGGCAGGGACGACCGTGACCACGAGTGGGGTCTGACGGAGTACGGCACGGAGGAGCCCACGGCGTTCGGCGAGCTCGCCCACAGGGCGGTGCCTGCGGTGTCGACCCGAGCCCACGACCCCGGGTCCGCCCGCCTCAACGAGTTCATCGGACCCCTCTTCGGCTACGGCGACGAGATGCGGGTCGTGGCACGCGACCGCAGCCAGGTGTGGGGCGGGATCGCGCTGTTCCGGGGCGCCGACGAGCCGGACTTCGCCCCCGCCGAGGTCGAGCTGATGGCCCAGCTCTCGGCGCCGCTGTGCGCCGGACTGCGGGCCGGTGTGCTCTCGAAGCTCAGCGAGGGCGCCGACCGGGTCGCGGTGTCACCGGCCGTGCTCGTCGTCGACCGTGACGACCGGATCCAGCAGTACAGCGCCGGCGCCGACCTGTGGATCGAGGAGCTCCTCACCAGCGACACCGGCACCGCGCCGTCGGGGATCCTCTCCGGCCTGGTGGGGGCCGCCCGCCGCTACGCCGCGGGTCAGGTCTCCCGACCGCCCCGCTGCCGGGTCCGCACCCGCAGCGGGATGTGGATGGTGCTCAACGCCTCACCGCTGTCCGCCCGGGGCGACTCCGGGGGCGGCGACGTCGTGGTCACGATCGACGAGGCGCGCCCGCCCGAGATCGTGCCGCTGGTGGTCGCGGCCTTCGACCTGACCCAACGCGAGCGCGACGTCACCCAGGCGGTGCTGCAGGGGCTCGACACGAAGGAGATCGCGGCGTCGATGCACCTCTCGCGCTACACCGTGCAGGACCACCTCAAGTCGGTGTTCGAGAAGGCAGGGGTGCGCAGCCGACGCGAGCTGATCGCGCGCATCTACTTCGACCAGTACGTCCCCCGCATGGGCACCGACCTGGCCCCCACGGGCTGGTTCGCCGCGGTGGAGTGACGGACCAAAGCCCGTAGGCGCCCGGCAGGGATCTGTCTAGCCTGGCCGTGACCGGCACAAGGCCCGATCCCGCTCGGGGGGACACGTGAGCACAGACCGCCGTCGCCGCTTGGCCGTGGCCGCGCTGATCGTGGTGCTCGTCCTGGGTGCTCTCGCGCTCACGTTCTCCGGTCGCCTCGGCGGCACCGAGGCCGCCCCCGACGACTCGCCCTCGGCACTGCCGGGCCAGGCCGTGGCGCCCCGGATCTACTCGGGCCGCCGGCCCAACATCGTCATGATCATGGTCGACGACATGCGCGACGACGACCTGCAGTACATGCCGCGCACCCGTCGGCTCCTCGGCGGCTACGGCGTGCGCTTCGCCAACTCGTTCTCGCCCTACCCCTCCTGCTGCCCCGCGCGGGCCTCGGTCCTCACCGGGCTCTACACCCACAACCACGGCGTCGACGGCATCCACGAGCCCTACGGGTTCACCTCCCTCGACGACCGCTCCACGCTGGCGACCTGGCTCGACGAGGCGGGCTACGCCACGGTCTACCTGGGCAAGTACCTCAACGGCTACGGCGAGATGCCCGAGCCAGGCGAGAGCACCGGAGACTCGCTGCACTACGTGCCGCCCGGATGGGACAGGTGGCTGGCCTCGATCGACGGTGGGCTCCCGAAGGGAGACCCCCTCGCCGGCCAGACCTACGACTACTTCGACACCACGATCAGCGACGACGGGGAGGGGTTCCGCAACTTCGCCGGCCGCTACCAGACCAGGGTGTACGGCGCCCTGAGCGAGGCCATCATCCGTCGGCGCTCGGCATCGGACCAGCCCTACTTCCTGCACGTGTCCTACACGGCGCCCCACCTCGGCTTCCCGATCGAGGACGACGACCCCCCGTGGTTCATCCGGGGAAGCGACGGCAACCTCACCCCGATGTACACGACGGCCAGGCCCCGGGGCGTGCGAGGGATGTTCGACGAACGCATCACCACCACACCCGGCGACACCTGGCGCGACCCGGACTTCACCGACAAGCCCGGCTACCTCCGGGCACGGCCCCCCTTGAACCGGCGCGAGCGGGCGGTGCTGCTCGAGCTGACGCGTCAGCGGGCCGAGGCCCTGTGGGTGCTCGACCAGGAGGTGGCTCGCACGATCAAGGCGGTGGCGGCGAGCTCGGAGATGCCCCGGACCGTCGTCATGCTCACCTCCGACAACGGCTACTTCCTCGGCGAGCAACGGATGCGCGCGGGCAAGATGTACCCGCACGAGCCGTCGCTGCGCGTCCCCTTCCTGATCCGCGGGCCGGGGATCCCGATGGGCGAGCGGCGCACCGACCCGATCACCTCCATCGACGTCGCGCCGACCGTGGCCACGCTCGCCGGCGTCCGGCCACCGCAGGGCCTCGACGGAGTCTCCCTGGCGCGGGTGGCGCGCGACGGCGACCGGGGCTGGACGCGGGGCGTGGTGACCGAGACCGGCCGCACCAACCTGCCGCGGCGGCCGCGTCGTCTGCTGGGCCTGCGCACACCCCGCTACCTCTACGTCGAGGTCGCCTACGGTGCGCGCGAGCTGTACGACCTGCGCCGCGACCCCCAGCAGTACCGCAACCTCGCCCCGCTGCCCGCCTACGACGGGCTGCAGGAGTCCCTGGCGCGGGTGCTGCACCGGCTCAAGGACTGCCGGGGTGAGGAGTGCGCGCGTCCGCTGCCGCGGAGGTTCCGGACGGGCTAGGCGTCGGTGTGGGTGCCGTAGCGCCCGCGGAAGAACGTCAGCGGCGCCTCGCCCCCGGGGCCGGCCTCGTCACCGTCGGGGCCGAAGCCGAGGTCCTGCACGCGGCCGATCACGACGTAGTGGTCGCCGGCCTCCTGCACGCTGTCGACGGTGCAGTCGACGTAGCCGACGATGCCGTCCAGGAGCGGCGCGCCGCTCTTGGCCGGTGACCAGCCGACGCCGTCGTACTTCTCCGGCCCCTTGGTCGCCATCGCGTTCGACAGCTCGGACTGGTCGGCGCCGAGCACGTTGACGCAGAAGAAGCCTGCCTGCCGCATCAGCGGCCAGGCGCGGGAGGTCTTCGCGGGGCAGAACAGCACCAGCGGCGGTGACAGCGAGACCGAGCAGAACGACTGGCAGGTCATCCCGACCGGTTCTCCGTTGCTCATGGAGGTGATGACCGTGACGCCGGTCGCGAAGCGGCCGAGGACGTCTCGGAAGTGCCGCGCCTGCCGCAGGGCCTCCGGGTCGTCGGAGGGCAGCGGCGTCTCCTCGCCGAGCCGGAAGTGGAAGTCCATGTCGCCGAGGAACTGGTCGATCAGGGCCGGCGCCGGCCACTCCTTGGCCGCGGACGGGTTCATGCCCTCGGGGGGCTCGAGCGACACGTCAGCCGCCGCTGAAGTCGTGGCCCCAGTAGCTGACCGCCGTGGACTCGCGGGCCACCCAGGTGCGGTCGTCGACCGTCAGCCCCTCGCAGCCGTACTCCACGTCGAACCCTCCTGGCGACCTGACGTAGAACGACACCATCTGGTCGTTCATGTGTCGTCCCAGTGTGGCACTGAGCGGCACCTTGTGCTTGCGGACGCGTTCGAGAGCCCGGCCGACGTCGTCGAGCCGCGAGACCTCGAACATGATGTGCACGCACTTCGACGGGTTGGGCATGGGCAGGAAGGCGAGGCTGTGGTGCCGGGGGTTGCACCCCAGGAAGCGCAGCCACGCGGTGGATCCCGGCTCCTTGCCGACGAACTCCCCCGGCATGCGCATGGAGTCACGCAGCCGGAAGCCGAGCACGTCGGTGTAGAAGCGCAGCGCCTCCTCGTCGTCGGTGACGGGCACCACGATGTGACCCATGCCCTGCTCACCGGTCACGAACGTCTGGGCGTACGGCGGGACGACCGGCCGCGCCTCGTAGGTGGCGCCGTGGAAGAGCTCGAAGACGTTGTCGAAGGGGTCGCGGAAACGCACCATGCCCTCGACGCGGCGCTCGGCGAGGTCCTCCGGCGCTCCCGACTCGACCTCGACGCCGTGGTGCTTGAGGTGGTCGACCGCGTCGCTGAGCGCGCGGTGGTCGGCCACCTCCCACCCCATCGCGGCCATCAGGTCCTGCTCCGCGGGCTGCACGACGACCCGCGCCGACATCTCGTCGATGCGGTAGTACAGGTTGTCCGGGCTCGGCCCGCGGCCCTCGGCGAGCCCGAGCACCTTGCCGGCGAAGAGCCGCCACTGGTCGAGGTCGGTGCTGTCCACCCGGACGTAGCCGAGTGACTTGATGTCGATCGTCATGCCCTACCTCCGTTGGTCGAGCTGCTCTCCCGGGTGGTCGAGCTTGTCGAGACCCTCTCGCGGTGGCGCGCGAGGAACGTGGTCGCGACCTCCCGGAACTCCTCCGCCGCTTCGATCTGTGCCCAGTGCCCGCAGTTGGGGAACACGTGGAGCTGGGCCCTGGGGATCAGCTTGAGCGCCGCCATCGCGCCGTCGAGGGGGTTGACCCGGTCCTCGCGCCCCCACGTGAGGAGCGTGTGCTTGCGCAGCTTGTGGGCCTCGCGCCAGAGCATGCCGTCCTCGGCGGTCTCGGGGTTCCAGAAGCTCATGCCCATGCTGGCCATCGCCTCACGGGCACCGGGCGCGGTGGCGTCGGCGTACCGCTCCTCGACGAGCTCGTCGGTCACGAGGTCCTGGTTGACGACCATCGTCGAGATGAAGGCACGCAGTGCCTCGCGGGACGGGTTCGCCCCGAAGTCCATGAGCCGCTGCACGCCCTCCGTCGGGTCGGCGTGGAAGAGGTTCAGAGACAGCCCTCCCGGGCCCATGAGCACGAGCCGGCCGACCCGGTCGGGCTCCATGAGTGCCAGCCGCATCGCGGTGCCGCCGCCGAGGCTGTTGCCCAGCAGGTGGCACCGGTCGATGCCGAGGTGGTCGAGCAGGCCGAGCACGTGCTGGGCGGCGAAGCGGTAGTAGTTGCCCTCCACCGCAGGCTTGTCCGACGTACCGAAGCCCGGCTGGTCGACCAGGATCGTGTGGAAGTCGTGGGCGAAGCCCGGCAGCGCGGAGCCGAAGTTGCTCCACGCCGACGCACCCGGTCCGCCACCGTGCAGCATCACCAGCGGCAGGCGGGCGCCGGCTGATGCGTCGGTCGATGCGTCGGTCGAGCCTGTCGAGACCTCGTCCGCCGGCATGCGGGCGGCCTCGTAGTAGCCGATCGTGATGCCGCGGACCTCGGCCGTCCTGGCTGTCGATCCCTTGGTGATCACCTCGGTGGTGCCGGTGGTGGTGCCTGTGGAGGGGGCCATGGGCCTCAGTACATCCCCGGGTCGATCTTGTGGCCGAACTCGAGCGAGCCGAACATCGCCAGCGCCCGCTCGGGGTCGTTCGCCGCGTGCACGCGCCCCGCGTGGGCGTCGCGCCAGGCGCGCTGCAGGTAGGTGCCCTCGGTCAGCGCGCGGCCACCGGAGGCCTCGAACATCATGTCGATGGCGCGGATGCCGCGCTCGCTGGCGATCACCTGGTCACGGCGCACCTTCAGGCGCAGCTGCAGCGGGATCTTCTCGCCCCGCTCGACGCACGCCTGCAGCTCGCGCAGGTTGTGGATCTGCAGCACCCAGGCGGAGTCGATCTCGTTGGCGGCCCGCGCGATGCGCACGGTCGCGTAGGGATCGTTGGAGGTCTTTTCCGCGAGGTACGCCGCGCGCACGCGCTTCTGCTGCATCTCGACGTGCTCGGCGTAGGCGCCGTAGGCCATGCCGATGATCGGCGTGGAGATCGTCATCGTGAAGACGGAGTGGAAGGGCAGCTTGTACAGGTCGGAGGTGTTGACCTCCTGGCCCGGGCCGAAGCAGCGGCCGGTGTCGGACATCGACAGCGTGAACGCCTCGGGCACGAAGACGTCCTCGACCACGATGTCGTTGGAGCCGGTGCCCCGCAGACCGACGACGTTCCAGACGTCCTCGACCGTGTAGTCCGACCGGGGCACCATGAAGGTGCGGAAGTCCACGACGTTGCCCTCGGCGTTGAACACCAGCCCGCCCAGCAGCACCCACTGGCAGTGGTCGCAGCCGGAGGAGAAGCTCCACCGCCCGCTCAGCATGAAGCCGCCCTCGGCCTGGGTCGCCTTGCCCGTCGGCGCGTAGGACGACGAGAGCCGGGTGTCCTGGTCCTCGCCCCACACGGCCTGCTGCGCCTCGTCGGCGAAGAGCGCCACCTGCCACGGGTGGACGCCGACCACGCTCGAGACCCAGCCGGTCGAGCCGCAGGCACCGGCGATCTCCTTGACCGCGGTGTAGAAGGTGACCGGGTCGGCCTCCATGCCGCCGTACCTCTCGGGCTGCAGCAGCCGGAAGAAGCCGGTCTCGGCGAGCTCCTTGATGTTGGCGTCGGGCACGACCCGGAGCCGTTCGGCCTCGTCCGCGCGCGAGCGGAACGAAGGCAGCAGGTCGCGGACGCCGTCGAGGACGTGCTGGGACATGGGCCTCTCCTGGGCTCGGGTCGAAGGAGGCTTCCCCCTCCGCGTCGATACTAGAACACGTTCTCGTTCCGCGAAACTGAAACCTGTTACAGTTTTCGCCGTGCCGAGTGACAAGCCCTCCGACATCCACGAGGTCGACGTCCTCGTCGTAGGCGCCGGGGGCGCCGGCATGACCGCCGCGCTGGCCGCGCGCACGCACGGCCTGGACACCCTGCTGGTCGAGAAGAGCGAGTACTTCGGTGGCAACACCGCCCGCTCCGGCGGTGGTGTGTGGGTGCCCGGCAACTACGCGCTGCGGGACGCGGGTGTCGACGACACACCGGAGCGGGCCAAGCAGTACCTCGACTCCATCGTCGGCGACGAGGTGCCCAAGGTGCGCCGCGACGCCTTCATCGACCGCGGTCCCGAGATGATGGACTTCGTGCGCGAGCACACGCCGGTGCGGTTCGCCTGGGTGCCCCACTACTCCGACTACCACCCGGAGCAGCCGGGGGGCCGCGCCGGTGGCCGCAGCGTCGAGCCGGTGCCGCTCGACGGGCGCATGATCGGCGACGAGCTGGGGCGGCTGCACCCGCCGTACTCCAAGGCGCCGGCCAACATGGTCGTCACCCAGGCCAACTTCCGCTGGCTGAGCCTCGGCTTCCGCACCGCGCGCGGGCCGCTGACGATGCTCAAGGTCTTCCTGCGCCGGCTGCTCGCGATCGTGCTGCGGCGCCGCATGTACGGCATGGGCAACGCACTGATGATCGGACTCCGCAAGGCGCTCATGGACGCGGGCGTGCCGCTCTGGTACGCCACGGAGATCACCGACCTCGCGATCGAGGAAGGGCGCGTCACCGGTGCGCACGTGCTGCGCGACGGCCGCCCCGTGACCGTGCGCGCGCGCCGCGGAGTGGTGCTGTGCAGCGGCGGCTTCGAGTTCAACCTGGAGATGCGGCAGAAGCACCAGCCCTCACCGATCACCACCGAGTGGTCGACAGGAGCGCCCTCCAACACCGGGGCGGGCATCAGCGCCGGCATCGCGGCGGGCGCGGACACCGCGCTGCTCGACGACGCGTGGTGGGGGCCGACCATCCCGCTCCCCCGCGGGCCGTGGTTCTGCCTCGCGGAGCGCAACCTGCCCGGCTCGATCATGGTCAACGGCGCCGGCCGGCGCTTCATGAACGAGGCGCTGCCCTACGTCGAGGCGGTGCACGCGATCTATGAGGGTGAGGCCACCGGCGTCCCCCACGTGCCGTGCTGGATGGTGATCGACCAGCGCTACCGCAACCGCTACCTCTTCGCCGGGCTTGGCCCGCGGCAGCCCTTCCCCGGCCACTGGCTCAAGAGCGGCGTCGTGGTCAAGAGCGGCACGCTCGAGGGTCTGGCCGACAAGATCGGCGTGCCGGCAGACGCGCTGACCGAGACGGTCGACAGGTTCAACGGCTTCGCCCGCCACGGCGTCGACGAGGACTTCCATCGCGGCGAGAGCGCCTACGACAAGTACTACTCCGACCCCACCGTGAAGCCGAACCCCTCCCTGCACAGCATCGACCAGGCGCCGTTCTACGCGGTCAAGATCGTGCCCGGCGACCTCGGCACCAAGGGTGGCCTGGTCACCGACGAGCAGGCCCGGGTGCTCCGGCCCGACGGCTCGGCGATCCCCGGTCTGTACGCCGCCGGCAACACCGCCGCGGCGGTCATGGGCCACACCTACGCCGGCCCGGGTGCCACGATCGGCCCGGCCATGACGTTCGGCTACCTCGCCGCCCTCGACCTCGCTGATGGTGGTCGAGGTGCGAACGAAGTGAGCCTCGAGACCTCGTAACCGGGAAGGACACACCCACCGTGCCCATCGACCTCGACAAGGCCCTCGGCGCCGAGCTGCCGGAGCGGTCGTTCGCCTGGACCTCGTCGGACGTGCTGCTCTACCACCTCGGCATCGGCTTCGGCTCCCGCCGCGGTGACAACCTCGATGCGCGGACCCTGACCTACACCCTCGACGGCGACGACCTCCAGGTGCTGCCGTCGTTCGGTGTCGTGCTGCCGACCTTCCACGACACCGAGCCGCCGCGGGTGAGCTTCCCCGGCATCGAGATCGACCTCGCCAAGGTGGTGCACGGCAGCCAGTCGATCGAGGTCCACCGGCCGATCCCCCGCAGCGGCTCGGGCACGGTCCGCACCACGATCGCGGAGGTCTGGGACAAGGGCTCGGCCGCGGTGGTGGTGCAGGAGGGCGTCGCCGTCGACGAGTCGGGCGCGCCGCTCTTCACCACGCGCTCCAGCATCTTCGCCCGCGGGGAGGGCGGTTTCGGCGGTGAGCGCGGGCCGTCCACCAGGTTCGACCCTCCGGACCGTGCGCCCGACCTCGACACGACGTACGCCGTGGCACCGCAGCAGGCGCTGCTCTACCGGCTGTGCGGCGACCGCAACCCGCTGCACGCCGATCCCGGCTTCGCCGAGCGCGCCGGCTTCCCCGCGCCGATCCTGCACGGCTTGTGCTCCTACGGGATCGTGCTGCGCGAGGTCGTCCAGGGCCTGCTCGACTCCGACGCGGGTGCGGTGCGCTCGTTCGGCGCACGGTTCGCGGGCATCGTCTTCCCCGGGGAGACGATCCGGGTCCGCGGCTGGGACGAGGGCGGCCAGGTGCTCGTCTCCGCGACGATCGCCTCCGACGACGACCAGCGGGACGGCGCTCCGGTCCTTGCCGACTGCGTGCTGACCCGCGTCTGAGGCGGCGGCCATGGCAGAGGTCGCGATCACGATCTCCTCGGTCCTCGCCGCGCCGCGCGCGGAGGTGTGGGCACGCGTCACCTCGCAGGAGGGCCTGGACCACGAGTTCCGGCCCGTGCTCCGGATGCGTTTCCCGAAGCCCTACAGGGGCGGCAGCATCGCCGACCTTCCCGTCGGCGAGCCCGTGGGCCGCGCCTGGCTGCTGCTCGGCGGGGTGGTCCCCGTCGACTACGACGACCTGTGCCTGGCCGAGGTGGAGCCGGGCTCGCACTTCCTCGAGCGCTCGAGGCTGGGCTCGGCCAGGAGGTGGGAGCACGAGCGTCGGCTGGAGGACGTCGTCGGCGGCAGCACCCGGCTCACCGACCGCTTGTCGTTCGAGCCGAGGCGGGGTGTGCCAGCTGCCGTACCCCGTGCCCTGGTGGGCGCCTTCTTCGGGCACCGCCACCGGCGGCTCAGGGCGTGGTTCACCCCGGCCTGATCGCTGGGTCCCTACGCTGACCGGGTGGAGCGCAACGAGGCGGCGGAGAGCCGCGAGCAGGACGAAGACCAGCGTGGTCCCTTCGAGCGGTTCGTGGAGGCCACCAACCAGGTCGTGAGCCGTGCGCCGTTCTTCCTGGTCTGCCTGGGCATCGTCGTCGCGTGGCTGGCGAGCTATCCCCTCTGGCCCGACTCGAAGTCGTGGCAGGTGGCCATCCACACCGTCGCCAGCGTGCTGTCGCTGCTGCTGCTGGTGCTGCTGGAGAACGCAGGCCGTCGCAGCGAGGAGGCCGCCCAGGAGAAGCTCAACGTGCTCGCCGAGGCGCTCGCCGCCCTGATGGACGCGGCGGCGGAGGACAACGAGGAGCTCCGCGTGGCGGTCGGCGACCTCCGCGAGGCGGTCGGCCTCGAGGAGAAGCACTGACCCATCTCATGCGGCCAGGAGTCCGGCGAGGTGCGTCTCCACCGGGGACTGCATGACGTCAACGGTTCGCCGGCGGCGCACGGCCGCGGGAAGGCCTCGACCGAGGGCGGTGCTGCCGGTGGCGTCGACCTGGTACCAGTAACCGGTCGGTGTCTTCCAGAGGTAGACCCCGGGTTGGGGTTGGTAGAGCGCGAATCCTCCGTGCGTCTTCGCGTTGTGATGCCCTCGACTCAACGGTCCGAGATTGTCTGGGTGGGTCTGGCCGGGTGGGCCGCCGTCGTCGGGTCTTCGGAACGGGATGGTGTGGTCCTGATCGGCGTTGCGTGACCTCAAGGTGCCCCACGGGAAGACCTCGAACGGATGCCGCATCGCCATCGCCTCGCGCATCGCGGCCGAGACCTCGTAGGCGTCGACCGGGGTCTGGTCTCGGTGATCGATCACCGGCTTGACCACGATCGCATCGTGTCCGAGCAGCTCACGCAGCGCTGAGAGCTCCACCGGCCCGAGACCTTCCACGCGCGCGACTCCGGTGCCGGTGTGAAGGGCTTCAGCGGCGATGTGGACGTAGATCACGGTCCTCGGACGCAACCGGGCCAACGCGGTTGCACCCTGAGCGAGCAGCAGCCGGCCCAGCTCACTGGCCGCATCGAGCGTGGTGCGCAGCTCACCGGCCGCGGCACTGCTCTTGTGCTGGGCGAGCATGAGGCAAGCGCGAGCGGGGTCGGCGAGGATCGCGATCGCCTTCGCGCGCCGGACCTGCAGGTCGTCGGCGTCTCCCTGCTCCTTGAGCACCTGCGCGAGGCGGTCGACGATGCCGTCGAGCCGGGCGATGTCGCTGAGGATGGTGCGGGTGATCAGCACGCCGAGACCGGTCGCACCGTCGCGCTTGCCACGGGAGACGTAACGCTCCTGTGCTGCCTCAGAGCGGCGACGTTCGTGGCCGCCTGGGTCCGCCGCGATGATCGCAGCGTCGACCACCTCCATCGCCCGACCCCACGGCAACCCCACCAGGCCGTCGACGCAGTCGGCGTCGACCCGTCGCGCTTGCTCCAGGCTCAGCGCTGCACCGCGGGTGGCGCGGGCGACGTGACGGGCCTTGAAGTCCTCCACCTGCCCAGTCATCACCGCCTGCCACAACCGCGGCAGCCGGTGGCGCAGGTCGAGCGCGTCGGCCAGCAGGGACCGCGCCGACATAGTCGTGGTCTGCAACAGGCACCCCAGCTCAGCAGCTGCGAACGGCGTCACCGCCGGCGTGCCGTCACCACCTGGGGTGAACCCCTGCTTGCCCGGCTCCGGTGCGTGCAGGTCGGCCCAGTGCGTCACCCGCGCCATCCGCCGTGCCGCGACCAGTCGTGTCTCCCGGACCGAGTCGTGCAGCCCGTCAGCACAGGACATCAAGCCCTCACCGCTGACATCGACCGCTGCTTCGAACACGACGTCATCGTCTCGCCCCCCACCGACATTCTTGGCGCAGCCGACACGGATCCCCGGGCTGACTTCACGAACGTCCGCTCATGCCGATGAGCGGAAGTGTGTTGGGACGAAACGGTCGGTCTGTGGAATCGCGCTGTGTGTCTCGACCTGCTTCGAACGAACCGCCTAGCGCATTGACCGCCGGTCCGCCGTCGCAGCACGCTTCGTGTATGACAGTGACCGCGACGAGCGCCCTGGGGCGGCGGTGGTTCCTTGTGCAGGCGAGCAAGGGCGTACTCGGGTTTGCGGTGCTCGGGCTCGCGGCGGCCTGCAGTTCAAACAACGACGAGACGGATGTTGCCAGCGGCCCAGGCCGTAGCGGCTCCTTCGTCGGGTTGGACTGGTGGAGAGTCGACTTCGCCTATGTGTCGGCCTACGTGCTCGTGCGCGGCCGCGAGGCGGCGTTGGTTGACTGCGGGTTCTCGAGCCGTGTGGACGAAATCGGAGCGGTGCTAAGAGCCGCGGGCACGGGGTGGGATCGCGTGCGCCACGTCCTGATCACCCACTCTCACGGCGACCACGTTGACGGCTTGGTGGAGGTCACCGCTGCCGCGCCGGGCGCGGCCCTCTACGCCGGCGCGGCAGAGACGGAATCCTTGTTGCCTATCTGGTCGGGGCAGTCGCAGCGGTGGCCTGTCCGCCCCGTTACAGATGGCCAGGAGGTGTTCGGCCTGGAGGTGGTCGACACACCCGGCCACACACCCGGCCACATCGCCATCTTCGATACCGAATCGCGGGTGCTCATCGCCGGAGACGCTCTCACCAACACCATCGACGGGCTGAAAGGCCCGATGGCGGATTTCACCCCGGACATGCCGACAGCCGAAGAGTCGGTCCGCAAACTCGCCGCTCTGGAACCCCGGGTCATCCTCTTCGGCCACGGTCCCCCCGTCGAGCGAGACGCCGCCGCCCAGCTGCGTCGGCTGGCCAGTTCCCAATGAACTGACAACGTCCCCGAAGGTCCTTTGCCTTCGACTCGCTCCCTGCGACCTGTCCGCTGCCCAATGACATGCGCACGCACTCTCGTGCCGCTGAGCGGTCATGCCGATGAGCGGACGCTCCACTCCGGGGGGTGACACAAGGTCGGCTAGACCGCCGGCCGCAGAGACGAACCTCGGAGGCTCCTGGGCGCATCGTTGGGGGTGAGGGACGACGGGAGGTGCTGCGGATGAGCCGCTCGAGTGACCTCGACTTCACCGAGTTCGTCAGCGCCGCATCTGCGCGGCTGTTTCGCACGGCCTATGCCGTCAGTGGCGACCGCCAGCTCGCGGAAGACGCGCTGCAGGCGGGGCTGGTCTCGGCGTATGCCTCTTGGTCGCGCGTCGCCCGCTCCAACAACCCCGAAGCCTATGTGCGGCGCATCGTCATCAATCAGCTGTTCGCATGGCACCGTCGGGCCCACAACCGGCGCGAGGTGATCCTCGAGGTAGTCCCGGAGCCGCGAGCTATCGAGTCGCCGGAGGACCGGCTCGTGGACGCCGATCTGGTCTGGCAGGCGCTGCGCGAGTTGCCGCCGCGACAGCGTGCTGTTGTGGTGCTGCGCTACGTCGAGGACTTGTCCGAGCGCGAGACCGCCGACCTGCTGGGGATCCGGCCCGGCACCGTGAAGTCGCAGGCTGCAGGGGGGCTCGCGCACCTCCGGGAGCGTCTCAGCGACCCCGCACCTGCGATCGAAGGGATCCGGAAATGAGCGTCGAGCGCCGCCTCAAGGAGGCCGTGAGGATCCAAACGGAGGCGGCAGCGGTTCCGTCGGTCGACGTGGCGGCGATCCGTGAGCAGGCGCGCCGCCAGGCGCGCGCTCGCAGCCGCATCGCCGTAGCCGCCGCAGCGGCTGCTGCTGCAGCAGTCATCGTCGGCACCATGGCCGGCGTCGCACTCACCCAGCGCACGGATCCGCCCACGGACTCGCCAAGCGGACCAGCCCGCGTCAATGGGGACGGCGTGCGCGCCTTCCTCGACCCCGACGCCGGTGTCCTTCACCTTGGCGACCGGAGCATCGCGCTGGCCAGGGTCCCCGGCCTGGCGGAGACGGGGCTCGCCGTCCGCGGCGGAGTCCTGTACCAGACCCCCGACCAGGAGGTTCGGCTGATCGACCCCTCGGGGCACGAGACGGTGCTGGCACCTGCGCTCGGGGGCCCGCCCAAGGGCTTCTCGCCAAGCGTCGCGTACGACGCGGAGGCCGATGTCGCGGTGGCGCTGCGGCTGACAACCGAGTCGCTGGCAGCCCGCCGTCCCCTGATCGCGGCCTACGCTGCATCGACCGGCAAGACACTCGCCAGCACACCAATGATCCCGATGGGGGACGCCACCGGGGTCACGCTCGCGGGCGCTACGGCCGGCATCGCTGCGGTGAACTTCCAAGGTGAGTTCTGGACCGGCGTACTTCCTTGGACTTGGTTGATCCCTCACCGAGGGACCGAATGGGGGGCGGGACGAGTATTCGACATGCGCAGTCGCATGGTGCTGGGGTCGGGGTCGCGCGGGGGGCTCGAACATCCCCCGCCAGTGCTTGCCCAGCTAGACCTGCCCGAGACTGGATGGCACTACGTCGAGGGTCTTGAGGGCGAGAGGCTCGACCCGACCGGACAGTGGCGCGTGAACTCGACCTGGCAGACGTGGCCCGAGGGAGGGCCGGTCGAGCGGTCGACCTCAGGCGAAGACGCCGTTGCGCTGCCCGAGCTGCCTCAAGGCTCACGCATCTCGCTCTCCTACGACACGGACGGATCGGTGATGGCCGCTGTTGCGAACCCCACCGGCTCCCAGGCCGCCGTGCTGATGTTCGACTGTGACCTCGACGCGCAGGTGTGCGAGCCGATCGGCCGAATCACGGAGCCCACCCAGAGCCCGCTCTTCCTCGACGGCACCCGCCCCTGACGGCAGCGGCTGGGTCACCGGAAGTCGAGCGTCCCGGGCTTACTCCTGAGCGTCCTCACCGTCCGCTCTGCCGATGAGCGGTCGCTTTCGAGCTGCCCACTCTGGCGGGGGCGCACTCACGAGTTCGAATTGCGGATCAGCCGACGGGGGCCGCCGAGAGGGCCTCAGCGACGTCGACCTGGATGTCGAGGGGAGGCGGACCGTCGGCTGTGGGGACCTCGAGCGTGACGATCTCGAACTCCACCTGGCGGATCCAGATCACTCCCTCAGCGGATGCGGCCAGCACGGTGTCGGTCTGAGCGATCGGTTCTGAAAACCGCCATGGGCCGGTCGTGCAGGACTTGAGGGTCTCGACGAGTCGAGCGACCACGTTCCACGACTCAGGCACCGCCGGGCGCCAATAGCTGACCTGGGCCAACGTCGACCCATTCGAGGAGCGAATCCGGCTGCTTCCGAAAGACCCTCCGGCGTTCCCCAGCCAGCCATCCACACACTGCCGCGGAAGGACCTCCACGAGGGTGGTCTCGGCTACCGCCCAGCCGTCGGCTGCTTCGGCTTGTGCCAGGGCCGTGCGCACGCCTGCCTCGAACGACTCACGGGCGGCGACCGCCCCCGTGGGGCTCTCCTGCACCGCCGGCGACTCGGGCGAACCCAGCGTGGGTTCCCCAACCGGTGCATCCGCGTCACCACCACTCAGCGTCTCGGCGGCCACGCCACCGCCCACAGCGATGACAGCGACGGCCCCCGCGGCCACTGCGGACGCAATCCTCCTACGCCGCCGGTTGGCCTGAATGATGGCCGCCGGTGCTCCGGGTGCGCGGGTGCGGGCGCTGACGTCGCTGACGAGTGTGTCGAGGAGCTGGTTCAGCTCAGGCATGAGAGTGTTCTCCGTCCTGGGGTGCAAGTAGCGAGGCGAGGGCGGCGCGGCCGCGGGAGAGCCGGGCCTTGACGGTCCCCTCGGGGCAATGCTCGATCTGGGCGATCTCGGCGACCGGGAGCTCGCCGAGATGGTGCAGCACGACGGCCCGTCGCTGGGCCGCCGGCAGTTGCTTGAGCGCCGCGACAAGAGCTGGGCTCGTCTCCGATGTAGGCGGGGCGGGCTCGGGCCCCCGGGAGCGGGCCAGGAAGACCGCTGCAGTCCGGGTCCGGCGCCAACGCGAGACCGCCAGCCGGGTAACGACGTGGCGGACCCACGCCCCCGGGTCGTCGTACTCGCGCAGTGAAGACCACCGCGGCCAGGCCCTGCTGTAAGCCTCCTGGGCGAGGTCCTCGGCCTCGCCCAGGTCGCCGGTCATGGCATATGCGCAGGCGACGGTTCGCGACCACGTCGCATCGTAGAACCCGGTGAAGTCGCGTTCGCGGCTGGAATTCATGCCATGCCCGTCCGGAGAGGGATCCTGTCAAAGACTGACACGTGTGAACCCACCGGGTGGTTGCATTCGCGTTGCCACCGGCTTGGACCTGTGTCATTGCGGCAGTGAGCAAACGCGGTCACATGAAGCGTCCGCTCATGCCGCTAACCGTGCGCGGTCTTGCTTCTCCTCTTCTCCGTGGCCGTCGCTGTAGCGACGCTGGTTTACGCCGACGAGTTCGGCGCCCATGCGGCGATGGTGGGAGTTGGGGTTGGGCTCTTCGTCTCATACGCGCACGAGAGGTACCGAGTTGCCCATCGGAGCCAGTCTTGGCCTGCGGCTGCTCGTGCCCCGGCCGTCCGTTTATGCCGCTGAGTGGTCATGCCGCTGAGCGTGCGCCGGTGCGCCATGCTTCTCCGATGGATGGACAGTCAGGTAGGGACAGACCGCGAGCCGTCCACCGATTCCGGGACATGCCGTCCGTGGCCTCCGGGCGAGCCCTCCTCCTCGCGACGCTGGTGTTGGTCGTCGGCGATGTAATCGGCGGCTTCCTTGCCATTGCTTCGGGCGTCGACTCGTGGAACGAAGCGTGGGGCTTCGAAACCGAATCCACGGTGCCCCTGCCGCTCGGGGCAGCGCAACTAGTCCTGGCCTGGTTGGCGGCTCGCAACGTTCGCCCTCCCGTCGGCCTGGTCGCCGCTGCAGTCCTCAGCGCGCTTTGTCTCATGAGCCTGATCTTCGGGTTGTTCGACGGTGACCTCATCAACAAGATCGCGTCGGAAGGGTTGATCTCAGTGGGGGTTGTCTGGGTTTTCGTCGTCCTCTTGCCGGTCACTGCCGCTGTCGGGTTACTCGCGGCATTGCGGACGGGGCAGCTGCGCCGGACCGGATGATGGGTCGAGTGGCGCGAAGGCGGCACCTTCGAGTGCGAAGCCAAGTCCCGCCGCAGGTTTGGTCGTATCAGCGTCGAAGTGCGGATGGGTCTGGACGGGGAGTTCGACTAGAAGTCCCTGCCTCCCCAGTAGCCGAGCACGGTGGAGTCGACACCACGGCGACCCCCGTTCATCCGCTCATGCCGCTGAGCGGTCATGGCGATGGGCGAGCGTTTCCCAATGCTGCTGTCCTCGGTGGCCGGTGGTTCTCAGTCGGCTTCGTAGACGAGGACGCCGACGTCGAAGGCCGTGGGGTCGCCACCGACGAGCCGGACAGCGATCTCGTGGTCGCGACCGGCGGCCAGCTCCTCCCAGCTGCCTCGGTAGTAGAACGGGCCGTACTCCGACGGGTCGTCCTCGACCTGACCGTCGATGACCAGCTCCACCGTCGGTGTGCAGCCGTCCCGCAGGTCGCAGGAGCGGTCGCGGTCCAAGAACACGACCTGCGCGATGCGTCGGTGCGATGACGAGTCGACGTCGAAGGACAGGCTGGTCCCGCCGGTCGCCGCCGCCGCTGCGTGGGTCAAGGACCAGGTCGTGCTGGAGGCGTTCGCACGCGCAGGGAACGGCTGCCCGAACATCCGCACCGCAGTGGGGCCTCCGTGCCACTCGTAGGTCGCCAGACGCATGGTCGCCCCGGCGCCGCGCAAAGGCCGTGCCAGGTCGTCGCAGCCCTCTTGCGGGCTGAACTCGAAGCACTGCCGGAACGCGCGCGGGTCCTCGGTGACGAAGATCCGCAGCGTGTCGCCGGTGTACAAGCTGCTGTAGTCGAAACCGCCGACCTTGATGGTGGCCTCGTCGCACCGTCCGGTCTCGATGTACTTGGCGTTGGGCTCGATGGTCATGACGTACCACGACTCCGGTGCGTCGGCGCAGAACGCCTCGACTCGGAGCAGGCGTCGCCCGGTGTCGCCGACGGAGAGCTCGATCGAGCCGTCGCCGTCGTACGCCGGATCGCCGGTGGAGCTCGCGGTCAGCAACGTCTCGCCGGGGATGATCGTCGAGGTGGTGCGCGGCTCCACCACCAGGGGCTGCGGACGGTCCTGGGGGATCACCACAGGCCCGCCGCCGTTCGGGACGTCAGAGGGCGATGCCGGGCTCAGGGACGTGCTCGGCGGCGGGCCGGCGGGCACCGGTTCGGCCGCGTCAAGGTCGCCGACCAGGGCAGCGCCGGCCAGGACGGTCGCCACCACGGCCACTCCCGCCGCTGCAGCGCGAGTCGCGCGCCGGCGACGGTGGGTACGCCGGAGCCGAGCCAGCCCCGACTCGGCGTCGACGGGCGTCGCGGCCCGGAGCCCCGCAACCGCGGCTTGTGCCCTCGTTTCGAGACTCACAGCTCCAGCTCCTCGACTGTGTCGGTCGGCACCGGTGCGGCACTCAGGTCCAACATCTGCACCAGGTGGGCCCGCGCCCGCGACAGGTGCTGCTTGACCGATCCTTCGGTGATCTCCAGCGTCTGGGCGATGTCGGCGACGTCAAGCCCGTAGAGGTAGCGAAGCGCGGCTGCCTGAGCCTGTCGCCTGGGCAGCTCCTGCACCGCTGCCCAGAAGTCATCGTCTGCCGGCTGCAACGGCGCGGGCTGCGGCCGACGGGCGAGCCTGGTCACTGCGCGAAGCTCCACCATCCTTCGCCGGTACTGCGACACGGCCAGGTTGCTGCAGGTGCGCCGCACCCACGTCTCGGGGCGTTGCAGATCCCCGACATGGTCCCAGCGCCGGTACGCCGCAAGCATCGCCTCCTGCGCCACGTCGTCGGCCAGCGCGGCTCCGCACAGCACTCGCGCGAGGGCCACCAGCCGCGGCAGCTCGGCGCGGTAGAAGTCGTCGAAGTCCAGGCGGGACCCGATCGCCACCGTGTCACCTCCGGAGGCCATCACGACGGATGGGTCGCTCCTCATACCCTGAACTCGCTCCAGCCGCCTCTGGGGATGACAGCCGCGCGTCCCAGTTTCTCGGAGCGACTGAGACGAACCGGTTCGAGTGTGATCCACTTCAGCGGCACGCCTCTTCCTCGGACCGTACGCCGCTGCGCCGGACGGCGGAATACTCGGGGCGCCGTTCCCGATCGTTGTCGGAATCAATTGTGTTGCGCACAATTTGTCGGCGCTGACGCGAAGGCCGGAGCTCTTCAGAACAACCGCTGCCGGGCATGGCGCGGTCCTCCCGCATCGTGCGGTTCCGGTCCTGATCTGTCCCGGCGTCCGGTCAGGAGAAGCGGTCGGGGTCACCCGCGCCCACACGGACAACCTCGGGGTAGCCCTCGGTCCAGTCCACGACCGTGGAGGGCTGGTGGCCGGTCTCGCCGGCGTCGACCACGGCGTCCACCTGGTGGTCGAGCTCCTCCTTGATCGTCCAGCCGTCGGTCATCGGCGCCTCCTGCCCCTGGGGGATCAGCGTGCTGGAGACCATCGGCTCGCCCAGCTCGGTCAGCAGTGCACGGACCACGGGGTGGTCGGGGATGCGGATGCCCACCGTGCGCTTCTTGGGGTGGTAGAGGCGCCGCGGCACCTCCTTGGTCGCGGGGAGGATGAACGTGTAGGGCCCCGGGGTCGCCGACTTCACGGCACGGAAGGCGTTGTTGTCGAGCTTGACCAGCTGGCCGAGCTGGGCGAAGTCCGCGCACACCAGGGTCATGTGGTGGCGCTCGTCGTGCCCGCGGATGCGGCGGATCCGTTCGAGGCCGTCGTGGTTCTCGGTGGTGCACCCGATCGCGTAGGAGGAGTCGGTGGGGTAGGCGATCACGCCGCCCTCGCGCAGGATGTCCACCACCTGGGAGATGCTGCGCGGCTGCGGGTTGACCGGGTGCACGTCGAAGTACCTCGCCATGGCGCCAGCCTAGGCTCCGCGCGCAGTCCGAGCGGCTACAGCGCCCCCAGCACCAGACCACTCGTGGGCACACCGGTGCCGGCCGTCACCAGCACGTGCCTCGCTCCCTCGACCTGGTTGACCGACGTGCCGCGCACCTGCCGCACGGCCTCGGCGATGCCGTTCATGCCGTGGATGTAGGCCTCGCCGAGCTGGCCGCCGTGGGTGTTGACCGGAAGTCGCCCGCCGAGCTCGATCGCGCCATCGGCGACGAACCCCGGCGCCTCGCCCCGCCCGCAGAAGCCGAGCTCCTCGAGCTGCATCAGCACGTAGGGCGTGAAGTGGTCGTAGAGCACCGCGGAGTCGATGTCGCCTGGCCCGAGCCCGGACTGCCGCCACAGCTCGCGGCCGACCACGCCGATCTCCGGGATGCCGATGTCGTCGCGGTAGTACGACGTCATGACGAACTGCCCGGGTGCGCTCCCCTGGGCAGCGGCGAGCACGGGTACGCCGCCTTGCGCGAGGTCATGCGCCCGCTCGGTGGAGGTGACGACGAGTGCCACCGCTCCGTCGCTCTCCTGGCAGCAGTCGAGCAGCCGCAGCGGGTCTGCGATCATCCGCGACGCCTGGTGGTCCTCGATCGTGATCGGACGACCGTGGAAGAACGCGGCCGGGTTGGTCGCTGCGTGCCTGCGGTCGGCCACGGCCACCGCACCGAAGTCGCGGCTGGTGGCGCCGTAGGTCTCCATGTAGCGGCGTGCCTGCACGGCGACCGTGGCGGCCGGGGTGCTCAGACCGTGGGGGTAGCTGTAGGCGTTGTCGAGCCCGTTGGTGTTCACCTGGCCGGCGGCCCAGTTCTGCACCTGGCCGAAACGCTGGCCGGAGCGTTCGTTGAAGCCGCGGTAGCAGACCACCACGTCGGCGACCCCCGTGGAGACTGCCATGGCGGCCTGCTGCACGGTGGCGCACGCCGCCCCGCCGCCGTAGCTGATCCTGCTGAAGAAGCGCAGGTCGCCCATGCCGAGCTCACGGGCGAGCGCGATCTCCGAGGTCGAGTCCATCGTGAAGGTGACGAGGCCGTCGACGTCGGACGCGCTCAGCCCCGCGTCTGCGAGCGCGGCCAGGGTCGCCTCGCACGACAGCTGCAGCTCCGACCTCCCCGACTCCTTGGAGAACTCTGTGGCCCCGATCCCCGCGATGGCCGCTGCCCCGCGCAAGCCGCTCACCTCTGCTCCCCCATGTCGAGGACGACGGTGGCTGTGACGTGGGCACCCAGCGAGACGCTGCCCACCACGTCGACCGAGACCTGCCTGCTGCCCTCGACGACCTCGTCCGCCGTGACGGTGCCGGTGAAGGCGAGCGTGTCACCCGGGTACGCCGGCGCGCCCAGCCGCAACGCGCAGGAGGTCACGCGTGCCCGGGGCCCCGACCACTCGGTCACGTAGCGCTGCACCAGCCCGGTGGTGGTGAGGATGTTGAGGAAGATGTCCTGGGTGCCGCGCTCCACGGCGAGTGCGGGATCGTGGTGCACGTCCTGGAAGTCGCGCGTCGCCAGTGCCGTCGACACCACCAGGGTGCGCGTGAGCGGCAGCTCCCACGGCGGCAGCTGCTCCCCGTCCGTGATCTCGACGGGCGCTCTCGAGCTCGCTGCTCCATCACCAGACTCATCCCGTCGGTCGAGCCCGTCGAGACCACTCGCTCGATCATCGGAGGTCGCAGGCTTCCAGTAGGCAAGCGTGAGGTCGTCGTCGATCCGGTCGAACCCGACCCGCACCGGCATGCCGATGGCGACGTCGTCGCGCAAGACGCCGCGCAGCTCGCCGATCATGCGGTGACCCTCCTCCAGCTCGACGACCGCGACCAGGAGCGGCAGCGTCTTGCCGGGGATCTGCGGTGCGTGGTGCTCCACGAACGAGTAGACGACGCCCCGGCCGGAGGCGACCACCCACTTCCGGTCCATGGCATGGCACTCGGGGCACACCGGCCCGGGTGGGTGCCGCATCGCGCCGCACGCCCCGCACGTCTGGATGCGGAGCTCGCCCGCCGCCACGCCCTCGAAGAAGAAGGCGTTGTCGCGGTTGACCGAGGGCCGCACGGTCCGTGACGGGTCGCTCAGGTCTCCCTCGCCCGAGCCGCCCGAGCTGCGGGGCTTGAACTTGAGCACACGGAACGACATCGAGCCGACCTGCTCCTCGCCCACCCGCCAGATCGAGCGGGTCGTGACGAAGTAGCCCTCGCCGACGCCCGTGCGCTTCGGTCCCACGACCGACTCCATCCGAAGTGAGACGCTCGGGACCTCGCCCGGCCGCAGGTAGCGCTCGTAGGTCTGGTCGGCGTTGGTGCCGAGCACGGAGGTGTAGCCGGCCTCGTCGAGCACCCCCATCATCCGGTGCAGCGGGTCGCCCGCGCGGGTCGCGAGCGGGTCCTCACCGGGCAGGCCCAGGCCGTACATCGTCCACACCTGGCACATCGCCGGGGGCGCCACCGGGCCGCCCGTGATCTCCGCCGCCTCCGGTGTGTCGCGGTAGACGGGGTTGGCGTCGCCCAGCGCCTCCAGCCAGGTGTGGATCTGCGGCTGGTTGACGGGGTCGCGTGCGAGCCGCGGCGCGGTCTCCCCCTCGGCCGCGAGCGCCTCCGCCTGCGCCATGATCCAGTCGTGGGTCACCGGGGCACCCGCGGAAGCCCCAGCCCGAACATGCACACCAGCTCCCGCTGCACCTCGTTGACGCCGCCCCCGAAGGTCAGCACGAGGTAGCGCTTGGCGTTCGAGTCGAGGTAGTGCAGCAGGTCGGCGGTCTCGGGGTCGGCGGGGTCGCCGTAGCGGCCCACGACCTCCTCGACCAGACGCCCGACGCGCTGCAGCCGGTCCGAGGCGAACACCTTGCTGGCCGACGCGTCGGCGACGGCCGGCTCACCCGAGGCGGCGGCCGCGCAGATCTCCCAGTTGAGCAGCTCGTTGACCCGGAAGCAGGCCGTGACCTCCGCGAGCAGCTCGCGGACGCCGGGCTGCTCCGCCACCGGCCGGCCGTCCGGCCCCGCGTGGGTGGTCGCCCAGTCGTGGACCAGGTCGCGCAGACCCTCGAACCTGCCCGCGGGGGCGAGCATCACGCGCTCGTGGTTGAGCTGGGAGGTGATGAGCCGCCAGCCGGCGTTCTCCTCCCCCACGAGCATGTCCACGGGCACCCGCACGTCGTTGTAGTACGTCGCGTTGACGTGGTGGGAGTTGTCCGCGGTGATGACCGGGGTCCAGGAGTAGCCCGGGTCCTTCGTGTCGACGATGAGCACGGAGATGCCCTTGTGCTTGGGCGCGTCGGGGTCGGTGCGCACCGCCAGCCAGACGTAGTCGGCGGCGTGGCCACCGGTGGTCCACATCTTCTGGCCGTTGACGACGTAGTGGTCGCCGTCGCGGCGGGCGCTGCAGCGCAGCGAGGCGAGGTCGGTGCCGGCGTCGGCCTCGCTGTAGCCGATGGCGAAGTGCACGTCGCCGGTGAGGATGTCGGCGAGGAACTTGTCCTTCTGGGCCTGCGTGCCGTGTGCCATCAGGGTCGGGCCAACCGTCTGCAGCGTCACCGCCGGCAGGTGCACGTCGGCACGCGCTGCCTCGTTGGCGAAGATCTGCTGCTCCACCTCGCCGAGCCCCTTGCCGCCGTACTCCGTGGGCCAGCCGACACCCATCCAGCCGTCGCTGCCCATCTGCTTGATCACCCGGTGGTAGACGTCGCCGTGCCGCTCGGTGAGCAGCGCTCGGCGGTCGTCCGGGCTGAGCAGGCTCGCGAAGTAGTCGCGCGCCTCCTGCTTGAAGGCGCGCTGCTCCGGGGTGAGCTCGAGGTTCTTGCCCTCGGTCTCCTGCACGGGAACCGCCGCGAGCGTCTGCTGCTCACCGCCGAGGAGCCGGGCGACGTCCTTGAGGAAGGAGGAGAACCTCCACAGGGGGTAGGTGATGTCGACCCCCATGCCGCCGTGCAGGTGGTGACAGACGTGCATCGCCTCGGGGCCCTCCGTGGCCACCCAGTGCGCCGCGACGGCGAGGTCGTCCGCGGCGGGCAGGCCGCTCGCCACTCGCCATGCGGCTGCCTGCGCGGCGAGGCCGACGGTGCGTGACGCGATGTAGACGTCGGCCATCTGCATCGCGACCGCCTGGAACTCCGCCAGGGCGCGGCCGAACTGCTGTCGCTCCTTGACGTACGACGCGGTGAGCTCGGCGGCGCCGGCGACGAGTCCATCGCCGAGCAGGCACAGACCCGCCAGGGCGTGCTCCCGGAGGGACGTGAAGGCCAGCGCAGCCTCCTCCGACCCGGGCACCCCGCCGAGCACGTCGTCGTCGGAGACCCGCACGCCGTCGAGCCGCACGGTGTGCTCAGCGACCTCGCGGGAGGACCGGGTCGGCGTGGCCGTCAGCCCCTCGGCGCCCGGCTCGACGATCACGACGACCGGGCCGCTCTCGGTCTGCGCAGTGACCAGCAGCAGGTCCGCGCCGTCGAGCCCGCCGACCCCGACCTTGAGCCCGTCGACCCGCCAGCCGTCACCGTCGCGCGCGAGCCGCGTTGTCGGCAGGGCCGGCAGGGCCGTGCCGGGCTCGTTGTGCGCCGCGGTCAGCCGACGCTCGCCCGTCGCGACCCCGGTCAGCAGCCGCTCCCGCTGCGCCGCGGTGCCGTGCGCAGCGACGGGCAGCACGCCGTCGACCAGGGTCTCGCGCACCGGCAGCACCGACGCGTGCCGGCCGGTCTCGCGCACCAGCACACCGACCTCGTGGAGCCCGAGACCCTCGCCGCCGTACTCCTCGGGGACCGGCAGCGCCAGCAGGCCGGCCGAGGCGAGGTCGGACCACCCGACGTCGTCGCGGCCCAAGGCGTCGAGGGCGACGTCGCGGACCGCCTCCTGCGTCTCGGTCAGCGAGTGCTGCACGTGGCCTCCTCGGCGCGACAGGACCAGAAACTGAAACGTGTTCTAGTCTAGCGTCGCCGCGCGTGCTGGCAACTGCGGCTCACTCGGGGTGGTTGTGCGCGTCCCCGCCCACGACGAAGTCGGTGGACACTCCCTCGTACATCAGGTGGGCCACCATGCCGTCCGCAGCGTGAGCCAGGTTGTGGCAGTGGTCCATCCACACGCCGGGGTTGTCGGCGACGAAGGCGACCTCGTAGCTCTCGCCGTTCTCGACGTTGAGCGAGTCCACCTGCCACGAGCTGCCCGTGACCGCTTCTCCGTCGCGGGCCAGGACGGTGATGCGATGCCCGTGCAGGTGCATCGGGTGCACCTTGCCGCTGTGGTTGCTGATCGTCATCCGCACCAGGTCGCCCTCGCGCACCATGAACATCGGCACGTCGGGGAAGAGGTGCCCGTTGATCGACCACCAGAGGCCAGGCTTGCCGTCGACGAACCCCGGACGCCGGCCGATGTCGTAGTCGAAGTCCCGGTCGAAGGCGCCGGTCCGAGCGGCCTCCTCGAGCGCGTCGCCCTCCGAGGAAGAGGCGCCGTAGGCGAGGAAGTCCATCTCGGCGTCCGGCTGGTCGCCCTCCGCGGGCTCGCCCTCACCGACGACGATCGAGGTGCCGCCCATCTGGATGCGGACGCCTTCCTCGGGCACGACGACCTCGAGGTCGGCCCGTGCGCCGGCACCGAGCACGACAGCGACGTCGCGCACGTCGTCGGGCCGGTTGATCTCGTGCCCGTCGGTGGCGAGCAGCCGGAACGGCCTGCCCGGCACCCAGAGGCTGAGCGGCGTGTTGTCGGTGTTGACCACGCGCACCCGCACCCGCGACCCCACCGCAGCGGGGGTGCGCCAGACGTCGGCCATGCCGTTGACCGTCGTGGAGCCGGCGTAGGTGTGCACCAGGGCCATCACGTCGCGACCCTCTTCGAGGGCGCTCTTCGCCTCGGCGCCTCGCGGCAGCACGACGAGGCCACCGAAGAGCCCCCGGATCACCTGGCGGTGCGAGACCTGGTGGGAGTGGTACCAGTAGCTGCCGACCTCGTCGGCGACGAAGCGGTAGACGAACTCCTCGCCGGGCCCGACGGCGTCCTGGGTGACGCCGGCGACGCCGTCCATCGCGTTGGGCACGTCGAGGCCGTGCCAGTGCAGCGTCGCGCCATCGGCGACGTTGTCGTTGCGGAAGGTGACCTCCACGACGTCCCCCACCGTGGCGTGGATCGTGGGGCCGGGGGTCGAGCCGTTGAGCGTGTAGCCGTCGTAGGCGGTGCCGTCCTCCAGCGTCGTGGACTCCTCGCGGGCGGTGAGCTCGACCGTGACGTCGGCCGGCCCCTGCACGTCGCCGTTCAGGTCGCTGACGTCACGCGTGGGGACGCCGGCGCGCTGGGCGGCACCGCCCGCCGCCGCGTGCGCGAGGTGCTCGTGCCCGTGACCGCCGGCTCCGCCGTGCCCGAACTCCTCACCACCGCCGAAGTCGGCGTAGCCCATCTCCATCGCGGAGTACGTCGAGGGCACCAGGCTCTGCCACCACTGCCATCCCACAAAGACGAGGATCAGTGCGGCCAGCGCCGCACTGATCCTCGTCGCGATCGCGTTAGGCATTCACGAGCGGGCGCCCGTCGTCGCTGACGACCGGGACGTCCTTCGCCCGCATGCCGGCCATGATGGCGACCCCGAACAGGACCAGCGCGTTGATGCCGTGGAGCGCGCCCGAGATGGCGAGCGTGTGACCGTAGATGCCCAGGAAGACCTGCAGGATGACGAGCAGGAAGACCGCGGCGCCGTACTTCTTGGCTCCCGGGAACTTCGCGATCAGGCCAACGATGAGCAGGATCAGCGCCACGATCGGGATGACCATCATGCCGTTCATCCCGTGGAACATGAGCCCGGCGAACTCCGGGAACGGAGCGTCCCCGCCCTCGAAGGCGTCCTCGAAGACCTGGTCCGTGAGCTCGCCTCCGTCCTCTGAGATCCAGATGCCCATGCCGGCGATGGCCCAGACCATCAGGGCGGCTTGCACGACGACGAGACCGGCGACGAGGAACGCGAGGACCCGGAAAGCCTTGGTCATGGAGACTCCTAGTTTGGGGTGACCACAAGAACCACACCAGTTTCACCCATCCGGGCCGTTCTGACGTAGGACCAGTGGTCGCGTGTTGTTCGGACCTTTGACCCGGGTTGCCCCGGATCGTCGCGGTCAGGCCGTGGGGTCCGGCTGGGTCCCCTTCTGGGCGCCGACAGCCTTCGTCAGCGCCTCCAGCTCGAGCGGGAAGTCGTCGGCGAGGTCCCACAGGCGTGGCATCTGCTCGGCGCACGCGATCAGGCCGACGTGGAGCCGGCCGTCGCTGGAGATCACGGTGATGTTGAGCCCGGCGCCGTGGAAGACCGGCCCGAGCGGGTAGAGCCCGACGACCTGGCCGCCCATGAAGTACATCGGCACCGGCGGACCCGGCACGTTGGACACGACGAGGTTGTGGACCACCGGGTGCTTCTCGGCCAGCCGCATCGAGGAGTAGACCCGGACACCGGCGGCGAACGTGCGCGGTGCCGCCAGCTCGGCCCAGTCCTGCAGCGCGCTGGCGGGGATCGCCTGCTGGTGCTCCTTGGCTGCCCGATTGCGCTCGGCGAGCCGCTCGAGCCGCTCCACCGGGTCGGCGACGTCGGTGCCGAGGCGGGTGAACATCGCCGACACCTGGTTCGCGCCGGGTGCGGCGGAGTCCTCGCGCACCGAGACCGGCACGGTCGCCAGCAGGGACTGCTCCGGCAGCTCGTCCCGGTCCTCGAGGTAGCGGCGCAGGGCGCCCCCCACGATGGTCAGGACGACGTCGTTCACGGTGGAGCCGGTCGCGTTCTTCACCGACTTCACCTCGTCCAGCGAGAGGTCGGCGAAGGCGACCGTGCGGCGGCCGCTGATCGTGCCGTTGAAGGACGTCCGCGGAGCGGTCAGGGGCGCAGCCATGGCGGAACCCTTGGCGGCGCGGTTGACGGTGCCGCTGAGCGCCTTGGCGCTCGGCAGGAGCAACGAAGCCACCTTGAGTGGCCGGCCAGCCTGGCGCACGAGGGCGCGGCCCAGGAGCTCGAGGTCACCGGGCGCGTGCAAAGGCTCCGGCTCCTCGGGCAGCTCCGGCATCTCGGGCTCGAGGCTCGCGAGGTGGGCGAGCAGGCTCATGCCCGACATGCCGTCGACGGTGGCGTGGTGCATCTTGGCGAAGACCGCGACCTTGTCGTCCTGCAGGCCCTCGACCACCCACATCTCCCACAGCGGCCGCGAGCGGTCGAGCGGGATGCCGGCCAGGTGGCCGCACAGCTCGCCCAGCGCCGTCGGGTCCCCGGGGGCCGGCAGCGCCGCCCGGTGCACGTGACGGTCGATGTCGAAGTGGTCGTCGTCCACCCACACCGGGTGGTCGAGCTCGAGCGGCACGTGGCGCAGCATCTGACGGAACTCGGGCACGGCACGCACGCGTGACTCGATGGCCGACCGCATGCCGGCGAAGGAGTACCCGCCCGGGATCGTCTCCGGGTCGAGCACGATGACGCCGCACACGTGGAGCAGCTGCTCAGGCGTCTCGAGGTAGAGGAAGGACGCGTCGAGACCGCTGAGCCGTTTCATGGCGAGAGCGTAACCCGCCAACTGGAACACGTTCTAGTTACCGGCGCATCCGTCGACTAGCCTCGGCCGCATGTCCTACCTGCGCCGCCAGCTCATCACCTCCGCGCTGGTCGCCAACGCCATCCGGCCCGTGCCGACCGTGGTGGCCAGCGTGCCGGCGATGTTCGGCGGCTGGTTCGTCTCGGAGCTGGCACCCCACTTCATCGCAGGCACCGCGGTCGACACCGGGCTCGAGATCACGCGGCGCCGGCAGGACCCGCGGCACGCACTGCTCGGGCTGGCCAACATGGCGGCACTGGGCTTCGTCCTGCACCAGGGCAGCCGGTCGCAGCACATCTTCGAGTCCGGTCTCGCCGAGACGCTCGGCGACGACTACCGCGACGCGATCGACAGCGACTCCGACGTGGACTGGACGACACCGATCAAGCAGCTGGTGTGGCCGTTCCGGATGCCCACCGGGCACCTCGACGTGCAGAAGGACATCCCCTACATCCCCGAGCACGGGCGTCGCGGGTTGCTCGACATCTACCGGCCGCGGGGCGACGTCAAGGACGCCCCGGTGCTGCTGCAGGTGCACGGCGGCGGCTGGACGATCGGCACCAAGGACCAGCAGGGCCTCCCCCTGATGCGGCACCTGGCGGAGCGCGGCTGGGTCTGCGTCGCCGTCAACTACCGCCTGTCGCCGCGTGACGCCTTCCCCGCCCACATCGTCGACGTGAAGCGCGCCATCGCCTGGATCCGCGACAACATCGCCGACCACGGCGGCGACCCGAGCTTCCTTGCGATCACCGGCGGCTCTGCCGGCGGCCACCTCACAGCACTGGCCGCGCTCACGGCCAACGACCCGGCGTACCAGCCCGGCTTCGAGGACGCCGACACCTCGGTGCAGGCGGCAGTGCCCTTCTACGGCATCTACGACTTCGCCGGCGCCACGGGGCTGCGCAGCGTGAAGTTCCTGCGCGACTACTTCCTCGCCCCGCTGGTGTTCCAGCGCCCGTTCGAGGAGGACCGCGAGGCCTACGAGCAGGCCTCCCCCGTGCTGCGTGTCCACGACCAGGCGCCGCCGTTCTACGTCGTCCACGGCAGCAACGACGTCTTCGCGGAGGTCGGGCAGGCGCGTGCCTTCGTCGAGGCGCTGCGCGAGGCCTCGCCGAACCCTGTCGCCTACAGCGAGCTGACCTTCACCCAGCACGCCTTCGACGTCTTTCCGTCGGTGCGCAGCCTGCACTCGGTGCGTGGGGTCGAGCGCTTCCTCGGCTGGGCGCTGGCGCGTCACCGCGGCCAGGCCACCGAGTCCGACGAGTCGTGGGACACCGACCGTCCCCCGGAGCCCGCCGACACCTCCGCCTGAGCCGACCGCCCTCAGCGGGGAAGGCCGAGGATGCGCTCGGCGGCGACGTTGCGCAGGATCTGCGTGGTGCCGCCGGCGATGCTGAGGCAGCGCGTCAGCAGCGCCTCGTGCATTGCCTCACCCGACTCGCCCCGACCCAGCAGGACGTCGTCACCGAGCATCTCCACGACCAGCTCGGCCGAGGTCTGGCGCTCGGCGGTGCCGAGCAGCTTGACGACGCTCGACTCGGGCCCGGGGCCGTGGCCCTTGAGCGAGCGCAGCACGCTGCGCAGGCTCAGCGCCTTCACGGCCGCCGACGCAGCGACGGCGGTGCCGACGCGCAGCCGGGCCGCCTCCCCCGCGTCGTCGCCCAGCAGCCGCAGCGCGCGCTCGACGTTCTGACCGAAGCCGCGGTCGGCCATGGCCACGCGCTCGTTGGCCAGCGTCGTGCGGGCGAGCGGCCAGCCGCCCCCGACGTCGCCCACCACGCAGTCGTCCGGGACGAAGAGGCCGTCGAGGAACACCTCGTTGAACACCGCCTGCCCGGTGAGCTCCCGCAGCGGGCGGATCTCGATGCCCTCGCTGCTCATGTCCACGAGGAAGTAGGTGATGCCCTTGTGCTGCGGCGCCTCCGGATCCGTGCGGGCGAGGCAGATCCCCCACTGCGCCTCGCTCGCCAGGGAGGTCCACACCTTCTGGCCTGTGAGCATCCAGCCGCCGTCCGCCCGCTCCGCGCGGGTGCGTAGCGCGGCGAGGTCGCTGCCGGCCCCGGGCTCGCTGAAGAGCTGGCACCAGACCACCTCCCCCGTCAGCGTCGGTCGCAGGAAGCGCTCCCGCTGCTCGTCCGTGCCGTGCGCGAGGATCGTCGGCGCAGCCCAGGCGCCGATGCCGAGCGACGGCTTCTCGACCTTCGCCCGCGCGAGCTCCTCGTCCACGACCAGCTGCTCTGCCGGCCCGGCGTCGCGGCCGTACGGCGACGGCCAGTGCGGCATGAGCAGGCCCGTGTCGGCCAGCACCTCGCGGCGCTCTGCCTGCCCCGCCGCGGCGACCCGCTCCACGGCCCCGCGGACCGACTCCCGCGCCGCCTCGCCCTCCGCGCCCAGGTCGACGGCCGGCGTACGCCGGGCTCCAGCGGCGGCGAGCCCGGCGAGCCGTAGCCGCCAGCGGTCCGATCCGCCGGCGAACAGGCGGTTGCCCATGGCACGGCGGAGGTAGAGGTGGGCGTCGTGCTCCCACGTGAAGCCGATGCCGCCGAGCACCTGCACGCAGTCCTGGGCCACGGACACGGCGTCGTCGAGCGCGACGGCGCCGGCGACCGCTGCCGCTAGCACCCCCTGGTCCCGGCTCTCCTCCCAGGCACGGGCGGCGTCCCACGACACGGCGGTGACCGCCTCCGTGCGTTCGAGCATCCCGGCGCACAGGTGCTTGATGGCCTGGAAGGAGCCGATGGGTCGGCCGAACTGCTCGCGCACCTTGGCGTAGGACACCGCGGCGTCCAGGCACCAGCGAGCGATGCCGGCACCCTCGGCGGCCAGCAGGGTGACCATCAGCGCCTCGACCCGGTCAGCGTCGAGGTCGAGGGTCGCCACCGGCGCCGCGGCGCCGACGTCCACGTGTCCGACCCGGGTCGACAGGTCGTGCACCGGGCCTGCGGAGATCGCCACGGCTGAGGCGTCGTAGACGCACCACCGGCCGTCGGCGGGGAGCAGCACGTGGCTGCTCAGGCCGGCTCCGAGCACGGCCTCCCCGCGCCACCCGAGCGCGAAGGTGACCGTGCCGTCGGCGACTCCCCGCAGCAGGTCAGCGACCCCCTCGACGGCGGAGGCCTCACGCAGGGCCGCACCGGCCGCCACGGTCGGCATGAGCACGCCGGGCACCATCGACCGCGCCGCCGCCTCGACCGCCACGGCGGCGTCGACGAGCGAGCCGCCGCCACCCCCGAGGTCCTCCGGCAGGGCGATGCCCGCCAGGCCGAGCTCGGCGAGGCCCTTGGCGGCGTCGCCGAAGGCGCCGGGGCCCTCGTGCTCCGAACGCTTGACCACCTCGGCGGTGGAGGAGCCGGAGGCCCAGTCGGCGACCGCCTCCGCCAGCGCGCGCTGCTCGTCACCGAGGCCGATGGCCATGTCCGTCCCTTCGTCGGCAGAACTAGAACCTGTTCTCATTCTCGCAGGCCCGGGTCGGCCGCGCCAGACGCGGCTGCCAGGATCGAGCCGTGACCGCGTCAGCACCCCCACCACACCTCCTGGCCGCTGCCCGGGCGGCGAAAGGCTTCATGCCCGACGACGAGGGAGAGTTCCTCCACGCCCAGGCAGTGACCGCCGCGTCGCGGGGACCTCTGCTCGAGGTGGGCTCCTACTGCGGGAAGTCGACCGTCTATCTCGGCGCAGCGGCACTGACCGCCGGCTCCACCGTCTTCGCAGTCGACCACCACCGCGGGTCGGAGGAGAACCAGGCCGGCTGGGAGCACCACGACCCGACCCTGGTCGACCCCGGGACCGGGCTCATGGACACGCTTCCGGTGTTCCGGCGGACCGTCCACGACGCCGGTCTCGAGGGCGTGGTGGTCGCCGTCGTGGGCCGGTCGGCGACGGTGGCGCGGCACTGGCGGACCCCGCTGGCGCTGGTCTTCATCGACGGCGGCCACGGCGAGGACCCGGCGCACAGCGACTACGAGTCGTGGGCTCCCTGGGTCGACGAGGAAGGCCTGCTGCTGATCCACGACGTCTTCCCCGACCCCGCCGACGGCGGCCGCCCGCCGTACGAGATCTACCGGCGGGCGCTCTCCGACTGCTTCACCGAGGTCGGAGTGTGCGGCTCCATGCGCGCGTTGCGGCGCACCTCGGGGGCACCTGGCGACGCGGTCGGCCCGCGACCCTGAGCGACCCGCCGGCGAGAAGGGCTCAGCGTCGCGCGGGCTCGCCGGAGCGGGTGGCGTCGGGGCACCCGCAGTCCGTCGCGATGGCCGCCGGGTCCGCAGGGAGCGTGTCCCCCCGGAAGATGCCCGAGGCGGGGGTCGTGCGCCCGAGTGCGTCGCAGGCGAGCAGCACCGCCGCCGACGTGTACGTCGTCTGCTCGTGCGGCCAGAACACCTCGTCGGTGAAGACGTAGCCGGTCCAGTAGAGCCCGCCGCCGTGGCGCAGGTGCTGCATGTCGGTGAAGACCTGCACGGCCCGTCCCCGGTCGCCCGCGTTGTCCAACGCCAGCACCAGCTCGCAGGTCTCGGCGCCGGTCACCCACGGGTTGGCGTCGACGCAGCGAGCACCGAGCCCCGGCTCGACGAACTCCGCCCACCTGCTGTCCAGCAGGTCCCTCGCCGCCTGCCCGCGCAGCGGGCCCCCGAGGACCGGGTAGTACCAGTCCATCGAGAACGTCGACTTGTCCAGGAACAGGTCGCGGTGTGCCTCCAGGGCATGCCGCAGCCGGCCCGCCGCCAGCTCCCAGGCGGGCTGCGGGTCGTCCACGAGACCGGCGAGCGCCAGCCCTGCCCGGAGCGCGTGGTAGATGCTCGACGACCCGGCCAGCAGGGCCTCCCGGTTGACCTGCCCCCCGGGCTCCTGCGACCACGCGATGCCGCCGAAGGGCAGCTGCATGCCGACCACGTAGTCGAGCCCCGCGCGCACCACTGGCCAGAAGCCCTCGACGTAGTGGCGGTCGCGGACCAGGAGCCAGTGGTGCCACATCCCGACCGCCAGGTAGGCGGACATGTTCGTGTCGCCGCTCGCGTCCTCGACCTCGGTGCCGATGACCTTCATCGGCCAGGAGCCGTCCGCACGCTGCGCCGCCCGGCACCATGCGTAGGCGCGCTCGGCGGCCGCCACCTCGCCGCCCAGCATGAGTGCCATCGCGGCCTCGACGTGGTTCCAGGCGTCGATGTGCTCACCGACCGCCCACGGGATGCCACCGTCGGGCTGCTGCACCTGAGCGATCGCCGCGGCGGTCTCCGCCGTCTGCGCGGCGCTCAGCACCCCCGGGAGCTCCGGGGTCGCCCAGGTGAGGTGACGGGTCATGCTCAGGCGGGCTTCTCGAGGTAGAGCACGAGGCTCTTGCCGATGAGGGGGTCGAGCACCCGCTCGGCGAGCCGGGTGGCGAGCGGGCGCTTCTCGATGTCCCACACGAGGACGCGGTGGTAGGCCCGGGCCAGCGGGTGGTCGTCCTTGGTGACGCCGACGGCGCACTTGACCCACCAGTACGGCGAGTGCAGGCCGTGCACGTGGTCGCGGCCGGTGAGCCGCAGACCGGCCTGCTCCAGCCGTGCCGCCAGCTCGTGGCCGCGGTAGATGCGCACGTGGCCGCCCTCGACCTCGTGGTAGGCGTCGGAGAGCAGCCAGCACACCTTCTCCGGCAGCCACCGCGGCACCGTCACCGCGATGGTGCCGCCGGGACGGAGCACCCGCACCAGCTCGGCGATCGCCGCGTCGTCGTCGGGGATGTGCTCGAGCACCTCGGCGGCGACGACACGGTCGAACTCGCCGTCGGGGAACGGCAGGTTGAGCGCGTCGCCCTGCTTGACGTCGGCCTCGGCACCCTCGGGGATGCCGCCCTCCTCCCGCATCGCCGCGAACCACTCGCTCACCGTGGACAGCTCGTCGGCGTCCTGGTCGAGCGCGATCACGTCGGCGCCGCGGCGGTACATCTCGAACGCGTGGCGTCCGGCACCGCACCCCATGTCGAGCACGCGCTCGCCCGCGCGCAGGCCCAGACGGTCGAAGTCAACGGTCAGCATCTGTCAGGAACCCTTCCGGTCGTCGAACTGCTCGATGGCCCGCTCGTACGCCGCGACGGTCGCCTCGGCGACCGACCGCCAGCTGAACCTCTCCATGACCCGCCGGCGTCCGGCCCGGCCCATCCGGGTGCGGCGCTCGGGGTCGTCGAGCAGGGTGGCGATGGCACCGGCCAGCTCCTGCACGTCGCCGGGCCGCACGAGCAGTGCGCACTCGCCGTCCTCCCCCACCACCTCGGGGATCGCGCCGGCGCGGCTGACCACCAGCGGCGTCTCGCAGGCCATCAGCTCGGCCGTCGGCAGGCTGAACCCCTCGTAGAGCGAGGGCACGCACGCCACCTCGGCAGACCCCATGACGTCGACGAGCTCTGCGTCGGTGAGCCCGTGCACGAACTCGACGGCGTCATGCAGCCCGAGCTGGTCGATCAGCTGCTCGGTGCGCCCACCTGGCGTCGGCCTGGACACGAGGACGAGGCTCACGTCGCGCTCGGTGCGCAGCTTCGCCACCGCCTCGAGCAGCGTGCTCACGCCCTTCATCGGGGTGTCCGCGCTCGCCATCGCCACGAGACGGCCGGGCACGCGCGGCTTCTCCGGCGGCTGGAAGACCTCGTCGACGCCGAGCGCGATCACCTCGATGCGGTCCTTGTCGACGCCGAAGTCCTGGGCGATGTCGCGCCGCGAGCTCTCCGAGACCGTCAGGATCACCGGCAGCCTGCGGGCGACCCTGCCCTGCATCCGGAGGAAGGAGTACCAGCGCCGCAGCGTCACCTGCTGCTTGAGGGTGGCGTGGGCGAGGTCGACCTTGCGGTCGAAGGTGATCGGGTGGTGGATGGTCTCGACGAACGGGAACTGCTTCGCCACGTCGAGCATGCCGTAGCCGATGGTCTGGTTGTCGTGCACGACGTCGAAGTCGCCGCGGCGCCGGGCCAGCACCCGGGCGACTCGGCGGCTGAAGGTGCGGGGCTCGGGGAAGGCAGCGGTCACCATCGTGAGGAACTCGAGGACGTCGGTGAGGTCACGGAACTCCCGCAGCCGCGGGACACGGAAGGGATCGGGCTCGCGGTAGAGGTCGAGGCTCGGCACGCGCGTCAGGCGCACGCCGTCGTCGAGCTCGGGGTACGGCGGACCGGAGAACACCTCCACGTCGTGCCCCAGCGCGACCAGCTCGCGGCTGAGGTGACGGAGGTACACGCCCTGGCCACCGCAGTGCGGCTTGGACCGGTAGGAGAGAAGAGCGATACGCAACGCGGATCCCTTCGGGTCGACTTCTCCCGAGGGCCCAAGCCCGCCGAGACCATCTGCACGAGGACGAGAACAGTGTGGAACTGGGTGGAACGTGTTCTCATTCTAGGCGCTTCCTGGGTTAGCCTAGGCCCGGTATCGATACGGGTTCGATACGGGGCGCACCAGCCGAGGAGGTTGCGATGTCGACCGCAAGCACCGTCGCGGGCGAGGAGCTCGGTTCGACCGCGCAGCGCGAGCGACGCAAGCGGATCCTCGACGCCACCATCCAGCTGGCCGCCGAGGGCGGCTTCGACGCCGTCCAGATGCGGTCCGTCGCCGAGCGGGCGGACGTCGCGCTGGGCACCCTCTACCGCTACTTCCCCTCGAAGATCCACCTGCTCGTCTCCGCGCTCGGCCGCGAGTTCGAGCGCGGCAACGCCGGGCTGGAGACGCGACCCGTCCCGGGTGCGACGCAGCACGAGCGGGTCATGTACGTCCTCAACCGCTCCAGCAAGGGGATGCAGCGCTCCCCCAAGCTGACCGAGGCGCTGACGCGGGCCTTCATGTTCGCCGACGCCTCCGTGGCCCCGGAGATCCACGGCGTCGGGATGCAGGTGACGCGAGCGCTGATGCGCGCGATGGCCGACCCCGAGAAGCCCTACTCCGAGCACGAGCCCACCGAGGACGAGCTCGCGGTCGCCAAGGTGATCGGCGACGTGTGGCTGGCCAGCCTGGTGCAGTGGGTGACCGGCCGCGCGACCGCGGAGGACGTCAACAAGTCCATCGACGTCGCCGTCCGCCTGCTCCTGCGCTAGTCGTCGTCACGCCTCCTCGGTCAGCCGGCGCTTCTGCTCCTCGACGTCGAAGTCGGGCTCGGGATAGCTCAGCTCCATGTCGCGCAGGGCGTCGCGCATCAGCGTCGCGACCGCCCACGTGCGGTACCACTTGCGGTCGCTCGGCACGACGTACCACGGCGCGACGCCGGTGCTGCAGCGCTCCAGCGCGACCTCGTACGCCCGCTGGTAGTCGCGCCAGTGCGCCCGCTCATCGACGTCCTCGGGCTTGAACTTCCAGACCTTGTGCGGCTTGTCGAGCCTGGCCAGCAGGCGCTCGCGCTGCTCCTCGCGCGAGATGTGCAGCATGCACTTCACCAGCGTGACGCCTTCGTCGGCGAGCCGGCGCTCGAAGTCGTTGATGGCGCCGTAGCGGCGCTCGATCTCGTCGGGCTCCGCCCACCCGTGCACCTTGACCACGAGCACGTCCTCGTAGTGCGAGCGGTCGAAGATGCCGATCTGGCCCGGCCCCGGCGCCTCCTTCTCGATGCGCCACAGGAAGTCGTGCTGGCGCTCCTCGTCGGTGGGAGCCCGGAACGACGTCGGCCGCACACCGCCGGGGTCGAAGAGGCCGACCGCGCGCTTGACCACGCCCCCCTTGCCCGAGGTGTCCATGCCCTGCACCACGAGCAGGAGGCGCCGGGTGCCGCCGGTGTAGCCGTCGGCGGCGAGCTTCGCCTGCAGCTCGGTCAGCTCGGGCTCCAGCTCCGCAACGGCAGCCTTGCCGTCCTTCTTGCCACCCTCGAAGCCGGGCGTCGACCGGGTGTCGATGCTCGAGAGGTCCACTCCCCCGGTCGGGGCGCGCAGCAGCGAGCGCAGGTCGTCCATCCGGTGACCCTACGCGGGCAGGACCTCCCCGCGTAGGGTCGTCGCGTGGCTGACTCCGACGACCACCTCGACCTGCCGGTGCCGCCCCCGGTGCTGCCCATGCTCGCCAAGTCGGTGAAGGACATCCCCGACCCGTCGGCGTACGACCACGACGAGCACCCGGGGCTGCTCTACGAGCCGAAGTGGGACGGCTTCCGCTGCCTGGTCTTCAAGGACGGCGAACGCGTGCACCTGGCGAGCCGCAACACCAAGCCGCTCACGCGCTACTTCCCCGAGGTGGTCGAGGCGATGGTCGCGAGCCTCCCGGAGCGGTGCGTGCTCGACGGCGAGCTGGTCGTGGTGCGCGGGGAGCGTCTCGACTTCGAGGTGCTGCAGGAGCGGATCCACCCGGCCAAGTCGCGCATCGACATGCTCGCCCGTGAGACACCGGCCTCCTACGTCGCCTTCGACGTGCTGGCGCTCGGGGACGTCTCCTACGTCGAGGTGCCGCTGGCGCTGCGCCGCACCGCGCTCGAGGCGGCGCTGGAGGGTGTCCCTGCTCCTGTGCACCTGACGCCGGTGACGATGGAGCGGGCGGTCGCGACGCAGTGGTTCGAGCAGTTCGAGGGAGCAGGGCTCGACGGCGTGGTGGCGAAACCGCTGGCGGGCCACTACCAGCCCAACGCCCGCACGATGTTCAAGGTCAAGCACGCGCGCACCGCGGACTGCGTGGTGGCCGGCTACCGGCTGCACAAGACCTCGACCGAGTCACGTCCCCTGGTCGGCTCGCTGCTGCTCGGTCTCCACGACGACGGGGGGCACCTGCGCCACGTCGGGGTGTCCGCGTCGTTCACGGAGGCCAAGCGGGCCGCGCTGCACGAGCAGCTGCAGGAGTACGTCGCGACGGAGGACGACGAGCACCCCTGGGCGCAGTGGTCGCAGATCACGGCCAGCGGAGAGCGGACGCCGGGCCAGGGCAGCCGCTGGAACGCCGGCAAGGACCTCTCCTTCGTGCCGCTGCGGCCCGAGCTCGTCGTCGAGGTCGCCTACGACCACATGGAGGGCGAGCGCTTCCGCCACACCGCGCAGTTCCGCCGGTGGCGCACCGACCGCGACCCCGCGAGCTGTGGCTACGACCAGCTCGAGGAGCCCGTCTCCTACGACCTGGCGGACATCCTGGGCGCATAGTCGTTCGCGTTCCGTCCGAGACCCGCGATCCGCACTACGCTGGGCACATGGCCTCGACGTACGACGTGGTGCTGCTGGTGGAGCAGGCGCTCAGCGACCTGGACGCTCGACAGGTGCGCGGGCTGCACGAGGAGATCGACGAGCCGGTGCGCTACCACCTGCTGCACCCGGTCGACGACGCTGCCGAACGCATCGAGTCCGCGATGGGCGCCCTCGCCACGGGCGACGCGCTGGCGGGGCCACCGCTGGCCATGGATCCCGACGACGTCGAGGAGCTGCAGCACGAGCTGCTCGACGCCGCTCGCGAGGAGCTCGACAAGTCGCTGCGGGTGCTGGAGGCCAGCGGCGCCGACGCGGTCGGCGAGATCGTCACCGACGAGCCGGTGCACGCGCTGGTCGAGAAGGTCAAGCAGGTCAGTGGCGCCGAGGTCATCGTGCTCACCCGGCCGCACGTGGTTGCGGAGTTCTTCCACATGGACTGGAGCTCCCGCGCCCGCCGCAAGCTCGGCGTCCCCGTGCTGCACCTGCTGGAGCACGAGAACTTCGACGAGCAGGCGGGTGGCGGCGAGGGCGTCAGCGGGCTCTGACGCCAGGTGACCGGGCCTGAGGGCTGACAGCCAGTCGCCTTGGTGCTGCGCGGTTCGGAACGCTGGAGGTGAGGGTAGGACAAGATTTTGACGACCCAAGGGGGCAGCACTACGTGCCGCACGGCGAGACGCGACTGACGATGCGACGGCATCCCGGGGAGGCGGCCCGAGCTCGTCAACACGTCCGCGACCACTGCGCCGGCCTTCCGGGCGACGTCCAGGCAACGGTGCAGCTGCTCACCTCCGAGCTGGTCACCAACGCGATCCAGCACGGCCTCGGTCCCATCGAGCTGCGCCTCACCAGCGGAGAGGGCTCCCTGCGCGTCGAGGTGTCGGACGAGTCCCCCGTGCGACCTGGCCTGGGCCGCCCCTCCCCCGATCAGACCCGCGGCCGTGGCCTGATGGTCGTCGAGGCCTTCGCCCACAGCTGGGGCGTGAGCTCACCCCCCGGCAGCCGTGGGAAGTCGGTCTGGTTCACGGTGAGGACGCCGTGACCGCACGACCGGTCTCGCGTGCATCCTCATTTTGTTGCATTGCAGATTAATACCGGCCGGCAGCGGCGACCCTTGGTGCATGACAGGGACGGTCGCCGGGCGTGCTGAAGCACTGCTGGTGGTCGCGCGCGCACAAGGAGACTTCCGCGTGCACCTGTCCACCGTCGCCGGCAGGGAGGCCCTGTGCGGGCAGGTCGTCCGCCCTCGGCCCGTGACGAAGAGCCTGCGCGAGGCGGGCTGCCCCGCGTGCCTGACCGCGGCGCTCGACGCCGGCCACATGGCGGCCATGGAGGGCGACAGGTCATGGATCAACCTGCGCCGCTTGCACCTCGTCGCGGGCTGACGGACCCGTCCGCTTCGGCGGGCCGATCGCGCTGACCCAAGTCCCGTGCGGCGGGGACCTACAGCCTTCGTGAGGTGACCCGACAGGGCGATGGCGGGTGTCATCCGATCGGACATATCGTGAGGCACGCGGCGGCCGCTCATCCATTCCCCCGAGATGTGCGGCCGCCGCAACACCGATCAGGGGGTTCAGCGTCATGATGGTGACCGCCACGAGGCCGACGGTGCTCATCGTGGATGACGAACCCGAGATCCGTGAGCTGGCCCGGATCTTCCTGGAGCTCGACGGCTTCGAGGTCGTGGGTGAGGCGTCCGACGGCGCTCAGGCCGTGCAGCGCTTCATGGACCTCGACCCGCCACCGGTCCCCACGGTGGTCCTGCTCGACAACCGCATGCCTGTGCTGACCGGGCTGCAGGCCGCCGAGCGCATCCTCGACCACCACCCGCACCAGCTCATCGTCATCTTCTCGGCCTTCATCGACGACGCGATGGAGGCCCGTGCGCGCAGCCTCGGGATCGCCGCCTGCGTCTCGAAGACGGACGCCGCCGAGCTGCCCGGCATCGTGCGCGGACTGCTGGAGCCCTGACGGACGGCCCTCCCCGCTCCGGCGCTCGTGCTGACTCGTGGTGAGGCTGCGCCGGTCAGCCGCAGAGCGAGGTGGCCGCTACCCAGCCACCGAGGTTCTCGTCGTCCGCGCCCGGCGGCCCGGCAGGACGCAGGAGCAGGCGAATCCCTCGATCTTGTGACCGGCGAAGGTGCCCAGCGAGGCGGGCGTGGTCAGTGTGAGCCGGGCCCGCCCCAGGACCAGGCTCACGCTGGCCCACCTGGTAGAGCGCGGAGGCGTAGGGGCCGTTGTTGCCGGGGTCGGAGGTCGAGGAGATCTGGATCCGCCCGTCGTCCAGCACCCGGGTGTCGCTGATGTGGCGCACGAAGGCACTGGGGTACGGGACCGTGATCGCAGCCTTCACGAACGGCCCGAACACGCCGGTGTCCGGGTCGAAGGTCGCGGCGAACAGTCGGCCGGGCGCGGTGACAGAGCCCCGGTTGCCCCACACGGCGATCGTGGTGCCGTTGCGCTGGGTCAGCGCGAAGCCCTCGTTCTGGTTCAACCCTGCAGGCAGCGTGAACGACCTGACCACGGTCAGGCTCGCTCCGGTCCCCGTCCCTGCCACCGACACGATCCGCCCGGCCCCGGCGCTGGTGACGACCGCGTATCGCCCATGCTGACCCGGCACGGCGGCGATGGCCTCGATGTCCACGGGTGCTGTGCCCGGCCACGTCAGCGGCGTGACGACGCCGGCGGGGGACAGGAGGGCCACCCGGTTCTGCCCCTCCAGCTTGTTGTCGCGCACCAGCACCCACCCCTCGACAGGTCCGGGGGCGATCCCGCTGACTCCCTGCTTGATGCCGGTGCCCGGTATCCCTGGTCCAGGTGACCTCGTCGCCGGCCACCGGCGCAGGCGGCGCGATGACGGCGAGGAGACCGACGAGCAGGATCGATGCGAGCAGGCGCATGGGGCGAAGGTATTCACCAGCGCTCGCCAGGTAGGGACGATGGTCGCGGCGTGGGTCCGGGGGGGTCCTCACCTGTGCCGGCGGCAGAACAGTGCGCGCGTGCCGTCACCATCCGTCGGGAACCTCGTTCTACCGTGTGGGGCTGGCGCCCTCGTCCTCCCACTCGGGCGCCAGAGCGAGCACCCCGCCGCCGACGCCGGGGGGTGTCGGCGGCGGGGCTTCGCAGCAGGCCGCGTCGATCACCGAGGATCCGACCGTCCCCGTTCGAGCGGATCGATGCGCCTCCGCCAGGTGCCCCTGATGCCATGGGCAACGTCGGTCGAACGGCCATACCGTGAGGCGGCGGGCGGCCGCGCGACGTTCCCCCAGAGCTCGCTGCGCGCCTGCGCCCAGAGCCCCGCGCCGTGACCCCCCCGACGGCGCGGGGCTCGCTCGTCCGACGTCAGCAGCGGACCCAAAAGGCGCAAGGAAACGCCCCGCGCCGCCGCTTCCCCAAGGTACGGCGCGGGGCTTGCTGGCTTGGGCCGCTCTGGGAGGAAAGACGACCCGCCGAACCTCGCGCGGGAAACTTCCCAAGACTCGCGCGAGGCCTTATCTCTGCACTCAGCCTGCGCCTCCGGGGGCGGTTCGAAACAGACCCCTAGCCCGCTTTCTTTACTTTTTCGCGACCGGGACCGATCCAGTTCGATGCGGACAGCGCAGCGGCGGTGGATATCCAGTGCCATGCCTCACCTTCGCCACCTTCGTCGATGCCGTGGACAGCGAAGGAAGCGGCACCTTCACCCTTGCTCCGTCCAAGCGGAAGTAGCGGGCGAAGCTCAGCCCGTTCAGCGGGTTCTTCCTCCTCGGCTGCCGTCCGTTGGCCGATCACCTTCAAGATGCGGTGTTGAGTGGCGCGATCGAGGCGCCGGTTGGAGATGGCGCCGACCGTGGTCTGAGTACGGTCCGTGAACACGGGGCGCCTTTCAGAGGGAGCAAGAGATGAGACCACTTCGATACTCGATCAACGTCACCCTCGACGGCTGTTGCCATCACGAGGCAGGGCTTCCCCCGGACGAGGAGTCGATGCGTTACTGGACTGCCGAGATGGAGCGAGCCGATGCCCTGCTGTTTGGCCGGGTGACCTACGAGATGATGGAGTCGGCGTGGCGAAAGCCGGCGACGGGCACGTGGCCGGAATGGATGGATGAGTGGCAGATCCCGTTCGCCGAGACCATCGACCGATCGAAGAAGTACGTCGTGTCGAGCACCCTGAGCGGTGTCGATTGGAGTGCCGAGCTGGTGCGAGGCGACGTGGGGCAAGCGGTTCGGCGGCTCAAGCAGGAGTCAGGCGAGGGTCTGTGGGTCGGTGGCGTGACGCTCCCCCTGGCGTTGGCAGATCTGGGTTTGATCGACGAGTTCGAGTTCGTCGTGCAGCCGGTCCTTGCCGGTCACGGGCCAACGTTGCTTGCCGGTCTGCGTGAGGGCATCCATCTCGAGCTCGTGGACCGCCAGGAGTTCGGTTCGGGGGCGGTGGCCCTGCAATACCGGCCCACGCGAGTTGCGGCCTGAGGTGTTTGTCCTGGCACGCGGCCGCTCCCTCTCGACGCAACGGCGGCGAGAAGTCGCGTTGCCGCGCGCTGTGTGTCGCCCGGGCCGCGCGTCGCCCACAAGAGGTGAAGGGCCCTCCTCGGCTGGGACTTCCAGATGCAGTTCGCGTGCTCCGCCCGCGTCATGGCAACTGACCATTCGCCGACATTGCGTTGAAGGTCCACGCCTCGGAAAAGGCCGAGGCGCCCACACCCCTCGGGGGAATCTAGAAGCTCACCCGCAAGAAGGCAGCGATCGGCTTGGCCGGTGCTGCTGCGATCGCAGGCATCGGTGGTTTCGCCTATGCCGACACACCCGCCACCGTGATCAACGGTTGCGTCGCCGACAGCTCCGGACGCTACGAGTCGTCGCGAGCGGTGCCGCGTGCAAGGCCAACGCGACCCCGCTCTCATGGAATCAACAGGGATCCAAGGCGAGACCGGACTGTCGGGCCCCATGGGCCCACCGGGCGACACCGGTACGCAGGGCCCGCAGGGGATGCAAGGTCCCCAGGGGCCGCAGGGTCCCCAGGGGCCGGCTGGGCCCAGTGGGGCGGCCGGGTCTCAGATCGTCACCCACCGCGTGTCCGTCGGCTTGCTGTCGACCAACCACGCCTACGTCGACTGCCCGGCCGGCAAGATCGCCGTCGGTGGCGGGGTGCGACCTGGCTGGGACACAGTCTGGAAAGCCGCCCTGGCAAATCGCCGGGGCGGCTGTGGCCTGTTCCGCGAATCGGCAGGCGGGCCCGATCACCATTCGTCCCTCGCGCGCTGCAGTCGCGGAGAGCCCGCCCCTGGGCTCACGATTCGGGGTGGCTCTCACCCTTGGGACGGCGTAGCGCCCCCGTAGGCACCGAGCAGTGGCCGATTGCTGGGCGCCGAGCTAGATGTACTCGGCAAGGACGTTGGTGACGGTGCGGGTCTTGTGAACGAGGAGAACCTCCCGGCTTAGTGGAGATGTCTGACGTCTTCACCACCAGGAGGTCCTCGTGGCCCACGCTAATGCCCGTCTGAATCTGCATGGTCGTCGTCTGCTCGTCGCTCGGGTGATCGACGACGGCCGACCGGTCGCTCACGTCGCCAAGGAACTTGGTATCTCCCGTCAGTGCGCGCACCGATGGGTCGCCCGGTTCCGCGCCGAGGGCGAGGCCGGTCTGCTCGACCGGTCCTCACGACCGCGTAGCTGCCCACGACGCACACCGGCCGAGGTCGAGCAACGGTTCTGCGGCTGCGCCGCGACGAGCGGCGAGGACAGGACTGGATCGGCCCCGAGCTGGGGACCCGGCCCGAACCGTCTCAGCGATCCTGCGCCGCCACAAGTGCCCTACCTGCGCGAGTGCGACCCGCTGACCGGTGAGGTCATCCGGGCATCGAAGCCACCGCGGTCCGCTACGAGCGGGACCACCCCGGCGAACTGGTCCACGTGGACGTCAAGAAGATCGGCCGGATCCCCGACGGCGGTGGCTGGAGGGCCCACGGCCGCTCCGAGGAGGTCCGCAGGCCGCGGGATCGGCTACGACTACGTCCATCGATGGTCGATGACCACTCTCGGCTCGCCTACTCCGAGATCCACCCCGACGAGAAGGGGCGACCTGCGCGGAGTTCCTGCTCCGCGCCGCCGCCTACTTCGCCGGCCACGGCATCGACCAGATCGAACGAGTCATCACCGACAACCACCTCAGCTACCGACGCTCGAACGACTTCGCCGCAGCCATCGCCAGCTCGGCGCCACGCCACAAGTTCATCCGCCCGCACTGCCCCTGGCAGAACGGGAAGGTGGAGCGATTCAACCGCACCCTGCAGATCGAATGGGCCTACCGGCAGGTCTTCCTCAGCAACACCGAGCGCAGCGCGGCTCTGGCGCCCTGGCTGGAGTTCTACAACACTCAACGACGCCACTCAGCCATCGGAGGCCTGCCCCCGACCAGCCGACTGTCATGAACGTGTCAGCCGAGTACAGCTAGAGCCCGCTGCTGACGGGGTCGGCTGGGTGTGCTGGGCGCTCAGGGCACGAGCGCGGAGCACCGCGACGGTCGCGGCACCCAGCCCGATCAGAATCGGGAGGATGGCCCAGAACAGGAGGAAGGCGAGCGCGAGCCCGCCCAGGATTGCGAGAGCGGCTCCACCCCAGGGGCTGCGGGGCATGACCGCAAAGCCCACGGCACCGAGGAACATGAGCGCAAAGAACAGGAGCCCGAAGACCTTGTCGCTCTCGTCGTCGGACCACCAGTCAGACCCATTGGCGAGGCTGACGAGCATCGCCACGGCCCCCAGGCCGCCAATCACGGCGAGCAGAATCGCGCTGATCAGACTGAGCGTCCCGATGGTTCCACCTGGTGCCCGTAGACGTTCAAGCATGAAGGATCTCCCCCCTGGCAGGCTCGGTGTTTGCCGTCTCCTCAGTCTCGGGGTCGGGCTACCGCCCAGCCATGACCCACACGGGTCATCAGTGGGGGTGCCATGTATGGATCAGAAAGGGACCCCCGCCTCTTGGCCTACTCTCGAGCATGCCGCAGCCTACGCCGGTCGCTTGCTGAGCCTCCAGCAGCGAGGAGGCAGGACGGGGCCGCCCCGCAAGAACCAGCGGGCCGTGCGGAGTCTCACGCCAGCGCACAACTGGCGGCGCGCACTAGGCGCCTCGGGGCAAATGGGGCCAACGGGGGCGTAGTCTCTAAAGATGGTCGCCGAACTCCTGCCACGCCAGGTCGAGGTACAGATGAGCAACGGCGATTGGGTCCCCGGCGACCTGCAGGCGATCCACCGGGTTGCCGGCACCTGGAAGGGGTTCGTTCGCTACCGCGACGGCACTAACGCCGCACACTTCAGGTGGTTCGCACAGGCGCAGGTTCGGGAGGACCTGGAGGAATCGTGATCGCGCGTGCTTGAGCCTCCGGAAGCTCCGCAAGGGGTAGGACGTGCTCATCCATCGGGTGGCCGGTGGTTCTCAGTCGGCTTCGTAGACGAGGACACCCACATAAAAGCCGTGGGGTCGCCACCGACGAGCCGGACGGCGAGGTTGTGGTCGCGACCGGCCGCCAGTTCCTCCAGCCGCCTCGGTAGTAGAACGGGCCGTACTCCGACGCGTCGACCTCGACCTGACCGTCGAGGAGCAGCTTCACCGACGGTGTGCACCCGTCCCGCAGGGCAGGAGCGGTCGCGGTCCACGAACACGACCTGCGCGATGCGTCGGTGCGATGACGAGTCGACGTCGAAGGACAGGCTGGTACGGCCGCCGCCGCTGTGGGTCAAGGACCAGGTTCTGCCGGAGGCGTTCGCACGCGCAGGGAACGGCTGCCCGAACATCCGCACCGCAGTGGGGCCTCCGCGCGACTCGTAGGTCGCCAGACGCATGGTCGCCCCGGTGTCGCGCGATGGCCGTGCCAGGTCGTCACAGCCCTCGGGTGGGCTGAACCTTCGCGAAGGACGGCGGGCACCGCCTGTCCCTTCACCTGGGGTCTCACTGCCAGTGATCGCGCCCACCCCTCACCGGGCGCAAATCCCCTCGAGTCGACCGCACCACGGGACTCGAGCCTGAGCGTCTGGCGGCGCCCAGGTTCTTCACTAGGGGCCGGCCCCGTTGTGCCTTGGGGGACGGTCCGCAGTGACGGCCATGCTGTCCTCATAGGTCGCAACAGCATGCTTGTGGCGGCGGGCTTCGGAGCTGGCCCGGCAGACGCCGCAATGGAGCGACGCGGCGGCATCACTGCCCATGTCGTCTCCCTGCGGTTGACAGCGCGAAAGCCTCGACCGCAGGGGCTGGACGAATCCGGGGCGTCTGCTCACGCTACGCCTTTGCCTTGGCGACGACTAGCCAAAAGGACTGGTCCCTGCTGGCGGCGATTCGGAGTGCTAGAGAAGGAGATCGCCTCTCACCACGGCGCGGGCGACGTCGTGGATGCGGGCGTTGTGGTCTCTGGCGTACCTGCGGAGCGCATGGAACGCGTCATCGACGGTGGTCTCTCGCTTGGCAGCGAGCACGCCTTTGGCTTGCTCGATGATGAGTCGGGTGGTCAGCGCTTCCTGCAGTTGTTCGGCAGTGCGCTGTCGTTGCCGTGAAGCCGAAGCGTGGGTGAGGTACCCAGTCGCGATGCTGGCGAGGATCGTGGCGACTCGCAGATCCTCGGCTGACCAGTTGCGCGGTTGGCTGTCATACAGGTTCACCGCCCCGATCGCTTCGCCCTCGGCGACCATCGGTATGCCGGCGACGGCCTGAATGCCCACGGTCTTGGCCGCGATGACGTACTCCGGCCACCGTTCGCTGGCGTCCTCTGCGGCGATGTCCGGCACCGCCACCGGGCCTCCCGACGCGACAGCGTCGATGCACGGGCCCCTTTGCCAGTTCTCCTGCACACGCTCCAGGTTGGCAATCGCCTCGACGGCGGCGGTGACGAAGCGCTGCTGGTCGTCGTGAACCAATGTCACGCCCGCCCCGGTCAGGTCGAGCACCTCGGCCATTTCCTCGGTCAGGTTGTGGAGAACGTCGCCGATGCCGTAACCGCCGGTGAGGGTGGCGGCGAATCGCTCCAGACTGTCGAGAAGTGTGTCGGGATTGGGCACAACACCTCACCTCATCGGGGCGTGACCGGGAGCGACTTCCTGCCGGTATGCGGCCACTCGACCGCCAAGGACCAGTATCGCACCGCAGATCGCCCAGAATCTGGACCACCAGCGAGGTGCAGGTCGTCGCCATGCTGCGCCGCGGCGCCATCCGTGCGATGCAGCTCGGCGGACGTAGACAGTGGCGCATCGAGCGCGAGGCGTACATACAGCGGTGCTACGAGGAGACCGAGCGGGAGACGAGTCAGCGGCAGGAGGGCTGACCCCCTACAAGTCGTGCCAGTGACCCGGAGAGGGCATCGCTTTCAACTACGCGGGTATCAGCGGTCACTAGATGCCTTGCTGACCTTCACCGCCCCACGTGTCATGAGCCCTCAGATTGCTGGCACGTCTGGCGGATCGATACCTGCCGCAACGGCGACACCTCTGCTGCAGGGTTCCTGGCGCACCGTCGCTGGGGAACTCCCATTGGTGCCGAACGTTGAAGGCGGCACAGCAATGACCCGAACATGCGTGCTCCCTAGGACCAATCCGCGCTAGAAGAAAGTCGGAGCGGGAACGCCGCTGATGCTGAAGTTCGGCCCGCCGTCTTCGTGGTAGTCCGCTCGGTACTTCCCGCACTTCACGCAGTGCTCGAAGCGCGAACCGTCGGTCTAGTCGCTGGTCAATCGTTGGTGGCCGGCCGAGTGGACGCCCACCGAAGCGGAACATGGATCACGACGCCCGCGGAGAGTTAGCGCTGTGCTAGTTCACTCACGACGTGTCACACCATCGTTTTCCCAGTTCAGAGGGTTTTTCTTGCTTGGTTGAACCCTCGGTGGCTCGCCCGGCATCTTGGGGTAGTCCGGTGGGTAGTTCAGCTCCCCCATCCCGGCCTCGAGGTCGTGCTCCCACATGTCGAGCAGCGGCTGGAGGCTCCCGACGGCGTCATCGATCCCGGACATCGGGTCGCCGTGCTCGCGCAGCCGGTCGGGCACGGTGTGGATGTTCAGCGAGCGCGGGTCGAGGCCATCGAGCTCCTCCCACTGCAGCGGCGTGGAGACCGGCGCACCCGCGATGGGGCGGAGCGAGTACGCCGAGGCGATGGTGCGGTCCCGGTTGTTCTGGTTGTAGTCGACGAAGATCCGCTCGCCCCGCTCCTCCTTCCACCACGCCGTGGTCACGCCGTCGTCGCGTCGCTCCAGCTCGCGCCCGAAGGCGATCGCCGCGTGCCGCAGGTCGACGAACTCCCATCGCGGCTCGATGCGCACGTAGATGTGCACGCCGCGGTTGCCGCTGGTCTTCGGGATATCCGGTGAGCCCGAGCTCGGCGAGCAGGTCGCGCGCCACCAGTGCCACCCGTGCGGCGTCGGCGAAGTCGGTCCCTGGCTGCGGGTCGAGGTCGATGCGCAGCTCGTCGGGGTGGTCGACGTCGGCCCGACGCACCGGCCACGGGTGGAAGACGATCGTGCCCATGTGCGCCGCCCAGGCGACCGTCGCGACCTCGGTCGGGCACAGCTCGGTCGCGGTCCGGCCCGACGGGAAGGTGATCTCGACGCCCTCGACGAAGTCGGGCGCGCCCTTGGGCAGCCGCTTGCTGTAGAAGGCCTCGGCGTCGCGGTCGTTGCTGCGGGTCGCCAGCCGCATGCCCTCACGGACGCCGCTCGGCCAGCGCTCCAGCGCGGTCGGTCGGTCGCGCAGCGCGCGCATGATGCCGTCCTCGACGGAGAGGTAGTACTCGACGACCTCGAGCTTGGTGACCGCCGGGCCCCGCTCGGTCTCCTCGTAGATCACACGGTCGGGGCTGGACACCCTGACGGCCCGGTCCCCTGCAGTGACCTCGACAGCGCTCACCTTCGCCATGGGATCACTCTTGCAGCCGCCTGGGTAGTCTCGCTGGCATGGGCTACCCGGTGGAGAAGAGCGACGCCGAATGGCGTGAGCAGCTGGACGACGACGAGTTCCACGTGCTGCGGCAGGCGGGCACGGAGCGGGCGTACACGGGCGAGTACACCGACACCGAGACCGAGGGCGTCTACCAGTGCCGTGCCTGCGGGCACGAGCTGTTCCGCTCCGACCACAAGTTCCACTCGCACTGCGGATGGCCGTCGTTCTACAGCCCGCTGGCCGGCGACCGTGTGGAGTACATCAAGGACCGGAGCCTCGGCATGGTGCGCACGGAGGTGAGGTGCGCCAATTGCGGCTCGCACCTGGGCCACCTCTTCGAGGGCGAGGGCTACGACACCCCCACCGACCAGCGCTACTGCATCAACAGCATCTCGCTGCGGCTGGCCGAGAAGGACTGATCAGGGCAGCTCGTCGAGGAGCTCGCCCACGGCACGACGTCGCCCGGTGTAGAACGGCACCTCCTCGCGCACGTGCCGGCGCGCGGTGGAGGCCCGCAGGTGGCGCATGAGGTCGACGATCCGGTGCAGGTCGTCCGCCTCGAACGCCAGCATCCACTCGTAGTCGCCCAGCGCGAAGGAGGCGACGGTGTTGGCGCGCACGTCCTTGTAGTCGCGTGCCATCTTGCCGTGCTCGGCGAGCATGGCGCGTCGCTCCTCCTCCGGCAGCAGGTACCACTCGTAGGAGCGAACGAAGGGGTAGACGCAGACGTACTCGCGCGCCTCCTCGTCGGCGAGGAAGGCCGGGATGTGGCTGCGGTTGAACTCGGCCGGGCGGTGCAGCGCCATCTGCGACCACACCGGGTCGAGTCGCCGGCCGAACGACGTACGGCGGAAGCGGTGGTAGTGCTGCTGCAAGAGATCTGCCGACTCCGCGTGCGTCCAGAGCATCACCTCCGCGTCCGCCCGCAGGCCCGAGACGTCGTAGACGCCCCGCACGGTGACCTGGTCACCCATCTCGCCGAGGAGCTTCTCCACCTCGCGGGCCTCCGCCTCGCGGTCGGCCTCGCGCTCGGGGCCGTCGAGCCGGTCACGCAGGTGGAACACCGACCACATCGTGTAGCGGATGGCGTCGTTGAGGTCCTTCGCCCGCTTGCCGCGGTTGGGGATCTGCTCGGTCATGGGTTCATTGTCCTCGCAGCACCTGGGCGGCCGCGAGGCGGGCCGAGGCGATGCATGCCGGGATGCCGACGCCGTCGTACGTCGCCCCGCACACGGCCAGCCCGGGCACCTGGGCCACCGCCTCGCGGATGCGGCGCACCCGACCCAGGTGGCCGACGGCGTACTGGGGCAGCCCCCCGCCCCACCGCTGCACGTGCGCGTCGACCGGAGCTGCGTCGAGACCGACGAGGTCGCGCAGCTCGGCCGCGGCGAGCGACACCAGCTCCTCGTCGTCGCGCTGCAGGACGGTGGCCTCCCGGTGGCGGCCGACCGACACCCGCACGTGGACGAGGCCGGAGCGCTCGCCCTCCCGGCGCACCCAGTCCCACTTCTGGAAGGAGTACGTCGCCGCCTTGACCGTCCGCCCCTCCGACGGGCGGCACCAGGAAGCCAGAACCCTCCAGCACGGGGACGTGGTCCGCGGGGAGGGCGAGCGTGATCACCGCCATCGACGCGACCTCGACCGCGGCCAGCTCCGCCGACGCGGAGGGGCAGGCGTCGGCGAGGAGCTTCGCCGCCGCCGGGGCCGGGGTCGCCACGATCACGGCCGACGCCTCGACGTGACGCTCGTCGCGGGTCGGTCCCACGGTCAGGCGCCAGCCGCCGTCGGTGCGCTCGAGAGCGCGCACCGTGGTGCCGGTGCGGACGTCCAGCCCGGCCGTCAACGCCTCCACGAGCCCGCCGACGCCGCCGTCGAGCCCGGCGAAGACCGGTCGCTCGTCGGTGCCCTCGCCGAGCTGTGCGGCCGCTCCCCGCACGAGCGAGCCGTGGCGCGCCAGCAGGTCGACCAGCTGCGGGGTGGCCGCGCGCGCGGACAGCTCCCGGGCGTGGCCGGCGTACACGCCCCCCAGGAGCGGCTCGACCATGCGCTCCCCCGCCTCCGTCAGCAGGCGTCGACCCAGCAGCTCGAGCACGCCGACGTCCCAGTCCGGGTCGTCGAGGTGCAGCGGCGTCGCCGGCACGTCGGGCTCCGCCCTCACCTGCTCCACGCCCTCCGAGGAGAGGAGCCCGCTCGCCGCGACGTCGTCGGGATCGGCGGGCACCCCCATCACCGATCGCGGCAGCGGGCGCAGCTGCCCGCGGCTCCAGATCCGGGCGGAGTACGTCGCCGGGTGCACCAGCCGGTCGGCCAGCCCCACCTCGACCGCGAGGTCCACCGCCTCCGGCCGACGGAAGAGGAACGTCTCCGCGCCGACGTCGACCAGCGCCCCGCCGACCTCGGCGCGCCGCAGCTTGCCGCCCACGTGGTCCGACGCCTCGAGCACGACCACGTCGATGTCGGGGCGCTCGCGGCGCACGGCGGCCGCTGCGGCGAGCCCCGCGATGCCGGCGCCCACGACGACGACGCCGGACGAGGCGGGATCGGTCACTCCCCCAGCCTCGCAAACGGCGGCGCCGATCGGGGAACCGGGCGCCCGCCGGGTGCGTCCCACCCAGGACCGTCGAGGGCCGGCGGCAGCGGGAGCGGGGTGCGGACGATGAGGCAGAAGCGGACCAGGCAGGGGCGGGCGCCCCTACGGGCGGTGCTCGCCGTGGTCGCCACGGCAGGCATCCTCGCCGGGTGCGGCGGCGGGGACGGCACGGACTCCGGTGGGGACTCGTCCATGAGTGCGGACGCGGAGGCACCCGCTGTGGCTGAGGCCGGCGACGTGCGGCAGGGAGCCGTGACGGACGGCGGGGCGGTCCAGGGCGACACGGACGCACTCGCCTCCGGACGGGTCGGTGTCCAGGCACGGTCGGTGATCGCGACAGGGCAGGTCACGCATGGAGGCCCAGGACCTGACCCGGGTCCGCGAGGATCTCGACCGACTGCTCGGTCGCTACGGCGGCACGGTGACCGAGGAGCGCACGAGCAGCCACCGCGACGACGGCCCGACACGCTCGAAGCTGGTGCTGCGGGTGCCGTCCGCGCGGTTCGACGAGGTGATGTCGGCCTTCGACGACATCGCCACGGTGACGGACACCCAGCGGGAGGAGGTCGACGTCACCACCGAGGTGATCGACGTCGACGCCCGCGTCCGCACCGCGGAGGTGAGCCTGCGGCGGCTGCAGGCCTTCCTCGGGAGGGCGAAGGCGATCGAGACCGTCATCCGGCTGGAGGCGGAGATCTCCCGCCGGGAGGCCGACCTGGCGTCGCTGCGGGCTCAGCAGGACTACCTGGACGACCAGACCTCGCTGGCCACGATCCGGGTGACGCTGCAGACGCCCGGCACCGGCGCCGACCCCGAGGACCCGCTCGAGGACGCCGGGTTCCTCGCAGGGCTCCGCAACGGCTGGAACGCCCTGCTCGACATCCTCGTGGTGACAGCGACCGTCGTCGGCGCCCTGGTGCCGTTCGCGATCGTGCTCGGCGTGGTCCTCGCTCCGCTGCTGGTGTGGCTGCGGTCCCGCCGGCGGCAGCCCGCGGCTCCCCCGGCAACACCCGCCACGCCGGCGGGCTGACGCGCCAGGCGCGCTCGGTTCAGCGGGCCGAGGCCTCGTGCACGAAGTCGGTGAGCCGGGCGAGCTGGTCCGGGTCGGTCGAGGGGAGCACGCCGTGGCCCAGGTTGAAGATGTGACCGGGGGCATCACGACCGGCCTGCAGCACCTCGGCCGCGCGCGCGAGCATGACCTCGGTCGGCGCGAACACCAGGGACGGGTCGAGGTTGCCCTGCACCGCGCGGCCTCCGACCCGGCGCACACCGTCGCCGAGCGGCACCCGCCAGTCGACACCCACGACGTCGGCGCCCGCCTCTCCCATGAGGCCCAGCAGCTCACCGGTGCCGACACCGAAGTGGATGCGGGGCACGCCGAGCGTGCCCGCCTCCGTGAGCACCGAGGCCGAGTAGGGCATCACGAGGGTGCGGTAGTCCTGGGGGCTCATGGCCCCGGCCCAGGAGTCGAACAGCTGCACCGCTGACGCCCCGGCCTCCACCTGCACACGGAGGTACGCCGAGGCGATGCCCGCGATCTTGCCCATGAGGGCGTCCCAGACGTCGGGGGCGCCGTACATCATCGCCTTGGTGCGGGCGTGCTCCTTCGAGGGACCACCCTCGACGAGGTACGACGCGACCGTGAAGGGCGCACCCGCGAAGCCGATCAGCGGGGTCGGGCCCAGCTCGGCGACCAGCGAGCGCACCGCCTCGCTGACGTAGGGCACGTGGTCCGCGGTGAGGTCCGGGATGCGGGCCACGTCGGCCAGGGTGCGCACCGGCTCGGCCACCACCGGCCCGACCCCGGGCTTGATGTCGAGGTCGACTCCCACCGCCTTGAGCGGGAGGACGATGTCGGAGAAGAAGATGGCCGCGTCGACGCCGTAGCGGCGGACCGGCTGCAGGGTGATCTCGGTGATGAGGTCGGGGCGCATGCAGGACTCGAGCATGCCCACGCCCTCGCGCACGCGGCGGTACTCCGGCAGCGACCGACCGGCCTGGCGCATGAACCAGACAGGCGTGTGGCTGACCGGCTCACCGCGCGCGGCCCGCACGAGGGTGGAGTCGGCGGGCCCCGGCGACGTCGGCGCAGGGGCGCCGGTGGAGGAGGGGACGGGCATGCGGCCAAGTGTCTCAGGCGGCCGGTCCCCCGGACCGCGCCGGTCAGCGTCGCGTGTCCTGCTCTCGGCCTCTGGCCTGCGGACATACCCTGAGGTCATGGCCACGCGCATGCCTTCTTCCGCCGACGACGTCGCGGCGATGCCGAAGCCGTTCCGTGACGCCGTGGCCCAGATGCGCGCGGCCCGGCTCCGTCCCGAGATCATCTGCGAGGAGATGCCCGCCCCGCAGCGCATCGCACCGTTCTCGGCCGCGCTCGCCGCCGACGTGGTCGTCGACGGCGAGGAGCTGGGCACCGGACGCCTCGTGCTGCTGCACGACCCGGCGGGCAACGACACCTGGGGTGGCACCTTCCGCTGCGTCGCCTACGCCCGCGCAGAGCTGACTCCCGACTTCGCCTCCGACCCGGTGCTGGCCGACGTCGCCTGGACCTGGCTGGTCGAGGCGCTGGAGTCGCGCGACGCCCAGCACATCGCTCCGTCGGGCACGGTCACGCGCGTGATCTCCGAGAGCTTCGGCCAGATGGCGGAGGACGGCGGCAACGCCCAGCTCGAGGTGCGGGCGTCGTGGACACCGCTCGGCGCGATCGGCGCCCACGTGAGCGCGTGGGGCGACCTGCTCGGCGCCTGTGTCGGGCTGGAGCCGGTGCCCGAGGGCGTGGCGACGCTGTCGAGCAGACGCGGCCCTCGCCACGGCGGATGACCACGAACGGCGCCGGTGAGGGTGAGGGCGACCACGCGGGGGACCCGCCTGCCCCCCTCCTGGAGCTGCGCGACGGCCTGCCGCCGATCGTCGACGACCAGGACAGCCTGGTCGCGCGCTGCCGCGACCTCGCCGCCGCCTCCGGGCCGGTGGCGATCGACGCCGAGCGCGCGTCGGGCTACCGCTACTCCGCCCGCGCCTACCTGATCCAGCTGCGCCGAGACGGCGCGGGCACCATGCTCGTCGACCCGGTCACCGCCGGCGACCTCACCCCTCTCGTGGAGGCGCTCGAAGGCACCGACTGGATCCTGCACGCCGCCACCCAGGACCTCCCCTGCCTGCGGGAGGTCGGGCTACGGCCGACGTCGCTGTTCGACACCGAGCTCGCCGGCCGCCTCCTCGGCTACCCGCGGGTGGGTCTCGCCACGCTCGTCGAGGAGATCACCGGGCTGCGGCTGCGCAAGGAGCACTCGGCGGTCGACTGGTCACGCCGCCCGCTGCCCCAGCCGTGGCTGGAGTACGCCGCCCTCGACGTCGAGGTGCTGATCGAGCTCAAGGAGGCGCTGCACCAGCAGCTGGTCGAGGCCGACAAGTGGGAGTGGGCGCGCCAGGAGTTCGAGCACCTGCTGTCCTTCACCGAGTTCACCCCGAGGACGGACCCGTGGCGCCGGACCTCGGGCCTGCACAAGGTGCGCGGCCGCCGCGCCGCTGGCCGCGGTCCGAGAGCTGTGGCTCACCCGCGACCGCATCGCCCGGGAGCGCGACGTCACCCCGAGCCGGCTCCTGCCGGACAGCGCCCTGGTCGCAGCAGCCTCGGCCATGCCCACGGGCTCCGCGGCCCTGCTCGCCCTGCCGGGCTTCCACGGCCGCGGCGCCCGGCCCCACATCGGCGAGTGGTCGGCGGCGATCGAGACCGCCCGCACCATGCCCGACGCGGAGCTGCCCCCCACGACGCGGCGACACGTCGGACCTCCCCCACCCCGGGCGTGGGCGGACAAGGACCCGGTGGCCGCGGCGCGGCTGGTCCACGCCCGCGAGGCGCTGCGCGAGCTGAGCGACCGGGTCGCCGTCCCGGTGGAGAACCTCCTCACGCCCGACACGGTGCGCCGGCTGATGTGGCAGCCGCCGAGCGCGGCCGACATCCCTGCCGCGCTGGGCGAGATGGGCGCCCGGCCGTGGCAGGTCGAGCTGACGGCACCGATCCTCCGGGCTGCCATCGAGGCGGCCCGGGACGGCGGGCCGGGCACCGTGCCCCCCACCGACGAGCTCGACTGACCGGCTCCTGATCGGCCCTCGATCGGCTCAGCCCTCCTCGGCCTGCTGCGCCTCCTCGAAGACCGGCTGCGACTGCTCGTCGAGCCGCGGCAGCGACGCGATCGAGCGACCGGCCGACGCCGCCGCTGTCGTCGACGACACGTGCGAGCGCGGTCTCCACCCGCGCGCTCACCTCGGGCCAGGCAGTGGAGAACGGCATGAGGCCGCTGTGGGCGAGGGAGTCGCGGAAGACCTGGGCCGAGCGTGGGAACTGCCCGGCCTGGGCGAAGGCCGGGCTGAAGGCGACGTCGAGGTTCGCGGGCAGGACTGCGCCTGACCGGGCCAAGGTGGTGGATGCGTCGTTGCCTGCCACGAAGGCGACGAGGTCCAGGGCGGTCTCCATCTGCGTGCCCTGCTGGTCCACGCACAGCCCGGCGATGTCCGCGACGGTCCGGGGCGTGCCGAGGCTCGGCAGCGGCATCACGTCGAAGGGCACGTCGGTCCTGCGCAGGTCGGGCACGTCGGCCCGCGTGCCGAACATCATCGCGAGCCGCCCGTCGCCGAACCGGTCCGCGGGTGCGACCTCCTCGGCCTCCTCCTCGCTCAGCGCCACCGAGCGCTGCCGCGCGAGGCGGATGTAGGCCAGCAGCGCCGTCCTGGCCTCGTCCGTGTCCAGGGTCAGCTCGCCGGGTCGGTCGACGTCGTCCACCACGTCGCCGCCGGCACTGCGGACGAACGCGGTGAGCAGCTCGATGTCGAGGGGCAGGTGGACCGACTTGAAACCCTCGACGCTCTGCTGCTCGCGAGCGATCAGACGCGCGGCCGCCGCGAAGTCCTCGAACAGCCACTGCCGCTGCTCCGGCAGGGGCACGCCCCGGATCGCCAGGTCGCGCGGGCGCACGAGGTCGCGGTTGATGATCATGACGTACGGCGACATGTCGACCGGCATGCACTGCAGGTGGTCCTCGGCGCTGAAGGCGGTGAGCGCGGTCCGCTGGTAGCCGTCGCCGAACTGGAGCCCTCGTTGCTCGAGCTCCTCGTCCACGGGCTGCAGCCGCTCGGTTGCCAGGGCGTCCGGGAGGGACACGGGGTCGAGCAGGAAGACGTCAGGGGCGCTCCCCGCCCCGTCGAGCTTCTGGATCACGTCGTCGGCCGACCGCGAGGCGCTCGGGTGCACCTGGACCTCCACCTCCACCCCGGTCTCCTCGGTGAAGTCCGCGGCGACGTTGCGGTAGGCCCGCACCGCCTCCGGCTCGCCGTAGACACTCAGCTCGAGCGGTCCGGCCATGGCGGACGGGGAGGACGGGGAGGACGCGGTGGTGGCCGGGGAGGTCGGGGACGGCTCGGCATCGGCGCTACCGGCCTCGCTGCACGAGGCGAGCGGCACCGCCAGGGCGCACGCCAGGAGCACGCTGCTCACCCGCGTCCTCGCTGCCCGCATCGCACCCCTCCGCTCGAAGGCTCCACGCTAGCGGAGCAGGACACGCCGACGACGTCGCGACGGGGCGACGTGGCGGACCGCACACCTACAGTGGACGCGCCCCCGCGCGCCGTACGCCGGCCGCGCCGACCAAGGAGATCCTCCACCGATGCGGAAGCCCCCCGCCGCCACCGTCCTCGTCGCAGCCACCCTGAGCCTGACACTGGGCCTGTCGCTCTCGGCGTGCAGCGAGGACGAGCCCTCCCCCACGGCCGCGGACGTGGAGGAGACGCCGTCGAGCCCGACGAGCTCGACCGCCTCGTCGAGCCCGACGGCGTCGACCCCCACCGAGAGCGCCGCGTCGAGCGCGAGCACGCCCACGCTGAGCGTCAGCGAGCAGCCGACCGCGACCATCACGCGCCCGGCCCCGGTCCAGGTCGCGGCGATGCTGCTGCCGGCCGATGGCATGGGCAAGCTCAACGCCGAGTGGACGTGGGCGGCCGGCAACGACTTCGACTCCGAGCCCGACCGCCTGGCCTCCTGCCACCGCGCAGCGCTGCAGGACATCGGCGCACGGAAGGTGGCGGTGCGCGAGTACACCTCCGAGCTCGACGCCGGCGTGCGTGCGCACCACCTCGTCGCAGGCATGCCCGACGAGCTGACGGCACGGCGTGCGTACGCGGTGCTCGAGTCGTGGCGAGACGGCTGCCAGGCACGCCTGGAGGCGAGGGCCAAGGGCAAGGACGGGGTCCGCGTCACCGACCCCGAGAGCGTCCGGACCAGCGCGGACGCCGCCTCGTCGTACGTCGTCTTCCAGCCCACGGCCACCGGGAGCACACGGGTGGAGAACGTCGCCCTGGCCCGCGACGCCCGCGTGGTGCACCTCGTCGTGGTCGAGCTCGAGGGCGACGACTTCAGCTACCCCCGGGGCCGCACCCCCGCCGCCGTCGGCGTGCGCAACGCGACCCAGAGCGGCTGAGCCTGGGCCGTGACCGAGCAGCACGGACGTCACCACCGGCCAGCCCTCCCCGGAGCGGCTGCTTTCGAGACCCTGCTCGGTGACGACGATCCGGCCGGCCGTGCCGAGGCAGGTGACCGCGTGGCGACCATGCTCGTGCGAGGCCCTCGCGACGCCACCGAGTCCGTCGTGGTGGAGCGACTGGTGCACCTGGCGGAGACCGAGGGCCTGGAGGACCTCGCCGAGCTGTGGTCGCGGGCACCGTCCGACAGCCTCTCGGGCTGCCTGTGGCGGCTCTACCTGCTGCGCTCGTGGGTGCACGCCGACCCCGTCGGGGCGGCCCGCCAGTTCGACCTGGGTCGCCACCTCTCGCCCGTCGTCGAGGTCGTGGCCGGCGTGTCGTCCCCTCCCGGCCCCGAGGAGGTCCGGGCCATGGCCGACGACGTGCTCCGGGGCATCCGGGTGGGCGACTTCGCGGACACGTTGTTCCGCGCCGCCGCCTTCACCCACCTGGCAGCCGTGGGCAGGGCTCAGCTCGACGGCGACGACGCGTCCTCGCACGAGGCGAGCCTGTCCGCGGCCAGGCTGATGCACATGGCCGAGCAGCTGCACGCCGCGGCGCGGCTCGAGCTCGCCGGCCAGCTGAGCTGACTCCGGGCCCCGGCTCGACGGACCCCCTACACTGGGCTCGCGCCGGGCCGCGGCAGCCCCGGGTCCCAACAGAAGCCGCTACGAGCGGCCACGCGCCGTGAGGCGCTCCCGGCCCGGCGCACAAACATGCCGCTCGAGATCAGTCGAGCTCGACCACCGCGTGCACGCCCGCGTGGTCGGAGGGCCACATGCCGGCGGCGTCGCGCACCGAGCGTTGGGTGCCCAGCAGCTCGGCGGACCTCACGCGTGCCCCCCGCACCCAGACGTAGTCGATGCGCTCCTGCAGCGAGGACTCCTCGTTGGTCAGGTCGGGCCCCTGGCAGCAGGTGGGGCCCGGCGCGTCGCCGTTGACCGACCACGCGTCCACGAGGTCCGGCGGCATCCCCACCTGGTCGGGGGTGGCGTTGAAGTCACCGACCAGCACCAGCGGGTCGTCCCACCGGTCGCAGGCGGCCATCAGCTCGTCGCGCTGCCGGTTGCGCGACGCCGGGCCGTAGGCCTCGGTGTGGGTGTCGATGAAGGCGAAGGACCTGCCGCCGACCTCGCAGCGCACCCCGCACCACCCGCGCGCGATGGCCACGGTGCGGCGTGCCGAACGAGTACACCTGCAGCGCCTCGTCGAAGAGCCCGTGGCCCTCGTCGGTGACGGTCACCGGCGACCCCACCCGGCGCAGCACGACGTTCGACCCGCGCACGTGGATGGGCAGCCCGGTGCCGCCGTTGGGCAGCTCGCCCTCGCCCGAGAAGGTGGCGACCTCGCTCACCGCCTCGTACTCGACGCCGTGCTCGCGCAGCGAGCCGAGCAGCAGCGCGGCGAAGTCCCACACCTGGCGCTCGGAGACCGTCCAGCAGCACACCTCCTGCAGCCCGACGAGGTCGACCTCCCGCTCGGCCAGCGAGCGGGCGATGTGGGTCGCGCGCTGGGGGAAGGCGGTGGCGAACAGCTGACGCTCGACCTCCGCCAGGTTGGTCGCGAGCTCGTCCCGGGGCCGCTCGCCCAGCAGCAGGCTCAGGTCGGCTCCCAGGTAGAGGTTGTACGTGGCGACGCTCACCGACTCCGTCACGCGCCACACGCTATCGGCCGGCGGCCTACAGTCGTGGCGTGAACGCCCAGGATCCCGAGTCGATCGTGCCGAGCTACGCGCCGGAGGCCGACGGCCTGCCTGATCCCGGGGAGGTGGTGTGGGCCTGGGTGCCCTACGAGGACGACCCCTCCCAGGGCAAGGACCGGCCGGTGCTGGTGCTCGCCTTCGCCGCCGACGGCCACCTCCTCGCGCTGCCAGCTCACCAGCAAGGACCACGACCGGGACGCCGCTCAGGAGGAGGCGTGGGGCCGGCACTGGATGGACGTGGGCACCGGCGCCTGGGACCGGGAGGGCCGTCCGAGCGAGGTGCGGCTCGACCGGCTGCTGGTGCTCCCCCAGGCACGAGGTGCGTCGCGAGGGCGCCGCTCTCGACCAGGTCGCTCTTCGACGCCGTGGTCGCGGCCGCCCGCGAGCACCACCCGCCTGATGCTGGCCTAGGCGCGCGTCCAGCGCCTTGCGGATCCGGGCGTCCGAGACCGGCTCGGCGGTGCCAGGTGCTGCGCCCACAGGCTGACGCGGTACTCCTCGAGCAGCCAGCGCACCCGGCGCAGGGCGAGCGGCTCGCGGCTGGCCCTCCGGCAGCGCCTCCACGCGGTGGAGGTAGGCCTCCTGCAGCGGTCGCACCTGGTCCATGAGCACCCGGTCGCGGTTCGGGCCGCCGACGAGCCGCTCGCGCCGGACTCGCACGGCGGCGAGGTAGCGCGGCAGGTGCCGCAGCCGGTCGGCGCCGACGTCGGCGACGAACCCGCGGCGCACCAGCCGCTCCGACCTGCGCCCGCATGTCGGCCATCGCCGGCAGCAGGGCCAGGTCCACCGACCCGGACAGCGAGCGGTCGGTCGCCCGCCAGGCGGCGAGCACGCGGACGACGTCGTCGAGCACCTCCCGCGCCGTGGCCTCGAGCTCCGGCGCCGACCCTCGCCCGCAGCGACGTCGAACGACTCCTCGTCCCACACCACACCGCCGTGCCGGTCCATGAGCAGCTCCACCGCGGCGAGCACGCAGTCGTCGAGCAGCGCGGCGACCGTCGGGTACGGCGAGCCGGCGAGCGCGAGCTTGCGGCGGTTGTCCCAGCCCTCGGTGAGCCGGGCGGCGGGGACGGCAGCGGTGAGCGCGAGCAGCCGGCGCACGCCCAGCCGGTGGGCGGCCTCCTGGTCCGCCTCGAGCCGAGGACGCGCAGCCCGACGGTGCGTGCCCTCGTCGACGAGCGCGGGGAAGCCCTTGCACCTGGTGCCCGGCGCGAGCCTGCTCGAAGGAGCGCTCGACCGTGCCGAAGGTCCAGGCCCGCTGGCCGGTGCGCGCTCCGCTCGGCTGCGACGCCGTCGCGCCAGCGCCTCGGCGAAGCGGCCGGCGCAGCGGCGCCTTGAGCTCGGCGAGGTCCTTGCCGGTCGAGACGACCGCGCCGTCGTCGGCGACGACGCGGTACGTCGGCCGCAGGTGCGCCGGCACCTTCGCCCAGTCCCACGCCTCGCGGGGCACGACGCACGCCGGTGCGCGAGCGCAGGTGCCGCTCGAGCGCGTCGAGCAGCGGCTCCTCGCCCGGCGACACCGCGGCCAGGAACTCGCTGGCGTGGTTCGGGCGCAGGCACGAAGCTCACCCGCAGCTGCTTGGGCAGCGACCGGAGCAGCGCGACCACCAGGTCCTCGCGCAGCCCCGGCACCTGCCACGACAGCGCGTCGTCGGGCAGCTGGTTGAGCGTCGCCAGCGGGAGGTCGACGGTGACGCCGTCGTCGCGGCGCCCGGGCTCGAAGTGGTAGGACAGCGGGAGCGTCAGCCCGCCCTCGTGCCAGGTGTCGGGGTAGTCGTCCTGCGCGGACCTCGCGGGCCGCCTCGTTGACCAGCATCTCCGGGTCGAAGGTCAGCAGGTCGGGCTGCTGCTGCCGGGCCCGCTTCCACCAGCGAGTCGAAGTGCGCGCCGGAGACGACGTCGGCGCCGACCCGGGCGTCGTAGAAGTCGAAGAGCGTGTGCTCGTCGACGACGATGTCCCGGCGGCGGGCGCGGTGCTCGAGCTCCTCGGCCTCCTCGAGCAGCGCCCGGTTGTCGTGGAAGAACCGGTGCCGGGTCTGCCACTCGCCGTAGACCAGGGCGTGCCGGATGAACAGCTCCCGGGCGACCTGCGCGGTCGACCTTGCCGTAGCGAGACGAGGCGGTCGGCGACGAGCGGCACGCCGTACAGCGTGACGCGCTCGTGGGCCATGACCGCGACGCGCTTGCGGGACCAGTGCGGCTCGGAGTAGCTGCGCTTCACCAGGTGCGCGCCGAGCCGCTCGGCCCACTCCGGCTCGATGGCGGCGTTGACGCGGGCGAAGAGCCGCGAGGTCTCGACGAGCTCGGCGGCCATGACGCAGCGCCGGCTGCTTCCGGAACAGCCCGGAGCCCGGGGAAGATCGAGAACCGGGTGCTGCGGGCGCCGAGGTAGTCGCGCCGGTCGGGGTCGCGGAGGCCGACGTGCGAGAGCAGCCCGGACAGCAGCGCCTGGTGGACGGCGTCCTCGTCGACGCGCCTCGCCCGTCGGTCGAGCCGTGCTCCCGGTGGTCGAGCTCGTCGAGACCCGATCTGCTTCGCGGCCTGCCGGAGCTGCGACTCGAGCTCCTGCCACTCGCGGATCCGCAGGTAGTTGAGGTACTCGGCTGCGGCACATCCGCCGGAACGCGCTCGAGCTGAGCTCGCGCTGCTGGGTGCGCACGTGGCGCCACAGGTTGAGCAGCGTGAGGAAGTCGGAGCGTTCGTCGCTTGAACCGGGCGTGCAGCTGGTCGGCCTGCGCCCGCTGCTCGACCGGGCGCTCCCGCGGGTCCTGCACCGACAGCGCCGCGGTGATCGACCAGCACCTCCCGGAGCACGCCGAGCCGCTCGGCCTCGAGGATCATCCGGGCCAGCCGTGGGTCCACCGGGAAGCGCCGCCAGCTGACGGCCGACCTTGGTGAGCCGTCGCGGCTGCTCGCGTCCCGGGTCTCCGCTCGCTGCGAGGGCGCCGAGCTCCTCCAGGAGCTGCACGCCGGCGGTGACCTGGCGCCGGTCGGGCGGGTCGACGAAGGGGAAGCGCGCGACGTCGCCGAGGCCGAGCGCGGTCATCTGCAGGATCACCGAGGCGAGGTTGGTCCGCAGGATCTCGGGGTCGGTGAACTCGGGCCGGCCGCCGTAGTCCTCCTCGGAGTAGAGCCGGATCGCGATGCCGGCCTCGACCCGGCCGCAGCGCCCCGAGCGCTGGTTCGCCGACGCCTGGCTGACCGGCTCGATCGGGAGCCGCTGCACCTTGGTGCGGCAGGAGTAGCGCGAGATCCGCGCGACCCGGTGTCGACGACGTACCTGATGCCCGGCACGGTCAGCGAGGTCTCGGCGACGTTGGTGGCCAGCACGATCCGGCGCCGCGGCGTGGCGCTCGAAGACCCGGTGCTGCTCGGCGGAGGACAGCCGGGCGTAGAGCGGTACGACGTCGACCGCGGTCCCGCGCCCCCAGCGACCCCGCTCGAGCACGTCGGCGGTGTCCCGGATCTCCCGCTCGCCGGGCAGGAACACCAGGATGTCGCCCGGCCCCTCGGCGACCAGCTCCTGGCAGGCCGCGACGATCGCCTCGGTCTGGTCGCGGACGACGGGCTCGCCCTCCTCGTCGTCGTAGGGCTCCTCGACCAGCGGGCCGGTAGCGCACCTCGACGGGGTAGGTGCGGCCCGAGACCTCGACGATCGGCGCCGGCCTCCCGTGGCGGTCGGCGAAGTGCGCGGCGAACCGCTCGGGGTCGATCGTGGCGGAGGTGATGACGACCTTGAGGTCGGGACGACGCGGCAGCAGCTGCTTGAGGTAGCCGAGGAGGAAGTCGATGTTGAGGCTGCGCTCGTGGGCCTCGTCGATGATGAGGGTGTCGTAGGCGCTCAGCATCCGGTCGTGCTGGAGCTCGGCGAGCAGGATGCCGTCGGTCATCAGCTTGACCAGCGTGTCCGGGCCGGCGTGGTCGTTGAACCGGACCTGGTAGCCGACCACGCCGCCCAGGCTCGACGCCGAGCTCCTCGGCGATCCGCTCGGCGACGCTGCGCGCGGCGATCCGGCGCGGCTGCGTGTGCCCGATCCGGCCGCGCGACGCCGCGGCCGAGCTCCAGGCAGATCTTCGGGCAGCTGGGTGGTCTTGCCCGACCCCGTCTCGCCGGCCACGACGACGACCTGGTGGTCGCGGATGGCCGCGGCGATGTCGTCGCGGCGGGCGCTGACCGGCAGCTCCTCCGGATAGTGGACCGCCGGCACGAGGCCGCGCCGCCGCTCGACCTCCTCGGGCGACGGCGTCGACGCGGCCGGGTGCGGCGCGGCGCGCCCCGGCGCCGACGTCCCCGTCGGTCCCGCCCGCTCACCCGAGGCGCAGCAGCGGCGGCGAGATCGCCGCTGTGGGTCGGCCGTGAACAGCGCGGCCGGCCGGCCGCGACCCCGCTGGACCGAGCCGCCGGTGGCGCACGAGCAGGCCGGGCACGCCGGTGACCTTGCGCTGGAAGTTGCCGGCGTCGAGCTCGGCCCCCCACAGCCTCGTAGACCTCGCGCAGCTCGCGCGACCGTGAACTCCGGCGGCAGCAGCCGGGCGGCAAGCGCGGTGCGCTCCAGCGAGGTGGGCGAGCCGCTCGAGCGCGTCGCTGCAGGATCGTGCGCGTGGTCGAAGGCCAGCCGCCGCGAGCCGGGTCAGCTCCGCGACCGGCAGCCACTCGGCGTCCGCCGCGTCGTCCCCGCCCTCGGGCTCGACGTCGCCGGGCAGCCGCGGCCAGGAACGCGACGCGAGACCACCCGGTGCCGCGGGTCGCGGCGGGGGGCGGCGTAGGCGCCCAGCTGCTCGAGGTGCACCCGCCGGGCGCTGACCCCGGTCTCCTCGCTGCAGCTCGCGCGCGGGCGGCCGTCTCGACGCTCCTCGCCGCGCGTCGACGAAGCCGCCGGGGAGCGCCCACCGGCCCTTGTACGGCGTCGCTGCCACGCCTGCACCAGCAGCACGCGACAGCCCGGCCTCCGGATGCAGGCGTCGAGCGCCACCACGTCGGCGGTCAGGTAGACGAACGGGACTCGGAGGTGTCGGCACACCCTCACGATACTTGTCGGCCGGACAAGTACCAGGGGCGGCTCAGTCGTCGGCGGCCGCGAGGGCCGGGAGGGCTGCGGTCAGCATCTCGCAGCAGCTGCTCCGGCTCATGCTCTCGCGGTCGTCTCCAGCCAGGACAGCACCACTCCTCGACCAGGCGCTGCCAGCCGCGCACCATGAGCCGCGACCGCGGGCGTCGTCGCGCAGGCCGACGCTGCCGAGCAAGTCGATGTCGGCGGGGTCGAAGATCCGGTCGGTGAGCGCGCGCCGGGCGTCCTCGTAGATCCGGTGGTAGTACTCGTCGCCGGCGGCCGCCGCGCGCACGAAGGCGAGGTAGGACTCGTGGTTGGTCGCGCACGAAGTCGACGTAGGCCTCGAGCGAGACCTGCATCTGGTCGAGCGGCGAGCCGTCGCCGGTCGGTGCCGTGATCTCGATGACCTGGTCGGCCATCCTGCGCAGGACCGCGAGGTGGAAGTCCCGCTTGTTCGAGAAGTAGTGGTAGAGCAGGCCGCGCGAGATGCCGGCGTGCTCGGCCAGCAGGTCGATGGAGAGCTCCTCCAGACCGGCGCATCGGAGAGCAGCTGCACGCCGAGGTCGAGCAGCTGCGCGCGGCGCTGCTCGGGGCTCAGCCGGGTCCGGGTGCTCACACCGGCATCCTACTGAACTGCGTTCAACAACGTGACGCACGTAACTGAACTTTGCTCAGGATCTTATTGACCCGTGTTCAATAGGCTTCCTACGATGACGGGCATGCCTCGACACACCCTTCCCGAGCACGTCCGGGTCCTGGTCGTCGGCGCCGGCTTCGGCGGCCTCGCCATGGCCATCAAGCTCACGAGGCCGGCGAGCAGGACTTCCTCGTCGTCGAGCGCGGCAGCGGACGTCGGCGGCACCTGGCGCGACAACACCTACCCCGGGGCCGCCTGCGACGTCCCCTCGCAGCTCTACTCGTACTCGTTCGCGCTCGAACCCGGAGTGGTCGCGCTCCTTCTCCCCCCAGCCCGAGATCCAGTCCTACATCCAGCGGGTCGCCAGCAGTCGGGCACCCTCGACCGCTTCGTCTTCGAGACCACGATGCAGGACGCCGTCTGGGACGACGAGCGCCAGGTCTGGCGGGTCGAGCACCTCGCGGGGCGACCTCACCGCGGACGTGGTCGTGTCCGCTGCCGGCGCCCTCTCCGACCCACGCAACCCCGACATCGAGGGGTTCGACTCCTTCGAGGGCGAGGTCTTCCACTCGGCCGCGGTGGAACCACGACTACGACCTCGCGGGCAAGCGGGTCGCGGTCATCGGCACCGGCGCCTCCGCGATCCAGATCGTCCCGGAGATCGCGCCCGAGGTGTCGCCACCTCGACGTCTACCAGCGCACGCGCGCCCTGGGTGATCCCGCGGAACGACCGCGACTACTCCGCGCCTCGAGAAGCTCGCCTTCAAGCACCGTGCCGGGCCTCCAGCGCCTCTACCGCACCGCCATCTACTGGGGCCGCGAGATGTACGTCCCGGCGTTCACGCTGAAGCCCGCGCTCGCCTGGCCGGCCGAGCAGCTCGCCTGGCTCAACATCCGACGGGGCATCAACGACCCCGAGCTGCGCGAGAAGGTCACCCCCGACTACCGCATCGGCTGCAAGCGCATCCTGATCTCCAACACGTGGTACCCGGCGCTCGACCGGGACGACGTCGACCTCGTGACCGACGGCATCGAGCGCATCACCCCGACCGGCATCGTCGCCAAGGACGGCACCGAGCGCGAGGTCGACGCGATCGTCGTCGCCACCGGGTTCCACACCACCGACCTGCCGATCGCCCACCACCTCACCGGGCGCGAGGGCACGACCCTCGCCGACGCACTTCGGGAGCGTCGGCATGCAGGCCTACAAGGGCTCGACCGTCCACGGCTTCCCCAACCTGTTCTTCGTGGTCGGCCCGAACACCGGCCTGGGGCACTCGAGCATGGTGTTCATGATCGAGTCGCAGGTGCGCTACATCATGGACGCGCTGCAGCACATGAAGGACTCCGGCATCTCGGCGGTCGAGCCGCGCGCCGACGTGCAGCGGGAGTTCGTCGACGAGCTGCAGGAGCGCATGGAGCGCACCGTGTGGAGCAGCGGTGGCTGCGCCAGCTGGTACCTCGACTCCCACGGCCGCAACGTCACGCTGTGGCCCAGGGCCACCTTCACGTTCCGGCGCCTCACCCAGGCCTTCGACGCGGACGCCTACGAGGTCCGCCGGGCCACCGGGAGCGACGCCCCGCAGCGCGAGGAGGTCATGGCATGAGCACCCATGGAGCGCCGGCAAGGTCGTCGTCATCACCGGCGCCGCCTCCGGCATCGGCCGCAGCCTCGCCGTGCTCGCCGCCGGCCGGGGCGCGACTGTGGTGCTCTCGGACGTCGACACCCCCGGCCTGGAGGAGACCGCCGCTGCTGGTCAAGGAGGCGACCGGCCTGGAGCTCCGCGCACGGACAAGCTCGACGTCCGCGACCGCGCAGGCCTGGAAGTCCTACGCCGACGCGGTCGTGGCCGACCTCGGCCGGGTCGACGCCCTCGTCAACAACGCCGGGGTGGCGCTGCACGGCGACTTCGAGGACCTCTCCTACGAGGAGTTCGAGTGGATCATGGACATCGACTTCTGGGGCGTGGTCAACGGCTCCAAGGCGTTCCTCCCCCACCTGATCGCCTCCGGCGACGGACGCCTCGTCAACATCTCCAGCCTCTTCGGGCTGATGGCGGTGCCGGGGCAGTCGGCGTACAACTCCGCGAAGTTCGCCGTCCGCGGCTTCACCGAGGCGCTGCGCCAGGAGATGCTCGTCAGCCGCCACCCGGTCAAGGTGACCTGCGTCCACCCGGGCGGGATCAAGACCGCGATCGCCCGCAACGCCCGCGCCGTCGGTGTCGACCAGCGCACCAACTCCGAGTTCTTCGACCGGCACCTCGCGCGCACCACCGCGGACGGCGCGGCGAAGACCCTCCTCGACGGCATGGAGGCCGGCAAGCCACGCGTGCTCGTCGGGCTCGACGCCAAGGCGCTCGACCTCCAGGTGCGCCTGCTGGGTTCGGCCTACCAGCGCGTGGTCGCCGCGGTCACCGCTCGCAGCATGGCCCGCCTCAAGCGCTGAGCAGGCTCCTTCACGCGAGCCCGTTCACGTGCGACGCTGTGTCGCGTGAACGCACCCTCACAGCCACTCGCACCCGCCCGCTCGTCGTACGCCTGGTGCTGACCGGCGCCCTGGTGGCTGCCGGCGCCGCCCTCGTGCCCGGCCTGTCGACCTCCACCTCGGCGCGCGACGAGCCCCCGGTCAGCCCGACGCCGCAGGTCAGGTGCAACGACGGTTCGCGGCCCGAGACGTCGATCCAGGGTCGGGTGCCGCAGCGCGACTACGACAACGGACGGGCCGCGCGCGGCTACACCTGCAACACCCGCATGGTGTCGAAGATCGGCAACAGCGGTGGCTTCAAGACCCACTACTACCGCGACCCGGCCGGGCACCAGTGTGTCTTCTACGACTCGACGCGGATGGCGCCCGCGGACGCGCCGTACAACCTCGCCGACGGCGGTCTGGGCACGTTCGTGGTGGCCGTGGGTGACGCCCAGCACCCGCGCCGGACCGCGACCCTGCAGACCGTCGCGAACACCTCACCGCACGAGTCGCTCTTCCTCAACAAGCGCCGCGGTCTGCTCGTCGCGGTCGCGGGCAACCTGTCCACGCTCCCCGGGATGATCGACGTCTACTCGGTCAAGGACGACTGCCGCCACCCCGAGCTGCTCGCGAGCGAGCCGTTCCAGGGCTTCGGCCACGAGAGCGGCTTCGCCCCGGACGGCCGGACCTTCTACGCCTCGGGCACCTTCTCCTCGCTCGGGCAGGGCGGTCCCGTCCTCACCGCCATCGGCCTGGACGACCCCTCCGCGCCCGAGACGCTGGCGACCTACGGCGGGGAGGTCTACCACGGGCTGCGGCTGAGCCCCGACGGCAACCTCATGTACGTCGCCAACATCGGACAGCCGATGCCCTTCGAACGCGTCGCGGACGGCGGGCTGCGCATCCTCGACGTCAGCGAGATCCAGGCGAGGGAGGACAACCCGCAGTTCCGGCAGATCGGCACCGACCTGACGTGGCGCCAGATGTCGATCCCGCAGCACGCCGACCCGCTGCGTGATCGACGGCCACAAGTACGTGCTCGAGACCGACGAGTTCGCCAACTTCACCTTCGGCCCCGATCTCGTGGTCTCCGGCGGCTACGAGGAGGACGCCCCGGTGGGGGCCGCCCGCCTGATCAACATCGACAATCCCGCGAACCCCTTCGTGGTGTCCAACCTGCGGCTCGCGGTGCACCAGCTCAGCAACCGCGACGGACCGCAGCAGAACGACCCCGGGGCGAAGAGCCCGGTGGGTGGCTACGCCGGCCACTACTGCTCGGCGCCCCGCTACCGGAACCCCGGCATCGTCGCCTGCGGCATGATCGGCAGCGGCCTGCGGATCTTCGACGTGCGCGACCCCTACCGCCCCCGCGAGGTCGGCTACTTCAACCAGCCGACGATGCCCGGCGAGAAGCCGAACAACGACGGCGGCGCCTCGGCGATGTCGGCCCCGTCGTACGACCTGAAGCGGCGGCTGGTGTTCTACGCCGACGGCTACAAGGGCCTCTTCGCCGTCCGGCTGGCCAAGCGCATCGTGCCCGGGCACTACTGGAAGTAGCCCGCCACGCGGCTCCGCGGCCGGAGAGCACTACCCACCGACGCCGCGGCAGGGAACAATGGGCCGATGGAACCCAAGGTGCTGTCGCTGCCGGAGGGCGTGGAGATGTTCTCCGACGCCCGCGGCGAGGAGCGCAGCATGCGGGTCACCTGGCACCCGGAGCACGGGGTGGTCGTCTTCCCTGTGGCGTGACGGCGCGTGCGTCGGGACGCTCCGGCTGCGGCGCGAGGAGGTGCCGCGCCTGATCGGTGCGCTCGCGGACGGGTCGGCCGACCCTGCGGCGGAGGACGAGGCCGCCCCGCGCGACCGAGCCAGCTGACAACGTGCCGGCCGCCTTCGACCTCGCCGGCAAGGTCGCCCTCGTCACCGGCGCCGGCGCACCGGACGGGATCGGCTTCGCGACGGCGCGGCTGCTCGGTGACATGGGAGCCGCGGTGGCGGTGGCCGCCGCCACCGGCCGGGTCCACGACCGCGCCCACCAGCTCACCGACGCCGGCCTCCGGTCGGTGGGCGTCATCGCCGATCTCACCGACGAGGAGCAGGTCGCGCGGTCGGTGGCCGAGGTGACTGCCGCCTTGGTGCGCCGACGGTGCTGGTCAACAACGCGGGCCTGACGAGCATCGGCGCCCTGCCGTGGACCCGTCGTCGAGCGGCGGTGAGGAGTCGGGCACGGCCGAGACCATGACATATGACCGCTGGCGGAGCTCACTGGCACGCAACCTCGACACCGCTTTCCTGACCACTCGAGCGGTGCTCCCGGCGATGCGGGCGGCGGGCTGGGGCCCCGTCCGTGCTCGTAGCCTGGCAGCCGCGCCACAGCGCGCAGGCGTATGGCGCCGCGCTCGACGACCTGGTCCGCCGGGCGGCCGCACTCGCCGAGGAGCAGGGGCTCCTACGACGACGGCGACTGAAGAAGAAGGGCGCGGCCGGGCCACGAGCCGGTCGCGCGCACCAGCGGGCGGATGCCATGGTCGGTTGCACGGCTCCCCCACTCGGTGGAGCCTCCGGGGTAGGTGCGCGCGCGACCGTTCTGTGGAGGACTGGGTCTTCTTTGCCGGGGACGGCCGGTCTGCCCTGGAGCGAAACTTCGGTTGGCGTAGCCGGGCTCGCTACGGGTCGCGCCGTTCTGCGTGTGCGTCGGGGGGTTTGATGGGGATCCGGCCGCCGAATGGTCCTGGTGACCAGTCATCGGGGGTGGGTGTGACCGGTCCGTGGTCGTGCTGGCTGCGGAGCGCGAGGGCGGCGTTGTAACGCGCTGGGCTGAAGCTCTCGTCGACGACCTCGAGCGCGTTGCCGGTCGAGGCAGAGGTCATTCGCTTGCGACCCCAGACCCGGCGGACGTAGACGAGCACGACCACGGCCAGCACCCCGGCGCCGATGACGGCCTGCAGCTGTCGCAGGACCGTCACCGCACACCCGGCCCGGGCACCGACGTTCGCAAGCCCCCATCAGGGCACCTCCGGGGTTCTTCGCTCCAGGCGGGTGCCGGGGACGACCTGCCCGTCGATGATGAGCTCCGAGGTGAACCGTTCCAGGTCGGTGGGGATCTCCCAGGGGGCGTATCCGGCTCCGTCGACGGTGTAGATGTCCAGGTCCTTGGTGTAGTCACCTGAGGTGATGCGCACCGTGTCCACGTGGGGTGCACGGCGTAGATCCAGACGAACGAGTCGCCGACCTGGGCGCCGACTGGTCGAACAGTGACGGGTTCTTCAGGTAGCGGGTGGTGTCGTTGGCCGGTTCGTGACGCCACTCGCAGCGTTTGGTGACCTGCTCGCCGTACTGGTAGCCGGTGGTGTTCCACTCGCTGCCGAGCAGGTTCTCGTCCTCCTCGACCAGCTCCACCCCTTCGTATGGTTCACCGCACTCCCCGGTTCGATCGGACTCGATGAGCAGGTAGCGACTGCCGTCCACCTCGCCGGAGGTGACGATCTGCTCGGGCGGGATCGCATCGACGTACTCGGGGCCCTCGTTGACGAGCCGCGGCTGCTGCGAAGGCAAGCGGGACCGCGACCGCACCGACGCCCGATGCCGATGCGCCAACTCGGCGCCGTTGCCCGCGCGGCCGTGTGGCCGCAGTGTGGAGCTGTGACGGCGGGACTGGACTCGGTGACCGTCTCCCGCCATGTGTGCAGGGTGTGACGCGAGCCGGTCCTCGAGCTCGGGAGCTGCTGGGTGCCGTGTCATGCGAGTGCCTTTCGGAGCTTGTCGAGCGCGCGACGGTGGTCGGAGCGGACGGTGGCCGCCGGCCGGTCCAGCAGCACCGCCACCTCTGTCAACGGCAGGTCCTCGTAGTAGTGCAGGACGACCACGGCACGTTGGGTCCACGGCAGCCGGCCGATCTGGACCCACGTTTCATCAACCTCCGGCGGGAGAACCACGCGCCGGGCGCTGGTGGTGTTCTTGCCAGAGAGCCGCAGCCGCCGGCGTTGACCGTCCTTGACGAGGTTGACCACGGCCCGTTTCAGGTAGGGCAGAGGACTCTCGATGCGGTCCCACCGGTCGTGGGCGGAGGTGAACGCTGCCTGCACGACGTCTTCGCTGGTCTCGTGCGAGCCCGACATCAAGTACGCGAGCCGCAGCAGCGCGAGACGGTGCTCGCGATACGTCTCCTCGAACCCAGCCTGGGCTGGCCCTCAGTGGTCATCACATCTCTCAGTCGTCGCACTGTCCACAACCGTTGCACCCTTGCCGGCACATGCCCTGGTGACCAGGGGTGATGTCGCGGGTGAGCTCCGCTACCGGTGCTCGCTGGCCGCGCGGCCGGCAGCGATCATGCGTGTTGCCTGGGCGCGAGCGTCCGCCGGTCAGCAGGGGTCGCCCACCGTCGGTCAGCGGGCCGACGCACACCTCTCTGGGGGGTGGGGATGCCAGGCGACGGCAAGTGGCCCCGACGCGGGCCGGAACGGCCTCAGTGGACGGCCGGCGCGCGCAGTCAGCGATGCCCGATGGAGATTCCGATGTGTGGAGCTGAGGGGACTCGAACCCCTGACCCCCTCCATGCCATGGAGGTGCGCTACCAGCTGCGCCACAGCCCCGCCGCACCGACCGGATCTGCGCCGGAGCAACCCGGGAATCCTAGCCAATCGCCTCTGTCGATGCGAAATCGCCTCGGCCGTAGGCCTTCAGCTTCGGGACCGACCGGCCCGCCGGGAGCTCGAGGGTGCACCACTGGCAGTTGTCGAAGACCCCGAGGGTGCCGACCGCCTCCCGTGGCCAGCCGAGGACCCCGCACAGCGCGAGCTTCATCGCGGCCCCGTGGGTCACCGCGATGCCGGTCTCGCCGGGCGCGAGCGAGGTCAGCATGCCCTGGACCGAACGGGACGATCCGCTCCCAGACCTCGTCCTCGGTCTCAGCGCCGGGCACGCCCTGCAGCTGCTCCCCGAAACCGACCGCCTCGGCGATGTGGGGCCACCGCTCCACCGCCTCCTCGAAGGTCATGCCCTCCCGCTCCCCCACGGCGAACTCCCGCAGCCGGGGGTCGAGCTCGACCTCGAGGTCGCAGGCGCGGCCGACGTGCTCCGCCGTCTGGACGGCTCGGGGCAGGTCGGAGGACCACAGCCGCGCCGGTGACAGCTGGCTCAGCAGCTCGCCGGCGCGCTTGGCCTGCTGGTGCCCGACCTCGTCGAGCTCGACGTCGGCCTGCCCCTGGGCGCGCCGGGAGTGGTTCCACTCCGTGCGTCCGTGGCGGAGCAGGATCAGCCGCCGCGCGCCCGCCCGGTCGCTCAACCCCGCTGGCCCCGCCCGCTGGAGACCGACTCCGGCAGCTCGACCAGGGGGCAGTCGCGCCACAGCCGCTCCAGCGCGTAGAACTCACGCTCCTCCTGGTGCTGCACGTGCACCACCACGTCGGCGTAGTCGAGCAGCACCCACCGTGCCTCGCGGTCGCCCTCGCGGCGTACCGGCTTGGCGTCGAGCTCGCGCAGCCGGTCCTCGATCGCGTCGACGATCGCGCGGACCTGGCGGTCGTTCGTCGCCGAGCACAGCAGGAACGCGTCGGTGATGACGAGCTGGTCGCTGACGTCGAAGGCGATGATGTCGTCGGCCAGCTTGTCCGACGCCGCCTCGGCGGCGGCACGGACGAGCTCGACGGCGTGGTCGGTCGCGGTCACGCAGGGTCCTTCCGGGTCGAGAGAGCAGTGCCCTCCACCGGCTCGTCGCTGTAGAGCCGGTGCTTCGAGATGTACTGCACCACGCCGTCGGGGACGAGGTACCAGACCGGCTCGCCGCGAGACGTGCGCTCACGGCAGTCGGTCGACGAGATCGCCAGGGCGGGGATCTCCACGATGGTGACCCGGTCCTTCGGCATCCCGTCGAGGCTGGCGGGGTCCATGTGGTAGCCGGGCCGGGTGCATCCGACGAACTCGGCGAGCTCGAACATCTCCTCCGGGGAGCGCCACGTGAGGATCTCGGGCAGCGCGTCCGCGCCGGTGATGAAGAACAGCCGGGCGCCGGGGTAGACGGCGGCCAGGTCGTGCAGCGTGTCGATCGTGTACGTCGGCCCTCCCCGGTCGATGTCCACCCGCGAGACGGTGAACCTCGGGTTGGAGGCGGTCGCGATCACCGTCATCAGGTAGCGGTGCTCGGCCGACGACACCGCCCGGTGGGCCTTCGCGTAGGGCTGGCCGGTGGGCACGAAGACGACCTCGTCGAGGTCGAACCACGCCTGCACCTCGCTGGCCGCGACGAGGTGCCCGTTGTGGATGGGGTCGAAGGTGCCACCCATCACGCCGATACGCCGGCGGTCCCGGGTGGCTGCGGTCACGGTGCCTCCGACGGGCTCAGGTGTGCTCGCGCCCGCCGCCGATGACGGTGACCACGAACAGCAGGAAGAGCAGGATCCCCAGCGTCAGACCACCCACGACGTAGGCGTTGACGCCCTCGGAGCCGTGGGCGGACTCGGCAAGGCTGACGAGACTCAGAAGCATGGCCGGGAGCCTACCCTGCGCAGGTCACCGGACGTGGCCGCGACCCGTCACGACGTACTTCGTCGAGGTCATCTCGGGCAGGCCCATGGGTCCCCTCGCGTGCAGCTTCTGGGTCGAGATGCCGATCTCTGCGCCGAAGCCGAACTCGCCCCCGTCGGTGAAGCGGGTGCTCGCGTTGACCAGCACCGCTGCCGCGTCGACGGCGGCGACGAAGCGCTGGGCCGACGCCTGGGAGTCGGTGACGATCGCCTCGGTGTGCCCGCTGGAGTGCTGCCGGATGTGGTCGATGGCGGCGTCGAGGGAGGGCAGCACGGCGGCCGCGATGTCCAGCGAGAGGTACTCCGCGTCCCAGTCGTCCGGCGTGGCCGCCACGACCCCCTCGAGACGCGAGAAGGCCTCGTCACCGTGGACGGTGACCCCGGACTCCCGCAGGGCCGAGACGACCCTCGGCAGGAACTCCCCCGCCACCGCGGCGTGCACGAGCAGCGACTCCGCTGCGTTGCACACCGAGGGCCGGTGGGTCTTGGAGTTGAGCACGATCTCGACGGCCATGTCGAGGTCGGCCGAGGCGTCGACGTAGACGTGGCAGTTGCCGACCCCGGTCTCGATGACCGGCACCGTGGACTCCTCCACCACCGACCTGATCAGGCCCGCACCCCCTCGTGGGATGAGCACGTCGACCAACCCCCGGGCGCGCATCAGCACCTTGGCGCCCTCGTGGCCCCTGCCGGGGACCAGCTGGACGGCGTCGGCCGGGAGCCCGGTGCCCGCGACCGCGTCGCGCAGCGCGGTCACGATCGCCGCGTTGGAGCGCGCGGCGCTCGACGAGCCGCGCAGCAGGGCGGCGTTGCCGCTCTTGAGGCAGATGCCCGCGGCGTCTGCGGTCACGTTGGGCCGTGCCTCGTAGATGATCCCGACCACGCCGAACGGCACCCGGACCTGCCGGAGCTCGAGGCCGTTGGCCAGGGAGCTGCCCCGGACCACCTCGCCGACGGGGTCGTCGAGGGCCGCGACGTCCCGCAGGCCCTGCGCCATGCCGCCGACGCGGGCCCCGTCGAGCCGCAGCCGGTCGATGAGTGCCTCCGGCGTGCCCGCGGCCCGAGCCGCCTCGACGTCGGCGTCGTTGGCCTCCAGGATCGTCGCCACGTGCGACTCGAGAGCCTCGGCCATCGCCTGCAGCGCGGCGTCCTTCTGCGCGCGCGTCGCCTGGGCGAGGTCGTGGGAGGCCGCACGCGCCCTCCGGGCCACGTCCAGCACGGCGGTCTCCGCGTCGGTGACGGTCATGGAGCAAGCCTAGGCAGCGGGGTGCCGCGGCACGACCCGGTCTCAGCGCGTCAGCGCAGCTGGGGCGCGACCGCGAGCTCGGTCATGTTGTCGAAGCGGCGACGCTGCCGGTGGATCGGGCGCTCGACGATCTCGAGCCCGACCACCTCCCACGCGGGGAGCTTCGCGGTCTCGCGGTGCTCGTTCCACAGCCGGAGCGCCAGCGACCCCACGTCGACGAGGCTGTCGCCCTCGTCCCAGTAGGTGATCTCGGCGGACTCCGGGCTGTAGCGGACGCCCGACAGGAACGGTCGTTCGGCCACCAGCCGCGCCAGGGCGGCCCGGATCATGAGCGGCTCCATGGAGTCCCCGGAAAGCGTGATCGTCACGTGCCACAGACGACTGATGTTGTTCAACGTGCTCCTCGTTCGCCTCTGGCTGCCCTGACTACAAAGCGTGCCTCGCTTCGGCCCATCCGTCAGCAATTCTGCAGAGACTGGCGGCCTTCTCAGCCAGGTTTCACCGAAACCGCACAACCCCGGTGACGGCAGTGACCTGTGGTGCTTCCGGGACTTCGCGGCTGTCCCCCGCGGCGCCCGTCCGACCTCACCGACGCAGGACGGCGAGGTCGTCGCGGTGCACCACCTCGCGCTCGTACGACGACCCCAGCTCACGCGCCAGCTCGCGGGTCGACCGACCGGCCAGACCGGGCAGCTCGGCCGAGTCGTAGTTGACGAGTCCACGAGCAACCACCACCCCGGCCGCGTCGGCCAGGTCGACGGGGTCACCACTGGCGAACGTGCCCTCGACGCCCACGATGCCCGCCGGGAGCAGCGAGGCGCCGCGCTCGACGACGGCGCGCACCGCACCGTCATCGAGGACGATGCGCCCCTGGCCCTCGGTCGCGTGGGCCAGCCAGAGCAGCCGGGTGGCGCGGCGACGCCCGGTGGCGTGGAAAAGGGTGCCGACCGGGTCGCCCGCCAGCGCCTGACGCGCGAGGCCGGTCGAGGTCAGCACCACCGGGATGCCGGCGCCGGTGGCGATGCGGGCCGCCTCCAGCTTGGTGCGCATCCCGCCCGTGCCGACACCGGCGGAGCCCTGCTTGCCCACGCGCACGTGGGCGAGGTCGTCCTCGTCGCGCACGTCGCCGACCAGCGCCGCGCCGGCCTCGTCGGGGTGCCCGTCGTACAGCCCGTCCACGTCGCTCAGCAGCACCAGGAGGTCGGCGTGCACCAGGTGGGCGACCAGCGCCGCCAGCCGGTCGTTGTCGCCGAAGCGGATCTCCGTGGTCGCCACCGTGTCGTTCTCGTTGACGATCGGCACAACCCCGAGGTCGCGCAGCCGGGCGAAGGTCCGGTAGGCGTTCTGGTGGTGGCTGCGCCGGGTCACGTCGTCGACGGTGAGCAGCACCTGCCCGACGGTGAGGCCGTGGCGGGCGAACTCCTCGGTGTAGCGGTGGACGAGCAGGCCCTGGCCCACCGACGCCGCCGCCTGCTGGGTGGCGAGGTCACGAGGGCGTCGGCGCAGGCGCAGCGGGGTCAGCCCCGCCGCGATCGCCCCGCTGGAGACCAGGACGACCTCGTCACCGCGTGCGCGCACCTCGGCGAGGATCGAGACCAGCTCGGCGATCCTCGCCTCGTCGACACCGCCTCCGGTGCTCGCCAGCGACGACGACCCCACCTTGACCACGACCCGGCGCGCGTCGCGCACCTCCCGGCGGCCGGTCACTGGTCGTCGTCCTCGTCCCAGGCCTGGTCCCAGGCCTCCGGCGGTGCGCCCTCGGCCAGGCGGCGGGCGACGTCGGCCCGCGCCTCGCCCTCCTGACGCTCGGCGTACGCCGCCTCGATCGCGCGCCGCCGAGCGGTGGAGGGCCGCTCCTCGGCGAAACGCTCGTCCTCCCCGCGCCGGCTGCTGAGCACCGTCTCCCCCGCGTCCACCATCGGCCGGAAGTCGAACACCACCGCGTCCGGGTCGGCGCCGATCAGCACCGTGTCGCCCTCGACGGCGCCGAGCTGGAGCAGCCGGTCCTCCACACCGAGCCGGTTGAGCCGGTCCGCGAGGAACCCGACCGCCTCGTCGTTGGAGAAGTCGGTCTGGCGCACCCAGCGCTCCGGCTTGCTGCCGCGGACCCGCCAGGCCGCTCGTCCTGAGCCCGTCGAAGGGTCGGTGGTCTCGGTCACCTCGAAGTCGGCGCCGGTGTCGGCGGCGTGCGGGCGCAGCACGACGCGCGTCGGCTCGGAGACCGGACGCTCGGCCCGCGCACGCGCGACCACCTCGGCCATCGCGAACGACAGCTCTCGCAGGCCCTCGCGGGTCACCGCCGAGACCGGCAGCACCCGGAGGCCGCGCGCGCGGAGGTCGTCGATGACCAGGTCGACGAGCTCCCGGCCGTCGGGCACGTCGATCTTGTTCAGCGCCACGATGCGAGGCCGGTCCGCGAGCCCGCCGTACGACGCCAGCTCGGCCTCGATCACGTCGAGGTCGCCCACGGGGTCGCGTTGCGGGTCGAAGGTGGCCATGTCGATGACGTGGACCAGCGCCGCGCAGCGCTCGACGTGGCGCAGGAAGTCGTGCCCGAGGCCGCGCCCCTCGCTGGCTCCCTCGATCAGCCCGGGCACGTCGGCCACCGTGTAGGTCACCTCGCCCGCGGTCACCACCCCGAGGTTGGGCACCAGCGTGGTGAAGGGGTAGTCCGCGATCTTGGGACGGGCGCGGCTCAGGGCGGCGATCAGGCTCGACTTGCCGGCGCTGGGGAACCCCACCAGGCCGACGTCGGCGACCACCTTGAGCTCGAGGGAGACGGTGAGCTCGTCGCCGGGCTCACCGAGCAGCGCGAAGCCGGGCGCCTTGCGCTTGCTGCTCGCCAGTGCCGCGTTGCCCAGGCCGCCCCGGCCGCCGCGGGCGACCACGAGCTCGCTGCCGGCTCCGGTGAGGTCGGCGACGACCTCGCCCTGCTCGTCGAGGACGACGGTGCCGTCGGGCACCGGCAGCACGAGGTCACTGCCGTGACCACCGTTGCGATGCCCCCCGGCGCCGTGACCGCCGTGCTCGGCCTTGCGCACCGGGCTGTGGTGGTAGTCCACCAAGGTGGTGACGTCGGGGTCGACCCGCAGGATCACCGAGCCCCCGGGGCCACCGTTGCCGCCGTCCGGGCCACCGAGCGGCTTGAACTTCTCGCGGTGCACCGAGGCGACACCGTTGCCGCCCCGGCCGGCGTGCAGGTGCAGGACGACGCGGTCGACGAAGGTCGGCACGGCCATGGTCACTCCTGCCTGCGATCGGTCGGGAACGGTCTGGAGACGCACACAGGCGCCCTGCTGGTTACCAGCAGGGCGCCTGTGACGGATGCCTGGTCAGTCCGGCTGGATGGACCTCAGGGCGCCGGGACGATGTTGACGACCTTGCGGCCGCGCTTGGTGCCGAACTCGACGCTGCCCGCGACCAGCGCGAACAGCGTGTCGTCACCGCCGCGACCCACGCCGTCACCGGGGTGGAAGTGGGTGCCGCGCTGGCGCACGATGATCTCGCCGGCGTTGACGGCCTGGCCGCCGAAGCGCTTGACACCCAGCCGCTGGGAGTTGGAGTCGCGACCGTTCTTGGTGGAGGCCGCGCCCTTCTTGTGTGCCATCGTTCAGTCCTTCGTCGCTTGCCGCTGCGTCAGTTCGCGGAGATGTCGGTGATCTTGACCTGGGTGTAGTGCTGACGGTGCCCCTGGCGCTTGCGGTACCCGGTCTTGTTCTTGAACTTGAGGATGGTGATCTTGGGGCCCTTGGTGGCGCCGACGATCTCCCCGGTCACGGACGCCCCCGAGAGCTTGCTCGCGTCGGAGGTGACCGACTCGCCGTCGACGAGGAGCACGACCGGCAGGGTCACCGACTCGCCCACGGCGGACGTGAGCTTGTCGACCTCGATGACGTCACCCACCGACACCTTCTGCTGGGTCCCGCCACTCCGCACGATCGCGTACACCGCGACTCACTCTCCTCAGTCGTTCTGATGGGGGCACGCTCCGCGGCGCACAGACAGTGGGCGCGCGTCGGCGCGCCGACAGGACAGTCTACGGGCGGCCGTCACGCACGGTCAAAACGGCCCCGGCCCCGCAGCAGCCTGCCGAGGACTCCTCAAGGAGCGGCCCCCGACGTGGTCTCCTCGCGCGGCGGCCCCGCCGCGCGACGGGCTCCCCGGCGGCGAGTGGAGGTGACGATGCGCGGCGTCGCGTCGACGGGCGCAGTCGCCGGCCTCTCCGCCTGCTCGGTCGTCGGCTCGGTGGCCGGCTCGGGCGTCGCCGCCTCGCTCTGGCTGGTGTCCTCGCTCGTCGCATCGGGCGTCGCGTCGGGTGTCGGCTCGGGCGTCGTCACCGGCTCGCTCGTGTCCGTGGGCGCGTCGGCGGCCTCGGTGGCCGACCTCGCGGCCTCGATGGAGTCGCGGGGGTCGCCGACCCCGTCCTGCTCGGGCGCGTCGGCGTCGGACGCCTCGGCCTGGCGCGCGGCCATGGCGGCGAACTCGGCCGGGGTGGGCCTGCGGGCCCCGGAGTCGGCCTGGTCGGCGGACCCCTCCCGCTGCTTGTCCTTGCCCTTGCCGCTTGCCGTTGCCGTTGCCGTTGCCGTTGCCGTTGGACCCCTTGCCGCCGTCCTTCGCGGAGCCCTCGTCGTCGGACCTGCCTCGCCGGCCGCCGCGACGACCACGACGGTCGTCGTCCTGGCGGCCCTTCTTGGGCTCGACCGGCTCGGCGTGGACGTGGACCCCACGGCCCTGGCAGTGCTCGCACGGCTCGCTGAAGGCCTCGAGCAGCCCCGTGCCGATGCGCTTGCGCGTCATCTGCACCAGGCCGAGCGAGGTCACCTCGGCCACCTGGTGCCGGGTCCGGTCGCGTCCGAGGCACTCGATGAGCCGCCGCAGCACCAGCTCGCGGTTGCTCTCCAGGACCATGTCGATGAAGTCGATGACGATGATGCCGCCGATGTCGCGCAGCCGGAGCTGACGCACGATCTCCTCGGCCGCCTCCAGGTTGTTCTTGGTGACGGTCTCCTCGAGGTTGCCGCCGGAGCCGGTGAACTTGCCGGTGTTGACGTCGACGACGGTCATCGCCTCGGTGCGGTCGATGATGAGCGAGCCGCCCGAGGGCAGCCAGACCTTGCGCTCGAGCGCCTTGTTGATCTGCTCGTCGATCCGGTACGCCGCGAAGGCGTCGCCGTCGCTGTCGTCGTGCCGGGTCAGCCTGTCGACCAGGTCGGGGGCGACCTGCTCCACGTAGTTGTGGACCATGTCCCAGGCCTCCTCCCCGGAGACCACGAGCTGCTTGATGTCCTCGGTGAAGAGGTCGCGGACGACCTTGAGGGTCAGGTCGGGCTCGGAGTACAGCTCGGCGGGCGCGTTGCCGTCCTTCACCTTGGCCTGGATGTCCTCCCAGCGGGCGGTCAGCCTGGTGACGTCACGGCGCAGCTCCTCCTCCGCCGCGCCCTCGGCGGCCGTGCGCACGATCACGCCCGCCTCCGAGGGGACGATCTCCTTGAGCAGGGTCTTGAGCCGGTTGCGCTCGGTGTCGGGGAGCTTGCGCGAGATGCCCGACGTGCTTCCCTCGGGCACGTAGACCAGGAAGCGCCCGGGCAGGCTGATCTGGCTGGTCAGGCGCGCGCCCTTGTGCCCGATGGGATCCTTGGTGACCTGCACCAGGACGGCCTGGCCGGGCTTGAGCACCTGCTCGATCTTGCGGTCCTTGCCGCCGCTCCCGGCGCCGAGCGCGTCCCAGTTCACCTCGCCGGCGTAGAGCACCGCGTTGCGGCCCCTGCCGATGTCGATGAACGCCGCCTCCATCGAAGGCAGGACGTTCTGCACCTTGCCGAGGTAGACGTTGCCGATGATCGAGGTCTGCGACTCCCGGGCGACGTAGTGCTCGACGAGCACCTTGTCCTCCATCACCGCGATCTGGGTGAGGTCCGCGCGCTGGCGGATCACCATCGTGCGGTCCACGGACTCGCGGCGTGCCAGGAACTCCGCCTCGCTGATGACCGGCGCGCGTCGGCGACCGGCCTCGCGGCCCTCGCGCCGTCGCTGCTTCTTCGCCTCCAGGCGGGTCGAACCCGTGAAGGAGGTGATCTCGTCCTCGGCCTCGCGTGCGGACCGCACCTTCGTGACGGTGTTCTCGGGGTCATTGCCGGAGTCGTCGCCGGCGTCGCCGGAGCGACGGCGCCTGCGGCGACGCCGGCTCGAGGAGCTCTGCGACTGCCCCTGCGCGTCGTCCCCGTCGCCGGAGTCGTCGTCCTGGTCGGAGTCGGAGGTCGTCGGCCGAGTCGTCCTCGTCGTCGCTGTCGCCGTCCTGGGAGGCGTCGCCACCCTCACCGCTGCCCTTGCCGCGGCGGCGGCGGCCCCCACGGCGCCGGCGGCGACGTGGCGTGCCGTCGTCGTCCTGCGCGTCGTCGGAGTCCTCGTTGTCGTCAGCCTCGTCGGCGCCGGCAGCGTCGTCCTGGCCGGACTTGGCCTGGCCGGACTTGCTCTGGCCCGACTTGGCCTGGCCCGACTTGGCCTGGCCCGACTTGCCCTGGCCGGCCTGGCCGGTCTTGGCGGCGGACTTCTTGGCACCGGACCGGGGGGCCTCGGCGGTGGTCGGCGTCGTCGTCCTCCGCGGAGTCGTCGGCCTGGGCGGCCTTCGACGCCTTGCGGCGCGGCGCGGGCGTGGCCGGCGGGGGCTGGAAGACCACGCTGGGCGGAGTCGGCCGCCCGCCGTCGCCGTCGGCCTCCTCGCCTGCGGTGTCGTCGGTGGCGCCCGCATCGCCCGCTGGCTTCGCGGGCGCCTTCTTGGCGGTGCGCTTGCGGGTGGTCTTCTTCACCGCGGGCTTGTCGGCCGGAGGGTCACCGGCGCCGGAGTCGGGGCTCAGCGACTGCTGCTCCTCGGCGGCGATGTCGTCGCTGGGCGGCGGCTGGTCGGAGGCAGCCGCCTTCTTGGCGGGCCGCTTGCGGGCGGCTGCCTTCTTGCGGGGCGGCGCCTGCTCGGCTCGCACGTCGGCCTCGCCGACCGCGCCGTCACCGCCGACCCCCTCCTCGGGGGCGGAGGTGGCGGTGGGCCGGGGTGCCTGTGCGGCGTCGTTCGTGGATGTCTCGGTGGGGGCCCCGGAGAGGTCCGGGGACTGGTCGTCGGCCATCTGGCTCCTAGTCCGCGGCGGTGCGCCTCGGACGGTTCGGTCGCCGTGTCACGATCTCCGCGACCCGGCGCAAGCTTGCATCGGCACGACGCCGATCAGAGGGGATTCGTTGGCCTGACCGCGGTCAGCAGCTACGCGTCGCGGTCCGGTGCCAGCGGGTCCCCGACTGCGCCGGTCTCCTCGTCCAGCGGCCCCTGGGCGCGTCGTTCGGCGAGCACTCCTGCACCCGCCTCGAACCCAGTGACCTCGCGAAGACCTGCGAGGACGTCGTCGGGTCTCACGGACGGCGTGCCGTGCCGCAAGACAATCTCGAGTATGTCACAACCCGGTCGATCCGGGGCTTCCTCGAGCACGTGCGCGGCGACCACGGCGGCGCGGCAGTCGAAGGTCCGGACGCCCTTCTTGGTCATCCGCTCCACGCTCACCGCAGGCTCGGCCAGGAACGAGCCCACCGCGCGGCGGGCCTCCTCGCCCGCGCCCTCGGGCAGGACCAGCCACCACACCGACGCCTCGATCCGGTCGGCGAGCGACCCCGGCCCGGCCTCGACCGCATCGAGCACGTCCAGCCCCGCAGGCAGCGAGTGGTCGATCAGCTCGCGGGCCTCCGCGGGGTCGAGAGGGTCTCGCAGCCCGATCTCGAGGTACTCCGCCTCGCTGGCCGCCCCGGTGGGCGCCGCACCCGCGTAGGAGATGCGGGGGTGGGGGTTGAACCCGGAGGAGTAGGCCATCGGCACACGGGCCCTGACCAGCGCACGCTCGAACGCCCTGGCGAAGTCGCGATGGCTGGTGAACCGGAGCCGTCCGCGCTTGGCGTAGCGCAGCCGCAACCGCTGCACGGGCGGCGCTTGCTGTTCGGGCTGGTCCGGCACGGGCGGTCACCCTACCCCTCCGTTCCCGTACCCTGACCCGCGTGGGCTACCTCGTTGCAACCACCGGCCGTCTGCTCCTACCACCGCACCTCGAGCGTCAGGCCCTGACCGTCGTCGAGCACCGGATGGCGACGCGCGAGGGGTGGTTCGACCCCGACACCGAGCACGAGGTCGACACCCTGGCCGACCTCGCGGCGTACGCCGGCGTGACGCTCACGCGCGACGGTGACTGGCTGAGCGTGACCACCGACCTCCAGGGCGATCCCAAGTGGTCGGACCAGGCCGAGGAGTTCTACCTCTCCATCGCCGGGTTCGTGCGGGAGGGAGAGGTGCACCTGCGGGGCGAGGACGGAAGCACCTGGTCCTACGCCTACTCCCCCAGCGGTCTGCAGCAGCACGGCGGCACCTCCGGTGGGGGCGCTGCCCCCGCCCCGGCTGCGGCCGCGGACGCCCCCGCTCCGGAGCCACCGCCCGCGCCCCCGGCGCCGCCGGCCGACGAACCCCCTCCGGTGGCGCAGAGCCAGGAGCCGCCGCCCCCGCCCGCGGACCAGCCCGGAGGCTTCAGCTACCCGGGCAAGGAGCAGCGCCCCGCAGCCCCGCAGCAGCCCCCGCCCACGCCACCCCCGACGCAGGACGCCGGCTGGGCCGGTGTCGAGGCCGACCCGCCACCGGCCGCGCCGGGCCGCCTGCTGCTGATGAGCGTCGTGCTGGTGGTCGGGGTCCTGCTCATCATCGGCCTCGCGCTGCTCGTCGCCGGCTTCTGACCGCCCGGACGACGGCCCGCTCCTAGACGACGGCGAGCGGCAGGAGCCGCCGGCCGGTCGGGCCGATCTGGATCTCGGTGTCCATCTCCGGGCAGACCCCGCAGTCGTAGCACGGCGTCCACCGGCAGTCCTCGACCTCCGCGCCGTCGGGGTCGAGCGCGTCCTGCCAGTCCTCCCAGAGCCAGTCCTTGTCCAGCCCGGAGTCCAGGTGGTCCCAGGGCAGCACCTCGTCGTAGCCCCGCTCGCGGGTCGTGTACCAGTCGACGTCGACCCCGGTGCCGGCCAGACCGCGCTCCGCCGCAGCCATCCACCGGTCGTAGGAGAAGTGCTCGCTCCAGCCGTCGAAACGACCGCCGTCGCGCCACACCTCCTCGATGACGCGACCCACTCTGCGGTCGCCGCGCGACAGCAGTCCTTCGACGATGCCGGGGCGGCCGTCGTGGTAGCGGAAGCCGATCGCCCTGCCGTGCTTCCTGTCGGCCCGGACCGCCGCCCGCAGCGAGGCCAGGCGCTCGTCGGTGGTCTCCCAGTCGAGCTGTGCTGCCCACTGGAAGGGCGTGTGGGGCTTCGGCACGAAGCCGCCGATCGAGACCGTGCACCGGATGTCGTTGCGCCCGGAGACCTCGCGACCCTTGGCGATCACCTTCGTCGCGAGGTCGGCGATGCCGAGCACGTCCTCGTCGGTCTCGGTGGGGAGCCCGCACATGAAGTAGAGCTTGACCTGTCGCCAGCCGTGCGAGTACGCCGTGGAGACGGTGCGGATCAGGTCGTCCTCGCTCACCATCTTGTTGATGACGCGGCGCAGCCGCTCCGACCCTCCCTCCGGCGCGAAGGTGAGTCCCGAGCGTCGTCCGTTGCGGGAGAACTCGTTGGCCAGCGTGATGTTGAAGGCGTCGACCCGCGTGGAGGGCAGCGACAGCGAGACGTTGCTGCCGTCGTAGCGGTCGGCCAGGTCCGTCGCGACCTCACCGATCTCGCTGTGGTCGGCGCTCGAGAGCGACAGCAGTCCGACCTCCTCGAAGCCGGACTGGCGGATGCCGTTCTCCACCATGTCGCCGATGGTGCTGATCGACCGCTCGCGCACCGGACGCGTGATCATGCCGGCCTGGCAGAAGCGGCAGCCACGCGTGCAGCCGCGGAAGATCTCGACCGAGTAGCGCTCGTGGACGGTCTCGGCCAGGGGCACCAAGGGCTTGCGGGGGTAGGGCCAGGCGTCGAGGTCCATGAGGGTGTGCTTGCGCACGCGTGGCGGCACGCCGGCAACGCGAGGACGCACCCCGGCGAGCGCGCCGTCCGCGGCGTAGTCGACGGCGTAGAACTTCGGCACGTAGACGTTGCCGGAGACCGCCAGCCGGTGGAGGAGCTCGTCGCGGGGCTCGCGGCCGTCGGCCCCGGGGCGACCTTCGGCCTTCCACTCGCGGACGACCTCCGAGATCGCCAGCACGACCTCCTCGCCGTCCCCGAGGACGGCCGCGTCGACGAAGTCCGCGATCGGCTCGGGGTTGAAGGCGGCGTGGCCCCCGGCGACCACGAGCGGGTGCTCCCCGGTGCGATCGGCCGCGCGCAGCGGGATCCCCGCGAGGTCGAGCGCGGTCAGCAGGTTGGTGTAGCCCAGCTCGGTGGAGAACGACACACCGAGCAGGTCGAAGGCCGCGACCGGACGGTGCTGGTCGACGGTGAACTGCGGGATGCCGTGCTCGCGCATGACGCGCTCCATGTCGGGCCACACCGCGTACGTGCGCTCGGCGAGCACCCAGTCACGCTCGTTGAGCACCTCGTAGAGGATCTGGACGCCCTGGTTGGGCAGGCCCACCTCGTAGGCGTCGGGGTACATCAGCGCCCAGCGCACCTCGGCCGAGTCCCACGGCTTCGGCGTGGAGTTCAGCTCACCCCCGACGTACTGGATGGGCTTCTGGACACCGGACAGCAACGGCTCCAGTCGAGGCCAGACCGACTCAGGCGTGGCGACAACGGTGGCGGGCATGCAGGCTCTCAGAGAAGTCGGGGACCGGGGGACGTCCCAGGCTACGTCAGCCCACGTCCTACCTCAGAACCGTGACCGGGAGCGGTGGCCCTGGGAGACGCCGAGGCCCATCGAGCGCTGGTTGCGCAGGTGGATGTTCTGGAGGAGCCCGACGGCCATCAGCGCGGCGAACATCGACGAGCCGCCGTAGGACACCAGGGGCAGCGGGACGCCGGTGACCGGCATGATGCCCAGGCACATGCCGATGTTCTGGAAGGACTGGAAGCCGAACCAGCAGGCGACCCCCGCCGCGGTGAGGCGTCCGAAGATGTCGTCGGCCGCGGCCGCGATGCTCAGCGCCCGCCAGATGACCACTCCCAGCAGGACGATGAGCACGGCCGCGCCGACGAGGCCGAGCTCCTCCCCCGCCACGGTGAAGATGAAGTCGGTCTGCTGCTCCGGCACGAAGCCCGCCCGGGTCTGCGACCCGTCGAACAGCCCCTGGCCGAAGACCCCGCCGTTGCCGATCGCGATCCGCGCCTGCTCGGTGTTGTAGCCCGCGCCCCGGGGGTCGAGCGCAGGGTTGGTGAAGGCCATGAAGCGGTCGAGCTGGTAGTCCTTGAGCAGGCCGCCCTGCACGGCCACGACCGCCAGGGCGACGCCGCTCCCCACGAGGCCGGCCAGCCAGCGCCGGCCGGCGCCGGAGGCGGCGACCACACCGAACACGGTCGCCAGCAGCACCAGCAGCGTGCCGAGGTCGGGCTGCAGCAGGATCATCGCCGCAGGCACCGCGGAGATGGCGAGCATGCCCGCGACGTCCGCGTGGCCCACGACCCACTGGCGCCAGGACCCCTCCGTGCGTTCGGCGACCCAGAGCGCCATCATCACCACCACGGCGAGCTTGGCGAACTCCGACGGCTGGATCGACATGCCCGCGACCATCAGCCAGGACCGCGACCCGTTGATGGTGGTGCCCATCACCAGCACGAGGACCAGCCCCAGCAACGACGCCGCGTAGAGCGCGGGGGCGAGGATGCGCACCCAGCGGTGGTCGGTCGCCGCCACCAGCACGCAGAGGACGGCACCGATCGCGATGTTGACCAGGTGACGGCGCAGGAACGCCGCCGAGTCGCCGCCGGTCAGCGCGTCGCGCTCCACGGTCGCCGACCACACCAGGAGCGTGCCCAGGACGAGCAGGACCGCGACGACCGCGACCAGGAGCCAGTCGAGCTGCGGCACGCGGGCCAGCGACGACTCCGGGCGGGGTCGCCGGGAGCGCGGTGGGCTGAGCAGGGCCGTCATCCTCGGGCTCCTCCGGTCGACGGCGGCAGGATCGATCCGTCCTCCGCGAAGACGGGCAGCGCCTCCGGCGGGCGGGTGCCGGGGATGGCGGCCTCACCCTCACGCACCGCCGTGCCGCGGATGCCGTACAGCGTCTCCCAGATCTTGCGGATCGCCGGGCCGGAGGTGCCGGAGCCGGTGCCGCCCTGGCTGACCATCATCACCACGACGTAGTCCTTGGTGTACGACGCCACCCACGAGGTGCTCTGCTTGCCGTAGACCTCGGCGGACCCGGTCTTGGCTCTCACGGTGACCTTGTCCAGCGGGAAGCCCACGAGCCGCCACGACATCGTGCCGACCTTGGAGACGTTCTGCAGCGCCTGGTCGATGAAGCTCAGGTCGCTGCCGGAGATGTCGACCTTCGCCTGCACCTCGGGCGGGATGCGCTCGACCACCGTGCCGTCCGGGCTCACCACGGCCTTGGCGACCCGGGGCTCGTAGAGCGTGCCGCCGTTGGCGAACGCGGCGTAGCCCCGCGCGAGCTGCAGCGGGGTGACCACGGTGTCGCCCTGGCCGATCGCGAAGTTGACGGCGTCACCCGCGCGGTAGGCGAAGCCCTCGACGCAGAACTCGCGCGCGAACCGGTGCAGGAAGTCGTAGCCGGGCTCCTTGCCGACGCGGCAGTAGTAGTCCTTCATCGACTCGTAGTAGTCGAGCTTCCACTGCCGGTCGGCGATGCGGCCCGAGGCCTCGCCCGGGATGTCGATCCCCGTCTCCTTGCCGAAGCCGAAGGTCTGCGCGATCTCGACCAGCGGGTCCTTCGCCTCGACGTCGTCGACGTCGCTGCCGAACTTCTGCCAGAAGTTGTAGCCGATCCGGTAGAAGAACGTGTTGCAGGAGACCTCGAGCGCCTTCTGGAAGCCGATGTAGCCGTAGGCGCCGGACTCGTAGTTCTTGAAGACGCGGTTGCCCACCTGGAACCCCGAGGAGCACGGCAGCGAGGTGGAGTGGCTGTAGCCGTTCTGCAGGGCACCCACCGTCATGAACGGCTTCCAGGTCGAGCCGGGGGCGAACTGTCCCTGGGTCACGCGCGAGAGCAGCGGCGTGCCCGCCTTGCCGGAGTACAGGTGCTTCAGCTGCCGCGAGCTGATGCCGTCGACCCAGACCTCGGGGTCGTACGTCGGCTGGCTCGCCATCGCGACCACCCGCCCCGTGTCGGCCTCGAGCACGACGGCAGCGCCGGAGTCCGCGACGTAGGGCCGGCCGGTCACGGTGTCGACGGTGGCCCGGGCGGTCTTGATGGTCTGCTGCAGCTGCTGCTCCACGACCGCCTGCACCCGGGCGTCGATCGAGGTGACGACGGTGTCACCGACCTCGCCGCGGACCTGTCCGGAGTCGCCGAGGACGCGGCCCATCGAGTCGACCGCGACCTTCTTGTAGCCGGGGTAGCCGCGCAGGTAGGAGTCGTACTCCTTCTCGACGCCGGCGCGGCCGACCACCGAGGCGCCATGGACCGACCCGTCGTCCTGCGCCTCGGCGCGGTCGAGCTCGGCCTCGGTGATCGGGCTGAGGTAGCCGAGGGCGTGCGCGGCGTTGATCCCGAAGGGCGCCGGGTAGGCGCGCACGGTCTGGCGCTGCACCAGCACCGCGGGGTAGTCCTCGTTCTGCTCCATGATCGACAGCGCGGTCTGCTGCCGGATGTCCTCGGCGATCGGCACCGGCTGGTAGGGCGAGCCGTTCCAGCAGACGCCGGCCTGGGAGTCCGGCTGCCCGCACAGCACCAGCCGGTCGCGGATGGTGCCCGGCGAGGTGCGGACGGCCTTCGCCACCCGGCCGATGAGCTTGTCCTGCACGTCCTCGGGGAGCTTGCTGAAGAGCGTGCGGTCGAGCGTCACCACCCAGGACGGGCGGTTGGCGACCAGTGGGCGGCCCATGTCGTCGACGATGAGACCGCGCGCGGGCTGCACGACGACCTCGCGGATCGACTGGTCGGCGGCCTTGGCCTGGTAGTCGTCGCCCGTGGACACCTGGAGGTACCAGAGGCGGCCGAGCAGGGTCAGGAAGAGGGTGATGACCAGCACCAGGATCACGCTGATGCGGCTGCGGCCCTTCGTGAAGCTGCGGAGCCCGCCACTGACCGGGTCTCCGGTGCGGTAGGCGGTGATCGTCGCCACGTCAGGCCACCGCGACCTGCTCCGGCTGCATCCGGCGGAACATCCGCATCGCCAGCGGCAGCACGAAGGGAGCGAGCAGCAGGTCGTAGAGGACGGCCTGCGGGATCACCTGGAAGGCCTCCATCGCCGGCACCGACGGGTCGCGGGTCAGCAGGCCGGTCAGCGCGAACACGGAGGTGCCGATGAAGGAGCTGGCGGCGACGGTGACCAGCATCCCGACCGTGGACCGCGCGGCGTCCGCCCGGACCCGCCCGGCGAGGTAGCCGACCACGACCAGCGCCAGCGCCCACCGGCCGGCGACGTGCTCCGCGGGAGGCAGCAGGTCGGCGGCCAGGCCGCCGGCGAAGCCCAGCACCACCGCGAACTCCGGGCCCCGGGTCAGGGCGGCCGCGACCACGACGAGCAGCACCAGGTTGGGCACCACGCCGTTGAACGAGAAGTAGCCGAAGAAGCTCACCTGCAGCACCACGGCCGCGAGCAGCACGACGGTCAGCACCAGGCCACGCACGATCTGCATCTCAGCGCTCCTCGGGCTCGTCCGCGCGGCCGGCGCGGATCACCGCGCGGTCGCCCTGGGTGTCGTCGGTGACCACCACCCCGACCACGTCGAGGGAGGAGAAGTCGACGTAGGGCTCGATCACCGCGTGCTTGGCCTGCTCGAGCGGGCTGGAGAACACCTTGCTGACGCTGCCGATCGGCACGCCGGGGACGTACGGCGCCCCGCCGTCGCTGCCCCACGTCACCACGACGTCGTCCTTGCCCGGGGTCTGGGAGTTGTCGACGAGGTCGAGGTCGAGGCGGCTGTCGCCGTCGAGCGAGCCGCGGCCCTTGAGGAAGCCGACCTCCGCGTTGGACCCGAGCCGCGCACCCACCATCGACCGCTGGTCGACGATGAGCAGCACCGTGGCCGAGCCCCGCCGTGCCTCGGTGACCCGGCCGACCAGCCCGTCGTTGTTGAGCACCGTCATGTCGGCGCGCACGCCGGAGCTGGTGCCGGCGTCGATCGTGACGGTGTGGCTGAAGCTCTGGGCGGGGCCCATCGCCACGACCCTGGCCGGCACCATGGCCAGCCCGTGGTCGCGCGAGGAGCGCAGCAGGCCGTCGAGCTCGGCGGCGCGGTAGCGGACCTGCGAGGTGGTGTTGATCTGGCCGCGCAGGCGGGCGTTCTCGGCCTCGAGGCTCGTGACCTCCGCGCGCAGCGAGCGGTTGGAGGTGAAGAAGTCGGGCACCTCGCGCAGCGGACGAGCGACGGTGGCGACGGACTCCTGAGCCGGCGCGAGCGCCTCCCCCAGGCCGTCGCGCGCGACCGAGAACGGCGACACGTCGCCGCCCTGGGCGTCGACGGCCATCACCGTCACGCTCGCCAGGGCCATCACGGCCACCAGCGAGCGCGACCCGCGCCGCTTGCGGTCCTCGGCAGTGCGAGGCTTCCTCGTCATCGCCAGGCTCCTCAGCGTCTGTTCTCGGACACCAGGACCTGCTGCAGGGCCTCGAACTCCTCCACGCACTTGCCGGCGCCCAGGGCGACCGAGTGGAGGGGGTCCTCGGCGACGTGGACCGGCATGCCGGTCTCGTGGCGCAGCCGCTCGTCGAGCCCGCGCAGCAGTGCGGTGCCGCCGGTCAGCACGAGGCCGCGGTCCATGATGTCGCCGGCGAGCTCGGGCGGGGTCTGGTCGAGCGTCGCGCGGACCGCGTCGACGATGTCGTTGAGCGGCTCCTCGATGGCGTGGCGCAGGTCGCTGCTCGACACGACCGCCGTCTTGGGCAGGCCGGTGACCATGTCGCGCCCGCGGATCTCGGCCTCGGGCTCCTTGGTGAGCGGGAACGCCGTGCCGAGCGTCATCTTCATCTCCTCGGCGGTGCGCTCGCCGAGCAGGAGCGAGTGCTCCTTCTTCATCCAGGCGATGACGGCCTGGTCGATGTCGTCTCCGGCGGTGCGGACGCTGAGGCTGGTGACGATGCCGCCGAGCGAGATCACCGCGACCTCGGTGGTGCCGCCGCCCACGTCGACGACCATGTTGCCGGTGGCCTCGTGCACGGGCAGCCCGGCACCGATCGCGGCGGCCATCGGCTCCTCGATGATGTAGACCCGGCGCGCGCCGGCCTGGTAGCCCGCCTCCTTGACGGCCCGCTGCTCCACCGCGGTGATGCCGCTCGGCACGCAGATCACCAGGCGCGGCTTGGCGAAGTAGCGGCGGCGGTGCACCTGCTGGATGAAGAACCGCAGCATCTGCTCGGTGGCGTCGAAGTCGGCGATGACGCCGTCCTGCAGCGGACGGATCGCGGTGATGTTGTCGGGCGTGCGGCCCAGCATGCGCTTCGCCTCGTGGCCGACCGCGAGCACCTCGCCGGTGCGTCGAGTTCAGCGCGACGACGCTGGGCTCGTCGAGCAGGACGCCCTTGCCCCGCACGTAGACGAGGGTGTTGGCCGTCCCGAGGTCGACCGCCATGTCCCGGCCGATGAAACTGTTCGCCACGAGGTCCGCACTCCCGTCACAGCTGCTGTCACGGGAAGCGTAGGCAGCGGAGACCTCCCGATCAGGGAGGACACGCGCGCCGGATCTGTCCTGATGCGTCTTCTACAGGGCGGGGAACCAGACGGCGATCTCGCGGGTCGCCGAGTCGGTGGAGTCGGAGCCGTGCACGAGGTTCTCGCGGTTGGAGAGCGCCAGGTCGCCGCGGATGGTCCCCGGGGCCGCCACGCGCGCGTCGGTCGCGCCGTTGAGCCCGCGGACGACCTCGACCGCGCTGTCACCCTCGAGCACCATCGCCACGAGGGGGCCGGACGTCACGAATGTCCGCAGCGGCGGGTAGAAGTCGCGGGCGACGTGCTCGGCGTAGTGCTCGTCGGCGGTCTCCTCGTCGATGGTGCGCATGTCCAGCGCGACGACGCTCAGTCCCTTGGCCTCGTACCGGCCGATGATCTCGCCCACCAGGCCGCGGCGGACGGCGTCGGGCTTGAGCAGGACGAGGGTGCGCTCGGCGGTCTCTGGCATGGGCGGGAGCCTAGCCAAGCGGCTCGGGCTCGGCGTCGCCGGCCGAGCCCGTGACGGTGCTCCTGCTGCGCCTCGTGGTGGGCGATGATCTCCGCACGCTCACGGTCGATCTTCGCGCCCAGCACCCAGCACCCGGCGTACAGGGCGGCGAAGACCAGGCCGAGGCCGAAGAGCCACGGCGTGGCCGAGCCCGGAGGCGATGGTCGCGCCCTCGGCGACCCACCCGACGATGCCGCCGCGGGGTCCGCGCATCGTGCCCGCGCCGAGCAGGCACAGCACCGGCAGGCCGACGCCGATCGTCGACCGCGAGCCACGTGGGGAGGTCGGTGAGCGGAAGCAGCACCGAGGAGACCGGCACGAGCGCGATCGCCTGCAGCCCGAGGATGCCCGCACACATCGCGCTGCGGACAGGACCGAGGTGGCTGCGCACGGTCGAGGGCGCCTCACTCACTGTGCCTCCCCCGGCGCCGGAGCAGCGTGCGGGCCTGCCCGACGGTGATGACCGATCCCGTGACCAGCACGCCGCCGGCCCCGATCGACTCCCCCAGCGCTCCTCCGGTCTCGGCCAGCGTGACGCCGAGCTCGATCGCGTCGTCGAGCCTCGGCGCGACGCGCACCCGGTGCTCGCCGAAGAGGTCACGGGCGACCTCGGCCAGCTCCTCGGCGGGGAGGCAGCGCGAGGTGGTGTTCTGGGTGCAGACGATCTCCGAGAGGACCGGCTCGAGCTCGCTCAGCAGCCCCTCGACGTCCTTGTCCGCCATCACCCCCACCACGCCGACGAGGGGGTCGAAGGTGAAGAAGTCCCGGACCGCCGCCACCGCGGCGGCCGCGCCGTGCGGGTTGTGCGCCGCGTCGAGCAGGACCGTGGGCCCGCGTCGGATGACCTCGAGGCGTCCGGGCGAGGTCGCCTGGCCGAACGCCTCCCCGACCACCTGGCCGGTGAGCGCCGCCCGACCCCAGGAGCACGTGCGCGGCAGCCAGCGCGAGGACGGCGTTCTGTGCCTGGTGGCCGCCGAAGAGCGGGAGGAGGACGTCGTCGAAGCCCATCTCGTCGACCCGGAGGCTCATCATCTGGCCGCCGACCGCCGGCACGCTCTGCGCGACCCCGAAGTGCGACGCCCTCGACGAGCAGGCTCGCGCCCACCTCGCGCGCCCGCCGGGCGAGGACCTCCATGACCTCCTCGTCCTGGTGGGCCACCACGGCCACGGAGTTGGGCTTGATGATCCCGGCCTTCTCCTCCGCGATGTCGGTCACGTGCTCGCCGAGGTAGCGCGCGTGGTCGACCGAGATCGGGGTGATGACGGCGACCTCGGCGTCGAGGACGTTCGTGGCGTCCCACGCGCCTCCCATGCCGACCTCGACGACGGCCACGTCGACCGGTGCGTCGGCGAACGCCGAGTAGGCCATCGCGACGCTCGCCTCGAAGAAGCTCATGGGGTGCGGGCCCTGCTCGTCCACCATCGCGACGTACGGCGCCACGTCGAGCCACGCCCGCACGAACGCCTCCTCCGACAGCGGCTCACCGTCGACGGAGATCCGCTCGGTCATCGACTCCAGGTGGGGGCTCGTGAAGCGTCCGGTGCGCAGGCCGGCCGCCCGCAGCAGGTCGTCCAGCATGCGCGAGGTGCTGGTCTTGCCGTTGGTGCCCGTCAGGTGCACCGACGCGGTAGGCCCGCTGCGGGTCGCCGAGGAGCTCCACGGCGGCCTGGATCCGCTCCAGGGACGGGTCGAGCCGGGTCTCCGGCCACCGCTCCAGCAGGGCGCGCTCGACCTGCTCGTACGTCGGTCCGACGGCCGGCGTCCGGAGGTCGGTGGCTCGGTCATCGGCTGAGTCGCGGTGGGCTCGGCTGGGCTGTCGGCAGGTCTGTCGTCGTCCATCGCGTGGCCGAGTCTAGTTCGGGCGACCCCACGGCCCTTCCCTAGACTTCGCCCATGACCGACTCCCTGCAGCAGGCCGACGGGCACGACGACCGCATCCACGCGTGCGGTCGCCGTACCGGACAAGCCTGCGCTGGAGGGGCTGGAGGCGAAGTGGGCGCAGCGCTGGAAGGACGAGGGCACCTACTCCTTCGACCGGTCGCGCACCCGGGAGGAGATCTACTCGATCGACACCCCGCCGCCGACCGTGTCCGGCTCGCTGCACGTGGGTCACGTCTTCTCCTACACCCACACCGACCTGGTGGCGCGCTACCAGCGGATGCGCGGGCAAGGAGGTCTTCTACCCGATGGGCTGGGACGACAACGGCCTGCCGACCGAGCGCCGGGTGCAGAACTACTACGGCGTGCGCTGCGACCCGTCGCTGCCCTACGACCCGGACTTCACCCCGCCGGAGAAGCCGGACCCGAAGCGGCAGGTGCCGATCAGCCGGCCCAACTTCATCGAGCTCTGCGAGGAGCTCGTGCAGGAGGACGAGAAGGCCTTCGAGGCGCTGTGGCGCCAGCTCGGCCTCTCCGTCGACTGGTCGCAGACCTACACCACGATCGGCCGCGAGTCGCAGGCGATCTCGCAGCGGGCGTTCCTGCGCAACTTCGCCCGCGGCGAGGCCTACCTCCAGGAGGCGCCGACGCTGTGGGACGTCACGTTCCAGACCGCCGTGGCGCAGGCCGAGCTGGAGGCCCGTGAGTACCCCGGCCACTACTACCGGGTGGCGTTCCACCGGCCCGACGGCGAGCCCGTGCACGATCGAGACCACGCGCCCCGAGCTGATCCCCGCCGTCGTGGCGCTGATCGCCCACCCCGACGACGAGCGCTACCAGGACCTGTTCGGCACCACCGTCGCCTCGCCGGTGTTCGGCGTCGAGATCCCGGTGCTCGCGCACGAGGCCGCCGAGCCCGACAAGGGCGCCGGCATCGCGATGTGCTGCACCTTCGGCGACCTGACCGACGTGCAGTGGTGGCGCGAGCTGAACCTCCCGGTGCGCACGGTGATCGGCCGCGACGGCCGGCTCCACCGCGAGACGCCCGGAGTGGCTCGCCGGCCGCCGGGACGGCGTACGCCGAGCTGGCGGGCAAGACCGCCTTCAGCGCCCGCGAGGCGATGGTCTCGATGCTGCGCGACTCCGGCGACCTCGAGGGCGAGCCCACGGCCGACGCAGCGGATGGCGAACTTCTACGAGAAGGGCGACAAGCCGCTCGAGATCGTCTCCACCCGGCAGTGGTACATCCGCAACGGCGGCCGCGACGCGCGACCTGCGTGAGGAGCTGGTCGCCCGCGGCGGCGAGATCCAGTGGGTCCCGACGCACATGCGGCACCGCTACGACAACTGGGTCGGCGGGCTCAACGGCGACTGGCTGATCTCGCGTCAGCGCTTCTTCGGCATCCCCTTCCCCGTCTGGTACCCGCTGGACGACGAGGGCGAGCCCGACTACGCCCACCCGCTGCTCCCCCGTGAGGACGAGCTCCCCGTCGACCCGTCCACCGACGTGCCCTCGGGCTACGAGGAGTCGCAGCGGGGGAAGCCGCGGAGGCTTCACCGGCGACCCCGACATCATGGACACCTGGGCGACGTCCTCGCTCACGCCGCAGATCGCCGGCAGGTGGGAGGCCGACCCCGACCTCTTCGAGCGGGTCTTCCCGATGGACCTGTGCACCCACGCCCACGACATCATCCGCACCTGGTTGTTCTCCCGGGTGGTGCGGGCGCACTTCGAGCACGGCGTCGGCGCCGTGGAGCCACGCGCTGATCTCCGGCTTCGTCGTCGACCCCGACCGCAAGAAGATGTCGAAGTCGAAGGGCAACGTGATCGTGCCCACCGACATCCTCGACAAGTACGGCGCCGACGCCGTGCGCTGGCGTGCCGCCGCGGCCCGGCCCGGGCTGGACTCGCCGTTCGACGAGAGCCAGATGAAGGTCGGCCGGCGGCTGGCGATGAAGGTGCTCAACGCCTCCCGGTTCGTGCTCGGCGGCGTCGAGGCGACCTCGACGCGACGTCGAGGCGGTCACCGAGCCGGTGGACCGCGCGCTGCTCGCCGGCGCTGTCGCAGACGCGTCGAGCGGGCGACCGTCGCCTTCGAGGCCTACGACTACACCTCGGCGCTCGAGGTCACCGAGCGGTTCTTCTGGACCTTCTGCGACGACTACGTCGAGCTGGTCAAGGAGCGCGCCTACGGCGAGCCGCGGCGACCGGCGCCGACTCGGCCCGCGCCGCGCTGGCGATCGCGCTCCACGTGCAGCTGCGGCTGCTCGCGCCGTTCCTGCCCTACGTCACCGAGGAGGTCTGGTCGTGGTGGCAGGAGGGCTCGGTGCACCGCCAGCCCTGGCCGGTCGCGGGATGGCGCCGCCGGCGGCGACCCGGCGCTGCTCGAGGCGGCGTCGCAGGCCCTCGCCGCGCTGCGCGGCGTGAAGTCGCAGGCGAAGGTCTCGATGCGCACCGAGATCACCGACGTGAGGATCAGCGCAGCGCGGCAGCTGCTGGACCTGCTCGCCCAGGTCGCCGACGACCTCGCGGCGGCGGCGAAGGTGGTCGGTGAGATGGCCTACCTGGAGACGGCCGAGGGCTCCGGCGCCGTCGGCCCGCCCGTGCACGTCTCTGCCGAGATCGTGTCCTCCTGAGCCCGTCGGTGGTCAGAGCACCCCGAGATGGTCGAGCAGGATGCGCAGGCCGATCAGGATAAGTACCACCCCGCCGAGCACCTCCGCCCGGCTGCCGAGCCGCTCCCCCACCCGCGAGCCGACCACGACCGCGAGGAGCGAGAGCACGAAGGTCACCACCCCGATCACGGTGACCGCGGGCGCGACCGAGACGTCGAGGAAACCGAAGGTCACGCCCACGGCCGCCGCGTCGATCGAGGTGGCCACCGCCAGCGGCAGGGTGCGACGAAGCGTCAGCCGGTCGGAGGTGAGCGACGACCCTGGCTCGCCGGTGCCCCCCTCGTCCTCGTCCTCGTCTGCTCGTGCTCGTCATGGTCCTCACGCGACTCGCGCAGCATGTTGAGCCCGATGAGCAGCAGGAGTGTGAAGGCGATCCAGGGCGCCGCAGCGGACACCGCGTCGGCGAACCAGAAGGCCAGCACCCACCCCAGCACGGGCATCGCGGCCTGGAAGAGGCCGAACATCCCCGCGGCGAGCAGGGCGTCGGCGAGGCGAGGGCGTCGTAGCTGGAGGCCGAGCGCCAGCGACACGGCGACGGCGTCCATGGCCAGCGCGAACGCGAGCAGCAGCAGCTCGATCGGGGTCATGACGAGGTGGCGAGCAGGCGGCGACCCACACGCGGTGCCACCGGGGCTCGGGTCAGGCGGACTTCTTCTTCTTGGGGTCCGCGCTGCGCAGGACGATCGTCGGCTCGACCTTGTCGCTGACCACGTCCTCGGTGATGACGACGCGGGCGACGTCCTCGCGTGACGGCACGTCGTACATCACGTGGAGGAGGACCTCCTCGATGATCGCCCGCAGGCCACGAGCACCCGTGCCCCGCTCCATGGCCTGGTCGGCGACGGCGAGGATGGCGTCGTCGGTGAACTCGAGCTCGACGCCGTCGAGGTCGAAGAGCTTCTGGTACTGCTTGACCAGCGCGTTGCGCGGCTCGGTCAGGATCTGCACCAGCGCCTCGCGGTTCAGCTTCTCGACCGTGGCGATGACCGGGAGGCGACCGATGAACTCCGGGATCAGACCGAACTTCAGCAGGTCCTCCGGCATCACCTCGGAGAAGATGCGGTCGAGGTCGCGCTCCTCCTTGGTCGGCAGGTCGGCGCCGAACCCGAGGGTCTTGCGGCCGATCCGCTGCTCGACGATCTGCTCGAGGCCGGAGAAGGCGCCTCCCACGACGAACAGGATGTTCGTGGTGTCGATCTGGATGAACTCCTGGTGCGGGTGCTTGCGGCCGCCCTGGGGCGGCACGGAGGCGGTGGTGCCCTCGAGGATCTTGAGCAGCGCCTGCTGCACGCCCTCGCCCGACACGTCGCGCGTGATCGAGGGGTTCTCGGCCTTGCGGGCCACCTTGTCGATCTCGTCGATGTAGATGATCCCGGTCTCGGCCTTCTTGACGTCGTAGTCGGCGGCCTGGATCAGCTTGAGCAGGATGTTCTCGACGTCCTCACCGACGTAGCCGGCCTCGGTGAGCGCGGTGGCGTCGGCGATCGCGAACGGCACGTTGAGCATGCGCGCCAGCGTCTGCGCGAGGTAGGTCTTGCCGCACCCGGTGGGACCGATGACGAGGATGTTGGACTTGGCCAGCTCGACCTGGTCCTCGGCGCGCGCCCGGTGCCCGGCCACCCCGAGGCCCGCCTGCACGCGCTTGTAGTGGTTGTAGACCGCGACGGCGAGCGCCTTCTTGGCCTCGTCCTGGCCGACCACGTAGGACTCGAGGAACTCCACGATCTCGCGCGGCTTCGGCAGCTCGTCGAGGCCGACCTCACTGCCTTCGGCGAGCTCCTCCTCGATGATCTCGTTGCAGAGGTCGATGCACTCGTCGCAGATGTAGACGGCCGGCCCGGCGATCAGGCGCTTGACCTGCTTCTGGCTCTTCCCGCAGAAGTTGCACTTCAGCAGGTCGCCGCCGTCACCGATGCGTGCCATCGGCAGGTCTCCTCGTCATCGTGGCCGCCGAGGTCTCCGGGGGCCGGTGGGTGTGCCGTGCGACCAAAACTAACCCGCCGAGCCCTGCTCTGGGTCGGGGACACGGCAAAGCCCGGGACATGGTCAGACTCCTGCCAGCGAACCCTTGCGCGACTCCAGCACCGCGTCGATGAGGCCGTACTCCAGCGCACCCTCGGCCGTGAGGATCTTGTCGCGCTCGATGTCGCGGCTGACCTCCTCCTGGGACTTGCCCGAGTGCTCGGAGATCATCCGCTCGAGCAGCTCGCGCATGCGCAGGATCTCGTTGGCCTGGATCTCGATGTCGGAGGTCTGGCCGTAGGTGCCCTCGGTGTAGGGCTGGTGGATGAGGATCCTGCTGTTGGGCAGCGCCAGCCGCTTGCCGCTCGCACCCGCGGCCAGCAGGATCGCGGCCGCCGAGGCCGCCTGGCCCAGGCACACCGTCTGCACGTCGGGCTTGATGAAGCGCATGGTGTCGTAGATGGCGGTCAGCGCGGTGAACGAGCCCCCCGGGCTGTTGATGTAGATCTGGATGTCGCGCTCGGGGTCCATCGACTCCAGGCAGAGCAGCTGGGCCATCACCGCGTTGGCGATGTCGTCGCTGATGGGGGTGCCGAGGAAGATGATGCGGTCCTCGAAGAGCTTGGCGTAGGGGTCGATCCGGCGGAAGCCGTACGACGTCCGCTCCTCCCACTGCGGGATGTAGTAGTTCACGTCAGTCCTCGTCCTTGTTGTGGGCCGGGCGACCCTGGTCCGCGACCTGGCCGGCGTTGGCGACCACCTTGTCGATGAAGCCGTACTCGCGCGCCTCGTCCGCGGTGAACCAGCGGTCGCGGTCGGCGTCCAGCTCGACCTGGTCGATCGACTGGCCGGTGTGCTGGCTGATGAGCTCGAACAGCACCTTCTTGATGTGCAGCGACTGCTGGGCCTGGATCTTGATGTCGGAGGCGGAGCCGCCCATCCCGCCGGACGGCTGGTGCATCATGATCCGCGAGTGCGGCAGGGCGTAGCGCTTGCCGGGCGCACCCGCGCAGAGCAGGAACTGCCCCATCGAGGCGGCCAGACCCATGGCGACGGTGGCGACGTCGTTGGAGATGTAGTTCATGGTGTCGTAGATCGCCATGCCGGAGTCGACGGAGCCGCCGGGTGAGTTGATGTAGAGGAAGATGTCGGCAGCCGGGTCCTCCGCGTTGAGCAGCAGCATCTGCGCGCAGATCGCGTTGGCGTTCTGGTCGCGCACCTCCGACCCGAGGAAGACGATGCGCTCCTTGAGCAACCGCTGGTAGACGTTGTCGTCGAGGCCGTACCCCGGGGCACCGCCGTTCATCGAGATATCCGTCGTCGAGGTGTCAGTCACGTGCTCGACCCTAGCCGTCGGCGTCGACACATCCACGAGCAACCCGTCGCTGTTCGCGGACAGCGGACGAGGCGTCTGCGCGACCTCCTGGAGCCTGTGAGCCCCGAGCGACGGTTGCCTGCCGTGGCCCACCGCCGCTGACATACTGCTGCCTCATGGGGGCCAGCAGGATTCGCACTCCCGACCAGCGGCTGCGCGTCTTCGTGTCGTCCACACTGGGCGAGCTCGCGGACGAGCGCCGAGCCGTGCGCGCCGCCATCGAGCAGCTCCGGCTCACGCCGGTCATGTTCGAGCTGGGCGCGCGTCCGCACCCGCCCCGCGCGCTCTACCGGTCCTACCTCGAGCAGTCCGACGTGTTCCTGGGCGTCTACTGGCAGCGCTACGGCTGGGTCGCCCCGGACATGGAGATCTCGGGGCTGGAGGACGAGCTGCTGCTCTCCGCAGGCATGCCGAGGCTCGTCTACGTCAAGCGCCCTGCTCCCGACATGGACTCGGGGCTGGCGGAGATGCTCGATCGGCTGCGGGGCGAGGACACCACCTCCTACAAGCCCTTCCGAGACGCCGACGAGCTGCGTGACCTCGTCCTGGACGACCTGCCGCTCCTGCTGACGGAGGGATTCGCCGGCGGTCGGGACGAGGTCCGCCGAGCTGCCGTGGACGCCGACGGCTCTGCCCGCGCCGACCTACGTCCTTCGTGGGGCGCGAGAGCGCCCTGACCGAGGTGACGGACTCTGGTGACCGGTGGGCCGCGCGACTGGTGACCGTGGCCGGCCCGGGCGGCGCCGGGCAAGACGCGACTGTCGCTCGAGGTCGCGGCACGCGTCGGGCCGAGCTTCCCGGACGGGGTCGTGCTGGTCGACCTCAGCGCGGAGCGGGAACCCGAGCGCGTGCTGCCCGCCATCGTCCGAGCCGTGGCCCCGCTGGCCGCCTCCGACGATCCCCCGCTCGAGGCGCTGGCACGGGGGCTGCGAGGGAGGCGGATGCTGCTCGTGCTGGACAACTTCGAGCAGGTCACCGAGGCCGCGCCCGCCATCGCCAGGCTCGTCCAGGTCGCTGCCGGCAGCTGGCCGTGCTGGTCACCAGCCGTGAGTCGCTGCGCGTGCGGGACGAGGTCGTGCACCTCCTGGGCCCGTTGACGCTTCCCGGGGAGGGGGCACTCACCGTGGCCCGCGCGCTCGACGCGGACTCGGTACGCCTCTTCGTGGACCGCACCGCCGCCGCGGCCCCGGGCTTCGAGCTCGACGAGGCCAACGTGAGCGACGTGGTGGCGATCTGCCGGCGGCTCGACGGGCTGCCGCTCGCGCTCGAGCTCGCGGCAGCCCGGATGAGGCTGTTCTCCGTCGAAGAGCTGCGCGACCGTCTCGAGCTCCGGCTGGACGAGCTCGCCGGGCGGGGCGCGTGACCTGCCCGACCGCCAGCAGACGCTGCGGCGCATGCTGGAGTGGAGCACGGGGCTGCTCGATGACGACGAGCGGCGCGTGCTGGCCGGACTCTCGGTCTTCGCCGGAGCCCGACTGCTCGACGCCGAGACCGTGCTGCGGAGCTCACCCGAGCCTCGAGGCCGTCGACCTCGTCGGGTGTCTCGGTTCGCTGCTCGACAAGAGCCTCGTGCGCAGCGCCCCCGGCACCGGCGGACGACCGCGGTTCTCGATGCTGCAGACCATCCGCGACCACGCCACCGACCTGCTCGACCGGCAACCGGAGCTGGCCGCGGCCCTGCGGCGGGCGCACGCCGAGCACTACACCGAGCAGGCACGGCGCTGGCGGGGCCAGTTCGAGTCGAAGGGACGCGACGACGCGCTCGCCGCGTTGGCCGACGAGCACGGCAACCTGCGCGCCGCATGGACGTTCTGGGTCGGCGAGAGGGCGATGCTTCCGCTGGACGACCTGCTCGAGCCGCTGTGGGGCTACTACGACGCCCAGGGGGCCTACCACGAGGCACTCGCCCTGGGCGATGACCTGCTCAGCGTCCTGTCCCTGCAGCCTGCGACCACCGAGCGTGTCCGCGACGAGATCGCGATGGAGGCGAGCCTCGCCCGGTCGATGATCGCGGTCCGGGGCTACACCGTCGAGGTCGAGGGGGCCATCCGCGAGGCGGTGACCCGAGCCGGGGAGGCTGGGCGAGTCGCCCAGGCGCTTCTCCGCGCTGCGGGCGCTGGGCACCCTCCACCTGCTGAGGGCGGACCTGCCCCGGAGCCGGGAGATCGCCACGGAGCTGCTCGCCATGGCTGGCGAGCTGCACGACCCCGCGCTGCTCGCCGACGCCCACCAGCTGGCCGGTATCACGCACATGAGCCTGGACGTGGCCCGCGGTCTCGGCCACCTGGAGACGTCGATCGAGCAGTTCAGGTCGAGCCCGTCGTCGCGGCTGCAGTTCCGCGTGGGCCCCCACCCCGCCGTCGTCTCCTACGTCGTGTCGGGGCTGATGCTGTGGATGACGGGCTTCCCCGAGCGTGCCCAGCAACGGGTCGACCGCGGCCTGGCGCTGGCGACGGAGATGGAGCACCCGTACACGAGGACCTACGCGCTGTTCCACGCCTCGCTGCACGCGCTGTGGAGCCGGGACCTCGAACGGGTGGCCGAGGGCGCCGAGGAGCTGCACAGGCTGGCAGAGGCCCACGACTACCCGATCTGGCGCGCGCTCGCGCTGGTGCTCGGCGGCACGGCCCGAGTCGCCCGATGGTGCCGGCGACGAGGGTCTCCGGGAGGTCGACCAGGGGCTTCGACCTCTACCAGGGCCTCTCCACACCCCCTGTCTTCTGGAGCGGTCTCCTGACGATCCGGGCGTCGGGCGTGCCTGATGGCTGGGCGACTGGACGATGCCGACCGCTACCTCGACGAGGCGTCGGCCGCCAACTGGGAGGGTGACCCCGGAGAGGCAGACATCGCGATCCTCCGCGGTGACGTGGCGCTCGCCCGGCCCGTGGCCGATGAGCACGAGGCGGTCGGCCACTTCGAGCACGCCGCCGCGCTCGCAGAGCTGCGAGGCACCCGGATGAGCCACCTCGAGGCGCTGACACGGCTGGCTCGGTCTCCGTCGGGGGTCTCCCCAGGAGGCCGCGGCCCGCACCCTGCTGGGCGACGTGCTCGCAGGGTTTCACGGAGGGCTTCACCAGCCCACCCCTCGTGGCCGCCGGGCGGCTCCTCGACGAGGGAAGATGAGGCGTCGGCGCCGAACCTCCTCGCTACCGCTCGGACTCGACGTCTGCCTTGAGCGCCTGGAGCGTCGCGCGCATGCCGTCCTCGAGCTCGTCGGCGTGTGAGGAGGCGCCGCCGAGCAGCGCCGTCGCGAAGGCCCGCGAGAGCAGCGTCAGGTGCGTCGCGACCGGGCGGCGCTGCACCACCCGCGTCCGCTCGCCGTCGGGGTGCAGCTCGAAGATCCACCGCGCGCCGCTGCTCAGGGTGTCCCAGGCCAGCAGCCGCTGCGGCTCGACGGCGACCACCCGGTTGCGGGTCGGCCACACCACGGGCCCGCGTCGGTTGACCCCGACGTACTGGCTCCCGGCTCGCAGGCCGCCGCGCCCGAGCGGCACCATGCGCACCAGCTCCGGGCTCCACGACGGCATGCGGCCGAGGTCGGTGAGCGCCTGCCACACCGTCGCCGCGGGGGCGTCGACCCACACCTCCGCACTGAGCTCACGCTCCGCCTCGCCTGTCATGCCAGCCACCTTCTCATCGCGCGGTCCACGTCGGGGTGGTTCAGCAGGGAGAAGTGGTTGGCCCGAGGGACGTGCAGGACGTCGGCGTCCGGGAACAGGTGGAGCGTCCGGCGCAGACCGACCCTCCGCACTCCATGGGCGGAGCGGCGGCGCACGAGCAGGTCGCCGAAGAGCCGTCCCAGCGGCACCCGGGGCGACCCGATCTCGGCGGAGACGAGTCGGTAGCGGACGTGCGGCAGCGGCGGCAGGTCGGGGAGCCCGCGCTCCAGGTCGCGGATGCCCGGCGAGCGGTGCTCGAGGATCCTGTGGAAGCCGGAGGTCTCCTCGAGCAGGCGCAGCAGCTGGGACCCGTGCTTGGTCCCGAGGGCCAGGTCTGCCCCGAGGTGCGGGGTCCCCAGGGTCACCAGGTCGGTCAGCCGGTCGAGCCAGGGGGCAGGGGCCGGCGTGCTGACCGCGCACGCGGACCGCATGATGAGCCCGCCCATGGAGTGGCCCACCAGCGCGAGCTGGTCGACCGGCACCGGCCAGTGGTCGACGAGCTCCTGCAGCAACGAGGTGAGCGCGACGCCGTTGGTGCTGACGCCGAGACCGGTGTTGGCGCGCAGGTAGACCGGGGTCCAGCCGCCGACGGTGCGCAGCCGGGTGCCGTAGGTGCCACCCATCTCGTCGGACCGGAAGGCCCAGTTGCCCTCCTGCTCGCCCAGCCCGTGGAGGAAGACCACGACCCGGCCGGTGGCCTCGGGGAACGCTGCAGCCAGCTCCTCCCGCCGCGGCGGCACCGGCCGGCCGTCCACACGGATCGTGAGCTGCAGCGCCAGGTGCGGGTGGTCCTTGCTCAGCACCTCCCCGATGAGGCCGTTGACGGCGCTCTGCAGCGCCCGCCCGGCGGTCGAGTCGTTGAGGCGGGGTCCGACCTCCGCCCGACCGAGCCTGGTCAGCCCGAGGCCGGCCGCACGGAGCGCGAGGCTCATCGAGCCGTAGATGCCTGTCGCCATCTGGTCGTGGAGCCGGTGCACGCGCCGCGCGTCGTGGCTCACCAGGCCGAGTGCCCCGAAGACCCGTCGCGCGATCGCCAGGTGGGTGTCACGCGCGGTGCCGACCAGCAGCTCGTCGGCGTACGTCGTGGCGAGGGCAGCGGCGTCCAGGAGACCGGGATCGGGATGGTGCAGCAGCTCGTCGGCGGCGGGCCGGACTCGCGCGGCGGGGACGATGCTGGGGCCTGGCGTCGCGGCGGTGGTCACTCGGGTGATCTTCAGTGAACAGTCGTACACATAGCAAGAGGGACACGCCGGGGCGTGTCCCTCGTGGCAGGTCCGGTGTCAGGCGGAGGTGTCCGGCGCCTCCGTCCGTCGCCTCGTCCGTCGCCTCGTCGGCCTCGTCGGTGACCTCCGCAGGCTGCTCGTCAGGGTCGGCCAGCGTGCCGTCGCCCCGCAGGTTCTTGAGGTCGACGACCGCGCCGGATTCGTCGGTGACCGTGGCGGACTCGACGATCGTGGCGAGCGCCTTGCCCCGCACCACCTCGGCGACCAGCTCGGGCACGTGGTTGTGCTCGAGCGCGTGCTGGATGTACTCCTGCGGGTTCTGACCGGACTGCTGCGCCCGCCGCATCATGTGCTCGGACAGCTCCTGCTGCTCGATCCCGATCTCCTCGTCCTTGGCGAGCTGGTCGAGGATGAACTGCGTCGCGACGCCCTCCCGGACCTGGCGATCGAGCTCGGCGTCGAACTCCTCCTGGGTCTGCCCCTCGTTGTCGAGGTACTGCTCCATCGTCATGCCGGCGAAGGACAGCTGCTGCTCGATGTTCTGGCGGCGGGCCTGGAGCTCCTCGCTCGCTACCTGGTCGGGGATCGGCACCTCGACCATGTCGAGCAGCTTCTGCACCACGGCGTCGCGCGCCTCGGCGGCCTGCTCCAGCCGCTTGCCGCCGGCGAGCCGGGTGCGGATGTCCTCGGTGAGCTCCTCCATGAGTGTCGAACTCCGACGCCATCTGGACGAACTCCTCGTCGAGCTCGGGCAGCTCCTGCTCCTTGACCGCGGAGACGGTGACCTCGACCTGGACGTCCTGCCCGGCCTGGGGCCCGCCTGCCAGGGAGGAGGTGAAGGTCGTGGTGTCGCCCGCGCTCAGGCCGCCCAGTGCCTCGTCGAGGCCGTCGATCATGCCGCCCTTGCCGACCTGGTAGCTGATGCCGCTGGCCTCGCCACCCTCCACGAGCTCGCCGTCCCGGGTGGCCTTGAGGTCGATCACCACGAAGTCACCGTCGGCGGCGGGGCGGTCGACGTCGACCAGGGTGCCGAAGCGCTCGCGCAGCTCCTGGATCTGCTGCTCGACGTCCTGGTCGGTGACCGCGACGGAGGAGACGCTGACCTCGATGCCGTCCAGCTCGGGGAGCTTCACCTGCGGGCGGATGTCGACCTCGGCGGTGAACTCCAGCGTCTCGTTGTCCTCGAGCCGGGTGATGTCGACCTCGGGCTGGGCCAGCGGCTCGAGCTCGTTGTCCTGGAGGGCCTGCACGTAGAGCTTCGGCAGTGCCTCGTTGATGGCCTCGTCGAGGACGGCGCCCCGCCCGATCTGGCGGTCGATGATCACCGAGGGCACCTTGCCGCGGCGGAAGCCGGGGATGTTGATCTGCTGGGCGATCTTCTTGTACGCCGCGTCCAGGCTGGGCTTCAGCTCCGAGAAGGGCACCTCGACGGTGAGCTTGGCCCGGGTGGGGCTCAGGGTCTCGACGGCGCTCTTCACTGGTGCTTCTCCTTGGTCGGTGCGGGTCGGGCTGGGTGCGGTCGGGCACAGACATGCAGTCAGTCGGGGCGACAGGACTCGAACCTGCGGTCTCCTGCTCCCAAAGCAGGCGCGCTAGCCACTACGCTACGCCCCGGTCGGGCAACCCCCGGAGTCTAGTCAGCCGCCGGGAGGCTGTCGAAACGCGCTCCCGCACGCGGGAGCCACGGGGCCCGTGTGGCAGGATTGCCGCGCTGCTCCGGTCCGGTCGCGGGCCTGCAGGAGCCGCGCGGATGTAGCTCAATGGTAGAGCCCCAGTCTTCCAAACTGGCTACGCGGGTTCGATTCCCGTCATCCGCTCTCAGCCGGCGACTCACAGCCGTCGATGACCCCTCACACCCGGCGGTGCAGCACGACGAGCGCGCAGTCGTCGCTGACCGCGCCGAGCTTGTCGACCAGCGGCTTGGCCGTCCCCTCGAACCCGCTGCGGAGCAGCCGCTCCCCCTCTCCGAGCAGGGTGTCGAGACCGATCGACAGGTCGCGCCGCGACTCCTCGATCAGCCCGTCGGTGAAGAGCAGCAGCGCGTCGCCGGGCGCGAGCCGGCCCTCGACGCGCTTGTACTCGACCGAGCGCATGAGCCCGAGCGCCGGACCCTCGTCGCCCTCGTAGGCACGCCACTGGCCGCTGCCGTACTTGAAGTGCACCGCCGGCGGGTGGCCGGCGGACCAGAGGAGGAACTCACCGCTGCGCAGGTTCAGGCTGATGTGGATGGCGGTCGCGAAGCCCTCCTCCCAGTCCTGGTCCACCACGAAGTCGTTGGCCCGGGTGAGGAAGTCGATCGGCGACAGCGCGGCGATCAGCGCGCCGAAGGCACCGGAGAGCAGCAGCGACTTCGGGCCCGCCTCCACGCCCTTGCCGGAGACGTCGACGAGGACGAGGTCGAGCCGGTCGTCGGAGAGGCTCTTGCGGGTGACGAGGAAGTCGCCGGCGAAGCTCGTGCCCCCCGCAGAGCGGATCGCGACGTCGGCGTACCAGCCGCGGGGCAGCGCGGGCACCACACCCTGACGGCCGAGGCGGGTGCGGAGGTCGCTGAGCATCGCGTCGGTCCGCATGCCGGCCACCCCGAGCATCGCGCGCCGCTGCGCCACCGCGATCACGACGAGGCACATGAGCGTCGCTATCCCGAACGACACCACCCGCCGGGCGGGGAGGTCGACGCCGTAGGAGTACAGCGTCTCGCCGGCCAGCACGAGGAGAAGGATGACCGCGAACCACGTCGTGCGGCGGGGCGAGACGAAGAGCGTCGCCAGCAGCAGCGGGAACATCAGCACGATGGCCGTGGCCGGGGGGTAGAGAGTGATGAACACCGCGCCGGCCACCGTGAAGCCGTAGAGGACGAACAGCCAGCCGTGCTCGTCCTGGCTGAACCAGCGACGAGTCGCGTCCCACACGCCCGAGGCCATGGTCGGACCCTAGCGGCTGGCGGCTGCCCGGGACCGGAACTTCGGCTGGCAGCGAGGGCACCAGAAGAGGTTGCGGCCGACGAGTGGCTCGGTCCGGATCCGGGTGCCGCAGACGTGGCAGGGCTGGTCGTGACGCCGGTAGACGTAGACCTCTCCGCCGTGGTCGTCCCTGCGGGCGGGACGCCCCATGGCGTCAGGGGTGTGCTCGGGTCGCACGGTGTCGATCCGGTTGCTCACGACACCCTCGGCCATGAGGGCGACGAGGTCGTCCCACATCGCCTGGAACTGGCCCCGGCGCAGTGTGCGCCCAGGACGCAGCGGATGGATGCGATGCCGGAAGAGCACCTCGGCGCGGTACACGTTCCCGATGCCCGCAACGACCGTTTGGTCCATCAGCAGGTCGCCGATCGGGCGCGGGCTGCGGCGGATGCGCTGCCACGCGCGGTCGGGGTCGGCGTCGGCTCGCAGCGGGTCGGGACCAAGAGCGGCGCGCACCCGCTCCACCTCGGTCGGCACCAACAGGCTGCAGATGATCGCGCCGCGCAGGTCCGCCCACACCGCCGGACGGTCATCCTGCTCGGGAGCGAACAGCCGCAGCCTGACCTGTCCGACCGCCGGCGGCGCATCTCCAGAGCGCACGTCGAGCTTGCCGATGAGCCCCAGGTGCACGTGCACGACGCGGTCGCCGGTGAACTCGATGAACAGGTGCTTGCCTGCGGAATCGGCACGCTCGAGCACCGTGCCGTCCAGCAGCGACGCCTCCGCCGCGAACCGCCCCTGCGGGCTCGACGCCGAGACGACTCTGCCGCCGAACGCGGACGTGAGGTCGTCGGCGAGCCGTCGGAGCGTGTGCCCCTCAGGCACGCGGGACAGGAAGCGGCGGCAGCTCGCCGGTCTGCTCGTACGTCGCCAGCATGCCGATGCGTCGCACGTGCCGCTCGTCGCCCGTGAACGGCGTCTCGAGGAAGGCGGCTACGAAGCGGGTCATGTCGTCGAGGCTGTGCATCCGGCCGCCGACGGAGACGACGTTGGCGTCGTTGTGCTCCCGGGCCAGCACCGCCGTCTCCTCGCTCCACACCAGCGCTGCCCTGACGCCGTCGACCTTGTTGGCCGCCATCTGCTCGCCGTTGCCGGAGCCACCGATGACGACGCCCAGGCTGTCCAGGCCCTGCGCACGGTCGCCGGCGACCCCCTCCGCGGCCCGCAGGCAGAAGACCGGGTAGTCGTCGAGCGGGTCGAGGAAGAAGGGGCCGTGGTCGACGACCTCGTGACCCTGCTCGGCCAGCCACTCCATCAGGTGGTCCTTGAGCTCCAGCCCGGCGTGGTCCGAGCCGATGTGAACGCGCATGACGCCCAGTCTCTCAGCCCGGACGTCGCCGTACGACGTCGGCTCACGGGTGCTGGGAACGGAGGAATCCCGCGATGGTGCGGGTCAGCGGCTCCGCGGCGTCGAAGACCTCGGGGTGACGCCAGAACCCGTGCAGCTGGCCGAGGAAGCGCACACCGGTGACGCGGACGCCGAGGTCGGCGAGCCGGGCGGCGAGGAGCTCGCCCTCGTCGCGCAGCGGGTCGTGCTCGGCGGTCACCACCAGGGTGGGCGGCAGCGTGTGCAGCGACTCCGAGAGCAGCGGAGCGAGATCGGGGTGGGACAGGTCGTCCGGTGAGGCGGCGTACTGCTCCCAGTACCACCTCGCGTCGCGCTCGTCGAAGCCGTGCGCCTCCGTGCGGTAGGACTCGCCGGCCGCTGCGGGGTCGAGGAACGGGTAGGTCAGCGCGAGGGCGCGGAACCTCCCCGGGTGGCGCAGAGCCGCCACCAGTGCGAGGTTGCCGCCCGCGCTGTCGCCGTGCACGTACGCCGGGCCGGCCAGTCCGTGCTCGGCCGTCGCGCCGTCCAGCCAGCCCAGCACGGTGTCCACGTCGTCGGGGGCGGCCGGGAAGGGGTGCTCCGGCGGCCGCCGGTAGTCGACGCTGAGCACCGGCAGCGCCGCGCAGGTCGCGAGCCGGCGGGCCGCGGCGTCGTGCACGTCGATGTCGTGGAGGACGAAGCCGCCGCCGTGGAGGTGCAGCAGCACCCCGGCAGCCGCGTCGACGGGCCGGTACAACCGGCACCGCACGCCGTCGGCGTCGATATCCGAGACCTCCGCGACCTCGTCGCGCTCCTGCTGGGCCGCGACCTCACGTGCCTGCCGGCGCGCCTCGCCGACGTCGAAGCCCGGGTCCCACACGGGCAGCTCGTCGGCAGCCTGCTCGATCGCCGCGCGGGCCTGGGGGTGGAGTGCCACGCCACCCGCCGCCTCAGCCGGCCATGCGGGCGAGCTCGTCCTCGACCACGGACGGGTCCAGCTTGGTGAAGACCGGGGACGGCTTGCCGAGGGGCGTGCCCACCGGCACCGGGGCGCGGCCCCAGCGACGGGCGCGGGAGTAGTCGCCGGTGATGACCGGGTAGGGGGCGTCCCCGTCCAGACCCTCGACCTCGAGCAGCTCGGGCATCGGCTGGAGAGTCCCGTCACCGCCGAGGACAGCGTCGATGCGGTTGGCCGAGTGCGGCATGAAGGGCGACAGCATCACGTTGCAGTCCGAGACCGCCTGCAGCGCGACGTGCAGCACGGTGGCGAGCCGGTCGCGCTCGTCCTCGCCCTTGAGCTTCCACGGCTGGTTGTCGGAGACGTAGCGGTTGACCTCGCCGACGACGCGCATCGCCTCGGTGATCGCCTGCTTCTGGCGGTGCCGGCCGATGAGCTCCCCGACCGCCTCGAAGCCGGCCTCGGTGCGCGCCAGCAGCGCCCGGTCGTCGTCGGTGAGCTGCACGGCCGCCGGGATCTCGCCGAAGTTCTTCGAGATGAGCGTGGCGGTGCGGTTGACGAGGTTGCCCCACCCGGCGACCAGCTCGTCGTTGGTGCGGCGCACGAACTCGGCCCACGTGAAGTCGGCGTCCTGGTTCTCGGGCCCAGCGGCCGCGACGAAGTAGCGGAAGGCGTCGACCTGGTAGCGCGAGAGCATGTCGCGCACGTAGATGACGACCTGCTTCGAGGAGGAGAACTTCCTGCCCTCCATGGTCAGGAACTCGCTCGAGACCACCTCGGTGGGGAGGTTGAGCTCGCCGTACTGGCGCGGCTTCCCTCCCTTGTCGCCCTTGCCGGAGTAGCCGAGAAGCTCCGCCGGCCAGATCTGCGAGTGGAAGGTGATGTTGTCCTTGCCCATGAAGTAGTAGGACAGCGCCTCCGGGTCGTTCCACCAGTCACGCCACCGCTCCGGGTCGCCCAGCCTGCGGGCCCACTCCACGGACGCCGACAGGTAGCCGATCACCGCGTCGAACCACACGTAGAGCCGCTTGGTGGGGTTGTCGCGCCACCCGTCCAGGGGCACCGGGATGCCCCAGTCGATGTCACGCGTCATCGCCCGGGGCCTGATCTCGTCCAGGATGTTGCGGCTGAACCTGATCACGTTGGGCCGCCACGTGCCGCTGGCCTCCCGGCCGGCGAGCCACTCCCCCAGCGCCCCGGCGAGCGCCGGCAGGTCGAGGAAGAAGTGCTGGGTCTCGACGAACTCGGGGGTCTCGCCGTTGATGCGCGACCGGGGCTCGATGAGGTCGTGGGCGTCGAGCTGGTTGCCGCAGGTGTCGCACTGGTCGCCCCGCGCGCCCTCCGCGCCGCAGATGGGGCAGGTCCCCTCGATGTAGCGGTCCGGCAGCGTGCGGCCCGTCGAGGGCGAGATCGCGCCGTACGTCGTGCGCTCCACGAAGTAGCCGTTCTCGTAGACGCCGAGGAACAGCTCCTGGACGACCGCGGTGTGGTTGCGCGTCGTGGTGCGCGAGTAGAGGTCGTAGGAGACACCGAGGGAGACGAGGTCCTCGGCGATCATGCGGTGGTTGCGGTCCGCCAGCTCCTGCGCGGTGACGCCGGCCTGGTCGGCGGCGATCAGGATCGGCGTGCCGTGCTCGTCGGTGCCGGAGACCATGAGGACCTCGTGCCCCGCCATCCGCATGTACCGGCTGAACACGTCGGACGGCACGCCGAAACCGGCCACGTGGCCGATGTGACGAGGGCCGTTGGCGTAGGGCCAGGCGACGGCGGAGAGGACGTGGGTCATGCGCGCGAGTCTAGGGAGCGGTCCGAGCCCATCCGGACGGCCGGTCCGCCCCTCGGTCCAGGCGCTGTGGCCGACCTGACACGGTGGTCGATGTGTGGACCTCGTCGGTCCGGGCACGACTGACTGTCGAAGCGGACAACAGGAGGGTGACGCGCGTCGTGATCGCGGAACGCTACTCGCTCGACTCGGAGATCGGTCGAGGCGGCATGGGGGTCGTGTGGCGGGGCGAGGACCAGGTCCTCGGCCGTGACGTCGCTCTCAAGCGCATCGGCATGGCGCCCGGCGGAGCGAGCGCCGACCTGCTGCGGGCCGAGCGCGAGGCCCGCCTCGCGGCGTCGCTCAACCACCCCAACGTGGTCGCCGTCTTCGACCTCGTCGTGGAGAACGACGAGCACTGGCTGGTGATGGAGTACGTCGACAGCCGCAACCTGGCCGAGGTCGTCCGCACCGGTGGACCCCTTCAACCTGAGAGCGCGGCTCGGCTGATGGCCCAGGCGGCCGACGCACTGGCCGCCGCGCACGACTCCGGCATCGTGCACCGCGACGTGAAGCCGTCCAACATCCTGGTGAGCCCGCACGGGCGGGTGAAGCTCACCGACTTCGGCATCGCCCGGATGAACCAGGACGCCACGCTCACCCAGACCGGGATGGTCACCGGCTCGCCGGCGTACATCGCCCCGGAGGTGGCGTCCGGGAGTCCCGCCACCCCGGCGTCCGACGTGTGGTCGCTCGGCGCGACGCTCTACCACGCGCTGTCCGGCACACCGCCGTACGACGTCAAGGACAACATGGTGGCGGCGCTCTACCGGATCGTCCACGAGGACCCGCCCCGTCTCCCCGACGCGGGATGGCTGACCCAGGTGCTCGAGGCGACCATGGCCCGCGACCCCGACGACCGCTGGACGATGGCGCAGGTGCGCGACTTCCTGATGGCGCCGCCGGGGCCGGACGAGACCCGCGCGACGGCCACCCAGGTGGTGCCCGCCACCGTCCCCTTGTCCGAGCCCGACCCCACCCCGGACGCGACGCCCGCTCCGGTGACGACCGGGACACCCACTCCCCCCGAGACCATCGCCGCGACCCCCCGCGAGCGCGAGCCTCGTGATCGACGACGTCTCGTGGCGTGGCTGGTCGGCGGCGCCGCAGCGCTCGTCGCGGCACTGCTGCTGTGGCTGGCGATCGGCGCGGCCGACGACGGCGAGGGCGAGGGCGAGACCGGCACCGCGACCGAACCGTCAGCGAGCGCGGAGACGTCGGACGGATCGGAGCCGTCGGACACGGCGGCCGCCGACGAGGAGACGGCGACCGAGGAGGAGATGGTTGCCTTCGGCGAGAACTACGTCCCCACGGCGATCTCCGACCCCGACACCTCGTGGGAGATGCTGACCCCGGAGTTCCAGAACGAGACCGGGCGGGCCAGCTACGACGGGTTCTGGTCGACGATCGCCGACGCCGAGGTCTACGACGTCACAGCTGACACCGAGGAGATGACGGTCACCTACACCGTCGAGTACACCCGCCAGAACGGCTCGAAGGCGGCTCCGGAGCAGGTCACCCTCGGCCTGGTGAAGCAGGGCGGCGAGCTCCTGGTCGCCGAGGAGTTCTGACCCTGCCGAGGCGCCGTCAGGCGCGGTCGCCGGGCTCCAGCAGCCCGCTCTCGTAGGCGTAGGCGATCGCGCGCGGACGGTCGCGCAGACCCAGCTTGTCGAGCACCCGCCCGAGATGAGTCTTGACGGTGGTCTCGCCGAGGAAGAGCTCGGCCGCGATCTCCGCGTTGGAGTAGCCCCGGCCCACCAGTCGCAGCACGTCGGTCTCCCGCGGGGTCAGCGCGTCGAGCTCGGCAGCACGCGAGGCGGGCCCCGGTGCGGCGCCGTAGCGGGAGATCAGCCCGGGCACGACGACAGGGTCGATGACACCCTGGCCGGCCGCCGCTCGGCGCACGGCCGCGAGCATGTCCTCCGGTGTCGAGCTCTTCAGCAGGAAGCCGGTGACGCCGTGTCGCAGGGCCTGGTCCACGACCTCGTCCTCGTCGAGCGTGGTGAGCACGAGCACCTTCGGCGGGTCCGGCAGCTCGCTGAGCCGGCGCGCCGCCTCCACCCCGTTGAGCCGTGGCATCCGCACGTCCATGAGCACGACGTCCGGCCCGGCCTGCTGCACGACGCGGAGGGCGTCCTCGCCGTCGACAGCCTCCCCCACCACCTCGAGGTCGGCTTCCCCGTCGATGAGCAGGCGCAGCCCTGCCCGCACCATCGCCTCGTCGTCGACGAGCACCACGCGCACGCTGGCGGCCTCGCTCACGTCGCGCTCCTCAGAGCCTCGGGGTCCCGTGCGTGCAGGGGAAGCCGGGCGTGCAGGCGGTGACCGCCACCTGCCTCCGGCTCGAGCGCGAGGTCACCGCCGAGCACGTGCGCGCGCTCGCGGAGCCCGACGAGCCCGTTGCCCCCACCGGCGCCGCGGGTGGCACGGGAGGCCGGCCGCCCGTTCACGACCTCGACACTCACGGCCTCCGGGAGCACGTCGAGCCGCACGTCCACGCGCGCGCCCGGCGCGTGCCGCAGTGCGTTGGTGAGGCCCTCCTGCACGATGCGGAAGGCCGAGGCCTGCACCGCGGGCGTCACCTGCTCGACGTCGCCGTGCACGCTGAGCGTCACGTCGGTGCCGGTGCCCCGCACCTGCGCGACCAGCTCCTCCACCTCCCGCAGCGACGGCAGCGGCGCCAGCGCCGCCGCCTCACCCTGGCGCACCAGGCCCACGATGCGGCGCAGCTCGTCGACCGCCTGCCGACCGAGACCCTCCGCGTTGCGCAACGTCTCCTCCTCCACGCTGCCCGGCTCCTGGCGACGGCGTACGACGCCCACCTGCAAGGTCATCACGCTGACGGTGTGGGCGACCGCGTCGTGCAGCTCGCGTGAGATCCTCACCCGCTCGGCGGCCACCGCCACCTCGGCCTGCTTCTCGCGCTCCTTGCGCAGCTCCTCCGCGAGGGCCGCGAGCTCGGCGGAGCGACGCTGCTCGCGGGCGAGCAGCAGGCCGACCACCCACGCCGGCGCCAGGATCAGCGCGAAGAACAGGAACTCCCAGGCCGACTCGCCAACCGCGACGATGGTCACCGCCGGGACGAGGGCGAGCACGACATAGACGAGGGCGCCCAGCCTGCGCGGCAGCCGGTACGACGCGTAGCCGACGACCAGCAGCGTCGCGATGAGCTGCGCGCCACCGATGGGTGGCAGGTCGTCGATGACGAGCGGCGGCACCGCGATCGTCAGCACCAGCACCGCGACGGCGGCCAGGGCCGACCATCGCGCCACGAGCAGGCAGAAGCCGGTCAGCACCGAGACCGCCACCGTGACGCCCGTGAGCTCTGCGTCCGGCCCGCCGTAGCCCGCTTCGAAGAGGGCCGCCGCGGCCATCACGACCGCGGCCACGGCGTGGATCGCGGTGCGGGACAGGGAGCGGGGCAGCGGCACGCGCACAATCTACGGCCGCCGGCCGGTGCCGACGTCCTCCCTCGGTGCGACACGGGGTCCTCCCCGGGGAGGACCCCGGGCTCCCGCCGTCCTCCCCCCGGCCGGTCACGACGGGCCTGCGAGCCGATCCGATGACCCCCTCCGGCTTCCTAGCGTGACGACCGTCCGATCGACCCCCCAGCACACGAAGGAACCGACATGACCACCACGCTCGACCACACCACCCCCCGGTCCGCCGAGCCGGCACGCGCCGACGACATCGGGCCGTCGCCGGTCCTCCGGATGCTGGGGGCCGGCTGCATGGCCGCGGCCCCTCTGCTCTTCCTCGCCGGAGCGGCGACCTCTCCGCCCCAGGAGGACGGCAGTGCAGAGGCCTACATCGACTCCCTGGGCAACGACCCGTTCCTCACCGGCCTCTCGGCGAACCTCTTCCACTACTCGTGGGTCGCCTTCGCCTTCGCCGCCCTCGCCGCGATCGGTCTGGTGCGCGGACGACGCGGCAGGGCGCTGACCGTGGCGGGCGGCCTCGCCGCTGCGTTCGGGTCGATCCAGTTCACCGGTCTGCTCTACTCCGACTGGGTGCTGGCCGCGCTGGACAACGAGCTGACGATGACGCAGGCGGTCACCGTCTTCGAGCACATCAACGGCGCACCGTCGGTGGTGATCTGGCTGCTGACCGCGAAGGTCTTCGGGCTGCTGGGCTTCCCGGTGCTCTTCGCCGGCCTGGCCAGGGCAGGCGTCATCGCGTGGTGGCTGGTGCCGCTGTCGCTGCTCCCGATGGTCGCCTTCGGTGTCCTCGGCGGCGTGGCCGGGCTCGTCGCCGGACTGGCCTGCTACGCCCCGAACTTCGTGGTGGCGGCGAGGCTGGCGCGGCGCGCGCAGCTGAGGGCCTGAGACACCTCGGGTTTCAGGACGACCCCGAGGGCTCCTCGTCAGGCCCCGGGGTCGTCCGCACGCGCTCGGCGACGGTGACGACGGGGGCGGCCATCATCTCGAGGGCCTGCACGATGGCCGCGTGGTTGGCGGCGGCGGTCTCCATGACGTCGGCCAGCTGCCGCTGCAGCACGGCGAAGGCGGACATCGTCTCGGCGAGCTGCCGCTGGCTCTCGAGGAAGAACTCGAGCGGGCGTGCCGTCGAGGCCGCCAGGTCGCCCACCGCCGACGCCAGCGCGGTGACCTGGGTCAGCACCTCCTCGGGCTTGGTCACGCCAGTCCTGCCCATCTCGACGAGGGTCGAGACGGTGTCGCCCAGCATCCCCACGGCGGCGCGCTGCGAGCGGGCGATCAGGTCCCACGGGTTGTCCGGCATGGGGCCAGCATGCACCAGCGAAGGCGGCGCGTGCGGCGATGTGGTGGGGATGCGAGCATGGGCGAATGCCTGGAACCAACCTGACCCGAGACGAGGCGCGGACTCGGTCGGCCCTGCTCGACATCGACTCCTATGACGTCGAGCTCGACCTGACCACCGACGACCGGACGTTCGGCTCCACCACGACCATCCGGTTCCGCTGCAGCGACCCTGGCGCAGACACCTTCGCCGACCTCGTCGGCGCGGACGTGCGCGAGGTCGTGCTCAACGGTCAGTCCCTCGACCCCGAGAAGGTGTACGCCGACAACCGGGTCCTGCTCAGCGACCTGCGCCAGGACAACGAGCTCAAGATCGTGGCCGACTGCCGCTACTCCCGCACCGGGGAGGGCCTGCACCGGTTCGTCGACCCCGTCGACGACCGCGTCTACACCTACACCCAGTTCGAGGTGCCCGACGCCCGGCGCGTGTACACCACCTTCGAGCAGCCCGACCTGAAGGCGGTCTTCACCTTCACCGTCACCGCGCCGTCGGGGTGGACGGTGATCTCCAACTCCCCCACCCCTGACCCCGAGCAGGTGCGGGAGGGCGTCTCGGTCTGGCGCTTCCCGCAGACGGAGCGGATGTCGACGTACATCACCGCGCTGGTGGCCGGGGAGTACCACAGCCACTACGACACCTACCAAGGCAAGGAGGGCGAGATCCGTCTCGGCCACTTCTGCCGGCAGTCCATCGTCGACCAGCTCGACGTCGAGGAGCTGCTGGAGGTGACACGTCAGGGCTTCGACTTCTTCCAGGAGGCCTTCGACTTCCCCTATCCCTTCGGGAAGTACGACCAGGCCTACGTGCCGGAGTACAACATGGGCGCGATGGAGAACGCCGGGTGCGTGACCTTCCGCGACGAGTACCTCCCGCGCTCGCGCCAGACCCACGCCTTCTACGAGGGCCGCGCCAACACGGTGCTCCACGAGATGGCGCACATGTGGTTCGGCGACCTGGTCACCATGCGCTGGTGGGACGACCTGTGGCTCAACGAGTCGTTCGCCGAGTGGGCCGCGCACCACGCCTCGGTCAAGGCGACGAAGTACACCGAGGCCTGGACGGCGTTCACGAACTCCCGCAAGAACTGGGCCTACCGCCAGGACCAGCTGCCCTCGACGCACCCCGTGGCCGCGGACAACCACGACCTGGAGGCCGTGGAGGTCAACTTCGACGGCATCACCTACGCCAAGGGCGCCTCGATCCTCAAGCAGATGGTGGCCTGGGTCGGGGAGGACGCCTTCCACCGCGGCCTGCGCGTGTACTTCCGCAAGCACGCCTTCTCCAACACCGAGTTCGCCGACCTGCTCGCCGCGCTGGAGGAGGCCTCGGGCCGTGACCTCGACAGCTGGGCGCAGGAGTGGCTCCAGACGACCGGGGTGAACACGCTGGTCGCCGATCTCGACGTCGACGACTCCGGCCGCCTCACGCGTTTCGAGGTCAAGCAGAGCGCCACCGCCGAGCATCCCAACATCCGGCGTCACCGCATCGGCATCGGGCTCTACGACCTGCGTGACGGACGGATCGTGCGCCGGTCCTCGACCGAGACCGACATCGCAGGCACCACCACACCGGTGCCCGCACTGGTCGGCCAGGAGCGTCCCGACCTGCTGCTCCTCAACGACGGCGACCTCACCTACGCCAAGATCCGGCTCGACCAGCGCTCGCTCGACACGCTGGTCAACCACATCGCCGACCTCGACGACTCCTTGGCGCGTGCGCTGTGCTGGGGCGCCGCCTGGGACATGACGCGTGACGCGGAGATGAGCGCCACCGCGTTCGTCACGCTCGTGCTGGGCGGCATCGCGCAGGAGAGCGACCTCACCGCGGTGGCCGCGCTGCTGCGCTACGCCGGGCAGGCAGTCGACCAGTACTCCGACCCCGAGCACCGCGAGGAGCTGCACACCACGTGGGAGCGGGGCCTGCGCGAGCTCATGGAGCAGGCCGAGCCCGGCTCGGACCACCAGCTGGCCCTGGTGCGGTCGTTCTGCAGCCACGCCCGTACGCCGGAGTCGCTCGACCGGGTGCAGGGCATGTTCGACAACAGTGCCGCCCTGGAGGGGCTCGAGGTCAGCACGGACATCCGCTGGACCCTGCTCACCTCACTGGCGGCGGGCGGCCGGGCCAACGACGGCGTCGTCGACGCGGAGCTCGAGCGCGACAACACGATCTCCGGCCAGGAGCGCGCCGCGGCCGCTCGTGCGGTCATCCCGACGGCCGACGCGAAGCAGCGGGCGTGGGACGCGGTCATCGAGCGGGACGACGTGCCCAACGAGACCCAGCGCTCCATCGCCCTCGTCTTCCAGGTGCCGGGGCAGGACGACGTGCTCGAGCCCTTCGTGGCGCGCTACCTCGAGATGGCGGAGAAGGTGTGGGAGCGCAAGGGCTCGCACCTCTCGGCCGTGGCCCTGCAGCTGCTGTTCCCGCGTGCACTGCCCACCCGGGCCACGCTGGACCGGGTCGACTCGTGGCTGTCCTCGACGGAGGCCAACCCCGGGGCCGTCCGCTACGTGCGTGAGGGCGCGGACGACCTGCGGCGGGCGCTGGCGGCCCAGGTCAAGGACCGGGAGCACCACGAGTCGAGCTGAGTCGCGGGCTCAGCCCGTGGTCAGCTGCTGTGCAGCGTGGGTGGGCGCTCGGCGTGCGAGGCCAGCAGGCAGATGCCGCGGACGATCCCGTTGGTCACGTCACCGTGCTCGAAGAGCGAGGTCATCTCGGCGACGGCCAGCCCGACCTCCTCGTCGGTCAGCGCGCGCCGCACCTCGAGGCCGGTGACGATCTCGATCGTGCGCTCCGCGGGGTCGACCATGACCAGGACCGACCTGGACGGGTTGACGAGCGAGGCGTGCAGTCGCTCGGCGTACTCCCGCGAGTCGCCCTCGCCGCGCCCGACGTAGACCGAGAACTCGTGGCGGCTCGACGTCTCCGCGTCGCGGATCGCCTTGTCGATCTGGAGCCGCTGCGCAGCGGTCAGGCCGTCACCAGCGGCCACCAGAACCCCCGGTGCCGTGAGTGTCCTCGACGTCGGTCTTGACTCCCGTGCGCGGACCGCCGAACCACTGGGGGTCGCTGTAGGCGAGCTCACCAGGTCCCTTGCCCCGGATCATCGAGGGCAGGTAGGTGAGCAGCGCGAGGACCGCGATGATCGCGATCACCGGGCCGCCGATCCACAGCAGGGCCCCACCGAGGGATGGGTTGTCGGCGTCGTCCCAGGTCGACGGGGCGGCGACCGCCGGCGCGGCCACCGAACCGAGCACGGCGCCCAGCGACAGCGCCGCGACACGGCGCAGGGCCGGGCCGACGCGCTTCTGCGTCATGTCGTGGTTGGTCACGACGACGAGCCTAGCGGGCGAGCAGGCTGCCGCGCGAAGTCCGGTCGGCCGGGCACGAGCGATCTGGGTCACCTGGGACACTGGTGGCGTGAGCGAGCCCACCTTCTACGAGCAGATCGGCGGCATGCCGGTGATCGAGCGAGTCGTCGCGCGGTTCTACGCAGAGGTCGCCGAGGACGAGGTGCTCAGCGCGATGTACCCCGACGCCGACCTGGCCGACGGCTCCGCGGCACGGCGCCTGGCGATGTTCCTCGCGCAGTACTGGGGCGGCCCGACCACCTACTCGCAGGAGCGCGGTCACCCCCGCCTGCGCATGCGGCACGCGCCCTTCGTGGTCAACCGCGACGCGAAGGAGCGGTGGCTGACCCACTTCCGGGCGGGCCTCGACGAGGTGGCGCTGCCGCCCGAGCTCGACGCGAGGTTCTGGGACTACGTGAACTACGCAGCCGAGTTCATGCTCAACAGCGACGACTGAGGTGCTGTAGCGCGCTGACCTCGCCAAACGCCGCTAGCCGGTCTCTGTAGTCCGCAGATTGTCCGCACGATCCGCGAGAATCGCGTCCACGGCTGCGCGTGTGGTGTCGGACGCGGCTTGTGGGTCACGGACGCATGCAGTGCCGATTGGGGCATCGACGCCCTCAACGCCCACGGCAAGAACGTGTGGGCGCTCTTTGCCCTACGTCGTGGGTCTTCGTGGACTGCAGACAAGGCACGGGTGCACAAACTCACTTCGGTCCCTTCGGCGACCCGGAGATCATGACTGACAGATCATTAGGTTCCCTAAAGGGAACGGGCGTAAAGTGGAAGCACAACCGGATACGACGACATTGCGCGGATAAGTGCCTGACACGCCGGCCTACATGGAGCGGAGTAAGTCATGGCCTTCCTTCACAGGGAACCTGCTGCCGAGAAGCAAGCCGGTGTGACGACAGAACCCTCGAGCGGTGCCGTACCGGGTGCAAACCCAGCGACTGAGGTGCCGCTCACCAGAGCAGGAGCAGCCTGGGTCGGCGTAAGCGCAGCGACAGTTGCGGCGGTCTTGCTGATCATCTTTTTGGTGCAGAACACCCATCAGGTTCAGGTGGACTTCCTCGGGATGTCGACGAGTACCTCGCTCGCGCTGATGCTGCTGATCGCGGCGGTCGGGGGGATTTTGGTGACAGTGGTTCTCGGGACCGCTCGCATCGTGCAGCTCCGCCAGATCATCCGCAGACGCTGATCGCCACCTCGGCCGCCGACTGACCGGGTGTCGTGCCGGCTGCTGCTTCCCCGCTGCCTGACATCCGCGAACTAGACGAGCATCGCGGCGGCCCGGCCGCGCGGCCCTTGACCCGATCAAAACGCCCTATCCGTTCAAAGGGAGACGACCATGAAGACAATGACCTGCCGGGACCTCGGAGGGCCCTGCGACTTCGAGCACCACGGCGAGAGCACCGACAACGTCCTGAACGCTCAGGACCACCACCTCATGGAGGCGGAGACGGCCGGCGACGCGACCCACCAGGAGGCCCGCGATGCCATGAAGGGCCGGTGGCGGCACCCCAAGAAATGGATGGGTTGGTACCACGACACCAAGCGGGCCTACGCCGCTCTTCCCGACGACTGACACGGGGCTCGAGCTCGGGTTCGCCCGATTGCCGACTTGAGGGGCGATCCCTGAGGTCACCGGCTGAGTGTGGGCGATCCCATGCCGCGAACCTGCAGGGTTTACACCGCTAGCTCGGCCGATGACCTGCACCTCGCTGGTTGCTAGCTCCTCGGCGACCTGCGGGACGGTCAGGAAGCGGCCGGCGTCGGGGTGGGGCACGACGCCGAGAGTCGTGGTCGACTCCGGATTGACTGCACGGGGACCTCACGCCCGGCCAGGGAATCGCCTGAGGGGGGAGGCGGGGCCGGACGTGAGGAGAGCCGAGTCGCCGGGGAAGGGGCTATAGCGCCGCGCGGTTCCGGATGATCAAGCTTCGCTGCTGGGGGAAGTCCTCGATGGCGGCGTGGAGATGGTCGGCGAGGTCGCGGATCACAGCTGCTCTGAGTCTGATGATCGACCCGGATGCCCCGCCGGCCAACTGGCCGCGCAGCTGCTCGACTGACTCGAGCAAGTCGGTGGTCAGCGCGTCGATCTCTCGATCATGTGAGGGCTGAGCTTGCATCCCTCTCACCTTGTCCGGAGTGTGAACCACACGGTCTTGCCCGGTCCGTTGGAGTTTGGCTGGACCCCCCACGTCGATGCCAGGCTCTCGACGATCATGAGACCCCGCCCTCTCTCGTCTCGTTCGGTGGACTCTTTGCGCCTGGGCAGTGAGCTGGATCTATCCGTGACCTCAACCCGCAGTCCGCTTCTGGCCAAGGTGAGGTGGACGTTGACAGCCTCGGCGCTGTGTTCGACGGCGTTGGTGACGAGCTCGGACGTCAAGAGCTGAGCGATTGTCCTGAGGTCCTCTGGCAGGCCGCCGCAGAAGCTCGCCACGCGGTGTCGAGCGCGGGAGACTTCGGCGACCTGGGGGCGCAGGGTGACAGTGGTCTGGTGCATACGGGTGGGCTCCTCGCCGAGATGTGCGCCTGTGGGTAGCTCTTTCGCTACGTTCGGGGCGCAGGACGCCTCGCCGCAGGAGCAGGGCAGAACGAGAGTCCCGGTGATTCCAGTAGGCGTCACGGCGCCGTGGAAGTACAGGGATGGGCACGAGGCAGGACCAATACAGACCACGGAGCCCCCGCCATCGGTCTCTTTAAGGACCTGCGGCGGGGGCTCCTGCGGGGTGCCCCGCAACGAGACTCGTAGCTCGGAGTGTGAGGACACCTCAGCCGCGCGGCTCAAGAGCCAGTCGAACCTCAATCCGCGGGGACCCGCAGGGGACCTAGGGCGGCCTACTCGCCCAAACTTCAGCAGCTCGTCAAGCTCGTCGTGGCCCCCACGTGTAGGGCCGGCGGGGCGGGGCACGTTGCCCGGCAACGAACGCAAGCGGGAGGGTCCCCTTCGACCGCTCCGGCCCACCTGCGGGTCGGAGCGGTCAGCCCGCCTCACGACCGCCAGGACACGGGGCCAAGCCTCGGCCCCTGACGGAGGCCCCCGCAGCCCGGCGTGAACGTGCCGTTCGGTGCCGAGCCGCGGGGGTCCACCGTTCCTGATTCCAGTGCCAAGGAACGGCTGAGCACTTGTACCCCCTCCGCCGGCCCGCCACACGCCATGACGAAGCCCTCACCGGGCAGAGAGAGACGCGCCGAAGCGCGATGAGAATCGCCCATGAGGGCTCCTGGGCCGAGGCTAGTGGCCCGCAGTGTCCAACCCGCCCGGACTAGGCAAGGGTTTCGGACAGGCTGTAGCCGGCGAAGTTGCAAATCAACGGGGCGCTCCTGCATGCGTCGACCTTCGGGACGGTGGTGCGGATCCTAGGTCGGTTGCGGACGCCCCAGGCCAGGCTCGTTTCCTCCCAGAGCTCGCCTGGCCCGGCGAGGCCCCGTGCCAGCCTTTGGGGAAAGGCCGGCACGGGGCTTGCCATTCCTACGCGAACGCGAGCTCCGCTGTCCTCCGCTGCCGTACTCCGCAGACAGTCCGCAGGACGTCCGCAGATGCTCAACGGTTCTCAACGCATCAAATCGACGAATGCCGAGGTCAGACCCTCTTCCTCCGACGTTCTCAACGGTGACCAACGGAGCGAGCCGAGTTCATGCTCACCAGCGACGACTGAGAGCCGCACCCGTGTGACCTGCGGCGAGGGTACGACGGGGGTGTGGCGTCACGGGCTCGGGCTGAACCTTCCGGCGCCGGTGTGTCGCCGGGCGTAGACGATGCTGAGCATGACGAGCGCAACAGCGACCACGAGGGGGAGCAGCATCCAGAAGACCGGAAGCGCGCCGAGAATCCCACCCAATGAAATGAGGAGCGCCCCCAGCCATGGTGCCCGCGAGAAGACCCAGAGCCCCACACCCAGGAGCAACGAGCCGCCGATCATGAGGACCAAAAAGAGCACCTGATCCATGACGCCCGACTCCTCCCAGTGGCTCGGCATGAGACCGAAGACGAGCCCCCACAGGAGATAGAAGACCACCGCGATCCCGCCAACGAGCAGCAGTGGCTTGGGTACGGACGTCGGCATCGAGGTCATGGCGTGAGGGTAGCCATGCAGGTGCCGAACCCGCGCGCGGACTACGGGCTGACAAGTGGCCCTGAGGAAGGGACCAAATCCCCATACAACGGGTCACTTCCGGACGTACGTTGACGCTGTCCATGACGCACCAATCTCGGGGGATTCATCATCTTCACCATGTCGAAGTCTGCTCACCGCACCGGGCACTACCGTCCCGCGGTCAAGCCGGCCGTCTACCGGGTCAACGACGAGAGCGACGCCGACAACGACGGCACTGCTTGCGAGGTCAGCCGCTGATGCGACGGGGAATCCTGCTCATCCTCGCGCTGGTGGCCGGCGCTCTCCTTTCGATGGGGAGCGCCGGCCAGGCGAACGCCATCGTCGACCGCGACTGCTCGGACTTCTCCACGCAAGCGGAGGCACAGCGGTTCTTCATCAATGCTGGCGGGCCGCAGCAGGATCCCCACCAGCTCGACGGAGACAACGACGGCAAGGCGTGCGACTCTCTGCCGTGTCCCTGCAGCTCGAGCACGGGCGGGGGCGGTTCACTGCCTGCGCGCATCACGCAGTACGGCCGCGTCACGAACGTTGTCGATGGAGACACCATCGACGTCCGGTTGAGCTCGACGGGGAAGGTGCGCAGAGTCCGACTCATCGGCATCGACACCCCTGAGGTGTACGGCGGCACTGAGTGCGGCGGGCCTGAGGCATCTGCATACATGAAGCAGATGCTGCCGAACCGCACCCGGGTCAAGCTGGTCTCGGACCGCACCCAGGATCGGGTGGATGCCTACGGTCGGATCCTGCGCTACGTCACCAAGACCTCAGTCGGCCGCGACGTCAACCGGGCCCAGGTCTGGAAGGGCTGGGCTCGGGTGTACGTCTACGACGGCAACCCGTTCGAGCGAGTGAGCTCCTACCGCGACGCGCAGTCCAGCGCCCAGGCGGCGCCTCGAGGCATGTGGCAGCTCTGCTGATGGCCCAGCGCACGGCCTCGAGCCGCGTGTGCGAGGAGAGTCCATGCTGAACAGCGACGACTGAGCGGACAGAACCCCCCACTGCTGGGAGAACAGGGGTCTCTCTGGGTGGATCGACTCCTGGCCACCTCGTGCCCGCTTCCTGGCTGCGTCTGTCCGCCTCGGGAAACCTTTACCTCACGCCCTCCCTAGGGGTGATGTCCGCTGGACCCCACCCTGGCTTGACTGCTCAGTGGTGGGCACGGGGGAACCCCCTGGGTGATGCCATTGGGGGCCGTCGCCCGGGGGGTCGCAGCCGCTGGCTCACCTCGTGCGCAGGGTGAACCACACCGTCTTGCCCGCGGGCTCGGCAGGAGTGACGCCCCACGTGGAGGCCAGGCTCTCCAGGATCATCAGCCCTCTCCCCCTCAGGCTCTCCGGTGGCGCCTGCTGTCGGCGGGGCGGGTCGCCGGAGGCGTCGGTCACCTCGACGCGCAGCGCGCGGTCGGCTCGACTCAGTCGCAGCCAGATGTCACCGGCGCCATGCTCCAGGGCGTTCGTGACCACCTCGGAGGTCAGCAGCTGAGCGATGCTGCGCACGTCGGAGGGCATGTCGGCACAGTGCTGCGCGACGTAACGCCGCGCTCGCGCCACCTCGGCAGGGTTGCGGTTCAGCGACAGGACCTGGGCCTGTTCCATGGCAGCCTCCCCCGATCTTGTGGCTGTCACTACCGCATACCCAGACTGCGGCCGGGTAAAGGCCCTGTCTGCGGAGGGAACGTGCATTGCACCGAAATGATGCAGCTCCGCCCGCTCAGAGCGTGCTGGGCACCTCCGAGCCGAGCAGCTCGACCAGGCCGGGCGACAGTGCGAGCGGTCGCTGCTGCTCCGGGTCGACGCGCACCACCACCACGCGGGAGCGGGACAGCACCTGGCCGCCGTCGCGGATCTCTCCCTCCACGACGAACGACGTCCGGCCCACCGACCCGACCCACACCTCCACGTCGTAGGGCTCCTCGCGGAGGTACATCGGGCCGCGGTAGTCGAGGTCGGCATGGCCCACCACGACCGCGAAGCCGCCGTCGTCGTCGCTCGACCTGGCCGCGCTCGCCCTGGCGAGGCCGAAGACGAGCTGCACCCGGGCCTCCTGGAGGTACTCGACGAACTTCACGTTGTTGACGTGGCGGTAGGCGTCCAGGTCGGAGAAGCGCACCTGGCAGGGGTAGCGGAAACGGCGCTCCGGCTCGACCTGGGTCACCCTGACCGCCGACGCCAGCGGCTCGCCGCGTGGCTCGAGGAACTGCTCCAGGTAGCTGCGCTCGGCCGGGGTGATCCGGCGCGGCGCCTCCTGCTCGAACACGTACGGCGCCAGCACCGACTCGGCGCGGACGTAGACGCGGCGCCCGCCCTCCCGGTCGGGGTCGTCGTCGAAGACCTCCGTCGCGAGGGTGAAGGACGCCCCCTTGATCTCGGTGACCCACACCTCCATGGAGACCGGCGCCGGCCGGAAGACCAGCGGCTCGACGTAGGCCACCGCGTGCCGCACCACCACGACGCCCTCGGCCAGCGCCTCGCCCTCGCGCGAGCGTGCGTGCTCGCGCAGCATGTCGACCCGCGCCTCCTGCAGGTAGTCGACGTAGGTGACGTTGTTGACGTGGCCCAGCAGGTCCATGTCGGCCCAGCGGAGGGGGCATCGGTACAGGTGACGGGCCACCTCAGCATGCTCGCAGAGACGGCTAGGGTGAGCAGCAGGCCCCCGTCGTGAGGGCCAGCCCAGAGACCAGCCCAGAGAATCAGCACAGCCACGAACGGAGCACCGTCCATGCCCGAGGCAGTCATCGTCGCCACCGCCCGCTCGCCCATCGGCAGGGCCAACAAGGGGTCCCTGAGGGAGATGCGGCCCGACGACCTCACCGTGCAGATGGTGCAGGCGGCCCTGGACAAGGTGCCCGCGCTCGACCCGCACGACATCGACGACCTCATGCTCGGCTGCGGCCTGCCCGGCGGCGAGTCCGGCAGCAACATGGGTCGCGTGGTCGCGGTGCTGCTCGGCCTCGACGACGTCCCTGGCACCACGATCACCCGCTACTGCTCCTCCTCGGTGCAGACCTCGCGGATGGCCTTCCACGCGATCAGGTCCGGGGAGGGCGACGTCTACGTCAGCGCCGGCGTCGAGACCGTCTCGCGGTTCAGCAAGGGCACGTCCGACCACATCCCCGACACCCGCAACCCGGTGTTCGCCGACGCGACAGCCCGCACCGACGAGCTCGCCCAGGGTGGTCAGCGGTGGCAGGACCCGCGGCAGGACGACAAGCTCCCCGACATCTACGTCGCGATGGGGCAGACCGCGGAGAACGTCGCGCAGATCAAGGGGCTGAGCCGTCAGGAGCTCGACGAGTTCGGCGTGCGCAGCCAGAACCTTGCGGAGAAGGCGATCGCCGACGGCTTCTGGGCCAAGGAGATCACCCCCGTCACCCTGCCCGACGGATCGACGGTGGACTCCGACGACGGTCCCCGCGCCGGGGTGACCTACGAGGCGGTCAAGGACCTGAAGCCCGTCTTCCGCCCTGACGGCGTGGTGACCGCCGCCAACTGCTGCCCCCTCAACGACGGGGCGGCCGCGGTCGTGATCATGTCGGACACCAAGGCACAGGAGCTCGGGCTGACCCCGCTGGCCCGCATCGTCTCGACGGGCTTGACCGGCCTCTCCCCCGAGATCATGGGGATGGGCCCGGTCGAGGCGTCCCGCCAGGCGCTGCAGCGCGCCGGCATGAGCATCGACGACATCGACCTGGTCGAGATCAACGAGGCGTTCGCAGCCCAGGTGGTGCCGTCGTACCAGGAGCTCGGCATCGACATCGACCGGCTCAACGTCAACGGTGGGTCGATCGCGGTCGGCCACCCCTTCGGCATGACCGGCGCCCGTCTGCAGGCGACGATGGTCAACTCCCTGCAGCACCACGACAAGCAGACCGGCCTGGTCACCATGTGCGTCGGCGGCGGGCAGGGGATGGCCCTGGTCCTGGAGCGCATGAGCTGAGGCGGGTCGAACGGTGAGACCGGCTCGATGAGCATCGAGGTCCTCCCCGCGTCGTCGACACGGTTCGACGACGTCGCGACGATGCTCGGGCCGAAGAACCCGACCTCGTCGGTGTGCTGGTGCCTCAGCCACCGCGTCGACTCGCGCACCAACCGCGAGCTCGTCGGACCCGCTCGCGGCGAGTTCGTGCGAGAGCTCTGCGCCCGCGACGTGGCGCCCGGCGTCCTGGCCTACCAGGACGACGAGGTCGTCGGGTGGGCAGCGGTGGCGCCCCGGTCGGAGCTCCCCTTCGCCCGCTCCACCAAGATCCCCCATGTCGACGAGCTGCCGGTGTGGTCGGTGTGGTGCATCCGGGTCCGCCCCGGCCGCCGTGGGCGCGGGATCTCCGTGCCGCTGCTCGAGGGAGCGGTGGCCTACGTGCGCTCGCGCGGCGCCCCGGCCGTCGAGGGCTACCCCGTGGACAACGCCGGCAAGAAGGTCGACCTCACGATGGCCTACGTCGGCACGCGAGCGCTGTTCGAGCGCGCGGGCTTCACCAAGGCCTCCGACACCGACGCGGTCTCGGGCGGCTTCCCGCGGGTCGTCATGCGGCGGGGACTGAGCTGACCACGTCGGCGAAGTTGGCCAGGTAGGACTCGAAGGTGTCACGGCCGGCGATCCGCAGCAGCACCTCGTCGGCGCGGCGCAGACTGCCGTTGCCCCAGTTGTGCGACCCGGTGTAGGTGCGCCACTCCCCTGCCTCGGGGCGACTGATCAGCAGGTACTTGTGGTGGACGTAGTAGTCCTTCACACCGTCTCCGTCCACGTCCAGCCGGCTGTCGTGGCGTGGCACGCCCCCCTCGTCCAGGATCCGTCTGACCGCGGCGCTCACGCCGTTGTGCACGACGGCGACGTCGGCACCGCCCCGGTGCAGGTCCACCAGGGCGCGGGCGAGGTCCTCGCCACGCCGGTCACCCCAGGTGTACATCGAGACCCGCACCACGGCGCCGGCCGGTTCGACCTGCCGGAGCGCCACCGCGATGTCGTCGGTGCTGGAGTCGGTGCCCGGGTGGGGGAAGACGGTGAGCTGGTAGGGATCCCTGGTGACGCGTCGGTACGGCGGGTCGACGGGCTGGTCGCGCATCAGCTCGTTGTGCAGTCTGACCATCTGGTCGTAGATGCCGGTGTGCCCCACCGAGGTGTACAGGTCGGTCCACATGTCGCCGATGTTGCCGGTGGCCAGGTTGGCCGAGCCCACCATGCCGACGTGCGTCGAGTCGCCGGACCGCGAGAAGAGGTACATCTTCACGTGCATGTTGCCCTCGCCCCGCGTCCGCGCTGTGCCCCGCGTGCGCACCACGGTGACGCCGGCGCGGCGGAGCCCGTCGAGCAACGGTCCTGAGGGGTTGGTGCTCCCGTTGACGACGACCCGCACCCGCACACCCCTGCGCGCTGCTGCCCGCAGCTTGTCCGCCGTGGTCTGCACGCGGAACGCGTAGGTGGCGATGCGGATGGTCGACCCCGGCGGGGCGCCGTCGATCGCGTGCTCGACACGCGAGATGACGCGGCGAGCCGCGGCACCGCCCGTGACCGGGTTGTTGAAGACGGGGCCGGCGGGCACGGCAGCCTGCACCACCGTCGCGTCGTCCGCGGCGTGGGTGGCGGGGACGCCGTGCACGGCCGGCGAGGCGACCACGCCCGCCGCCACCACGACGGCGAGCCGGGCACGCTGCCACTGCCGCATGTCGCCGCGTGCCTCAGTCGCGCGTGAGCTTCCGGTGGGTCACGCGGTGGGGACGCGCGGCCTCGGCGCCGAGACGCTCGACCTTGTTGGCCTCGTAGGCGGCGAAGTTGCCCTCGAACCAGAACCACTTGGCGTCGTCCTCGTCGTCGCCCTCCCACGCGAGGATGTGGGTCGCCGTGCGGTCGAGGAACCACCGGTCGTGGGAGGTGATGACCGCGCAGCCAGGGAACTCCAGCAGCGCGTCCTCCAGCGACTGCAGGGTCTCCACGTCGAGGTCGTTGGTCGGCTCGTCGAGCAGCAGCATGTTGCCACCCATCTTCAGGGTGAGTGCGAGGTTGAGCCGGTTGCGCTCGCCACCGGACAGCACACCCGCCTTCTTCTGCTGGTCGGGGCCCTTGAAGCCGAAGGACGCGACGTAGGCGCGGGAGTTCATCTCGAAGTTGGCGACCTTGATGAAGTCCAGGCCGTCGGAGACGACCTCCCAGACGTTCTTCTGCGGGTCGATGCCGCCGCGGCTCTGGTCGACGTAGGAGATCTTCACGGTCTTGCCGACCTCGAGCGAGCCCCCGTCGGGCTTCTCCTCGCCGGTGATCATGCGGAACAGCGTGGTCTTGCCGACACCGTTGGGACCGATGACGCCGACGATGCCGGCGCGCGGCAGGGTGAACGACAGGTCGTGCATGAGGACCCTGTCGCCGAAGCCCTTCTCGAGGTCCTGCGCCTCGAGCACCACGTCACCCAGCCGCGGACCGGCGGGGATGTTGATCTCCGAGGTGTCGATCTTGCGCATGCGGTCTGCCTCGGCCGCCATCTCCTCGTAGCGGGCCAGACGGGACTTGCTCTTGGCCTGCCGCGCCTTGGGGTTCGAGCGCACCCACTCGAGCTCGCGCTCCAGCATCTTGGCGCGCTTGGCGTCCTTGGCGCCCTCGACCTTGAGCCGGTCCTTCTTGGTCTCCAGGTAGGTGGAGTAGTTGCCCTCGTAGGGGTGGGCGCGGCCCCGGTCGAGCTCGAGGATCCAGCTGGCCACGTTGTCGAGGAAGTACCGGTCGTGGGTGACGGCGAGCACCGCTCCCGGGTAGGCGGCGAGGTGGCCCTCCAGCCACTGCACCGACTCCGCGTCGAGGTGGTTGGTGGGCTCGTCCAGCAGCAGCAGGGACGGCTGCTGGAGCAGCAGCTTGCACAGCGCGACCCGGCGCCGCTCTCCACCCGAGAGCTTGTCGACGAGCACCTCAGGGGGAGGACAGCGCAGCGCGTCCATCGCCTGGTCGAGCCGGCTGTCGAGGTCCCAGGCTCCGGCGTGGTCGAGATCGGTCTGGAGGTCACCCATCTCCGTCAGGAGCTTGTCGTAGTCGGCGTCGGGGTTCGCCATCTCCTCAGAGATCTCGTTGAACCGGTCGAGCTTGGCCTTGACGTCGCCGACCGCCTCCTCGATGTTCTCCAGGACGGTCCGGCCCTCGGTCAGCGGCGGCTCCTGCTGGAGCATCCCGACCGTCGCGTCAGGGTCCTTGAGGGCGTCACCGTTGTTGGGGTGCTCCAGGCCGGCCATGATCTTGAGCAGGGTCGACTTGCCGGTGCCGTTGGGTCCGACCACGCCGATCTTGGCGCCGTGGAGGAACGACAGCGTGACGTTGTCGAGGACGACCTTGTCGCCATGGGCTTTGCGCACGTTGCGCAGGGTGAATACGTACTCGGCCATGGGGCAGAAGCCTACGTCCGGTCCGTCGTACGGCGCGCGGCGGGCGGGATCTCCGATCCCCGACGGCTGCTGTCAGCGACGAGCGGTGCGCACGGCCTCGGTCACCGTCCGGTAGGCCGCCAGCTCGCGGTCGATGGGCGCGATCACGAGGTCGTCGACGACCTTGCCGATGGAGTCGCGCAGGCGACGCCGCGCGGCCCGTGCACGCGAGCGCGCGACGAGGCCGTTGACGAACCGCCCGACCACCCCCAGGGCGATGCCGCCGACCACCCCGATCAGCAGGAGCAGCGTGGGCACCGGCAGGCCGTAGCGCGACGGTGTCTCCGGCTCCGGCACCTGCAGGTAGCCGAGCACGACGAGCACGCCCAGCCACAGCGCCCCGACCACGAGCGCGAGCGCGAAGATCGCCTGCAGCAGCTTGGCCAGCCGCCACAGCAGCGGCGTACGAGAGACGCCGAGGTCGGTGCCGACGACGGCCTTGTCGAGCGCGTCGTTGAGGTCCTCCAGCCTGACCGTCGACGCCCGCCGGACCGCGTCGGCCCAGGGACGTGCCAGCCCCCCACCCACGATGTCCGCGGCGGACCGCACCGCGGTGTCGACCCGCGCGCGCTGCACGCGGGTGGGCTCCGGCACCGAGGCGCGCCCCAGGCCGGTGAGCTCCTTGCCCTCCGCACCCAGGTCGAGGTGCAGCCGTCGCAGCGGGTCCGGCTTGAGCCTGGCGAGCCAGCGCGTGGGCAGCCACCCGGTGTGCTGGCCACCGCGGCGGACGACGGCGCGCTCGACCGCAGAGACGACGGTGGGCACGCCCGCGGCGTCGGCGAAGGCGTCCACCAGCCCCGCCCGGTCGGCCCGGCGGACCTTGCCCGGATCGGTGTCGCCGCTCTCGCGCGCGATCGCGGCGGCCGCGGCATCCACGTCGGCCTTGAGCCGCTCGCCGGCGGCGCGCTTGCTGCTGACGCGCTCGGCGACCAGCCGGCGCAGCTCCCCGATCCCCTCCCCCGTCACAGCCGAGGTGGCGACCACGGGCACGCCGCTGAGGCCGTCCTCCTCCAACCGTCGAGTCAGGTCGGCCACGACCTGCGGACGGGTCGTCGGGGACACCTCGTCCACGTGGTTGAGGGCGACGATCATCACCGCCGCGTGCGACGACAGCGGGCGCAGGTAGCGCTCGTGCAGCGCGGCGTCGGCGTACTTCTGCGGGTCGAGCACCCACACCATCACGTCGACCATCTGCACCAGGCGGTCGACCTCCAGGTGGTGGGCCACCTCGGTCGAGTCGTGGTCGGGCAGGTCGAGGAGCACCAGCCCCTCCAGGCCGTCCGGGGTCTCCCGGGCGGTCACCTGGTGGCGCCTGCGGACGCCGAGCCACTCCATCACCTCGGTGGGGTCGACGTCGCCGTAGGCCACCCCGGTGGTGACCGAGGTCGTCGGGCGGCGCACCCCGACCTCCGTCAGGCTCGTGCCGACCAGCGCGTTGAACGTGGACGACTTGCCGGAGCCCGTCGCCCCCGCGAGTGCGACCACGGTGTGGTCCGCAGTGATCGCGAGGCGCTCGGAGGCCCGCCGCACCACGTCCTCGGTGAGCTCGACCGTCTCCAGCGACAGCCGACCACGTCCGGCCTCGGCCGCTGCTCGCAGCGCCTCGACCCTCTCGGGCAGGCCCGGTCCACCGCGCCCGGTGAGCCGCCGGGCACTCTCCGCGATCGCGTTCACCGGCCCACCCGCAGTCGACCGACCTCGCGGGCGGCGTCCCAGAGTCGCTGCGTGTCGTCGGGGCGGAGGTCGAGGCCGTCGAGCAGGCGGTGGTAGCGCGCCGCCTCCTCGGCGTACAGCTCGCGCACGCGCACCTCCAGGTCGCTGCGTGCGTGGTCGGCCAGACGACGCACCGCCTGGTCGCCGAAGACCGCCTCCAGCAGCTTCTGTCCCAGGACGGCGCTGCCCCCGGCGATGCCGGCCTCGGCTCCGGTGATGCCCGCGGTGTGCGCGAAGACCACGATCATCAGGGCGACGCTGAGGCCGTTGACGCCGAACGCCAGGAAGCGCGCGGTGGACCGCTTGTCGGCACCCTCGCTGCGGACCAGCTCGAGCACCCCCTGCTGCCAGTCACGTACGGCGCGCTCGGCGTGCCCGCGGAACTCCCGGGAGGCACGACCCAGGTCCTGCGGCGCCGACTCGAGCAGCTGGCGACCTGAGGGGACCGACGCCCAGGTCCACGTCGCCTGCTCCGCGGCGGCCTCGGCGTGCTCGAGCAGGAGCGACTCCAGCCCGCTCTCCACGGCCACGCTCACGCGCTCCACCTGCGCGGGCTTGCCCCGGAACCATCCCGCGACCCGGTCGCGCGCCCACCCCACGCGGCTCTCGAGCGAGCGGAGCAGCTCCCCGGTGCCGACGAACTCCTGCCAGCGCGCCAGCACCTCGCCGCGGAGCATGGAGCCGTCGGCGGAGGCCTTCGCGACCTCCACCACGGCCGACTCGTAGGCGTGGTCGGCGTCGCTGCGCAGGCGGGCCGCCGCATCCACCTGCGCGGCGTGCGCGGCGGCGATCTCACCGGCCCGGGTGCCCGCGGACCGGATCGCGCCCTCCAGGGTCTGCCGGACGATCGCCGCGCGCGCACTGGTGTCCGCTGCCAGCCCGTCCAGCCACGCCCGGATCTCGCGGACCGACTGCGGCGGCAGCAGACCGTGCTCGTCGACCTGACCCTCGGTGACCGTGAACAGCGGCGAGCGCTCGAGCCCGCGGGCGGCCAGCATCTGCCGCAGGTGCTGCGAGACCTCCGCCTCCGCCCCCGGCGGCACCCGGTCGAGCACGATCGCCACCGCGGTGCTGCGCTCGGCTGCTGCCTTGAGGAAGTCCCAGGGCACCTGGTCGGCATAGCGCGCGGCCGAGGTGACGAAGAGCCAGAGGTCGGCGGCGGCGAGGAGCTGCGAGGCCAGCACCCGGTTGCGGCTCTCGACGGAGTCGATGTCGGGGGCGTCGAGGACGGCCAGGCCGGGCGGCAGCACGTCGACCGGCACGAGCTGGAGCGCGGCCGGGTCGTTGGTCGCGGAGGAGGTGCGCGCGAGCTCGGGCAGGATCCGGCCGGCGTCGAACCACCGCGCGTCCGCCTGGTTGAAGACCAGGACGGGCGACCGCGTCGTGGGGCGGAGCACCCCGGGCTCGCTGACCCGACGCCCGATGAGCGAGTTGACCAAGGTCGACTTGCCTGCGCCCGTGGAGCCTCCGACCACCGTGAGCAGGGGCGCCTCGATCTGCCGCAGCCGCGGGAGGACGTAGTCGTCGAGCTGGTCGACGATCTCGCGGCGTGCCGCCCGCCGATCCGCGCTCTCCGGCAGCTCGAGCGGCAGGTCGACCGCTCGCAACGCCTCGCGCAGCCGCTCCAGGACGTCGATGGTGGGCTGGTCGGCGCTCATGCACGCACGCCCGTCAGCCGGCCCCGGAGCATCGTGAGGCGCTGCACCATCTCGGCGCCGCGGTGGGCGTAGTCGTCGGGAGCGCGTCCGTGCAGCACCCGGTTGTGCAGGGCAGCCAGGGCGATCACCTGCTTCTGGTAGTCGCGCATGGTGCGCTCGGCGGTGGGCCCCCCGAGCCTCGCGGCGTGGCGACGGGCGGCGCGGCGGCTCGGCAGCCCGGCCAGCCAGTTCACCTCGTGGGAGGGCAGGTAGCCGCGCCCCGCGAGGTCGTACATCGCCCGCGTCAGCATCTGTCCCTCACGGGCGCGTGCCCAGACCGCGAGACCCACCATGACCAGGAACCCGGGCACCATCGCGAACAGGTAGGTGAGGACGAACACCTCCCCGCCCCCGATGAAGGTCGAGCCGTTCCAGGCCGCGTGCAGGCCCACCGCGACCATGTAGCCCAGCGGCAGCACGAGCAGTCCCAGCCACGGCCCCCTCCGTGTCACCGCGATGCCGGCGGCGATCCCGATGGCGGAGGTGAAGAGCGGGTGGGCGAAGGGGCTGAAGATCCCGCGGACGACGAAGAGGACCGTCGCCGAGCCGAGCCCGCCGGGGCCGAGGTCAGGGCCGCCTACGTAGGCCCCCGCGTAGTACAGGAGGTTCTCGGTGAAGGCGAAACCGATGCCGACCAGTCCTGCGTAGACCAGACCGTCGATGATGCCGTCGATCGTGTGCCGCCGCAGGTAGAGCAGCAGCACGACGAAGATGCCCTTGCCGGCCTCCTCGGTCAGCGGCGCCACGACGACCGCGGACCACACCAGCGTCGACCCGTTGACGGCCTGGTCGACCGCCTGCACGAACAGCGCCACGGTCGTGGCGACGAGGGCCCCCCAGAAGAATGCAGCCACCAGCAGGCGCCGCGGCTCCGGCTCGTAGCGGTCGAGCCAGAAGTAGCAGGCCACCAGCGGGCCCACCGGCACCATCGCCAGCACAAGTCCCACGCCGATGGCCCGTGGCGAGCCACTCGCCACCAGGACCCCTGCCATGGCCAGTGCCCCGACCACGATCGCGGTGGTGACGAGCACGGCGAAGAACACTCCGCCGTACCTCCGCCGGCGGGCCGGCACGCCGGGCCCCGGCCACCCGGTGAGCTGACTCATGGGGCGAGCGTATCCACGCGGCCGGCCGGCCAACCCGTCGTACAGTGGCGAGGTGAGCGAGCAGAACCCAGAGAGCAAGGACGAGCACGTCGAGTCCCACGACCCCCGGGTCCCCCGCGCCTACGCGGAGTTCATGCGCACCGGCTGGGGTGAGCGCGACCTCGACCTCCCCCGGCACTCAGTGGCGCGATGGGCCGAGGCGCGACGGCAGCGCCTCGCCGAGCTCCTGCCCGGTGAGCGGCTCGTGATCCCGTCCGGCCGCTTCAAGGTGCGCAGCAACGACACCGACTACCGGTTCCGGCCGCACACAGCACACACCCATCTCTCGGGCAACCAGACCAGCGACGCCGTGCTCGTCCTCGAGGAGGGCGAGGCCACCCTCTTCGCGCGGCCGCGCTCCTCCCGCGACACCGACGAGTTCTTCCGCGACCGCGTCTACGGCGAGCTGTGGGTCGGGCGGCGGCCCTCCCTGGGGGAGCTGTCGGACTCCCTCGGCCTCCCCTGCCGTCACATCGACGAGCTCCCCGACGCCCTGGGGTCCACGGCCAAGTCGCGCGTGCTCCGTGGGGTCGACCCGGCGGTCGACGCCCTGGTCGAGGGCGACCCGGGGAGGGACGCCGAGATGGAGCGCGTGCTCGACGAGCTGCGCCTGGTCAAGGACCCGTGGGAGGTCGAGCAGCTGCAGGAGGCCTGCGACATCACCACCCTCGGCTTCGAGGACTGCGTGCGCGAGTGGGACCGTGCGCTCGAGCACGGTGAGCGCTGGATCGAGGGCACCTTCTTCCGGCGCGCCCGCGCCATGGGCAACGACCTCGGCTACGACTCGATCGTCGGGGGCGGTCGCCACGCGACCACGCTGCACTGGATCGACAACACGGGGCCGATCCGCCCGGGCGAGCTCGTGCTGCTCGACATGGGCGTGGAGGGCACCAACCTCTACACCGCCGATGTCACCCGCACCCTCCCCGTCGACGGCCGCTTCAGCTCGCTGCAGCGCGACCTCTACTCGCTCGTGCTGCAGGCGCAGCGAGCCGGCATCGAGGAGGTGCGTGCGGGCGCCAAGTTCACCGCGCCCCACGAGGCCGCGATGACGGTGCTCGCTCACGGGCTGGAGGACCTCGGCCTGCTGCCGTGCTCGGCGGAGGAGGCGTTGTCGCCCGACAGTCGGGTCTATGCGCGCTGGACCCTGCACGGCACCAGCCACATGCTCGGCATGGACGTGCACGACTGCGCGCAGGCCTCGCGCGAGGTCTACCCCGCCGGGATCCTGGAGGAGGGCATGGTCCTCACCGTGGAGCCGGGGCTGTACTTCCAGGAGGACGACCTCCTCGTGCCCGAGGAGATGCGCGGCATCGGCATCCGCATCGAGGACGACGTCCTCGTCACCGCCGAGGGATCGCGCAACCTGTCCGACGCCCTGCCGCGCGACCCGGACGCGGTCGAGGAGTGGATGGCGTCGCTGCGCGGCTGACGCGCGGGGTCCTGCGAGGGCCCGCGAGTAGGTTTGGCGGCATGGAACTGCTGCTCGTCCTGCTCGTCGTCGGTGCCGTCGTCTGGGCCGTCAGCAGGTCGGCGAACCGCGGCGCGGTCCAACGGCAGCGGAGGCCCGAGGTCTCGGCCGCCGACATGGACGCCGCGAGGCGCGCCGCCGAGGAGGACGTCGTCCGCTACGGCGAGGAGCTGCAGCGCCTCGACGGCGACGTGCACATGAGCGACACCGACGAGGCGATGGTGCAGGACTGGCAGCGGGCCCTCGACTCCTACGAGCACGCCAAGCGGGCCATGGACATGGTGCAGGTGCCGGACGACGTCCGACACGTCACCACCGCGCTCGAGGACGGCCGCTACGCCGTCGCGTGTGTGCGTGCCCGCCGCGAGGGTCAGCCCCTGCCGCAGCGTCGGCCCCCCTGCTTCTTCAACCCCGCCCACGGCCCCTCGGCCGTCGACGTCGAGTGGGCGCCGCCCGGGGGCCAGGCGCGCCGGGTCCCGGTGTGCCTGGCCGACCAGGACCGGCTCGCGCAGGGGGCCGAGCCCGACGTCCGCACGGTGCCCCAGGGAGCCGGCCGGGTGCCCTACTGGGACGCCGGACCCGCCTACTCACCCTGGGCGATGGGCTACTTCGGGATGTACGCCGCGACAGGTCTGGTGCCGGCGTTCATGCTCGGCAGCCTGCTGGCCTCCGACTGGGACGGCGCCCCCGCGGACGGGTTCGACCAGGGCGGTGGTGAGGACGCCGGGGGTGGCGACTACGGCGACGGGGCGGTGACGCCGGCGGTGACGCCGGGGGCGATGCGGGTGGCGACTTCGGGTGGCGACTTCGGAGGCTTCGGCGACTTCGGGGACTTCGGCTTCTGACGCGGTTCCCGGATGCCGGCTCAGCGCAGCCGCACCGCCACCAGCGCGACGTCGTCCTCGCTCTGGGAGGGCACCAGCCGCTGCAGCACGCCGTCGCAGAGCTCTTCGAGTCCCGGCCCCTCGAGGACCAGCTCGTCGAGCGTGTGGCGCAGCTGCGCCACCCCCTTCTCGAGGCTCTGCGCGCGCCGCTCCACCAGCCCGTCGGTGTAGAGCAGCACCGTCGACCCGGGCGTCAGCTCGACCGTGCGCTCGGCCCGCTCCGTCTCGGGCTCGAGCCCCAGCAGCAGGTCAGGTCGCCCCGCGGCGAGCTCGGCGCACGGCTCGTGGGCTGCGATCAGGAAGGGCGGCGGGTGGCCGGCGTTGGACCACGTCAGCCTGAAGCCGTGGCCTCCCGAGGGCCGCGCCACTCGTTGCAGCCTCGCCAGGACGGCGGTCGCGGTGGCCTCCAGGGACAGGGTGCGCATCGCCCGGTCGACACCGCGCAGCACCTCCGCCGGGCCGTCCCCGCCGTGCACAGCGATGCCGCGCAGCAGGCTCCGCACCTGTCCCATCGCGGCTGCCGCCGCCGTGTCGTGCCCGACGACGTCGCCGATGACCATCGAGAGCGAGCCGTCAGGCATCAGGAACGAGTCGTACCAGTCGCCGCCGACCTGCGCGGCCTCGGCGGCCGGCTGGTAGCGCACCACCACCTCGACGTCGTCCGACTGCGGGGGCGCCGTGAGCAGGCTGCGCTGCAGGCCCTCCGCGAGGTCGCGCTGCTGGGCGAACAGGCGGGCGTTGTCCAGCGCGAGGCCGGCGCGCGCCGCGATGTCCTCGAGCAGCTCGATCTCCTGCTGGTCGAACGCCGGCCTGCCCCGGCGGCGGTTGAGCGAGAGCATCCCCATCAGCCGGCCGCGGCCGCGCAGCGGGATGCTGATGGCCGGACCGGGGTCGAGCTGACGCACGATGTCGCGGGCCTCGCCCGGGCGCAGCACCTGGTCGATCAGGGGGCTGGAGTCCTCGAAGACGATGGTCGTCGCGTCGTCGCTGAGGGCCTCCTCCACGAGCTCGCTGTCGTAGGCCGCGTCGAGCTTGATCTCGTTGTAGCGCTCCAGCAGCGGGAGCATGGCGGGGTCGGCGTGCCAGAAGCCGAGGTCGCGCAGCCTGCGCCGCCAGTCGCCGGTGGGGCCCTCCACGAGGGTGACCATGCTCCAGTCGCCCAGGGCGGGGACCAGCCTCTTGGTGAGCTGGCCGACCGCTTCCTCGGCGTCGAGGGTGCTCGTGAGCTCGCCACTGATGGCCGCCAGCAGCTCGCTGCGGTGCGCGGCTCGCTCCAGCTGCTCCTGGGCGAGCCGTCGTTCGGTGAATTCGAGGAAGTAGACCGACAGTCCGTCGGGCATCGGCCAGACACGCACCTCGAACCAGCCGTTGAGGGGCTCGGGGAGATGGGCCTCGAAGGTCACGGTCTCGCCGGTCTCCACCGCCTCGTGGTAGCGCCGGTCGAACTCACCGCCCACGGCTGCCGGGATAGAGCTCCCAGACGTTCTCCCCCAGCAGCTCGTCGCGGCTGCGCCGCAGGATCCGCTCCGCCTCCGCGTTCACGTAGGTGAAGCGCCACTCGGAGTCGAGGCTGTAGAAGGCCGACGACATCGCCTCGAGCACCCGGCCCACGCGCGCCTCGCCCTCGTGCACGTGCGTGGTGTCGTAGGCCGCGCCGATGAGTCGCTCCGGGGTGCCGTCGTCCCCGCACAGGGCGCGGCCGCGTGCCGCGATCCAGCGGACCCCGCCGCTAGGCAGCATCACGCGGTACTCCGCGGCGTACTCACCACAGGTCGCGAGGGCGGACTCGAAGGCCTGGGTCACCCGGGGCAGGTCGTCGGGGTGCACGCGGTCGTTGAAGGCCTGGAGGTTCGTGGTGAAGGTCTCGGCGTCGTAGCCGAACAGCTCCTTCAGCCGGTCGTCCCAGTCGAGCTGCCCCGTCTTGATGTCCCAGTCGAAGGCGCCCACCCCGGCTGCGTCCACGGCGAGCTGCCAGACGACGCGAGCGCGGGTGGACGACGAGCGTCGTCCCACGGGGTCACCGATGGCGGAGACGCCCACCGACGATGACGACATCACGAGCCCCACTTCCCACGACCGTCACGGCGGTTCCGCGAGAGTCGCTCTGAGCATAGGGGGCGCGGGTCGTCCCCGCGTAGGGACGAAGGTGCTGATGACGCGACTTCTGCCGACTTGCATCCCTGGGGGTGCTCAGGCCCGCCGCGCTCGACTCGCCCTGCGGCATACTGGCGGGGGCCTTCGTGGCCCTGGCCTCCGTAGCTCAGTGGACAGAGCGACGGCCTTCTAATCCGTTGGTCGCAGGTTCGAATCCTGCCGGGGGCACGTGACCGACACAGGGCTGACGCGACGCCTCGCGCTCTACCTCCTGTACGCAGTGGTCGCCGTCGTGCTGACCTTCCCGGTGACGGCGCAGAGCGCCATCGAGCACCTGAGCTTCGAGGACCGCCTCGGCACCGTGCCCGTGGAAGTGGGCGTCGTGCACAACGGTTACTCCGTCGTCGACACCGGGGCGCTGGGGTCGGTGTACGTCGCGCGTACCGGCTCCTTCGGTCTGGGGCTGCTGCTGCGCGTGACGGGGCCCCCGACCGCCGGCGGCACGCTGGCCTCCTACGTCGACCCGGAGTTCGTCTCCGCCAACGCGGCCACCGTCGCCGACCCCGATCGTGTCGGCCAGGCCTACGCCGGCCGCCTGGCCGGCGAGTTCGTGGGGCAGGCATGGCCGCGAGCGCTCCTCGCGGCGGTGGTGGGCGGCTTCGTGCTGCTGCAGCTCGCTCATCCCGCTCTGGTGCGCGCCGCTCCCGGACGGCGCCGGGGGCTCCTCGCGGCCGCCGGCGCGCTCGTGCTGCTGCTGGCGTCGACAGGGGTGGCGGTGTGGCAGCACCTCACGTGGAAGGGCAGCGACGAGCCCGAGGACCTGTACGCCATGACATCAGTGCCGGGGCTGAGCTTCGACTCGCCACAGATCCGGGAGCTGGCGATGCAGGTGCGGCCGTTCGTGGACAAGAACAGGGACCGACTGCGCACTCTCGCCGCCCGCTACGAACGACTGGCCGGCGACTCGGTCCGCGCCCGTGTGCCCGCCGCGGCCTCCGAGCTGCGCCCCGAGGCCGGTGAGCGCATCGTGCTGGTGGAGGCGGATCCGCAGGGCAGCCAGGTCGGCACCGAGGTGCGTCGGGTGCTCTACGCCGAGCTGGCCGAGGCGCTGGGCGAGGAGGCGCTGCTCGCCCGCACGATCTCCGGCGACGTCACTTCCAACGGCACGGTGGCGGAACAGCGCTTCGTCGAGGACGAGGTCGCGGCGTCGGGCGAGCTGCCCGTCGTGGCGGTCAAGGGGGACCACGACTCCGAGACGACCGTCGAGCAGCTGGAGGACGCCGGGGCGTCGGTGCCGGACCGGGAGGTCGTGGAGGAGGGCGACCTCCGGTTCATCGGGGGCGCCGACCCCGAGTTCAAGTCGCTGTTCGGCGGCTCGATCAGCAACCCGTCGGGTGTGTCGCCCGAGGAGCGCGGCGCCCAGGTGCGTGCCGCCGTGGAGGACGACGACGCCGACGCCCCCGTGCGCGTGCTGCTGCACCAGAACGACGCAGCGCTCGGCTACCTCGGCCTGCCCGACATGACGTCACTGCGTGCGCTGCCGGGGCCCGACGACTCTGGTTTCACCCGTCCTGTCGAGGACGGCATCGACGACCTGCCTGCCGGCTCGGTCGCCTACGGCCACTGGCACGAGAGCGGCGGCCCGTGGATCGTCTGGAACACCGGAGGCGACGAGGTGTCGTGGACCCTCGTCGACCAGGTCGGCACCTCCGGCGGGGTCGAGGAGGAGCCGACCTTCAACCGCTTCTCCACGCCGTACTCCCCTCCCCTCAAGCCGATCGAGCTGCGCCTCCACTACGTCGACACCGACTCGGGGCTCGTGACCGGCTTCGTCTCGGTGACCTTGTCGCTCGCGGGCGAGCTGACGATCAGCCCGCGCACCGACGTCGGCGTGCCGCTGTCTGCCGGGCGACCATGAGTAAGGTCGTCGGATGAGCGACCGACTCGTGTGGATCGACTGCGAGATGACCGGGCTCGACCCGCGCGCGGACGCGCTGGTCGAGGTGGCAGCGCTGGTCACGGACTTCGAGCTGAACGTCCTGGGCGAAGGGGTCGACCTCATCATCCGTCCGCCCGACGAGGCCCTGGCGCAGATGGACCCCTTCGTCCGGGAGATGCACACCACCTCCGGGCTGCTCGACGTGCTGCCCTCGGGCACCTCCCTCGAGGACGCCGAGCGCCAGGTCGCCGACTACATCCGCGCGCACTGCCCGGAGGGCAGCCGCCCCCCGCTGGCCGGCAACAGCGTCGGCACCGACCGGCTCTTCATCTCCCGCGACATGCCACAGCTCGACGCGCTGCTGCACTACCGCATCGTCGACGTCTCCTCGATCAAGGAGCTGGCACGCCACTGGTACCCCAGGGCGTACTTCGCGGCTCCTCCGAAGCGAGGCAACCACCGGGCGCTCGCGGACATCCAGGAGAGCATCGAGGAGCTGCGCTACTACCGCGCGGCCGTGTTCGCCCCCCCGCCGGGGCCCACGTCGGAGCAGGCTCGAGAGCTGGCGCGTCAGTTCGGCGGCTCGATCCGGGGGCACTCCCCGGACGACCCCGACGACGTCGGTCCGGGGCTCGACGGCAACGCCCCTGACGAGCGGACCGGCTGAGGACCGGTACACTTCACGTGCTCGCGGGGTCCGCCCGGACTCGGCGACATGGTGGATGTAGCTCAGCTGGTAGAGCGCCGCGTTGTGGTCGCGGATGTCGCGGGTTCAAGTCCCGTCATTCACCCCACCCGAACGCCCGGGGCCCGATCGCGGCCTCGGGCGTTCGTCTGCTCATCCGAGCACCGGGAAGCGCCGCTCGCGTGCGAGGACGTCGAGCGCGGCCTGCATGCGCGCCCGCACCTCCGCGTCGACCTCTGCGACGTCCGGGTGCGGTCCGAACTCCTTCTCGACGTCGATGGGCTCCAGCACCTGGGTCGTGATCTTGGACGGCAGCGGCAGGTTGGGCACGAAGCCCGACGTGAGGCCGAACGGGAAGCCCACGATGATCGGCGCGATGGTGAGCCGGATCATCTTGTCCATGCGCAGCAGCCTGGCCAGCCGACGGCCGCGGGAGAGGATCAGGAACTGCTCCTGACCGCCGATGCTGACCACGGGCACGATCGGCACTCCGGCCTCCATCGCCGTGCTCACGTAGCCCGTGCGCCCGCCGAAGTCGATCCTCGCGGACTCCCACGTGGGCCTGAAGACGTCCTGGTCGCCGCCCGGGAAGACGATGGTGGTGACACCGGCACGGAGGGCCGCGACCGCGTTCTCGCGGCTGGCGGGCATGAACCCTGCACGGCCGAGCACCTGCCGGAGCGGACCCATGAGCAGACCGTCGTGAGCCAGCACCTGGAAGGGTCGTTCATCACCGAAGTGCTCGTGGAAGGCGACGACCACGACGGGGACGTCCATCGCGACGAGACCGCCGGAGTGGTTGGAGACCAGCAGCACACCCCCGTCGGGCACCTGCGCCATGCCGCGCACCTCGGAGCGGAAGTACAGCGTCACCACACGACGCAGGAAGGGCAGCAGACGGCGGATGTACGCCGGGTCCCGCAGCTCGAGCCACTGCGCGGGCTCGTCGTCCGGGACCACGTGCACCGGTCGGTCCGTCACTGCGACCCTCGGTCGCGCGAGGCCTCCCGCAGCTCGGCGACCTCCTCGCGCAGGGCGCGGACCTCGGCGAGCAGGTGCCTGACGTCGTGGTGCGTCCGCTTCTCCAGCGACAGCTCCTCGGCGTTCACGCGGTCGACGACGTACGACGCCAGCGATGCCGTGACCACGCCGAGCAGCGCGATGCCACACATCATGAGCACGGCCGCGACGGCTCGTCCCTGACCGGTGACCGGGTAGTGGTCGCCGTAGCCGACGGTGGTGACCGTGGTCATCGACCACCACACCGCAGTGCCGAAGTCGGAGATGTTGGCTCCCGGCTTCCCCTCCTCCGCCGCCAGCACGGCCAGGGACCCGACGCCGATCGCCAGCGTCGTCACGGCGGTCACGTAGACCATGAGCCGACCACGCAGGCTGTGCTCGAGGGCGCGCTCCATCACCGCCACCACGCGCAGCAGGAGCAGGGGCCGCAAGGCGGGGATCGCCACCGCGGCGAGGTCGAGGACGTGCTGGCGCATGAACCTCCAGCGGTCTCGCGAGAGCAGCAACCGCACCACGTAGTCGACGACGAAGGTCCACCAGGTCGTGACGACGACCACGGAGCACCACCGCTGCGCGTCGGCATCGAGGTCGCGGTTGACGATCGGGAGGGCGAAGGCGACCAGGAAGACCAGGGCGACCAGCATCAGCGGCCAGGTGGTCAGCTCCTCCCAGCGGTGGCGGCGGTGCTCCGGGTCGCTCACCGTGCGCGTGCTCGCGTCGGCCTCAGGCATGGGCACAGCATGCCGCACGACCGGGCTCAGGACCGGTCAGCGGCAGGCGCCGACGACGCGTCCCTCGGTGCGACCCAGCTCGTCCGCAGCCACGCGGGACACGGTGCCGTCGGCGGTGCGGGTGACGACGGCGACCGGCTGCTCGTCCTGGGGCCAGAGCGCGAGCGCCACACAACCCGGGAAGCGAGCCGACCACGACTCGTCCCACACCGTCTCGGCCTCCAGCGACCCGATGCCGCTCGTGGACTCCTCCGGCACGACCAGCGCGGTCTGCGTGGCACCGAAGCCCCACAACAGGGCCCACGTCACCATGACGAGGACCAACGGGTTGGTCGTCGTCGACAGGGTGCTGCGCGGGGCGTGCATCGTGCTCCTTCGTGGGGTGACATAGGCCCAACGCGCCGCATCCGACCTGGTTACGGCGAGGATGTCCGTCAACGCCACGCGACCGGTCGTACTCCCCGGTACGTTGTCGACCGATGACCAGCGACGCTCCTCACCTCCCTCACTACGACGTGGTCGTGGTCGGCGGCGGCCACAACGGCCTCGTCGCTGCCGCCTACCTCGCCCAGGCGGGCATGTCCGTGCTGGTGCTGGAGCGGCTGGAGCGCACGGGAGGTGCAGCCGCCTCGGCGGAGCTCTTCCCCGGCCTCCCCGCGCGGATCTCCCCCTACGCCCACCTGGTGGGCCTGCTGCCCGACCAGATCGTCAAGGACCTCTCCCTCGACGTGCAGCTGCGCTCCCGCCGCACCGCGTCGTACACACCCACCATCAGGCGGGGTCAGCACAGCGGTCTGCTGATCGAGCGTCAGCCCAGCCAGCAGACGTCGGACTCCTTCGCCGCCCTGACAGGCTCCGAGCGCGAGTACGAGCGCTGGCGCTCCTTCTTCGGCCAGGTCGAGGCGTTCGGCCGGGTCGTCGGTCCCTCGATGCTGGAGCCGCTGGTGCCGAGGCGCCGGGTCAAGGAGCGCGTCGACGCGGCGACCTGGGAGATGCTCGTCGAGCAGCCGCTCGGCGCGACGCTGGAGCAGCGCTTCACCGACGACCTGGTCCGCGGCGTGGTCGCGACCGACGCGCTGATCGGCACGTTCGCCGACCTCCACGACCCGGAGCTGCAGCAGAACCGCTGCTTCCTCTACCAGGTCGTGGGCGACGGCACCGGTGAGTGGCGGGTGCCCCTCGGCGGCATGGGCGAGGTCTCTGCCTCGATCGAGCGGTCGGTGCGCAAGGCGGGCGGCGAGGTCGTCACCAAGGCCTTCGTGCAGCGCGTGCTCACCGACGGGAAGCGCGCCCAGGTGCGCTTCCAGCACGGTGGCCAGGAGCGGGCCGTCGAGTGCGACTGGGTGCTGGGCAACGTCGCCCCCTGGGTGATGCAGATCCTGCTCGGCAACAACCCCGGCCCCCGGCCCGAAGGAAGCCAGATCCAGGTCAACATGCTCCTCGACCGGCTGCCGCGACTACGTGCAGGCGTCTCGCCCCCGCTGGCCTTCGGCGGCACCGTCCACCTCGGTGAGAACTACGACCAGCTGCAGCAGTCGTTCATCGAGGCCCAGGAGGGCGAGATCCCGGAGACGCCGCCGGGTGAGCTGTTCTGCCACAGCCTGACGGACCCGTCGATCCTCGGGACCCTGGCGGTGGAGGGCAAGCACGCGTTCACCTTCTTCGGGTTGCACACTCCCGCGCGGCTCTACTCCGGCCACCTCGAACCGCAGCGCGACGAGACCGTGCTCCGCATCCTCGACACGATCAACGTCCACCTGGAGGAGCCGATCGAGTCGCTGCTGTCCCTCGACCACGACGGCAACCCCTGCCTGGAGGCGAAGGCACCGCAGGACGTCGAGACCCAGCTCGCCATGCCGGGCGGGCACATCTTCCACGGACCGCTCTCCTGGCCGTGGGCCCCCGACCGAAGCGACCTGGAGACCCCTGCGGAGCAGTGGGGCGTCACCACACCCGAGGCCAACGTGCTGGTCTGCGGCGCCGGGGCCGTCCGCGGCGGCGCGGTGAGCGGGATCGGCGGCCACAACGCCGCGATGGCGGTGCTGCAGTCCAGCGGCAAGCCGCTGCCCGGCATCACCGGTTGATGCGGTCTCCCGTCAGAGGGAGGCAGGCTCGACCGTGACGATCGGGTCGCTCGTCGGCTGCTCCGACCCGCCCGCAGGCTCCACGGTGAGGTTCACGGTGTCGCCGGGCTCGGGCATGTCCATGGCCGCGCCCGTGTCCGTGGGGGTCAGCACGCCGGCGTCGATCATCTCGCCCTCGTGGCCGGTCCACAGCTGGTAGACGCGCCCCTCGCCCGGGTCGGGCAGCGAGCGTGTGTCGACCGCCATCTCGCCGCGATCCTCGGAGACAGCGACCCGGAGCTTGCCGCCGTTGCGCGTCGGCACGGTCACGGCCTCGGCGTCGTCGGCGCTGAAGACCTGGGCCGCCGGTGCGGCGAGGGCAGGTGTCTCGGGCTCGCGGTCGACGAGCTGGACGCCGACCAGGCCCGCCACCAGCACCACTGCGGCCGCGGCCAGCAACCCTGCTGCCCAGCGGCGCCGGCGCAGCGGCACGACCGTGCCCTCATCCGTCTCGGCCTGCTTCCCGGCGGGTGGGTCCTGGCGAGTGCGGTCGGCGTGGGTGAGCACCCGGTCGCGCAGCGTCGTCGGCGGGGACTCCGCCGTCCGTGCCCCGAGCCGGGCCGCGACCTCACGGAACTCGGCCACCTCGGCGCGGCAGGTGTCGCAGCCCTCCAGGTGCAGCTCGAAGCGAGCCGCCTCCTCGGGGCTCAGCGCGTCGAGCGCGTAGGCGCCCGACAGTGCGTGGGTGTCGAGGCTCATCGCGGCACCTCCCCGAACTGGATCCCCATGCAGTCGCGCAGACGGATCAGTCCGTCGCGCATCCGTGTCTTGATGGTCGGCAGCGGCTTCTCGAGCAGCGTTGCGACCTGGTTGTAGGTGTAGCCCTGGTAGTAGGCGAGCCGGATCGACTCCTGCTGCAGCTCGGTCAGGGTGCCGAGGCAGTCGCGCACGGTGTCGCGCTCCTCGCGCTCGAGCAGCGCCTCCCCCGGCGCCTGGTCGTCGACCTCGTCGGTGATGACCTGCGCCTCGTACTTGCGCGAGGTCTCCGCCCGGCGTACGGCGTCGACGGCCCGGCGGTGGGTGATGGTGAGGATCCAGGTCTTCGCGGTGCCCCGGCTCCGGTCGAACGACGCGGCCTTGCGCCACACCTCGAGGAACACCTCCTGGGCGACGTCCTCGGCACGCTCGGGGTCGCGGATGACCCGACGGGCGAGTCCGAAGACCTGCGCCGACACGGCGTCGTACAGCTGCGCGAACGACGACGCGTCGCCGCGGGCCACGGCCCCGAGCAGCTCACCGACGTCGTCTCCGCCGGCCGGGGTCACCACCCTCAGCTCCGGTCGCGCACTCATCGCGCCTCCTCGTCATGGTCGCTCGCACGGTCTGCGCAGCCCTGTGTCTCGCCCCAGGTTCGACCGTCAGCGTGACACAGATGGGTGCCCGCCCGATTTTCCTCGCTCGTGGCGCGCTGGTAACCTGAGGCAGTCACGCGCCATTAGCTCAATTGGCAGAGCAGCTGACTCTTAATCAGCGGGTTCGGGGTTCGAGTCCCTGATGGCGTACCACCATCATCGCAGGTCACAGCCCCTTTTCGGTCACCACCGGGAGGGGCTGTCGCCGACTCTGAGGACGATGTCTCAGCGGATGTTGCAGAACTTCTCGACCAGCTGCGTGGGGCCAGAGACGATCAAGTGGTCATGTCGTTGCACTGATGTCTCGGGGCGGGCGTAGGTGAAGTCCTCCCCTTGCCGCTTGACTCCGACGATGGTGACGCCGTGCTTGCTGCGGGGTGCGGATTCGGCGAGCGTCTGGTCCCAGGTGAACGGCGGGGCGAGGGTGCGGGCGATGGAGAACTCGTCGTCGAACTCGATGTAGTCCATCATTCCGCCGACCAGGATGTGCGCGACCCGCTCCCCCATGGAGAACTCCGGGTACACCACGTGATGCGCGCCGACACTTTCGAGGATCTTGCCGTGCTTGCGGGTGATGGCCTTCGCCCAGATGTCGCCGACACCGGCCTCAGCCAGGGCGAGAACCGTCAGCACGCTGGCCTCGATGTCCGCCCCGATAGCCACGACAGCGCGATCGAAGTCCCCGATGCCGAGCTGCCGTAGCGCTTCGTCGTCGGTGCTGTCGGCTTGCACGACATGGGTGAGATCGTCGGCCCACCGTTCGACCAGATCGGCGCTCTCATCGATGGCCAGCACCTCTTGGCCCATGCGGACCAGGGACTCCGCCACCGCTGATCCCGAACCGCCCGAGGCCGATCACGACGACCGTGTGGGTGCCGGGGTGCCTGAACTTAGCCAACGACGGGTCGCTCCTCGGGTAGGTGGAAGTGGTGGTGACGCGACTTCAGCGCCAGGGCCGACGCCACGGTGATGGTGCCGACCCGTCCGATGAACATCAACGCCATCAGGGTCAGCTGGCCCGCTGCGGGGAGATCGGCGGTGATGCCGGTGGACAGGCCGACCGTGGCGAAGGCAGAGATCGCCTCGAAAAGCACCACGTCCAGCTCCAGATCAGTCACCAACAAGATCACCATCGTGCCCACAGCGATGACGGCGATCGCCAGCAGGGCGACGGTCACGGCCTGTCGCATGGTTCCTCGGCTGATGCTGCGGTGCGCGATGTTGGTGTCGTTCTCGCCCCGCACCTCGGACCAGATGGCGAAGGCGAGGAGGAAGAAGGTGGTGACCTTGATGCCTCCTGCGGTTCCTGCTGATCCGCCGCCGATGAACATCAAGACATACGTGATCGCCATAGTCTCCGGGGTGATCTGGCCGTAGTCCACGCTGTTGAATCCTGCCGTTCTAGGAACGACGCCTCCAGTGACTGCTCCGACCACCTTGCCCCAAGGAGGCAGGGGGCCAAGCGTGCCTGGGTTCGCCCATTCCAGGGCGAGGAAGGCCGAGATCCCGCCCACGAGCAGGATTGCCGACCCGTACACCGTCAGTCGGGTGTGAACCGACCACAGGCGGGGGGCTCGCCACCTGTGCCGTAGCTCGAAGAGCACCGGGAAGCCGATGCCCCCGGCAATGATCGCCGCACAGAGGGGGAACGCGATCCAGGCATCGGCCACGAACGACATGAGGTTGTCGCTGTACAGGGCGAACCCGGCGTTGTTGAACGCCGAGACCGAATGGAAAACCCCGTGCCACAGCGCCTGACCCCAGGTGTCGTCGTAGCGAACTCGGAAGCGGACGGCGAGGATCAGGGCGAACGTGAGCTCGAACAGCAGCATCGTCACCGCGATGCGCCGCACCAGGTGCCGCACGTCACCGATATTGCGTGTCTTGGTCTCGGTCTGGGCGATCAAGGACGACTTCAGCCCGAACCGCCTGCCCACCAAGAGCCCCAGCAGGGATGCAGCGGTCATGATCCCGAAGCCGCCGACCTGGATCAACGCCATGATCACCACTTGGCCGAACGGCGACCAGTAGGTGGCGGTGTCCACCGTCGTCAGCCCCGTCACGCAGACCGCCGAGACGCTCGTGAACGCGGCTACGAGCACCGGTGGCCGGGACGGGCCGGGCGTCGATATCGGCAGCGACAGCAGCACGGTGCCGACCACGATGGTCATGAAGAAGGCGAGCGGAACGATCCGAGCGGGGTGCGTCACTCCACCCATCCGTTCACCCGCCCTTCCCACCTGCGCCTCGCCCGCCCGGCGGCCGCACTCACCACGGGACCATCCGCTGGCACGCATCCTGCCCGCCCCGCCGACCGCGGACCGTCGATCGTGTCGGCCGCATCGTCAAGTTTGCGTATAGATCGATTGCGTTGTTGCCCGCCTGACTGCAGCCCCGCTGCCAGTCGGTGAGTGTAGAGGTGTGGAGGACCAAGGCCTCGATGGCGACGTGGGTCGCGGTCGCCTGCATGACGTTCGGGCTCGTGTCCGTGCTGCGGGCGATGTACTTGGTGGCAGTAGGCGATGGTGGCCGATTTCGTGCAGATCCCTGGGTCAGCCTCGTCGTGGGGTGCTCGCTGATCCTGTTGGGTCAGCTGGCCTTGCGTGCGTAGCCCCCGCTGACCCGGCGATCAATAGCGCTCGCCCAGAGCAACCTCCCCGGCGCGGCGCGCTGCGTCTTGCGAGATCGTCGTGACGGACAGCAGTTCCTCCCGGCCGTTGCCCTCCTTGTCGATGGTGAGGACCAGGCCGACCCCCGCCGCGTAGTACTTGTGCTCCAGCACGTCGGGCTCCAGGGGCGTGGTGTCGGCGGTCTGCAGGAGGTCGTCGTAGGTGCCGGAGGGCACGCTCGCCTCTCGGCCGAGCCCGAGCACTTCACCCCGGTCCTCGGCTTGACCTTCGTAGTACTCCTGCCGGTAGGTCATGCCCTTCACGGGCGTGGCAGGCATGATCACCCCCGCCTCCGCACCATCCACACCGGCCTCGAAAGAGCCCTCGCGCGTCGTCACCTTCCCGTTCTCGAACTCTGCGGTGTCTTCGCCGAGGTACCAGACGGTCCCCTCAGCGTCCTGGGCGTACCAGTCGAGTGTGTCCTCGATGATGTCGCCGTCCAGCGTGACGGTGTCGCGCACCACCCGTGCCGTGACGCCATTGGCGATCTCGCGGGTCACGTCGGTGGCGGTGACCACGACGCGCACGATCTCGCCGTCCTCGGTGGTCTCGCGGTAGGTCCATCGGGTGCCAGGCTCGAGCCGGAACCACTGGTTGGTCACATCAGCGGTGAACTCGGTGGGATCGAGCTCGACCGGCTCGTCGGACTGGGGCAGGGTCGATGACGGCGAACTGCTGGCGGACGGCGCGGAACCCTGAGACGCAGGTTCCTCGCTGCAGCTGCCGAGGCAGACGAGTACGACGACGGCGAGAGCAGCTACGAGGACGCGCACGGACGTGGCTCAGTCGCCGGATCCGTCGCCGTCCGACTCGTCCTCGTGGCCGTCGCCCTCGGTGCCGACGACCTGGAAATCTGCGTCCAGCTGTACATCGACCTGGCTGCCGTCGTCGAGGGTGACCTCGACCTCGTACTTGCTCTCCTCGTCGTCGATCTCGGTCTCGGTGACGGTGCCCCCGCCGGTTTCCGAGAGGGCCGCTCGCTCGGCTTGGCCAAGGTCGGCCGCGGGGATCGAACGCTCTCGAGCGTCATCGTCTCCCGAGATCGCGGCGGCACCACCGACCGCCCCAGCGGTCAGGACGACGACGGTGGCCGCGAGCACCCCGGCGATTCGCCTGGGTCTCGGCATCAGAATCATCTCTCCACGGTAGGCCGTGGATCACGAACCGAGAACCCCTCGACTGTTGCGGGCGCGTTGCCACACCCAGGTTTCCTTCAAGGTGGATGCGCCAGCACCTCTTGCCGAGGCGATGTTGTCATCCGGAGACAGCGGCGCGCACCTGCTCCAGCATCGCCGCCTCCCGCTCGCTGACCTGCGTGGCGCCGAACCCCAGGAAGCCGCCTTCCTTGGCGGCGTCGGCGGCTGCTTGGGCGGCGGTGACCAGCCACTGCCCGAACGCTGTCGTCTCCTCGGGCGTGGCCTTGGCGGCGACGAGCCCCTGGACGGCGCGCAGCTCCTCGAGCACCTGCTCTCCTGGAGTCCCCTTGTCCGCGGTGGGGCGGTACCCGGCCAGCGGACTCTGCTTCTGCTGCACCATGGCCTGGATGTCCAGGGCGACCTCGGCCAGCAGCTGCTCACGACTCGGGGGGCTCTGGGCGCTCCTCAACGCTGCCATGGTCTCCTTCGTGGCCTCGATCGGGCCGCCGGGATCGGCGAGCGAGATCGCCATCCCGGCCACGAAGGGTGCTCGCACCAGCCGGGTCCACTCGTCCTCGGTGAAGTCAGCCTTCGTCGTCACGGTCAGCTCCCTGCCCCTCAGTCGTCGTCCACACCGGCAAGCCACTCCTTGGCGTCGTCGACGTCGTCGGTCTCGAACACCTTGATCTCTCCCGGGACCAGCCATCCGAACGCCTTCACGCTGTTCTCCAGCCAGTCCGCGTCGGAGACGAGAGCGATCTTCTTCCACGCCTTCACGTGGCCTGCCCACAGCTTCGTGTCGGTCCACAGGGCCCCGGGAGAGTAGGAGTCGAAGTCCTCCCCGAGCACGTAGAGCAGGCGCACGTCCTGGCGTTCCACGGCCTGGCTGATCGCAGGGATGAGGACGCCGGTGTAGTCCTCGGCGGTCACCTTGCCCACCGCCTCGAGCCCGATGGTCCCCGGCGGCATCCCCTGAACGGTCCTGATCATGGTGCGGTCCTCGTCGCTTCGGCCGTGGCTCTTCGGATCTGGCCGACCTGCTCGCGGCGTCCGTCGACCCCTCGTGCCAGGTTGGTGTCACGTGACGATGGCCGCATCACCCACGGCGGATGACATGGCGCGGGGTCCTTGCATCTGGCCCCCGGCATGCTTTCGGAGCCTCCGGGAAACATCGACCGCGTGAGCACGCAACTCCGCGCCTGGCCCGCCGTGACCGACACGTTCCTCGAGGTGGGCGGCCGGCGCATCCGCGCGCTGCGAGCGGAGGGCCACGGCGCAGGGGCGGTGCCCCAGCTGCTGGTGCACGGGCTGGGCGGCTCGTCGGTGGGATGGGTGCAGGTCATGGAGGGGCTGTCCGAGCGCGGTCCCGTGGTCGCGATCGACCTGCCCGGCTTCGGTCGCACGCCGATCACCGATGACGACCCGCTGACCGTGCAGGGCTACGTCGCCCTGGTGCTGGAGATCGCAGACTCCTTGGGCTGGGACTCGTTCACGCTGCACGGCAACTCGATGGGCGGCATCATCGGGACCCTCATCGCCGCCGACCTGCCCTCGCGCATCGAGCGACTCGTGCTGGTCTCGCCGGCCTTCCCCCCACGCTCCCCGCTGGGGCTGCTGGTGCCGGCCCGCGCGACGATCGACGGGATGCTGCCGCTGGCGATCTCCTCCATGAGCGCCCTGGCGCTGGGCGCGGTGGGTCTGGCCGGGCCGGAGCTGGACCAGCGTCGCAACCGCGCCATGCTCAAGCTCATCTTCGCCGACCCCGACGACATCGACCCGGTGCTGCTGGACTTCATGGCGACGGACTTCGCCGAGGGGATCGAGGGCGCCGATCGCCGCCGCGCGCTCCTGTCCGCCACGCGTTCGATCACGTCGCTGTGGGCCGACCCACGTCACGCCTGGCGGAAGATCCGCGAGGTGCAGGCGCCCACGCTGCTGCTGGGCGGCACGCACGACGCGCTGGTCCCTGCCAAGGTGCTGCGGGCGGTCCTCGCGGAGCGACCCGACTGGGAGGGGCACGTGCTGGACGACAGACGCCACGTCCTGATGCTCGAGGACCCCGAGACGTACCTCGACATCCTCGACCGCTGGGAGGCTAGCGAGCGCGTGGCATGAGCGGCCCCCGCGCCGAGAGGGTGAGTCGTCGACCGGGGGCCCTGATCGGGTAGCGAGGTGTCAGGCAAGCAGACCCGATGCCCTTTACTTTATGGGACGATCGGACCGGGCGGAAGGACTTTCGTCCTACTTCGAACCAGGATGGCCACCTCAGGGTTCCAGCCGCTCACGCAACCGGGCGTTGTCGCTCTCGAGGTCGAGCACCATCGCCACACCGGCGAGGTTCAGCCCGCCGGCGAGGAGCTCGCTGATCCGGGCGAGGCGCGTCAGGTCGTTGTCGCTGTACAGCCGCGTGCCCCCCTCGGTGCGGTCGGGCTCGAGGAGCCCGCGTCTCTCGTAGGCGCGCAGGCTCTGCACCCCGAGGCCGGCGATGTCGGCGGCCACGGAGATCCCGTAGACCCCCTTGGCCGGGTCGTTCGCTGCGGACACCGCGCCTCCCCTCTCCGCCCTTGCGGCTGACTCTAGCACGTGCTATAAGAAATCTATAGCAACCAGTACATATCTGGATGCGTGCAGCCGAACCTTCTGGAGGTGACCACCATGCTCATGCGGACCGATCCCTTCCGCGACTTCGACCGACTCGCCCAGCAGCTGCTCGGCACGGGCACGACCTCCCGACCGGCGGTCATGCCGATGGACGCACGCCGCGAGGGCGACGTGTTCGTGCTGGAGTTCGACCTGCCCGGCGTGCGGACCGAGACCATCGACATCGACGTCGAGCGCAACGTGCTGACGATCCGCGCCGAGCGGCCCGCCAGCAACGGCGACTGGGAGCCGCTGGCCTCCGAGCGGCCCAAGGGCCTGTTCAGCCGGCAGCTGGTGCTCGGGGAGAACCTCGACCTCGAGCACATCGGGGCGAGCTACGACGCGGGCGTCCTGACCCTGCGCGTGCCCGTGGCGGAGACCGCCAAGCCGCGCAAGGTCGAGGTCTCCGTGGGCTCGTCGAGCGAGCAGTCGGCCATCGGCACCTGACCCTGCCGCAGTGCCGGGCAGGCAGCCCCGTCCCCGCGGGCGGGGCTGCCGTCATTCGCTCGGACGACCCTCCAGGATCTCCTTGAGACGCGCCAGGTCCTTGCGGTTGGCGGCTCTCATGGCCCGCGACATCATCGGTGCCGCGAGCTTGCCGAAGCCGGCCGGCTCCCCTCTGTTGCGCAAGGTCATCGACGTCCCGCCGTCAGCGGTGTCCTCCCAGCGGTAGGACGTCTCCATCGGGAAGGGCCCCTCCGACGTGCTCATCACCAGCAGCGAGTCGGGGACGAGCTCCCTCACCTCGTAGGTGTAGGCCAGGCGTCGCCCCAGGAACTCCGCAACGAACGCCAGGCGCGAGCCGACGGCCACCGGCGGTGAGGTCTCCCACTCGACGGCCTTGATGTTCGCGTACCACTCCGTGGCGTTGCCGGGGTCGCCGGCGTAGGCCGACACCTCCGCGCTGGGGCGGCGGATCTCGGTCGAGGTCACGACGTCGACGCCCATCATCGGATGGTAGCCCCGACGAGCGTCAGCTCCGGGCGGGGTTGAGGGCGTCCCGGATCTCGCCGACGAGCTCCTCGAGCACGTCCTCGAGGGTCACGAGCCCGAGCACCTCACCCTGGTCGTCGACGACCCGGCCGAGGTGGGACCCCCGGCGCCGCAGCACCGACAGCGCCTCGTGCAACCGGTGCGTGGGGCGCACGTCGGCGAAGGCCCGAGTCCACTCGTCCTCCAGCAGCGCATCCTCGATCGGCTCGGTGTCGAGCACGTCCTTGACGTGCACGTAGCCGACGAGCTCGCCGTCCTCCTCGACGGGGAAGCGGGAGAACCCGGTCTCGGCGCAAGCGGCCTCGACCTCCACGACCGGGGAGCCGCGCGTCACGGTCACCAGCGAGTCCGGCGCCAGGATCACCCGCTCCACCGTGCGCTCGGTGAAGCCCAGGGTGCTGGCGAGGCGGTCGTACTCCTGGCCCTCGAGCAGCCCCTCCTCGCGGGACTCCTCCAGCATCGAGGCCACCTCGTCGCGGGTGAAGGCGGAGCTCACCTCGTCCTTCGGCTCGACCCGGAGGAGGCGCAGGACCGCGTTGGCGATGGCGTTGAGGACGGCGACGACGGGACGCAGGATGGTCACCACCACCCACATCGGCGGCCCCAGGAAGAGCGCCGCCCGCTCCGGCCCCGCGATCGCGATGTTCTTGGGCACCATCTCGCCCAGCACCACGTGCAGGTAGACCACGACCGCCAGCGCGATCGCGAAGGCGATGGGGTGCAACAGGCCGTCGGGAACCCCGAGGTCGTGCATCACGGGCTCGATGAGGTGCGCGACCGCCGGCTCGCCGATGGCGCCCAGGCCCAGCGAGCACGCGGTGATCCCCAGCTGAGCCCCCGCCATCACCAGCGAGACGTGCTCCATCGCGTGCAGCGTCGTCCGCGCGGCCCGTGACCCGGCCTCGACCCGCGGCTCGATCTGGGTGCGCCGGGCGGAGACGAGGGCGAACTCGGACCCGACGAAGAAGGCGTTCGCGGCCAGGAGACCCAGCGCCACGAGGATGGCGGTGAGGTCACTCATCGGGGCCCTCCTCCAGCACGTCGAGGCGGATCCGGTCGATGCGCAGCCCGTCGCGTCGCTCCACCAGCAGCTCGACGGTGCGGGTGGGACGCTCGTCCCCGTCGCGGGTGAAGCCGGCGGGGATGACGACCTCGGTGCGCTCACCCTCCTCGGGGACGTGGCCGAGCTCGCGCATCACCAGCCCGGCGATGGTGTCGTAGTCCTCGTGCTCGGGGAGCGCGACCCCGGTGACGTCCTCGACCTCGTCGGGCCTGAGCTGTCCCGACAGCGTCCACGAGCCGTCCGCATTGGGCCGGGCGCTGGAGTCCTGCGGGTCGTGCTCGTCCTCGATCTCGCCGACGATCTCCTCCACGACGTCCTCGATCGTGACCACGCCCGCGGTGCCGCCGTACTCGTCGATGACGACGGCGAGCTGGAAGCTCTCCTGGCGCAGCAGTGCGAGCAGCGGGTCGAGCCGCAGGCTCTCCGGCACCACCGGAGCGTCGACCATGAGCTTGGAGACCCGCACGCTCGCCCGCGAGCGACGGGGCACGTTGACCACGTGCTTGATGTGCACCACGCCGACGACGTCATCCGCCTCGCCGTCGAGCACGGGGAACCGCGAGTGGCCGCTGCTGCGCGCGAGCTCGATGACACTGAGGACGGGGTCCTTCGGGCGGGCGGCCGCCACCTGCATCCGCGGCGTCATGATCTCGCCGGCGGTCCGCTCACCGAAGCTCACCGAGCGCTGCATCAGGCCGGCGGTCTCCGGGTCGAGCGTGCCCTCGGAGGCCGACCTCCCGATCAGCGAGGACAGCTCGGGGACGTTGCGCGCCGAGCGAAGCTCCTCCTGCGGCTCGATGCCGAGGCTCCTGACGATGGCGTTCGCCGTGCCGTTGAGGAGCTTGATGGGCAGCGCCATCGCTGCGGTGAACCCTCGCTGGACGCCCTGCGTGGCCTTGGCGGTCACCATGGGGCGGGCGATGGCGAGGTTCTTGGGCACGAGCTCGCCGAAGATCATCGTGAGCACCGTGGCCAGCAGCAGGCCCAGCGCGACAGAGACCTGGCGGACGGACCCGTCGGGGACCCCGACGGCGGTCAGCGGGCCGCGGACCAGCTCCGCGATCGCAGGCTCGGCGAGGAAACCGATCGCGAGGTTGGTGACCGTGATGCCCACCTGCGCGCCGGACAGCTGGGTGGACAGCGACTGGAGGGCACGCTGCACGCCCTCGGCGCCGGACTCACCCGAGGCGACCGCCCGGTCCACCGCCGACCTGTCGACGGTGACGAACGCGAACTCCGCGGCCACGAAGGCGCCGCACGCCAGGACCAACAGGACGGACACACCGAGGAGCGTCCATTCGAGCGGCATGGGGCTCAGTGTGCCCGGTGCGCCCCCACGCGTGGCGCGCGCACCGCGCGGACGAGGTCCGGTCGGTTGGAGATCACCCCGTCGACCCCTGCCCGCAGCAGCCGACGGATCCTCCGCGGGTCGTCCACCGTCCACGGGAGGCACGTCAACCCGGCGGTGTGCACCCGGTCCACGTAGGCGTCGTCGACGAGCAGGTGGTGTGGGTTGAGGTACGTCGCCCAGGTCGCGAGCGCTGGAAGCCGGCGCCAGGGCACCGGCGTCAGGACTCCCACGGCCAGCCCCGGGACCTCGTGGACGAGGCGGTGCATCGCCGGGGTGTCGAAGGACTGCACCACCACGCCGGCCCCGACGCCGCCGCGGCGGAGGAGGTCGGCCACGTCACGCTCGATCCCCGGGTGGGCAGCGGGCTCCTTGAGCTCCACCAGCAGCCGGGTCCCCGCGCGGTCCGTCACCTCCCACGCCTCCTCGAGCGTCGGGACCACCTCGCCGGCGAAGGTCGACGACTTCCAGGACCCGGCGTCCAGGGACCGGATCTCGTCGAGGGTGAGGTCCTGCACCCGCCACGGCGCCCGGGAGGGAAGGACGCGGACGGCGTCGGTGGTGCGCGCCAGGGTCGCGTCGTGCATGAGCACGAGCGCCCCGTCGGCCGTACGACGGACGTCCACCTCCACCATGTCGGCCCCGAGCGCGAGCGCGCTGCGCACCGCGCTCAGCGTGTTCTCGGGAGCCAGGTGGCTGGCGCCGCGGTGGGCGATGGCCCACGGTCGCCCCCGAGCAGGCCTCGAGTGTCGGGCGAACGGATCAGCCATGCCCCCACGGTCGCCGCGGGAGGTGAACCCTCAGTGAAGGTGACGCGACCCGGACGGGTCGGTCAGCGGTCGAGTGACCGGGCGTCAGGCGCCCGGGCGCAGCTCTGCGATCTCCTCGAGCCGGGCGCGCTGCAGCGCGACGCCGAGCTGGTGCACCGAGGCGTACGCCGTGAAGGCGTCGGAGGGGCGCTGAACGGGAATACCGGGAGCTGCGGTGACGGCGGTGCCGACCGAAACCGGTGCAGGAGCGTCCATGGTGCATCCCTTCAGGGCAGGGCCCGGTGGGGGCGGGCCTATGAGAGGATTCTCACCTTAGTCCCGGCGTTTCCAAACCAAGGTCCCTATGGCGGTCTAGACCTTGTGCCTTCCGGCAGGATGTCGGCATGCAACAGCATCCCGCTCTCCGGGCCCTGGCCACCGCCACCGTCCTCTGCGTCTCGCTCTCCCTCGCCGGCTGCGGCGAGGACGAGGTCGCACCCGCGGCGGAGCCGACCGATGCGACCAGCTCCTCCCAGCCGAGCAAGCGCCCGTCCTCGGCACCGAAGAAGGAGCAGGAGCCCGAGAAGGAGGCTGGGCCCACCCTCGCGATGACCGTCTCCGGCGGCGACGTCTCCCCCATGGGCAGGACGATCGAGCTGGCGGCCGGCGACCCGCTCACCATCCGGATCACCTCCGACCGGCCCGGGGAGCTGCACGTGCACTCCAGCCCCGAGCAGTACGTCGAGTTCGGGGCGGGCAGGACGACCCACAAGCTCACTGTCCCGCAGCCCGGTCAGGTCGACGTCGAGGAGCACGAGTCCGGCGCTCTGGTGGCACGCCTGCTGGTCACGTGAGCGCCTGATGGAGCATCGTCCGCTGGGTCGTTCGGGTCTGGTGGCCTCCACCGTCGGCATCGGCTGCAACGCCTTCGGCAGCCGCGTCGACCAGGAGACCGTGGACCGCATCGTCGGCACCGCTCTCGACACCGGAGTCACCTTCTTCGACACCGCTGACACCTACTCCCGCGGCGCGAGCGAGCAGATGCTGGGCAAGGCGCTCGGGGCCCGGCGTGACGACGTCGTGGTGGCGACCAAGTTCGGCATGGACATGGGCGGGCTCAACGGGCCCGACCACGAGGCCCGGGGCTCCCGCCGTTACGTCCGCCGCGCCGTGGCGGCGTCGCTGCGGCGGCTCGGCACCGACCACATCGACCTCTACCAGCTGCACCAGCCCGACCGCGTCACCCCGGTCGAGGAGACCCTGGCAGCGCTGGGCGAGCTCGTCGCCGAGGGCAAGGTGCGCTACGTCGGGTGCTCGAACTTCGCGGCCTGGGAGGTCGCCCACGCCCATCACGTCGCGCGAGAGCTGAACGTGCCCGGCTTCGTCACGGCGCAGAACGAGTACTCGCTGTACAACCGGGCGGCCGAGGAGGAGCTCCTGCCCGCCTGCCGCGCGCTCGGGCTGAGCCTCCTGCCGTACTTCCCGCTCGCCTACGGCCTGCTCACCGGCAAGTACCGCCGCGGCGAGCCCGCGCCCGACGGGAGCAGGCTCGCTCACCGAGGGCAGGAGCACCGGCTGCAGGGCGCCGACTTCGACCGTGTCGAGGAGCTGGCGCGCTTCGCCGAGTCACGCGGCATCGACCTGCTCACGCTCGCCGTCGGGGGGCTCGCCGCGCAGCCCGGCGTGGGGTCGGTGATCGCCGGTGTGTCCAAGCCCGAGCAGGTGGAGGCCAACGTGCGCGCCGCCTCCTGGCACCCGTCCGACGAGGACCTCCGTGCGCTCGCGGCCCTCAACCGCGACCCGTTGCCGGGCATGAGCCACCGCACCTACGCGCCGGAGCGCTGACCCCGAGCACGCCGGGGTCGGGTCAGCGGGTGATCCTGCGGATCACCACGACGACGCCGACGAAGCCCGCCACACCCGCGGCCACCTTGAGGATGTTCTCGGTGCGGGGGTTGCCCTGCGGGTCGACGAAGTAGCCCTTGACGCTCGCGACCTCACGGCGTACGACGTTGCGGGGGCTGGTGCGCTCCAGCAGCGCGTCGATCGTCTGCGCGAGGCGCTCGCGGGTCTCCTCGATCTCGGCCTCGGCGGAGGACAGCGATCCGCCGGAGGAGCCGGCGGGCTCGGGTGCGGAGTCGGACGTCGAGGGGGCCACGCTTGTCTCCTCGGGTTGCCTGCTGGCTGGTCACGAACGGTCGACAGGCTATCGCGCCGTCCCGTCGGCGACGTGCCGGGGATCGAACCCGTACGGCAGCTCCAGCCGGTGGCGCCGCATCAGCTCGCCGTCGCCGAGAAGGTCTGCGGTGTCGCCGTCGGCGACGACGACACCGTCGTCGAGGATGACCGAACGTGGGCAGAGCTCGAGGGCGTACGGCAGGTCGTGGGTGACCATGAGCACGGTGACCGCGAGCCCGCGCAGGATGTCGGCGAGCTCGCGGCGCGAGGCCGGGTCGAGGTTGGAGCTGGGCTCGTCGAGCACCAGGATCTCCGGCTGCATCGCCAGCACCGTCGCCACCGCGACGCGGCGGCGCTGCCCGAAGGACAGGTGGTGGGGCGGCCGGTCGACGTGCTCGGCCATGCCCACCTGCTCCAGCGCACCCACGACGGCGTGGTCGAGCGCGGCTCCTCGCAGGCCGAGGTTGCGCGGGCCGAAGGCGACGTCCTCGCGCACCGTGGGCATGAAGAGCTGGTCGTCGGGGTCCTGGAAGACGATGCCGACCCGGCGGCGGATCTCGGCGAGGTTGGGCCTGCTCACCGGCAGCCCCGAGACCGTGACCGACCCGGCCCCCGGCAGCAGGATCCCGTTGAGGTGCAGCACGAGGGTCGTCTTGCCGGCGCCGTTGGGCCCGAGCAGAGCGACCCGCTCGCCCGCGTGCACGTGCAGGTCGACGCCGTAGAGCGCCTGGTGGCCGTCGGGGTAGGCGTGCGCCACTCCGCGAAGGTCGAGGACAGGGGTGCTCACGAGCGGCCACCGCCCTGGGACCCGATCGTGTGGCCGCGCGAGAGCATCGCGACGTGCACGCGTTCGCCGCGCTCGTAGGACCGGATGAACAGGGCGCCGAGGGAGCGGGCGAGCACCGGCCAGTGACGGGGGTCGCGGCCCCGGAACCCCCGCGACGCGAGCCCGATCCGCATCCGCGCCAGGTCGGAGCCCACCACCTCGAGGTAGCGCACCATGAAGGCCATGATCTGCACGAGCTGGGCCGGCAGGCGCAGTCGCTCGAGCCCGCGCACCACGTGGTGCGGCTCGGTCGTCGCGGCGAGCAGCAGCGCGGCCGCGACGCCGAGCGTGCCCTTGACCAGCAGTGCCGTGCCGGCGACGAGGCCGGGTTCGCTGACGCTCAGTCCCAGGACCTCGGTCCGCGGGCCGCTCGCGACGAACGGCAGGGCCAGCGCGAACACCACGAAGGGCAGCTCGATCACCATCCGCTTCGCCAGGTACGCCGGCGGCACCTGGGAGACCGCGACCGCGACACCCAGCACCACGGCGTACGACGCGAACGCCCAGGTGACCCGCGGGGGCGTCGCCACCACGACGAGCGCGAACCCGACGAGGGCGAGCAGCTTGAGCTCCGGTCGCGCCCGGTGCAGCACCGAGTGCGCGTGGTAGTGGAACCGGTGGCCGTGCCCAGCTCCCATGGTCAGGCCGGCTGACGCTCGCGACGGCGCAGCAGCAGGAAGAGCCCGCTGCCCGCGCCGAGCACCAGGAGGGTGCCTGCGACCCCGGCGAGACCGCCCGCCGCGCGCTCGTCGTCCACGCCCCGGGCGCGGTAGTCGGCCAGCGGGCTGTCGGCGGCCGCAGGCTCGTCGGCCCGGTCGATGAATCCCTGGTCCGTGGCGACACGCTCCAGGCCGTCGGGGCTGCCTGCGGCGTAGAAGCTCACGACGCCACCGAGGAGCAGCGCGACCAGCACTCCCACGACGAGGAGCACCCGCGTGGGCATCCGCCGGCTCACGCCGAGACCTCGTGCGCGGGTGCGGTGCGGATCTCCAGCTCGCGGGCGGCGAGCGTGCCGCGCGCGGCGTGCACCAGGTCAGGGCGCACGGCCACCACGCTGCCCACCACGAGCCCGGTCACCAGGGCCTCGCCGAGGCCGATGAGGCTGTGCCAGGTGAGCATGGCGCCGGTCAGTGCGTCCAGCGGCACCGGGGCCGTGCCGCCCAGCGCGTAGAGCCCGACGAAGACGAGGGCCGTCGCCGGGACGGACACGAAGGCTGCCACCGCGGAGACCGGCGCCACCAAAGACGCCCGTCGGGGCAGCATGCGCAGGGTCACCCCGATCACCACGGCAGCGACCGCGGGCCCGACAAGCCCCAGCAGCACGATGTTGGTGCCCAGTGCCGTGGTGCCGCCGTCGGCGAACAGCAGCGCCTGGACCAGGAGCACGACGGAGACGGCCAGCACGGCGGTCCACGGTCCGACCAGGGCGACCGCGAGCGCCCCGCCCAGCAGGTGGCCGCTGGTGCCGGCCCCCACCGGGAAGTTGACCATCTGGGCGGCGAAGACGAAGGCAGCCACCAGCCCGGCCAGGGGTGCGGTGCGGTCGTCGAGCTCCCGACGCGAGCCGCGCATCGCCACCGCGACGCCCACGACGGCCACGGCGGCCGTGCCCACCGAGGTGGGGGCGTCGAGGAATCCGTCGGGGACGTGCATCGCTGCTCCGCTAGGTTTGGGGGCGTTCTTTGCGCAACCTACCTTGTTGCAAACGATGTGCAATAAGGAACTTGTTCCCGCCGATGCCCGAGGAGCCCGATGCCCCGCCTGTCCCCCGGTGACCCCGCCCCTGACTTCACCCTCAGCGACGACTCCGGTCGTCAGGTCTCCCTCGCCGACCACCGGGGGCGCAAGGTCATCGTGTACTTCTACCCGGCGGCGATGACCCCGGGCTGCACCAAGCAGGCGTGCGACTTCACCGACTCCCTCGAGTCCCTGCAGGCTGCCGGCTACGAGGTGCTGGGCATCTCCCCCGACAAGCCCGAGAAGCTGGCCAAGTTCCGTGAGCGCGACCAGCTGTCGATCACCCTGCTCTCCGACCCGACGCGCGAGGTGCTGAGCGCCTACGGCGCCTTCGGGGAGAAGAAGATGTACGGCAAGACGGTCCAGGGAGTCATCCGCTCGACGCTCGTCGTCGACGAGGACGGCAAGGTCGAGGTCGCGCAGTACAACGTCAAGGCCACCGGCCACGTCGCCAAGCTCCGCAAGGACCTCGGTCTCGCCTCCTGACCCGGCCTAGACTGTGCGCCGCGCGCTCGTAGTCCAATGGCAGAGACAACGGCTTTAGGTGCCGTCCAGTGTGAGTTCGAATCTCACCGAGCGCACCGCGCAGCGACTCGTCAGCCGAAGTGCTCGTCCAGCCAGGTGCCGAGCGCCCGCGCGCTGACCGCGACGACGTCGACCCAGTCGAGCGCGGTCTCGTCGGCGTTGTCCGAGACGTGCTTGACCAGGGTGACCGGGACGCCGAGCCGCTGCGCGGCGAACGCCACGGCGTACCCCTCCATGTCGACCAGGTGCGCCTGCTCCGCCAGGCGGGCTCGCACGGCGGGGTCGGTCACGAAGAGGTCGCCCGAGGCCAGCACGACGTCCGACTCCCCCACCCGCAGGCGGTCCTTCGGGTCGTAGCCGAGCGCTCGCACGGCGTCGCCGTTGATGTCGTGGTTGACCACGGTGCCGACCTCGAAGAGCCCGGACAGCCCGTCCCGCAGGGCACCTGCGCTGCCGATGTTGACGACGTGGGAGGGCCGCTCCTCCATGATCGCCACGGTCGTCGCCACGGCCGCGGCGGTCTTGCCGAGGCCGGTGAGGAGCGTGCGGAACCTCGGCGGGACGAACTCCGCCTCGGCCTGTGTCGCGACGACGACGAGCACGCTCACGACTCCGACCTCACCCGCGACAGCGACTCCGCGACCACCGGCGCGATCGCGCGCAGCGCCTCGCCGCGGTGGGAGATCGCGTCCTTGTCGACCGGGTCCATCTCGGCGGTCGTGACGTCGTGGCCCTCGGCGCAGAAGAGCACGTCGTAGCCGAACCCACCGGAGCCGCGCAGCTCACGGATGACGCGGCCCGGCATGCGGCCCGTGACCTGGTGGGTCGGGGGTCGGGCACCGGGGTCCTCGGCCGGCAGCGCCAGCACCACCGCGCAGCGGAACTCTGCTCCCCTCCGCTCGTCCGGCACGTCGGCCAGCTGGGCCAGGAGCAGCTCGTTGTTGGCACGGTCCTTCGCCGCAGGGTCGCCCGCCGTCGGCCCCGCCCACCTCGCCGACAGCACGCCGGGCATGCCGTTGAGGGCGTCGACGCAGAGACCGCTGTCGTCGGCGAGCGACGGCAGCCCGGTAGCGGCCAGCCCGGCCAGCGCCTTGATCAGGGCGTTGCCCTCGAAGGTCGGCTCCGTCTCCGCCGGCTCGTCGTACGGCGCCACGTCGTCGAGGCCGAGCACCCTCACGCCCGGCACGTGCTCGGCGAGGATGCGCTGCATCTCCTCCAGCTTCTTGCGGTTGCGGGAGGCCAGGAACACCTGCGCGGACGGCTCAGCCACCGGCCGCCCCCGACAACGCCTCCTGCTGGATCCGCGTGAGGTCGGCGCACCCCTTCGTGCCCAGGTCGAGCAGGCCGTCGAGCAGCGCACGGTCGAACGGGTCGGCCTCGGCGGTGCCCTGCACCTCGACGAAGCGGCCGTCCCCGGTCATCACGATGTTCATGTCGGTCTCGGCGCGGACGTCCTCGTCGTAGGGCAGGTCGAGCCTGGGGACGCCGTCGATGATGCCCACGGAGACGGCGGCCACCGACCCGGTCAGCGGCTTGCCCTTGAGCGCGCCGCGGGTCCTCAGGTGCTCCACCGCGTCCACGAGCGCGACGTAGGCGCCCGTGATGGCTGCGGTCCGCGTGCCGCCGTCGGCCTGCAGCACGTCGCAGTCGAGGGTGATCGTGTTCTCCCCCAGCGCCTTGTAGTCGATGACCGCTCGGAGGGACCTGCCGATGAGGCGCGAGATCTCGTGCGTGCGACCGCCGATGCGTCCCTTCACCGACTCACGGTCGGAGCGCGTGTGGGTCGAGGACGGCAGCATGGCGTACTCGGCGGTGACCCACCCCAGACCGGAGTCGCGACGCCAGCGCGGCACCCCGACCGAGGCCGAGGCGGCGCACAGGACACGGGTCCGGCCGAACTCGACGAGCACCGACCCCGCGGCGTGGTCGAGCCAGCCACGGGTCAGCGTGACGGTGCGGAGCTCGTCGTCAGCGCGGCCGTCCGCGCGGGAGGTCGTCCCTGGAGTCGTCCCTGGAGTCGTCATGGCCGCACCCTAACGAGCAGGTCACTTCACCTCCGCGGTGAGCATGCGCCAGCAGCCGAGGGCCATCGGGAGCAGGATCCAGATCACGCTGGTGCTGGCGACGTGGGCCCACTCGTCACCGGTCAGGGAGCCGGGCTCGCTGAGGGGCGCCTGCGCGAAGCCCAGGTCGACCCAGTCGCGCAGGTCGCTCAACGGCTCGGCGACGGAGAAGACGATGCTCGTGATGATGGGGAGCAGGAAGAAGGACACGATCGCGGCTGCACTGTTGAGCAGCAGCAGCCCGAACGCCAGGCCCTGCAGGATGCCGAGCACCTGCAGCAGCGTGAAGTGACCCAGGGTCTCGCTCTCGACGTCACCGACGTCGGCCCCGCTCAGCGCGGCCGCCAGGGCTGCGATCGCGAAGGTGACGAGCAGGACGGCCAGGCCGATGCCGAGAGCGGCGAGGATCTTGGCCACCACCACACGCTCACGCTTGGGCACCAGGGTGAACGTCGTCATCGCTGCCCGCTGCCCCCACTCACTGGTCACCAGGAGCACCCCGAGGACCGGGAGCAGGAGGCCCTGCGGAGCGGACGCGGCGAGCAGCAGGATCTCCATCTGCGTGCCCTCGTCGGCGCCGAAGATCGCCGTCAGGACCGTGGCCGCCGCGGTGAGCAGCACGATGATCGCGAGCAGCCAGAACCCGGCCCGGGTGTCGAGCATCTTGCGCATCTCGACCAGCACGAGCCGCGGGAGCGGCACCGGCAGGTCGACGTCGCTGGGCAGGGGGCTCACGGTGGTCATGCGTGGCTCCGATCCGTGAGCAACGGGTCCCGCTGCGTCTCGGCGGTCAGGTTGAGGAACAGCTGCTCCAGGCCGCCGTCCTGGGCAGCCCCCAGCTCGACGAGAGGCACCCCCGCGGCCAGGGCCACCCGACCCACGGCAGCGGGGTCTGCGTCGCAGGCGAGCCCGCCGCCCGGCAGCTGGGTCGTCGGGTGTCCGGCACGGTCGAGGGCCTGCGCGAGCGCGGTGTCGTCGGCCGACCTCACGTGCGCGCCGGTCGTGGCGAGCAGCTCCTGCTTCACGCCGGAGGCGACGATCCGGCCCTGCCCGATGAGCACGATGTCGTCCGCGAGCTGGTCGACCTCGTGCAGCAGGTGCGACGAGAGCAGCACGGTGCCGCCGGAGTCGGCGAAACGGCGCAGCATCTGCCGCATCCAGTGGATGCCCGCCGGGTCGAGCCCGTTGGCGGGCTCGTCGAGCACCAGGACCGAGGGCTCTCCCAGCATCGCGTGGGCGATCCCGAGCCGCTGGCGCATGCCGAGGGAGTAGTGACGCACCCGGCGCTTCGCCTCGCCGGCGTCCAGCCCCACCATCGTCAGCATCTCCTCGACGCGCGAGGTGGGCAGGCCCATGGTCATCGCCGCGATCCGCAGCACCTCGCGGGCGGTCCGTCCGCCGTGCTGGGCCGAGGCGTCGAGGAGGACCCCGACCTCGCGTCCGGGGTTCGGCAGGTCGCGGTAGGCACGGCCGGCGATCGTGGCGTGCCCGGAGTTGGCCAGGGTGAGGCCGGTGACGACACGCAAGGTGGTCGACTTGCCGGCGCCGTTGGGTCCCAGGAAGCCGGTCACCCGGCCCGGCCTGGCCACGAACGACACGTCGTCGACGGCTCGGAGCACGCCGTACGTCTTGGTGACGCGGTCGACCGTGATCATGGCGGCAGTCTGGCAGAACAGGTGCTCAGATCTGGTACGTCGAGCCCTCCGCCGCGAGCAGCACCGGACCGTCGAAGACACCCTCTGCCTCGCGCAGCGCGTCCTGCTTGTCGTGCCAGGGCGGCACGTGGGTCAGGACCAGGACGCCCACCTGGGCGTCGCGCGCGGTGGCGGCCGCCTCGGACCCCGTCATGTGCACGCCGGGCGGGTTGTCGGCGTCGTCGCGGAAGGCCGCCTCCGCCAGGAGCATGTCGGCCCGCTCGGACAGCGACGTGAGCGCCTCGCAGGCGGCCGTGTCGCCGCTGTACACGAGCGCGCGGCCGTCGTGCTCGATGCGGAAGGCGAACGCCTCGATGGGGTGCAGCACCCGCACGGCCGTCACCGCGAAGGGCCCCAGCTCGAGCTCGCCCTTGCGCAGCCGCTTGAACTCGAACTCCTCGTTCATCCCCGGGTCCAGCGGCAGCCCGTACGCGCGCGCCACCCGCTGCTTGATGCCGCGGGGACCCCACACCGGGATCCGGTTGGCCGGCCCGCGGGGGTGGTACTTGCGCATCACGTAGTAGCCGCTGATGTCGAAGAAGTGGTCGGCGTGCAGGTGGCTGATGAGGACGGCGTCGACCTCGAGCGGGTCGCAGTAGCGCTGCAGTGCCCCCAGGGCTCCCGAGCCGAGGTCGAGCAGCAGCCGGAACGTGTCACCGTTCTCGGGGTCGGGCGCCTCGAGCAGGTAGCAGCTCGCGGAGGAGTCCGGCCCGGCGAAGGAGCCGGAGCAGCCGATGACGGTGAGCTTCATGCCACCACCCACGCGGACTGCTCGGCGGCATGCAGCTCGGGTCCGAGGAAGCGGCGCCCGATGCTCTCGAAGGCGCCGGCCTCGCCTGTCGTCATGAAGCGGTACGACGGCGGTCCCGCTGCGTGGTCACGCTCGAGGTCGAGCCGCACGAGGGTGCGGTAGACGTCCTTCGCAGTCTCCTCGGCGCTGCTCACCAGAGTCACCTGGTCGCCCATCACGTAGGAGATCGGCGCGGTGAGCAGCGGGTAGTGGGTGCACCCGAGGATCAGGGTGTCGATGCCCGACGAGGTCAGCGGGTCGAGGTAGTCGTGCGCTGCCGCGAGCAGCTCGGGCCCGCTGGTCACGCCGGCCTCGACGAACTCGACGAACCGGGGGCAGACCCGGGTGTGGAGGTCGACGTGGGGCGCGGCGGCGAACGCGTCGTCGTACGCCATGGACTCCGCTGTCGCCCGGGTGCAGATCACGCCGATCCGGCCGGTGCGGCTGGCCGCGACCGCGCGACGCGTGGCCGGGTAGATCACCTCGACCACCGGCACCGGGTAGCGCTCGCGCGCGTCGCGCAGCACCGCCGCGCTGGCCGAGTTGCACGCGATGACGATGAGCTTCACGCCTTGCTCGACCAGGTGGTCGAGGCACTCCAGCGCATATCCGCGCACCTCGCCGATGGGCCGCGGGCCGTACGGCTGCCGCGCGGTGTCACCGAGGTAGAGCACGGACTCGTGGGGCAGCTGGTCGATGACGGCGCGGGCCACGGTGAGTCCACCGAAGCCTGAGTCGAAGATGCCGATAGGAGCGTCCGTCATGACCCGCGCCAGCGTAGTGGCAGGTCGGGGCGCTGCTGGGCCACTCCTCAGGACACGCCGACGTCCGCGCCGTCGGCGGTGCCCGTAACGCCGACGCAGGGTCGGGCGTTGGGGGTGACGACCCGCCCCACTGAGCAGAAGAGGTCGCTGCATGCGCCCCACGCGGACACTGACCACGATCGGCACCGGCCTGGCCGCTCTTGCCCTGGCGACGTCCACTCTCGCCCCGACCGCCGGTGCGGCCGACCTGTCGGCTGACGTCCTTCGTGGGATCGCCACGTTCGACACGGTCCCCACGGCCGCCGAGGTGGCGTCGCTGGAGGACCTCGGCCTCACGGTCCAGCCGATGAAGGCGCTGCCCATGGCGCTGGTCGCCGGGCCCGAGTCGGCGCTGCTCCAGGCACGCTCGGTGGCCCTCGACGTGCGCCCCGAGGAACGCCTCACCTACTTCGACACCCGCTCGAGCAACCTGATGTCGTCCTCGGCGAGTGCTGCCAGGTCCCTGCGCGCCCAGGGCTTCACCGGCAAGGGCGTCACGGTGGGTGTGGTCGACTCCGGTTGCGACGCGACGCACCCCGACCTCACCGACCGCGTGAGGACGAACGAGACCCTGCTGAGCCCGGAGTACGCCAACCAGCCGCCCTCCGGCGACAACACCCTCGTGGTGCCGGCCGACGAGGGTCCCTACAGCAACACCGACATCGGCAGCGGCCACGGCACCCACGTCGCCGGCATCATCGCTGCCGACTCCACCTCGGCAGCCGACGGGAGCCGGCTCGGCGTCGCGCCGGACGCGAAGCTCGCCTGCTTCGGCATCGGCGCGGTCATCACCACCACCGCGGTCGTCACCGCCTTCGACCGGATCCTCAGCACGCCGGGGCACTTCGGCATCGACGTGGTCAACAACTCCTGGGGCAACTCCTTCCGCCAGTTCGACCCGGCGGACCCGGTCAACATCGCCACGCGCAAGCTCACCGCCCGCGGCATCACGGTCGTCTTCGCGGCCGGCAACTCCGGGTACGAGAACGCCCAGGCCAGCGTCAGTCCCTTCAACCAGGCCCCCTGGGTGATCTCGGTGGCCGCAGGCACCCTCGACCGCACACGTGGTGACTTCTCCTCCAACGGGCTGCGGCACGACAACAGCAGGCCCGTGGCCATCGGGTCCGGAGGCAGGACCACGGCGTACGGCGACCGCATCGGCCTGGTGCACCCCGACCTGACCGCCCCCGGCGTCGACATCTCGTCCTCCTGCGACAGCACGGGCACCGTCATCGGCCCCTGCCCGCAGCACGGCAACACCGAGGCCTCCGGGACGTCGATGGCCGCGCCCCACGTGGCCGGTGCCGCTGCCGTCCTGCTCCAGGCGCAGCCGCAGCTCTCTCCCGGCCAGGTGCGCCGGGCGATGGAGGTCACCGCGAGCCCGGTGAGGGACGGCAAGGGGCGTGCACTGCCCTTCTGGCAGGTGGGTTTCGGCCACGTCAACCTCGACGAGGCAGTCGACCTGGTCAGGGGCGGCGGCTGGCGTGACCGCCTGCGCCGCGCCTCCGCGCGCGCCGACCGACGGGTCCTCGCCGCGGACGGCTGGCGCGTGCCCCGCAGCGACTTCTTCCAGCACGACGCTCCCCCGGTGGCGCTCGGAGGCTCGGACACTCGGACCTACAAGGTGCAGGTGCGCCGGGCCGTCGACCGCCTCGGCCTGGTCGTCGTCTACCCGACCCCGGGGACCGCCGCGAACCTCGCGGAGTACACCGCCACGGTGACCGGCCCGTCGGGCAAGCCGCTGGGGACGACCACGACGTCGATCACGCAGAACCACGGCACCGCTGCTGTGGAGGTGCCCGCCCGGCGGGCAGGCACCTACACCGTGACCGTGTCGGGTGAGCGGAGCGCGTCCGACCCGGACACGATCGACTCCGACTCGGTCAACGGGCGGGTCGTCTTCCTGTCAGTCGCCCACCTCACCAGGGGCTGACACGCCCCACAGGGTCCAGGGGCGGTCGGGAGACCCCGGGAGATCTAGGGGACATACCTCGCACACCCTGTTGTTCTTCACCTTCGCGTGCTTCAGTGGAAGACCTGCACCTGGACCACGTGCAGCACCGAGAATATCGAGCCTCGGGGCTCCTGTTCGTCCCGTCGCCAACGGCCCACACGAGGTGGCAGAAAGGGGACCTCGCCACCTCAGAGTGGGACCCGCTCCCCGCCCGCTGCCCCCACCCCCACTCGCGAGCGGGGAGTCCGGCGATGGACGCAGCGTTGCTGCTGCTCGACGCCGGTCACGCCCAGAGCTGGCCCTCGAGGCGGTCCTCGGCCTCGTCGAGCGTGCCCTCGTAGGCGCCGGTGGAGAGGTACTTCCACCCGCCGTCGCAGACGATGAAGACGATGTCGGCCTTCTCCCCCGCGCGCACCGCCTTGTCGGCCTGACCGAGCGCGGCGTGCAGGATCGCGCCGGTGGAGATGCCGGCGAAGATGCCCTCCTCGCGCAGCAGCTCCCGCACCCGGCGTACGGCGTCGCGAGGGCCCACGGAGAAGCGCGCGTCGATCAGCGAGGCGTCGTAGAGCTCTGGCACGAAGCCCTCGTCGAGGTTGCGCAGGCCGTAGACCAGCTCGCCGTAGCGGGGTTCGGCGGCGACGATGCGGACGTCGGGCTTGGCCTCCCGGAAGAAGCGGCTGGCCCCCATGAGGGTGCCGGTGGTGCCCAGCCCCGCCACGAAGTGGGTGACGGTCGGCAGGTCCTGCAGGATCTCCGGACCGGTGCCCTCCTGGTGGGCGAGGGCGTTCGCCGGGTTGCCGTACTGGTAGAGCATCACCCAGTCGGGGTGCTGCTCGGCGACCCGCTTGGCGACGCGCACCGCCTCGTTGGACCCGCCGGCGGCCGGGGAGAAGATGATCTCGGCGCCCCACATGCTCAGCAGCTGCTTGCGCTCGACCGAGGTGTTCTCGGGCATCACGCAGACGATGCGGTAGCCCTTGAGCTTCGCGGCCATCGCCAGCGAGATGCCGGTGTTGCCGCTGGTGGGCTCGAGGATGGTGCAGCCGGGGGCGAGGAGACCCTCCTTCTCCGCCTGCTCGATCATCTTCAGCGCCGCGCGGTCCTTGATCGAGCCCGTCGGGTTGAGGTCCTCGAGCTTGGCCCAGAGGCGTACGTCGTCGGACGGCGACAGCCGCGGCAGCCCCACGAGAGGGGTGCCGCCGACGGAGTCGAGCAGGCTGTCGAAGCGCATCGGTGTCAGGTGATCGGGGTCGTGACCGTCAGGTCTTCTCGACGCGCTCGGCCGAGGTCATGGATCCCCCGGCCACCGCAGGGAGGATCACGACCTGGTCGCCGTCCTGGAGAGTGGTGTCGAGGCTGCCGGTGAAGCGCACGTCCTCGTCGTTGACGTAGACGTTGACGAAGCGCCGCAGCTCACCGTTGTCGATGAGGCGCTCCTTGATGCCGGTGTGGCTGCTCTCGAGGTCGTCGATGAGAGCGGCGAGGGTGCCGCCCTGCGCGGTCACCGACTTCTCACCGTCGGTGTAGGTGCGCAGGATGGTCGGCACGCGGACCTCGATGGCCATGGGATCTGCTCCTCGTCGGATGTGGTGTGACAGTCGTGCGGATCGGAGGGGGCTAGGCGGGGACCTCCGGGAGTGCGTCCACCAGGGACACCTCCTCCTCGGTGACCTCACCGTCCACGATCCTGTAGGACCTGAACTCCGCAGGTCCTTCGCTATTCCCGTGCTCGCGTGTGCTGACCAGCACATAGTGGGCGTTCGGCTCGCTGGCGAGACCGACGTCGGTGCGGCTCGGGTAGGCCTCGGTGGCGGTGTGGGAGTGGTAGACGACGACGGGCTCCTCGTCGTTGTCCCACATCTCCTTGTACAGCTCGAGCAGCTCGGTGGAGTCGAACTCGTAGAAGGTCGGCGAGCCCGCCGCGTTGATCATCGGCACGAACCGCTCCGGGCGGTCCGACCCCTCCGGCCCCGCGACGATGCCGCACGCCTCGTCGGGGTGGTCCCGCTTGGCGTGCGCGACGATGGCGTCGTGGGTGGCGCGGTCGATGACGAGCACGCCCTCAGGGTAACGGCGGTCAAGGGCGGTTCGGCCGCGCGGACAGAGCGTGGACGAGCGACTCCTGCAGGTAGCTCGTCCAGTGGTAGATCTCGACCACCACGGCTCGGGGGTCGTCCTCGGGCACCTGGTCGACCATCTCCTCGTCCTCGATGCCCAGACGCGTGCCGAGCGCGAGCCGGATGTCGTTGAAGGCCTTGAGCCATTCGGTCGCGCGCTCGACGTCGAGCTCGACGTCGATCACGGTGCCGCTCTCGGGCTCGTCCCCCAGGCCGGCACTCTCGAGGTCGTCGATCACCGCGGCCGCCTGCGCCGCCTTGCCGGCCCGCAGGTCCGACTCGGTGAAGCGACGGAAGTCGCCGGCGGCCTCGGCGTCGTCCCTGTAGGCGTCGGGGAACAGCCGGGCCAGCACGGGGTCGTCGGGGGCGGTGGTGGGCCCGGTGAAGTCCAGCAGGGACTCCAGGGAGTCGCCGTCCTCGGGGGGTACTGCGGACTCGTGCCGCAGCAGCTCGATGATCTGCGCTGCCAGGTTGCGCAGCAGGTCGGCCTCGTGGGCGGCGAAGGTCGCCATCACTCCGCCGCCGCGGCGCGGGTGGAAGCCGTCAGCCATCGGAGCGCTCCAGCGTCGCCCAGAGGCCGTACTCGTGCATCGCCTGCACGTCGCGCTCCATCTCCTCGCGGCTGCCCGTGGAGACGACGGACCTGCCGTCGTGGTGCACCTGCAGCATCAGCTTCTCCGCCTTCTTCCGCGTGTAGCCGAAGTACTGCTGGAAGACGAACGTCACGTAGGACATCAGGTTGACGGGGTCGTTCCACACGACGGTCTGCCAGGGGCGGTCGACGGCGACGAGGTCTTCGGCCTCGGGCTCCTCGAGCTCCGTGGGGGCGGGCATGGACACGCGGTCAGGGTAGACGACCCCGCCCGGCCCGCTGCGGCGCTGCGCCGCTCGCCGCACCTACTCTGGGGCAGATGAACCCGGCGCCCTCGACGGCTCTGCTCACGGACCACTACGAGCTCACCATGCTGCAGGCCGCGCTGCGCTCCGGCACGGCGCGACGACGCTCGGTCTTCGAGCTCTTCGGCCGCCGCCTCCCGGAGGGGCGCCGGTACGCCGTCGTCGCCGGCGTGGGCCGCGCCCTCGACGCGATCGAGGCCTTCTCCTTCGACCGCGAGGCGCTCGACTTCCTGGCTGCCGCCCACGTGGTCGACGAGGAGACGCTGCACCACCTGGCGTCGTGGAGGTTCACCGGCGACGTCTGGGGCTACCCGGAGGGGGAGGTCTACTTCCCCTACTCGCCGCTGGTGGTCGTCGAGTCGACGTTCGCCGAGGCGGTCCTGCTGGAGACCGTGCTGCTCTCGATCTACAACCACGACTGTGCGATCGCCTCCGCGGCCTCGCGGATGACGTGGGCCGCCGGCGACCGTCCGTGCGTCGAGATGGGTTCACGGCGCACGCACGAGGAGGCCGCCGTGGCGGCAGCCAGGGCCGCCTACGTCTGCGGCTTCGCCTCGACCTCCAACCTCGCCGCCGGCCGCCGCCACGGGATCCCCACGATGGGCACCAGCGCCCACAGCTTCACGCTGCTGCACGACACCGAGCGCGACGCCTTCGCCGCGCAGGTGGAGGCCCTGGGACCGGGGACGACCCTCCTGGTCGACACCTACGACATCGCCGAGGCGGTGCGGGCGGGCGTCGAGGTCGCCGGGCCCGGGCTGGGCGCCGTACGCATCGACTCCGGTGACCTCGGCGACCTCGCCCACGAGGTGCGCGCCCAGCTCGACTCGCTCGGGGCGACGGAGACCAGGATCGTGGTGACCTCGGACCTCGACGAGCACGCGATCGCCGCCCTCGCCGCAGCGCCGGTCGACGGATACGGGGTGGGGACGTCCCTCGTCACCGGCAGCGGCCATCCGACCAGCAGCCTGGTCTACAAGCTGGTGGCCCGCGAGGACGACGGCGGGGAGATGGTGGCGGTGGCGAAGGTGAGCAAGGACAAGCCCAGCATCGGGGGCCGCAAGTACGCGCTGCGTCGGCGCGGCCCCGAGGGCGTGGCCGAGGCCGAGGTCGTGGGTGTGGGACGGCCGTCGGCCGACGACGGCGATGACCGGTCACTGCTCGTCCCGCTGGTCCGCGACGGGGAGGTCGTGGGACGGGAGGGGCTCGAGGCCGCCCGCGCGCGCCACCTGATGGCGCGCGATGAGCTGCCTGTCCAGGCGAGGTCCATGTCCCGCGGTGAGCCGGTGCTCCCCACGATCCACGACTGACCGGGGCTAGGGTCGAGACATGCAGCGCGCCTTGATCGTCGTCGACGTGCAGAACGACTTCTGCGAGGGCGGGAGCCTGGCTGTCGAGGGCGGAGCCGCGGTGGCGCATCGCATCTCCGAGCTGATGCACCACTGGACCCGCCAGGACCCCCAGGCTCCCGACTACGCCTGTGCCGTCGCGACGCTGGACCACCACATCGACCCGGGCGGCCACTTCAGCCACGAGCCCGACTTCCGCGACACCTGGCCACGCCACTGCGTGGTGGGCACCGACGGGGTCGCCTTCCACCCGAACCTCGACCCGCAGCCGTTCGACGCCGTCTTCCGCAAGGGCGAGTTCGAGGCCGCCTACTCCGGTTTCGAGGGCAAGGACCCCGACGGGGTGCTCCTCGCCGACTGGCTGCGTCGTCGCGGGATCACCCACGTCGACATCTGCGGCCTGACGACGGACTACTGCGTGCGCGCGAGCACGCTCGACGCGATCCGAGAGGGCTTCGAGGTGCGGGTGCTCACCGACCTGTGCGCCGGCGTCGCCCCCGAGACGACCGAGGCGGCGGTGGCCGAGATCAGGGAGGCCGGGGCGGTCCTCGTCTGAGGCCCGCCGGCGGTCAGCGGCCGACGAACGTCGGGCGTCGCTTCTGCACGAAGGCGCGCATCCCCTCGGCCGCGTCCTCGGTGCCGAACAGCAACACCTGGCCGCGGCCCTCCCGGTCGAGCGCCTGCTCCAGGCCGCCCAGGGTCGCCGCGTTGATCGCTCGCTTGGTCGCCGCGTAGGCCAGGGGCGGCCCCGCTGCCAGCCGTCGCGCGACCTTGGCGACGACCTCGTCGAACTCCTCGTCGGGCACGACGTGGCTGACCAAGCCGGCCTCGTGGGCCTCCCGCGCACCGAGCGGCTCGGCGAGCAGGGCCATCCGCATCGCCTTGCTCCGGCCCACGGAGGCGGCCACGGTGAGCGACGACCCGCCGTCCACCATGAGCCCCACCTGCGAGAAGGCGAGCAGGAAGGCCGCCGACTCCTTGCAGACAGCGAGGTCGGCGACGAAGCAGATGGAGGCCCCGACGCCGGCGGCGATGCCGTTGACGGCCGCCACCACCGGCTTGTCGAGATCCACGATGCTGCGGATGATCGCCGCGGCGCCGGCCATGGTCGACTCGTCGAAGTGCTCGACCGGGTCGTCCCCCCTGAGGTCGGCACCCGCGCTGAAGGCGAGACCCGTGCCGGTGATCACCACGACGCGGATGTCGTCGTCGGTGACGGCCGCCCGCAGCTGCTCGACGAGCCCGAACGCCATCTCGTCGCTGAAGGCGTTGAAGGCGGCCTCTCGGGTGAAGGTGATCCGGCAGATGCCGTCGGTGACGCTGACGTCGAGGTCGGTGCCCATGCGATCGACCCTAGGCCAGCGGCGGCGCCGTCAGGTGCACCACTTCTCGGCGACCTTCCGCACGACGTCCAGGGTCCGCGTGGTGGCCACGCCCAGCTGCTTCTCGATCCGCTCGTTGCCCAGGCGGGAGCCCTGCGTGCCGTGCTCGCTCCACCAGTGCACGGCACGACCGTCGGCCAGCGCACCCTCCCCGGGCTCCGACCACGCGCTGAGCTCGCGCGCCACGTCGGGCGGGGCGGGCTCCTTGAGCAGGGTCACGTACTGGCGGGCCTCGCCGACCTCCAGCGCCTCGCCCTGCTCGACCACCGCCACGACCTCGGCCGGGGTGAAGGCCAGGGAGGGCACCTCGATGCCGAAGCGGTCGCGGCACGCACCCTCGACGAGCCGCTCGACCGCCGCCCGAGAACGAGCGACCGTGGCCAGCCGGACGTTGCCGGTGGCCAGGTGTGTCGCGAGGTCGTCGCACCCGGCCGCACCCAGGCACTCCACCAGCTCGGCCATCGGCACGCGACGGTGCTTGCCGAGGTTGATCGCACGCAGGAACACCACGTAGGTCGGCACGCGTGCCAGTCTGGCAGGGGCGGTGTCACCGACACACCGCCCGTGACCCCAGGACGGCGACCTCGTTGGACTGGGCGAGAGAGCACACCGCACGGTTGGAGGGACCTACCGGTGACCACCGAGTCGCGCGTCCGGGCACTGACCGGACCCCTGACGGTCCTGACTGTCCTGGCCCTGGTCGTGGGCGCCGCGCTGGCGGTGACGGGCTGGCGTCCGTCCTGGTCGGACGACACGCGCCCCGCGGCCGTGCGGCTGAAGACCCTGCCGGTGGCCGACACCAAGGCACGCCTCCCCCGCGCTGCACGTGACACCGAGCCCACCGGAGGCACCGACGGAGAGGTGGTCCACCCGGTCGGCACGACCCCCGTCTTCGCCGCGCCGGGGGCCCGGGTCTTCGCGAAGGTCGGGCCGCGCCAGATGGGCGAGCTGTGGCTACCGGTCGTCGACCGGCGCGGCGGCTGGACCAAGGTGCTGCTGCCCTCGCGGCCGAACGCCTCCGCCGGATGGGTGCGCACCCGCGACGTCGAGCGCCGCACCACGCCGTACGAGGTGCGGGTGCACCTGGGCAGCCGCACCCTGGAGCTGCTCTACGAGGGGCAGCCGACAGGGTCGTGGCCGGTCGCCATCGGCACCTCGAGCACCCCGACTCCCACCGGGCGCACCTTCGTGCTCGGTCTCATCCAGGACGAGAACCAGAGCTTCTCCCCCTACATCCTGCCGCTGGGCACGCACAGCGACACGCTCGACTCCTACGGCGGAGGCCCGGGCACCGTCGCCTTCCACGGCTGGCCCGACAGCTCGGTCTTCGGCCAGGCGGTCAGCCACGGCTGCGTCCGGGTGCCGGACGAGGCGCTGGAGCGCCTCCGGCAGGTGCCGCTGGGCAGCCTGGTCCGCATCGACAGCGCCTGACATGGGCCAGATATGACCTGGATCACGTAGTCCGAAGTAACTATCGCCGCGGTGGCTCGTTGAACAGAGCACTGGGGAAAGCACGTCACTGAACGTCGTTGATGCAACAGGGAGAGAGATCCATGAAGTTCCGCACGCCGCTCGCGCTCGCAGGCGCCGCCGCTCTGGCGGTCACCACCGGCCTGGTGACGACCGCCAACCCGAGCCAGGCCGCCGCCACCAAGTCCTACGCCTGGGGTTTCGCCATCAATGGCGAGCCCAAGCAGCCTTACGTGGAGTCGACCGACGGATCCACCCAGACCAACCCGGACGCGAGCTTCCCGGCGGAGGCCGAGCCGCTCGTGTCCGGCGACATCATCAAGTTCCAGGCCGGCAACGACTACGCCAACATCAGCATCGCCGACTTCGACGCCTCGCGCTCCGACGGCCAGTCGAGCTCGAGCCGCTGTTCGCCGAGCTGCAGGACCTGCAGCAGGCGTGCGAGGGCATCGATGAGCTCCCGCTCGAAGAGGCCTTGACCGGGGTGCGCGAGAACCTCCCCACGGGCGTCGAGCTGCCCACCGAGACAGCAGGTGCGCGACTTCTGCAGCCAGCTGATCGACGCCGACATCGCCTCGCTCGCTCGCGGTCGACACCTTCGACGTCGAGTGCCGCGGCGACTCGGGCAGCGTGACCCTGGCCGACACCAGCGTCCTGGGCGCTCCGGCTCCTGAGCCGCTGCAGGGCGACGTCCCGGCCGACACCAAGCTGTTCACCGGCGACGCCGCTCCACTCGCCCAGCTGGTCCAGGTGACCTTCAACCGGCAGACCGAGAAGCCCAACGGAGCATTCTCCGTGGACGGCATCGTTGTCGAGCTGGGCGGAGGCCAGGGAGAGATCGTCCTCGGGCACACCACGTGCGGCGAGCCGATCAACCGCCAGACCGGCCGCGCACCGACCCCGCCGCGCGCCGAGGCCCCCGAGCCGGTCCGCCAGTCGGTGCCCGTGACGGGCTGACGTTCACTCCTGCTGGGCTCGAACCCAGCTGAAGGCATAGGCCGGGTCCTCGCACGAGGTCCCGGCCTCGCCCATCTCCAGCGGGCCGGAAGGTGTCCACCATCACCGCCACCTCGTCGAAGAACTCCTTGCCGAGCGACGCCTCGATCGCCGCCGGCAGCGGTCCGTGGGCGTGACCGCCGGGGTGCCAGCTGATGGAGCCCTCGCCGATGCCGCTGCCCTTGCGGGCCTCGTAGTCACCGGCGACGTAGAACATGATCTCGTCGCTGTCGACGTTGGAGTGGTAGTAGGGCACCGGCACGGCGAGCTCGTGGTAGTCGACCTTGCGGGGCAGGAAGTTGCACACCACGAAGTTCCAGCCCTCGAAGACCTGGTGCACCGGCGGCGGCTGGTGCACCTTGCCGGTGATCGGCATGTAGTCCTCGATGTTGAACGTGTAGGGGTAGAGGCACCCGTCCCACCCCACCACGTCGAGCGGGTGCGTCGCGTAGACCATGCGCGTGCCCACCACCCCGCCGGGAACGTTTCCCCGGTGCTTCACCAGCACCTCGACGTCGGTGCCCTCCTGCACCAGCGGCTCGTCGGGGCCGTGCAGGTCGCGCTCGCAGTACGGCGCGTGCTCCAGCAGCTGGCCGAAGCGGGAGAGGTAGCGCTTCGGCGGCGTGATGTGGCTGCTCGCCTCGATGGCGTAGAGCCGGGAGGTCCCGGCCGGCACCCACCGGTGCGTCGTGGCCCGGGGCAGCACGACGTAGTCGCCGCTGCGGTAGGGCACGGCACCGAAGGCCGTCTCCACGACACCTGTGCCGTCCTCGACGAAGACGCACTCGTCCCCGGTGGCGTTGCGGTAGTACGGCGAGGTCTCGGCAGCGACGACGTAGGCCAGTCGCACGTCACCGTTGCCCAGGAGGAGGCGCCTGCCCGTGACCGGGTCGACCCCCTGCCCGTCGGAGCCAGAGAAGAGGTCGTGCGGCTTCAGGTGCCGCGGCTGCAACGGATGGTTGGGCCGCGTCGAGTGGTCGGGGAGCTCCCAGACCTCGCTGGCGGAGATCGCCGAGGGGACGCCACGGTGGTAGAGCAGCGAGGAGTCGGAGGAGAAACCCTCCTCACCCATCAGCTCCTCGTAGAGCAGCGCACCCGAGGCGTCCCGGAACTGCGTGTGTCGGTGGGGAGGGACCGTGCCGACCTTCCGGTAGTACGCCATGCACGACACCTTCGTTTAGGGTCACAGACGTGTCAACGAGTGCCGGCTCCCCCGGCGCCCCGGCCTCGGTCCCCGCTCCCTGGGTGGGGCTCGTCGACGACGCCGCCGTCTTCCCGCCCGGCGAGGCGCCGCTGGTCGACGCCGTGGCCGCCTACCGCGAGCGCCGCGACGAGCCCTGGGCAGCCTTCGTGGGGCCGCTCGTCGTCCCGGACCGCTCGCTTCCCTCGCTCGCCGAGCTCGTCTCGGCCGACGCCGACGCCGCACCGCTCCCCCTCAGCGTCGTGTGCTCCGGCGGCGCCGGCAGCCTGGGGCCGGCCGCGCACTGGGCGGGCGAGACGCACGGCACGGAGCTGCAGGGGCTGGAGATCGCGCTGCGTGACCTCGACGACCTCCCCGGCAGCGCTCGACGCGTGGTGCGTGCGGCGGAGGCCGTGGCCGTCTCCGGCGTGGAGGCGCCGGTCTACGTCGAGGTGCCGGTGCCCCGCGAGGACCGACCCGATCCCGGCTGGCTGGACGCCCTCGACGAGGTCGCAGCCGGCGACCTCCGGCTGAAGTTCCGCACCGGCGGGCTCGAGGCCGACCTGTTCCCCTCGCCGGCCGCCCTCGCCGCCTGCATCGAGGCCGCGCTCGACCGCGAGCTCCCCTTCAAGTGCACCGCTGGGCTGCACCGCGCGGTGCGCCACCGCGACCCGGCGACCGGGCACCCCCACCACGGCTTCCTGAACGTGCTGCTGGCCACGCGCGCGAGCCTCGACGGCGAGGACGTCGCGGCGGTGCTCGGGGAGACGGACCACGACGCGCTGCTGGCTCGTGTCGAGGACGTCGGTGCCGACGCTCTGGCACGCGCCCGACGGTGGTTCGCCTCGTTCGGCTGCTGCGGGGTGGAGGACCCCTACTCCGACCTCGTCTCGCTCGGGCTCGTGTAGGGCGGCGGGGTGCGCGGCGGGACCGGGGGCGCGGTCACGGTCGCGGTGCTGCTGCTGTGCTCTGCGAGCGCGGGCTGCGACGACGGCGCGGGAAGCGGTCCCCCCACCCCGAGCCCGGAGCTGGTGCGTCAGGACACGCTGGTCGCCTGCGTGGAGGTCCCCTACGCACCGTTCGTCGTGGCCGAGGAGGACGGCGACCCGACCGGGTTCGAGGTCGAGCTGCTGGACCAGATGGCCGAGGGCCTCGACCTCGACCTGGAGGTCCGGCCGACGCCGTACGCCTCCCTCGACACCGGACAAGCCCTGCGCAACGGGCGCTGCGACGTGGCCGCCGGGGCACTCTCCGTCACCAGCCGGCGCCGGGAGCAGATGGCGTTCGTCGAGCCCCACTACGCCGTGATGCTGTCGCTCCTGGTGCACGTGGCCTCCGAGGTGGACGGCCTGTCCGACCTGACCGGCGGTCGTCTCGCCGTCCAGCAGGGCACGAGCGCCGAGACCTACGCCCGGCAGCACGCCCCGGCGGAGGTGAGGCTCGAGGTCCTCCCGGGCGACCAGCACATGGTCGACGCGCTCGGCGAGGGCGCGGTCGACGGCGTCCTGCAGGACCTGCCTGTCAACCTGGTGCACGCCCGGACGGGCCTGTTCTCCGTCGTCGAGGAGCTCCCCACCGGCGAGCAGTACGCCTTCGCCGTCCGTCGGGACGCCGACTCGCTCCGGCAGTCGCTGGACGACCAGCTCGAGCGGCTGCGGGACGACGGCACCTACCAGGAGCTCTACGACACCTACTTCGCCGCCGGGTGACGCGCGACCCACTTCGAGTCCAGGCGCGCCGGTGGGTTCGGTGTCATGTCGCTGGCGCCAACCACGCACTAGGGTGCCCATCATGAACACGCAGACTGACTCGCACGATGGCGGGTGGCGCAGCCCTGGTCCTCGGCCTGAGCCTCTCCGCCTGCGGCTCCGACGACTCCGGCGGCTCGGGGGACAGCGCCGAGCTCCAGACGATCGAGGAGGGGACCCTCACGGTCTGCTCCGACATCCCGTACCCGCCGTTCGAGGTGGAGCAGGCCGGCGAGTACACCGGCTTCGACATGGATCTCATGACGGAGATCGCGGCCGGTCTCGAGCTCGAGATGGTCGTGCAGGACTCCGGCTTCGAGGGTCTGCAGAGTGGACTCTCGCTCAACTCGAACCAGTGCGACATCGTGGCCAGCGCGATGACGATCACCGAGGAGCGCGAGGCAAACCTCGACTTCACGGACCCCTACTACGACTCCAAGCAGTCGCTGCTCGTCCCCACCGGCTCCGACATCGCCTCGATCGACGACCTGACCGGCAAGAAGGTCGGCGTGCAGCAGGGCACGACGGGCAAGACCTACACCGAGGACAACGCCCCGAGCGACGCCGAGGTCGTCGCCTTCCCCAGCGACGGCGAGATGTTCCCCGCGATCAAGGCCGGGCAGGTGGACGCACTCCTGCAGGACCTCCCCGTCAACATCGAGCACACGAAGGACGGCGAGTTCGAGATCGTCGAGGAGTACGACACCGACGAGCAGTACGGCTTCGCGGTCCGGCAGGACAACACCGAGCTGCGCGATGCGGTGAACGAGCAGCTCCAGGCACTGCGCGACGACGGCACCTACGACAAGATCTACGACGAGTACTTCGCGACCGACTAGGACCACGGAGCCCGACCGCGAGAAGGGACCGCGATGAAGCGCTCGACCCGCACCAAGCTCAACCGAGGTGCGCTCTACCTGCTTCTCGTGGTCGGGCTGCTGCTGCTCGGCCTGGCTGCCGACTGGTCGGCCATCCGCGAGAACTTCTTCGACCTCGACGTGGCTCGCCAGATGTGGCCCGCCGTGGTGACCACGGGAGTCAAGAACACCGCGATCTACACGATCATCGCGTTCGCGGGTGGGCTCGTGCTGGCGCTGGCCCTGGCGCTGATGAAGCTGTCCCCGGTGGCGCCGTACCGCTGGATCGCCACCAGCTACATCGAGCTGTTCCGTGGACTCCCCGCCCTGGTGGTCATCATCGCCTTCGGCTTCGCGGTGCCCATCGCCTTCAACTGGCGGCCGCCCGGCGGCTCGGTGGGGGCCGGTGTGGTCGCGCTGATCGTGGTGTCCGCCGCCTACATGGCCGAGACGCTGCGGGCGGGCATCCAGGCCGTCCCCAAGGGCCAGAACGAGGCGGCACGGTCACTGGGCATGGGCGGCGGTCGCACGATGGTGTCGATCGTGCTCCCCCAGGCCTTCCGCGTCGTGATCCCGCCCCTGACCAACGAGTTCGTGCTGCTGATCAAGGACACCTCGCTGCTCTTCGTGATCGGCGTCGCCCTGGCCGACCGGGAGCTCACGACGTTCTCGCGTGACGGGCTCGTGGAGTACACGAACTCGACCCCCCTGACGGTGGCGGCCCTGCTGTACCTCATCATCACGCTGCCGCTGACCCGGTTGGTGGCCAGGCTCGAGCGCAGCCAGCAGAGAGCGAGGTGACCGGGTGAGCCCGACGGAAGCCCCAGCAGGCAGCGAGCGCGCGATCGAGGTGCGTGACCTGCACAAGTCCTTCGGCGCCCACGAGGTGCTCAAGGGCATCGACTTCTTCGTCGACTCCGGTGAGGTCGTGTGCGTGATCGGACCCTCCGGCTCCGGCAAGTCCACGTTGCTGCGCTGCGTGAACCGGCTGGAGGAGCCCACCTCGGGCACCATCTGGGTCGAGGGCATCAACATCTGCGACCCCGAGGTCAACATCGACGAGGTCCGCTCCCGCATCGGCATCGTCTTCCAGTCCTTCAACCTCTTCCCGCACCTCAGCGTGATGCGCAACCTCACGATCGCCCAGCAGCGCGTGCGCAAGCGGAGCAAGGACGAAGCGGTCGCGATCGCGCGCACCAACCTCGACAAGGTCGGCCTGGCCGGCAAGGAGGACGCCTACCCGGCGCACCTGTCGGGCGGTCAGCAGCAACGAGTCGCGATCGCCCGCGCCCTGTCGATGGATCCCGACATGATGCTCTTCGACGAGCCGACCAGCGCCCTCGACCCGGAGCTCGTGGGCGACGTGCTCGCCGTCATGCGGGCCCTGGCCCACGAGGGCATGACGATGATGGTCGTGACCCACGAGATGGGCTTCGCCCGCGAGGTCGGCGACAAGCTCGTCTTCATGGACGAGGGGCTCATCGTCGAGGAGGGCGACCCGCGCAGCGTGCTGGCAGACCCGCAGCACGAGCGCACCCAGTCGTTCCTGTCGAAGGTGCTCTGAGTCGCGACCAGGCTCGACCGACGGGGCTGGTCGACCGGCGGGGTCAGAGGTTGCCGCGCTGCTCCTGCTCGCGCTCGATCGCCTCGAACAGCGCCTTGAAGTTGCCCTTGCCGAAGCCCAGCGAGCCGTGGCGCTCGATGAACTCGTAGAAGACCGTGGGCCGGTCACCCATCGGCTTGGTGAAGATCTGCAGCAGGTAGCCGTCCTCGTCGCGGTCGACGAGGATGCGTCGCTTCTTCAGCTCCTCGATGGGTGCGCGTACCTTGCCGATGCGCTCCCGCAGGGCCGGGTCGTCGTAGTAGGAGTCCGGCGTGGCGAGGAACTCGACTCCGTTGTCACGCAGGACGTCGACGGTGCGCAGGATGTCGTTGGTCGCCAGGGCGATGTGCTGGCAACCCGCCCCCTCGTAGAACTCGAGGTACTCGTCGATCTGCGACTTCCTCTTCGCAGGCGCCGGCTCGTTGAGCGGGAACTTCACGCGGTGGTTGCCGCTGGCGACGACCTTCGACATGAGCGCGGAGTAGTCGGTGGCGATGTCGTCGCCGATGAACTCCGCCATGTTCGTGAAGCCCATGACCTTGTTGTAGAAGCCCACCCACTCGTCCATGCGCCCGAGCTCGACGTTGCCGACGCAGTGGTCGATCGCCTGGAACAGGCGACGGGGGTGCCCTTCCCGCCGCGCCACCGTCGAGGTGCGCGGCACGAAACCTGGCAGGTAGACGCCGTGGTAGCCGGCGCGGTCGACGAGCGTGTGGCGGGTCTCGCCGTACGTCGCGATCGCCGCCTTGCGCACGGTGCCGTGCTCGTCGGACTCCTCGTAGGGCTCCTCGAGGATCGTGGCGCCCATCGCACGCGCGTGCTCCACGCAGCGGTCGACGTCCGGCACCTCGAGCGCGAGGTCGACCACGCCGTCGCCGTGGCGCCGGTGGTGGTCGGCGACGGGGCTGTCGGGCGCCACCGCCCCGGTCAGCACGAACCGTGCGCTCCCGGAGCGCAGCACGAAGGACTTCGACTCCCGCCACCCGGTCTCGGGCCCGCGATAGGCGACCAGCTCCATCCCCAGGGCCAGCTGGTAGTACGCCGCTGCCTGGGTGGCGTTGCCGACCACGAAACCCACCGAGTCCATCGCGGTCACCGGGAACGGGTCGCGGCTGGCGTCGTACTCGACCAGCCCGACGAGCTCCCTGAGCTGCTCCAGCGTGAGGTCGGCGCGCAGCTCGTCCTCGGTCAGCTGTGTGGTCTCCGGACTGCTCTCGGGTGAGGTGGTGTCGGTCATCTCGCCACCTTCGCTCGGCTCGCCCTCGCGCGCAACTCGGCCCCCCTCCGGGGCCCTACGTGGGCGCCCCGTGCAGCCCACTCCCGGAGGCGGTCGATGCGGGCCTGCAGCTGGTCCGCGCCGGCGGCGACCGCGGCAGGTCCGCCGCAGGCGCGGCGCAGCTCGGCGTGGGTCACTCCGTGCGGCTGCCCCGTGCGGTGGTGCCAGGCGGCCACCAGGCCGTTGAGCTCCTTGCGCAGCGCTCCGAGCTGCTCGTGCGGCACGGGCGGGCTCGCGGGTCTGGTCCGCCGCGGCGGGGACCGCCTCCCGCCGGTGCGCCCGGTCGCTCTGACGCCGCCGCAGCAGGTCGCGCATCTGGTCGGGCTCGAGGAGCCCGGGGATGCCGAGGAAGTCCATCTCCTCCTCCGAGCCCACGTGGACCTCGCCGGAGTGGCCGAAGGCCGCGCCGTCGTAGACCGCCTGGTCGAACACGGCGTCCGACCCGAGGGCCTGGAACGGCAGGGCCAGCTCGTCGGAGGACGCCGACTCCGCGGCCTGCTCCCGAGCGAGCAGCTGTTCCTCGGCGGCGAGGATGTCGGACTCGTCGGTCACCGGCCGCCCCAGCACGTGGTCGCGCTCGGCCTCCATCTCCGAGGCGAGCCGCAGCAGGTGCTCGGTCGAGGGGAGGAAGACCGACGCGGTCTCCCCCCGCTTGCGAGCGCGCACGAAGCGGCCGATCGCCTGGGCGAAGAACAGCGGAGTCGTGGTGGTCGTCGCGTAGACGCCCACGGCGAGACGCGGCACGTCCACACCCTCCGAGACCATGCGCACCGCGACCATCCAGCGGTCGTCGGACTCCCCGAACGTCGCGATCCGCTTGGACGACGCCTTCTCGTCCGACAGCACGAGCACGGGCCTGGTGCCGGTGAGCTCGGTGAGCTGGGCTGCGTAGGCCCGGGCGGAGTCCTGGTCACCGGCGATGACGAGTCCGCCGGCGTCCGGGACGTGGCGACGCACCTCGGTGAGCCGGCGGTCGGCGGCGGTGAGCACCGACGGGATCCACGCGCCCTGCGGGTCGAGAGCCGTGCGCAGCGCCTGTGCGGTCATGTCCTTGGTGAGCTGCTCCCCCAGCCGCGCCGCCACCTCGTCGCCGGCGCGCGTGCGCCACTGCATCGACCCCGAGTAGGCGAGGAACAGCACGGGCCTCACCACGTGGTCGCTGAGCGCGCGGCCGTAGGCGTAGGTGTAGTCGGCCACGCTCCGCGGCACCCCGTCGGCGCCGGGGGCATAGGTCACGAACGGGATCGGGTTGACGTCGGAGCGGAACGGCGTGCCGGTCAGCGCGAGCCGGCGCTTCGCCGGCTCGAAGGCCTCGCGGACCGCCTCGCCCCACGACAGCGCGTCCCCGGCGTGGTGGATCTCGTCGAGGATCACCAGCGTGCGGAAGCGGTCGGTGCGCACCCGCAGGGCGAGCGGGTTGGCCGCGACCCCGGCGTAGGTGACGGCCACCCCGACGTAGTCCTTGCTGGTCCGCCCCTGTCCGCCGGAGTAGGTCGGGTCGATGGGCAGGCCCACCTTCGCCGCGGCGGCTGCCCACTGCGTCTTCAGGTGCTCGGTCGGTGCGACCACGACGACGCGCTCGACGGTGCGTCGGGCCACCAGCTCGGCGGCGATCGTCAGCGCGAAGGTGGTCTTGCCGGCCCCGGGCGTCGCCACCGCGAGGAAGTCGCGCGGGGCGCGGTCGAAGTAGAGCTGTGCTGCCTCGGTCTGCCAGGCGCGCAGCTTGGTCGCGGTGCCCCAGGCGGCGCGGTCGGGGTAGGCGGGAGGAAGCGCGGTGGTGGCCGGGTGGTGGGCTGTCTGTCGTCAGGCCGTGGGCAGGGTCGTGGGCAGGGTGGTGCGCAGAGGTCACGTCCGGTCGGCCCGACTCAGTCGGTCTCGTCGTCGTTGAGGCTCTCCCACACCTCTTTGCACTCCGGGCAGACCGGGAACTTCTCCGGCGCCCGGCTCGGCACCCACACCTTCCCGCACAGGGCGACGACCGGGGTGCCCATCACCATCGCCTCGGTGAGCTTGTCCTTCTCCACGAAGTGCGAGAAGCGCTCGTGGTCACCGTCCTCGGTGGTCTGCAGCCGACGGTCCTCGACCGTCTGCGTGCCAGGGCTCAGGGTCGGCGCGGAGGGCTGGTCTGTCACGGTCGCAGTGTACGTCGCGAGCAGGGCGAGACCCGACCCCGTCGGCGTGACTCGCCGCGCCGGCGCGGGCCGGAGCTCAGTTGTGGTTGGGGTCCTCGGGGCGCGTGGAGACCCACGCCAGCTCACCGGGCTGGCGACGCAGCACCTCGGCGCGCAGCCGCGAGACGTCGGGGGCGAAGGCGTCGATCGGCACCGAGTCCACGACGTACCAGGCGTGCTCCACGATCTCCGTCTCGAGCTGGCCGGCTCCCCATCCCGAGTAGCCGGCGAAGACCCGCAGCCCGGTGAGCGCGTCGGCGACGACGTCGGTCGGCGTGTCGAGGTCGATGATGCCGAGGTCGCCCACGATGCGGCGGAACCCCACCGGGTCAGGGTCGTCCACGGGCACGCGGGCGACGGCGAGCGCGGAGTCGCGGCTGACCGGGCCGCCCTCGAAGAGGACCTCGGGGGGCGACACGACCTGGGTCCAGGCGGCCAGCACCGACGAGACCACGATCGCGGTCGGCCGGTTGAGGATGACTCCGAGGCTGCCGTCCTCGTCGTGGTCGAGCAGCAGCACCACGGCGCCGCGGAAGCTCGGGTCGCGCAGCTCCGGGGTGGCCACGAGCAACCGGCCGGTGGCCGGCGGCTCCGTGCTGGTGGTGAACCCCTCGACTGGGTCGGTCACGACGGCATCACGCGGCTGAGCCTAGTGGCCAGGGTGGCCGCGAGGGTCGATCGAGGACGACCGACCCCGGTCGCGCGCTGCCCTGGGAGGCGACTGCGAGAAAGGGAGAGAACCCGCGTCGCGAGCAGCGGCGGTCCGGGGCCGGCGCAGGGGCCAGGTGCCTGTCCCCCGTCTGACGGACCCGGGATCCGGGTCCAGCTCAGGACACTCCGTGGAGTGCGTCGGTCGTGTCAGTCCATCGCCTTGCGGATGCGGTCGACGAAGAGCTCGTCGCTGGCGGTCACCCGCGTCGGGTTGGCCAGCGGCGAGGACAGCGGCCGCGTCACGCGGCGGAGCTTGTGGCGGCCGTTGCGCGCGACCGTCTCGGGGCGGTCGTTGACCGCCTCGCGCAAGCGCTCGGCGAACGTCCTGCTGGTGCGCTGCTTCGTGTCGTTCATCGCTGCCCCCCTTGAGGTGTTCGGGCGTGCTTCTCACGCTACGAACACCGTGCCCACGAACCAAGTCGATAGGCCGTGAGGCCGCGCACAACAGGGGTGTCGCTGCACACAGGCGACGTGTCGGCCGTCACCCGACCTGCAGGCTCCCGGTGTCGTTGGGGACCAGCTCGATGCGCACCTGGCCCGGTGGGAGCTGGAGCTCCTTGCCCCGGGCGCGCAGGGTGAGCGGCGCGTTGAGGCCCTTCTTCACCCAGGTGCCCTTGACCATGCGACCGTCGTCGAAGATGGTCGCGCTGCCCGTGCCGGTGAACTTGGTCTCGGGGACCTTCGCGCCCGAGGGGTCCAGGTAGCCTGCGTCGCCGACCTTGACCCGGAGCACCAGCACGGTGTCGGCCACGAAGTCGTTGCCGCGGGCGTAGCCGTCGGTGTTGACGTAGCGGCCCCCGCGGAACTGGAAGTGGGAGTCGCTCGCCGGCGAGAAGACGGCGACGAACCGCTTCGCCGGTGTGCCCTTGGGCAGCGGCTCGTCACCGAACGGCAGGTAGGGCGCGGGCACCTGGCCCAGGGGCTTCATCGGCTTGACGAGCTTGTCCATGTCGACGTACAGGTTGTACGGCGCGGACCCGGGCCCGCGGTAGAACCCGCGACCGCCCTCGGTGAAGGTGCGGATGTGCGCCCGGCGCACACGCTTGGCGGTGGGGGCCGCAGCCCCGCTGGCCACCAGCACGGCCTTGAGCGGCGCGACGATGCCGATGTCGGTGGCCCGCATGGAGCGCACCGGGCCGGCGTCGGAGGGCACCTGGCTGTAGTAGAAGGTCGCCAGCCGGGTGATGCCGCCCTCGACCAGCTCCTCCACCACCATGTCGGCCTTGCCGAGGCCGATCTGCCGGCCACTCCCGGAGTTGTCGATCTTGACCGCGAGGATCGGCTGCCCGGGCTGCTCGGAGAGCACCTTGCCGGTGAGGGGCGAGGTGCGCGACAGGGTGGCGCTCGCCGAGGTGTCCTGCGGCGCCTCGTCGTCCAGCACCTCCCCGGCCCCTTCGCAGGCGGACAGGGCAAGGGAGCCGGCCGCGAGAAGGGCGGCGACCCGGACAGCGCGACGTCGCCGGGGCGCTCGGCCGCGTGACATCGGATGACGAGGCGAGGTCATGGCACCAGGATGCATGGTGAGGCCCCCGGAACTAGCGCAACGTGCCCGCGAACCACGAGTTTGTCCAGATCGCCGATCGCTTCACCCGCTGTCCGCTGCCGGGCGAGTGCAGGATGCGCCGCCGGCCGTTCTCGACGCCGAGGTAGATCGCGGCGTGGTAGACGCCCGAGCCGTTGTGGAAGAACACGAAGTCCCCGGCGCGCATGTTGGACCGGTGGATCCGGCGCATGTGCCGGCTCTGCGCCGACGAGGTGCGGGGCACACCCGTGAAGCCCGCCCGGTGCGTGGCGAAGTAGAGGAGACCGCTGCAGTCGAAGCGGTGCGGGCCGGCTGCGCCGTAGCGGTAGGGGTCGCCGATCTGGCGCTTGGCGATGGTGAGCGCGTTGCGCACCTTGGTCGTGCGGGTCGCCACGTGGCGGATGTCGTCGGTGACGGTCTCCTCCGAGGCACGGGGACCGGTCTGCTCGCCGGCGACCAGCATGGCCGTGGCGACGGCGAGGACGAGGAGGGTCCGGCAGAGGAGGGTGAGGTGGTGGAGGGGGGTGAGGGTCGGGGCGTGGGCACGCACAGGCATGGCTGGTCCTTCCAGCGCCTGTGAGGTGAGCTGTCGGGTTGGAGCAGGAAGGTGCTCCGCCTGACGGTCCTGTGGCAGGACCGCTCGGCTTCACCCCAAGTGCCCGGAGGCACGTGGAACCTGGGTCCCCCACTCCTGCCTGGTGCAACGGGGTACGGCGCGGGTGGCAGGACTCGGCGAGCCCGCGGCCGACTGCCCGTCGGGCAGCCCGAAGACCTTAGACCAGGTCTGCGCCGCTGTGGGGTGGATCCTCAGATCTTTGCCCCGCCGTCGACGTACAGGGTCTGCCCGGTGATGTAGCCGGCCTCCTCGCTGCACAGGAAAGCGGCAGCGGCGGCGATGTCCTCGGGCCAGCCCACGCGGCGGACGGGGTTCTCCTTGGCCGCGGCCGCGCGGTACTCCTCCGGGTCCACCCCCACGCGGCGGGCCGTCGCGTCGGTCATCTCGGTGACGATGTAGCCGGGCGCGATCGCGTTCGCCGTCACGCCGAAGGGGCCGAGCTCGAGGGCGAGCGTGCGGGTGAAGCCCTGCATCCCCATCTTGGCCGCCGCGTAGTTGGCCTGGCCGCGGTTGCCGAGCGCGGACACGCTGGACAGGTTGAGGATGCGGCCGTACTTCGCCTGCACCATGTGCTTCTGCGCGGCGCGGGACATCAGGAACGCCCCCTTGAGGTGGACCGCCAGCACCGAGTCCCAGTCGTCCTCGCTCATCTTGAAGAGCAGGTTGTCGCGGGTGATGCCGGCGTTGTTGACGAGGACGTCGAGGCCCCCGAGCTCGTCGACCACCCGCTGGACCGCGCCCTCGACTGCGTCCGCGTCGGAGACGTCGCAGGCGACACCGACAGCCTGCGTGGCGCCCAGACCCGCCGCCGTCTCCGCGGCTGCGGACTCGTCCAGGTCGAGGACTGCCACGGCTGCACCCTCCTCGGCGAACCGCCGGGCCGTCCCGGCGCCGATGCCCCGGGCCGCCCCGGTCACGATGGCCACCCGTCCGTCGTACCGACCCATGCCTGCTGCCTCCTCCGTCGCGGTCAGTGCCAGAGTGTGGCACGCGACCTATCCTGTGGCGATGCGCAGTGGGGAGTTCCGGTTCGCCACCTGGGCGGCCGGCCTGGCCGCAGGTGTCACCGTGCTGATGGCCTGGATGTACGACCTGCCCGTGCGCGACCCGGACAACACCGAGCACTACCTCGTGCCGACCTACGTCCGGCTGCCGCTGATCCTGCTGCTCGCCGTGGCGCTCGACATCGTGCCCCGGGCGGTGTGGCGGGCACGCCGTGCGCCGAGGAGCGTCGTCGCGGAGGTGCGCAGTGTCGTGCGTGAGCGATGGTCGCGGCGCGAGGTGCGCTTCGTCGTCGTCGGCCTGGTGACCTGGTACGTCGCCTACGTCTCCTACCGCAACGTCAAGTCCTACGTGCCCTTCGTGAACTCCTACCTGTGGGACGGCAAGCTGGAGGACTCCGACCGGCTGCTGTTCCTCGGCCACGACCCGGCGGTCCTGCTCCACGAGCTGCTGGGCCGCGACTGGGCAGCCCACGCGCTGTCGTACATCTACGTCTCCTGGATGGTCGTGGTGCCCGCCACCCTGGCCGTCGCCCTGGTCTGGTCGCGCAACCGTCCCGCCGGTGAGTGGTACGTCACCGCCGTCGCGCTCGACTGGGTGCTCGGCGCGCTGACCTACCTCGCGCTGCCCGCGCTGGGTCCGGTGTACGCCGACCCCGCCGACTTCGCCGGGCTGGCCGACACCCACGTCTCACGGCTGCAGGCCGGGATGATGGCCGACCGCCAGGAGGTGCTCGTCAACCCCTTCACCGCGGAGACCGTGCAGATGATCGCCGCGTTCACCTCCCTGCACGTCGCCATCTGCGTGACCCTGTGCGTCTTCGCCGAGCTCCTGCAGATGCGGCGGAGCCTGCGCATCGCCGCCTGGGTCTACCTGGCACTGACCTCGGTGAGCACGATCTACCTCGGCTGGCACTACCTGCTCGACCTCGTCGGAGGGGCCGCCCTGGGCTTCGCCGCTGCCTGGCTCGCCGCCAAGGGCACCGGGCAGGAGTTCCGGCGCCGCCCGAGCGCCGAGTCGGCCGCGGATCAGCCGGCGGAGAGCGCGGCGAGCCCGCTGGCCAACCGCTCCGCGTAGTCCACCATCTCCTCGTCGTCGGCGTACCTCGTGCGGGGCCAGAAGAAGCCGCGCAGCCCGTCGCCCTTGGTGCGGGGCACCACGTGCAGGTGCAGGTGCGGCACGCTCTGGCTCACCGTGTTGTTGATCGCGACGAACGACCCCTGGGCGCCCAGGGCGGTCGTCATCACCCGGCTGAGCCGCTGGCCCGCCTCGAGGAAGGGGTCGCGCAGCGCGGGGGCCAGGTCCGGCAGCGTGTCGACGTGCTGGCGCGGCACCAGCAGCGTGTGGCCCTTGAACACCGGTCGCACGTCGAGGAAGGCGACGAAGTGCTCCTCGTCCAGCACCACGGGCACCCGGCACGTCGCCGGCGACGATGGCGCAGAACGTGCAGGAGGTCACGAGGTCGTCACCGTGCCGTCGTCCTCGTAGCTGATGTCCTCGAAGTCGACCGACCGCCTGCTGTTGGCGATGGAGGTGATGACCACGTTGCCGATCGCACCGCGCCGGTCGTAGACAGCCGCCGTGCACACCGCGATCCCGTCGGTCTCGACACGGTCGATCGCAGCCAGCCCGACCTCGGTCGAGTCGGGCAGGCGCGCCAGGGTCAGCGTCGCGTCGGTGTTGATGTACTGGATGCCTTCGGTGCCCCAGTTGGTGACCATGTTGGCGCCGTCGCCCATGCCTGCGACGGCCTGGAACGGCGAGACCCGCTCGCCTGCCACCACCGAGGGCATGGTGCTCCACGAGGCCTTGCGCTCGGCGTCGTGGTGCGCGCCGAAGTCCTGCGACCAGCCGGCCGAGCTCAGGATGAAGGGGACGTGCGGGTCGTCGCCCGGCGGCGCCAGCTCCTCCGGCGGCGGGGAGGGCTGCTCAGCGGGGCTCCACACCTCGCCGGGGGCGTTCGCGGTCGGCTTCAGGAACACCACGCCGGCCCTCGCGACCGCCTCGCCGTCCTGCGTCAGGGTCGCGTCCACGAGGCAGATGCGGGCGCCCTCGCGGACCACCGTGGACGTCGTCCGCGACGCGACCAGCCCCGCGGGCCGGAACATGTCGACGGTGAACCGTGCCGGCCGCAGGTCGTCGCGGCCGAGAGCGGCGACGGCGCGCTCCACCTCGCGAGCGAGTGCGCCGCAGGTGGCCACCCCGTGCATCTGCTCCGTCGACCACGCGCTCGTGGCCACCTCGGTGGGCACCAGGTCGTCGCCCTCGGACGTGAAGTAGGCAAGCTCCATTGCCCGATCCTGTCGTAAGACGCGCGGCGATCCCTTCACCGACGTCGGGTCAGGAGGAGGCCGGCGGCCCCGAACGCGACGGCTGCGGCCGGGAGCTCGTGCATCCGCTCGGTCAGGCAGAGCAGCGTGGTGGTGGCGAAGGCCGAGAGTGCCAGCAGCTCTGCCTCGATCCGCAGGGTGATCTGCGTGCCCTCCTCGGTGCGCGTCCCGGCCCCGCGGACCGTCCGAGAGCCCTCGTCGCCTGGCTGTCGCATGTGTCCCACCCGGAGTCTCGGCCGTCGTCGACGGGCGTCAACTGATGTTTGCCTAGTGAATTACTACAGAAAAGAGGCCCCGGAGACAAGCACCACGCCCGCTCTCCTGGCGGCCGCAGGGTCAGCGTCGGCCGACGACCTCGTAGCGGGCGCAGAGGAAGGCGCCGTTGCGCGCGTGCTCGACCAGGCGCAGGTCGAAGGGCCGCGGGAAGAGCGGACGGCCCGAGCCGAGCGTCACCGGCGCGATCGAGAGCATCAGCTCGTCGAGCAGGCCGAGCTCCGCGAACTGGCAGGCCAGGTCCCCTCCTCCCACGACCCAGAGGTCCTGGTCGCCCGCCGCGGCCGCCATCTGCGCGTGCACGTCAGCCACCGGGTCCTGGGTGAGCGTGATGCGGTCCCCGATGACGGGGAGGTCACGGTGGGTGAAGACCCAGGACGGCATCGTGTACGACCACTCCTCCCCCGACCTCGCCAGGTGGTCGATCAGCCACTGGTAGGTCGTGGCGCCCATGGCGATCGCCCCGACGTCCGCGATGAAGGCGGGGTAGCCCATGGGGCCCTGGGGGTCCTGCTCCTGGACGAAGAGCCACTCCAGCGAGTCGTGGTCGTCGGCGAGGAAGCCGTCGAGCGTGGTGGCGGTGTAGAAGATCGTGCGACCCATGCCCTCAGGCTGACGTGCGCCCACGCCGCTGTCCACGGGGGCGGCGCCGAGGGCGGACTTCGTGCCATTATCGGGTGATTCCCTCGGGTCGGCCCCCCGGCCCGCTGTTCGAGTCGGGACCGCCCACCCACCAGGAGGGTCACCATGGCCAGCGAGCTGTTGCGGACCAAGTCGGTCGAGCAGTCCATCTCCGACACCGACGAGCCCGAGCACCGGCTCAAGAAGAACCTCGGTGCGCTGGACCTGATGGTCTTCGGCATCGGCGTCACGATCGGTGGCGGCCTCTTCGTGCTCACCGGCAGCGCGGCGAACGAGTACGCCGGGCCGGCGCTTGCGCTCTCGTTCGTGATCGCCGCGATCGGCTGCGGGCTCGCCGCACTCTGCTACGCGGAGTTCGCCTCCACCGTGCCGGTCGCCGGCAGCGCCTACACCTTCTCCTACGCCACGCTCGGCGAGCTCGTGGCCTGGATCATCGGGTGGGACCTGATCCTCGAGTTCATCGTCGGCGCCGCCGCCGTCGCGGGGGGCTGGTCCGGCTACCTGCAGAACGTGCTCGACGGGACACCGCTCGAGATCCCGGCCTCGGTGTCCAACACCTCCGACGGGGTCATGAATCTCCCTGCGGGCCTGCTCGTGCTCGCGCTGACCGGCGTGCTGATCCTCGGCATCAAGCTGTCGAGCAGGGTCAACCAGGTCGCCGTGGTGGTGAAGGTGGGGGTGGCCCTCCTCTTCGTCGCGGTGGGCATCTTCTACGTCAAGGCCGCGAACCTGTCGCCGTTCATCCCCGAGAGCGAGCCGTCGTCGTCGAGCTCGGGCTGGAAGACGCCGCTGGTCGAGGTGCTCTTCGGCCTGGAGCCGCTGACCTACGGCTGGGGCGGCATCGTGACCGGCGCCGCCATCGTGTTCTTCGCCTTCATCGGCTTCGACGTCGTCGCGACCACCGCCGAGGAGACCAAGAACCCCTCGCGCGACGTGCCCCTCGGGATCTTCGGCTCGCTCGCGATCTGCACGGTCCTCTACTGCGCGGTCACCATCGTGCTCACCGGCATGCAGGACTTCCGCGACATCGACCCTGCTGACCCCGCCCCCCTGGCCACGGCGTTCACGTCCATCGGGCACGACACCATCGCCAACATCATCTCGATCGGCGCCGCCGTCGGCATCATCGTCGTCGTCATGATCCTGCTGCTCGGGCAGACCCGTGTCGCTTTCTCCATGGCCCGCGACGGCCTGCTGCCAGGCGCCTTCGCGAAGGTGCACCCGACGTACCGCACGCCCTACGTCGTGACGGCGACGGTCGGCGTGCTCGTCGCGATCCTGGCGACCTTCACGTCGATCGACGTGCTCGCCGAGCTGGTCAACGTCGGCACCCTGTTCGCCTTCATCCTGGTGAGCATCGGGGTGATCATCCTGCGCAAGCAGCGCCCTGACCTGCAGCGCGCCTTCCGGGTGCCGCTCGTGCCGCTCATCCCGATCGCCTCGGCGCTCATCTGCTTCTACCTCATGCTCAACCTGACGGTGGAGACGTGGGCGCGCTTCCTGGTGTGGATGGTGATCGGTTTCGCCGTGTACTTCCTCTACGGTCGCTCACACAGCAAGGTCGGCCTCCGCGCACGCGAAGGGACCCGCGTCTAGGGGAGGGCCTCCTGGCTTCCGCACCCTGGCGACTCTCGGGCTAGTGTCGAGGTCATGGACGTACGGGGCAGGAACAACGTGCACGAGAGTGGACGGGCCGACGGGCAGCCGATCGTCTTCGCGCACGGCTTCGGCTGCGACCAGAACATGTGGCGCTACGTCGCACCACGGTTCGAGGCCGACCACCGGGTCGTGCTCTTCGACCACGTCGGGCACGGGGGCTCGGACCTGGCGGCGTACGACGCGGAGCGGTACTCCTCGCTCCACGGCTACGCGCGCGACATCAACGAGCTGTGCGAGGCCCTCGACCTGCGTGACGTCGTGCTGGTGGGGCACTCGGTGTCGGCGATGATCGGGCTGCTCGCCGTCCGCGACGCCGATCCCGGCCGCTTCGCCAAGCTCGTGATGGTCGGCCCCTCCCCGCGCTACATCGACGACGAGGGCTACGTCGGCGGGTTCTCCCGTGCCGACATCGACGAGCTGCTGGAGTCCCTGGACAGCAACTACCTCGGCTGGTCCAGCGCGATGGCCCCGGTGATCATGGGCAACCCCGACCGCCCCGAGCTGGGCGAGGAGCTGACGGCGAGCTTCTGCCGCACCGACCCCGAGATCGCCCGACAGTTCGCGCAGGTGACCTTCCTGTCCGACAACCGCGCCGACCTCGCGTCGGTCGACATCCCGACGCTGGTGCTGCAGTGCAGCCAGGACGCGATCGCGCCGGTGGAGGTCGGCCGCTACGTCCACGAGTCGATCCCGGGGAGCACCCTGGTGATGCTGGACGCGATCGGTCACTGCCCCAACCTGAGCGCGCCCGACGCGACCTCCGACGCCATCTCCGACTTCGTGCGGGGCGCCGCGGCGTGACCGATGGCCCGCCCCCGGAGCAGGCCTTCAGCGCAGCGATGCTGCGCGAGGACCCGGAGACGATCTACCAGCGCGCGCCGTGCGGCTACCTCTCGACGACGCCGGACGGCACGCTCGTCCGGGTCAACGACACCTTCCTGCGGTGGACGGGGTTCGAGCGCGAGGAGCTGGTCGGTCGCCGCACGTTCACCAGCCTCCTCACCGCGGGTGGGCGCATCTACCACGACACCCACTACGCACCGATGCTGCAGATGCAGGGCATCGGTCCGCGAGATCGCGCTCGAGGTGGTCGCGGCCGACGGGTCCCGCATCCCGGTGCTGGCGAACGCTGCGATGGAGCGCGACGAGAGCGGCGGTCCGGCGATCATCCGCATCGTGCTGCTCGACGCGACCGAGCGCCGGGAGTACGAGCGTGAGCTGCTCCGCGCCAAGGAGCGGGCCGAGGACTCGGAGGCGCGGGCACGTGCCCTGGCGATGACCCTGCAGCAGACGCTGATCCCGCCCAACCCGCCCCACATCCCCGGCCTGGAGATCAGCTCCAGCTACCGCCCCGCGGGTGCCGGGGAGGAGGTCGGCGGCGACTTCTACGACGTGTTCGAGATCAACGAGGACGACTGGGTGGTGACCCTCGGCGACGTCTGCGGCAAGGGCGTCGACGCGGCGGTGGTCACCGCGCTGGTGCGGCACACGATCCGTGCCGTCAGCGTGCGGCTGCGCCGTCCCGCCGAGGTGCTGCACGCGCTGGAGGAGGTGCTCCAGCGCCACCCGACCGAGCGCTTCTGCACGGTCGCGGTGGTCCGGCTGCGACGTACCGAGGGCCGCTGGCGCTACAGCCTGGGTCTCGGCGGTCATCCACTGCCGCTGCTGCTCGGCCCCGGCCAGGAGACGACCACCGTCGGCACCCCCGGCTCCTTGGTGGGCGCGCTGCCCGACGCGGTCTTCACCGACAGCGAGGGCGACCTCGTGCCGGGCAGCACCATGGTGCTGTTCACCGACGGGGTCACCGAGGGTCGCAGCGGCCAGGAGCAGTACGGCGACGACCGGCTGCGCGAGGTCGCGGAGCGCTATCGCGACAAGCCGCTCATGGCCGAGGCCGTGCTCGCCGACGTGCTGGAGTTCCAGAGCGGCAGCGCACGCGACGACATCGCGGTCGTGTCGATCCGGGTGCCGACATCGGTCTGACCACGAAGTTTGTCCTTCGGGGTGTAGCGGCGGGCTCGGGTGCCTGACACCGTAAGAAGGTGGGCACCAGCACTGCGACCTCTCCCCCTGCGCGGGCGCGCGTGCTGCTGGTCAACGACCGGGGCGAGGTCGCGCTGATCGAGCGCCGCGTCGCGATGGCCTGGCGCTTCTGGGCCGTGCCCGGCGGGCGTCTGGAGGACGGCGAGACCGCGCGCGCCGCAGCGGTGCGTGAGGTCGCCGAGGAGCTGGGGCTCAAGCTGACTCCTGCCGAGCTGGAGTGGGCCGGCGAGGCGGATGGCCAGATGATGTTCACCGCGCGCGTCGAGGGCCGCCCCGAGCTGCAGCTCGGCGGTCCGGAGGGGCGCCGCGCGTCGTTCGCGGACAAGTACGTCCCCCGCTGGGTCTCCCCCCAGCAGGTGCCGGAGCTGCGCTTCCGCTGCTCCACGCTGCGCCAGACGGTGCTCGGGCTGCTGTAGGACCGGCGAAGGGACAGGCGAACGGCGCGCCCGACGAGGTGTCGAACGCGCCGTGATGCTGCATGGCTGGTGGAGCTGGCGGGAATCGAACCCGCGTCCTCGAGCGCAGTGTCAGGTCTTCTCCGGGTGCAGTCTGTGATGGCGTCTTCTCAGTCCCGGCGCTCGCACAGACACGTCGCCGACGGACTCAGTCGGATGAAAGTCCCGCACCACCCCTCCGACGAGGGTGATGCAGCGAGCCTCCTAGCTGAGGCCAGATCCTGAGTCGGAGGCGTCCTCAGTCTGACCCGTCACGCTCGCTGTCAGGCAGCGAGGGTGAACGAACTGCGCTTTGCGTCGGCAGTTATTTGTTCCCAGGCGTCGTTAACGAGATAAGCCTGGATCCTCGACCCGCTTCCCCTGGCACGAAACGTCCCAAGTCGAAACCGATCAGCCCCTCTTGAGTTGTCAACCTGCCCGAGCAGTGTACGAGTCACAACCGACACCGCACACTTCTTTGTTCCCGGTCGGGCGCGCCGGCACACACGGGGAGGCGGCCCTGCCGGCTCCGGAGCGGTCAGCCCTTGACGTACGAGCGCTTGCCGGACACCTTGCCGTCGCGGAACTCCAGGACGTCCACACCGCGCACATGACCGGGCTCGTCGCCCTCCCACGAGAAGCGCCACAGCAGCACCCCCCGGTCGCCCGCCACGAAGCGGTCCTCCTCGGCGAAGGCCGCCCCGGGAGTGCCGGTGAACAGCGACTGCCACACCTCGCGCACCGCCATGGCGCCGTCGTGCCGCTCCCCGTCCGGCGGCGCCGTGGACTCGAAGACCGCGTCGTCGGTCATCAGGCCCATGATCGCGTCGACGTCGCCGCTGCCGAAGGCGGCGGAGAAGGCGGCCAGCGTCTCGTCGTTGGTCACCACGACGGGTCCCGTCCGAAGGCGCCCAACAGCTGCGCCTGCGGGTCGTCGCCCACGTCCCTCCGTGGCCCCACCGCGCCGGCGTCCCGGTACATCTGCTCGCGCTCGGCGTACCACTCGGCGACGGCGGTCACGAGGTCCGGGTCGAGGGTCCGGTCCTGCCCCGTCGCGGCTGCGAGGTCCCAGCCGTGCACGAGGTGGTCGGCAGAGAGCTGCATCACGTACTCCTCGATCGGGCGCCTCGCCGAACGACAGGTGCACGACGCCGTGCTCGGGCACGCGCTTGTCGACCGCGGCCACCGCCTCGGCCGCCGCGGACGTCGCGACCGCGACCGGGTCGTCGCCGAGGAGGTCCCCGTCGAAACGGTCGCCGATCTCCTCGATGGTGCCGCCGTCGACGAGCGGCGGCGTCCACAGCTCCTCGCCGACCACGTGGTTGACCAGGGCGCGCACGTCCCACTCGTCACACGGCGTACCTCGTGACCAGCCGTCTCCGACGGCCAGCACGCGCCTCTGCCACTCCTCGACGGTGCGCCGGTGCAGCTCGCTCGCTTCCATGTCGCCTCCTCAGGTCTCCCTCCCAGCGTGGTGCGCTGGCCCCTGCGCGTCGAGACGCGTCGCTCACCGGTCTAGTGCGATTGCTCGTCGCGTCCGAACAGCCTCGTGCCGTTGCCCCAGCAGACCGCTCGCAGCCAGTCGTCGCCGAGGTCGAGCCCCGCCAGCGCCTCGAGCTGGTGGGCGTAGGGGTAGGGGATCGACGGGAAGTCCGATCCCAGCAGGATCCGCTGCTGCAGCTCGGTCAGGCGCGGCAGCAGGTCGCGGGGGAAGGGGGCGGACTCCTCGGAGAAGTCCGTGAACACCATCGTCGTGTCGAGGTGCAGCCCGGCGTAGCGCTCGGTGAGCGCGAGGAACTCGGCGTACTCCGGCGTACCCATGTGGGCCAGCACCACGACCAGACGGGGGTGGCTGCGCAGCAGCCGGGCCAGCGTCTCCGGACCGGTGTGGGTGCCGGGCAGGGGGCCGGAGCCGACGTGCAGCACCACGGGCGCGCCGGCGTCCTCGACCAGCCCCCACGCGTCGGCGAGCGCAGGGTCGTTGGGGTCGAACTCACCTACCTGCACGTGGATCTTGAAGACGTCGACGCCCGTCCGCAGCCGCGCGTCGACGTACGACGTGACGCCCGGCTCCGGGAAGAAGGTCGCGGTGCGCAGGCACTCCGGTGTCCGGGCGGCGAAGTCCGCGGCCCAGTCGCTGAGCGGCTCGGCCATGCCCGGCACGTGGGCGTAGGTCAGCGCCGAGAAGTGCCGGACGCCGAGGTCACGCAGGATCGCGACCCGCTGCTCCTCGGGCAGGCGGTAGGCGATCGGCCACTCGCGCCCCAGCGAGGTCGCGAAGCCGTCGAACGCCGCCCACACCTTGCGCTGCATCCGCGGCGGGAGGAAGTGCACGTGGACGTCGAACAGGCCCGGCAGACCCAGCGACGTCCAGAACGCCGGGACGTCGTCGTCGGACCACACCTCACATGCCCTTGGCGCGGCGGCCGATCGCGACCTCGGCCTCCCGCTTGGCGGTGCGCTCGGCGATGGCCTGCCGCTTGTCCCAGCTCTTCTTGCCCTTGGCCAGCCCGATCTCGACCTTGGCGCGACCGTCGACGAAGTACATCTGCAGGGGGACCAGCGTGTAGCCCTTCTCCTTGACCTTCGACTCGATCTTGTCGATCTCCTCGCGGTGCAGGAGCAGCTTGCGCCGGCGGCGCGGCTCGTGGTTGGTCCAGGTGCCCTGCGTGTACGTCGCGATGTGCAGCGCGTGCAGGTACATCTCGCCGCGCTCGATGTCGGCGAAGGCGTCGACCAACGACGCACGGCCGGCTCGCAGCGACTTCACCTCGGTGCCCTGGAGGACGATGCCGGCCTCGTAGGTGTCCTCGATGTGGTAGTCGTGGCGCGCCTTCCTGTTGGAGGCGATGAGGCGCCGACCGGTCTCCTTGGGCATGGCCCAACCCTACGAGCAGTGCAGCGGGCTCAGAACCAGCGCATGGGGTCGGCGGCGCGGCCGTTCTCCAGCACGGTGAAGTGGAGGTGGCACCCGGTCGACCAGCCGGTGTTGCCGACGTAGCCGATGACGTCGCCGCGCTTGACCCGCTCCCCCGCCGCCACGGCGTAGGAGCTCAGGTGGTTGGAGATGGTCGCGACACCGACGCCGTGGTGCACGCCGTGGTCGATGACGATCCGGTTGCCGTAGACCGTGTGGTAGTACTCCGTCAGCACCTTGCCCCGCGCCGTGGCCCGGATCGGGCTGCCGCACTTGGCGCCGAAGTCGACGCCGTCGTGCATGCTGCGGTAGCCGTAGATCGGGTGGATCCGGGGCCCGTACGGCGAGGTGACGTAGCCCTCCACCGGTGCGTCGAGGAACCCGTTGCCGTCCACCGGGCCGGTGTAGCCGGCGCCGACCGACGTCTGGGCGACGATGAGGTCGGCGATCCTGTCGCGCTCCACGATCAGCCCCGCGAGCACCGCCATGTCGGCCTTCTTGGCCTTGGCAGCGGCGTCGCGCGCCTGGGTGCGCAGCGAGACCATCTCGGAGACCTGCGACTCCGCCGCCTCGGCCTGCAGCTCCAGTGCCTGCTTGGTGGCGAGGTTGTCGGCGGCGTCCTGGCGGCGCATCGCCACCTCGGCCTTCGCAGCAGCGGTCTCGGCGCGCTGCACGGCGAGCATCACCTCGGTGGCCTCGAGGCCGTCGAGGATCGCCGACTGCTTGTTGGCCACCGTCGCGGAGGCGTTCATGCTGCCGGCGATCTGCGCCGGGTCCTGGTCGGTGAAGACCATGGAGAGACCCATCAGCGACGGGTCGCCCTGCTCGTAGCCGGCGACCACCATGGCTCGCAGGTCGTCCTGCTGCCGCGACACCTCGGCCTCGCCGTCGGCCAGAGCCGCCTCGGCACGCAGCAGACGCTGCTTGGCGGCGTCGAGCCGACGCTGCATGAGCGCGTCGAGCGCCTCGGCGGCCGCGAGCTCCCCACGGGTCTGGGCGAGGTGGGCGCGGGCGTTCACCAGGTCGCTCTGGGCGCGCGCGAGGGCGTCGTTGGCAGCCGTCAGGGCGGCGCTGGCCTCCGCGTGGTCGTGGTCGGCCTTGTGGATCTTCTTCTCGACCTTGTGCTTCTTCTCCTCCAGGTCGTCCACGTCCGCGGCGTGCGCCAGCGGCAGGCCGGCGACGAGCACGGCGACGCCGCTCAGCGCGGCGAGTGCGCGCGAGCGTGACCGAGTGCTGGGGAAGAGGCGAGCCACGGAGGTCCTTCGGGGGAAGCAAGTCGAGGAGATCGCGGAAACTGTACGTCTCGACGCTAACCCACAGAAATCAAACTCTCAGGTATTTGCGGGTAAGTAGCAAAGTCGGGACCAATGTCAGCACCAGACCGACCACGGTCATCGCGAGGATGGCCAGAATGCCGTCGGAGTAGCCCACCCAGGCCACCAGGTTGGAGTTCGGCCGCAGCAGTCGATAGACCACCAGGTTGAGGAAGGCGAAGATCGCTCCCCCGGCCAGCACGATCCCCAGCACCGCGGCCACCAGCGCCTCGAGCAGGAACGGCAGCTGGATGTAGAGGCTGGAGGCGCCGACCAGCCGCATGATGCCGATCTCCTTGCGCCGCGCGTACGCCGCGAGCCGGATCGTGTTGCCCACCTGCAGGATCGCGGCGAAGAGCAGGAAGCCGGCGATCACGATCGCGCCCCACTTGAAGGCGTCGATCCAGAAGTAGATCGGCTCCAGCACCTGCCGCAGGTCGCGCACCGAGCCGACGCCGTCGAGGCCGGTGACCGCCTTCTGCAGCTGCTGGAACTGGCGTGGGTCCTCGAGTGTCACCCAGTAGGACTCCGCGAGGTCGCTGGGCCGGATCGCGTCGATCACCTGCTGCTGGGTGTCGCTGCCGGAGGCGTAGACGTCACGCCACTTCTCGTAGGCGACCTCGCTGTTCTCGAAGCGCCACGACTCGACCTCGTCACTGCGGTCGAGGATGGTCTCGACGCGCTGCTTCTGGGCGTCGGTCGCCCGGCCGTTGATGCAGCTGGCGGTGGGCGAGCTGTCGGTGCACATGAAGATCGTGATCTGCAGCCGGTCGCCCCAGAACTCCTCGGCCTTGTCCGCCTGGGAGTTGAGCAGCAGCCCGAGCCCGACGAGGGTCAGCGAGACGAAGAGCGTGACCACCACGGCGACGGTCATCGACACGTTGCGCCGCAGGCCCGTGGCGAGCTCGGAGAAGACGTAGGTCAGTTGCACCGTGACACCCCGTCAGTGTTGGTAGCCGTAGGCGCCGCGGGTCTGGTCGCGCACCACGCGACCACCATCGAGCTCGATGACGCGCTTGCGGAGCTGGTCGACGACGCTGGAGTCGTGGGTGGCCATCACCACGGTCGTGCCGGTGCGGTTGATGCGGTCGAGCAGCCGCATGATGCCCACCGAGGTGTTGGGGTCGAGGTTGCCCGTCGGCTCGTCGGCGATGAGGATCGGCGGCCGGTTGACGAAGGCGCGGGCGATCGCCACGCGCTGCTGCTCACCGCCCGAGAGCTCGTCGGGCAGCCGGTTGCCCTTGCCCTCGAGCGACACCAGCTCCAGCACCTCCGGCACGGTCGTGCGCACCACCGAGCGGGGCTTGCCGATCACCTGCAGGGCGAAGGCGACGTTCTCGTAGACGGTCTTGTTCGACAGCAGCCGGAAGTCCTGGAAGACGGTGCCGATCTGGCGACGCAGGTGCGGCACCCGGAAGCCGGGCAGCTTGTCGAGGTCCTTGCCGTCGACCTCCACCCGCCCGCTGGTGGGTCGTGACTCGCGCAGCACCAGCCGCAGGAAGGTGGACTTGCCGGAGCCCGAGGCCCCGACCAGGAAGACGAACTCGCCCCTGTCGACCTGCACCGAGACGTTGTCCAGCGCAGCGCGCTGCTGCCCGGGGTAGGTCTTGGTGACGTTGGTGAACGTGATCACGATGCCGCCGATGGTAGGTGAGGCTCCCGCTCGTGCCGTGGACCCCCACGCGCCTGGCGGGTCAGCGTTTGGGCAGCGGGTCAGGGTTTGGGCTGCGGGTCAGGCGGCGGCGTCGGCGCTGCGGCGCCAGCGGATGCCGGCCTCGATGAAGTCGTCGATCTCGCCGTCGAGCACGGCCTGCGGGTTGCCGGACTCGTGGTTGGTCCGCAGGTCCTTGACCATCTGGTAGGGGTTGAGCACGTAGGAGCGCATCTGGTCGCCCCAGGTGGCGGCGACGTCGCCCTTGAGCTCCTTGATCTGCGCGGCCTCCTCGGCCTTCTTCATGATCAGCAGCTTGGCCTTGAGGATGACCATCGCCGAGGCCTTGTTCTGCAGCTGCGACTTCTCGTTCTGGCAGGAGACGACCAGGCCGGTCGGGATGTGGGTCAGCCGCACCGCGGAGTCGGTGGTGTTCACGCTCTGGCCGCCGGGGCCGCTGGAGCGGTAGACGTCGACGCGGATCTCCTCGTCGGGCACGTCGATCTCGTCGGTCTGCTCCAGCACCGGGACCACCTCGACGGCTGCGAACGACGTCTGGCGGCGGCCCTGGTTGTCGAAGGGACTGATGCGCACCAGCCGGTGGGTGCCGGCCTCGACCGACAGCGTGCCGTAGGCGTAGGGCGCGTGGATCGCGAAGGTCGCGGACTTGATGCCCGCCTCCTCGGCGTAGGAGGTGTCGAAGACCTCGACGGGGTAGTTGTGGCGCTCCGCCCACCGCGTGTACATGCGCATGAGCATCTCGGCGAAGTCGGCGGCGTCGACCCCGCCCGCTCCGGAACGGATCGTGATCACGGCCTCGCGGACGTCGTACTCCCCCGACAGCAGGGTGCGCACCTCGAGCTGCTCGACCAGCTTGCTCACCCGGTCGAGCTCGGTGTGGGCCTCGGTGAGCGCGTCGGCGTCGCTCTCCTCGCCGGCGAGCTCGACGAGCACCTCGAGATCGTCGAGCCGGGAGGTGAGGCCGGAGAAGCGGTCGAGCTCGGACTGGAGGGTCGAGAGGCGCCCGGTGACCCGCTGGGCGTTGGTCTGGTCGTCCCACAGGTCGGGGGCGGCCACCTGCTCGCTGAGGTCGGCGATCTCGGCTCGCATCCTGTCGAGGTCGAGCACCTGCTCGATGGTGCGCATGGTCGCGCGCAGCTCTTTGATGCGTGCGTCGATGTCGGGGGCGGCCATGGGGCCGAGGCTACCCGTCAGGCATGTCGTCCCCAGAAAGGGGGACGAGGCGTTCGCGGGGTAAAAGTCGGTGCGCGGCCCTATTTTATGTGGTCCAGACGATTACGCGGGAGGGGCGTCATGGTCATGGGGGGAATCTCGGGCGGGCCCACGCGGTCCGAGCCTGCGAGACCGGTGACGGTCGTCGCGGTCGACGACCGACCCATCTGCGCCCGCGGGCTTCGCATGACGCTCAGCGACGCCGCGCACCGGACCAGCCTGGTCGACGTGATCGACAACGTCGGAGCGCTCGACGGCACCGTGGCCGAGGTGGCGCTGGTGGAGCTCGCGCTGCGCGACGGCTCCCGCCCGCGTGACAACGTGGCGGCGCTGCGCGCCCGGGGCATGGCGGTCGTCGCCTACACCGGGGTCTACGACGTGCGGCTGCTGGTGGAGGCCGTCGACGCGGGGGCTGCGGCGATCGTGCTCAAGCACCAGTCGGAGGAGGTGCTGCTGGACGCGATCGAGCGGGCCCGGCGCGGTGAGACCTTCATCCCCGACGACGTCGCCCGCCACATCGCCGAGGGCGAGGCGCTCCGGCCCCGGCTGAGTGCGCGCGAGATCGAGGTCCTCAACCTGCTCTTCGAGGGGCTCATCACCAAGCAGGCGGCGCGCCGGCTGCAGGTGAGCGAGTCGACGGTCAAGGAGCACCTCAAGCGGATCCGCCAGAAGTACACCGCGCTCGGCCGCTCGGTGAGCACCCGCGTGCAGCTGCTGCAGGTGGCGGAGCGAGACGGCTTCATCTCCAGCGACGGCGTGCGCGAGGAGGAGTAGGCCGGCTGCGACGCGGGGTTGGTGGCGGGGTTGGTGGCGGGGCGGCTCCCAGGGCGGTCCCGGTCGGCCCCCCGCTCGATCGACCGGGACCGCAAAGAGGGGCCGACCACAGCCGACCCCTGGAACATCATCCGAGGTCAGCGGCCCTGTGTCAGTCCCCAGAGCGAGGGACAGGTGTGCACTGAAGGTCAGTCGCCGACGGTCACGAACGCCGCGGCGTGACCAGTGACGCGGGCGTCCTCGGCCCAGCCCGGTGGCACCAGCGGCAGGTCGAGGGTGCCAAAGAGTAGGAAGGTTCGTCCCGCGAACGCGACCCGACCTACTCGATGCCCCAGTCCGCGCCGCTGCCCGCCGTCGCAGACTGTGGCGCATCGAGCGCGCCGAGCTCGAGGCGTACATCCAGCGGTGCTACGAAGCTGCTGAGGCTGAGCTGAAGCGGCGACCTACAGGCGCGTAGTCCGACCCGACACCTGGCCCCGCACTTGTCACCCCGACGAGCCTGGTGGACGGCGCTCCACGATCTGCACGTCGGCATCCTCTTCGATGTAGCGACTTAACCATTCCGCATGGGTCTGGCAGACGAGCAGAACCGAGTCGCACCCGTCGACAAGTAGTCGAAGTGTCACCACAGCGTGGTCGGAACACCGCGGAATGGCGCACGGCTCGGGCCCCCCGAACGCTTCCACGGTGCCCGGCTCCAGCGTGCCTGCATCGGTTCGATATGAGCGCGTGCGCACCGTGACTCCGATCCTGGCTGGAAACCCTCACGCCCCAGGGAGGGGAACCGGGGCGTGAGGGCCTCATTGCCCGCTAAGGCCGTCCACGGAGGGAGGTGGAGCGGCCCTAGAGCGACGGTCGCCGGGGCGCGACCACTTCGTCGTATCCTGAACGTTCCAGTACAGGGCAAGGTCAAGGGGAACGGAGGAGCACTGTGCGCATCGGAGAGCTGGCCGCGACGGCGGGGATCACCACAAAGACGCTGCGGTTCTATGAGACGAAGGGATTGCTCCCGCCGACCGAGCGCGCCGCCAACGGTTATCGCGACTACGGACCGGCGGCCCTGTCCCGGCTGGATTTCATCCGACGCGGCCGGGCCGCTGGCCTGACCCTTGCCCAGATCCGCGACGTCATCGAGGTCCGCGATAGCGGCGAGGCGCCCTGCGACCACGTGTACCAGTTGCTCACAGAGCGAGTGGCAGACGTCGATCGGCACATCGCTGACCTTCAAGCCCTGCGCGCCACCCTCATCCAGAAACGTGACGACGCCGCATCGGCCGATCCGTCCACCTGCGCACCAGACGCTGTCTGTCGATACGTGTAACGCTCAGGGCCATGACCTATCACCAGCTCGACGGGCACGACGCGCGGCCCATCGAGGTCCAGCTCGACGACGGCATCTGGGCGCCAGGCTTCCTCGAGGCGTACCGCAAGGTCGAGGGCGTGTGGTCAGGCTTCGTCCGCTACAGCCTCGCCGCGGATCAGACGCACCTCGGGTGGTTCGAGGAGGGGCGGATCCGTGGACGCATCTGACCGGCTCGCTCAGGGCGCCGCACGCGCTCACGCAGCGCGGCATCCAGGTCGGGACGGATCGCGTCGTCCGTCGAGGTGGTCAGGCTCATGTCCCCCGTGCGTCCCCCCGTGCGTCCCCCGTGGCCTCACAAAGTCCTTCTCATGGTGGCCCGTGGGCGGGGTCTCTAACTCCGCGGCGGGTAAAGCCTGTGGACAACTGTGGACAACAGCGCCCCAGACATCACTGTGGCCTCTCGGTCACCAGGTGACTGAGAGGCCACGGTGTTCGGCTCGCCGAATCGGGAAGGGCCGGTGCTACCAGAGCATGACCGCGGTCTCGCCGGACGCCCAGGACCAGTAGAGACGGATCCGGGCGACGTACCTCTTGCCCTTGAAGAGCTTGACCTCGACCAGCGCGTTGCGGTCCTCGCCGCTGTCGTCGTCGCCGTCGCGATAGCGCAGCTCGCCGTCGACCTCCTCGAAGAGCACCAGCACCGCATCGGAGGCGCCGAAGGTGCCGAGCTGGTACTCCCGGGTGCTGGTGGGCTCGATGAGGAAGTCGGCCTGCTCGCCGGGCTCGAGGGCGAGGCCGGCGGACTGGAAAGGCTCGAGGACGGGCAGCGAGTCGTCCAGGGCCGGGTACCAGCTGCGCACGAACTCCTGGTCCAAGTCCGACAAGGTGCCCGGAGGGTCGATGCCCTCGTCGGCGTACTGCTCCGGCTCCTTGATCAGTCCACCCGGGAAGGCGTAGTGCATGACCGAGTCCGGGTCCCAGTTGGAACCCTCGATCTCGGCGACGTCCAGCTTCCGCAGGATGTTGTGGTGGGTCGTCGCACGGTCCCAGTTGTTGGGCGGGCCACCGAGGTGGGCGTAGACCGCCTCCTCGTCCCACACGATGCCGGCCTTGGGGTTCTGGTGCTCGTGCGGCTTGCCGAGCGTGTGACCGATCTCGTGCAGCGCCGTCGACCGGCCGTGGGGGGTGGTCAGGTCCCAGCCGAAGTTCATCGTCGGCTGATCGGTGCCGATCGTGAGCACGTCGCGCCCCAGGTAGGACCACGAGCCGTCGGACTGGTCGAAGGCGATGCGGACCTCGGCCTCACCCTGGTCGTCGACCTCCTGGAAGCTCAGGCCGATGCCCAGCCCCTTCCACTGGTCGAAGGCATCGCGCACCGCCTGACGCTGCTGCTCAGGACCGTCGAGGAAGCAGTAGCGCAACGTGGTCCCGTTGACCCACTTCGCTCGGGTCAGGAGTATCGCCTTCGCCCGCGGCGACGGCATCTCCGGGGACAGGCTCGGCAGCGTCCGTGGCGGGGCTGCGCAGTACTGCAGGTTCTTGCGCTCGTCGTTCGTGGTCATCGTGGCTCCAACGCGGTTCCGAAGCTCGTGCGTCGGCCGTGTCCAGGAGGCCGACGACACCTGGGAGGGGACCCCGGGAGGCCGTGGCAAGCGCGTCATGCTGCCGCCGTCGTCGCTCTCGCGCGTGCGGCTCGCACACCAACCTTGCCGCGACACGCGCCGTCGGGAAGACCTCAAGGTCTCACGAAGTAAAGGACATTGGTCCGCAGCGCGACCTCACGGACGCCCGCCGGCGCATCACTGTGGCGTTTAGGCCACCTGGTGACTGAAAGGCCACACTGATCGGCAGGTGTGGCCGGCTACTCCCCCACGGTCACGAAGGCCGCGGCATGACCGGTGACGCGCGCGTCGTCGGCCCAGCCCGGTGGCACCAGCGGCAGGTCGAGGGGCGTGGTGATGCGGACCTGCACCGAGTCGACGGTGGTGACGACCCGCAGCTGCAGTCCCGGGTAGTCGTGGTGCGCACCGAGCTGGCGCAGGTATCCCGCGCTGTAGGCACGGGCGGCCACCGGGTCGATCTCGGCCCTCTCGCCGAGCCCGCGGGTGTAGACCGCCTCGCCCTGCAGGCCGTCGACCGCGGCGAGCGCGGCACCGTCGGCCAGCGAGTCGAGCCGCTGGCGCCGCAGGTACGCCGCCGAGGCGTCGACGACGACCGCCACGAGCAGCACCGCGACCAGGAAGAGCCCGGTGATCATCAGGCCGGTCTGGCCGCGCTCGTCCCTCACCGGTCCTCCCGGAACGTCCCGTAGGCGACCGCGTGCTCGCCCTCCACGCGGATGCTCGGCGCCTGCGTGCCCAGGGCCGCCGGTGCCAGCGGCAGCCGCACCTGATGGCGCACGGCGACGGCGATGACGCTGCCCGGGGCGAGGCAGTTGCGGGGGAAGGGCCGGCAGGAGACCCGCATGTCGACGTCGCCGGCATCCACGTCGTGGTCCGCCAGTGCGATCCCCAGCGCGGCCCGGGCTCGAGCCGGGGCGGAGGCCTCGTCCGGGGCAAGCGCATAGGCGCGCGCCGCCGCCCGGGCTGCACCGCTCACCGCGTAGGAGCCGGACTGGACGGCGAAGACGGAGATCAGGATGTACACCAGCGGCACCAGGAGGAGCAGGGCGAGCCAGGTGACCTCGACCAGTGCCGAACCGGCCTCGTCGCGCCTCACGGCTGCTCCTCGACCGCGTGGCCGCTCACGTTCAGCCGCACCGCCGGACCCCAGAGGCCCAGCGGCGGCACCTCGGCCGTCACGTCGACCCTGACGCCGGGGGCACCGCGGAGCTGGACCTGCCGGGCGGACACGCCCGAGGCGAAGTCGGCGGCGACCGCGTCCGCGATCTGCTCCCGTGTCCGGCGTACGCCGTCGGAGGGTCCGCGGTCGATGGTGGCCGCGTAGCGGGCACCCTCGGAGGCGGCCGCGGTCAGGGTGTTGCGCACGTGCATGACGAGGCCGACCTGGAGGATGCCGAGGAACAGCGGCACCACGACGACCATGACGAGCACGAAGTCGACGACGGCCGCCCCGCGCTCGCCCCTCGACCGGTCGGGCTGCAGGCTCACGCCACCGACTGCAACGCCTGCCGCAGCATCCGCTCGAGCTCGGGGCCGGCGACCGCCCAGAGCGCGGCCACGAGCCCCGCGGTCATGACCGTGACGAGCACCCAGCCCGGCACGTCGCCCCTCTCGTCGCGGCTGCGTGGCGCGGTCGACGCCGCGACGGCGGCCACGAGCAGGTGCATCAGGGTGTTCATGAGGTTCTCCTCGGTGTGGACGTCACGGGCTCACCAGACGGAGCCCGATGAGGCCGGGCCAGAAGGCGAACATGACTGTTGTTGGCAAGACAAAAAAGACGACCGGGACCATCATCGCGACCTCGCGTCGGGCGCCGGTCTCGATCAGCGCCCGGCGCTGGGCCTCGCGCACGTCGCCGGCCTGCGCGTGCAGCACGTCCGCGAGCGGCGTGCCTCGCTCCAGAGCCACGGCGAGCGCCTGGGCGAAGCGCGCCACCACGGGGATGCCGGTGCGGGCGGAGTACTCGTCCAGGGCCACCGACACCGGCGTGCCGGTGCGTACGGCTCCCAGCACCCGCGCCAGCTCTCGCGTGAAGGCCCCGTGGCTCCGCCCGACGACGCGCTCCAGTGCCGCCACCGGCCCCTCACCCGCTGCCACCGCCAGCGCCAGCAGCTCGGTGAGCGCGGGCAGCTCGGCGAGCACGTCGCGCTCGTGCGCGCGCACCTGAGCGGTCAGCCGGTTCTCGCGCAGCAGGATGCCGAGGAGTCCGGCGATCCCCGTCAGGATCACCATCGGCAGCAGCCGCTCGGGGCTCTGTGAGGTCACCACCACCGTCAGCAGGCCGGCGGCCGCCATCGCGGCGAGACCCCACACCACCTGCTGCACCCGGAAGTCGTTCACCGTCAGGTCCATCGACGCGCGCTCGAGCCGGCGGCGCACGGACTGGTTGCCGCCGAGGGCGTCGTCCAGGCGGGCTGCCACGGGCTGCAGCCAGCCGCGTCGGCGTCCCCCGCGTGCCAGCGAGGCGAGCTCGGGGACGTCGGAGAGGTGGTGCAGGACGCGCATCCCGAAGTCGGCGCGACGTACGACGGAGACGTGCCACGCCACGAGGACGACCCCGAGCCCTGCCAGCCCCCCGGCCAGGCCTCCCAGCAGCGCCCGGCTCACGACAGCACCCGCCGCTGGGTGGGCAGCCGACCGATCCGGAGCATCAAGCGGTACGCCGCGACGCAGGCCGCGGCACCGATCGTGAGGACCAAGGCGCCTGCGGGCGAGCCGTACCGGCCGATCACCTCGGGCTGGAACGACATCAGCAGAAGCACGAGCCATGGCGCTGCCACCGCCATGCGTGCGCCGTTGACTGCCCAGCTCTGACGCGACACGAGCTCGGCGCGGGTCCGCGCCTCGTCGCGGAGCTGGCCCGACATCGTGCGCAGCAGACGGCCGAGGTCGCCGCCCCCGACCTCGCGGGCAACCCGCAGCCCCTCGACGACCCGGTCGCCGACAGGGTCCGCCAGTCGCACCTTCAACGCGTCCAGGCTCTCGCCGAACCGTCCGGAGGACTGGTAGTCCCGGGTGAAGGCGCGGAACGCCTCCCGCAGCGGCTCCGGCCCCCGCTCCCCGAGCCCGGAAAGCGCATCGGGCAGCGAGAGACCCGCCCGGACCGCGCTGGCGAGGTTGTCGACCGCGTCCGGCCAGACCTCGGCCAGCTCGCCCTGGCGTCGACGCAGTCGAGCACCTACCCAGGCGAACGGTGCGTAGCTCGCCATCAGGCCGAACAGGAGCGCCACCGGCGCCGTGCGCGACACGACGAGGACGGCGACGAGCACCACCGACCCGGCGGCCACCGAGGAGGCCACGACGGTCGAGGGCGCCGTCCGCACGAGACCGGCGGCGTCCAGACGTTCTCGCAGCCATGAACGACGGGCAGCGCGAGGCGCGCGTGGGACGGTGAAGGCCGTCCAGATCAGCAGCGCTCCGACGCCGAGGAGCAGGCCGATCGCCGCCCCCATCAGGCGCCCCCACCCATGAGGCTCGCCGGGTCGATCCCGACCCGCACGAACCGCTCGGCCCGGGGCGGCGCACCACCCGCGTGCACGAGGTCCTCACCCCGACGCACGAAGATCGGCTCCGTCTCGATCACGTCACCCTCGACCCGACCGGGCACCGAGACGATCTCGACCACGCGACGTCGACCTTGCGCATCGAGGTCCAGGTGGACCACGAGGTCGACGGAGGAGGCGACCGTGGGCACGACGAAGCGGGCGGAGATGTTCTCGCCGGCCAGCAGAGGCAGCGTGCACATCTTGGCGAGCGCCTCGCGAGCACTGTTGGCGTGCAGCGTCGCCATGCCCGGCAGTCCGGCATTGAGCGCCAGCAGCAGGTCGAGACACTCTGCGGCCCTGACCTCGCCGACGATGATGCGCGACGGGCGCATCCGCAGCGCCTCCTTGACGAGGTCGCGGAGCACGACCTCGCCCGTGCCCTCGAGACCCGTCTGGCGCGTCTGCATCGCGACCCAGTCGGCGTGCCGGAAGTCGAGCTCGAAGACCTCCTCGACGCTGATCACGCGCTGGCTGCCCGGGATCGCTGCCGCCAGCGTGTTCAGCATCGTGGTCTTCCCGGCCTGGGTAGCGCCGGTCACCAGGATGTTGAGGCCGGCGCTCACGCAGGCCCCCAGGAAGCGCGACGCATCGGGGGTGAGACTGCCGAGGGTCACGAGGTCGTCGAGCCTGGCGGCTCGCACCACGAACTTGCGGATGTTGACCGCGGAGAAGCCCCGCGAGATGCCCTCGAGCACGACGTGGAGCCGGTGACCGCCCGGCAGCATCGCGTCCACGAACGGCTGGCTCAGGTCGATGCGCCGACCGCTGGACTTGAGCATGCGCTCGACCAGCTCGGCGACCTGGGCCTTGGAGAGCACGACCGGCGTGAGCTCGTGCCGCCCGCCTCGGGCGACGAAGACACGCGAGGGGTCGTTCACCCAGATTTCTTCCACATCAGGGTCGTCGAGGTAGGGCTGCAGCGGCCCGAAGCCCGCGAGATCGGCGACCAGGCTCTCCACGACCGACTCGGGATCGGCCACCGGCAGGACGGCACCGGTCAGGCTGCGCTCGTCGTGCTCCCGCAGCACCTGCGCCGCCAGGCGTCGTACGGCGCCCACGTCGCGCTGCGGGTCGAGACCGTCGCGCCGCACGCGTTCACGCAGAGCGGCGTCCAGGTCGGGACGGATCGCGTCGTCCGTCGAGGTGGTCAGGCTCATGTCCCCCGTGCGTCCCCCCGTGCGTCCCCCGTGGCCTCACAAAGTCCTTCTCATGGTGGCCCGTGGGCGGGGTCTCTAACTCCGCGGCGGGTAAAGCCTGTGGACAACTGTGGACAACAGCGCCCCAGCCATCACTGTGGCCTCTCGGTCACCAGGCGACAGTCCCAGGCTTCGCCGGAGCCCTACCTCCCCCGCGGCCAGCGCATCACTGTGGCGTTCTGGTCACGTGGTGACCAGAACGCCACAGTGTTCCGAGCCGCCCGCCTACCGGAGGACGGGGTTCTTCGCCACGAAGCGCTGGCGCTCCCACCAGCCACCGAGCCCGAGCCAGCGGCCGGCGCCCATCTCGGCCAGCAGCAGGACGACCAGGGCGTAGACGATGTGGTCGTCCATGAACGGGTTGTTCTCGGGAGGCAGGACGGCGCTCCACATGAGGACCAGCAGCAGGGCGCCGGACCAGGCGGCCAGCCGCATGAAGACACCGAGCATGAGCGCGAGTCCGATGCCGAGCAGGCCGAGCATGAAGAGCCAGTCGGCCCAGGCAGCGCCGGCGATGTCGTTGTAGAAGTCCTGGAAGGGACCCTTGGCGGCGAAGGCGAGGAAGCCCTCGGTGGGGCTGCCGCCGTCCAGCCAGGCGTCCTTGCTCTCGGTGGCGTAGCCGAGACCGAAGGTCTTGTCCAGGAAGGCCCAGAGGAAGATCCATCCGAGCGAGAGCCGGGTGAGGCCGGCGAGGATGCCGATCGTCCCCGGTCTGTGGGTGTCGGTGCCCGCCGCGGTCGTGTTCGACCGGGTGGGTGTCGCGGTTGTCATGGTCCCTTCCCTTCGGAGCTGTGCTCCTCTGGGGGCGGGCCCTGTGCCCGCCAGGAGCACGATCTGTCACTACTCATGCTCCGCCTGCGGGGGCGCGATAGCCAGCGGAAACAGCGCATTCCACCTGTCTCGTCCGTCACGCAAGGCGACCCTCAGATGCCAGTGTGGGCGTGGGTTCTGGGCGTCTCAGCCGGCGAGCGTGTCACCGAAGATGTCGCCGTGCTCCTGCAGCCGCTCGAGCACGTCGGTGTACGTCAGCTGGCCCAGGGCACCCAGGTCCTCCGCGCCCTCCTCCACCTCGTCCCAGGTGCGCGGTGCGGCGGCGTACGGCGCGAGCTTGCCGCGCAGCGAGTAGGGGCTGATCGTGGTCTTCGAGCCTGTGTTCTGCGACCAGTCGAGGAAGACCTTGCCGGGCCGCTTCGCCTTGGTCATCTCGCTGACCACCAGGCTCTTGTGCTGCTTCTGCAGCGCCTCGGCGATCTGCTTGGCGGCCTCGCGCACCTGGTCGGACGTGAGGTCGCCCGGCATCGGGCGCGTAGAGGTGCAGGCCCTTGCTGCCGCTGGTCACGGCGGCTGATGGCAGACCGAGTGCGGAGAGCCGCTCCCGCACCAGCAGCGCGACCTGGGCGCACTCGTGCAGGCTCGCCGGGTGGCCCGGGTCGAGGTCGATGACCATCCGGTCGGGGTTGACCGGGCGCCCGTCGGGCTCGAACTTCCACTGGTGCACGTGCAGCTCCAGCGACCCCAGGTTGGCCAGGTAGGTCAGGTCGGCCAGCGACTCGATGATCGGGAAGTCGATGTGGTCACCGCTCCCCCCGCGCGACCCGGTCGTCGGCACTGCCACGGTGCGCAACCACGCCGGGGCTCCGGACGGCGCGTTCTTCTCGAAGAACGACTGGTCCGCGGTGCCGTGCGGCCAACGGATGCGAGTCACCGCACGGTCGGCGAGGTGCGGCAGCAGCGTGTCCGCGACCGCGGCGTAGTACTGCAGCACCTCGGCCTTGGTCGTCCCGGTCTCCGGGTAGAGCACCTTGTCGAGGCTGCTGACCTGGATCGTGCGGCCGGCGACCTCGACACGCACCACCTCACGCTCGGGCTGCTTAGCCATCCAGGCCACCCACGTCGAGCAGGTCCTCGGGCCGGAGGTCTCTCCGCACCGAGAGGAACGCCGGCTGCCGGAGCCGCTGCTGCGGGGTCATCCCGAGGCTGGCGACCTCGACCACCACCTCGGGACGCACCCACGTCGCGCCGCGGGCGTCCTCCTTGGGCACGGCGGTCGAGAAGGGGCACTCGGCAGGGCCGAGCCCCGACAGCATCTCGGCCACGCGCTCCCCGGCGCGACCAGCGAGCCCGCTGCCGACACGGCCCCGGTAGACCAGCCCGTCGGTGGTCGGCTCCCCCACCAGCACCGACCCGAGCCTGCCGGAGGCGGTCTCGGGCCGCCAGCCACCGACGACGAACGACCCGCCGTCGCGGTGGGGGAACTTCAGCCAGTCCGCCGACCGCATGCCGGGCCGGTAGAGCGAGCTCCGGCGCTTGCTCACGATCCCCTCGAGCCCCCGCTCCTTGGTCGCCTCGAGCAGCACCTGCCCGTCGTCGTACGACGGCGGCACCTGCCAGCGCGGGCCGTCGGCACCGCCGTGACCCATCACCTGCCCGAGCACCTCGCGGCGCTGCGACCAGGGCAGCTCGAGCAGGTCGGTGCCGTCGAGGTGCAGCAGGTCGAAGACGATGAGGGTCACCGGGTTGGTCTGCGCCACCTGCTCCGCCCGGCGCGCGTTGGCGACGTGGATGCGGTCGGCCAGCGCCCCGAACACCGGGCGCCCGTCGGTGAAGGCCACCACCTCGCCGTCCAGCACCACGTCCATGCGCCCCAGGGCGGCGCCGGAGACCAGGTCCTGCAGCTCGGGGAAGGACACCGTCACGTCGTTCTCGTTGCGCGACTCCACGCGCAGCCGGCCGTCGCGGGTGTGGACCAGCACGCGCATGCCGTCCCACTTCACCTCGTGAGCCCACTGCGGGCCGCTCGGCACGGTGGTGCCACGGGTCGCGAGCATCGGGCGCATACGGCAATCCTTGCAGGGCTCCAGCCGGTCAGCGAGGCCGAACGGCGTGCCACGCGCGGGCAACGTGGGTACGGTCGACCCATGCGAGCGATCTGGAAGGGCGCCGTCTCCTTCGGCCTGGTCAGCGTGCCGGTCAAGCTGTACTCCGCCACGGAGAGCCACGACATCAGCTTCCGGCAGGTGCACGCCAAGGACAACGGCCGCATCCGCTACAAGCGTGTCTGCCAGGTGTGCGGCGAGGAGGTCGAGTACGCCGACATCGCCAAGGGCTACGAGACCGACGACGGCGAGATGGTCGTGCTCACCGACGACGACCTCTCCCAGCTGCCCGCGCGCAGCAGCCGCGAGATCTCGGTCGAGAAGTTCGTGCCCGGCGACCAGATCGACCCGATGATGCTCGAGAAGTCCTACTACCTCGAGCCGGAGAAGAGCGGCAAGAAGCCCTACGCCCTGCTGCGCGACGCCCTGCGCAGCAGCGACCGCGTGGCCGTGGTGACGGTCGCCCTGCGCACCCGGATGACCCCCGCCGTGCTGCGCGTGCGTGACGACGTCCTCGTGATGCAGACGCTCATGTGGCCCGACGAGATCCGCGAGCCCGCCTTCGCCTCGCTCGAGGACGTCGGCGACGCGACCAAGCAGGAGCTCAAGATGGCCGAGCTGCTGCTCGAGACACTGGCCGGCGACTACGACGCCGAGCGACTTCGAGGACGACTACGCCGCTGCGGTGCACTCCATGGTCGAGGAGAAGCTCGAGGGCGGCGAGGTCACCCGCGTGAAGCAGGAGAAGCCCTCCTCCGGCGAGGTGGTCGACCTGCTGGCGGCGCTGCAGAAGTCGGTGGCCGCGGCCAAGACGGCACGCGGCGAGTCCGTGGACGAGGACGACGTCGTCTGCCGAGGCGGACGACGCGAAGCCCGCCGCCAAGAAGAGCACCAAGAAGGCTCCGGCGAAGAAGAGCGCCGCGAAGAAGACACCGGCCAAGAAGTCCGCCGCGAAGAAGACCACGGCCAAGAAGAGCGCCAAGAAGGCCTCCTGACCGGCACGCGGTCAGTCGCCCAGGTGCCTCGTCGCCGCACGTGACTCCGGGAAGAGCCGGGACAGGTGGTGGCTCACCGCGTCGGACAGGCGCGGCGTCACGAGGTTGGCGATCTCGGCGACCCGCCCCACAGCGGTGTCGACCGTGAGCGGCCGGTCCTCCAGCGCCCGCACCACCTTCTGCGGCCGCCTGCTCCGGTGACAGCGCAGGCGTGCGCCGGTAGATGCCGGTCGGGCCGATCATGTCGGTGCGCACCAGCGACATCCGCAGGTTGGTGAAGGTGACGCCGTCGCCGTACAGCTCACGCCCGGCGACGCGGCTGAACACGTCGAGCGCGGTCTTCGAGGCGAGGTAGGCGCTGAACTTCGGCGCCTTGATCGTGACGCCCCAGCTGAGGATGTTGACCACGTGGCCGAAGCGCTGCTCGACCATGGCCGGGAGCAGACCCAGCATCAGCCGCACCGGCCCGTGGTAGTTGACCGCCATGGTGCGCTCGAAGTCGTGCGGGCGGTCGAAGGAGGAGCCGAGGGAACGGCGGATCGAGCGGCCGGCGTTGTTGACGAGCATGTCCACCGCACCGTGCTCGGCGAGCACGCTCTTGACGAGCGCATCCACCGAGTCGGCGTCGGTGAGGTCGCAGGGGTAGCAGTGGGCGGCGCCCCCGGCCTCGGTGATCGAGACCGCCACCCGACGCAGCTCGTCAGGGCGCCGGGCGACCAGCAGCACCGTCGCGCCACGCTCCGCGACAGGCACGCGCGGTCGCCTCCCCGATGCCGGCGGACGCCCCGGTCACCATGACGACGCGCCCGCGCAGCGGTGACGACAGCTCGATCCCCGGCAGCAGGCCGGCCAGGCGTCGCCCGTGCGCGACCGGGCTGGTGAGCAGCATCGGCACCCTCACAGCGGCGGCCTCCGGTCGGCCCAGGGCCGCACCGACTCGACCTGCGCGGCCAGCGAGAGCAGCGTGGTCTCGTCGCCGTACCTGCCGACCAGCTGCACCGACGTGGGCAGGCCGTCCTCGGCGAACCCGGCAGGGACGGAGGCGGCAGGGTGACCGGTGACGTTCCACAGCGCGCAGTAGGCGACCATCGGCAGCGACCGCAGCAGGGCGGGCACCGCGGAGCTGTGCAGCATCACGGGCAGCTCCTGCGGGCGCGTCGCCACCGTGGGGCTGAGCAGCACGTCGCACAGCGAGAAGACCCGCGAGTCGACGGTGCGGCGCATCCGCTCCCCCAGGGCCTCGGCACGACGCACCACGCCCGGCCTCGCCCAGACGCCCATGCGCATCAGCTGCTTGGTGCGCGGCTCCAGCAGCTCCGGGTGGGCGACGCGCGAGGCCTCCTCGCGCACCGCGCCGAAGAACTGCGGCAGGAAGGCAGTGCTCGGGAAGGGGTAGCGCGGGTCGATCTCGAAGACCCGGTGCCCGAGCTCGCGCATCAGCTCCGCGGTCTCCTCCACCGCCGCGACGTGCTCCGCGGCGACCGGCGTGCCCGGGCACCGCGCTCTTCGTGGACCACCCCACGCGCAGCGGTCGCTGCGACTCCGCCGAGGAGAGCCGAGCCGCCTCGGTGAACGACGTGGCGGGGTCGGGCGCGGAGAAGCGGTCGGAGTCGGTGCCTCCGCGGATCACGTCGTAGACGATCGCGCTGTCCACGACGCTGCGCGTCAGCGGCCCGACGGTGCCGAGCTGGCCCCACAGGTCGGGCATCGGCGAGGTCGACACCCGGCCCCGTGTCGGCTTCAGCCCGAAGAGGCCGCACGACGCCGACGGGATGCGGATCGAGCCCCCGCCGTCGCCCCCGATGCCGACCGCCACCATCCCGGCCGCGACCGCCACCGCGGTGCCGCCCGACGAGCCCCCCGGGGTGCGCGTCGGGTCCCAGGGGTTGCGGGTGAGGCCGAACCGGTCGGACTCGGTGAAGGGGAACTCGCCGAACTCCGGCATGTTCGTCCGCCCGACGATCACCGCGCCGGCAGCCCGCAGCCGCTCGGCGACCGCCCCGTCGCGGGCCGAGACCACCTCGTTCGCGCGGCCGCCGTACGTCGTGACGGTGCCGGCGACGTCGTTCTCCTCCTTGATCGCCACCGGGACGCCGTGCAGCGGACCGAGGTCGTCCCCGCGAGCCCGGGCCCCGTCGCGGGCCGCGGCCTCTGCACGCGCCCCGTCCGCCAGGACCACCGTGAAGGCGTTGAGCGTCGGGTCGACCGCGTCGATGCGGCTCAGCACCCTCTCCAGGAGGTCGGCGGCGGAGACGTCGCCGGCAGCCAGCGCGCCGGCCTGGCCCTCGACACCGCCCCACAGCAGGTCGTCGGGCAGGAGGTGATTGGTCACGAGACGTGACGGTAGCCCACCGCGGCACCGCGCCCGCCCGCCGAGTCAGGAGAGCAGCGTGCGCACCACGCGCAACCCCACGGACATGCGGGCGAGGTCGGCGTTGTCGTCGTCGCAGATCTCGGCGAGGGTCGCCGTGGCCCGCTCCACCACGGCGCGGTCGCTGTCGACCCAGCGGTCGAGGAGGGCGTCGATGGCGTCGTCGGAGGAGTCCTCCGCACCCTCCTGCTGGTCCAGCACCTGCGAGGTCAGGCTGGCGTGCACCGCCTGGATGTCGTCGCGCAGCGCGGCCCGCGCCATCGTCTGCCACCTGTCGTGCCGAGGCAGTGCGTGGATGCGCTCGCTGAGGTCGGAGACGAGCAGCCGCTCCCCCAGCCGCAGGTGGGTCTTGGCGACCACGACGGGGTCGTGGCCACCCTCGATGATCTCGACCAGGGCGAGCAGGGGCGCGCAGAGCGGCAGGATCGCCGCCCGCTCCGCGAGGTCCTCGGGCACCCCCGCGTCCAGCATGCCGTCGCGCCACTGCTCGAACAGCTCGTGCTGCCGCCCCAGCACCAGGGAGGGCATCTGCTTCATCAGCTCCGCCACCGTGCCCCGGAACTGCTCGACGGTCGCCGCGCTGTCGAGCGGACCGCGCCGGTTGTGCAGCAGCCAGCGGGTGGCGCGCTCCACGAGGGTGCGCATGAGGAGCCGCATGGTGAGCTGGGTGCTCGCGGCGATCTGGTTGTCGTAGCTGTAGACGTCGTCGACGAAGGGACGTGAGCCGAAGATCTCCCGCGCCACGAAGTTGGCCCGCACCAGCTCCTCCGCGGAGGCGCCGGTCTCGCCCGACAGCCGGTGGACGAAGGTGATGCCGGCGCCGTTGATGAGCGCGTTCACGACGCTGGTCACCACGATCTCGCGGCGCAGCGGGTGGCTGTCGATCTGCTCGGAGTAGCGCTCGCGCATCAGCTCCGGGAAGTACTCGCGCAGGTCGATCTCGAGGAAGGGGTCGTCCGGCAGCTCGGTGTCGATGAGCTCCTGGGCCAGCACGATCTTGGTGTAGGCGAGCAGCACGGCCAGCTCCGGCGCGGACAGCCCGTCCCCGCGCTCGATCCTGGCCGCCATGTCCTCGCTCGACGGCAGGAACTCCAGGTCGCGGTCGAGCCTGCCCTCGCGCTCCAGCCGCTGCATCCAGTCCTCGTGCACGTGCGCCAGGGGTGAGGCCTGCATGGTCGCGGTGGACAGCGCGATGTTCTGCTCGTAGTTGTCGATGAGCACCAGGGCCGCGACGTCGTCGGTCATCGTCGCGCAGCAGCTTGTTGCGCTGCTTCTCGGTGAGGTCGCCGTCGCGCACGACGCGGTCGAGCAGGATCTTGATGTTGACCTCGTGGTCGGAGGTGTCCACGCCCGCCGAGTTGTCGATGAAGTCGGTGTTGATCCGGCCACCCTTGCCCCGGCACCCCTCCCGGGCGTACTCGATGCGGCCGAGCTGGGTCAGGCCGAGGTTGCCGCCCTCCCCCACGACCTTGACCCTCAGCTGCGCGCCGTCGACGCGGATGCCGTCGTTGGCCTTGTCCCCGGCGTCGCCGTGGGTCTCGGTGGAGGCCTTGACGTAGGTGCCGATGCCGCCGTTCCAGAGCAGGTCGACGTCGGCCAGCAGGATCGCGTGGATCAGCTCTTGCGGGGCCATGGACGTCACGTCGTCGCCGAGGCCCAGCGCGGCCCGCACCTGCTCGCTGACCGGCACCGACTTGCTGGTGCGCGACCACACCCCGCCGCCCTCGGAGATCAGCGACTCGTCGTAGTCCTGCCACGACGACCGGGGCTGCTCGAAGAGCCGCTTGCGCTCCTCGTACGACGCCTCGGGGTCAGGGTCGGGGTCCAGCAGGATGTCGCGGTGGTCGAAGGCGGCGACGAGCTTGATGTGGCGCGAGAGCAGCATGCCGTTGCCGAAGACGTCACCGGACATGTCGCCGATGCCGACGCAGGTGAAGTCCTCCTCCTGGCAGTCCACGCCCATCTCGCGGAAGTGCCGCTTGACCGACTCCCAGGCGCCGCGTGCGGTGATGCCCATCGCCTTGTGGTCGTAGCCGACCGAGCCGCCGGAGGCGAAGGCGTCGCCCAGCCAGAAGCCGTAGTCCTGGGAGATCTCGTTGGCGATGTCGGAGAAGGTCGCGGTGCCCTTGTCCGCGGCCACCACGAGGTAGGTGTCGTCGCCGTCGTGCCGGACGACGTCGGAGGGGGGCACGGCCTCGCCGTCGACGAGGTTGTCGGTGATGTCGAGCAGGCCGCTGATGAAGGTGCGGTAGCAGGCGCGGCCCTCCTCCATCCAGGCCTCGCGGTCGGCGGAGGGGTCGGGCAGCTGCTTGGGGAAGAAGCCGCCCTTGGCGCCGACCGGCACGATCACGGTGTTCTTCACCATCTGCGCCTTGACCAGCCCCAGCACCTCGGTGCGGAAGTCGTCGCGCCGGTCGCTCCACCGCAGGCCACCCCGGGCGACGTCGCCGAAGCGCAGGTGCACGCCCTCCACGCGCGGCGAGTAGACGAAGATCTCGTACTTCGGCCGTGGCTCGGGCAGCTCGGGGATCGCGCTGGGGTCGAGCTTGAGCGACAGGTAGGGCTTGGGCCCCCCGTCGTCCGCCTGCTGGTAGAAGTTCGTGCGCAGGGTCGCCTTGATGACGGTGAGGTAGGACCGGAGGATGCGGTCCTGGTCGAGGCTGACGACGTCGTCGAGCGCGTGCCCGAGCTCCTGCTCGATCTCGCCGGCGGCCTTGTCACGGTCGCCGTCGAACCCCGGGTCGAAGCGTGACTCGAAGAGCCGCAGCAGCAGCCGGGTGATGTCGCGGTTGTTGAGCAGGGCCGACTCGATGTAGTCCTGCGCGAACGGCGTGCCGCCCTGGCGCATGTACTTCGCGTAGGCGCGCAGCACGGTGACCTGACGCCAGCCGAGCCCGGCGTCGATGACCAGCGCGTTGAAGCCGTCGGCCTCGTTGCGGGCGTCCCACACCGCGGCGAGGGCGTCCTGGACGAGGTCTCGTGCCTCCCAGGGCACCTTGCGGGTGTGGCGGAGCCCGAAGTCGTAGATGTGGGTCTCGCGGTCGAGCCCGACCAGCTCGTACGGCCACTCGTCGACCACCTCGACGCCCATGGACGCGAGGATCGGCAGCACGTTGCTCAGCGAGAGCTGGCCGCCGATGCGGTAGATCTTCAGCCGCGCCTCACGCTCGCTGCAGTCGGGTGGCCGGTAGAAGGAGAGCCCGAAGCCCTCGTCGCCCTCGATGCTCTCGAGCTCGCCGATGTCGGACGCCCCGGTCTGCGGCGGGTAGTCCTCCTTGTAGGCCTCGGGCCACGCGTCGGCGTACTTGCGCGCAAGGACGCTGCCCCGGCTCTCGCCGTACTCGTCGCGGATGGCGGCGACCAGGTCGTCGCTCCACGAGCGCGCGGCCTCGGCCAGCTTCTTCTCGACGTCGGGGACGTCGAACTCGCCGTCCATGATCTCGCCGCGCTCGGGCCGGACCACGAAGTGCACGCGCGCGAGCATGGACTCCGAGACCCGCGCGGTGTACTCGATCGAGGTGCCCCCGAGCTCCTCCAGCAGGATGCCGGAGATCTTCTCGCGGACCGAGGTGTTGTAGCGGTCGCGCGGGAGGTAGACCAGGCACGACAGGAAGCGGCGGTAGGCGTCGCGCCGGACGAAGAGGCGCAGCCGCCTGCGCTCCCGGGTCTGCAGCACCTCCATGGCGATCGACTGCAGCTCCTCCAGCGGGGTCTGGAACAGCTCGTCGCGCGGGTAGTTCTCCAGCACGTCCATGAGCGCCTTGCCGGTGTGGCTCTCGCGCTCGACGCCGGCCGCCTCGAGGACGCCGTACGCCTTCTCGCGGAGCAGCGGGATGCGCGTCAGCGACTCGGTGTAGGCGGCGGAGGAGAACAGCCCGAGGAACCGGCGCTCGCCGATGACCTCGCCGTCGGCGTCGAAGGTCTTCACGCCGATGTAGTCGAGGTAGACCGGCCGGTGGACCGTGGACTTGGAGTTGGCCTTGGCCAGCACCAGGAGCGTCTTCTCCCGCGCCTTCTCCCGCACCAGCGGCGGCATCTTGCCGTAGTCGCCGCGCATCGCCTGGTCGGCACGCAGGATGCCGAGCCCGGTGCCGTGCACCGCCCGCAGCACGTCCTCGCCGTCGGCGGTGCTGAGGCGGTACTCGCGGTAGCCGATGAAGGTGAAGTGGTCGTCGGCCAGCCACGAGAGCAGGTCGATGCCCTGCTCGACCTCGTACTGCGGGATGCTCGCCGGCGGCCGGGTCGCCGAGGTCCTCGACGACGTCGAGGACCTGCTGGTGCATCTTGTTCCAGTCCTCGACGGTCTCCCGGACGTCGCTGAGGATGCCGCAGAGGCGCTCGACGGCCTTGTCGAGGAGCTTCTGGTCGGTCTCGCGGTCGATCTCGATGTGCATCCACGACTCGCGACGGACGTCCGCCTCGCTGCCCACCGCGTAGGACTCGTCGTCGATGACCTCGACCAGGTCGCCGGTGATGGTGCGGCGCACGAGCAGCTGCGGGTGCACGACGAGGTGCACCCCGCGGCCCTCGGCGTGCAGCTCCATCGTCACCGAGTCGACGAGGAACGGCATGTCGTCGATCGCGACCTCGACCACGGTGTGGCCGCCCGCGGACCAGCCGTGCTCGGCCACGGTGGGGGTGAAGGCGCGGACGAGCGCCACACCGGGCAGCCGGGACGCCGCGAACCGGTAGTGGCTGACCGCCGCTCCCCACAGGTCGGTGTCGGCGCGCTCGTTGAGGTCCTCGAAGGCGATGTGGCGGAAGTACTGACGCAGGAACTGCTCGGCGGACGCCTTCGGCGGGGCACCCGACCCCTTCTTGCTCGATGCGCGCGCCGCTGCCTTGGCGATGAGATCCGCCTTGGGATCGACCGACCTGCCTGGCACTGCCTCTCCTCCGCTCCGACGCCTCTCGATCTTTCGACACTAGGCCCCGCCGTCGCCGGTGCCAACCACTGACGCGATGCGCCATGATGTCGGCCATGCAGGTCAGCCACTCGGCCGTCTACGACGCCCCGCTCGAGGACGTCTACGCCATGCTCACCGACCCCGCCTTCCGGGAGTACGCCGCGCGGCACAGCGGCGTTCTCGAGGTGACCGTCGACGTGCAGCAGCAGGGCGACGGGGCCACCGTGCGGATGGAGCAGGTGCAGCCGGTGCAGGGTGTGCCGGGCTTCGCGAAGAAGTTCGCCGGCGACACCACCGACGCCGTCGTGGAGGAGGTGTGGTCGAGCCACCTGACCGCCACCGTGGTCGTGGAGACGCCGGGCAAGCCGACCCGTGTCCAGGGGAGCTACACCCTCAACGAGACCGACGGCCGCACCACCCAGAAGTTCGACGGCGAGTGCAAGGTCTCCGTCCCCCTCATCGGCGGCAAGCTCGAGAAGGTGATGGCGGACCTCTTCGTCGAGGGCCGCGAGCAGGAGGCGCAGGCCGGGAGCACGTGGCTGCGCGGGGAGCGCCCGTGAAGTTCGAGCGCACCCACCACTACCCCGCGCCCGCCGACCAGGTGCTCACCATGCTGCTCGACCCCGCCTTCCGCGAGATGGTGTGCCGGGAGCAGGAGGCCACCTCGTGCGACGTCGAGGTCTCCGGCAGCACGCCCCCGGCGACGGTCTCCCTCCGGCTGCAGCTGTCCATGGACGGCGCGCCCTCGATGGCTCGCAAGGTCACCGGTGACTCGGTGCGCACCGAGCAGGAGGAGACCTGGGAGTCGCCCTCGGCAGCGTCGCTGCGCATCGTCATCCCGGGCAAGCCCGGCCAGCTCACCGGGCGCATCACCCTCACCGACAACGCCGACGGCACGTGCACCGAGCAGTTCGACGCCGAGGTCAAGGTCAACATCCCGCTCGTGGGTGGCAAGCTCGAGCCGCTCATCGGCCGTGTGCTCGGCAGCGGCCTGCGCCGCGAGCGCGAGGTCGGCCTGCGCTGGCTGGCCGGCGAGCGCTAGCCGCCGCTGCCCGGCGCGTCGTGGCTGGGTCTCGTCGCTGACCGCACCGCTGCGCCGGCGGTCGACGACCACCAGCAGCACGATCACCACGAACGGGCCGAAGGCGAGCAGCAGCACCAGGACGGTCTCGAACGGGTGCAGGTCCCCCAGGTGGTGGAGGACCTGGGCAGCTGGGATCACGTCAGTCCATGTGCGGGTAGCGGTGGTCGGTGGGCGGCACCATCGTCTCCTTGATGCTACGGCTGGAGACCCAGCGCATCAGGTTGGCTGCCGAGCCCGCCTTGTCGTTGGTGCCGGAGGCCCGCGCCCCACCGAAGGGCTGCTGGCCCACCACTGCTCCGGTCGGCTTGTCGTTGACGTAGAAGTTGCCCGCCGCGTAGCGCAGCCGCTCCGTCGCCCACGCGATGGCGCGGCGGTCCTGGGCGACCACCGCGCCGGTCAGCGCGTAGCCGGCGAAGGACTCCATCTGGTCGACCGCGTCCTCGAAGGCGTCGTCGTCGTAGACGCTGACGGCGAGGATCGGCCCGAAGTACTCGGTCGAGAACATCTCGTCGTCCGGGGTGGACGACTCCACGATCGTGGGGCGCACGAACCACCCGACGGAGTCGTCGACCTTGCCGCCGGCCAGCACCGTCAGCTTGCGTGACCGCTTGGCGCGGTTGATGGCGCGGCGGTGCTTGTCGAAGGCCCGCTCGTCGATGACCGCGCCCATGAAGTTGGACAGGTCGCCGACGTCGCCCATCGGCAAGGCCTCGGTCTCCTCGACCAGTCGGTCCTTCATCCCCTCCCACAACGAGCGCGGCACGTAGGCGCGCGAGGCGGCCGAGCACTTCTGGCCCTGGTACTCGAAGGCGCCCCGCATCATCGCCACCCGCAGCACGTCGGGGTCGGCCGAAGGGTGGGCCACGACGAAGTCCTTCCCGCCGGTCTCGCCGACGATCCGGGGGTAGGAGCGGTAGCGCGTGAGGTTCTCGCCGATGGTGCGCCACAGCAGCTGGAAGGTCGCGGTCGAGCCGGTGAAGTGCAGGCCGGCGAAGTCGGGGTGCTCCAGCGCGACGGCGGAGACCTCGGCGCCCTGGCCCGGCAGCAGGTTGATCACCCCGGGCGGCAGCCCGGCCTCCTCCAGCGCCTCCAGGGTGACCTGGGCCGCGAGCTGCTGGGTGGGTGAGGGCTTCCAGATCACGGTGTTGCCCATGAGCGCCGGAGCGGTGGGCAGGTTGCCGGCGATCGCGGTGAAGTTGAACGGCGTGACGGCGTAGACGAAGCCCTCGAGCGGCCGGTGGTCGGAGCGGTTCCACACGCCCGGTGAGTTGGCGATCGGCTGCTCGGCCAGCACCTGCCGGGCGAAGTGGACGTTGAAGCGCAGGAAGTCGATGAGCTCGCAGGCGGCGTCGATCTCGGCCTGGAAGGCGGTCTTGGACTGCCCCAGCATCGTGGCCGCGTTGATCCGCTGGCGCCACGGGCCCGCCAGCAGGTCGGCGGCCTTGAGCATCACCGCGGCCCGGTCGTCGAAGTCCATCGCCCGCCAGTCGGGTGCCGCGTCGGCCGCCGCCGCGATCGCCGCCGTCGCGTCGGCCCGGGTCGCCGAGCGGGTCACTCCGAGCACGTGCTGGTGGTCGTGGGGCTGGACCACCCGGATCTCCGGTCCCGACGGCATCCGGCGGCGCCCGCCGATGGTGGCCGGCAGCTCCACCTTCTCGGACTTCTGCCGGGCCAGCTCGGCCATGAGCAGGTCACGCTCGGGCGTGCCGGGTGCGTAGGTCAGCTGGGGCTCGTTGACCGGTGCGGGGGGGCGGGTCACTGCATCCATGGGACGACTCTAGGTCAGCGCCGCCAGGACGTCAGGAAGCTCGTGCCCGGCGTACCAGCGCAGGTCGGGAGGCAGGTGCACGGCGGCCAGCCGCCGGCGCGGGAGGGCGCCGTCGAGCCGCACCTCGAGGGTCTCCGAGGGGAGCTCCGAGCTGGGTTCGGTGACCGGGACGTCGAAGACCAGCACGGCTGCAGGGGGGCCGCCGTCCACCGGCTGCTCGGCAGCGGCCGCGAGCACCGCGAACTCCGCCTCCTCGTCCTCCGCGTCGTCCAGGCCGAGCTCGGCGAGCGCCCACGGTGTCACCGCCAGCGCGACCAGGCGGCCGTCGTCGGCGAGGGTGCCGTCGGTCTCGAGCCGGCGCAGGTCGGCGACCGCGGCGGGCAGGTAGAGCCGCACGTCAGTCGTCGCCGGCGGTCGCGGGGCCCGCCTCGAAGCGCCCACGCGGCGCGCGCAGCCGGGTCTCGCTGGTGGTCTCGACGAGCTCCGAGAGCGCCTCCCGGATGCACTGCCCGATCACCTCGATGTCGGGGATCGCGTCGCGGTCGGCGGTGATGCCGTAGTGCACGCCTCCGTCGTACGACGTCACGCCGATCGCCAGCGCGTGGTGCGGCAGCAGCGGCTGCACGGGGTAGCTCTCGAGCATCCGCGCGCCGGCGGCGTAGAGCGGGAACTGCGGCCCGGGCACGTTGGTGACCACGAGGTTGAAGTCGCTGCCCCGGGAGTCGGCCGCGACCCTGGACCCGAGGGCGTGGAAGGTGGTCGGCGCGAACCCGCCGATGCCGATGAGCCGCAGCGCGGAGACCGCCTTGCCGGTGTCGCGGTGCGCCTTCAGCGCGTAGGAGACCTGGTGCAGCCGCACCACGGGGCTGTTCTCCCCGATCGGCAGCGCCAGCACCTGACCGGTGACCTGGCTGCCCAGCGACGTCGGCTCGAGGTCGGTGTCCATGACGCTCATCGGCACCATGGCGCGCAGCTGCCGGCTGCTGTGCACCGACTCGGCCCGGGTCATCAGCCACAACCGCATCGCGCCGGTGACGGTCGCCAGCACCACGTCGTTGACGGTGGCGCCGTGCACGCGTCGCACGTTGCGGTAGTCGTCGAGGTCGGTGCGCACGGTGTGGAACCGCCGCTGCTGCGACAGCGTCGTCTGCAGCGGGCTCTCCGGGGCGCTGCGGCGGCCCTGCAGCGACCGGACGAGCGGGTTGTTGCGCACCAGCTTGGCGCCCACGACTCCCGCCGCGCCCAGCGGCTCGGTGGACCGCGCGCGGTCGAGGAGGCCGGAGGCCAGGAGCGACGCGGCCGACGGCTCCCGCCGGGGGCGCCAGTCGTCCGGGATGCGCTCGCGGGCGACGGTGTCGTGGTCGAGGATGACCTGGCCGAGGTCGATGGTGGACACGCCGTCCACGAGCGTCTGGTGGGACTTGGCGAGGATCGCCACCCGGCCGTGCTCCAGGCCCTCGATCAGGTACATCTCCCACAGCGGCCGTGCCCGGTCGAGGGGACGGGCGATGATGCGGGCCACGAGCTCCTCGACCTGCGCCATCGTGCCCGGGCGGGGCACGGCGGACTGCCGCACGTGGTAGGTGATGTCGAAGTCGGGGTCGTCGACCCACACCGGCGCCGCCAGCCCGCCGGGCACGGTCATCAGCCGCTGCCGGTAGCGCGGCACGAAGGCCAGCCGGTCACCGATGAGCGCGACCAGCCGGGCGTAGTCGAACCCCTCCTCCCCGGGCTCGAACACCTCGACCGTCGCCAGGTGCATGGGGGCGCTGCCCGATTCCATCTCCAGCAGGGCTGCATCGCCAGGACGCAGTCGCTCCACCCTCGGCCCTCCTCACGGTTCGCAGGTGCGGTCGTGCGATTCTCTCACTGTCGCGACGGTCGTCTCGCACGCGGGAGGGAGCACGGTGAAGGCGTTCGCCCACGGGGTCGGTGGTGCCCAGGACCTCCCGCTCCCCCTGTCGTTCGCGCTCGCCGGCGGCGCTGCTGCGCTCGCGGTCTCCTTCATCGTCCTCACGCTCGCCTGGCGCCGTCCCCGCTTCGACGCCGCGACCGCGGGGCGTCCCCTGCCCCCGGCCGTGGACCGCGCCTTCAGCGGCGGGGTCGCGACCTGGGCGCTGCGCATCCTGGGGCTCGCCATCGCGGGCTACGTCACGTGGGCGGCCGTGGCGGGGCCCGACACCGCGGTCAATCCGACGTTCAAGTTCGTCTTCGTCCTGCTGTGGGTCGGCCTGGTGCCGGCCTCGCTGCTGTTCGGTCCGGTGTACGCCGCGATGAACCCCCTGCGCACCGTCCACCGTGCGCTGTCACGGGTGACAGGGGGCGACCCGGAGGCGGGGGTGACCGCGCTGCCGGCGTGGGTGGGCCTGTGGCCCGCCGCCCTCGGTCTGCTCGCCTTCACCTACCTCGAGCTGGTCTACCCGGAGTCCAACTACCTCTACTCCGTCCGGCTCTGGTTCGCGGTCTACACGGCCGTGGTGCTCGTCGGCGCGGCCGTCTTCGGAGACCGCTGGATCGCCGCCGCCGACCCCTTCGAGGTCTACTCCCGCCTCGTCGCCCACCTGTCGGTCTTCGGACGCCGTCAGGACGGCCGCCTCGTCGTCCGCTCGCCGCTGCAGAACCTCGACGGCGTGCCTCCCGTGCCCGGGCTGGTCGCCGTGGTCTCGGTGCTCGTGGGCAGCACGGCCTTCGACAGCTTCAAGGAGTCCCTGGCGTGGCTGCGCGTGCTCCAGCGGGTGGGGTCGGGGACCCACCTGCTGGAGACGATCGCGCTGGTCGCCTTCTGCCTGGCGGTCGCGCTCACGTTCAGCGTGGCGACGGCGGTGTCGACGGGTGCGTCGGGCTACCCGAGGCGTGCCCTGCCGACGTTGTTCGCCCACAGCCTCGTCCCGATCGTGGTCGGCTACATCGTGGCCCACTACCTGAGCCTGCTCGTCGAGACCGGGCAGCAGGGCCTGATCGAGCTCAGCGACCCCATGGGCACCGGCGCCGACCTGCTCGGGACCGCCGACCTGCAGGTGAGCTACTGGCTCTCCAACCACCAGACGTTCCTCGCCTACAGCAAGGTCGCGCGATCGTCGGTGGCCACGTGCTGGGGGTGATCGCGGCGCACGACAGGGCGATGCGCGTGCTGCCCGCTCGCCACCGCCTCGCAGGCCAGCTGCCCCTGCTGCTGGTGATGGTCGGCTACACCGTGGGCGGTCTCTACCTGCTGCTCACCGTCTGAGCCGCCGGGCGGCCCGCGCCTCCCGGCGCCGCCGCTCGTGGGGGCCGTCGCTCCCGTGCACCGCCGAGCACAGCCGCAGCAGCCCGGCCGCCAGGCGCGACGTCCCCAGCTCGACCGGGCTGCGACCCTCCTGCATGGCGCGATCGGCGCCGTCCAGGTCGAAGGGGAGGAAGTGCACGCGTGCCTCGGGGCACACCCGCGAGACCATGTCGGCGATCTCGCTCTCGCGCCATCCCAGGCCGGGACGCATCTTGTTGACCACGACGTGCGACGGGCCCTCGGGACGGACCTGCCTGCAGTCGACCAGCAGCCGGGCCAGACGGGTCAGCCCGACCGGCTCCGCGGAGCCGACCACGACCATCTCGTCCGCGGCCTGCACCGCCGCGGTCACCAGGGCGTCGCGGGAGCGCGGTGACGGCACCGTGCCGGAGCGTGGCGCCTCCCACCCGAAGCCGGCGTCGACGACGACGTGCTCGCCGGCGTCCGCGGACCTGTTCACGACCTCGGCCAGGTTGCGTGCGCGCACCTCGGTCCAGCGGTCGGGACGCGGCAGCCCGGTGAGCACCGTGAGGTGGTCACCGACCGAGCGGGCGGCCGCTCGGACCCTGTCCGCGGTCAGGGTGCCGGAGTTGGCGTGCCGGGCGGCCGCGAGCAGGCCGGAGCTCTCGTCCAGGATGCCGAGGTGCTGGCCCACCGCTCCTCCGTAGGGATCGGTGTCGAGGAGCACCGTCGATCGCCCCGCCCTGGACAGCGCGGCGGCCAGCCCGACCGCGACGGTCGTGCGGCCAGGGGCACCCGAGGTGCCCCACACCGCGACGACCCTGGCGCGAGGGGGAGCGCCGGTGACCGGTCCCGTCTCGGACTCCTCGACGGGTGGTCGTGCCGGCCGGCCGCTCACCGCGTCCCGCACCTGCGACTCGAGCTGGCCGGACACCTGGGCGTCGGTCACGACCGTGGCGACACCGATGCCGGTGAGGCGGGCGGTCTCGTCCTCGAGGGTGGTGCCCGGGGTGCCGCGCTCGGGCACCACCGCCACCGTCGCGACCTGCAGTGCCGCCAGCCGCTCGATGAGGTCACGGTCGACGCCGGCTCCGTGCGAGGCGACCACCGCGACCTGGGCGGTGCCGGTGCTCGCCACGGCCAGCAGGTCGTGGAGGTCGAGGCACCGGCGCAGCGTCACCAGTCCTGGCGCGGCGGACAGGGCGGCGAGGGCATCGGTCTCCCAGGTGTGCCCCTCGGCGGCCACGAGGACACCCACCTTGGGCCTGCTGCCGTCCACTCCGTCCACTCCGTCCCCCCGGACGCTCATCAGGGTCTCCGCACCAGCACCACGTGGCTGTCCGCCAGCCGTCCCACCGCCCCGTCGAGCCGGGTGCCGGCCTCCACGCCGACCACCACCTGACGGGTCGCCTCGGGACCGCCGAGGCCGCGGCTGCCCACGCGCAGCACCGGCACGTCGCCGAGCACCCGCTCACCGCGCGGCGCGTCCTGGGAGGTGCGTGCCAGCGGCACCACCCAGACGTCCACCCGGTCACCGGTCGCCAGGGTCGCGGGCACTCCCCCGCCCGCCACGGCCACCGGCAGCTCCAGCAACGGCTCGGCCTGCGGGCCGACGGCGGCCAGCGGCAGCATCTCCCCGGCCGACAGGTCGCGGCGGGCGACCGTGCCCTCCGGGACCGGCTGCTGCGCCGACACGTAGCGCTCGGCGTCGGCGGCGTCGGCGAAGCGGACGCCGACCGCGCGCAGGTCGGCGGACGTGAGGGTCTCCCCCGCGGCGACGTCGTCGCGCACCGCCCACACGTGGGTGAGGTCGTCGGCCGCGAGGAGCCGGGCTCCCAGGGCGACCGACACGCACACGAGCAGCACCCCCACGACCAGCCGGGGGTCGCGCCAGCCGGGACGCGGAAGCGGGCCGCGGCCGGAGGGACCGGCTGGGAGGGCTGGGCCGCTCTGGGCGGCGAGCTGAGCGTGGTCATGACGAGGCGCTCCTACCCACCGGCTCCGCGGTCTCCACGTGGCGGCCGGTTAAATGTCGCGAACCGAGGTCAAACGCTGTCAGGATGGTCCACATGCCCGAAGGCCCTCGCTTCCTCACCCTCACCGACGTCGCGGAGGTGCTCAACACCTCGCTCGCGCAGGTGACGGCCCTCGTGCAGCGCGGCGAGATCCGCGCGATCAAGATCGGCGGCCGGGGACAGTGGCGGGTCGAGCAGGTCGAGCTGGAGCGCTTCATCGAGCGCATGTACACCGAGACCGAGGCGCACCTGCGGGAGAGCCGCGGCGTCTGACCGGCCACGTCAGGCGGGCGCCAGCGTCACCACGGCCGCGAGCGGCACCAGCACAGGCAGAGCCTCGGCGGCCGTGTCCTCGGTGACGAGCTCGAGGAAGTCGGCGCCGACGCGGACGACCTGACCCGAGACCGGGCGTCCGTCGGCGAGCCGCACGGCCACCGCGTCGACCTCCTCGGTGAGGTGCCGCACCGCCGAGGCCAGCCCGAGACGCGAGGTGACCGGCAGCGTCTCGTCGACCGCCGCCCGGGGCGAGGCGGTGGCGACGGTGAGGACGTGGGCCAGGTTGACCAGGTGCAGCACGGGCAGGTCGCCGGGTGTGAGGACGGCGCAGCCCCGGCCCACCCGCTCGAGCCGGCCGCGGAGGCGTGGGCCACCCGCCACGCTCCAGGACAACGGTGCCGCCCACGGAGCCCTGCAGCCGCTCGGCGAGGCCGATCTCGGCGTACTCGGCGCGGGCGAGGTCGGCGACGTCCTCCTCGCGGTGTTCCTGCGCCATCCCGGCGGCCCGTGCCTCGAGGTCGTCGAAGAGGTCCAGCAGCGCCTGCTCCCAGCTCATGGCGCCACGCTGCCACACCGGACCTTCCGCGGGGGTCGCTCCGGGCGTCCTGTGGACAGCGCCACGGGGACGCTGGTCGAGTGTGTTCTACTGGCAGTCGTTCGTTGTCAAACGCTGTCAAACAGGAGTAAACGCGCTCATGAGCCTAGCCCGGGTCGCGGCCGTCTCCGGTGCCCTGCTCGCCGCGGCGGTGGCGCTGCTCGCGTGGGGCGCGCAGCTGGTCGCGGCCACGGGTGGGGCAGTCACCGAGATGCGGCACCACCCCTCCCCGGACACTGCGGAGCGGCTCCTGGTGGGCGTGGCCGGCGTCGGCATCAGCGCCGCGGGCGTGTGGCTGGTGGCCGTGACCCTCGTGTGTCTCCTCGACCTCGCGACGGGGCGCGTCCGCTGTGGCTCCGGGCCGTGGCGGCCTCGCCTCCTGCGCGCCGTCGTGCTGGGCACGTGCGTGCCCGCCGTCGGCGCCCTGCTGTGCACGGGCGGCCCGGTCGCCGCCGACACCACCGATGACCGACCTGGGCGACGCGTCGCCACGGGGCTCGCAGCCAGCCTGTCCGGGCTGCCGCTGCCCGAGCGTCCGGTGGAGCCTTCGGGTCAGGTCGAGCCGCCCCGCGCAGGCGCCCGGCGCACTGCCCGCACCCACGTCGTCCGTCGCGGCGAGTGCCTGTGGACGATCGCCGCCGACATCGTGGGAGCGGGCGCCACGTCACCGGTGGTCGACCACGCGTGGCGTGCGCTCTACCGCGTCAACCGCCGGCGGATCGGCGACGACCCCGGTCTCATCCGCCCCGCTCAGCGCCTGCTCGTGCCCGCGTCCCTGCTGTCGTCCCGATGAGGAGCGTCATGGTCCCCACTCCCGCCTCCCGGCTCCCGGCCTCCGTGGTCACCCGACTGGTGCCGCTGGCAGTCGGCGCGGACTGGTCGCCCGACCCCACCCAGGAGGAGCTGCTGTGGGACTCCGAGGTGGTGCCGGCCCCACCTCGACCAGGCGTCTCCCGACGAGCAGGCGGCAACGGCGCCGCCGACCGAGGTGCAGGCGTGGGCCACGCGCTTCGCCCAGGCCGTGGTGGAGGTCGTGGCCGGTCACCGGCCGCCCGGGCAGCTGGTGAGGTGGACGTCGCGGACCGTCTACCGCGACCTCGAGAGGCGCACCCGCCTCGCGCAGCGCGCCGCCACCGCCGCGAGCGGCATGCCGGTGCAGCGGTCCACGCTGCGGCCCCAGGTGCGCAGCGTGCACGTGTGCCGTGTCGGCGCGGGGGTCGCCGAGGTCAGCGTCCACGTGCGCCACGGCCGGCGGTCCCGCGCACTCGCGGTGAGGCTGGAGGCCGTCCAGGGCCGCTGGACCTGCACCGCGATGGAGTTCGCCTGAGGCAGTGCGCGAGCGCAGCAGCGGATCAGCTGATGCGGGCGGTAGTGCCCGTGGGTCCTCCTGGAGCGCCGTGGCAGCGCTTGTACTTCTTGCCCGAGCCGCACGGGCACAGCGCGTTGCGGCTGATCCCGGCGTAGGGGTCCGCGGCGGCCTCGTCGTCACGCCGCACCGCGGTCTCGCCGGTCTCCGTGGGTGCGGTGTAGGTGAGGTCGCTCTGCCGCTTCGGCGTCTCCAGGCCCTTGGCCTGGATCTGCGGATGACGTGACGCGGTCGCGGCCGCGGCGGCCGGCGAGAGCTCGAAGTCCTCGCCCTCGACGACGCCGGCAGGCTCCTCCTCGTCGGTGACCTCGACGTCGATGTTGAAGAGGAAGCCGACGGACTCCTCCTTGATGCCGTCCATCATCGCCGCGAACATGTCGAAGCCCTCGCGCTGGTACTCCACGAGCGGGTCACGCTGGGAGTAGGCCCGCAGGCCGATCCCCTCGCGCAGGTAGTCCATCTCGTAGAGGTGCTCGCGCCACTTGCGGTCGAGCACCGACAGGATCACCCGGCGCTCCAGCTCGCGCATGACCTCGGAGCCCAGCTCCTCCTCGCGAGATGCGTAGGCCCGCTGCGCGTCGGTGCGCAGCGCCTCCACCAGCTCCTCGCGGACGAGCTCGTCGCGGCCGCCCGCGCGCTCCTCGAGGTCCTGCCAGGCGAGGCTGACGGGGTAGAGCTGCTTGAGGGCGGTCCAGAGAGCCTCGAGGTCCCACTCCTCCGGGAAGCCCTCGGTCGCGCCGGTCACGTAGCCGCCGACGACCTCGTCGATCATCTGCTGCACCTGGTCGTGGAGGTCGGCACCCTCGAGCACGGCGCGCCGCTCGGCGTAGATCACCTCGCGCTGCCGGCTCATCACGTCGTCGTACTTGAGGACGTTCTTGCGCGACTCGAAGTTCTGCGCCTCCACCTGCGACTGCGCCGAGGCGATCGACTTGGTGACCCGCTTGTTCTCGATGGGGACGTCGTCGGGCACCTTGAGCGTGGTCAGCACCCAGTCGACCCAGTCGGACTTGAAGAGCCTCATCAGCTCGTCCTCGAGCGAGAGGTAGAACCGGGACTCGCCGGGGTCGCCCTGACGGCCCGACCGACCGCGCAGCTGGTTGTCGATGCGTCGCGACTCGTGGCGCTCGGTGCCCAGCACGTAGAGCCCACCGAGCTGCGTCACCTCGTCGTGCTCGGCAGCGACCTGCGTCTTGATGCGCTCGACCGTGGCCGGCCAGCCGGCCTCGTAGGCCTCCGCGTCGTCGTGCGGGTCCAGCCCTTGGTCTCGCAGCGCCTGGTCCGCCAGGAAGTCCACCGAGCCGCCCAGCATGATGTCGGTGCCGCGGCCGGCCATGTTGGTCGCGACCGTGACCGCGCCCTTGTGGCCGGCCATCGCGACGACCTTCGCCTCGTCGGCGTGCTGCTTGGCGTTGAGGACCGAGTGCGGTACGCCCTTGCTCCTGAGCAGGTTGGAGAGGTACTCGGACTTCTCCACCGAGACCGTGCCGACGAGCACGGGCTGGCCGGCGCGGTGGCGCTCGGCGATGTCCTCGGCCGCAGCTTCGTACTTCGCCTCCTCGGTGCGGTAGACGAGGTCGGCCTGGTCGGCGCGCGCCATCGGCATGTTGGTGGGGATCGGCACGACGCCGAGCTTGTAGATCTTGTCGAACTCGGAGGCCTCGGTCATGGCCGTGCCGGTCATGCCGGCGAGCTTCTCGTAGAGGCGGAAGTAGTTCTGCAGCGTGATGGTGGCGAGGGTCTGGTACTCCTCGCGGATCTGCACGCCCTCCTTGGCCTCGATCGCCTGGTGGAGACCCTCGTTGTAGCGGCGACCGATGAGCGTGCGGCCGGTGTGCTCGTCGACGATGAGCACCTCCCCGTCGCGGACGATGTACTCCTTGTCGCGGCGGAACAGCTCCTTGGCCTTGATGGAGTTGTTCATGAAGGAGATGAGCGGGGTGTTGACCGAGTCGTAGAGGTTCTCGATGCCGAGGTAGTCCTCGACCTTCGTGATGCCGCTGTCGAGCACCGAGATCGTGCGCTTCTTCTCGTCGACCTCGTAGTCCTCGTCCCGCGTCATCTGGGAGGCGACCTTGGCGAACTCGGGGTACCAGCGCACCTCGTCCTGGGTCGGGCCCGAGATGATGAGCGGCGTCCGGGCCTCGTCGATGAGGATCGAGTCGACCTCGTCGACGATCGCGTAGTGGTGACCGCGCTGGACGCACTCCTCGAGCGCGTTGGCCATGTTGTCGCGCAGGTAGTCGAACCCGAGCTCGTTGTTGGTGCCGTAGGTGATGTCGCAGGCGTAGGCCTCCCGACGGTCGGCGCGGCTCATCTCGGGCAGGATCACGCCCACGGTCAGGCCGAGGAAGCCGTGCACGCGCCCCATCCACTCGGCGTGGTACTTCGCGAGGTAGTCGTTGACCGTGACGACGTGGACACCGCGGCCGGTGAGCGCGTTGAGGTAGCTCGGCAGGGTCGCGACGAGCGTCTTGCCCTCACCGGTCTTCATCTCGGCGATGTTGCCGAGGTGGAGGGCGGCGCCGCCCATCACCTGGACGTCGAAGTGCCGCTGCCCGAGGACCCGGCGAGCGGCCTCGCGCACCGTGGCGAACGCCTCCGGCATGATCTCGTCGAGCGACTCGCCCTCGGCGAGCCTGCGCTTGAGCTCAGGGGTCATGCCCTGCAGCTCCTCGTCGCTCATCGCGACGAAGTCGTCCTCGATGACGTTGACGGCCTGGGCCACGGCCTCCAGCTGGCGAACGATCTTCCCCTCACCGATGCGGAGGATCTTGTCGATGATGGCAGGCACGAAGTGAGCTCCCGGTCGTGGACTGATGCGCCAGCCACTCTACCCACGCGGTCCCCGCGGTCCGGGCACGCGTGGGCGAGCCCCCCGGCGCACGGACTGGTCCAGACTTCGCGTGAACCGCGGTTGACGTGAAAGTTGCTTCGGTGTCAACTGCTGCTGACATGAAAACCACGCGCAGCTACACCATGCGAGCCCGGGCGGCCTCGGTCGAGGAGACGCGTCGACGGATCCTGCAGGCGACGTTCGACCTGGCAAGCGACCACCTCGTGGCGGAGATCGGGCTCGACATGGTCGCGCGGCGGGCCGAGGTCAGCGTGCAGACCGTGCTGCGCCACTTCGGCAGCCGCGCCGGGCTGGTGCAGGCGACCACCGAGCACGGCGCGGCCCTCGTCGCTGCCGAGCGCCGGGCCCCCGCGGGCGCCCCGCGGGAGGCGGTCCGGCTGCTGGTCGACCACTACGAGACCCGCGGTGACTCGGCACTGCTGCTGCTGGCGCAGGAGCGCACGGACGAGACCGTCCGTGCCGTCGTCGAGGCCGGCCGCGAGGTGCACCGCACCTGGGTCGACCAGAGCTTCGGCGACCAGCTCGCGCACCTCGAGCCGGACCGCCACCAGGAGGTCCTCGACCTGCTCGCCGTGGTCACCGACGTGTACACCTGGAAGCTGCTGCGCCGCGACCAGGGCTCCTCCCGCGCCCAGACGGAGGCACGGATCCACACGCTGGTCGCGGCGGTCCTCACCGCGGCCGGCATCCCGGGAGGAGACCTGACCATGGCCGACATCCTGTTCGTCACCTGGGACGGCGGCGGCAACGTGCCGCCCGCCCTCGGCATCGCCGACGAGCTGCGCCGCCGGGGCCATCGGGTCCGCTTCCTCGCCCACGCCGTGCAGGTGGACCGCCTCGCGGCCGGGGGTCACGACGTCACGGCGTATCCGACCGCCCGACCGTTCAGCTCCGCCACCCCCACCTCGACCACCGAGATGCTCGCCCTCTTCGGCGAGTCCGCCCTGGGCTCGGACGTGCTCACCGAGATCGGCAGGCGTCCAGCCGACCTGGTCGTGGTCGACTGCCTGCTCTTCGGCGTCATGGCGGCGCTGCACCGCGCGGGTCGACCCTACGCAGTGCTCGAGCACACCTACGACGGCTACCTCCGCCGCGCCGCCCGCGGACCGATGGGTGTGCTGCTCCGACTACGCGGCCTTCGGCCCCTCGCCCTCATCGACGCGGGAGAGCCGACGCTGGTGACCTCGCTGTCCGAGCTGGACCGGGGCCACGGCGACGTGGTGCACACCGGCCCCGTGGTCACCGGCGTGCCGGCGCGCGCGGAGTCGCCCACGGTGCTCATCAGCCTCAGCACCTTCGCCTTCCGCAGCCTGCACGCGACGTGGCAGCGAGTGCTGGACGCCGTCGACGGCCTCCCGGCGCGGGTCATCGCCACGACGGGCCCAGCCGTGGAGGGCGCCGGCCTCCGGGTGCCCTCGAGCGTCGAGCTCCACCGCTGGCTCTCGCACGACGAGGTGCTGCCCCGCACGTCGCTGGTCGTCGGTCACGGTGGGCAGGGCACGACGATGGCTGCGCTGGCCCACGGCGTCCCCCTCCTCGTCCTCCCGCTCGACTCCAAGACCGACCAGCCCACCGTGGGCCGGTCGGTGCAGCGGGCAGGGGCCGGCCGGGTGCTGTCTCGGCACGCGTCGCCGCGACGGATCCGGGCAGCCGTGGAGCAGCTCCTCGACGACGGACCGCACCGGGAGGCGGCGGAGCGGCTCGGCGAGCAGATCCGAGCCGCGAACGGCGCCGAGGAGGCCGCGCAGGTCCTGGAGGACGCTGTCAGGCGCCGCTCGTCGCCGCCCTGAGCGTCGGGACGAGGTCGCCGGGCCCGGTCACGCTGACCGATGAGAGGCCGAGCCACGCCGCCATCTCGTGCAGTGCCCCGGCCAGCTGCACCGCGGTCTCGGGCGGCGCGTGCTCCTCGGCGTACGCCGACCTCACCAGCAAGGTGCCCGCTCGCCGGTCGGCCTTGAGGTCGACCCGGGCGACCAGTCGGTCACCGAGCAGGAACGGCAGCACGTAGTAGCCGTGCACGCGCTGCGGCGCGGGCACGTAGATCTCGATGCGGTAGTGGAAGCCGAAGAGCCGCTCGGTGCGGCGCCGCTCCCAGACCAGGGGGTCGAAGGGGCTGAGCAGTGCCCGCACGTGGGCCGCGCGAGGGAGCCGGGCCTCGCTGTGGAGGTACGTCGGCTCGTCCCACCCGCGCACCCCCACCGGCAGCAGCTCGCCCGCCTCGACCAGCTCCCCGACGGCACGCCGGGCCGCGGCAGCGGGCATGCGGAAGTAGTCCGCGAGGCACCGCAGGCTCGCCACGCCGTGGGCACGTGCCGCCCGTCGGACGAGCTCGCGCTCGGCCTCCTCCACGGAGGGCTCGGGCGCCGCGAGCACGGTGGGCGGCAGCACCCGCTCGGGGAGGTCGTAGAGGCGCTCGAAGGAGGGGGTGCGTCCGGCGACGGCGACCTCGCCGGAGACGAAGAGGTACTCGAGCGTCCGCTTGCTCTCCGACCAGTTCCACCCCCAGTGGTCCTTGCGGCGAGGGAGCCCCTGGTCGAGGTCGCGTGCGGTGGCGGCGCCGCCGTCGCGGATCTCGGCCAGGAGCTCGGCGACCAGCTCGGGGCGGTGCGACATCCACTCGTGGCCGTTGTCGCGGTAGTGCCGCATGCGGTGCCGCATCACCGGCCAGAGCTCGACCGGCACCAGCGCGGCCACGTGCGCCCAGTACTCCACCAGCCGGTGCGGCGCCTTCCCGGAGGCGCGGTCGAGGAGTGCGGTGTCGTAGGGCCCGACGCGGCTCATCAGCGGCACGTAGTGGGCACGCTGGAGCACGTTGACCGAGTCGATCTGCAGCACCTGGGTGCGCCCGACGGCGCGCATGAGCGTCCGCGTCGTGGGTGTGGCGTGCGGGGGGTCGAGGAACCCCTGGGCCGCGAGGGTGACGCGGCGGGCCTCGGCGAGCGAGATCTCCGTGCGCCTCATGGCAGGGTTTCGAGACGCTTGCTCCGCTCGCTCCTCAAACCTCCGCAGCTACCGCTCGGACACGAAGTCACGGGATGTCGAGCAGCTTCTCCCGGACCGCGTACATGACGGCCTCCATCCGCGAGTGCAGCTGGAGCTTCTCCAGGATGTTGCGGACGTGGTTCTTCACGGTGTTCTCGCTGATGAACAGCTGCTTGGCGATCTCGCGGTTGTTGAGTCCTTGGGCCACCAGCCGCAGCACCTCGAGCTCGCGCTCGGTGAGCTTGGGCGAGGAGGCCACGGTGCGCTCCCCCCGCGACATCTGCTTGAACTCGTCGAGCAGCTTGATCGCCATGGAGGGGCTGATCAGCGACTGACCGTCGGCCACCACGCGGATCGCCTGGGAGACCTCGTCGATGGAGGAGTCCTTGAGCAGGTAGCCGGAGGCGCCGTTCTTGACCGCGTCGTAGAGGTCCGCCTCGTCGTCGCTGACCGTGAGCATGATGATGCGCGCGGTCGGGGCGGCCGCCTTCATGGCCAGACAGCTCTCGATGCCGCTCTGCTTGGGCATGCGCACGTCCATCAGGACCACGTCGGGCCCTTCGACAGCCGCCAGCTCCACCGCTCCGGCCCCGTTGGAGGCCTCGCCCACGACCTCGATGTCGGGCTCGGCGTTGAGCAGCATGGTGAGGCCGCGACGGAAGAGCTCCTGGTCATCCACGACGACCACACGGATCGACGTGGAGTCCGTCCGGGGGGGCGTCGTGGTCGCAGTGTCTAGTGCCACGCTCGCATCATGGCACGTTCGGACTACTCGTACGGCCGAAATGAGGACACACGACCTAGGGCCGGGCCCCAGGGGACCTAGGTCGCGCTCTCCCCCTCCAGGTCCAGCCGGATCACGCCGTAGTCGTAGCCGCGGCGCCGGTAGACCACGGCCGGCTGCCGGGTCGCGTGGTCCAGGAACAGGAAGAAGTCGTGGCCCACGAGCTCCATCTCGTAGAGCGCCTGGTCCAGAGTCATCGGCCTGGCCGGGTGCGACTTCTCCCGCACCACCAGGGGCCCGTCGCCGTCGACCTCCAGCAAGCCGACCGCGTCCTGGTCGTCGACGACGACGCCGTTGAGGCGCTGGTCGAGCATCAGCTGCCCGTCGAGCTGCGCGGTTGCCTGGGCCACCGACACGGGCGAGTGGCGGCCACGGTGCACGCGCTTGCGGTCGGCCGCCTTGCGCATCTGGGCGCTCATCTTGTCCAGCGCCATGTCGAGTGCGGCCATCTTGTCGTCGGCGGCGGCCTCTGCGCGCACGATCGGTCCCTTGGTGAACGCCGTCAGCTGGACGCGCATCGCGCGGTCCTGCAAGCGCGGGTTGCGCTCCTTCTCCACCTCGACCTCGATGCGGATGACCTTGTGGTCATGCTTCTCGAGCCGGGAGAGCTTGTCCTGCACGTGGTCCCGGAAGCGCTCCGAGACCTCCCCGTGACGGACGTTGACGACGATGTCCATGGGCACCTCCATGATCGAGTGGATCCTGCCTGGAGCTGGAGGGGTCCGTCCGGCCGACCTGGTCTTCGACCCCACAACCGCCTGCTGAGGCTCTCGCAGCTTGTCTGCCACTACCCACCTTCTCGACCGGTTCTCCCGTGTAGGACGGGAATGGCCGGCAGGACTTACCTCTAAGCCGCACCGTGCTCGTCGGTCCCACCCGAGGGCGGCACCCGACTTACGTGGACCGTTTCGCCTGCGACTGGCTTCGGCTAACCAGGAATGTCCCAGAGGACCCCTGGCGCAACCACGGACCCGGACGGACTCCATGGACAGACGCTAGCCCCCCGGTGGCGAGACCGGTAGATGGGGCGGCAAACGTTGACGACCGCAGTCCAGGGTGGTCAGGGGACGGCTGTGACGCCGAGTCGCAGCGAGGGTGACCGCCCCGAGAGGCCCGTGGCCCGCGACCTCGAGAGCCCGCTGCGCCTCCCGCAGCGTGGCGCCGGTCGTCATCACGTCGTCGACGAGGAGGAGTCGGACCGGTGGCGAGTCCGGACGGGGCACCGCCCGGAAGCGGCCGTCGAGGTTGGTCCGCCGTTGCTCGGCGCTCAGCCCGGCCTGGTCCTGCGGCCGGCCGGCAACGGACAGCAGCCTGCGCACCGCGACCGGCGTCCCGCGGCGGCGCAGCACCCCGGCGCAGCGGCGGACTACACGCAGCAGTGGGTCGTGCCCGCGGGCCCTCACCACCGTGGGGTGCGAGGGCACGGGCACCAGCACGACCGGTCCGCTCGCCGTGGCGGTGGTCGGCAACCGCGCCGACGACCACGTCGGCCAGCACCCGACCGAGCGGCACCACGAGTCCCAGCGCCGACCTCTCCTTGTGTGCGAGCACCAGGGCGCGCAGCGTCCCGGCGTAGTCGCCGGCAGCATGGACGCGGCAGCAGGCCGGGCGGGCACGGGCTGGGCTCGACCCGCTCCACCCGGGCTCGCAGCCCTGCGCCGCACCAGCGGCACAGCCGGCGCCCCGGCCGGGAGCAGGACACGCAGCTGCCGCCGGCCACCAGGTCGAGGAAGGCGTCGCGCATGCGCGCACCATGGACGGGCTCCTGGACCTGCCGCAACCACCCCGCCCGGGCACGGGGACGGCGGTGAGGTCTCGTGCCCCACCGCCCTCGCCCGGTCCGCCCTCAGGCGCGTGCGGGGGTGCGCTCCTCCGGTGCGTCTTCCGCGGTCAGCGGCTTGGCGATGGACTCCAGCGACTTGCCCTCGGCCTTGATGCCGAACATCGCCATGATGATGCCGCCGGCGATCATCAGCGCCGCGCCGATGTAGTAGCCGATGGCCAGCGGCGAGGTGTCGCTCAGGCGTGGTGTCCCCGATCAGCTTGCCGAAGAGCAGCGGACCGGCGATACCACCGGCGGCGGTGCCGATGGCGTAGAAGAACGCGATGCACATCGCGCGGGTCTCCATCGGGAAGATCTCACTGGCCGTCAGGTAGGCACCGCTGGCGCCGGCGGAGGCGAAGAAGAAGATCGCGCAACCGAACGCCGTGAGCGTCACCGCCGTCAGGTCGCCCAGCATCAGCCCGGCGATGATCAGCCCGACGCCGGAGATGAGGTAGGTGCCGGCGATCATCGGCACCCTGCCGACGGTGTCGAACAGCTGGCTCAGCAGCAGCGCGCCTGCGAAGTTGCTGGCGGCGAAGATCGCGAGGTACCAGCCGACCTGGGTGACGCCGTAGAGCGTGCCCAGCGCGTCGCCGTAGGTGAAGAAGAAGGCGTTGTAGAGGAACGCCTGCCCGACGAAGAGCGAGAAGCAGACGAGCGTGCGCCGTGGGTACTGCGAGAAGACGGTGCGCGCGATCTCGGGCAGGCCGATCGTCTTGCGCTGCCGGATGGTGATCGAGCCGTCGGTGGCCTCGGGCAGCGGACCGCCGTACTCGCCGCCCACCTGCTGCTCGATGTCCTGGACGACGCGCTCGCCCTCCTCCTCACGTCCGTGGATGAACAGCCAGCGGGGGCTCTCCGGCACGGTGCGGCGGACGATCAGGATGCCGACGGCCAGGATGGCGCCGAGCGCGAAGGCGATGCGCCAGCCCCACTCCGCGCTGACGAGCGTGGGGTCGAGCAGCGGGATCGTGAGCAGCGAGCCGAGGGCCGCGCCGACCCAGAAGGAGCCGTTGATGGCGATGTCGACCCGTCCGCGGAAGGCCTTGGGGATCAGCTCGTCGATCGCGGAGTTGATCGCGGCGTACTCACCGCCGATGCCGGCTCCGGTGACGAAGCGGCAGGCGAAGTACCAGGCGGGGTTCATCGAGAACGCGGTCAGCACGGTGGCGACCGTGTAGACCCCGAGCGTGATGAGGAACAGCTTCTTGCGGCCGAACCTGTCGGTCATCTGACCGAAGAACAGCGCGCCCAGACAGGCACCCGCGACGTACGCCGCGCCGGCGACGCCGATGTCGTAGCTCGACATGCCCAGGCCGGTGTTGGGGTCCTTGAGTGCGTCGGACATCGAGCCGACGATGGTCACCTCGAGCCCGTCGAGGATCCACACTGTGCCTAGACCGATCAGGACCATCCAGTGCCATCTGGTCCAGGGCAGTCGATCCATCCGCGCGGGGATGTCAGTCGTGATGCGGCCGGTCTCGACGTTGCTCATGGTGGGCTCCTCTCCCGAAACTGAGCGACGAATACCCACCAATCTGACAATTATGCCGCGGCCTGCTTTCGGGTCCGAACTGGTCCCGATCCATAGTCTCAGCCGACGAAGGTCGGCGCACGGAGCGGCCGGCCGGTGCCGACGTCGAGCCAGCTGCCCTCCGCGCCGAGCGAGAGCACCTCGCCGTCCCGCGTGGTCACACGGACAACCCCTGTCGTGGGGGCGGACGCCATCGCGATCGCGCGGGCGAAGAGCACGTCGCTGTCGTCGGTCAGGGTGCGCGACTCGCGCTGGCCGTCGACGGCCACCGTGAGCACGCGGCTGCTGAGGCCCTCGCCGCGCACGAGGACGGCCAGGGTCTGGGCGTCGCGCCAGCCGATCTCCACGACCGGGGGCAGGCGGGTGCCGGTCGGCACGACCCTGCTGCCCCGCAGCGCCGTCGGTGTGCCCGCCGCCTCGGAGGACCGCAGGACCCTGGCCAGCACCAGCTCGCTGCCCCCGCCGGGGCTGGAGAGGGCCAGGACCAGGCGCGACCCGTCCCTGGACACGGTCGCGGCTCGCACGCTGCGGCCGCGCAGGGACGCGTCGGGCCAGGCCAGCGACCTCAGCCGTCCGCCCAGGAGCACCTCGACGCGGCCGTCGAAGCGACGGGGCACCAACCAGATCGACCGCGACCAGTCCCAGACCGGAGGGACGACCGGCCCGGTGTCCACCGTCTCGACCGGCTGCGCCGGGCCCGGACGCCGGGACCCGCGCGCGAGGACGTGCACCTGCCCGCGGGTGTCCGCGACCGCCACCGGGTTGCCGAGCAGGCTCACACCCAGGCTCGCGGGACGGATCCGCGCCGGCACCTCCAGCAGGGTGCTCTCCCCTCCGGCGGTGACCCGTCGCACGCTGCTGCCGCGGAAGCCGTACAGGTCGCCGGACGCCGCCGCGATCAGCGGCGAGAACTGCTCGAGGGCGTCCACGGGGACCACCTCGCCCATCCCCGGCACCGTCACGGGCTCGCCGTCTGCGGTCACCGAGACCGCCCTGACCTCGGGCACCTGCCGCAGCGTCCAGACGATCTGCGCCATGGCGGAGGTGAGGTCCCGCCGGCCCAGCGCGAGGATCTCCCCGGTCAGCGGCACGCGCGCCACGCCGCCGGGACCGACCGGGACGCTCACCACCAGCTCGCTGCGCGGCGGGAGGAAGGAGCGGTCGACCATGCGCTCGACGCCCTGCGGCCCGGCCAGCAGCGCCTCGACGAGCTCCGTCGGGGTCTGCGCCTCGAGAGGGTGGTAGACGGGCTCCGGCACCAGCACGCCGCCGGTGGGGTCGGCGAAGTACACCGCGAACCTGCGGTAGCGGTTCTCGAAGTGGGTCAGGGGCAGCACCATTGCGTCCGGCGGGTCCGTCAGGCGCCACTCGCCATCCTCCCGCGCGACCGAGAGCTGCAGCCCGCGACGCTCGATCGCCGGATGCCGCCCCGTCCACCGTCCGGTGGCATCGAGCGCGAAGACGCGCTCCAGGGCCACCGCCACCTCGACCGGGGCCCTGCCCGCTGGAGTCGGCGGGACCAGCACGTCCTGCTCGCCGTAGAGCACGGTGCGGCGCTCCGGCTGCCAGGTCTCCGCCGCCCGCTCGGTGAGGAACTGTCGCGGCACCGTCGTGGACAGCGGGGTGGCCTGCAGCGCGGTGAGGAAGCCCGACACGATCTGCTCCGGGGTGGCCCCCGGCTGGGGACCCGGCGGGGAGAAGTCGAAGGGGGCCGCCGAGGTGGCGACTCCGGAGACCGCTCCGTCGACCACCGGCCCGTCGTCGGGGATGCCCCCGCACGCCGCGACCAGCAGCAGCGAGCCCGCCACCGACGTCCGCAGCAGCGCGACCCCGCGTCCGGCTCACCTCATCACCTCGGCACGAGGGACGTCGGCGGGCTCGAGCGGCAGGGGCTCGCGCGTGACGGGCCCGCGGACCAGGCGGGGCAGGATGAGCCGGAACTGCGCACCCGCACCCGGTGCGCCCCACGCCTCCAGGCGGCCGCCGTGGAGCCGGGCGTCCTCCGAGGCGATCGCCAGCCCGAGCCCGGTTCCGCCGGTGGTGCGCACCCGGGAGGGGTCGGCCCGCCAGAAGCGGTTGAAGACCCGCTGCTCGTCGCCGGGCTGGAGCCCGGCTCCGTAGTCACGCACCGTGAGCGCTCCGGCGTCCTCGGTGCCCGCCACCTGCACGAGGATCTCGGATCGGCGGGCACGGCCGGCGAAGTCGATGGCGTTGGACATGAGGTTGCGCACGATGCGCTCGACGCGCAGCGCGTCGCCCTCGACGAGGACCGGTCCGTCGGCGGCGCGCAGCTCGACCCGCACGTCGGCGCGGGCGGCCAGGGCGCCGGTCTGGTCGATGATGCGCCGCGCGACGTCCACGAGGTCGACACGGTCGAGGTGCAGGACGGCGGCACCGGCGTCGTAGCGGCTGATCTCGAGGAGCCCCGTGAGGAGGTTCTCGAACCGGTCCAGCTCGGCGTGCAGCAGCTCGGCGGCACGCGACGTGGCGGCGTCGAACCGGTGCCGGTTGTCGTGCAGCACGTCGGCGGCCATCCGCACGGTGGTCAGCGGCGTGCGCAGCTCGTGCGAGACGTCGGAGACGAACCTGCGCTGCGACGCCGACATGTCCTCCAGCGCCCGGATCTGCCGCTGCAGCGTGGTGGCCATCTGGTTGAAGGACCCGGCCAGCCGGGCGATGTCGTCCTCCCCACGCACCTGCATGCGCTCCTCGAGGCGGCCGGAGGCGATGCGTTCCGCGACCCTGCGGGCCAGCCGCACCGGCGTGACCACCTGGCGCGTGACCAGCCAGGCCACCCCGGGGACGAGGATGAGCAGCAGCAGGCCGCTGGTCAGCAGTCCGCGGCGCACCAGTGCCAGCGCCGACTCCTCGTCGGCCATCGGGAACAGGTGGTAGAGCGCGAACGTCGAGCCGTCGGCCGGCACCCTCACCAACGAACCCACCACGACGGCGGGCGTGCTGGAGCCGTCCGTCTCCTTCAGGCGGGAGAACGTCCACGAGGACGTGACGTCGCGCTCCCCCTGGACCCGTTGGCGCAGGTCGGCCGGCACGCTCGACGGATCCAGGCCAGGCGTGAACCGCTGTCCCTCCCCGCCCCCGCTCCCGGCGTCCGGCAAGGGCCCGACCAGCACGATGCCGAAGCCCTGACCCTGGCCGCGCGAGACGACCCGCGCGAGCAGTGCGGGCAGCTTGGTGTCGAGGTCGAGGTCACCGCTGGCGGCCGCGAGCTCCGTCTGCACCTCCCCGGTGCTGCGCGCCGCCTCGTCCAGCGCGACGCGCACACGGCTGTCGACGAGGCCGTCGCTGATCTGCTGGAGGAGGGTCACGCCCAGCAGGAGGACCACCGCCGCGCTGAGTGCGATCGTGCTGAGCAGGACCCGCGCCTGCACGGACCGGCGCCACACGCCCGCCAGCCCTCGGGCCGGAGCCGTCATGGTCCCCCAGCGGAGCGGACGGCGCGCCTGTGCCATGGGCTCAGGCCGCCTTGTAACCCACGCCCCGGACGGTCAGCACGATCGTCGGGTTCTCCGGATCGTGCTCGATCTTCGATCGCAGGCGCTGGACGTGGACGTTGACCAGGCGGGTGTCGGACGCGTGGCGGTAGCCCCATACCTGCTCGAGCAGCTGCTCGCGGGTGAAGACCTGGCGCGGTCGCCGGGCGAGGCACGTCAGCAGGTCGAACTCCAGGGGCGTCAGCGCCAGCTCGGTCTCCCCGCGGCATACCCGGTGCCCCGAGACGTCGATCTCGAGGTCGCCCACGCGCAGGTTCTCGCTGCCCACCGGGTCGAGCCGGCGCATCCGCGCCCTGATCCGGGCCACCAGCTCCTTGGGCTTGAACGGCTTGACGACGTAGTCGTCGGCACCCGACTCGAGGCCGACCACGACGTCCACGGTGTCGCTGCGCGCGGTGAGCATGACGATCGGCACTCCGGACTCCGCGCGCACCTCGCGGCAGACCTCGATGCCGTCCTTGCCCGGCAGCATGATGTCGAGCAGGACGACGTCGGGGTGGAAGCTGCGGAACTCCGCCATCGCCTCGTCGCCCCGGGTGCAGACCCGCGCGTCCAGCCCCTCACCGGCGAGCACGATCGACAGCATCTCGGCCAGCGCCGGGTCGTCGTCGACGATCAGCACCCGGCCCCGGGTCGGGGCCTCGGAGGTGGTCGTCGTGCTCACGGTGTGAAGGGCCCCGTCGCTCAGTACCGGTAGTGGTCCGGCTTGAACGGCCCCTGCTGGTCGACGCCGAGGTACGACGCCTGCGCGTCGGTGAGCCGGGTGAGGCTCACGCCCAACGCCTCCAGGTGCAGCCGGGCGACCTCCTCGTCGAGGTGCTTGGGCAGCGTGTAGACGCCGAGTGGGTACTGCTCGGAGCGGGTGAACAGCTCGATCTGCGCCAGCACCTGGTTGGTGAACGAGTTCGACATCACGAACGACGGGTGACCGGTCGCGTTGCCGAGGTTCATCAGCCTGCCCTCGGACAGCACGATGACGGAATTGCCCTCCGGGAAGGTCCACACGTCGACCTGGGGCTTGACGTTCTTGTGCTGGATCCCCGGGTAGGTCTCCAGGCCCGCCATGTCGATCTCGTTGTCGAAGTGACCGATGTTGCCGACGATCGCCTGGTGCTTCATGCGGCTCATCTGGTCGGCGGTGACGACGTCCTTGTTGCCCGTCGCGGTGATCACGATGTCGGCCTGGCCGAGGACCTCCTCGAGCGTGGCGACCTGGTAGCCGTCCATCGCCGCCTGCAGGGCACAGATCGGGTCGATCTCGGTGACGATCACGCGGGCGCCCTGGCCGCGGAGCGACTCGGCGCAGCCCTTGCCGACGTCGCCGTAGCCGCACACGACCGCGACCTTGCCGCCGATGAGCACGTCGGTGGCGCGGTTGATGCCGTCGACGAGCGAGTGGCGGCAGCCGTAGCGGTTGTCGAACTTGCTCTTGGTCACCGAGTCGTTGACGTTGATGCCGGGGAACAGCAGCGTGCCCTCGCGGAGCCGCTCGTAGAGGCGGTGCACGCCGGTGGTGGTCTCCTCGGTCACGCCCCGGAGCTCGTTGGCGATCGCCGTCCACCGGTTGGTGTCCTCGGTGAGCGAGCGCTGCAGCGTCTCGAAGACCACCCTCTGCTCGGCGCTCTCCGCGGTGGCCGGGTCGGGTGCGACACCGTCCTTCTCGCTCTGCACGCCGAGGTGCACCAGGAGCGTGGCGTCACCGCCGTCGTCGAGGATCATGTTGGCGAACCGCTTGTCGCCACCCGGACCGTCCGGCCAGCGCAGGATCTGCTGGGTGCACCACCAGTACTCCTCCAGGCTCTCGCCCTTCCACGCGAAGACGGGCACACCCGCCGGCGACTCGGCGGTGCCGTCGCGACCGACCACGACCGCCGCGGCGGCGTGGTCCTGGGTGGAGAAGATGTTGCACGAGGCCCACCGCACCTCGGCGCCGAGGTCGATCAGCGTCTCGATGAGCACCGCCGTCTGCACGGTCATGTGGAGCGAGCCCGCGATGCGGGCCCCGGCGAGTGGCTTGCTCTCGCCGTAGCGTGCGCGCATCGCCATCAGACCGGGCATCTCGTGCTCGGCGAGGTCGATCTCCATGCGACCGAAGTCGGCCAGGGAAAGGTCGGCGACCTTGTAGTCCATGCTTCTCCTCAGTGGGGTGCCGTTCAGCGGACCAACTCTACCCGCGGGGGGCCTAGAACAGGTTGCGGCCGAGCCCGATGCCGAGGTACGCCGCGGCGTAGCGCCCCTGCCCGAGCAGCGACGCGTAGCGCGCGACGTCCGAGCCGCCGCCGCTGGAGACCACCTCGACGCGCACCTGCTGCTCGTCCGCCGCGGTCGTGAGACGGCCGTGCACCTCGGCGCGGCCGGGGTCCGTGGCCCCGTCGTCGAGCACGACGAGGGTCGGGCGCGGGTCGGCCGGACCGTCGTCGGCGAAGGGGTCGTCGAAGACGTCACGCGGCCTCGCGGCGGCGATCACCGGCAGCAGGTGCTCGGCGTCGCCGGCGAGGGCGGAGCGGCCGCTGGCGCGGCGGAACGCCTCGGCGACGCGCCGTGCGGCGCGGGCAGCGAGCACGCTGCCGCCCCAGACCACCGGCACGCTGTCGGCCAGCGCCACCGCGAGCAGCTTGGCCGGGTTGACCGTCTGGTCGCGGTGCGGGGAGCACGCCACGGCCACGTCGTCGAGCGCGGTGGCCACCTGCTCGGCGTCCGCCGACGGCCCCAGGCCGACGCGGGTCAGCAGGTCGAGCACGATGACCGCGCTGGCGAGCTGGTCGCCCGTCGCGGTCGGCAGCAGCGAGCAGTGGCGGCCCTGGGCGTGCTGCCCGACCAGCGAGCCCGCCGGTGCGGCCACCACGACCTGGCAACCCCGTCGCACCGCCTCGGCGACCGCTGCGGCGCTGTGCTGGTCGTCGCCCTGCGGTGCCAGCATCACCACGAGGTCCAGCGACCCTGCCCAGCCCGGCAGGCCGTGGGCCGGCCACGCCACGAAGGGCACCGGGCAGGTGGGCTCCAGCACCGCCCGCAGCAGCCGGGAGTCGGGACCTGCGGCGATGACCGCGCGGGGCCGGTCGTCACGGATCTCTGCGACGCACGCCTCCACCGCCTCGACGCTCTCGACCGACTCGCGGCGGACCCGCGCCCCGGCCTCGGCGAGCGGCCGCAGGACCAGGTCGACCCGCTCGAGCGCCTCCGGGTCGTCCAGGAGGGTCTCGTCGAAGACCTCAGGCACCGGGCGTTGACTCCTCGACCAGCATCACCGGCACCGACCGCACCGGGTAGACGCGACCGCACTGCTCGCACCGGATCGAGTCGTCGGCCTCACGCACACTGCCGTGGCAGTCGGGACAGGCCAGGATCTCCAGCAGCTCCGGGTCCACGCTCATGCCTCGCTCCTGATGATCCTCAGCACCTCGTCGCGCAACGCGACCATGCTGTCCTCGTCGCCGGCCTCCACGTTGAGCCGCAGCAGCGGCTCGGTGTTGGAGGCTCGGACATTGAACCACCAGTCGGGGTGGCTCACGGTCAGCCCGTCGAGGTGGTCCAGCGCCACGCCGTCGCGGTCGGCGAAGACCGCCTGGACGCGCGCCACGGTCGCCGCCTGGTCGGCGACGGTGGAGTTGATCTCGCCGGACGGGACGTAGCGGCGGTAGTCCTCGAGCAGGTCGCTGAGCGGTCGCTCCTGCTCGGCGAGCGCCGCCAGCACGTGCAGCGCGGCGAGCATGCCGGAGTCGGCCCGCCAGAAGTCGCGGAAGTAGAAGTGCCCGCTGTGCTCGCCCCCGAAGACCGCGTCGGTCTCGGCCATCGTCGCCTTGATGAAGGAGTGGCCCACACGGGTGCGCACCGCCGTGCCGCCCCGGCGCTCCACGAGCTCGGGCACCGCACGGCTGGTGATCAGGTTGTGGATGACCGCGGAGCCCGGCACCCGCCGCAGCTCGCGGTCGGCGATCAGCGCCACCAGCACGCCGGGGTCGACGGCGGCGCCGCGCTCGTCCACCACGAAGCAGCGGTCGGCGTCGCCGTCGAAGGCGAGTCCGGCGTCGGCATCCTCAGCGACGACCGCACGCTGCAGGTCGACCAGGTTGGCCGCGTCGATCGGGTTGGCCTCGTGGTTGGGGAAGGTGCCGTCCAGCTCGAAGAAGAGCTCGACGAGATCGACGAGGTCACCCAGCACGGCGGGTGCGGTGTGCCCGGCCATGCCGTTGCCGGCGTCGACCACCACGCGCAGCGGGCGCCCGTGCACCGGCACCAGCGTGTGGAGGTGTGCGGCGTAGTCGCCCAGGACGTCGCGGTGGCTGAGCTCGCCGGGCGCTGGCCGCGAGCTGCTCCTCGCCGGCGAGCACGCGGTCGCGGATCTCCGTCAGTCCGGTGTCCCGTCCGACGGGCGCCGCGTGGGCCCGGCACAGCTTGATGCCGTTGTACTGCGCGGGGTTGTGGCTGGCGGTGAACATCGCGCCGGGCACGCCGAGCAGGCCCGAGGCGAAGTAGAGCTGGTCGGTGGAGGCCAGCCCGATCATCACGACGTCGGCCCCGGCGGCGAGCGCCCCCTCCGCGAAGGCCTGGGCGAGCCCGGGGCTCGAGGGACGCATGTCGTGACCGACGGCGACCGTGCGCGCGCCGGTGACCGCCACGAAGGCGTTGCCCACCAGCCGGCACAGCGGTTCGTCGATCTCCGTGGGCACCAGCCCGCGGACGTCGTAGGCCTTGAAGACGGCGGCGCTCGAGCTCACTCGGCGGGGCCGCGCAGCACGTGCAGGTGCCCGCGGCGGCCCACCTGGTCCGCCTGCTCGGGCACGGACTCGGCCACCGGCCGTGCCGCCTCGCGGACGGCGTCGGCCAGGGCGAGCAGGTCGTCGCTGGAGGGGGCGAGGTGGTCGGCGTCGGGCGCGAGCCGCAGCACCTCCCACCCGCGGGGCGCCGAGAGGCGCTCGCTGTGCTCCGTGCAGAGGTCGTAGGCGTGGGGCTCGGCGTAGGTGGCGAGCGGCCCCAGCACCGCGGTCTGGTCGCCGTAGACGTAGGTCAGCGTGGCCACGGCCGGGCGGCGGCAGGCTGTGCGCGAGCAACGACGGATGGGAGTCACCCCGCAGACGCTACCCGGGGGCGCAGCCGCCCAGGGCTAGGCTCGCGGGCGTGGCCGCCGCGGACTCAGCACCCGACTCGTCGCCGGACGCGGCCCCTGGTGGCGCCGCCCCCGGGACGGCGCAGCGGTGGTCCCCGCCCCGGCAGGGCTCCCGGCGTGACCGCAGGGGGCGGGGCAGGCGCGGGCCGGACACGGTCTCGGGGCCGTTGACGCCAGGGGGCACCCCGTCACGGCCGGGGCGGCGCGAGCGTTTCGACGCGATCGTGCTCGACGTCGTGGACTCGCTGGAGAAGCGGTGGTCGGAGGAGCTCGCGGAGGTCGAGCTGGCGGTGGAGGAGGCGCCGGTGCTGCCCCCGGACTGGCCGGGCGACACCGTGCCGCTCGCCTCGGTCGTGCGCCGCGAGGACGGCGTGCGGCTGGTCGTCTTCCGCCGCCCCATCGAGCTGCGGGCCGCGGCGGAGGCCGATCTCGCAGCCCTCGTGCTCACCGTGGTGGTGGAGCAGGTCGCCGAGCTGCTCGGCCGGCAGCCGCACGAGATCGACCCGAGGTACGAGGAGTGACTCCGGTCCAGGCGCTCCCGGCGGCCCCAGGGGCTCAGACGGCGCGGCGCTTGAGCTTGCGGCGCTCCCGCTCGGACAGCCCGCCCCAGATGCCGAAGCGCTCGTCGTTGCCCAGTGCGTACTCGAGGCACTCGCCCCGGACGTCGCACGTGAGGCACACCCGCTTGGCCTCGCGGGTGGAGCCGCCCTTCTCCGGGAAGAACGCCTCGGGATCGGTCTGGGCGCACAGCGCCCGCTCCTGCCAGTCGAGCTCGTTGCCCGGAGCCGCCATGTCGGCCCCGTCGATCAGGAATAGTTCGCGCATTGCTCGCCCCTCTTCGACCCGGTGGGCCCTGCCTGCCCACTCGCTGTGGTTGGCGCCCGCCTCCTGCAGCTCGACGACCGGCACGTCGAGGGCGAACCGCAGGTGAATGACACTGTGAGAATTACAAGCCTGTCATACGCCGGAAGTCAACCCCTGGTCTGATATAGACCCGCAACTTGACCCCATCCTGATTGACCCGATAAGAGAGGCGACATGACACCCACCCCGGCCGGGAGGTCACAGTACGTGGTGCTCTCCGGGGGCTACGGGGGAGCTCGTTTCCTCCAGGGGCTGCTCCACCACGTCGCCCGGACGGGGGGCGAGGCCGGGGACGTCACCGTCGTCGCCAACACCGCCGACGACCTGTGGGTGCACGGTCTGAAGGTGTGCCCCGACCTGGACACCGTGATGTACACCCTCGGCGGCGGCATCGACCCGGAGCGCGGCTGGGGCCGCGCCGGCGAGACCTGGCACGCCAACGAGGAGCTCGCGGCGTACGGCGTGGAGAACAGCTGGTTCGGCCTGGGTGACCGCGACCTCGCCACCCACCTCGTCCGCACGCAGATGCTCGAGGCCGGCTACTCGCTCTCCCACGTCACGCAGGCGCTGTGCGCCCGGTGGCAGCCCGGGGTGCGGCTGCTGCCCATGAGCGACGACCGTGTCGAGACCCACGTGGCCGTCGAGGACGCGGAGTCCCCGTCGGGCACGCGCGTCGTGCACTTCCAGGAGTACTGGATCCGGCTGCGCGCCGAGGTCCCGGTCCGCGCCGTCGTTCCCGTGGGCATGGCCGACGCGTCCCCGGCCCCCGGGGTGCTGGAGGCCGTGCGTGACGCGGACGTCGTGCTGCTGCCGCCGTCCAACCCCGTCGTCTCCGTGGGCACGATCCTGGGTGTCCCGGGCATCCGCGCAGCCCTGGCCGAGTGCCGCGCCCCGGTGGTCGGCCTCTCCCCCATCGTCGCGGGCCGCCACGTGCGCGGCATGGCCGCGCAGCTGCTGCAGGCCTCTGGCGCGGAGGTCTCGGCAGCCGGGGTCGCGGAGCTCTACGGCGCCCGCTCCGACGGCGGCGTGCTGGACGGCTGGCTGGTCGACGAGACCGACGCCGGCCTGGTCGAGCGCGTCCGCGCTCTGGGGATCCGGTGCGAGGCGGTGCCGCTGATGATGACCGGCGAGGGGGCGACCGCGGCCATGGCGGCGGCCGCGCTGGACCTGGTCCGATGACGCCCGTGTCCTCGGCCCTGCCGGGCGGACTGATCGCCGTCCCCGCGCAGGGCATCGGCGAGGTCGCGGCCGGCGACGACCTGGTCGAGGTCCTGGCCGACGCCTGGACCGGTGCCGGCACCGCCCCCCGGGACGGTGACGTCGTCGTCGTCACCAGCAAGGTGGTGAGCAAGGCCGAGGGACGCGTGGTCAGCGCCGAGCCCGGTGCCGCCGTGGACAAGGACGCCGTCGTCGCCGCCGAGACCGTGCGCGACGTGGCCCGGCGGGGCCCGACCCGCATCGTGCGCACCCGGCACGGGTTCGTGATGGCCGCGGCGGGAGTCGACGCCTCCAACGTCGCCGCGGGGTTCGCTGGTGCTGCTTCCGCTCGACCCGGACGTGTCCGCGCGCCGCATCCGCGACGGCTTCCAGGCGCGGGGCGCGTGCGTGGGCGTGGTGGTCAGCGACACCAGCGGGCGGGCGTGGCGCACCGGTCAGACCGACGTCGCCCTCGGCGCCGCCGGCCTGGTCGTGCTCGACGACCACGAGGGCAGGGTCGACGCCTACGGCAACGCGCTCCTGGTGACCGCCCCGGCGGTGGCGGACGAGATCGCGTCCGCGGCAGAGCTCGCCACCGGGAAGCTGTCGGGCGCGCCCGCGTGCCTCGTGCGTGGGCTCGCCCGCTTCGTGCTGCCCGCGGGCAGTCACGGCGCCGGCGCGGCCGCGCTCGTGCGTCCCGAGGCGACCGACATGTTCGGGCTCGGCGCACGTGAGGCGGTCGTGGCGGCGGTCGCCGCGACCGGTGAAGCGGTGCCGCCGGGGTTCGGCGCCCCGGCCTCCTCCGCCGACGTGCTGGCCGCCCTCGGGTCGGCGCTCCCGCACCTGGAGGTGCGCACCGACGACGAGGGCGGCATCGTCGTCCACCTGCCGGCCGATCCCTTCGAGGCGGGCCGCGAGGCGGCCCGGGTGGGCGCGCTGCTCACCGCTCACGGGTGGCGCGCCCGGCCGACGCAGCACCGCACGGTGGTCGCTGTGGCCGACCTCTAGACTTTGCGCGACCCAGCCCCAGTCCCCTACGGGAGTCCGACGCGTGAGCAAGCCCAAGTCCTCCAGCCGCCGCGAGGCGGTTGCCCAGATCCAGGCCAAGCAGAAGGCGGCCGAGCGGCGGCGCACGCTCCTCGCCCTCGCACCGGCCGTGGTCCTGGCCGTGGTGATCGGCGTCGTCGTCTTCTTCCAGGTGCGCGAGGAGTCGGTGCGCAGCAACCAGGACCTCGCCGAGGTCGGCGCCCCGGCGGCGGACGCGTGCACCGACGTGACCACCGAGGCCGCCGAGGGCAACAACGACCACCGCGACGAGGGCACGCCCATCGAGTACGACCAGGCGCCGCCGGCCGCAGGGCCGCACTGGGGGCAGTTCCTCACCGGGGGGCAGATCCGGAAGTTCTGGACCGAGGACGACCGGCCGCCGCTGGAGCGGCTCGTGCACAGCCTGGAGCACGGCTGGACCGTCATCTGGTACGACGAGACGATCGCCGACGACGACGCCGCGATGGACGACCTGCGGCGGATCTCCGACGAGTACGCCGGCTCCGACCCCAAGGACAAGGTGATGGTCGCCCCCTGGACCGAGCAGGACGGCGACGCCTTCCCCGACGGCGCCCACGTGGCACTCACGCACTGGTCCATGGGGGGCACCAACGACAACCCCGAGGGCCAGCTGGGCGTGTGGCGGTACTGCTCCGAGGTGAGCGGCGAGGCGGTCGACGAGTTCGTCGTCGACTACCCCTACACCGACTCGCCCGAGCCTGCCGCACCCTGATCGGCGCGGTCCAGCGCGGACACCTCCACGCCGCAGCCGATGCGTCGCTGCTCGAGCACGGCACCGTCCGCGACGCGCGCGCCGTCCCCGACGGCCGCCCGGTCGAGCAGTGCCCGGGCGCCGACGACCGCCCCCGGCCCGACCACGCTGTCGCGCACCACGGCGTCCCGGCCGACCCTGGCGCCCGACATCACGACCGAGCCGCTCACGACGGCTCCGGCGGCCACCCTGGCCCCTGACAGCACCGAGCTGCCGCCGTCGAGCGAGCCGGCGACCTCGGCGCCGTCCGCGACCATGGAGCCGTCGACCGGCGGCGCGACGGCCGCGCTCGGGGCGTGGCCGAGCACGAGGTCGCGCGACGCCGCGACCAGGGCCTCGGGCGAGCCGACGTCGCGCCAGTAGGCGGTGTCGACGTACCCCACGACAAGGGCGCCGGACTCCACCAGCCCGGGGAACGTCTCCCGCTCCACCGAGACGACGCGGCCGGCCGGGATGGTGTCGATCACCTCGCGCCGGAAGACGTAGCAGCCGGCGTTGACCTGGTCGGTGACAGGGTCGTCGGACTTCTCGACGAAGGCGAGCACCCGGCCCGCGTCGTCCGTGGGCACGCAGCCGAAGGCGCGAGGGTCCTCGACCTGCACCAGGTGCAGGGACACGTCGACCGCGCGCCCGTCGCGGGGGGTGCGGAAGTCCTCGAGCTGACCGCGCAGGTCGTGCCCCGACAGCACGTCGCCGTTGAGCACCACGACCGGGTGGCCGGGGTCGGGGTCCAGGGCCGGCGCCACGTTGCGGATGGCGCCGCCGGTGCCCAGCGGCTCCTCCTCCTGCAGGTAGCTCAGCCGCACGCCGTAGCGCGACCCGTCGCCGAGGGTGGGGGCGAACATCGCCGCCTGGTAGGAGGTCGCGAGCACGACGTGCTCGACCCCCGCGGCGGCGAGCTTGGTGAGCTGGTGCTCGAGGAAGGGGACCCCGCCCACCTCGAGCAGGTGCTTGGGCCGGCGCTCGGTGAGGGGCAGCATCCGGGTGCCGAACCCCCCGGCGACGATGACGGCCTCGGGTGTCGTGGGCGGTGGGCATGCGGCACATCGTAGGCGCGACCTAGGCTGCGCCCATGTCGGCACAGTCGTTCGCGCAGGCGCTCCGCGACCAGGTGGGCAGGAGTGCCGGCGAGCCGGCCGTGACGTTCTACGACCACGCCACCGGCGAGCGGGTCGAGCTGTCCTACGTCACCTACGCCAACTGGGTGGCCAAGACCGCCTCGTTCCTCCAGGACGAGGTCGGGCTCGCGCGCGGGGACGTCGTCGCCGTCGACCTCCCCACGCACTGGCTGGCGCCCGTGTGGCTGGGTGCCGTGTGGTCGCTCGGCCTGACCGCGAGCGACACGTCCGGCGCGGACCGCGCCGACCTCGTCGTGTGCGGCCCGGACGGCCTCGAGCGCCACGCGACGGGGCCCGCCGCCGTCGTCGCGTGCTCGCTGCTGCCGATGGGCGCGCGCTTCCGCGACGCCCTCCCCGCGGGGGTCACCGACTTCGGCGAGGTGGTCTGGTCGCAGCCCGACAGCCTGCACGTGCTCGACCCGGCCACGGCGCGGGACGTGGCCTGGGCCGACGCGCAGGGTCGGCTCGACCAGTCGGAGCTGCTCGCGCTCGAGGGCCCCTCCGGGCGGGTGCTCACCACGGTCGCGCCGGCCGGTCGTGCCGGGCTTCCCCTCGTCGTGGTGCCGCTGCTGGGCGGGAGCGGTGCCGTGTGGGCGACGGGTGACCCGCCGCCGGACTGGCTGGCCCGCACCGCGGCCGCCGAGCGAGCCGCGGTCGACGACGGCTGAGCACCGTCACCGTGCGGCGGCGACCAGCTCCTCCGAGACCGCGCCCACGTAGCGCCGCCGCTCGAGGCCGGTGCTCGCGCCGGGCAGCAGCCACAGCTGCCCGTTCGCCCTCGCCCTGGCCACGACGTCCGGGCGGCCGTTCCCGTCCACGTCGCCGAGGCTCAGGAACCAGTCGTAGCGCCGGCCGTCGTCGGCGACCTTCCTGCCTGTGAGCGGTCCCGGCGACCTCGACGGCAGCCACCACCACACGGAGTTGTCGCTGCGACGGTGCAGCACGCCCTTGTGGTCACCGGCAGCCGCCGCGGTCATGCGGGTCGCCTTGTAGTCGTCCTTGAAGCCGGTGCCGCCGTTGCCGGCGTAGACCCGCACCCCGCCGCCGGCGCTCTCGCCCAGCAGGTCGGGACGCCGGTCGCCGGTCAGGTCGCCCGCGGCCACAAGGCCGGAGACCCCGCCCCAGCCGGTGCCGGCCCCGACCGGGTCCGCGAACCGGTCGTCCCCTTGCCCTGCCAGGAACATCAGCCGGTCGGAGCCCTTGGTGCGGTACATGAGGTCCCCGTGGCTGTCGCGGTTCCAGTCGCCGACGGCGATCACCGTGGCCACCGGGTCGACCACGACGTCGGTCGGGGTGGTGACGCCGAGGTTGCGGCGGCCCGTGTTGGCGACCACCTTGAGCGTGCCGCGCGTCGCCTGCACCCCCACCAGGTCGACGGCTCCGCCCGCGTCGAGCCTGCCGGCGACGCCGAACCACCGCAGCCCGCGGAAGGCCCCGAACGTGCCGTACCGGTTGCCGAACCCGCCGGCGCCGTCGCCGGGGTAGATGAAGCTCAGCCGCGTCTCGCGCACCCGTGCGACGAGGTCCGCGACGCCGTCGCCGGTGAGGTCGTGGCCGCCGCTGAGGAGGTCGAAGGCGCTCCAGTCGCCCGGCAGCTGCTGCGGGGCAGCCAGGGAGGTGCGAGCCCCCGGCACGAGGTAGAGCCGCCCCGCCTTGCGGCCCAGCAGGTCGGGCCGCCCGTCGCCGTCGAGGTCACCGGCGCCGACCGTCTGGTCGTAGCCCCACGTGTCGGCCAACGTCCGGGCCCTGTCGAACCCACCGTCCCCTGTCCCCGGGTAGAGCCGGAGGGCCGTCGTGGCGTCCACCCTGCCGATCAGGTCGCGGTTGCCGTCGCCGTCGAAGTCGCCAGCCCCGACGAGCTGGTCGAGCGGGTTGAAGCGGGAGAAGTCCACCGCCGCGGCGCGGAACCCCCGGTCGCCGTCACCCGGGTACATCGAGGCGATGCCTGCCCCGGGGTCACGGGCGATCACGTCGCCGCGGCCGTCGCCGTCGAGGTCACCGGCAGCCACCAGCAGGTTCTTGTCATCCCAGCCCGACAGGGCGGCGACCGAGCGCTCGAACCGGTACTGCCCCTCGGTGCGGGTCACCATCAGCCGGCCGTCCCCGCGCTGGGTCACCAGGTCGGGCCAGCCGGAGCCGGAGACGGTGGTGACCGGACTGGTGGCCGGGTTGGCGGGCGGCGGGGGTTCGGGCGTGGGCGTCGGTTCCGGCGGTGGCGTGCTGCCGTTCTGGATCCTCGCCGCTGCGGTCCGGATGCCCGGGATCTTCGCGTAGAGGTAACGGCCGGGGCACGCGGTCTGCCCGGCGTCGCGGTGGCCGTTGATCGCGGCGAAGTAGCGGCTGCCCAGCCGCTGGTGGGTGTCGCCGGCCTTGACCCCGTGCAGCGACAGCTTCCAGGCGAAGAGCTTGGCGTAGGCGGCGAGCATCGCGCTCGGTGGCGAGGCGGTGTCGAAGTTGCCGATCGCCGACATCGCGAAGGAGTACTCGTTGTAGCCGAGCGTGTGCGCGCCGATCACCGGTCGGGCGACGCCGCCGTACCGGCCCTCCCAGATGCGCCCGAAGCGGTCGACGAGGAAGTTGTAGCCCACGTCGCTCCAGCCCCTGCTCTGCGTGTGGTAGGCGTAGATGCCGCGGAGGATGGAGGGCACGTCGTCGCGCTGGTAGCCGTTCGCATTGACGGTGTGGTGCACGAAGCCGGCGTTGATGGTGCCGTACCTCGGCGACCCGTCGCGGAGCTTCTCGTTGGCGCCCCACTGGGAGCGCGAGAAGATCGTCGGCCTGGAGACCGCTGCGCTCAGCGCGGCGGCCGGGGCTGCGTCCCCGCCGGCGGCGCTGGTCTGGGCGGTCTCGTGCTCGGGCGCCTGGCGCTCCATCCTGGCGTCCACGCCGGGGTCGATCACGGCCAGCTCCAGGTCGTCGGGCACCTGTCCGGCGTCGGCACGGACCCGCACCTGCACCTTGTCGACGGCCCCGACCACCACGGCGTCCGTGCCGGGACGCGCAGCCTCCTCGGCCGCCTCGCCACCGGGGTCGGGCGTGTGGGCGGGGTCGTAGTGCATCTCCTCCCACGCGGTCCAGGCACCGTCGCTGCGCGTGCGCAGCTGCAGGGAGATGTCGTCCTCGCCGTACGCCGTGGGGCCGGCGGCCCAGGTCACGCCGACCGTGGCGTAGCCGTCGACGCCGATGCCCCGTGTGAGCACCTCGTCCCGCGGGGCAGGCAGCCGGACCTTGCCCGAGTCCAGCTCGACGTCCTCGACCTTCGGCTTCACGGGGGCGGTCGACACCATCGAGGTGACGGGCTCCGTGCGTGCCACCTCGTCCTGCACGGTCGGAGCCACCGGGGGGACGATGTCGAGCTGGACGACGCTCAGCGCCGGCACGGAGACGGCTGTCACCGTCGCGGCCGCGAGGGCCGTCTGGCAGACGGTGATGAGCGATCGACGGGGCGGCGCGGACAAGGGAGCTCCCTCGGTGTGGGGTCACAGCGACCCCAACTGTCACAAAGGCACCACGGCCCCGTCAGAGGTTCCCGCGAACTACAGGACTGTAATTGTCCCCGTGCCCAGAAAGTCCTGGGCAAGCAGCCCGGAAGGCGACTGTTCTCAGACGTCGGCGCCGAGCTCGGCGTCGCTGTCGTCGTCGTTCGGGTCGAGGTCCGCGCCGTCCTCGTCGTCGTACTTGAGGTAGCGGATGCCCTCGTCGACCGGGCCGTCGTACCCGAGCACGCCCTGCTCGAGCACGAGCACGCGGTCGCACATCTTGCGCACCGACGGGGCCGCGTGGCTCACGTAGAAGAGCGTGCGCCCCTCGTCGCGGATCTCCTGCATCCGCTTGATGCACTTGCGCTTGAACGGCTTGTCCCCCACCGCCAGCACCTCGTCGACCAGGAAGATGTCGGACTCGGTGTGGACCGCCACGGCGAAGCCGAGTCGGGAGTACATGCCGGAGGAGTAGTGGCCGACCGGGGTGTCGAGGAACCTCCCGATGTCGGCGAACTCCACGATGTCGTCGAACTTGCGCTTGGTCTCCTGCTCCGTCATCCCGAGGATGGCGGCGTTGAGGTAGACGTTGTCGCGACCGGAGAGCTGGGGGTGGAAGCCCGCTCCGGTGGCGATGAGTCCTGCCACGCGACCGCGCGTCAGCACCTCACCGCTGTCCGCGGGCATCACGCCGTTGATCAGCTTGAGAAGGGTCGACTTGCCGGAGCCGTTGAGCCCCATGAGCCCGATCGACTCCCCTTGCTGGACGCTGAACGAGACGTCGTCGAGCGCGAGGAACGTGTTGCTGATGTCCTGCTGACGCACGCGCGCCATGGCCATCTGCTTGAGGGTGCGGTGGTACTGCATCGTGAAGCGCTTGCTCACGTTGCGCACCACGATGGAGTCGTTCTCGCGCGTGCTCACAGCCGCTCCGCGAACTTGCTCTCGAGGCGCGTGAAGAGCCACTGGCAGGTGAACAGGAAGACGATCCCGACCGCGAGCATGACGAAGCCCCGCGCGTAGAGGTCGCTCGGCATGGCCTCCGCGGAGGTGCAGTTCTCCTGGCCGTCGCAGGTCGGCAGCCAGAAGGCGTTCTGGAGGAGCAGGACGGCCTCCGTCAGCGGGTTGGCCAGGTACAGGGTCTCGACCCAGGTGCCGCCCACCGAGCTCTCGGTCACACGTGAGAGCGGGTAGATCATGGGCACGGCCCAGTGGGTGAAGATCGTGAGCATCGAGACGACCTGCTGGAAGTCACGGAAGTAGACGTTGCACGCGGAGAAGACCAGTGCGAGGCCGGTGCCGAACAGCGCCAGCACCGCCATGCCCAGCAGCCCGCCCGCCAGCTCGACGGCGTTCGGGGACCACCCGTAGAGCAGGGCACCGGCCGTGAGGACCATCACCTGCGGGATCGTGTGGAAGCCCGAGACGAGCACCGAGGAGACCGGGAACATCTCCCGCGGCATGGCCATCTTGCGCACCAGCGCCTTGTTCTGCACGACCGAGCGGGTGCCCGACTGGAACGTCTCGGTGAAGAAGGTGACGAACACCAGGCCACAGAAGAGGTGCAGCGGGAAGTTCGGGATGTCGTCGTGGAGCTGCAGGACGATGCCGATGACGAAGTAGTAGGCACAGAAGCGCCACAGCGGCATCACGTAGGACCAGAGCAGCCCGAGGGCGCTACCGCTGTAGCGCGCCTGCAGCTCCTTGCGGACCAGCAGCTTCAGCAGGTAGCGCCGGCGGAAGACGTCTCGCAGGCCACCCTGGCCGTAGGAGGGTTGCAGCGGAGCGTCCGGGACCCAGTCCGGGTCGACGGTGTGCTCCACGGGGGTGTGGATCACGCGCCGCCCTCGTCGGGGATGTGCGGGACGAGCTCCTCCGCCTCGCCGTCCACCTGTCCCTCGAACGTCGCCTTCCACGTCTCCGGCGCCACGAGCTCGGGCAGGGCGTCGCGGTAGCGACGGGCCAGCTCGTCCCACTCCCGGTACAGCTGCGCGTGCAGCTTCGCCGATCGCTGCATCTGGTCGCGGAACTGCCGCGGGCTGCGGCGGTACCAGGAGGCGGCGGTGCCGTCCGCGGTGGAGACGATGGCCGAGTCGTAGTGCGCCAGGCGCCACCAGCGCTGGTCGACGTGGGGGACGATGCCCTCCGGGTGGCTGTCGGCGAGCTCACGGGTGGGGAGCACCTGCCGCACCAGCCCGAGCGCGGCCATCTTCACCTTGCCCGGCATCGACTGGGGCATCCCGACGCCCTTGCCACGCCGCGGCGGCTTCTTCATCATCGGCACCGGGAAGGCGTCCAGGGTCGGCTCGACGGTGCCGTCGTTGTAGTGCGTGCGCAGCCCCCGGATCTCCTTGAGCCGGTGGACGATGTCGCGGTGCATCCTCTCCGGGCCGTCGAGCACGTCCTGGAGGGCCTGCAGGATGACCTCGCCGGTGCTGTACTGCATCGACATCATCCGCTTGACGTGGTTCTCCAGGCTCTCCCGCACCAGGCGGCCGCCACGGTCGTACGGCGAGTGGAGGAGCCCGGAGATCAGGCGGTTGCGCTCGTGGAAGTAGGCCTGCCAGTCGAGGGTGTCGTCCTTCTCGGTCCACGGCACGTGCCAGACCGCGACGCCGGGCAGCGAGACCGTCGGGAAGCCCGCCTCCTGCGCCCGCAGGCCGAACTCCGCGTCGTCCCACTTGATGAACATCGGCAGCGACAGACCGATCTGGCGGATCACGTTGGTGGGGATGAGGCACATCCACCAGCCGTTGTAGTCCACGTCGATGCGCCGGTGCAGCCAGCGCGTGGCGCGCAGCGTGCGGCGGGAGAAGTCGTGACCGTGGTAGGTGCCGGGCGCAGGCCCCCAGAACCACTTGTAGCGAGCCAGCGCCTCGCCGTAGGCGTGCATCACCGACCGGTCGTAGAGGCTGAACATGTGGCCGCCCACCAGGGTCGGCGAGGAGGCGAGGTCGGCGAAGGCGACCGCGCGCAGGATGCTGTCGAGCTCGCACACCACGTCGTCGTCGAGCAGCAGCACGTAGTCCGAGTCACCGGCACCCGCTGCCTCGCTCATCGCACGGGAGAAGCCGCCGGAGCCACCGAGGTTCGGCTGCTCGATGACTCGCAGCTTGGCGCCCAGCGCCTCGGCCGCGCCGTCGAACCGCTCGTTGTCGCGCACCTTCTGGGTGCCCTGGTCGACCACGATGACGCGGTCGAGGATCTCGAGCACCCGCGGGTTGCGGCTGAGCTGGACCAGCTGGTCGACGCAGAAGTCGGGTCGGTTGAACGTCGTGATCCCGATCGTGATGTGGCCCTGCCGGAGCCGGTCGGTCTCGAACCCCCAGACCGCCTCCTCGAGCACGACCTCCGTCTCCTCGGCCTCCACCTCCATCCAGTACCAGCCACCGTCGATGAACGGCTGGAGGGTGAGCTCGAACTCGAGCTCCTGCGACGTGGTGCTGTCGATGCGGCCCGAGGTCGCCCTGAGCACGTGGCCCTTGGAGGTCGAGCGGTAGATGATGACGGAGCCGTGGCCGCGCGCCCTCACCTTGAGGGTGACCGACTCGAAGTCGGTCCACCGGCGCCAGTAGCTGGCGGGGAAGGCGTTGAAGTACGTCGCGAGGCCGACCCGGCGCTCGGGCTCCACGACCACGTGACCGGAGCTGTCGACCCGGCCGAAGCCCTGGATCTCCTGGTTGCCGTCGGTCTGGGAGGTGGCCGCCTCCGGGTCGTCGGGCTCGGTCCCGCCGCCGGAGCGCCCGGTGCCCGTGCCCCCGCCGGCACCGGTGAGCCCGCCCATGTAGAGAGCGCGGACGTCGAGCTCCTGGTCGGCGTGCATCAGGGTCGTCTGGACGACCCTGAAACCGGTGCTGGACTCGGTCGTCTCGACGGCCTGTGTGCTGGCCTCGGTCACGGTGACACCTCGGGAACGGGTAGTGAGAAGGGCGGGGACAAGGTATCAGTCTGACCCCTGCCCGGAGTCGGCGCTCAGCCGTGGTCGAGGCGCCGTACGAAGCTCGGGAGCTCGCCCCTGCCCGGCTCTCTCCTCATCGCTTCGCGCGCTCCCGGTGGAGCCGGAGGAGCAGCTTCTCCCAGCGCTCGGCGATGACCGCCTGGCTCTGCTCCTCGACGAGGGCGAGCCCGGCGAGGCCGACCTCGCGCCGACGCTCGACGCCGCCCTCGATCAGCTCGAGGATGCCGGCCGCCAGCGCGTCGGGGTCCTCGGTCTCGACCAGCACGCCGTCCACTCCGGGCGTGATCATCTCGCGGGGACCGGACGGGCAGTCGGTGCTCACCACCGGGAGCGCGCAGGCCCTCGCCTCGAGGATGACGCGCGGATACCCCTCGGCGCGCGGAGCTCAGCACGAAGATCGAGGCCCGGGACATCTCCTGCTGCAGCCGCGGGGTGAACCTCTGAGGTGGACGCGGTCCTCCAGCCCGCGCGAGCGGATCTGCTCGACCAGCTCCTCGCGCATGTCGCCCTCGCCCCAGATCTCCAGGCGCCAGTCGGGCTGGGACTCCGCCACGGTCGCCCACGCGTCGACGAGCACGTCGAAACCCTTCGACCGGAACAGCCGCCCTGCCGCCACCACGACCTTGGCCTCGTGGTCGGACCTGGGGCCGGTGTAGGGCGGGAGGCCGTTCGGCAGGGCGCGGACGGAGACCGCGCCTCTCATGAACCTGCGGTACAGCCGCGCATCCGTCCTGGTCAGGGTGAGGAACGCCGAGAGCCCGGCCGCGTGCCTGCGGTAGGCACGCTGGGTGCGGCGTGCACGGCGGTCGAAGGGCCGGTGGTCCTGGGCGACGACGACGCAGCCCGGGGGTGCCACCTGGGCCGCGACGACGGAGAGCCCCGGCTGCATCACGACCAGCGCACCGCCCTTGAGCCTGCGCAGCCGCTTCGTGAGGAGGCGGTCGGTCCACTCGCTGTACTGCTCGTAGCGTGGCTCCAGCTCGGGCACCATCCGGCTGGGTCGCCGCGCGGCCCGGCGGTTGTGGGGCAGCAGGGCCGCCACCCCGTCGCGCCGTCTGGCGACGTGACGGATCCTCACGCCCTCGGGCAGGGGGTGCACCGCGGGGGGCTTCCCGAACAGGCTCAGGATCTCGACGTCGTGGCGCTTCGCCAGCTCGCCGGCCAGCGCCAGCGTGACGGTGACGACCCCACCCCCCGCGCCGTAGACGTCGTTGAGGAGGAAACGGATCTTCACAGCACCCCTCCCGGGCCGTCCGGGCCGGGTGCGGGCGACGCAGAGGGGACGGTCAGCACACGGCGAAGTCAAGCACGAGGGCGGCGAATCGGGGCGTCTGGGAGGGCCGGATCGCTGTGCTACGTTGCGAGCGTGTCCCTGGGTGGTCGGTTGCGCGCAGCCGTGCTCGGCCACCGCCGCCCCCGCGTCTATCTCCACGTCGGCGCGATGAAGACCGGCACCACGTACCTCCAGCACCTGATGGAGGACAACCGCGAGCAGCTGCTCGCGGCCGGTGTCCTGTGGCCGGGCGAGTCGTGGGAGCAGCAGATGCTCGCGGCCATGGACGTCATGGCCGCGACCGCCGGTCGTACCCCTCGCAACCCCGCGGCCCTGGGCATGTGGGACCGGGTCTCGGAGCAGATGCGAGCACACTCGGGACCCGCCTCGGTGTTCTCCATGGAGTTCCTCAGCTACGCCGACGAGGCGCAGGCCGCGCGCATCGTGGAGTCCTTCCCCGACCACGACGTGCACGTCGTCCTCACCGTGCGGGACGCGCGCTATGCCGTGCCGGCGCAGTGGCAGACCAGCTGCCGGATGGCGGGCGTCGTGCCGCTTCGCCGGATGGTCAAGGCGATGGCCAAGCCCGTCGACACACCGAGGCCCGGCCGTGCCCTGAGGCTCTTGCAGCGCACCCAGGGCATCGGGCGGATGCTCGAGGTCTGGGTGCCCCTGGTCGGCGCCGACCGCACGCACGTGGTCACCGTGCCGCCGAAGGGGTCCGACCCGACCCTGCTGTGGACCCGCTTCGCCTCCGTGGTGGGAGTCGACCCACGCACGTGCGAGCCCCCCTCGTCCTACGTCCACACCTCGCTCGGCCACGAGTCGACCGAGTTCCTCCGGTTGCTCAACGTCGCACTGGGCGACGAGGCCCGGACGCGCGGCGTTCGCCAGGTCAAGCGCGCTCTGGTGAGGCACCTGCTCGAGCGCGCGGACCAGGAGACGCCGATCCGGCTGAACCGCCGGGGGGTCACGCTGTCGAGTCGCTGGAACCGCCGTGTCCGCGAGGCGATCGCCGAGAGTGCCGTCCAGGTCGTGGGCGACCTCGAGGACCTGTGGGACGGCCCCCCGCCACCGGAGACTCCCTCGGACCTCTTCGACCCGCCGCAGTCCGACCTCGCCGTCGTGGCCGAGATCTCTCGTCTGTTCCTGGAGGGACACAAGACCCTGCTGCTCGCCGGCGAGGCGGAGGAGGAGACACCCGACGCCGAGGACACGGACGACGCGGACGAGAGCGGCCCCGATGGCGACGACACGGACGACGACACGGACGACTCCGACGACGAGACGACGACCTGCACGACGAGCAGGACGGGGACGAGTCGACGGGCCCCGAGCGCTCGGCGGACCCGGTGGCCAACCGGTCGCGGGCGCAGGACCTCGATCGCCTCGACGAGGCGCTGCGCGCGGACGTCACGGAGTCGGCCCGGCTCGTCCTCGACTGCATCGAGATCCTGCGCGAGCGGGCCGAGTCGCCGGTCTGAGGCGGGGGCCGCCGTGGCTACACTCGCGACCCCGACCGAAGGCGACGGTGGAGCAGAGGTGGTGGCGATCACGCGCACGGGCACGACGCCGTACGACCTGGTCTGCCGCATGGTCGCGACCTGGAGCCACGGCTGATGGCGCGCAAGGTCTTCCTGCACGTCGGGCTGCCCAAGAGCGGCACCTCCTACCTCCAGAAGCTGCTCGTGGCCAACCGCGACAGGCTCGCCGACGGCGGGGTGCTGTTCCCCGGCGCCAGCTGGAGCGACCAGGTGCTGGCGGTACGCGACGTGCGCAACCTCATCGACGCCAAGTCGCGGGCCCACGTGGACGGCAAGTGGGACGCCCTGGTCAAGGACGTCATGCGCTGGCGCGGCACGAGCGTCATCTCGATGGAGTGGCTGGGCTCGGCCACCGACGAGCAGATCGAGCGCATCGTCGGCTCGTTCCCGCGCCGCGAGGTGCACGTGGTCTTCACCGCGCGCGACCTGGCACGCACCGTGCCGGCTGCCTGGCAGGAGTTCATGCAGAACCAGCAGACGTGGAGCTGGGAGGAGTTCCTGGCGGGGGTGCGCGACCCGGAGTCGCAGGCCACGGGCGGGCGGGCGTTCTGGGCGCAGCAGGACCTCCCCGCACTGCTCGAGCGGTGGTCACGCCACGTCAGCACCGAGCGGATCCACGTCGTCACGCTGCCCCAGCCCGGAGCCGCCCGCGACGTCCTCTGGGAGCGCTTCGCCGGCGTGCTGGGGACGGACCCGCAGGGGTACACCACGCAGGGTCTGGGCAGCAACGAGTCGCTGGGGCTGGAGTCGGCAGAGCTCATGCGGCGGGTCAACGTCCTCGTCAGGGAGGCCAAGATCCCCCGGCGCGCCTACAACCGGCAGTTCAAGGCCCGACTGGCCAAGGACGTGCTGGCCGCCCGGCGGGCCGAGGAGTCCAGCCTCGGGCTGCCCCCCGACGCTCGCGCGTGGCTGGAGGAGCGGGCCGAGCAGCACATCGCGGCCGTGCGTGCCCTGGGTGTGGACGTCGTCGGCGACCTGGACGAGCTGCGCCCTGCGGAGGCCCGTGACGGGCGACAGCCCGCGGAGGTCTCCGACTCCGAGCTGCTGGAGACCGCGATCGCGGCGCTCACCGCGCTGACGATGCGCGGCAGGGCACGACCTCCGGGCCCGGATCAGGGCGCCTCCCGGCCGGGCCGGGCCCGCCGGATCCTGGGCCGGGCGCGCCGCCGGCTGCGGTCTCCGCCGCTCCGGCTGAGCCGCCCCCGGCGCTGGGGCTGACGGGAGCTGGTGTGACGCCAGTGACCCCACGAGACGACACGAATCACACCAATCACAGGGCGTGTCGCGGCCGCCGGTGATTTACCTGCACCAATTGCCGCTTTACAGTGGGCGACTGCTAGTCGCCTGGGCGCCGCGCGTGCCGCAGGGGAACAGGTGGACCCGAGAGGACCCTCAGTGCAGCAGATGCGCTCGTTCACGGTCGCGGTTGCGGTGTTCGTCTCCCTGGCGCTCAGCGTGCCGACCGCCCTCGCCTACCAGCCTCCCGGCGGCGCCGTCTTCAACAACCCGAAGGGCAACCGCGACGCGCAGTTCCGGATCATCCAGACGGTCAACAAGGCGATCAAGGGCGCGCCCGCAGGGGATCCCGCATCCAGATCTCCACCTACCTGATGGACAGCAGGGCCTCCACCGACCTGCTGATCGGTGCCCGCAGGCGCGGCGTGGCCGTGCAGATCGTGATGGACGGCCACACCCGCAACCCCCAGACGCGGCGGCTCGCCCGGGTCCTCAACCGCGACAACCACAAGCGCGTGGCGAGCAGGCGGGCGATGGCCAGGTACGTCAAGGCCAAGCGCGAGCAGGCCAGGCACGAGCGTCGCAACCACGGCAAGGACAGGCGCGCCTGGCGCCAGCACGCCAGGGCCAAGCACGGCAAGGACAAGCGCGCCGCCCGCAAGCACGCCAAGGACAAGCACGCCGACCTCCGGCGCCCCCGCGGCAAGCGGGTGGTGGGCGGTCCCGACCGCAGCTACGTGAAGTTCTGCCACTACAGCTGCCGCCACTACGGCAAGCCCAACCACACCAAGTACTTCACGTTCACCCACACCGGGTCCGCTCGCAACGTGATCATGGTGAGCAGCTCCAACCTCAACAAGGGCGGCGCGAAGAAGGGCTTCAACGACCTCTACGTGATGAAGCACAAGCGCAAGCTGATCCGCGACTTCGCCAAGGTGCACGCGGAGATGCGGGAGGACACCAGCGGGGACCGTGACGGCTTCATGCAGTTCAGCCGGGGCCGGATCACCGCCAACTTCTACCCGAAGAAGGACGGCGGCGACCCGGTGATGGCGAACCTCGACAGGGTGCGCTGCCGTGGGGCCCGCGGAGGCGCCGGCCATGGCGGCAAGACCGCGATCAACATCTCGATGTTCCGCTGGAACAGCAAGCGCGGCATCGCCATCGCACGCAAGCTCGTGCGCATGGACAGGCACGGCTGCGACGTCGCCGTCATCTACGGCGCCCCCGGGCGCAAGGTCCGCAAGACCCTGGTCAAGTCCGCTCGCCGTGGCGGCATCGCCGCTGTGGGACAGCCGGGTCGACTTCAACCTGGACAAGGCCGTCGACCTGCGGGTGCACCACAAGTACATGCTCATCAACGGCCACTACGGCCGCGACCGCTCGGCCTGGCGGGTGCACACCGGTAGCCAGAACTGGGGCAAGTCACTGCGCGCCGGCGACGAGAACACGCTCAACATCGCCTCGCGCCGCGCCTACCGGGAGTACATCGCCAACTGGCGGTTCCTCGCCAAGAGGGCCGCACGCCGCGTGGGCTAGACACTCCGGACCTTCGGCCCCGAGTGCGCGCACCACCCCGTGTGGCGCCGCGAGCGCGCGGTGTCGTCCCTGTCCTGATCAGGCCAGATACCGCACGTCCATATGCCTTCGCACGCTTTCGTCCGATTCTGTCGTTTCCGGGACCTTCGGCACTTGTCCCTCCTAACCTGACGAACGTCCAAATTCGCAGGTTTGTCTGCTGTGCGCCATCCACCGGTGCGCAGGGGAGGAAACGTCATGAATCGTGCACGATGGGGCGCGCTCGTCTGCGCCGTGGTCTGCTCGTTGCTGCTGGGAGTCGCCCCGTTGCAGGCCTCCGCCCACGCCGCCACCAAGGGTCGCGTCGCCAAACGCACCTACGCCTCCACCTTCGAGATCGGCTCGTACAACATCCGCCACGCGCTGTCCGACCGCGTCGCGGCCGCCGACGTCAAGCGGCTGGCAGCGGGCGTGGACGTGATCGGGCTGCAGGAGATGAGCAGCCGGCAGCGCCGCAACGCGGTGCTCGACGCGGTCCAGGACTGCAGCACGTGCGTGATGCAGGGCGTCTTCTTCGACAGCCCCGCGATGATCGGCGCAGTCCCCATCCTCTACCGCGAGGACCGCTTCACGCTGTACGACAGCGGCAGCCAGATGCTCTCCGACACCACCTACATCGGCCCGAAGGGGGCAGGCCCCGCGACCCTGCCGCCGAAGTACGTCACGTGGGTCAAGCTGCAGGAGAAGCGGACAGGGCGGTTCTTCTACGTCCTCAACAGCCACGCCGTCGCCAGCGTGCAGGCACCCGACGGCGGGGCCAACACCAACCAGCGTCGCCTCGCCCTCTACCGCAAGCACATGGACGGTCTCCAGACGCTGATCAGCCAGTTCAAGCGGCGCCAGGTCGGTGTGTTCGTCCTCGGTGACCTCAACGTCAACTACCGGCGGGACCGCGTCGTGCGAGACCGGCTGTTCCCGTACGTCAACATGACCGAGGTCTCGATGGAGGCCAGCTACGAGCGCCTCGGCCTCCCGTCCATCGGCACCCACAACCGCAGGGACGGGGGCACCGACACCCGCCTCATCGACTACGTGTACTTCATGCCGAGGCTGGTCTTCCAGCCGGTCACGCAGTCGATCCTCGGCGGCTACTCCTCGGACCACAGGCCACTCGTGGTCGGGGTCGAGGCGACGGGCCCGGGCACCGACTACGTCTCCGAGCCCGCGATGCGGTGGTGACGACCTGAGACGGCGAGAGGCCCCCACGACCTAGGTCGTGGGGGCCTCTCCTCGTGCAGGGCAGGGCGGTGGATCAGGGCGCCGCCATCCTGATCGAGTGGTTCCTCAGGCGGCCCCAGTGGTTGACGTACTGGCCGTAGGCGGACGCCAGCTCGATGTTGAGCGTGCTGTCGTCGCTCTTGTCCAGCGAGCCGTGCCCCCAGTTCGCGGACCCGGTCATGACCAGGTGCGCGCTGCGGTCGCCCGAGTAGGTGCCCTTGACCGCGACGTACTTGTTGTGGGTGCGGACCTTGAGCACCCTGTTCTTCGTCCAGTGCCGGCTGTCCCACACCTTGATGAGGCGCGCTCGCGAGGCCGCCCGGAGCCGCTTGGCGATCGACAGCGACGGAGCGCCGATGATGATCGACACCTGGCAGCCCGTCGCGTGCCAGGCCGAGGATCTTGTCGAGCATGTACTCGCCGCGCACGCCCTGCCAGTAGAACATCGCGATGTTGATCCGGGTGCGGCCGAAGTCGCTGCCGCACTGGATCTTGTTCAGGTCGTTGAGCGTGGGGTCGTTGGCCTTCGTGCCGTTCTCCATCGGGAAGAACCTGCTCGTGTAGGGGCCGCTCGGCGACCACCCGGTAGCTGTTCGCGACGTTGCGGTCGCGACCCATCTCGTCGTGGATCTCCTCGTAGCCGGTGTACTGCACGGGCGCGTCCTTGATCGTGTAGAGGTCGTTCCACCCCTTCAGGGCCCCCCCGGCGTTGAGGTTGGAGGAGCTGACCATCACCACGTTGCTGGACGTGCCGGTCTGCGAGAACGCGTAGAACTTGGTGTGCATGCTCCCCTCGGCCCCGCGGCAGCTGCCGCGGCACTGGGTGAGGTAGCTGCCGTCGCTGCCCCAGGACGCGTCGTTGGGCATGGCCGCCTGGATGCTGGACGACCGCCTCGTCCTCGGTGAGCTTCGGGGTGCCGTCGTCGGCCTGCTCCTCGACCGCGCGTGACGTGGCCGTCGCCGGGTCGAGGGCGGCACCGCACGCTCCGGTCTCCGGGGTCGGCTCGGTGGTCGTGACGTTGTCGCCGTTGAGGGCCCTCGCGAGCCGCACGGAGCCGGAGGTCTCGATCCCCTTGTCGATGATCACGCGCACCGAGACCCCACGCTTGCAGGCGTCGATGAGCGCGTCGATGCTGGGCTTGCGGTCCAGCAGGTAGGTCGTGACCAGGATCTCGGGCTGGTCGAGGCCCCGGTCGGGGTCGGCCGGGACGGCTCGGATGGCCGCCTCGACGTGCCGGATGATCTTGTAGGCCTCCTGGGTGTCACCCCAGGGCGGCGGCGTGTTGAAGACCGCCCCACCAGGAGGCTCCCAGGCAGCCGCAGGGGGCGCCGAGAGCGTCCCCATCGCGAGCACGAGAGCAACGAGCAGGACCAGGCGACGCACGATTGACAAACCCCCCAGGAACGGCTGCCCACTGACCGCGTCACGCTAACGCAGCCGGTGCCCATCTTCCTATTCGAGCGGGCTAGGCTTCCGTCACCGACTCGCGGAACAATGGCCCGAAACCGGCGCAACGCCCAAAGTCTGCCCAAGGCAGCCATGTCGGGCATCACACATCAGTCCAGGAGGGGGACCGGCACGTGGACGAGACTCCTGCGACGCCGCGGTGGCGCGCCCTCGCCGGGGTGCTGCTGGGCCTGGCGCTCGTCGCCCTGCTGGTGGGCCGCGCGACCGGCGTGATGGGCAGCGGCGGCCAGATCCTCGCCGAGGACGAGCCGTCGGCGACGCCCGCTGCCACGCCCCCCTCGTCCGTCGGCGTGAGCGAGTCCACACCGACCTCCGGCAGCACCCCGGGCGAGCGCAGGGGCGCGAAGCCGCGCGAAGGGCCAGGACCCCGAGGCGGTGGCGACCGACATGCCGGGAGGTGGGGAGCTCGCCGCACGCGTGCAGGACCTGCTCGGCAAGAAGCCCGAGAGGGAGGTCGAGCCTGCACAGTTCCGCGTCAGCAGCTTCAACGTGCTCGGCGCCTCCCACACCGCAGCGCGCGGCAACAAGCCCCAGTACGCCTCGGGGACGGCCCGCATGCCGGCGACCGTCGGGCTGCTGGCGAACCTGGACGTCGACGTCGTCGGTTTCCAGGAGTTCGAGATGGTGCAGTACCACGCCTTCAAGCGACGGACCGGAGACGCGTTCGGCGTCTACCCGGGGCCCTCGATGGGCCGCGGGGCCGATCCGCAACTCCGTCGCCTGGCGCCAGGCCACCTGGGACCTCGTGGACGCGCGGACGATCCCGATCCCCTACTTCCGCGGCAGCCGGGTGCCGATGCCCTACGTGCTGCTCAAGCACAAGGAGTCGGGCCAGCCGGTCTACTTCATCAACATCCACAACCCGGCGAGCAACAAGAAGCGCGGCAACAACGAGCGCTGGCGGGACCTCGCGACCAGGCTCGAGACGACCCTGGCGAGGCGGCTGAACCAGGCCGGCGTGCCGGTCGTCCTCATGGGTGACTTCAACGAGCGTGCCGAGGCGTTCTGCCGCGTCACCGGGAGCCGGACTCGTCGCGGCCAACGGCGGGCGGCCGGGGCGGCCCTGCGGACCGCCCGCCGGGCGCGGGCATCGACTGGATCTTCGGCACCCGTGACATCTCGTTCTCCGACTACGCCCGCATCGACTCCGGCGTGGTCAACCGGATCACCGACCACCCGGTCATCGTGACCACGGCGAGCGTGGGTGGCTGAGCCGCTGCCAGGTCCGAGCCCAGGTCCGGGCAGGCCCGCTACTCGTCGATGCCGCCGCTCGTCATCGGCGACCCGCCCTCGAAGTGGGGCCGGAGCTTGTTGTCGAACATCGACAGCGCCGAACCGATCGCCATGTGCATGTCGAGGTACTTGTAGGTGCCGAGGCGGCCCCCGAAGAGCACCATCGGCTCCTTCTTCGCCAGCTCGCGGTACTTGAGCAGCTTGGCGCGGTCCTCCGCGGTGTTGATCGGGTAGTACGGCTCGTCGTCGGGCTCGGCGAACCGGCTGTACTCGTGCACGATCACGGTCTTGCCCGGCAGGTAGGTGCGCTCGGGGTGGAAGTGCTTGAACTCGTGGATCCGGGTGTAGGGCACGTCCTCGTCGTTGTAGTTCATGACCGGGCAGCCCTGGAAGTCGTCGACGTGCTTGACCTCGGCCTCGAGGTCGACCGTCCGCCACGACAGCCGGCCCTCGGAGTTGCCGAAGTACTCGTCGACCGGCCCGGTGTAGACGACCGGCACCTTGCCGACGTACTCGTCGCGGACCTGGAGGAAGTCGGTGTTCAGCCGGATCTCGATCTTCGGGTGGTCGGCCATCCGCTCGAGCCAGGCGGTGTAGCCGTCGACCGGCAGGCCCTCGTACTTGTCGTTGAAGTAGCGGTTGTTGAACGTGTAGCGCACCGGGAGCCGCGTGATGATGTCGGCGCTGAGCTCCTTGGGGTCGGTCTGCCACTGCTTGGCGGTGTAGCCCTTGACGAAGGCCTCGTACAGCGGCCGACCGATCAGCGAGATCGCCTTCTCCTCGAGGTTGTTGGCCTCGGCGGTGTCGATCTCGCTGGCCTGGTCGGCGATGAGCTCACGGGCCTCGTCGGGGGTGAAGTACCTGCCGAAGAACTGTCCGATCAGGCCGAGGTTCATCGGGAACGAGTAGACCTGGTCCTGCACGCGCGCGAAGACCCGGTGCTGGTACGAGGTGAAGTCGGTGAAGCGGTTGACGTACTCCCAGACCCGGTCGTTGGACGTGTGGAAGAGGTGCGCCCCGTAGACGTGGACCTCGATGCCGGTCTCCGGCTCGGGCTCGCTGTAGGCGTTGCCGCCGAGGTGGTGCCGCCGCTCGAGGACCAGGACGTCGAGCCCGAGCTCGTTGGCGCACCGTTCGGCGATGGTGAGACCGAAGAATCCGGATCCGACGACGACGATGTCAGGGTTCACGTGCAGGGCTCCTCAGGAGTCGGTTGGGGGTGGGGAGTCTATCGGCGCGGCAGGTGGCCGGGTCCGAGCGAGGGCGGCCGAGTCGCGCCAGGCCCGCCACACGTTGCCCGCCTCGGCGCGGCCGCCACGCACCGGGGCCAGCAGCAGCACCGCCAGCGTGACCAGCAGTGGCTTCCAGCGCACCAGGGCGTTCTCGCCGTAGCGGCGGTGCACGACGAAGAGGTTGCGGTACATGTAGTAGCCCTTCCAGCCACGCATGTCGTGCTGCTGGTCGAAGTCCAGCTGACGCACCAGCACCGCGTCGCGCAGGCCCACGATCGGGAAGCCGGCCCGCCGGGTGCGCAGCGCGAAGTCCACGTCGTCGTAGAAGATGAAGAAGCCCGGGTCGGGCAGCCCGACGGCGCGCACGACGTCACGGTGCACCATGAACCCCTCGAAGGCGACGTTCTCGAGCGGGACCTCCGCCGGCATCGCGTCCCGGGTCGGGTGACGCTGCTCCACCATCTCCCGCTTCGGCCGCACCACCCAGGCATGGGAGAGGTCGAAGACCGTGGCGGCCTTCTCGCAGACGCGGCCCTGCCGGTCCTCGCGGACCGCCATCAGCGCCGGGCCGGGATGGCGCATCATCACCTCGAGGCAGCCGGGGTCGGGGAGGACGTCGTCGTCCATCAGCCAGATGCGGTCGTAGCCGGCCTCGTACGCCGCGGCGACGCCGCGGTGGAAGCCGCCTGCACCGCCGAGGTTCTCCTCGCTGCGGAGCACCCGGAGCGGCAGCAGCTGCTCCTCGACGGCCTTCTGCAGCAGCTCGGGAGTGCGGTCGGAGCTGGCGTTGTCGACGACGATCACGGCGTCGGGGGCGCGCCCGGACCCGGCCAGTGCCCGCAGGCACTCCTCCAGCAGGTCGGCGCGGTTGTAGGTGACCACGACCACGGCCACGGTCTCGCCGCGGGGGGCCGGCTCGTCCGTCATGCCAGCAGCTCCTGGTGTCCCCCGAAGTCGTTGCGCACGCCCGCCCACATCGCCCGCAGGCTGAGCCGCAGCCTGCCCAGGTCGGACCTGGTGAGGGTGTAGAACCACAGCGTCTTCACCACGAACGCGAGCACGCCGTGCCAGCCGACGTAGTCGCGGAGGTTGACCACGTTGTTGCGCGCCATGCAGTAGTGCTTGAGGTCCGACGGCGAGTGGTTGTACGTCGTGCGCCCGGCCATCATCGGGGTGCCCAGGTCGTCCGTGGCCGGGTGGGTGAACCGGCTGGAGACGACGGTGCCGACCCGGGCGCCTGCCCGCTTGGCCCGCCAGAGGTACTCCACGTCGTCCCCCCAGATGAAGAACTCCTCCCGCGGGGTGCCGATCCGGTCCACGAGCGCGCGGCTGACCAGGACGCCGTTGAAGGGGATGACCACGCCCTCCAGCACGTCGCCGCCGGCCGCGGCCGCCACGTCGTCCAGCCGGTGCACCACCCTGGCGGTGCCGGGGAGCCTGATCGGGAAGCACAGCCGGGCCGGGTCGTGCTCGGCGACGACGGCGGGACCGAGGAAGTCGTAGTCGGCCGCGTGACGCAGCAGCGTCTCCAGGCAGTCGGGGGGCGGAGTGCCGTCGTCGTCCATCAGCCACAGCGACCGGGCGTCGCCGGTGGCGGCGCAGCTCCACGCCGGTGTGGAAGCCGCCGGCTCCCCCGGTGTTGCGGTCCAGGCGGACGACCTGGAGCGGCGTCGCGAGCTCCTCGGCCAGGTCGGCCAGCAACCGAGGCGTCGCGTCGGTGCTGGCGTTGTCCACCACCACCACCCGAGCGGGTCGCACGGTCTGGCTGTCGACGGCACGCAGGATGCGCTCGAGCAGCGCCGCCCTGTTCCAGGTCACCACGACGGCCACCACGCCGGCGCCAGCCTCGCTCACGGCACCGTCCACAGCAGGGACACTACCGACCCTGGGCTCAGCAGACCTTGGCGAGGTCGTCGGACTGGTTGGCCTCGTAGCCCTCCGACATGCTCCCCACCGATCCCCCGGTGGAAGGAGCCTGGTGCCGCCGGTTGAAGCCCTTGCCGGCGCCGCCCGACGAGCCGTCACCCTCGGAGCGGTCGATCGCGGTGCCGATCATCTCGTGGATCTTGTCGATGTCGGGGTCGGCGGTCACGATCGCGGGCGGCACGAAGGAGACGGTGCTGATCTTCTGGGTGCGGGCCTTGAGGGCGAGGTCGACGAACGTGCCGAGCTCGGAGGCGGGCAGGTCGGTGTCGATGAGCGCCTCCCCCGCCTCGGCCAGCTGGGAGAACCTCGTGATGACCGTCTGCGGGCTCAGCTGCTTGACCATCGCGCTCATGACGCACTTCTGGCGCGCCATGCGGGAGTAGTCGTCGGCCGCCATGCGTGACCGCGCGAACCACAGCACCTCGTAGCCGTTGAGGCGGCGTACGCCGGCCGGGATGGTGCCGATCTGGCCCTGCTCGCCGCCGCCGATGGGGATGTCGTCGCGCACGTTGAGCACCAGGCCGCCCATCGCGGCGACGAGCTCGCGGAAGCCCGCGAGGTCCACGACGACGTGGTAGTTGATGCTCAGCCCGGTGATCCCCTCGACGCCCTGGATGGTGGCCTCCAGGCCGGGGTCGGCCACCCCCGTGAACAGGTCGAGGTGGTCGTTCGCCCACGTCGTCAGCGAGTTGAGCTCGCAGGTGCTGCAGTTGTAGCCGCGCGGGAACTGCTCGGCCATCAGCGAGCCCTCGGGGAAGGGGAAGTTCGTCAGGTTGCGCGGCAGGCCGAAGAGCACGGTGCGCCCGGTCTCCTCGTCGATGCTGGCGACGGTGAGCGAGTCGGCGCGCAGGCCCGTGCGGCCGGCGCCGCTGTCGCCCCCGACCAGCAGCACGTTGTAGCGCCCGTCCGTGGCCGCGGTCGCGGTGCCGTCGCCGAACATCGTGGTGATGAAGTCGCGCTGCACGTTGACCATGTGCGCCGCGAAGAGCAGGCACCCGGCGACGGCGAGGCTCAGGACCGCGTTGAGCCCGGTGAGCGTGAGGCGCTGGCGCTGCTGCAGCTCGAGCGGGCGCCCCAGCCGCCAGGCGTCGACGAACAGGAAGGCCCAGCCCACGGCGAGGCCGATGAGACCGAGGCGGACCAGCGCGAGCACAGCGGTGCTCGAGAAGAGCTGGATGAGCATCGGGCGCGAGACCAGCCCCAGCAGGGCGACCAGGCCGATGCCGAGCAGGAAGCACAGCCATGTGCGGATCGCGATCCTGCCGACCCGCTTGTTGCCGACCACGAGCTGCGCCGAACCCGGCAGCACCAGCGTCATGAGCACCAGCGTCAGCGCCCGGCGGAACCGGATGCGCGACAGCACGCTCAGCCGCTCCGCGGCCTTGTCAGCAGGCGCGGAGGGTCGAGTCGGAGCAGGGGGGTGCTCACGCACGCCGGGGGAAGGCGGAGGCGTCATGGCAACCTTTCGCGCCGGGTGCCCGGCACTCTCTCGTGGCCGCGAGGTCTGCCGCTGAGTATCTACGCGGAGCACCCGCGACCCGGTCACGGCACGCCGGAACGCCCCTCCTCGATCTCGCGCCGCCGCGCGAGCCGGTGGGAGCGCCGGATCTCGGCCTCGCGCCACCGTCGGCGCTCCCCGTCGGTGCGCGGCTCCAGCGCGGGGATGTCGCGCGGCTTGCCCTCCTCGTCGATCGCGACGAAGACGAGGTAGGCCGACGCCACGTGCACCGGCTCGACGCCCGCCTCGTTCCACCGCTCGGTCTCGACGCGCACACCGATCTCCATCGACGTACGGCCCGCCCAGTTGACCTGGGCCATGGTGCGCACGATGTCGCCCACCTGGACCGGGTGGAGGAAGGCCATCTCGTCCATGGCCGCGGTCACCGCGGGACCCCCGCTGTGCCGTTGGGCCACAGCGCCGGCCGTGCTGTCCACGATCTTCATGATGACGCCGCCGTGGACGTTGCCCAGCAGGTTCACGTGCGACTGGTCCATCAGCACGCCCAACGAGGTCCGGGCGTGGTCGGGCGGCACACCGGGACGCGCACTGCTCTGGCTCATCGCAGCACGGTAGCGTCACCGCCATGGCTCAACGAGGTGGCTCCGGCTCGCGGGGTGGCTCCGGGGACGACGGCTACGACTGGCTCTACGGCGGCAAGGGCCCGCGCGGCGGGGGACCCGCTCCTGGCGGGTCGAACGACTCCGAGCCCACCCAGGTGCTGCCGTCGGCGGGCTCGTCCCGGTCGGCCGGAGGATCGCGAGGCGGCACCGCGCCGCCGCCGTCGATCGCCAAGGAGCCGGGTCGCGAGCGTCCCCAGCGGACCCGACGCCGCCGTCCGGGCGCGCTGAAGGTCGTGAAGTGGCTGCTCCTGGCGTGGCTGGTCTTCCTCATCGCCGTGCCGGTGTGGGCCTACTTCGGGGTCACCAAGGTGGACGCCGAGCCCAACGGCGAGCGCCCCGAGGACGAAGGGGGCACCAACTACCTGGTCGTGGGGTCGGACGAGCGACCCGGCCTGGCGGGCCGGCGCACCGACACGATCATGCTGCTGCACACGGGGTCCGGTCCCAACGTCCTGATGTCGATCCCCCGCGACTCGCTGGTCGAGATCCCCGACCACGGCACGACGAAGATCAACGCGGCGTTCGCCTTCGGCGGGCCGCGCCTGCTGGTCCGCACCGTGGAGCAGAACACCGGCATCCACGTCGACGACTACGTCGAGATCGGCTTCACCGGCCTGGTCAACCTCGTCGACGCAGTCGGCGGCATCACGATCTGTCCCAAGCAGGCCATCAACGACCCGCTGGCGAAGCTGGACGTCGAGGCGGGGTGCCAGGAGGCCGACGGTGACACCGCGCTCGGCTACGCCCGGACGCGCAAGTTCGGCACGGGCGACATCCAGCGCGGGCAGAACCAGCGCGAGGTGGTCTCAGCCATCGGCAGCGAGATGCTGTCGTGGAAGACCATCGTCAACCCGGTCCGCTACTACAACGTGGTGACCGGGGGCGCGGAGTCCGTGCGCATCGGCGAGCAGACCGGCCCGCTGGCGGTGGCGAAGTTCGGCTACGCCATGAACCGCGTGGACGGCGAGGCAGGGATGACCTGCACGGTGCCGATCGCCGACCTCGCGGTCAACTGGGACCCGGAGCGCTCCGAGGAGCTCTTCGGCCTCATCCAGCGCAACGAGGCCGGCGACATCCCCTCGGAGCTCTGCACCCCCACCGGCCAGCCGGAGTAGCGGGCCGGAACCCAGGCCCCGGCGTAATCCGTGCCGGGCAGGGGAATCCTCCCGCTATGCACCCGCACTGGCAGGACCCGGACGCCATCCGCTACATGCTGGAGGAGTGCACCACGTGGGCCGTGGTGGGCCTCTCGGGCAACCCCCACCGCACCGCCTACGGCATCGCGCGGCTGCTGCAGTCCCGGGGCAAGAAGATCGTGCCGGTCCACCCCGACGCACCGACCGTGCTCGGCGAGACCGGCTACCCGACGCTGGCCGACGTGCCTTTCGACGTCGACGTCGTCGACGTGTTCCGGCGGTCCGAGCACGCCGGCCAGGTGGCCGACGAGGCCGTGGCGACCGGGGCACGGGGGGTGTGGCTGCAGCTCGGCGTGATCGACGCGGCCGCCTTCGACCGCACCCGCGCGGCCGGGCTGGCGGTGGTGATGGACACCTGTCCGGCGACGGAGTGGCCGCGGCTCCGCTGAGATTCCCGCAATCTGCCCCCTTTGTCCGTTTTTGTTCCATAACGTAGGCGGGTGCCCGCCACCCATTCCTACGACCGCACGCCGGTGCCCACCGCCCGCGAGCTGCACGTGCTCAACCGCCTGGGCTGCGGCTACAGCCGCGCCGAGCTCACCCGCCTGCGCAACGCCGGTGGCCCCCTGCAGTGGTTCGAGCGGCAGCTCCGGCCGGACGCGATCGCCGAGGACGCCGTCGCGCTGGAGGTCGACGGGTGGTTCCCCGGCCTCGGCAAGTCGCACCTCGCCGTCTGGGCCGACGACCGCAGCGGCGCGAAGCCCGCCTGGAAGCACGCGCGGGACCTCGCCAACCGCTCGCTGCTGCGACGCATCCACTCCCGTCGCACCGTCTTCGAGAACATGGTGGAGTTCTGGAGCAACCACCTCCACGTGAGCGCCGAGCACTTCCCGGGCTTCACCCACCGCGCGTCGTACGACGCCCTCATCCGCACGCACGCGCTCGGCCGCTTCGAGACCTTGCTGGTCGAGGCCACGCTGCACCCCGCGATGGTGCTCTACCTCGACAACTGGCTCTCGGAGCGCTCCCACCCCAACGAGAACCACGGCCGCGAGCTCCTGGAGCTGCACACCGTCGGGCGGGCTGCCGGCTACTCCGAGGCCGAGGTCAAGGACTCCGCCCGGATCCTGTCCGGCTACACGGTGCGCAGCGGGTGGAGCAGCACGACCACGGACCCGTGGACGCCGTACTACGACACCCGCAAGCACTACGTCGGCCCCGTCTCCGTGCTCGGCTTCCAGCACGCGAACAGCGACGCCGACGGCAGCGGGGTCGCCCGCGCCTACCTCGCCCACCTGGCTCGGCACCCCGCGACGGCGAGGCGCATCGCCCGCAAGCTCTGCGTGCGATTCGTCTCCGACGACCCTCCCACCGCTCTGGTCGAGCGGGTGGCGCAGGCCTACCTCGACAGCGGCACGGACATCAAGGCGACCCTGCGCGCCCTGGTGCGCAGCGACGAGTTCTGGGCCTCGGCCGGCCGCAAGGCCACCACCCCGTCCGACGACCTCGTGAGCGCGGCGAGGGTCCTGGGGATCCGGCCGCAGGCACCGACGACCGACGCCGACGCGGAGAGCTGCTACGCCCACGCGCTCGTGTGGACGCTGAGCTCGACACCGCCGTTCCAGTGGCCCCGCCCCGACGGACCACCGGACGACGCCGTCTCCTGGGGATCCGCGACGCGCATGCTCAACAGCTGGCGCATGCACTGGGACATGGCCGGCGGCTGGTGGCCCCGCAAGCAGGTCGTCCACCGCACCCCCGCCTCCTGGCTGCCGCAGCGGTCGCTGCGGTTCGACCAGCTCGTCGACCACCTGAGCCGCCTGCTGCTGGGGCGGCGCTCGACCGCCGCCCTGCGCGACGCCGCCGCGGTGGCGACGGGGGTGCGCCTGGAGGCGGTGATCACCGCCGACCACGAGCTGGTCCGCTGGAAGATGCCCCGGCTGCTGCTCCTGCTGCTCGACTCCCCTGCCCACATGACCCGATGAGGCCTGCGATGACCTACGCAACCCACCCTGCGCCACAGCCAGGCCCGGGCAGCTGCTGCGCCGAGCTGGCCGCCACCCAGCTCTCGCGGCGGCGGCTGCTGGCCGGGATGGCCGCGGCCGGCGCGACGGGCGTGGCGACCTCGGTGTTCGGTGACGCCGTGCGCCAGGCGAGCTTCGCGGCGACCACCGGCGGCAACGTGCTGGTGGTGCTCAGCTTCCGCGGCGGCCTCGACGGCCTCGGGCTCGTCGTCCCGCACGGCGACCCGCAGTACGCCGCCGCCAGGCCGCGGCTGCGCGTGCCCACGACGTCGCTGCTGCACGCGGGCCCGATGTTCGGACTCCACCCGAAGCTCGCGCCGCTGGGCTGGCTGTGGCAGTCGGGCGAGATGGCGGCCGTCCACGCGGTGGGCCTCCCGGTGCCCAACCGGTCGCACTTCGAGGCGATGGAGCTGGTCGAGGACGCCGACCCGGGCTCGGCCGAGCGCAGGGGCTGGGTCAACCGCATGGTGGGTCTGGGCACGTCCGCGACCGTCGCCGAGGCCGTCCACATCGGCAACGCGATGGCCCCTGCACTGATCGGTGGCCCCACCCCGACCGTCGCCACCAGCTCCTTGGAGGACGTGCGGCTGGCCGGCTCCGACGGCGGATGGGCAGCCGCGCGACGCCAGCAGCTGCAGATGCTGTGGGGCTCGAGCAGCTCACCGCTCGCCGGAGCGGCCCGCACGGCCCTGTCCGCAGCCGACGTGCTCGGCGGCGTCGGGCAGCAGAGCTACCAGCCCGCGGCGGCGTACCCCTCCGACTGGCCGGGCAACGGCCTCGCCGACGCGCTGCGCGACACCGCGAAGCTCATCAAGGCCGACATCGGCACCGAGGTGGTGTCGGTGGACTTCGGCAGCTGGGACATGCACCAGGGCTACGGCAACCAGGAGTGGGGGTCGATGAACACCATGGTCGACGCCTTCGCGCGCAGCCGTCGACGCGTTCATGCGCGACCTCGGCGAGCTCAGGTCGCGGGTCACCCTCGTGACGATCAGCGAGTTCGGCCGGCGCGTGGAGGAGAACGACAACTGGGGTCTCGACCACGGCTGGGGCAACGCGATGCTGCTCATGGGCGGAGGCGTCAAGGGCGGGGAGTACCACGGCACCTGGCCGGGTCTGGGCGCCGGCGCGGGCGACATCGACTTCGACCTCCAGGTCACCACCGACTACCGGCAGGTGCTGGGCGAGGTCGTCCATCGGAGGTTCCCCACCAAGCCGGTGTCCGAGGTCTTCCCGGGGCTGCCCTACTCCCCCATCGGCGTCATGAGCTGAAGCCGGTGGGCGGCCGCTGCCCGGCGGACCGGACGCTGTCGCCCTTGGCCCGCGCGCTGCGTCGCAGGTCCTCCTGCAGGTCGACGACGCGCTGACGCAGCTGCTCGTCGTGAGCGGCCAGGATGCGCACGGCCAGCAGCCCGGCGTTGCGGGCGTTGCCGACCCCGACCGTCGCGACCGGCACCCCGGCGGGCATCTGCACGATCGAGAGCAGGGAGTCGAGGCCGTCGAGGTGCTGCAGCGGCACCGGGACGCCGATGACGGGCAGGGGCGTGACCGCCGCGAGCATCCCCGGCAGGTGCGCGGCTCCACCGGCGCCCGCGACGATCACGCGGAGTCCGCGCCCGGCGGCCTCCTTGCCGTAGGCCAGCATCTCCTCGGGCATGCGGTGGGCCGAGACGACGTCGGCCTCGTGGGCGACGCCGAGCTCCTCGCAGGCCTCCGCGGCGGCCCGCATCACCGGCCAGTCGGAGTCGGAGCCCATCACGATGCGAGAGGGGGCCGACGACGGGGCCGACGACGGGGCGCGCGCCGGTCGCGGTCTCACTCATGGTCGCTCACTCGCTCTCCATTCCGAGGTCGCCGCGGAACCACGCGGCTGCGTGACGGGCGCGCTCGCGCACGTCGTCGAGGTCGTCGCCGTAGGCGGTCACGTGGCCGACCTTGCGGCCCGGCCGGACCTGCTTGCCGTAGAGGTGCACCTTGAGCGCCGGGTCGCGGGCGAAGGTGTGCGCGTAGCCGGAGAACAGCTGCTCCGACAGCTCACCGTGGTCGCCGCCCAGGATGTTGACCATGACCGTCCACGGCTGCCGGGCGGACGTCGAGCCGAGCGGGAGGTCGAGGACCGCGCGCAGGTGGTTCTCGAACTGACCGGTGACCGCGCCGTCCATGCTCCAGTGGCCGGTGTTGTGCGGGCGCATGGCCAGCTCGTTGACCAGCACCCGCCCGTCACGCGTCTCGAACATCTCCACGGCCAGGATGCCGGTGACGTCGAGGTCACCCGCGATCCGCTGCGCGACCCGCTGCGCCTCGAGCGCCAGCTCCTCGGTGAGCCCCGGGGCGGGCGCGGTGACCTCCCAGCAGATGCCGTCACGCTGCACGGACTCCACGACCGGGTAGACCGCGGTCTGCCCGGACGGCGACCGGGCCACCAGCACGGAGAGCTCCCGGGCGAAGTCGACCAGCTCCTCGGCCAGGATGCGCGCCCCCTCCGTCGCCACCGACCGGGACTCCTCGAAGGCCTTCGCGGCCTCGTCGTCGGAGGCGACCACCCACACGCCCTTGCCGTCGTAGCCGCCGCGGGTCGTCTTGAGCACCACCGGGTAGCCACCGACGTCGGCTGCGAACCTCCCGACCTCGTCGGGCGCCGCCACGATCGCGTGGCGCGGCGAGGGGACGCCGATGGCGTCCAGCCGCTCCCGCATGACGCCCTTGTCCTGGGCGTGCACGAGAGCCTCGGGGCCGGGCCGGCAGGCGTGCCCCTCACGGGCGAGCACCTCGAGGTGGCCCGGGGGCACGTGCTCGTGGTCGAAGGTCACGACCGCGCAGCCCTCGGCCACCCGGCGCAACGTGTCGAGGTCGGTGTAGTCGCCGACCACGTGGTCGGGCACCACCTGCGCAGCGGACACCCCGGGGGCCTCGGCCAGCAGCCGCAGCGGCACGCCGAGCCCGACCGCGGCCTGGGCCATCATGCGCGCGAGCTGGCCACCGCCGATGACGGCGAGCGTGGGCTCGGAGAGCTGCTGGGGCACGCCCGCAGCGTAGTCGCCCGGTGCGTCCGGGAAGGCCCGGGCCGGTGCCGGCTCAGGCCGGACCAGCCGGAGAAATCAGGTGGACGCGCCCTCGGAGGGCTCGACGTCCGGCGCCACCGCCGCGATGTGCTGCGGCATGTCGGACTCCGTCGACGCCGCGGACGGCGTGATGGCGCCTGCCACGGGGGCGCTCCTCTCGAACCTGAGCCCGCGCCCGCGCAGCGTGGTGATGAGGGTGGGGCGCCGGGGATCGTCGCCCAGCTTGCGACGCAGCCACCCCAGGTGCACGTCGATCGTCTTCGCCGAGGTCCAGAAGGTCGTCTGCCACACCTCCCGCATGAGCAGGTCCCGACTGACGATCTCTCCGGCGCGACTGATCAGGGCGTGGAGCAGGTCGAACTCCTTCCGGGACAACCGGATCTCGTTCCCTGCGCGCCACACCCGACGTGTCTCGGGGTCAACGACCACATCCTGTTCTTCCAGCACGGGAAACAGTGTGGCCGACCTACCCGGACATTTCGTCCGAATCTGGAGCGTTTGGTCCAAAGGGACTACCGACTCCGGGCCTCAGGTCCCGTCGTCCCGGGACTCCCACCGATCGCCACGTCCGAGCCGGTGCAGCTCGGCGACGACCTGCTTCTGCACCTCCTCCACCCGCGGCACGTCGCGGAGGGGGACGCGGCCCAGCTCGCTGGCGTCGGAGACCACGAGCGTGCCGCAGCCGAGCAACCGGTCCACCACGCCCATCTCGAAGTCCACGCCGCTGATGCGGTTCAGCGGGATCGTGCGGCCCTCCTTGGCCACGATCCCGCTGCGCTGGATGAAGCGGCGGTCGGTGAACGTGTACGACGTGGAGAACCAGGAGAGGAACGGCTTGACCACCCACACCAGGACGGCGGCCAGCGCGGCCACGGCCAGGACGCCGGAGAGCACGGTCCGCACGCCGTCGCTGCCGACCTCCCGACTGATCCACGCGGCGAGGAAGGCCGTCACGAACGCCACGACCAGCAGCACGAGCACGGGCATGACCAGCGCCTTGACGTGCGTCCGCGTGGAGACGACGACCCGCTCGCCCTCGTTCAGCAGCTTCGGGTTGATGGCCACCTCGGCATCATGGCACGCGCAGGTGCAGCACGTCGCCGGCGTGGACGGCATGGCCGCCGTGCTCGTCCTCGACCAGCAGCGCCCCCTCCGGGTCGACGCCGGTGGCACGGCCGCGCAGCGTCCGGTCCCCGGGCAGCTGCACGAGGACCTCCCGGCCCACCGTGTCGCACCGGTCGGCGTACGCCGTCAGCAGCGCCTGGTCGGTGTCCGCGCCCTGGGCCTCGTCACGCCAGGCGAGGTAGCGCTCCGCGAAGGCCTCGAGCACGTGGCGGAGCAGGCTGCTGCGGTCGGGCTCGACCATGCCTGCGGTCACGAGCGAACCGGCCGTCTCGACCGGCAGCTCGGCGCGCGTGGTGGAGACGTTGATGCCGACCCCCATGAGTGCGGCCGGCCCGTCAGGGGTCTCGATCCGCTCCGCCAGCAGCCCCGCCACCTTGAGCCCGTCGTTGCCGAGCACGTCGTTGGGCCACTTGAGCGCCACCGGCGGACCGCCCGCCGCGGCGAGCCCCTCGACGACGGCCACGCCGGTCAGCAGCGGCAGCAACGGCCACCGCCGGGCCGGGGACCCGGGACGTAGCAGCAGGGAGAAGGTCAGCGCCGCGCGCGGCGGCGTCACCCAGTCGCGGCCGAGCCTCCCGCGCCCGGCCGTCTGGTGCTCGGCGACCACCACCAGGCCCTCCGGCGCACCCTCCCGGGCGAGGTCGCCGACGACGGCGCTGGTCGAGTCCACCGACTCCCTGATCTCGACGGTGAACGGCGCCGGGAGGCCCTCCAGCACGGTCGGGTCGAGCGGCGGGCGGGTGTCCGGCGGAGTCGTCACAACCACTAGATTGACCGAAGCACGACGCGCCGTCGACAGGCAGTCGACAGGTGAGCCGACGGAAGGTGACGCGACCGTGAGTGAAGCACCGGTGCAGCCGGGCGAGGGGACCGACGTCCCCGACGACATCGACATCAGCACCAGCGCCGGCAAGCTGCAGGACCTCCAGCGCCGCAACCACGAGGCCGTGGTGGCCCCGGCGGAGAAGGCCAAGGAGAAGCAGCACAAGAAGGGCCGCCAGACCGCGCGCGAGCGCATCGAGCACCTCTTCGACGAGGGCTCGTTCGTCGAGCTCGACCAGCTCGCGCGCCACCGCTCCACGGCGTTCGGCCTCGCCGAGAAGCGCCCCTACGGCGACGGCGTCATCACCGGCTACGGCACCATCGACGGCCGCCAGGTCTGCGTCTTCTCCCAGGACTTCACCGTCTTCGGCGGCAGCCTGGGCGAGGTCTACGGCGAGAAGATCGTCAAGGTCATGGACCTGGCCATCAAGACCGGCTGCCCGATCATCGGCATCAACGAGGGCGCCGGCGCCCGCATCCAGGAGGGCGTGGTCTCCCTCGGCCTCTACGGCGAGATCTTCAAGCGCAACGTGCACGCCTCGGGCGTGATCCCGCAGATCAGCCTCATCATGGGCAACTGCGCCGGCGGTCACGTCTACTCCCCCGCGGTCACCGACTTCACCGTCATGGTCGACAAGACCTCCGCGATGTTCATCACCGGGCCCGACGTCATCAAGACCGTCACCGGCGAGGACGTCACCATGGAGGAGCTCGGCGGCGCCCGCACGCACAACACCAAGTCGGGCAACGCCCACTACATGGGCAGCGACGAGGAGGACGCCCTCGACTACGTCAAGGCACTGGTCGGCTTCCTGCCGTCCAACAACCTCGACGAGCCGCCGGCGTACGACGATGCCCTGTCATCGGCCGGGGACCTCGAGCCCGACGAGACCGACCTGGCGCTCGACACGCTGGTGCCGGACTCCCCGAACCAGCCCTACGACATGCACACCGTCATCGAGTCGGTCGTCGACGACGGCGGACTTCCTCGAGGTGCAGCCGCTCTTCGCGCAGAACATCGTCGTCGGCTTCGGCCGCGTCGAGGGCCGCCCCGTCGGCATCGTGGCCAACCAGCCGATGCAGTTCGCGGGCACCCTCGACATCGACGCCTCGGAGAAGGCGGCGAGGTTCGTGCGCACCTGCGACGCCTTCAACGTGCCCGTGCTGACCTTCGTCGACGTGCCCGGCTTCCTGCCGGGCACCGACCAGGAGTACAGCGGCATCATCCGCCGCGGCGCCAAGCTGATCTACGCCTACTCCGAGGCCACCGTGCCGCTGGTCACGGTGATCACGCGCAAGGGCTACGGCGGCGCCTACGTCGTCATGGGATCCAAGCACCTCGGCGCCGACGTCAACCTCGCCTGGCCCACCGCGCAGATCGCGGTCATGGGTGCCCAGGGCGCGGTCAACATCCTGCACCGCAGCACGCTCGCGGACGCCGACGACCAGGACGCCAGGCGCGCCGAGCTCGTCCAGGAGTACGAGGAGACGCTCGCCAACCCCTACATCGCCGCCGAGCGGGGCTACGTCGACGCCGTCATCGAGCCGAGCCAGACCCGCGCCGAGATCGTCAAGGCGCTGCGGCTGCTGCGCACCAAGCGCGCGACCCTGCCCCCCAAGAAGCACGGGAACATCCCGCTGTGAGCGAGACCCCCGACGAGACGACGCCTGCCGAGCAGCCGGCGCGGCCCCTGGTGGCGATCAAGGGCGACGCCTCCCCCGAGGAGGTCGCGGCCCTCGTCGCCGTCGTCCAGGCGATGGCGCGCCGCCGCCGCAGCCCCGGCCGGTGGGCGCCGGCCGCGCTCGGTGTGGGCCGACCCCGCGGGCCGGATGCGTCGCCCGCACCACGCGGGGCCGGGCGGCTGGCAGCGCAGCGCCCTGCCCGGCTGAGCCGGACAGGGCGCCTCGTGGGGGACGGGTAGGTCAGAGACCCAGGCCTCCCAGCTGACCCAGGATGCGGTTCAGCACGCCGATCAGCTGGTTCAGCAGCCCGCTCAGCGGGCCACCGCCGTCCAGCAGTCCGGCGACCGCGCACAGCAGGTTGCCGAGCAGGTTGCCGGGACCGGACTCCGCGTCGATGTCGAGCACGACCTGGTCCAGGTGCACGACGAGACCCAGCAGGTCCAGGTCGAGCGGCCCGAGCGTCAGCGACAGGATCTCGCAGGTCGCAGCCAGACGGAGGTCCGACCGGGGAGTGTCACTCGTCGGGACCGCGCTGTCGTTGATCGACTGCACCTCGAACGTGCGCATCTTCTTGAAGGAGCCGACGCCCTCGATCTCGCCGACCAGCCAGCCTCGGACGGCAAGCCCGTCGTCGGACTTCTTGAACTTCTTCGGGATGAACTCCGCGGTCACGTCGTGACCGCCTTCCGCCGTCCCGGTCACGGTGGAGGTCAGCTCACCGACTGCCGGCTGCTTGGCGGACGGGGCTGCTGTCGATGTCACCATCGACGCCGTCCCGAAGGTCATGAGTGCGATAGCCAGCGCGACCAGGCTGATCACATGTCGCGCGAGCATGCTGAAGCGTTGCATCGTGGGTGCGTCCTTTCTCATGCCCGGATCCCTCCGACCCGGGGCTCTCTCTCACCGCACAGCCGTCCCCGTCGTGGCCGCGGTCACACGCGTTCGGCCGGGATCGCTTGCCTTTTCCATCCGATCTGGACCGAGGCGGTCCCGCGCGTCGTACGCGCCCGCACCGGTGTGAGACTGCCGTCATGACGCTCCGACTGGTGCTCGCCTCGCAGTCGCCGGCGCGCCTGGCGACCCTGCGCGCGGCCGGCCTCGACCCGGAGGTGGTGGTCTCCGGGGTCGACGAGTCGACGCTGGCGCTGCAGGCTCCCGCTGCGCTGGCCGTCGGGCTCGCGCGTCTCAAGGCGGGCGCTGTGGCCGAGCGAGTCACGCCCGAGGCCGACGAGGTCGTGCTGGTCGTGGGCTGCGACTCGGTGCTGGAGCTGGACGGCGAGGTGCACGGCAAGCCGGCCTCGCCCGCGGAGGCGGTCGACCGGTGGCGGCGGATGCGCGGGCGCAGCGGCGTGCTGCACACCGGGCACTGCGTGGTGGAGGTCGACCCGGGACCCACGGCGCGCCGCGAGCTGACGCGCGAGGCGCGCACCGTCGTCCACTTCGCGCAGCTCACCGACGACGAGATCGCGGCGTACGTCGCCACCGAGGAGCCGCTGCGGGTCGCCGGCGCCTTCACCCTCGACGGTCTGGGTGGCGCCTACGTCACCGGCATCGAGGGCGACCCGCACACCGTGGTGGGGATCGGCCTGCCCCTGCTGCGCGACATGGTGCGCGAGCTCGGCCACGAGTGGCACGCGCTCTGGCGCCGCTGACACCCCCACGCGAAACTGGCACATCCCACGCGTTGCAACGCGTGGGATGTGCCGGTTTCCCATGTGAACATGGGAAACCGACGGCCCCCTACTCCACCGGCAGGCCGAGACCCCGGGCGATGAGCATCCGCTGCACCTCCGAGGTGCCCTCGCCGATCTCGAGGATCTTCGCGTCGCGGTAGAACCTGGCGACCGGGTACTCCTCCATGAAGCCGTAGCCGCCGAAGACCTGGGTGGCGATCCGGGTGGCGGTGACCGCTGACTCGGTGGCGTAGAGCTTCGCGACCGACGCGGCCTGCTTGAACGCCTTGACCCCGCCACCGGTGTGCCTGCCGGCATCCTTCATCGCGGCGGCCTTGTAGACGAGCAGCCGCGAGGCCTGCAGCATCACCTCGAGGTCGGCGATCTGGAACGCGACGCCCTGCTTGCGGCCGATCGGCCCGCCGAACGTGGTGCGCTCCCCGGCGTACTGCACGCACAGGTCGAGGCACGCCTGGATGCACCCGACCGCCAGCGCCGCGATCGCGACGCGGCCGTCGTCGAGGGTGGCGAGGAACTGCGCGTAGCCGCGCCCGCGGTCGCCCAGCAGGTGGTCCTCCGGGACGCGGGCGTCGGTGAAGGTCAGCCCGTGGGTGTCCGAGATGTGCCAGCCGAGCTTGTCGTAGGGAGCCTCGGCCACGAACCCAGGCGTGCCGGCCGGGACGAGGATGGCGCTGATCTCGGGACGCTCGCCGCCGTCCGCGGTCGAGACGGTGCCGGTGCGGGCGGTGACCGTGACCAGCGAGGTGATCTCGGTGCCCGAGTTGGTGATGAACGCCTTGGCGCCGTTGAGCACCCACTCGCCGTCGACGAGCTCGGCCTTCGTGCGCGTGGCACCCGCGTCGGAGCCCGCCCCGGGCTCGGTGAGGCCGAAGCCCGCGATGCGGCGGCCGGCCACGAGGTCGGGCAGCCACCGCTGCTTCTGCTCGTCGGTGCCGTAGGTCTGGATCGGGTTGATGCCCAGGCCCACCGCGGCCTCGAGAGTGATGCCGACCGACTGGTCGACGCGCCCAAGCTCCTCGATCGCGACGCACAGGCTGGTGAAGTCGCCGTCGTCGCCCACGCCGCCGTACTCCTCCGGCGCGGTCAGCCCGAAGAGCCCGAGCTCGCCCATCGTGCGCACGAGGTCGACCGGGAAGTGGTGGTCCTTGTCCCACTGCGCCACGTGGGGCGCGACCTCCTGGCGGGCGAAGTCACGGATGCTGGCGCGGAACGCCTCGTGCTCCGGGCTGAGCTCGAACGACGGCACGGCGGATGTCCTCTCGCGGCGGCTGGAGGTGTGGGTCGCCGTCCACGGTATTGCGTCGGCGGTCGCGCCCGGTGACCAGTCACCCGCGGCGGCATGCGCGGCCGTCCAGTCGTGCGGCCGCCGTACGAGCGTGCTTGGATGCAGCGCATGCGCTACGCACTCACCGGGGGGACCGGCTTCGTCGGCGGTGCTCTCGCCACCCGGCTCCGGCACGACGGGCACGAGGTGGCCGCACTCGTGCGCGACCGCACCCGTGCCTCCCACCTGGAGCAGGCCGGCTGCGAGCTCGTCGAGGGCGACCTCTCCGACACCGCCGCGCTCGACCGGCTCTGCGCCGGCGCGGACGGGCTGTTCCACGTGGCCGGCTGGTACAAGCTCGGTCAGCGCGACCCGTCCCCGGCCGACACCGTCAACGTCGAGGGCACCCGCAACGTGCTCGCCGCCGCCCGACGGGCGGGCGTCGCGCGCACCGTCTACACCAGCACCCTGGCGATCAACTCCGACACCGAGGAGCAGGTCGTCGACGAGACGTACCGCTTCACCGGGCACCACCTGTCCGACTACGACCGCAGCAAGGCCGAGGCCCACGACATCGCCCTCGAGGAGGCCGCACAGGGCCTCGACGTCGTCCTCGTGCAGCCGGGCCTGATCTACGGCCCCGGGGACACCGCCCAGACCGGTGCGTTCATCGAGCAGGTCGTCCGGGGCAGGCGGCCGCCCGCCCCGGACGGCGGCGGCGTGTGCTGGGCCCACGTCGACGACGTCGTCGAGGGACACGTGCTGGCGATGGAGCGCGGCCGCGCCGGGGAGTCGTACATGCTCGCCGGCCCGCGGGCCACCCTCGCCGAGGGGCTGCGCACCGTCGCACGGATCGCCGGCACCAAGGGCCCGCGTGTGCTGCCCGCCCGGATGGTGCGGTCCTCCGCGGCCGTCATGGGTGCGGTCGGCAAGGTGGTGCCGCTGCCGCCGGACTACGCCGCCGAGACGATGCGAGCGGGCCTGGCGACCTACTACGGCGCCCCGGGCAAGGCCGAGCGCGAGCTGGGCTGGCGCGCGCGACCGCTGGAGGAGGGCCTGCGACAGACCGTGGAGCACCTCCGCGGCGCCTGACGAACGTCACACAGGCGGCCCGCGTCGCGGCGGATGCGAGCCCCTAGACTCCGCCGGAGAGCACGCACGTCCCGCAGAAGAGCACAGTCGAGGAGAAGACGCCCGTGGCCGGTCCCGAGGTCAAGCCGCTGCAGAAGGTCCTGATCGCCAACCGCGGTGAGATCGCGGTGCGCGTCATCCGGGCCTGCAAGGACGCCGGCATCGGCTCCGTCGCGGTCTACGCCGAGCCCGACCGTGACGCCCTGCACGTGCGCATCGCGGACGAGGCCTACAGCCTCGACGGCTCCACCCCCGGCGACTCCTACCTCTCGATCGAGAAGCTGGTCGCCGTCGCCGAGAAGAGCGGCGCCGACTCCGTGCACCCCGGCTACGGCTTCCTCGCGGAGAACGCCGACTTCGCCCAGGCCGTCATCGACGCCGGGCTGGTCTGGATCGGCCCCACGCCTTCGGCCATCGACGCACTGGGCGACAAGGCCAAGGCCAAGCACATCGCCGAGCGCGCCGACGCGCCGCTGGCGCCGGGCACCAAGGACCCCGTCGAGGACGCCGACGAGATCATCGCCTTCGCCAAGGAGAACGGCCTCCCGGTCGCGATCAAGGCGGTGTACGGCGGTGGCGGTCGCGGCCTCAAGGTCGCTCGGACGCTGGAGGAGATCCCCGACCAGTTCGAGGCCGCCGTGCGCGAGGCGATCGGCGCCTTCGGCCGGGGCGAGTGCCTCGTGGAGAAGTTCCTGGACAAGCCCCGTCACGTCGAGACCCAGTGCCTGGCGGACCAGCACGGCAACGTCGTCGTGGTCTCCACCCGCGACTGCTCGCTGCAGCGCCGCAACCAGAAGCTCGTCGAGGAGGCGCCCGCGCCGTTCCTCAGCGAGGAGCAGCTGACCCGGCTCTACGAGTCGTCCAAGGCGATCCTGCGCGAGGCGGGCTACGTCGGCGCGGGCACCTGCGAGTTCCTCGTCGCCCAGGACGGCACGATCTCGTTCCTCGAGGTCAACACCCGCCTGCAGGTCGAGCACTGCGTGTCCGAGGAGGTCACCGGCATCGACCTCGTGCAGGAGATGTTCCGCATCGCCGCGGGCGAGGAGCTCGGCTACGACGACCCGGCGATCAGCGGCCACTCCATCGAGTTCCGGATCAACGCCGAGGACGCCGGCTCGAACTTCATGCCGGCCCCCGGCACCCTGGTCGGCTACCACCCCCCGTCCGGCCCCGGCGTACGCGTCGACGGCGGCTACAACGAGGGCGAGACCGTTCCTGGCGCCTTCGACTCGCTGATCGCCAAGCTGATCGTCACCGGCCGCGACCGCGACCACGCGCTGGCTCGCTCGCGCCGTGCCCTCGACGAGTTCGTGGTCGACGGCATGCCCACCGTCATCCCCTTCCACCGCAAGGTCGTCGACGACCCGGCCTTCATCGGCGACGGCTCGGCGTTCTCGGTGTTCACGCAGTGGATCGAGACCGAGTTCGACAACGACATCGCGCCGTACTCCGGTGACGGTGCGGCCTCCGACGACGAGGAGGAGGGCGAGCGCCAGCGCGTCGTCGTCGAGGTCGGCGGGCGCCGCATGGAGGTCGTGCTGCCGGCAGGGTCTGGCCACGGCCTCGGCCGGTGCCCCGGCGGGCGGCGGCAGGAAGCCGAAGCGCAAGGGCGGCAAGAAGGCGGGCGCCGCGGCGTCCGGGGACTCGGTCACCTCCCCGATGCAGGCCACGATCGTCAAGGTCGCGGTCGAGGAGGGTCAGCAGGTCGGCGAGGGCGACACGATCGTCGTCATCGAGGCGATGAAGATGGAGCAGCCGCTCAAGGCCCACAAGTCCGGCACGGTCACCGGGCTGGACGCCACCGTCGGTGCCACCGTCGGCAACGGTGCCGTCATCTGCGAGCTCAAGGACTGAGCTCGTCGGTTTCCCATGAGAACCTGTGAAACTGGCACTTCCCACGCGCTGCAACGTGTGGGGAGTGCCGGTTTCCCACGAGAACATGGGAAACCGGCGAGCGCCCCTACAGCCGGAACCAGGTGGACTTCAGGCCGAAGCGGTAGCGGAAGTCGTCGCCGCTGAGCACGCGCTTGCCGTTGCTGCCCTCCAGGACGAGGGTCTCGACGCGACCGTGCCACTCGCCGCCGCCCTCGCGCTTGGTGACGCGCACCCGCAGCAGCCGCCCGATGGCCGGGTAGGCGTCCCGGATCCGCCGGGCCGAGAGCTGGACCGACCAGTCGTGGTTGCTGTTGCCCGACCAGTCGTCGTAGGGGTCCTGCTTGCTGACCAGGTAGGGGAAGGCCCCCGAGCTCGTCCAGCCTCCGCTGGACGCGGAGAACTGGGTGAACGCCGGCTCGCCGCGGTAGGTGCGGATCTGTCCGGCGGTGAACTCGGCCGCGTCGCTGCTGGCCGGGTGCTCCGCGCTGGTGCCTCGGTAGACCTGGCACGAGGTGGTGTCGCAGATCTGGTAGTAGCGGTCGAAGTGCGCGTCGCGGTCGTAGACGGCGTACGTGCGCGCGGCCACCGCCTGGGCGCGGACGGCGTACTTGTGCCACAGCGCCGGCATCTCGGCAGGGATGACGCCCTTGACGTAGTCGTCGAGGAGCACCACGTTGACGGTGTCGCGCCGGGTGGACGTGGACGACGGTGCGGCGGAGCGGAGCGCGCCGCGGTAGGCGACCTGGCCCGACGGGGTCACCAGGGTCACGGGTCCGTCGGGCGAGAAGAACTCACCGGTGCCGGCCAGCGACGCCTTGCCGCCGGGCTGCCACGACCGCCAGCCGGCGCGGTAGTACTCCACCAGGTCGCGGTCGGCCGAGGCGGCACGCAGCCGCCACCGGGTCGCGTCGAGGGCCGCGGTGGGCAGCGCGTACGACGTCTTCGCGCCCCGGTCACGCACCCGCAGGCCGGAGCGGGGCAGCACCTCGACGTCGTCGCTGGTGTCGGCCGAGACCAGCACCCGGATCTTCTTGGACCTGACGGTGCTGGTGACCGTGCCCGGGTAGTAGAAGTCGAGGATCTGCTGCGCGGTCAGGCCCCGCTGGGCGGCGCCCTGGGCGCCGTGCTGCGACATCCCGTTGCCGTGCCCGTAGCCGTGGCCGCGCACGGTGTAGGTGCCGTCGGCCGGCACCGGGTAGGCCTGGTTGACGGAGACCGTCGCCGCGGACTCCTCCGAGGACGTGATCGCCATCGCGCCGAGCGCGAGCGCGCCGGCGGCGAGCAGGGTGACGGCACGCCGGGGCAACGGGTGCGCGGACTGGCTCAGGATCATCAGGTGCGGACTCCCGGGAGAGGGCGTGGACGGGCCTTTCGATTATCGACCTGAGTCACACCCGTCACAGGAGAAACGGGAAAATCGGCCTCGCCGGCAGCCGAGGCCGGGCTCAGCGGTGCCGGTGCAGGCGCCGCGCCGCCTCGGCGACCGAGCCGCTCAGCGACGGGTAGACCGTGAAGGCACCGGCCACCTGGTCCACGGTGAGGCTGTGCCCGACCGCGAGCGAGATGGCGTGGATGAGCTCGCTCGCCCGGGGTGCCACCACGACGCCGCCCACGACGATGCCGGTGCCCGGCCGCGCGAACAGCTTGACGAAGCCGTCCTGGATGCCCTGCATCTTGGCGCGCGCGTTGGTCGACAGCGGCAGGGTCACGCTGACCGCCTCCACCTCGCCGTCGTCGACCGCCTTCTGGGTCCAGCCCACGGTGGCGATCTCCGGTGCGGTGAAGACGTTGGAGCACACCGTGTCGAGGTCGAGGGGGGAGACGGCGTCGCCGAGCGCGTGCCACATCGCGATGCGGCCCTGCATCGCGGCGACCGAGGCCAGCATGAGCACGCCGGTGCAGTCGCCCGCCGCGTAGACGCCGCGAGCGGAGGTCCGCGAGACCCGGTCGACCTCGACGAACCCACCGTCCGCGAGGTGGACGCCGGCCTCCTCCAGCCCGAGGTCGGCGGTGTTGGGCACCGAGCCGATCGCGAGCAGGCAGTGGCTGCCCTCCACGACGCGGCCGTCCTCGAGGGTGACCTCGACCCCGTCACCACGGCGCTCGACGCCGGCCATGCGCGACTTCGCCAGCACGTTCATGCCCCGGCGACCGAAGACCTGTTCCAGCACCTCCGCGGCGTCGGCGTCCTCCCCCGGCAGCACCCGGTCGCGGCTGCTCACGAGCGTGACGTCGAGGCCGAGCGCGTTGTAGGCACCGGCGAACTCGGCGCCGGTGACCCCGGAACCCACGACGACGAGGTGCTCGGGTGTCCCCTCGAGCTCGTAGACCTGCTCCCAGGTCAGGATGCGCTCGCCGTCCGGCTGCGCGTTGTCGAAGGTGCGCGGCGCGGCACCGGTGGCGACCAGCACCACGTCGGCGTCGATGGTGCGGTCGCCGTCGTCGGTGCGCGCCACCACCTGCTGCGGCCCGTCGAGGCAGCCGCGTCCGACCACCACCTCGACACCGTCGCGCTCCAGCCGCTGCCGGATGTCGTCGGACTGGGCGCGGGCCAGGTCGAGCACGCGCCTGTTGACCTTGTCGAGGTCGACCGACGCGTCGGCCGTGCGGTCGGGGGTGCCGTCGTGCTCGAGGCCGAAGGTGATCCCGAGCTCGCCGGCCACCTCCGTCTGGGTCATCACCTCGGCCGTCGCGATCAGCGTCTTGCTCGGCACGCAGTCGGTGAGCACCGCCGACCCTCCGATGCCGTCGGAGTCGACGACCGTGACGTCGGCGTCGAGCTGCGCGGCCACGAGCGCCGCCTCGTAGCCGCCCGGACCGCCACCGATGATCGCCACGTGAGTCACGCGCGTCATTGTGGCACTGCGTCGCAGCCCGGCCACCCCGCCGCCGAGCACTAGGCTCCGCTGCGTGACCCTCTACGCGGCGTACGGCCCGAACATGGACCCGCGGCTGATGGGCGAGCGGTGCCCCTCCTCGCCGCTGCGCGGCACCGGCTGGCTGCTGGGCTGGCGGCTCAGCTTCGGGGGCGAGGAGTTCGGCTGGGACGGGGCGCTCGCGACGGTCGTGGAGGACCCTCTGGAGCAGGTCTTCGTGGCGCTCTACGACGTGAGCAGCAAGGACCGCGCCCGGCTCGACGACCTCGAGTCGGCCTCCACCGGGCTCTACCTCAGCACCAAGGTGAGGATCGCGACCCTCGACGGGGAGCAGCTGGCCTGGACCTACGTGCTCGCCGCCTACGAGGGTGGCCTCCCGTCGGCGTCGTACCTCGGCCTGCTCGCCGACGCGGCCGAGGCGGCGGACGCCCCTGCCGACTACGTCGCCGCGCTGCGCCGTCGGCCGTGCCGATCCTCCGGCCTGTGACCGGCGCTGCTTAGGCTGGCGCCATGAGCACGCACTCCGCGGACAACGTCACCTGCACCGTCGACGACGAGGGCATCGCCCGGGTCTGGCTGGACCGCCCGGACAAGCTCAACGGGCTGACGCTGCCGATGCTGCGCGAGCTGGCGGCCACCGCGCGGCGGCTCTCGCACGACCGCACGCTGCGCGCGGTCATCATCACCGGCGCCGGGGAGTCGTTCACCGCCGGCCTCGACTTCGCGACGGTGATGCGCGACCCGCGAGCGATCGCCACGGCCTTCATCCCCAACCTCTGGCGGGGCACGAACACCTTCCAGGAGGCCGCCTGGGCGTGGCGCCGGGTGCCGGTGCCGGTGATCGCGGCGGTCCGCGGCCACTGCTACGGCGGCGGGGTCCAGATCGCGCTGGGCGCCGACTTCCGGGTGAGCGCACCCGACGCGCAGTGGTCGGTGATGGAGTCCAAGTGGGGCCTGATCCCCGACATGTCGGGGATCCGCGGTCTCGCCGAGGTCGTGGGCATGGACACCGCCAAGCTGCTCACGATGACCGGCGACACGATCACCGGAGAGCGCGCCCAGGAGATCGGCCTGGTCACCGAGGTGGCGCACGACCCGATGGCGGCGGCCGAGGCGCTGGCGGAGCGGCTCCTCACGCGGTCGCCCGACGCGCTGGCCGCCGCGAAGCGCCTCTTCAACACCACCTGGCACCGCTCGCCGCGCCGCGCCTTCGCCCGGGAGCGGATCGAGCAGCTCGCGCTGCTGATGAGCCACAACACCCGCATCGCCCGCGAGGCGGCGTTCCGGCGGGAGCTGCCGCAGTTCACCTCCCGCACCCGGTAGGGGCGCCATGACCGCGCCGCCCGAGCTGCTGGAGCGTGCCCGCGCCTGGGCGGCCGACGACCCCGACCCGGTCACGCGCGCGGAGCTCGAGAGCGCTGGTCGAGGCCGCGCAGACCGATGACGGCGCCGCGGCCGACCTCTCCGCGCGCTTCGCGGGGACGCTGGAGTTCGGCACCGCCGGCCTGCGCGGGCCCCTGGGCGCCGGGCCGATGCGGATGAACCGCGTGGTCGTCACCCGTGCCGCCGCCGGCCTCGCGGCGTACCTGCTGGACCACGGTGCCGAGCGCGGCGACTCCGTCGTCATCGGGTACGACGCCCGCCACGGCTCCGACGTGTTCGCGCGCGACACCGCCGAGGTGGTGACCGGCGCAGGGCTGCGCGCCCTGGTGCTGCCGCGCCCGCTGCCCACCCCGCTGCTCGCCTTCGCGATCCGCCACCTCGGGTGCGTCGCCGGGGTCATGGTGACCGCGAGCCACAACCCGCCCGAGGACAACGGCTACAAGGTCTACCTCGGCGACGGCAGCCAGATCGTGCCCCCGGCCGACGCCGAGATCGCGGCCCGGATCGGGGCGGTCGGGCGCGTCTCGGAGCTCCCCCGGGGCCAGGCGGCGGAGGTTCTGGACGAGGGCGTCGTGGAGGCGTACGTCGACGCGGCCGCCGGGCTGGTCGGCGACGGTCCCCGTGACCTGGAGTGGGTCTACACGCCGCTGCACGGGGTCGGCGGCACCACGGTCGTCGAGGTCGCTGCGGCGCGCGGGCTTCGCGGCCCCCCACGTGGTGGAGCAGCAGGCCGAGCCCGACCCGGCGTTCCCGACGGTCGCCTTCCCCAACCCGGAGGAGCCGGGAGCCATGGACCTCGCCATGGCGCTCGCGGCCGAGCGCGCCGCGGACCTCGTCGTGGCCAACGACCCCGACGCCGACCGCTGCGCCGTCGGTGTGCCCACCGGCGACGGCGGGTGGCGCATGCTGGGCGGGGACGAGGTCGGCGTCCTCCTCGGCGACCACCTGCTGCGGCGCGGCGAGGCGGGGGTCTACGCCGCCTCGATCGTCTCGTCCTCGTTGCTCGGCAGGCTGGCCGAGGCAGCCGGTCAGCCCTACGCGGAGACCCTCACCGGCTTCAAGTGGATCGGCCGGGTGCCGGGCCTGGTGTTCGGCTACGAGGAGGCGCTCGGCTACTGCGTCGCCCCGTCGCTGGTGCGCGACAAGGACGGCGTCACCGCGATGCTGCTGGTGCTCGAGATGGCTGCCGCGCTCCGGGCCGAGGGCCGCACCCTGCTGGACCGGCTCGACGAGATCGCGCTGCGCCACGGGGTGCACGCCACCGACCAGCTCTCCGTCCGGGTCGCCGACGTCTCGCTCATCGCCGAGGCGATGGCGCGCCTGCGCGCGGCACCGCCCGTCTCCCTGGGTGGGCTCGACGTGGAGCGGGTCGACGACCTCGCCGAGGGCAGCGACGAGCTGCCGCCGACCGACGGTCTGCGGCTCGCGCTGGCCGAGCGCTCGCGCGTCGTCGTGCGGCCGTCGGGCACCGAGCCCAAGCTGAAGGGCTACCTCGAGGTCGTGGTCGCGGTCGGTGACGACCAGGAGCCGCCGGAGGCGCTGGCGGCGTCGCGCATCGTGGCGGTCCAGCGGCTCGACGCGATCCGCGCCGACCTCGCCCGCGTCCTCGACCTGCCGCCCGCCTGATCCCGACGGAACCCAGCCCTCCGGGCGTGCGTCCCATCCACGGACCGAGGAGGGACCCATGACGCACGCAGTGACGAGGCTCGCGGGCGCCGTTGCCTCCGTCGTGCTGGTCACCGGGTGCGGTGACACGGGCGGCGGCACGCGCGAGCCGGCCGACCCGTCGCCGGCGGGCCGCACCTACGTCGTGACCGAGCTCGACGACCCGCGGCACCGCCTCCGGCCCGGAGCGACGATCCGCCTCGACCTCTCGGAGGACCAGGTGGGCGCCTACGCCGGCTGCAACCACATGAGCGGCTTGCTCGACCTCGCGGACGGCGTCCTGGTGGTCGACGCCCTCGGCATGACCGAGATGGCCTGCGACCCACCACTGATGGCGCACGACGCATGGGTGGCCGACCTGCTCACCTCACGTCCGGCGTACGCCGTGGACGGCTCCACCCTCACGCTGGTCAGCGGCGACACGACCGTGCGGCTGCGCGAGATCGAGCCGGCGTCGCAGAGCTGATCAGCCGCCGTCGAGCTCGGCCGCGACGGCGGCGGCGGCACTCATCCCGAGCCGCGAGGCCCCCGCAGCGACCATGCGCTCGACGTCGTCGCGGGTGCGGATCCCGCCGGAGGCCTTGACGCCGATCTCGTCGCCGACGGTCTCGCGCATCAGCCGGACGGCGTGCTCGCCGGCCCCGCCCGCGCTGTGGAAGCCGGTCGAGGTCTTCACGAAGTCGGCGCCCGCGCCGACAGCGAGCTCGCAGGCCCGGACGATCTCGTCGTCGTCGAGCAGCGCGGTCTCGAGGATGACCTTGAGGAGCACGTCGTCGGCGGCTCCGCGCACCTCACCGACGACGGCGCGCACCGCGTCGTCCTCCCCGCCCTTGAGCAGCCCCAGCGGCACGACCATGTCGATCTCCCGAGCGCCGTCCTCGACGGCGTCGGCGGTCTCGCGCGCCACGCTGGTCGCGGCCATCGACCCCAGGGGGAAGCCGACCACGCTGCACACCGGGATGTCGGTGCCGTCCAGCTCGGACAGTGCGTGCGCGACCCAGAGCCCGTTGACGCAGACCGACGCGGGGCGCAGCTCGCGCGCCTCCTCGCACAGCGAGGTGATCTGCTCACGGGTCGCCTCGGCCGCCAGCAGCGTGTGGTCCACCATGGCGAGGAATTCGTTCGCCTTCACGAGGCTCCTCCGAGATCGGGTGCGGGGCGTGCTCGTCCGCCTGACCCTACGCGCTGCCGTCGAGCGCCCACACGACCGTGACCTTGACACCGAGGTCGGTCTGCCCCGCGCGGATCGGCACCGCCTTGAGCGCTTCCATGTCGGCGGCACGGTAGCTGAGCAGGACGTCACGGTCCGGCCTGGTCCGGCCCGGCAGCCGCCCCTCACGCACGGTGAGCACGTCACCGAGGGGCTGCCCGGTCGCCTCGGCGTACTGCTCCGCCTTGGCGGCCGCGTCCTCGACGGCGGCGTCACGCGCCTTGGCCATCAACGCGTCCTTGTCGCCGACGCGCAGTGAGATCCCGTTCACCCGGACGGCGTTGCCGCCGGCGCTCACCGCAGCCGCGATCGCGTCGCCGCCGAGACGCAGGTCGCGCACCAGCACGGACATCGACTGGCGCACCCGGTAGCCGGTGAGCTGCGGGGGCAGGTTGTTGGCGTAGTAGTACTGCGGGTCGACAGACAGCCCCGTCGACTCGGTGTCCTTGCGCTCGACGCCGGAGCGGGCGAGCGCGTCGAGCACGCGCGTCATGGTCGAGCTGGCGTCGTCCATCGCGGTGGCGACGTCGTCGGCCTCGCGGGCGACCGAGACCTTGAAGGCGATCTGGTCCGGCACGGCGACGACCTCACCGGTGCCGGTCATCGTGATGGTGCCGAGCGAGGTGTCACCCCCAGGCGTCTGCACCGCTGCGCGGGCGTCGTCGGGTCCCGCGGCGCCGAGCAGGTAGGCGACCGCGAGCGCGGCGGCCGTGAGGAGGGAGAGGAGGACGGTGCGGGCGGCGGCAGTCATGACCCTGGGACGCACGGTCCCCCGGCCCGGTTCCCCGCCCGCTCAGTCGGCCCGACGGGCCTCGATGTCGCTGGCGAGGAAGTCCACGAGGTCGTCGAGGTCGGCCATGGTCGGCCGCGGGAGCGAGTGCTGCCCGTGGGCGAAGCCGATGCCGGCGTACACCAGCAGCCCGGTGCGCAGCCGGGCGTCCTTGTCGGTGTGCCCCAGCTCCTTGAGCGCGCGCTGCACCAGCTCGAAGACGTGCTGCTCGCTGGCGGCGATGGTCTCGGCGACCTGGGGGTCGCTGTGGGCCCACTCGCGCAGGGTGCGCTCGACGCTCCACGAGCGGTCCTCGAGCAGGCTGGCCGCCATCATCCGGATGCGTTCCAGGGGAGGTACGTCGGTGAGCGCGGAGGTCTCCGTGAGCGCTCGCCGGGTCTGGTCGCACCACCGGTCGGCGACCGCCTTCTTCAGCGCCTCCAGGTCGGCGAAGTGCCAGTAGAAGCTGCCCTTGGTGACGCCCAGCTCCCGGCAGAGCCGGGCGACCTTGAGCGCGCCGACGCCCTCGGAGATCAGCAGGTCGAGGGCTCGCGCCGTCCACTCGTCGAGGGTCAGCCTGCCGGCGTGCGGGCGGGCTGCGGGGACGGGCGCGCTCATGGACCCATCTTGCCAGACGTCCAAACCATACCGTATGGTACGGAGCAAGTCGGAGACGAGGAGAGGTCCGCATGACCGCCGTCGCGGAGAACGCACCGTCCACCAGCCCGGTCACCGACGAGCACGGCCACCGGGTGTGGCGCTGCCCCACGAGCTTCCGCTACTGGGAGGCCAAGCAGGAGCCGAAGTGGCGCCGCCTGGAGAAGCTGGCCGCTCGCTTCGGCCACGACCTCTTCCCCACAGACGAGCAGGCGCGGATGGTCTGCGACGACCTCTACAGCGGCGACCCTGTCGCCGAGCGTTTCGTCAGCGAGGTGCTGTTCGGCGAGATCGGCCACCAGCGCGGCCGCGAGATGCTGGTGCAGGCGCTCGAGCACGGCATCGACTCCGTGCCCGACGCACCGGAGTCGATGACGGCACTCTTCGCCGACTTCGACACCGTGCCGGAGTGGGTCGACCGCGACCAGGTCGAGCTCGGTGCCTCGATCTGGCGCCGCTGGGGCACCATGCTCTTCAGCGTCGCCGGAGCCATCACGCTCGAGGTCTACACCGAAGCCGGTGTCGCCACTCCCCTGTCGCTGGCCGGGGGGTACGCCGGGGACAACGCGCTGCGCCGCTTCCTCGAGACCGCGAAGTTCTGGATCGACGTGTCCGAGCCCGGCGCGCTCTTCACACCCGGCTCCCAGGGCCGCTCCACCGCGATGCAGGTGCGCGTCATGCACGTCTCGGTGCGCAAGCGTGTCGGCGAGCACGAGGAGTGGGACTACGACGCGCTGGGGCTCCCGATCAGCCAGACCTGGGCGATGCTGACCCAGGTCGGCGGCAGCGTCGCGCCCTCCCTCGCGCTGGCGGTGCTCGGACACCAGACGACCCCGCGCGAGATGCGGGCGCTGCAGCACTTCAACCGCTACATGGGCCACCTGCTCGGCGTGCAGCCGCAGTGGATCCCGGAGTCTGTGCGCGAGTGCCTGCAGCTGCTGGCGATGGCGACAGCCGCACGCTCCTACGACGCCGGCGAGCACGGCAAGGAGCTGATCGAGTCGTTCCCCCGGGCCTTCGCGCCGCGCGAGCACCAGAAGGGCCTGGCCCGGCTGCGTGCCCGCTACAACTACGGCATCTACTCGGCGTACAGCGCCCTGTGGATGGCGCCGGCCACCCGCCGCGGCTACGACATGCCCAGCGCGCTCCCCTGGGCGCTGCTCCTCCCGCTCCGGTGGCCGCTGGTCACGGTGATGGAGCTGGGCCGGCGACTGCCCGGCCTCAAGCAGCTGCACGACCGCGCGATGTGTGCCCACCGCAGGAACTGGTGGGAGTTCCAGATGGAGGGCCGTCGCGCCGAGTTCGACGCCAGCAGCGCCCTCCGCCGCTGACAAGGTCAAGAAGCAGAAGGAGACCCATGCAGATCGTCGAGACCTGGAGCGGACCCGGCCGCCGCGACGGCGTGATCCGTCCCGTCGGCCCCGAGGGCAACGCCGCCCACCTGGACGACCACAAGCTGGCCTTCGAGCACTGGTACTTCGACGCCCGGCTCGACGACGGTCACATCGTCGTCGGCTTCATCCAGACCCGCGAGCTGATCAAGCGCAAGCCCGGCGTGGAGCTGCACGTCTACCGGCCCGACGGCACCCGGCTCGAGGTCGTCAGGCACTACGCGGACGCCGACGCGTCCGCCTCACGCGAGCAGTGCGACGTGCGCGTCGGCGACAACTGGGCCAAGGCCGAGCACCCTGACGACGGGCTCCCGATCCACCGCCTGCACCTGTCCGAGGACGGCATCACCTTCGACCTGACCTTCGCCAGCGAGGTGCCCACCTGGATGCCCGGGGGCGGTCGCACGATGTACGGCGACCGCGACTACTTCGCCTGGTGCGTCGGGGCGCCGCGAGCCCAGGTCACCGGCACGGTCACGATCCACGGCGAGACCATCGAGGCGCGCGGCATCGGCTACCACGACCACAACTGGGGCGTCGGTGACATGAAGCGGATCATCGACCACTGGTACTGGGGCCGGCTCTACACCGACGACCTCACCGTCATCTACGCCAACGTGCACACCACGCGGAAGTACGGCAACCACGCCTCCATGCCGCTCATGGTCGCCCGCGGCGGGGAGATCCTCGTGAGCACGGGCGAGGTGGTCTCCGCCGAGGGGCCGCGGGTGTTCGACGACGTCGCGAACCGCGACTACCCCTCGACGCTCAACCTGAGCAGCGACGAGGTCGACCTGACCTTCACCGTGCGCCGGATCGTGCACGCGAACGACTTCCTCGAGATGGTGCCGGTGGTCCGCCTGAAGCCGGTCAAGGCCGTGCTCAACCGCCTCGTCGGTCGCCCCGGCTACTTCCGGTTCGAGTCCGACTTCGACCTGACCCTGCGTCTGGCCGACGAGGGGCGCAAGGAGACCGGCCGGACCATGCACGAGATGGTCGCGCTGACGTAGGTCGGGGCACAGGCGCCTACTTGGTGCCCCAGATCTTCTCCTGGAGCGCGGTGTCGCCCGCGGACTGGAACTTCACCAGCTTGCCGTCGCGGAAGGTGAGCACGTCGGCCTGGTCCGACGACTGGCCCTCCACCGTGGTCCTCGTGAGCACGACGACGTGGTCGCCGTCGGCGACGAAGTGCTCCGGCTCCGTCTGGAAGCCCTTGCCCGCGATGGTGACGAAGAAGTCGGCGACCTCGCCCTTCCCGCGGTAGGTGCCGCTGATGCTGCTGTTGCCCGGGACGATCCACTCGATGTCGTCCGCCATGTCCTTCATGGCGGCCTCCAGGTCCCCGGCACTGAAGGCCTTGTAGGCGGCTTCGGTCAGTTCCTTGTTCTCCGATGCGGACATCACGCCTCCTGGGTTGATGGTGACCTCCTCTCACCTGAAACCCGCACCCGAGCAGCGGTCAACACCCGAGGTGCGAGCGCTCTAGTCCGCGACGTCCGGTGGTCAGGCCGTGGCGGGACCGGGCAGGGTGGCGCCGTGGACATCGAGTGCGAGCGGGTCGAGCGGCTGAGGTTCGACGACGGCTCGGCGGTGCGCGCTGCGTCCGCGGTCACCGTGCTCGGCAACGGCTTCCTCGTGGTGCAGGACGACGCCACGCACGCAGCCTGGTTCGTCGCCGACGGCGTCACCGCCCTGCGGCTGCTGCCCCCGGTCGAGGGCCACGACCTCTTCGAGGAGGCGGCCGGCACCAAGCACCTGAAGCCGGACCTCGAGGCGGCGTGCGAGGTCCGGGTCGACGGCGAGCCTGCGGTGCTCATGCTGGGCTCGGGGTCCTCGCCCGCGCGCACCCGCGCCGTCCTCGTCCGGCTCGAGGGCGGGCACCCGCACGTCGTGGCGGCGGACCTCGCGCCGCTGTACGCCGCGGCCGCCGAGGCGCTGTCCGTCCGGCCCGACGAGCTGAACCTCGAGGGCGCCTGTGTCGTCGGTGGCGTGCTGCGGTGGTTCCACCGGGGGCTGCCGTCGGCGGGCCTGGCCTCCGGGAGCGTGGCCGTGGAGGTCTCCCAGGTGGTCGACGCGACGCTCGGACGCGCACGTGTGGAGTCTGTGCCGGTGGCGAGCCCCCACCACTACGACCTCGGCGAGATGGCGGGCGTCGGCCTGGCGGTCACCGACGTCGTCACCCTCCCGGACGGCACGATCCTCGCCAGCGCGGTCGCGGAGGACAGCCCGAACGCCCGCGACGACGGCCCGGTGGTCGGGTCGGCCCTCGTGCGGCTGGCCGGCGACCAGGTCCGCGACGTCACCCCCCTGCCCACGGTGGGAGGTCGGGTCAGCAAGGTCGAGGGACTCACCGCGCTGCCCGACAGCGGGGAGGGGCTGCGCCTCCTGGCGGTGGTCGATGCCGACGACCCGACGACGCCGTCGCTCGCCCTGCACCTTCGTGTGCTCGACCCCTCGCCGTCTCGTCGGACACTGTGATCCACCTGGTGGATCAAAGTGTCCGGTGAGAGCTCACACCCGGGTCGCGGTGCCTGCGGTGTCGAGCGAGGGCTGGTCGTCGTAGGCGGGGTGGTGCGTGCCCACCTTGCGCGCGATCGCCATGTGTCCGCCGAGGTAGGCGCCGGCTCCGGACACGCCTGCCCCGGCCATCGCGAGCACAGCTCCCCTGCCGCGCCGGCCCTTCCTGCGCGCGGACCACGACGCCGCGTAGGTGCCGATGGCGACGGCGTTGGTCACCGCGTGGACCACCCCGACGCGCTTCTCCCGCGGCCCGGCCTCCGACCACTCGGCCCACCCGGTCCAGGCGGTGGGGCCGACGGCGAGCAGGCCGAGACCGATGAGCCGCTGCGACGCCTTCGCCGAGCCGCGGCCCCCGACCACGTCGAGCAGCGACGCGGAGGTCCAGGTGCCGATGACCAGGTCGGTGAGGATGGGGTGCACGGCGTGACCGAGCCAGTCGCCGCGCAGCGCCGCGCCTCGGGGTCCGCTGCCGAACAGGGAACGGATCTTGGGCTCCAGGGCGTGCACGGCCGTGTCCAGCGCCGCGGTCTCCTCGAGCTGCCGGGTCCAGCGCACGATGCCGGGGGGCTGCTCCATCGAGCTCATGGGGTTCTCCTCGTCGGGGCGGGACGTCGATGACGTCGACGGACGTCGTGTCATCGTTGCCCCACGACCACCCGAGGTCAATGCCGGGTCGCGGACAGGCCGCGGCACGGACTCGCCGGGTCGGTCCCGCGCCGGACGAAGATCACGGGGGTCTCCGTGCCCTGCCGGTAGCCGATCAGGGCCTGCTCGGGGTCCACGCCCTCCAGGAGCCACACGTCGGTGGCGCCGAACCCGCCCAGGTCCGGCCCGTTGCAGCGCTCCTCGTCGTTGCACGCCGGGTACCTGGCGTCACCGAGCTCCTGGGTCACCGCCGGCCGCTCGACCGGCCGCCACTCGTCGTACAGCTCGCCGCTGAAGGTGAGGTCGGGGCAGCCGGCGTCGTCGGGCGGTGGCTCGGCGCAGGGGTCAGGTGAGGAGCACGCCGCGGCGAGCGCGAGCACTGCCGCGGCCGATGCCAGAGCGGCTAGCGCAGCCACTGCCCGAGCTCGGCGTCGGTGAGCAGCTCACGCGCGTCGGCCTCGTGGTCGTCGGGCACGAGGACACGCATCTGGATCGCGAGGATCGAGCCGTCGAGCACGCTCATGTTGCGGTCCGCCACGTGGTAGGGGATGTCCGCGGACGTGAGCAGCCCCTCGACCACGGAGATCAGCCCGACGTCGTTGGTGCGGACGAGCTCTGCCATGCACCCATCCTCCCGCACGATCGCGCTCAGCGGCGGTGCCGTGCCTCCGGGTCGGGGTCGAGGACGGAGTTGGACCCTCGCGGCAGCGTGTTGCCCCGCTGGGTGCAGCCGATCGCGTCGCTCATCGCCCGGAAGGTCAGGTCGTGCGGCGAGCGCCAGCGGCGCGGTGGCACGTAGCCCCGCTCGCAGACGCGGGGGTCGGCGGTGCCCATGAAGGCGAAGTGCGCGCGCTCCCCCCGGCCCGGGGTGATCGCGGAGGCCAGCGCGTAGGGCATCGCCACGAGCGTCTCCTCGATGCCGGCGATGCGTTCTGAGGTGATGCCGGAGACCAGCGCCAGGTGCCCGAGCATCGGGGGCAGCACGGGCTGCAGCGCCGCTGCGAGGAGCCGGAGCTGGCGCGCCGCTCCCACCGCGTCGACCAGGATCGTGCGGACGTCGCCGTCCTGCCCCGCGACGACCTCGGTGAGCGCGTCGAGCCCCCGGATCGCGACACGGATCTCGCGTGCCTGCTTCGCCTGGGTGGCCAGCACGGTGCCGCCGTCGCGCAGCAGCGCGCGCGTGGCAGGCAGCGACCGCCGTGCCTCGCGCAGGATCACCCGGCTGTTGGCGAGCAGTGCGCGGAAGTCGTCGCCGGCGCCCTCGACCGCCGTCGACAGCTCCGTGACGGTGGTGCGCAGGGCGCGCTTCGGCACGGAGCCGACGAACCGGTCCAGGGCCACCAGGAGCTCCTCCGTGCGCACCGGCGTGGTGGTGTCGGCGGCCTCGATGACGTCACCGTCGGCGAGGTACGGCGCCCCGTCGCGCTCCGGGACCAGGTCGACGTACTGCTCGCCGACCGCGGAGCGGTTGCGCACGTGGGCGGTGAGCGCGTCGGGCACCTGCCACTCGTCCTGGATGGCGAGCGTGACCACCACCCCCTCGCGACGGAAGTCGACCTCGTCGACCCGACCGACGGTGACGCCGCGGAAGGTCACCTCGGCCCGGTCGAAGATGCCGCCGCTGCGCGGCATCTCGACGCGCACCTCGTACGACGAGGGGCTGAGGATGTCGAGCACGCCGGCGTAGCGGACGCCCGCGACGACGACGGCCAGCCCGCCGACGAGGGCGAAGACGAGCAGCCGGAGCCGGACGGAGGCCGTCATGGCCGCTCCTCCGCCCCGGGCACGATCGCCCTCAGGCCGAGCGGGTTGAGTGGGTCGGGGATCCCGGTGCCGCCCCCGGGGGTCTCGTTGGTGCCGGTCGCGTTGCCGAGCAGGGTCAGCGGGGTCAGGTCCATCTCGACCGCGAGGTTGACGTAGTCGCCCCGAGCGGCGCGCAGCACCTCGTCGGGGAAGGGGAAGGACAGGATCGCCTCGATCGACTCGGGGAGCTCCTCGCCCGAGCGGCGCAGCGCCCGGGTGATGGGCTGCAGCGCCCGGAGGTCGGCCACCAGCGCGTCGCCGGACTCGCGGATCACCCTGGTCGTGACCGCACCGAAGCGCGACAGCGAGGTCAGCATCCGCACCAGCGGCGCCCGCTGCGCCTCGAGCACCCGCAGCGCCGGCGCGATGTCGGCGAGCGCGCGCTCCACGACCTGCTCGCCGTCGTTGACGGTGGCGGCCAGCCTGCTGACGTCCGCCATGATGCGCACGATGCGCGCCCGCTGCCGGTCGAGGGTGCCGATGAACACGGAGAGCTCGCGCAGGAAGCGGCGGGTGTCCACCTCGTCGCTGTCCAGCGCGGTGTGCAGCTCCCGCGAGATCGTCCGCACCTGGTCGAGCCCGCCGCCGTTGAGCAGCATCGAGGCGGCGCCGAGCACCTCCTCCACCTCGGTCCCGCGGCCCGTGCGTGAGAGCGGGATGCGGTCGCCGTCCGTCAGGGCGCCGGAGGAGCCGGGTGCCGGGTCGCGCAGGGACACGAACTTCTCCCCCAGCAGGCTGGTCTGCTGGATCCGCGCCTGCGCCGCCCCCGAGAGCTCCACGTCGGCGGGCAGCTGCAGCTCGACGGCGGCGTGCCACCCGTCGCGGTCGATGCCGACGACCTCGCCCACGGTGACCCCGTCGACCTTCACCGCCGAGTGGGTGGCGAGACCGAGCACGTCGGAGAACTCAGCGGTGACCGTGTAGGGCTCGTCGCCGACGTCGGGCCCGCCCGGCAGGTCCATCTCCTGCAGGCCGGAGAACGAGCAGCCGGTCAGCAGCGCTGCCGCCGCTCCGGCCGCCACGGTGCGCACAGGTCGCCCGGTCATCGCCACGCCGCCCGCCACGGGAGCACGTCGAGCAGCTGCGGCGGCGCGTCGCGCCCGGCGCTCGGCGCCGGCGGCCCACCGGGGAGCCCGGGCACCGCGGGCAGGGGCAGCCCGGCCACCGCCCTGCTGATGAGGCCGCACGCCTGCTCGGTGGAGCCACCTGCCTGCTTCCGCAGCTCGGCGCACACCGCCACGTCGGCTGCGCGCAGGATCTCGGTGAAGTTCGCGCGCGTGCGGACCGACGCGGTGTTGGGGTCGTAGGTCTCGACCAGGTTGGTGAATCCCAGCGGCGCCAGGTTCGCGATCTGCGCGAGCGCGCGCTTCTCGGCGCGCAGCCTCCGGCCGATGTCCTTCAGTCCCCCGACGGTGCGGGCCACCTCCCGCCGGTTGTCGCCGACGAACGCCTCGACCTCCCCGAGCGACCTGGCCAGGCTCGCCAGCAGCGTGGAGAGGTCTGCTCGGTCAGCGGCGAGCGCTCCGGCCACCCGCGACAGCCGGGTGTTGAACCGACGGACCGCGGCGTCGTACGTCGCCAGCTCGCCCGTGACGCCGGCGGCGTGGCCGACGGTGCGGCGCAGGCCGGGCGAGGCGTCTGCGACGGTGTCGCTGGCGCGGGCGACGTCGCGCAGCCCGGAGTTGAGGTCCGCACCCAGGCCGTCAAGGGACTCGGCCGCCACCTCGAGCAGCCGTGAGACCGCGCCGTCGCGGTTGGCGCCGTCCGGCCCCAGTGCCTCGGCGAGGTCGGTGGTGTTGGCCACCATGTCGTCGAGCTCGACCGGCACGGCGGTGCGTTCCTGCGGGATCGTGCCGCCGTCCGCCATCGCCTCGCCGCCGCCGTAGGCCGGGGTGAGCTGGACGAACCTGTCCCCGATGACCGAGGGCGAGACCACGACCGCCTGCACGTCGGCCGGGAGGGAGTGGTCGCCGTCGTACTCCATCTCGACGAGCACCGAGGTGCCGCGGGGGGTGACCTCGGTGACCTCGCCCACGCGGACACCCATGATCTTGACGTCGGAGCCCTCGAAGAGGCTCACCGCGCTCGGGAAGACCGCGGAGACCTGCCGCTCGCCCCCGTCGCGCAGCACCCAGAGCGCCCCGGACGCACAGCAGCGCGGCCACCAGGGCGGCGACGACCCCGCGCTTCATCGCTCGGGCCCCGTCGTCGAGACCTGGTCGGGCACGTTGGCGATGTAGGAGTCGAACCACGGCCCGCTGCCGATGGTGTCGACGAAGACCCGCGCGAACGTGGCCAGGTTGTGCACCGTGCGCTGCAGGTCGTCCTGACGCGCCTGCAGCATGCCGACGACGCGGCTGATGTTGTCGAGCGCGGGACCGATCTGCCGGCGGTTGTCGCGCACCAGCCCGCGCAGCTGCTCCGACAGCGCTGCGGAGTGCTCGACGAGCCCGTCGATGGCGGCCTGCTGCCGGTCCACCTCCTGGAGGAGGAGCCCGGCGGACCGCACGAAGCGGGACAGCTGGGCCTTGCTGCCGTCGAGGGAGCCTGCCACCACCTCGGCGCCGGAGAGCAGCGCCTGCAGCTCGCGGTCGCGTGAGGCGATGGTGCGGCTGAGGTCGGACACGCCCTGGACCGCGCGCCGCACGTCGGGCGCGGCGCCGCGGAACGTGGTCGCGACGGTGTCGAGGGCGGTGGCGAGCTGCTCGGTGTCGATCTCCTCGATGGTGTCGCTGAGGTCGCTCACCGCGGTCACGACGTCGTACGCCGGCACGGTGCGGTCGAGCGGGATGGCGCCCTGCAGCGCGCCATCCCCCGCCGGCTCGAGCTCGAGGTACTTGCTGCCCAGCAGGTTGCCGACCTTGATCGCCGCGCGGGTGTCGTCGCCCAGCCGCACCGGGCTGTCGACGCCGGCCACGACCTTGATGCGCGTGCCCTCGATCTCGACCTCGCGCACGCGGCCGACCGCGATCCCCGAGATCTCCACCCGGTCGCCCGGGGCCAGGCCCGAGGAGTCGGTGAAGTACGCCGTCACCTCGTCGCTGCCGGACAGCATCTCGGTGATCGCGCCGAGCCGCTGGGCGCCGAGGAGCAGCAGCGAGATGACCACCACGCCGTACAGCCCGACCCGGGCCTGCCGGCTCAGGCCGCTCAGTGCGCCCCGCCTCACGGGTCGCACCTCCTCGCGGAGTCGTTGAGGCTGACCCGGTTGAGGACCGCGCGGACCGCGGGGTCGACGGGGTTGGTGCTGTCGACGCGGAACTTGACCGAGCAGACGTAGTAGTTGAACCACGAGCCGTAGCTGGCGGTGCGCGAGAGCCGTTCCAGCTTGCGCGGAAGGTGGTCCAGCGCGTGCTCGACCTCGCGGCGCCCGTCGCCGGTCGACAGCACCCGGGCGATCTCGCCGAGCTCCGCGATGTCACGGCGCAGGGAGGGCCGCGCGTCGCGCAGCAACCCGGCCGACAGCGCCGTCATGGTGTCGATGTGCCGGAGCGAGTCGCCGATCGCCCGGCGGTCACGGGCGAGCCCCACCGCGAACACCGAGAGGTCGCGGATCAGGTCCTCGAGCTGGTCGTGCCGGTCGGCGACCGTGGTCACGGTGCGGCCCAGGTTGGTGAGCAGGGCGTCGATCACCTCGTCACGGCGCGCGAGCCCGGAGGTGAGCGACCCGGTGCGCGCGATGAGCCGGCGCACCGTCAGTCCCTCTCCCTGGAAGGTGCGGATGATGTCGGTGGCGAGGGCGTTGACGTCGTCGGGGTCGAGCGCGCTGAAGAGCGGCTTGAAGCCGTTGAGCAGCGCGTTGAGGTCGAGCGCGGGCGACGTCCGGGACACCGGGATGAGCTGGTCGGTGGGCTGCGGGGGGTGGTCGCCGGGTGGCTCGGTGAGCGCGAGGTACCTGCCGCCTACGAGGTCCAGGTAGCGCAGCTCGGCCCTGGTCGCGGTGCTGACGGGGAGGTCGGCCTCGACCTCGAAGGCCACGCGCGCGGTGGCGTCCGCGGCCAGCTCGACCTCGGTGACCCTGCCGACAGCGACGCCTCCGACCATCACCTCGTCGCCCGGCCCCACCCGGCTGGCGGAGGCGAAGACCGCGGTGTAGGTCCTCTGGTCGCCACCGAGGGAGAACGGCCGGATGGTCGCAGCGATCACCAGCACCGTGAGCAGCGACAGCACGGTGAAGCTCGCCAACGCGACCCCCGCCGTGCGCACCGACACCTGGTGCCTCACCGCGACCCCTCCGGCGGCTTGGGGTTGGCCGAGTCCTGGATCTCCGGGTTGACGCCGTCGTCGAGGTCGACACCGGGGTAGGGCACCTTGGGGTCAGGCAGGCCGCGGCACGCCGGGCCGGTGCCGACGTCACCCATGCGCAACCGGTCCTGGCGCTTGTAGCCCCGCACCTGCTGGCCGGAGGTGAAGTAGCCCTCGACCGACCGGCCCTTGATCTGGGCCGCCGAGCTGTCGCGCACGCCGAGGAAGCCGGTGATCGTGCACGGGATCTCCGGCGCGTACTCCGCGAGCAGCTCGAGCGTGGGTCGTGACAGGCGGGTGGCCTCGGCGAGGTTGCGCCGGGAGGCACGCAGGAGCGCCCGACCCCCGTCGGACGTGGCGGCCACCTCGCGCAGCAGCACGGCCAGCCGGTCTCCCTCGGTGAGCGTGTTCAGGGTGAGCGTGGCCTGGGCGAGCAGGTCGATGATGGAGTCCGCCTCGTCGGCGTACTGCCCCGTGACGATCTCGAGCAGTCGCACGTCACGCTCGAACTGAGGGGTCGACCGGTTGAGGTCCTCCAGGTAGGCGCCACCCTCGTCGATCACGTCGGCGAGCACCCTGCCCTGCCCGTCCAGCCCGCGCGCGCTCTCGTGGAGCAGCGCGGAGAGCTCGCCCGGTCGCACGGTGGTGAGCAGCGGCTCCAGGCCGTCGAGCACGTCGGTCAGCTCGACGTACGTCGCATCGCGCGCGGTGCGCAGCACGGTGCCGTCGCGCAGGTGGCCCTCCCCGGGGTCCGCGGACGAGCGGAGCTCGACGTACTTCTGCCCGAAGAGGGTGGTGGGCAGGATGCGCGCCACCGTGGTGTCGGGGATGCGGTCCGCCTTGTCACCGTCGATCTGCAGCTCGACGTCGGCACCGCGGTCCGTGGCCCGCACGTCGGAGATGCGGCCGACGATGGCGCCGTTCATCCGCACGTCGCCGCCGGGGTTGAGCTGCATCCCGGCGCGCGGTGCCTGCACGGTCACGGTGACGTGGTCGCCGAACGCCTTGGTGTAGGTCGCGACGCTGAGCGCCAGCAGCAGCGCCAGGAAGACCAGCCACACCACCCCGGACGCGCGGAGTCGCAGCGCCTCGGCGCGGGTCGCGGGGGGGAAGCCGGCTCTCATCGTCGGCTCACCCGGTGATCCGCACCGTCGTGGTCGAGCCCCAGATCGCGAAGCTCATGAAGAAGTCCATCACCGTCAGCGCCACGATCGAGGTCTGGATGGCGCGCCCGACCGCGACGCCCACCCCGGCGGGCCCGCCCGTGGCATGGAAGCCGTGGTAGCAGTGCACGAGGATGATCACGGCCGCGAACACCAGCACCTTGCCGAAGGACCACATCACGTCGACCGGGGCGAGGTACTGCAGGAAGTAGTGGTCGTAGGTGCCTGCCGACTGGCCGTAGTGCCAGGTGGTGACCATGCGCGTCGCGAGGTAGGAGGAGAAGATCCCGATGGCGTAGAGCGGCACGACGGCGATGACCGCGGCGATCATGCGGGTCGTCACCAGGTAGGGGATCGACGGGACCGCCATCACCTCGAGGGCGTCGACCTCCTCGTTGATCCGCATGGCGCCGAGCTGCGCGGTGAAGCCGCAGCCGATGGTGGCCGCCAGGGCGACGCCTGCGATCAGGGGCGCAGCCTCGCGGGTGTTGAAGTACGCCGACAGGAACGCGGTGAAGTTGCCCGCGCCGATCTGGTCGAGGGAGGCGTGGCTCTGCATGCCGACCTCCGCGCCCACGGCGTACGACAGCGCGATCATCACCCCGACCGTGCCGCCCACGATCGCCAGCCCGCCCGAGCCGAAGCTGGCGTCGGAGAGCACCGACATCACCTCGCGGCGGTAGCGGACGGCGGCGCGCGGCGTCCAGGCGAGGGAGGAGCCGTAGAAGCGCAGCTGGTGGCCGAGCAGCTCGAGGCGGCGGTTGACCGCACCGGAGAAGTCCGTCCGCGTGCTCACTTCGCCCCCTGCGGCACCAGCGCGAAGTAGACCATCGTGACGACGTAGTTGACGGTGAACAGCAGCAGGAAGGTCACGACCACCGACTCGTTGACGGCCTGTCCGACGCCCTTGGGTCCGCCCTTGGCGTGCAGGCCCTTGTAGGCCCCGACGACACCGGCGATGAAGCCGAACAGGCAGCCCTTGACCAGGGCGACGCCGAGGTCAGCCAGCTCGGCCAGCGAGCTGAAGGACTGCACGTACACACCACTCGTGCCGCCTTGGAGAACCACGTTGAAGAAGTAGCCGCCGGCGATGCCGACCCCCATCACCAGACCGGTGACGACGCCGCCGACGAACGTAGCGGCGACCACCCGCGGCACGACCAGGCGGTGGACGATGTGGATGCCGAGCACGCGGAGCGCGTCGACCTCCTCACGGATCACCCGTGACCCGAAGTCCGCGCAGATCGACGAGCCGCTCGCGCCGGCGAGCAGCAGCGCCGTGGCGAGCGGCGCACCCTCCCGCACGATCGCCACGACCGAGGCCGCGCCGGAGAAGCTCTGCGCTCCGAGCTGCTGGGTGAGGCTGCCGATCTGCAGTGCGACCACCGCGCCCAGCGGGATCGACACCAGGGCGGTGGGCACGATGATGACCCGCATGATGGTCCACGCCTGCCGGGTGGTCTCCGGCCAGGCGAACGGGCGTCGCGGGGTGTTGCGCAGCACCTGGCCGACGAAGAGGAAGAAGTCGCCGATCGACTCCAGCACGCTGACGGTACGCGCGGAGGAGGTCGTCATCGTGCCCCCTTCGCGTCCGCACCGGACCGGCTCCATACCGTAGGGTATGGAGCTTGGTCTGACAAGGTGCCCTGCACCACGTCCCTGCCTCGGCGAGGACCCGGGGCGGCACCTGCTGCCGATCAGTCTCCCCGATGCTCCGCCGACCCGGCCACGGCCGCAAGCAGCCCGAGCCGCAGCGGCGCCTCAGACGGGGCGTCCGTGGTAGGGATTGCAGATGGGGCACAGCGCGCGACGCGACGCCGAGGCGCTCTCCGCCGTGCTCACGGCCCTCGGATCAGTCGCGGCGTTGGCCGGGGCGCGAGGCGTTCTGCGTGGCACTCGAGAGGTGACCGCTGATCCGGTGCCCGCTGCCGTGGACAGCGAGTACCGCTTCTACGCGGCCTGGTACGTCCTCGCCGGGGTGGCATTGCTGCAGGTAGGGCGTGAACCCGAAGCAGCGCGACCGGCGGTCCGGCTGGTCGGTGCAGGGCTGTGGACCGCCGCCGCGGGACGAGTGCTGTCCCTTCGGCAGGCCGGCCGCCCGAGCACCGGGCAGCTGGTGCTCCTCGGCGTGGAGGTCGCGCTTCCCTTCGCGCTGTCGCCCTGGCAGGCCACGGTGGCGCGCGAATCGGCGCGCGCGGACCACCGCTCGTCAGCGTGAACCCGCAGCAGCGCGACCGGCGGTCTCCTGTCGCCGTACTACTCTCACGGAGATGAGCCGGATCTTCACCACCCGCTTCGCGTCGGTCTATCCCCACTACGTGACGAAGGTGGAGAGGAAGGGGCGCACCCAGGCCGAGCTGAATCACGTGATCGAGTGGCTGACGGGTTTCGATGAGTCAGCGTTGGAAGGTCACGTTGCCGCGGGCACAACCTTCGAGAGCTTCTTCGCAGAAGCACGGCTCAATCCGCGTGCACCGTTGATCACCGGCGTGGTGTGTGGAGTGCGCGTCGAGGACGTGGAGGACCCGTTGATGCAGAAGATCCGCTACTTGGACAAGCTGGTCGACGAGCTCGCCAAGGGCAAGTCGATGAACAAGATCCTGAGGGCCTAGCGGTCGGCGGGGCTGTCAGCCCAGGTCAGGGCTTGAAGTCGAACCTCACGACCGTGGTGCCCAAGGCTGGTCCCAAGGCCGCGAGCTCGGCCGCCGTCGGCTCGTGGCCCCGAGCAGTCTTGATGCCCATGCGCTGCGCGGACCCACCGGTGTCCAGCGACTTGCGGACCGCTGCCCCCATCTCGTCGGGAGTCATCGGGACGAGCGTGCCGCGAGTGGCGTGCCGCCGACCCCGGTACGTCACCGTGGCCGGCGCACCACCCGCGAAGTTGTGACGCCAACGCGCCTCTGTGAAGGCCGTCGGGACTCCGTCCACCGAGTGGAAGTTCACCGGGACCTTGATCGTGCGACCGCTGCGCCTGCCCGTGAACTCCAGCAGCATGACACCCCTCAGGCGACGACCCACAGGAGACGCCAGCAGAGGTCTCATCACGACGTTCATGCTCCTGAGCAACGCAGGCGGAGGCGGAGGCGCGAGCCAGACCTCGCCCTTCTCCATGGAGACACGCCCCGCTTCCAGCGTCGTCGTCTTCCTCGACGGTAGTACCGGGCGTTGCCTCGCGCCAGCGCGCCGAGGTTGCATCCCCCGTCGACCCGGCCGGTACGACCCAGGTCAGCGGACCGCGACGCCGGCTCCGTCCTCCCCGGCCGGTCGCGCGTGCCCGGTCGAGCGCCAGCAGAGGACTCCCGCCCAGAGCATCCAGACCCAGAAGAGGACGGGGAAGACGAAGAGGATGTCGTAGACCGTCTGGAGCGACGGCGCCACCGTGAGCTGGGCGCCGATGATGGCCACTCCCGACAGCCCGCCGACGATGGTGAGCGGCAGTGGGAACAGCCCGGAGCGCCACATGACGTAGGTCGCACAGACGATGGCCACCCCGAGCCCGCCGCCGATCATGAGGTTCAGCCCCGCGCCCGCCTGGTCGATCGCCAGCGTCAGGGACTCCTGGCCCGCATCGGCCTGCTCGACCGCACTCGCTGCCAGCCCGTACGACGCGATCTCGAGGGTCACGCTGACGGCCGAGGCCGCCACGGCGAGGTCCATCAGGGGATGACCATGGCCTGAGTCGACCATGGCGTGCCGCAACCCGATGAAGAGCAGGATCCGGCCCAGGAGCACGACGGCGAACCAGCCGGCCATCGCGTAGACGGCGTCCTCGTGGCCGGCGTAGGTGTCCATCACGTCGGCGCCGGTGGCGCCGCGCAGAGCCTGCTCGCCGACGCCGGCAGCTCCCACCCAGATGATCGCCACCCACTCCAGGAGGTAGATCACGCCACCCGTCAGCACCCACCTGTTCCCGATCAGCGTCTCGCGCTGGGCCACGGTCATCGTTCCTCCTGCAACACATGCTGCCGCACCGCGCCTGGCGATGCCCGTGACTCGGCGACGCTAGCCTCGGCGGATGGCTCGCCTCCTGGTCGTCCACCACTCCCCCACCCGGTCGATGTCGGCACTGACCGAGCGGCTGGCCGCCGGCGCGCGCGACCCGGAGATCGAGGGCGTCGACGTCGTGGAGCGGCCGGCCCTGGAGGCGTCCTCCGACGACCTGCTCGCAGCCGACGGCTACGTGCTCGCGACTCCCGCGAACTTCGGGTACATGAGTGGCGCGCTGAAGCACATGTTCGACTCGACGTTCCTCCACGTCGGTGGGGCCCTGGCGGACGACGGCTCGGCCGGCGAGGGCTCGGGCGGAGGCACGTCGGGCCGGCCGTTCGGGCTGCTCGTGCACGGTCGCTACGACACCGAGGGCGCGGTCCGGTCCGTGCTGTCGATCGTGCAGGCGCTCGCGTGGAGGCAGTCCGCCGCCGTGCTCGAGGTGGTCGGCGACGTCACCGACGAGCACCGCGACCTGGCCTACGACCTCGGCGCCACGCTGGCAGCCCTGGTCGCCGACGCCTGACACCCACCCACCACCCGCGGCTGTCACACCTTGCCCTGCTGGAGCGTCAGTGGGGTGAACGAGCGAGGTGGAAGGGTGGAGACCGTGGACCAGACAGACGCCTTCGAGGCCGAGCGCCCACGCCTGGTGCGCATCGCGAGCCGGGTGCTCGGCGACCACACCGAGGCCGAGGACGTCGTGCAGCAGGCGTGGCTGCGGCTGCACCAGACCGATGCCGCCATCGAGAACCTGCCCGCCTGGCTGACGACCGTGACCACACGCCTGTGCCTCGACCGGCTGCGTTCCCGGACCCCCGTCCCTGTCGAGCACGTCGAGCCCGGCGAGCCCGGCCAGGATGTCGACGACCCGGCCGACGACGTGGTGCTCGCCGACACCGTGGGTCTCGCCCTGCACGTCGTGCTCGACCGGCTCACCCCGCGGGAGCGGGTCGCCTTCGTGCTGCACGACAGCTTCGGCTTCGAGTTCCCCACGATCGCGGGGGTCCTCGGCACCACGCCGACGGCCGCACGCAAGCTGGCTTCGCGTGCCCGGGCCAAGGTCACCCAGCCGCGGCCGGAGGACCGGCTGGCCGACTGGGAGGTGGTCGACGCCTTCATGGCGGCGGCCAGGAACGGCGACTTCGACCGGCTCCTGCGGCTGCTCGCACCCGATGCAACGGTGACCGCGGACGACGCCGCCGTCCTGGTCGGCACCCCTGAGCAGATCGAGGGCCGCGAGGAGGTCGCGACCTTCTTCAACGGCAGCGCTCAGTCCGCGCTCCCCGTCTTCGTCGGCGAGCGGCCCGCGAGCGCCTGGTTCCACCTCGGCGCGGCCAAGGTGGTCTTCGACTTCACCGTCGAGGACGGTCTCGTGCGCGCCATCACCTTCCGCGCCGCCCCCGACGTGCTCTCGCGCGTCGTGCGCCGCGACGGCCCCCAGCCTCAGCACATCGCCGAACACCAGAGGAGACGACCATGAAGACCATGACCTGCCGCGCCCTCGGAGGACCCTGCGACCTCGAGCACCAGGGCGAGAGCGCCGACGACGTCATCAAGGCCCAGGACCGCCACCTCAAGGAGGCGGTGAAGGGCGGCGACACGTCGCACCAGGAGGCCCGCGACGCCATGAAGAGCCGCTGGCGGCACCCGAAGCAGTCGATGGGCTGGTACCGCGACACCAAGCAGGCCTTCGCCGCCCTGCCCGACGACTGACACCGCGGAGCCCGGTCTGAGTAGGCTGGCGCCCGTCCGGTCCGCCCCCGTAGGAGTGGGAGTCCACGAGTGCGTAGTCGTCTGGCCGCCGGGCTCGCCGCGCTGCTGGTGACCCCCGGGCTCGTCGCGTGCGACGGCGGTGGCGACAGCGGTGGCGACGGCCCCGGTCCGCTGTCGCTCGGCGGCGCCGACACCGACCCTCCGGAGGAGAGCGCGTGCCGGGTGCTGGACACCGAGGCGATCGCGGCGAAGTCCGACGACACCGACCCGGTCGACTGCTCCGAGGAGCACAACGCCGAGACCTTCTACATCGGGGAGTTCGCCGACGCGGAGGACCTGGAGTACGACGACCCGGAGCTCGGTGCCCAGGTCTACGACCAGTGCTACCCCCGCTACCTCCGCTTCGCGGGCGCGACGCCCAGCCTCGCGCTGCGCAGCGTCGTCGACTGGGCCTGGTGGCGGCCGTCCGAGGACGCGTGGGACGAGGGCGCGCGGTGGTACCGCTGCGACGTGGTCGGGGGCAACGACCAGTCCAGCACCCTGGTGACCCTGCCGGAGACCGCGAAGGGGCTGCTGCTCGGCATCCCGCCCTCGAAGTGGATGCTCTGCGCCGACGGCGGTGAGGTCGCCAGCGCGCCCAAGGTGCCGTGCTCCGAGCAGCACACCTGGCGCGCCGTCAGCGCCGTGGTCGTCGGCAAGCCGAAGGACAAGTGGCCGGGCGCACGCGTGGTGGAGGTGAACACCCGCGACTACTGCTCCGAGTGGGTGAGTGCCTGGCTGAGCTACCCCCTCGACTACGAGTACGGCTACACCTGGTTCGGCAAGGCCGAGTGGGAGGCGGGCAACCGCCAGTCCGTGTGCTGGGCGAAGGCGGACGAGTGAGGCCGGCTGTGACCTCGAGAGCTGTCCACCGACGAAAGGTTGCCCGATGAGGCGTCTGCTGGCCGCCCCCACCATGTGTCTCACCCTGGGTGCCGTCCTGGCACTGGCCGGTTGCAGCGGGAGCGGGACGGAGTCCGCCGGCGACGCGTCGCCGGCGACGTCGACCCCGAGCGCGACCGGCGAGCGACCGCGCGCGGGCGACTGCCACCGCCTGACCCCCCGCGACGTCCTCGGGTCGGCCGACACCGAGCCTGCCGTCGACTGCGCCGAGGAGCACACCTCGGAGACCGTGCACGTCGGCACGTTCGAGCCGGCCGCCCAGGGCAAGCCGCTGGCGCTCACCTCCGACGCGGCCAACCGCGCCGCCGGCCAGCGCTGCCGGGCCGAGGCCGCGGCGTACCTCGGCACCGACCCGCAGGAGCTCTGGATCACGAGAGTCGAGGTCTTCTGGTTCGTGCCCACGTCGGAGGAGGTCGAGGCCGGCGCCGACTGGCTGCGCTGCGACGCCGTCGTGCTCGAGGGCGAGCGCAGCCTGATGCCGCTGCCCCGCACGATGAAGGGCGCGCTCGCCCAGACGGCCGGGCTCGAGCGCTACGGGCTCTGCGGCACGGCCCGGCCGGGGGCGAAGGGCTTCGCGCGCGTGGTCTGCAGCAAGCCGCACACGTGGCAGGCGATCTCGACGATCGGCATCGACGGCGGGCGGCGCTACCCAGGCACCGAGGCCGTCCGTGCCGCCGGTGAGGAGGCGTGCCAGGGGCAGGCCCGAGCCGCCCAGGGCAACGCCCTGCAGTACGACTACGGCTGGGAGTGGCCGACCGAGTCGCAGTGGGAGGCGGGACAGCGGCACGGCTACTGCTGGGCTCCCGCCTAGGCATGGCGCCGGACACCACCGGCTCACCCGGGAGCCTGGTCGACCGCCTGCCGGCGGCACCGGACGCCGACTCCGTCTACGACGCCTTCACCGGCTGGGTGGCCGACCTCGGGCTCGAGCTGTACGTCCACCAGGACGAGGCGCTGATGGCGGTGGTCTCCGGGCAGCACGTGATCCTGTCGACGCCCACGGGGTCGGGCAAGTCGCTGGTCGCGACGGGTGCGCACTTCACCGCCCTGGCCGCCGGCCGCACCAGCTACTACACGGCCCCGATCAAGGCGCTGGTGAGCGAGAAGTTCTTCGCCCTCATCGAGGTGTTCGGTGCCGAGCGGGTCGGCATGCTCACCGGTGACGCGGCGGTCAACCCGGGCGCACCGATCATCTGCTGCACCGCCGAGGTGCTCGCCAACATCGCTCTGCGCCGAGGCGCCGAGGCCGACATCGGGCTCGTGGTCATGGACGAGTTCCACTTCTACGCCGAGCCCGGTCGCGGGTGGGCCTGGCAGGTGCCGCTGATCGAGCTGCCGCGGGCGCAGTTCCTGCTGATGTCGGCGACGCTGGGCCCCGTCGGCAGGTTCGTGGACGACCTGCCCCGGCGCACCGGGCGCGAGGTGACGGTCGTCGACGACGCCGTGCGCCCTGTGCCCCTGGCCTTCTCCTGGGTGACGACACCGCTGACCGAGACCCTCGAGGACCTCGTGACGGCGCGGCAGGTGCCGGCGTACGTCGTGCACTTCACCCAGGCCGCCGCGGTCGAGCACGCCGGCTCCCTGCGCGGGACGACGCACCTGCTCGACCGCACCGAGCGCGACCGTGTGGCCGAGGCGATCCGCGACGTGCGCTTCGCCGCAGGGTTCGGGCGCACCCTGGCCCCACTGCTGCGCGCAGGGATCGGCGTGCACCACGCCGGCATGCTCCCCCGCTACCGACGTCTGGTCGAGCAGCTGGCCCAGCAGGGGCTGCTCAAGGTCATCTGCGGCACCGACACCCTCGGCGTCGGCATCAACGTCCCGATCCGCACCGTGCTCTTCACCGGCCTGGCGAAGTTCGACGGCTCGCGCCAGCGCATCCTCCGCAACCGCGAGTTCCTGCAGATCGCGGGCCGGGCCGGCCGGGCAGGGTTCGACACCGTCGGCTACGTCGTGGTGCAGGCTCCCGAGCACGTCATCGAGAACGAGCGGGCGGTGGCGAAGGCGGGCGACGACCCGAAGAAGCGCCGCAAGGTCCAGCGGAAGAAGCCCCCCGACGGCACCGTGGTGTGGACCGAGCAGACCTTCGACAAGGTCGTGTCCGGTGCTCCGGAGCCGCTGCAGTCGCGCATGAAGATCGACAACGCGATGCTGGTCAACGTCCTCGCGCGCGAGGAGGACGCCTTCCGCGTGGTGCGGAGGATCGTCGAGGAGAGCCACGAGGACCGGCGCTCCCAGCTGCGCCTGGCGCGGCGGGCGCTGCGGCTCACCCGCTCGCTCGTGCGGTCGGGGGTCGTCACCCGGCTGGACGAGCCCGACGAGCACGGCCGCCGCTACGTGCTGACGGTCGACCTCCCCGACGACTTCGCGCTCAACCAGCCGCTCGCGCACTTCGCCCTGGCCGCGCTCGACCTGCTCGACCCCGAGAGCCCTGACCACGTGCTCGACGTGCTCTCGGTCGTCGAGGCGGTGCTGGAAGGACCTCGTCAGGTGCTGATGGCCCAGCAGTTCGAGGCCCGCGGCGAGGCGGTCGCGCAGATGAAGGCCGAGGGCATCGAGTACGACGAGCGGATGGAGCTGCTGGACGAGGTCACCTGGCCGACGCCCCTCGCCGACCTGCTCGAGCCGGCGTACGAGACCTACCGCGAGACGCACCCCTGGCTGCCGGACGACGGGCTGCAGCCGAAGTCGGTGGTGCGCCAGATGTACGAGCAGGGCATGACCTTCACCGACTTCGTCGGCCGCTACCGGCTGGCGCGCAGCGAGGGGCTGGTGCTCCGCTACCTGACCGGCGCCTACCGGACGCTGCGTCAGACGGTGCCCGAGGCGCACCGCGGCCCCGAGTTCGCCGACCTGGTGGCGTGGCTCGGGGCGACCGTGCGGCACACCGACTCCTCGCTGCTCGACGAGTGGGAGGCGCTCAACGACCCCGAGCACCTGGTGGAGCGGCACGAGGCGCCGCCCCCGCCGGTGAGCCTCGCGCAGCAGGAGCGCGTGCTGCGGGTGATGGTGCGCAACGCGATGTTCCGTCGGGTCGAGCTGGTCGCGCGCGACGACGTCGCCGGCCTCGTCGCCCTCGACGAGGCCGACCTCGAGCGCGCCCCTGTCGACGACGAGGCCATGCACCCGCCGGGCCGGAGCGGGTGGGACACCGCGCTCGACGCCTACTACGCCGAGCACGACGCGGTCGCGACCGGCGCCGACGCCCGTGGTCCCGACCTGCTCTCGATCGAGGTGGACGCACGGCGCTGGCAGGTGCGCCAGACCCTGGACGACCCTGCGGGGCACCACGACTGGGTGGTCGAGGCGGTGCTCGACCTCGACGCGACCGACGCGCTCGGCGAGCCCGCCCTGCACGTGCTCGGCCTCCGGCAGCTCTGACGCGGCGGACGTCAGCCCGCGTGGCCCTCCAGGTAGGCAGCGACCAGCGAGCCCAGCGTGGGCAGGTGGTAGCCGCCCTCCTGCACCACGACCGACGGCAGGCCGGTCCCCCGGCACAGGATGCCTGCGCTCCGGTAGCCGTCGTGGGTGACCCGCAGCGGGCTCTCCGGGTCGTCCACTGCCGCGTCGACCCCGAGCGAGACCACGAGCGCCGTGCAGCCGGAGTCCGTCACCCACCGTGCCAGCTCCTCCACAGCGGCCAGCCACGGGCCGTCGCCGGCACCTTCCGGCAGCGGCAGGTTGCGGGTCGCCCCGTCGCCTGCTCCGGTCCCCCGCTCCTCGGGGTGGCCGACGTAGTGCGGGAACCAGCCGGCAGCCGGGTCGACGTGCACCGACCCGTAGAGCACGTCGCCGCGGGCGTAGTAGATCGCGGCGGTGCCGTTGCCGTGGTGGGCGTCGAGGTCGATGACCCCGACCTGCTCGTGGCCTGCCGCACGGAGGCCCTCGGCTGCCACGGCTGCGTTGTTGAGGTAGCACGCACCCCCGTAGCCGGCCGGCGTCGCATGGTGGCCGGGCGGCCGGCAGAGCGCGTAGGCCAGCGGCAGGCCGTCGCCCACCAGTGAGGCGGCTTCCGCCGCGCAGGCGGCGGCGGCCCGAGCGGCGGCCCACGTGCCCGGGCCGACGAGCGTCATGGTGTCGTAGGCGAACGTGCCGGCCTCGGCGTGCACCCTCACCGGCACGGACAGGGGAAGTCCGGCCGCCATCGCGGGCGTGGGGAAGAGGTACGGCACGACGCGGTCCTGCCCCGCCTCCTCGGCGTACCCACCTTGCTCCCAGCGCGCCGCCGACAGCTCGAGGAAACGCAGGAGGTCCGGGTCGTGCACCCGGCGGAGCAGCTCGTCCGGTGACGCGGACGACTCCACGAGCCGGTGACCCGCCAGCGCGGCGAGGATCGCGTCGACCCGGTCGGCCACCTCCACCGCCGGCATCGACGCCCCGACCCAGACCTCGTGGTCGGGGTCGTGCCGGCGGGTCGTCGGTGACCAGACGACCGTCACCTGCTGCTGACCCATGAGTCAGCATCCCACCACAAGTCCCTCGACAAGGGTCGGCGCGGGCTGGTCGGATGATGCGCATGCCTCGCCCTGCAGAGATCGGCATCCGCATCGGCGCACTGCCGCCGGGCAGGACCTCGTCGGTGCTCGACGTGGCGGGCGTCGGGCTCGGACATGCCACCGTCCATCGCGACGAGCCCGACCCGCCCGAGGGGCGCGGCACCGCGCGCACCGGGGTGACGGTGCTGCACCTCGCGGAGGACTGCTACCGCCGACCGCTGGCCGCCGGCGGTGCGGTGCTCAACGGCGCCGGCGAGTTCACGGGCCTCCTGTCCGCGGCGGAGTGGGGGCTGGTCGAGACGCCGGTCTACCTGACCTCGACGATGCAGCTCGGCCGGGTCTACGACGCGGCGTGCGAGCTGGCCCTCGAGCACCACGCCGACGTGGCCGAGCGCGTCGTCATCCCGGCGGTGGCGGAGTGCGACGACTCGTTCCTCAACGACTGCCGGCGCATGCAGGTCACCGCGGACGACGTGCGGGCCGCGCACGATGCCGCCCTCGCCTCGCGTAGCGGGGGCACCCTCCTGACCGGTTCCGTGGGAGCCGGGACAGGGATGTCCTGCCTCGGCTTCAAGGGTGGGATCGGCTCGAGCTCACGGGTGCTTCCCGACGGGCACACCCTCGCAGTCCTGCTGCTGACCAACTTCGGGCAGCGCGACCGGCTCACCGTCGCCGGCGTGCCCGTCGGCCGGCGACTCCCGGACCCGGAGCAGCTCACCGCACCGCCGGCCGGCTCGTGCATCGGCGTGGTCGTGACCGACGCACCCGTCGACGGGGCGACGTGCGCCCGCCTCGCCCGGCGCGTCGGTCTCGGTCTGGCGCGGACCGGGTCGACGGCCCACCACGGCAGCGGTGAGATCTTCATGGGTGTGTCCACGACCTGGCGCCGGCACGAGGACGGCCGCGTCGCCGGCGTCGACGGCGCCGAGGCGGTCGCGGGTCCCGCGCTCGACCCGCTCTTCGAGGCCGTCGTCGACTGCGCCGAGGAGGCAGTGCTCGACTCGTTGCTGATGTCGCCGACGACGGTCGGCCGGGACGGCAACACCAGCGAGGGCCTCGACCCAGACCTGGTGCGGGGGCTGGTGCCGTGAGACGAGATGTCCGGATCCCGATGCGCGACGGCGCTCCACCTCGCCGCCACGCTGTTCCTCCCCGACACACCTGATCCCCAGCCGTGCCTGCTGGAGGCGCTGCCCTACCGCAAGGACGACCTCACCTCCTCCTACGCCGCCACCTACGAGCGCCTGCGGGACGAGTTCGGCTTCGCGGTGTGCCGGGTCGACGTGCGCGGCACAGGGTCGAGCGACGGGGACGCCACCGACGAGTACCCAGCGGCCGAGCAGGCCGACCTCGTCGAGGTGATCGGCTGGCTCGCGGACCAGCCGTGGTGCAGCGGCAGCGTCGGGATGTTCGGCACGTCCTACTCGGGCTTCAACGCGCTCCAGGTCGCCTGCGAGCGGCCGGCCGCCCTGGAAGCGGTGTGCGCGATCTATGCCAGCGACGACCGGTGGACCGACGACGTCCACTACCGCGGGGGAGCCCTGAAGTGGCTGGACCTCGTCGACTACTGCCACTACATGACCCCCATGGCCGTGCTGCCACCCGTGCCCGCGGTGTACGGCGACGGCTGGCGTGCGGAGTGGCGGCGCCGGCTGGAGGAGCAGGAACCCTGGGTGCTCACCTGGCTGCGTGAGCACACGGACGGCAGCTACTGGCGCCACGGGTCGGTGCGCCGCGCCGACGGCACGGGCTACGAACGCATCGGGGCCGCGGTCATGCTGGTGGCAGGGTGGGCCGACGGCTACCGCAACAACTCGTTCCGCACCGTCGACGCCCTCGCGCGCGCCGGTGTGCCCCACCGGCTGCTGGCCGGGCCATGGGCGCACGCCGACCCCAGCTCCGCGATGCCCGGCCCCCGGATCGACCTCGACTCGGAGATGGCGGCCTGGTTCGACACCTGGCTCCGCAAGGGCGGCGCCGGCCACGAGGACCGCGTCGACGTGTTCGTGCGCGAGTCCACCCGTCCGGCGCCCGATCTCGACGTGCACGCGGGGTTCTGGGCGGACGACACCTCGGCCGAGCCCGCCGGCTACGAGCTCGGCGGCCGACGCGGCCTCGAGGTAGCCCCCGACACGGGCACGGCCGCGTGGATCGACTGCGCCGGCCACCTCCCGTGGGGCCAGTCCGACGACCAGCGCCTCGACGACGCGCGGTCCCTGGTCTGGGAGTGGCCGGCCGAGCAGGTCACGCTGGTCGGCCACCCGGTCGCACGGCTGCAGGTCTGCGTCACCCGGCCGGCGGCGAGCCTCAGCGTCAAGCTGTGCGACGTCTTCGCGGACGGGACCTCGGCGCTGGTCACCCGAGGGACGCTCGACCTGGGGTTCCGGGCGGGGGTCCACGACGCCCCGCAGCCGCTGACACCGGGCACGACGTACGAGGTCGAGGTCGTGCTCGACGCCTGCGCCTACCGTTTCGCCCCCGGGCAGACGATGCGGCTGTCCGTCGCGGGCGCGGACTGGCCCAACACGGTCGCGCCGCCGGCGCCGCTCCGGCTCGACGTCCTCGGAGGCGAGCTGGTGCTGCCGGTGTCCGGTGCGCAGGCGCACGAGCCGGGGTTCACCCCGGGCGCCGAGACCTCCTCGGAGGATCCCCGCGGCGTGGAGTGGACCGTCAGCGACGACGTGCTCGGCCGGGCGACGACGTGCACGGTCCGGCACGGCTCCGACTACGCGGTCCCCCACGACGGACACGCGTGGGAGGAGTACGCCGGCTCGGTGAGCGTCGACCGTCGCACCTTCAGCCAGCACGCTCACGCGGACTGCACCTTCCGACTCACCTGGCCCGGCACCGACGTGCGGGTCCGCTCCACGATGCGGGTCGACCTCACGGTGGACGGGCTCGAGGTGCGCATCGACCTGGACGCCCACGACGGGGAGGAGCAGGTGGCGCGGCGCGAGTGGACCGAACGGCGCCCCCGATGAGGGCGTCCGACCTCGGGCGCGGCCTGCGGGGTCGCCGCGAGCTGGTGCTGCTCCAGACCGCCAACATCCTCGGCGGCGTCTCCAACGCCGTGGTCATGGTGGTGGTCCCGTGGCTGATCCTGGAGCGGACCGGATCGGCTGCCGCGGCAGGCCTCGCCGGTGCGCTGGCGGCGCTGCCCGGCATCGTGGTCTCCCCGGTTGCCGGCGTCCTCGTCGACCGGATCGGCCGCAAGGCGGTCTCCGTGGTCGCCGACGCCTTCAGCGCGCTCTCGGTGGTCCTCTTCCCGGTCCTGGACGGCCTCGGCCTCCTCGGCTACGGCTCGATCCTGGGACTGGCGGTGCTGGGGGCCGTCTTCGACCCGGCCGGCTACACCGCCCGCAAGGCGCTCATCCCACAGGTCGCGGCCGTCAGTCGCACGACCCGCAACCAGGTCAACGGGCTCCACGAGGGCCTCTTCGCGGGGGGCTGGGTCGTGGGGCCGATGGTGGGCGCCCTCGGCATCGCGACGGTGGGCTCGGTGGCGACGATGTGGTTCGCGTTCGGGGCCTTCGCCCTGGCCGCCCTCGCGGTGCTGGCGATGCGGGTCGCCAACCGGGCCGAGCTCACCGGCACCGACCTCGTCGACGCCTCGCCGTGGCACTCGGCGCGCGCCGGGCTCCGGGCCCTGCTGCGCGACCGGCCGGTGTGGATCCTGACCATCATGGTGACGGTGGTCTGGCTGATCTACGCGCCGACGGAGTCGGTGCTGCTGCCGGTGCACTTCCAGGCCCAAGCGGCGCCCGAGGCCTTCGGGATCGTCGTCAGCGCGATGTCGGTGGGAGCCATGGTGGGCGCCTTCGGCTACGGCTGGGTCGCCCGCCGGTTCACCCGCCACCGGCTGACCACGGTGTGCGTGATGCTCGTCGCCCTCACGTATGTGCCGATCGCGATGCTGCCGCCGGTGTGGGTCATGGTCGTCCCCGCGATTCTGCTCGGCCTGGCCTGGGGCCCGATGGAGCCACTGCTCAACACGGTCGTGCAGGACCGCTTCCCCGAGCACCAGCACGGCCGGGTCTACGGCGTGCAGCTCGGCATCTTCTACGCGGCACCGCCGCTCGGCCAGCTGCTGACCGGCGCAGCGGTCGACGCCTACGGCGTGCAGACCGTCTTCGTCTGGGTGGCGCTGCTGCTCCTCGGCACCGCAGTCGTGACGGCGATGCTGCCGACGCTGCGCGGCCTGGACGACGACGTCGACCCTGCGCGGGCCGTCACCCGGTCAGCCGGCCCGAGCAGTACGCCCCGCCGATGAGCCTCACCAGCCGCGCGACGGCGTCCTCGTTGGGGGCGAACGGCCCCGGCGCGAAGTGCGGGCTGCCCAGCCCCCGCTGCACCGACTCGCAGGCCGCCCAGTCCTGCCGGTTCGTCAGGTCCCAGAACTCCACGGCGGCCGCGGCGTCCGGCGCCGTGCCGTCAGCATCCGGCAGCACCAGCCACGAGCACTCCAGCCACGTGCGCCCCGGTGACAGTGGCACCAGCCGGTGGGTCATCACGTAGTCCGGGTGGGCGGAGACCAGCAGGTTCGGCAGCAGGTGGAGGTACTCGACCCGTCGCGGGTCGACGCCCGGGAGCGGGGTCGCGACCAGCTCGCCGGTCGGTGACATGGTCGCCATCCCGTCGCGCAGCACCATCGCGCCGCCGACCCAGCCGCCGGGGAGGTCGTAGTTGTCCCCGGAGTCGGGCGGGCTCACCTGGCAGAGCTCCGGGTGGATCAGCGGGCAGTGGTAGCACTCGTGGTAGTTCTCCGCGATCACCTTCCAGTTGGCCGCGATCTCGTAGGTGTGCCGACCCGCGACCGCCAGCCGCTCCGTGCGGTACGCCGCGAGCAGCTGCGCCATGTCGCCGAGATGGGTGGCGAAGGGCGGCACCTCCGGGTGTCCGAGGGGGTGCAGGGCGTGGCCGAACACCCAGCCTCCCCAGACCTGCACGGGAAGCTCCACCAGGCCGTGCTCGTCCGTCGCGAACCCGTCGACCGCGCGGAACCCCGGCGCGGCGAGCAGGGATCCGGACAGGTCGTAGCTCCAGGCGTGGTAGGGGCACGTGATGCTGCGACGGTGCGACGTCCCGCCGTCGGGGAGCAGCTCGTGCCCTCGGTGCCGGCACGTGTTGGCGAACATCCGCACCCGTTCGCCTGCGCGGACGAGCAGGGTGGAGACGTCGCCCACTGCGACCGCCCGCTGGGTCACCGTCCTGCCCTCGTCGAGCTCGACCGCGGGGAGCAGCTCGTGCTCGCGGCCGAGACAGGTCCACGCGCCGGCGTAGAGGTGCCGGCGCTCCCAGTCGAGGACCTCGGTGGAGGTGTACGCCACCGCGGGCAGCATCCTCATCGGTGCGTCGACGCCGTCGGACACCGACCGGCGGAGCAGCTCCATGGGGGACTGCGTCATGCGCGTCCCTCCGCACGGTGGCCCGGCGAAATAGGGTGGCTCTCCATGGGAGCGACCCGGTGACCGGCAAGCGTCGTCGCTCCGTCGAAGTCCGGCGGGAGGAGATCCTCACCGCCACGCTGGCGCAGGTGGACCGGCTCGGCCTGGCCGAGACGAGGGTGGCCGACGTCGCGCATGCCCTCGGCGTGAGCAGCGCGCTGGTCTTCTACCACTTCGGCACCAAGGACGCCCTGCTCGCCGACGCCTTCGCGCACGCGGTCCAGCGAGACCTCGAGCGCCTGGACAGGGCGGTGGCTCGAGGCACCGACCCGGTCGACCGGTTGCGCCGGGTGCTGCGGATGTACGGCCCGACCGGCGACGCCCCCGGCTGGCGGCTCTGGATCGATGCCTGGGCGCTCGCGCAGCGGGAGCCCAACATCCGCCGCGTGCTGCGGCGCCTCGACGACCGGTGGGACGCCGTCCTGCGGGAGGTGGTCGAGCAGGGCGTCGAGGAGGGCGCCTTCACCTGTGAGGACCCGGCGTCGACGGTGGCGCGCGCCTCGGCCCTCCTCGACGGCCTCTCGGTGGCCAACCTGGTCTACCGCAACGTGAGCCGGAAGGACCTGCGCCGCTGGGCCGGCGAGGGGCTTGCCGGCGAGCTGGGGCTGGAGCCGGGCGCCCTGGACTGATTCGGCGACCATCGGAGCCTCCTCCCGCTACTGACTCGCGGGTCAGTAGCGCCGATCCTCCCACCCTGGCGCGAACGGTGTCGAGACGTCGGCTCGGCCTCATGGACGGGCCGCGTCGAGGTGGCACGCGACCCTGTGGCTCCCGCGTGCCGGGAGGACCTCCAGCGGCACGCCGGTGCAGGCCTGGGCGACACCTGCCCGCTCGGACTCGCCCTCGGCCAGCGCCGGGCAGCGCGGGTGGAACCGGCACCCCGCGGGGATGTTCGTCGGGTCGGGGATCTCGCCCCGCAGCACCTGCGGCTCGCTGCCCTCCAGCTCGGGGACCACCGAGAGCAGCGCCTGCGTGTAGGGGTGGCGTGGACGCTGCAGCACCTCCTCCGTCGTCCCCAGCTCCACGACGCGGCCCAGGTACAGGACCGCGATGCGGTCGGCGATGTTCCAGGCGAGCCCCAGGTCGTGGGTGATCACGACGACCCCGAGGGACAGCTCCTCGCGGAGCCTCAGCAGCAGCGCCAGCAGCTCGCCGCGGATGGACGCGTCGAGGCTGGAGACCGGCTCGTCGGCGATGAGCAGCTCGGGCCCCAGGGCCAGCGCACCGGCGATGAGCACTCGCTGTCGCTGCCCGCCGGACAGCTCGTGGGGGTAGCGCAGGAAGAGCTGCTCCGGGGGCCGCAACCCGGCCTCCGCGAGCGCCTTCGCCACCAGCTCGGCCTCGGACGCGCCAGGGGTGTCGCCGGCGAGGCCGTGCAGCCTGATGCCCTCGGCGACCGACTCGTAGACGGTCTGCCGGGGGTTGAGCGACCCCGACGCGTCCTGCAGCACCATCTGCGTCCTGCGGCGGAAGGCACGAAGGGCGCGGGTCCCGCGCGGCATCGGCGAGCCAGCGACCCGCACCTCACCGGCCACCGGCCGCTCCAGCCCCACGAGCGTGCGGGCGAGGGTGGTCTTGCCGGAGCCCGACTCCCCCACCACAGCGACGATCTCGCCCCGGGAGACCTGCATGTCGACGCCGTCGAGGGCACGCGCCACGGCGCCGGTGCGGGTGCTGAACTCCACGACGAGCCCGCGCGCCTCGAGGAACGGGTGTGCCGCGTCGTCGGTCACTGCACCTCCCCCGCCCTGATGCAGGCAGCCAGCCGCGCCCGGTCCTCACCGTGCGCCGCCAGCGGGGGCTCGGCCTCCCGGCAGCGGTCGATCGCGAGCGGGCATCGCGGGGCGAACGAGCAGCCCGAGGGCAGGGCTCGCAGGTCCGGCGTGTCACCGGGCAGGCCGGCCGGGGCGTACCTCGCAGCGGCGTCCCCGATCCGTGGGAAGGCGCCGGACAGTGCCCGCGTGTAGGGGTGCAGCGGGTCACCGAAGACCGCGTCGGCCGCACCCACCTCGACCACCCGGCCGGCGTACATCACCGCCACCCGCTGGCAGACGTCGGCGAGCACCGACAGGTCGTGGCTGATGAGCACCATCCCCAGCCCCAGGTCGCGGACGAGCTCGGAGAGCAGGGCGAGGATCTGTGCCTGGACCATCACGTCCAGCGCGGTCGTCGGCTCGTCGGCGACGATCAGCTTCGGGCGGCACGCGAGCGCCATGGCGATCATCACCCGCTGGCGCTGCCCTCCCGAGAGCTGGTGCGGGTAGGCACGGCTCCGCGAGCGCGGCAGCCCGACCTGCTCCAGCAGGTCGGCGACCCGTCTGTCCACCTGCTCGTCGGCGAGCTCCGGCTCGTGCAGCCGGATCGGCTCGGCGACCTGGACGCCCACCCTGCGCACCGGGTTGAGCGAGTGCAGCGCGCCCTGGAAGACGATCGAGGCCTCGGCCCACCGCACGGCGCGCAGCCGGCCCCAGCCCATGGTGAGCACGTCGTCGCCGGAGAGCAGCACCGTCCCCGTCACCGTCGCGTCCTTGGGCTGCAGCCGCAGCACCGTGCTGGCCAGGGTCGACTTGCCGCACCCGGACTCCCCCGCCACCCCCACGATCTCCCCGGCCGCAACGGTGAGGTCGACCCCGCGCAGGGCCGGCACAGGCCCCTCCTCCGTCCGGTAGGTCACCGTGAGGTCACTGACGTCCAGCAGCGTGGGCACGGCGCCTCACCGCCTCCTCAGCCGCGGGTTGTAGATATCCTCCAGCGCCTGGCCGACGAGGGTGAAGGAGAGCACGACCAGGACGACGCACACCCCGGGCGGCACGATGAACCACCAGGCGCCGGTGGTCATCGCCCCGACGGTGAACGCATCCTCGAGCATCGACCCCCACGAGACCCGGGTGGGGTCACCCAGGCCGAGGAAGCTGAGCGTCGTCTCGGCCAGGATCGCGATCGCCACGGTCAGCGTGGTGTTGGCGAACACCATGGGCATCACGTTGGGCAGGACGTGACGCGACATCAGGTGCCACCGCCCGGCGCCGAGCACCCGCGCGCGGTCGAGGTAGGGCCGTTCCTTGATCGACATGGTCTGGCTGCGGATCAGCAGGGCGGTGCTCGGCCAGCTGGCGACCCCGATGACGAGGGCGATGTTGAGCAGGGATCGTCCCAGGACGCTGGCCAGCACCAGCGCCAGCGGGAGGAAGGGGATCACCAGGAACCACTCGGTGAGCCGGAACAGGATGCGCGCCGGCCAGCCCTCGAAGAACCCGGACGCCAGCCCCATCAGCGTGCCGATGACCATGGAGATCGCGGTGGCGAGCAGACCCACCATGAGGGAGATCCGGGCGCCGTAGATGAGCAGCGTGAGCACCGACCGTCCGCTGTCGTCGGTGCCGAGGGGGTACTCCGCCGAGGGAGGCTCGAGCACGCCGCCGGTGGCCTGGGTGACCTCGAGGCCCTCGGGGTCGGCGATCAGCGGCGCGAAGACCGCGAGGAGCACGAAGACGGCGAGGACGGCCAGGCCGAACATGCCGGAACCGTGGCGGCGGAACTCCCTCCAGGTGCGCCGCAGCGCCAGCGCGCGGCGTCGCCGGGTGACCTGCCTCGCGGACAGCGGAGCCGGGCCGGCGGTCATGACCTGACCCTCGGGTCGAGCACGCCGTAGAGGAGGTTGGCCGCCAGGTTGGCGAAGATGACGGCCGCCGAGGCCACCAGGAACGTGCCCTGCAGCACCCAGTAGTCCGGGATGCTCAGGGCCTCGGTCGCCAGCAGCCCCAGGCCCGGGATCGAGAAGACCGTCTCGACGGTGATGGCGCCGGAGACGATGAAGCCGATGTTGAGCGCGACCAGCGTCGTCGTCGGGAGCATCGCGTTGGGGACGGCGTGACGGCGCCGGACGAGGATGTCGCGCAGCCCCTTCGCTCGCGCGGTCGTCAGGTAGTCCTCACCGATCTCGTCGAGCAGCGAGGAGCGCATGATCAGCGCGTAGTCGGCCAGGTAGGCCAGCGTGAGCGTGATGACCGGCAGCGTCAGGTGCCAGGCGGCGTCGAGCGCGTAGCCGATGGTGCCGGGCTCGGCGTCGACCGAGTGCAGCCCCCCGGTGGGGAACATCCCGGGCACGGGTCCGACGCCGACGGCGAGCGCGGCGATCAGCAGCAGGCCGAGCCACCACTCCGGCATCGAGTAGAGCGTCAGCGTGCTGGTCGTCGACACCCGGTCGACCGGGCGGCCGCGGTTCCAGGCACTGACCATGCCGAGGTAGATCCCGATCACCGTCGCGAGCACCGTCGAGGTGCCCACCAGGAGCAGGGTCGGCCACATCCGGTCGAGGATCAGCTCGGAGACCGGGACGCGGTAGCGCAGCGAGATCCCGAGCTCCCCGCTGAACGTGTTCTTCACGAACGTCAGGAACTGCTGGGCGAGCGGCTGGTCGAGACCGTACTGGCTGCGGAAGCGCTCCAGCGCCTCCTCGGTGCGGAACCGGTTGCGGCCCAGGGTGCGGGCCGGGTCTCCCGGGAGCACACGGAAGAGGAAGAAGTTGACCACCAGGACGAAGCACAGGCTGCCCAGCGCGCCCAGCACCTTGCTCCCGAGGTACCTCGCGTAGGTGCGTCGTGGGGCGACCGGGGGTGCGCTGCCCGGCGCGGTGCCGAGCGTGGTCACCTGGCGGTCACCGGGTGGTCACTCGCGCTCACCGGCGCTGGCGCGGCGACGCATCGCCCAGAGCGCCCCGGCGCCGACGAGCAGTGCGACCAGCACGCCACCACCCACCAGCCAGGCGGTGCTCGCCGACCCCTCGTCCGACGACGACCCGGAGGTGGCGGCGGCGTCGCCGACACCGATCGCCGAGGTCACTCCGTCGCAGTCGCCGGCCTCGTCGGCAGGACGCAGCAGGGTGTAGTTGCGGCCGCCGTACTGGACGAGGAGGATCCCGCCCGGGTCCGGCTGCGGCTGGAAGCACGCGAACCGGTCGCTGCGGAAGGCTTGTCCGGTCTTGGTGTAGCCGATGACCAGGTAGGGCGACTCCTCCCACAGGATCTGCTGCATCTCGTGGATCATGTCGGTGCGCTCGGCGTCGTCGAGCTCGACGTGCTGGTCGTCGTAGAGCTTGTCGTACTCGCGGTCGCAGTACCACGCGTCCGACCAGTTGCCGCGCTCGGCACAGGTCATGTAGCTGAGGATCCCGTCGGGGTCGGCCTCGACGTACCAGCCCCAGTGGAAGACGTCGAACTCGCCGTCGAGGATCAGGTTCGTCAGCCGGTTGCTCTCGACCGCGAGCACCTCGGACTCGATACCGAGCTCGCCCAGCCACTCCTTGAAGAAGTCCATCGCCTTGATCGACCGGTTGCCGGTCTCCTCGGGACGGCCCATCAGGCGGAGGGCGCCGATCGGCGAGCCGTCGGGCATGGTGCGCAGCCCGTCGTCGCCCATCGTGTAGCCGGCCTCGTCGAGCAGCTGCCCGGCCTGCTCCAGGTCGAAGGTGAAGGCCTCCTCCTCGGGCGGTGACCAGTGGAAGTCGGTGTAGAAGTTCGGCACGATCGTCTGGCCGGGCTCGAGCGCGCCCTGGTAGACCGCCTCCTTGAGCCGGTCGGCGTCGATGGCGTAGCCGAGGGCGTGCCGGAAGGCGGGGTCCTCGAGGGCGGGGTTGCCGTCCCCGATGGGCTCGCCGGTCTCGGTGTCGACGGCACCCGTGTTGAACGCGAACTCGTCGAAGTAGGGATCCGTGCCGGTCTGCGCGGTGATGCCCTCCCGGCCCTCCAGGGCGTCGATCTGCAGCGCGCTGATGTCGTGGACGAAGTCGATCTCGCCCTTGATCAGCGCCTGCACGGCCGGGTCCTCGGCCTTGAACACCCGGTGCACGACCCTGTCGACGTGCGGCGCGCCTCCCCAGTAGTCGTCGTTGGCCTCGAAGACGTACGTCGAGCCGCCGGCGGTGCCCTCGACGAGCTCGAACGGCCCGGACCCGACGACCGGCTGCCCGTCGGTGGGCTCGTTGGCGTAGGTCTCGGCCTCCTTCTCGCTGACGTCCTTCCAGACGTGCTCGGGGAGGATCGGGATCGGCAGCAGCGGCAGGGTGGCGCTCGGCCTCGACAGGGTCAGCTCGACCGTCTGGGGGTCGGGGGCGCTGACCTCGTCGACGGACGCCAGGTAGGAGCCCCAGGAGTCCGCTTCCACGCCCCCGTCGAGGACACGGTCGTAGGTGTGGACGACGTCGTCGGCGGTGAGCGGCTCACCGTCGCTCCACGTCGCCTCGTCGTGCATGTGGAAGGTCCACGTGAGGCCGTCCTCCGAGGTCTCCCAGGACTCGGCCAGGGCGGGCGCCGGCGACAGGTCGTCCATCGAGTAGCCGACGAGCATGTCGTACATCAGGGCCCACGCCTCGAAGGACGGGGCCTCGATGCCGAGGAAGGGGTTGAACCGGTCGACCTCGTTGAGCAGGCCGACGCTGAAGGTGACCTCCTCCTCGTCCGAGGCGCCGGTGGCCGGCGGCACGGTGGCCGGCAGCAGCATGAGGGTGAGGACCGTCCCGAGCGCCGCGAGCGATGCCGTCGCCCGACGCCCGGGCGTACGGTGCCCTCCATGACCACGCCGCCGGAGGCGCCGCGCCGTCCGCACGAGCACTCCGCGCACGGTGTCGTCCGCGCCGACCCCTACCAGTGGCTGCGCGACGCCGGCTCCCCGGACGTGCTCGGCCACCTCGTCGCCGAGCGGGACTGGTACGACTCCGTGACCGGCCATCTTGACTCCCTCGCCGAGGACCTGCGCTCCGAGATGGTCCGACGGACCCCTCCAACCGACCTGTCGGTCAGGTGTGAGCACCGTCACTTTTCCTACTACACCCAGGTGCCAACCGGAAGGGAACACCCTCAACTGTTGCGGGATTTCAACAGTCGGAAGGCGATTTCGACCACGTATCCGCAGATGCACCGGGACATTCGCAACGATTCCGGTGGCACCGAGCAGCTGCTGCTGGACGTCGCGGACCTCGCCGGCGACTCGTCGTACGTCGAGCTCGGCCTCACCTCGGTCAGCCCGGACGAGCGGCTCCTCGCCTACTCCGTCGACGTGCGGGGCGACGAGGTCTACCGGCTGAGGTTCCGCGACCTGACCAGCGGCGAGGACCTCGCCGACGAGGTCGCACGCACCTACTACGGCGGCGCATGGGCCGCCGGGTCGGACAGCTTCCTCTACACCGTCCACGACGAGAGCTTACCGGCCCCACCAGGTGTGGCGGCACCGTCTCGGCACGGCTCCAGGCGCCGACGAGCTCGTGGTCGAGGAGGCCGACCCGCGCTTCGAGCTGCGCCTGCGCCAGTGCCGCAGCGGGCGGCTGGCCGTCGTGTGGGCGGTCTCGCCGGACACCACGGAGGTGTGGACGGTCGACCTCGCGCAGCCCGGTGCGCGGGCGTGCTCCGTCGGGGGCCGACGCGAGGGCGTCACCTACCACGCGGAGCACGCCGTGCTGCCCGCCGGCGGCGAGCTCCTGCTCGTGGTGACCGACGACGGCGCCGTGGAGCACCGGCTGATGGCCGCACCGGTCCCGCAGGACGCCGACCTGGACCACACGACCTGGAGAGAGCTGGTGCCCGGGGATGGAGTCGGGCGGCTGGAACGTGCGGACGCCTTCGCCGGCCACGTGGTGCTGTCCGTGCGGGCCGAGGGGCAGCGCCGCCTGAGGGTGCTGCCCCTGGAGCAGCTCGTGGCCGGTGACGCCACGCCCGCCCATCGAGCTCCGCCCCCGCTTCGATCAGGGCACCCTTCACCTCGGCACGAACCCGCTCCCGGACGCCGAGCGGATCGTGGTCGCCGACGGTTCCTACGTGCACCCCTGGGTCTGGTCGTCGGTCGACCTCGCGACCGGGGAGCGCAGCGAGGCGCACCGGCAGGAGGCGCCGGGGCACGACCCGGATGCGTACGTCTGCGAGCGCCGCGAGCTCCCGTCCGCGGATGGCGTCCTGGTGCCGGCCACCGTCGTCCGCCACCGGGACACCCCGCTGGACGGCAGCGCACCCGCGCTGCTCTACGGGTACGGCGCCTACGAGGCGGTGTTCGAGCCCGAGTGGGATGTCGCGCTGCCGTCGCTGCTGGACCGCGGGGTGGTGTTCGTGCATGCGCACGTGCGGGGAGGCGGGGAAGGCGGCCGCGGCTGGTACCTCGACGGTCGGCTCGACCGCAAGCAGAACACCTTCTCCGACCACGTGGCCGTCGCCGACGGGCTCGTCCGGGCCGGGCTGGTCGACGGGACACGGCTGGCGACCAGGGGGCTCAGCGCCGGCGGCCTGCTGCAGGGCGTGGTCTTCAGCCAGCGGCCGGACCGTTGGCGCGCCGTTGTCGCGGAGGTGCCGTTCGTCGACGTGGTCACCACGATGTCCGACGCCACGGTCCCGTTGACGCCGCAGGAGTGGGGCGAGTGGGGCGACCCGCGGAAGGAGGAGGAGTTCCGCTGGATGCTGGCGTACTCGCCGTACGACAACCCCCCGCCGCCCGGCGGTCGCCCCGACCTGCTGGTCACCGGAGCCGTGCACGATCCCCGGGTCCTGGTCGCCGAGCCCGCCAAGTGGGTGGCGATCCTCCGGCACACCGACCCCGAGTGGTCGCCGCGGTGCCTGTTCCGCGCCGAGACGGGCGCCGGCGCGCACACCGGTCCCTCGGGACGCTTCGCCCACCTCGCCTACGAGGCGGAGATCCAGGCGTGGCTGCTCGACAAGCTGCGCCCGTGACCAGCCCTCGCCGGAACCGGCGCCCTGGGCCTATCCTGACTCGCGAGTCAGGAGGGTGGTCCCGTTGATCCGCACGACGCCGTTCCACTCGCGGCTCAGCGAGCTGAACACCCAGGGCCTCTACACCCACTGGCAGGGGTTCCTCTCGCCGCTGCGCTACGGCACCGCCCCCAAGCACGAGTACTTCGCGGTCCGCAACGGCGTCGGGGTCTTCGACACCTCCCCGCTCTTCAAGTACCGCGTCAGCGGCCCCGACGCCGAGCGGCTGCTGGCCGGGCTGCTCGTCCGCGACATCCGGTCGTGCCGCCCGGGTCGGGCGTTCTACACGGTGTGGTGCGACGACCGCGGCTACGTCATGGAGGACGGGGTGGTCTTCCGGCACTCGGCCACCGACTTCCTGCTCACCGCCGCGCGGCCCAACCTCGGGTGGCTGGACGCCCACCGAGGGCGGCTGCGGGTGGAGCTCGAGGACGTCTCGGACGAGCACGGCATCCTCGCCGTCCAGGGCCCGCGGTCGCGGACCGTCCTCGCCACCCTGGCGCCCGAGGTCGAGGCGCTGGGCTACTTCCAGCACACGCAGGCGAAGATCGGCGCCGCGGCGGTGACGCTGTCCCGCACCGGCTACACCGGCGACCTGGGCTACGAGGTCACCGTCGCCGCGGACGACGCCCTCGACGTGCTCGACGCGGTCCTCGACGCCGGTCGCGACCACGGCATCCGCCCCTTCGGTGAGGAGGCGCTGATGACGCTGCGGATCGAGGCCGGTCTCCCGCTGGTCGACGTCGAGTGGCACAACAGCCGCACCGCGTGGACCGACGCGCAGCGGGTGACGCCCCAGGAGCTCGGCATGGGCTGGATGCTGCGCGGTGTCGACGACGACACCCGACCGTTCGTCGGTCGCGCCGCCGTGCGCCGCGAGCTCGCCACCGGATCCTCGCGCTGGGCGACCGTCGGCGTCGTCGTGGACTGGGCGCACTGGGACCGGCTGCACCGCGAGGCGGGGCTGCTGCCGACCAAGGACGAGCACCCTCCGCCGTACGAGTCGATGCTGTACGACGCCGACGACCGGCAGGTCGGCTACGTCACCAGCTTCGTCTACTCCCCCGTGCTGCAGCGCCACATCGGCCTGGCGCGGGTCGAGCCGGCGTACGCCGAGCCGGGCACGCCCGTGCGCATGGAGATCGTGGTCAGCCACCACACCACGCGCGTCGAGGCACGCACCGCGACCCTGCCCTTGTTCAACCCACCACGGAAGACGGCCCGCGCATGAGCTCGAGCACCTACGACGCGATCGTGGTCGGCGGCGGCCACAACGGTCTGACGCACGCGGCGTACCTCGCCAAGGCGGGCCTGAGGACCCTCGTGCTGGAGCAGCAGGACGTCGTCGGCGGGGCTGCGATCACCGAGGAGCTGGTGCCGGGGTTCTCGTTCACGACGTTCTCCTACGCGCTCAGCCTGCTGCGGCCCGAGATCGTGCAGGAGCTCGACCTCGTGCGGCACGGCTTCCTGCCGCTGATGATGCCGTCGTCCTTCCACCCCACCGGAGACGGCGGTCACCTGCTCTTCGGCGACGACCACGCGCAGAACATGCAGGAGATCCGCCGGCACTCCCCGCGCGACGCCGACGCCTACGACCGCTACCACCACGACCTCGACCGGGTCGTGCAGGCGGTGCGCCCGCTGTTCGACAGCGCGCCCGCCCGACGTCTTCAGCACCGACCCCGAGGACCGGGCCGACGTCGAGTGGCTGCTCAAGCACCTCGGCGGCGTGGAGCGGCGGGTCATGCACGACGTGGTGCGGCTGCTCACCGGGAGCGCCTCGGACTGGCTCGACGACTACTTCAGCCACGAGGCGGTCAAGGGCTACCACGCCTCCTCCAGCATCATCGGCTCGAAGGTCGGCCCGATGTCGCCGGGGTCAGGGCTGGTGCTGCTCTTCCACAAGATGGGCGAGCACGACGGCCACCTCGGCTCGTGGGCCTTCCACAAGGGCGGCAACGGCGGCTTCACACAGGTGCTGGCCCGGGCGGCGGAGGCCTTCGGCGCCGACATCCGGCTGGAGTCGCGGGTCGCCGCGGTGCTGACCGAGGGCGAGCGCGCGGTCGGCGTCGCCCTCGAGGACGGCACCGAGCTCCGCGCGCCGGTGGTGGTCTCCGCGCTCGACCCGCGGCGCACCTTCCTCGAGCTCGTGGACCCCCGCGCGCTGCCGGGTGACCTCGTCGACAGCGTCGAGCGGATGAGGTTCCGCGGGGTCTCGGCGAAGGTGAACTTCGCCCTCGACGGCCTCCCCACCTTCCCCGGCCTGCCCGACACCACCGAGCACTTCGGCGGCTTCCTCAACATCGGGCCGACCGTCGAGTACGTCGAGCGCGCCTTCGACGCGGCGAAGTACGGCTGGTACAGCGAGCGGCCCTTCATCGACGCCGCCGTGCAGTCGGTCGTCGACCCCGACATGGCTCCCCCCGGCAAGCACGTGCTCTCCTGCTTCGTGCAGTACGCGCCGTACGAGCTGCGCGGCAGCGACTGGGAGACCGAGCGGCAGCGTTTCGGCGACACCGCCCAGGCGGTGCTGGAGGAGCACTTCCCCGGCTTCGGCGACCTGGTGCTGCATCGCGAGGTGGTCACCCCGCTCGACATCGAGCGGCGCACCGGGCTGTCGGAGGGCAACATCTTCGCCGGGGAGTTCCTCGCGCCCCAGATGTACTTCTTCCGGCCGGCGCCAGGGTGGAGCCGCTACGCCACGCCGATCCAGGGCTACTACCAGTGCGGGTCCGGCACGCACCCCGGCGGATGCGTCATCGGGTCGCCGGGGCGGCTGGCCAGCCAGCGCGTGCTGGCGGACCTGGCCGGCGGCAGGATCTCCGCCGCCGACGGCTGAGGCGGCGCCCCCTGGGCCCTTGTGGCGCGCGGAACAATGGACTGCACGCCGTCCTCAGGAGTCGCCATGCGCATGGTCCCGCTCTTCCTGGCGCTCGTGCTGGCGCTCGGCCTCGCGTTCGTGGTCTTCGGCAGCCGCTCCGCCCCCGCCTCGCGAGCCCGGCCCGAGGTCGAGCCGGAGGCGCGCGCCGCGGATGCGGCGGTGCTGGCGAGGGTCAAGGCGATCGCCTGGGACCACCGTGAGCTCGACTCTCCGCTGGCCGACGAGCTGATCAGGTACCTCAACGCACGGGAGCGCGACCTCGACCTGAGAGCGGTCCGGCACGAGGTCGCGGAGATCGCCTGGCGGCACCGCGACGACTGCCCGGACCTGTCGGTGATCGTCCGCGACGCCGTGCGCGACTGCGAGCCGCAGGGCGTGACCAGACCGGTCCCAGGTCGTTGGGGACTGTATGAAGACCGCTCTGCGCCTCACCGTCGCGCTCGCGCCCGTCGCTGCCATGCTCGCCCTCACCCCGGCTCCGGCACAGGCGAACACCGACGAGCTGATCACCCGTCAGGCCAAGCTCGCCGCCGCCGCGACGTCCGCACCGCTGCAGAGCGACCGCATGACGTCGGTCGCCTCGAAGCCCGGTCAGGCCGGCATCTCCGGCTGCTTCATGCACACCGCCCCGCTCTTCGTCACCAGCGGCCTCAACTCCGTGCAGGTGTGGAACGTGCGCAACGCGGCCGACCCGCAGCTGGTCGGCACCCTGCACCAGGCGGTCTTCGAGAACGAGGCGATGAACTGCGGTGAGCGGCGTACCAAGTCCGGCACGAAGCGGTTCGCGCTGATCGGCGTGGACGCCGTCCAGGCTGCCCCCGACGACCCCGAGCACGTCAACGTGGGCGGTGGCGAGCTGATCGTCGTCGACGTCACCAAGCCGAGCGCACCCACGATCCGCTCCCGCACGCCGGGCAGCACGAGCACGCACACCGTCGCCTGCGCCACCCCCCGCAACTGCACCCACGCCTACGGCGCCGGCGACGACTCCTCGAAGACCTTCAGCGTCTTCGACCTGACGAACCTCGACAAGCCCCGCGAGGTCGACCGCAACCGGGACAAGGCCGGCCTGCAGGCGTTCCCGACCCCGACTGCGGGGCACAAGTGGAACTTCGACAACGCCGGCTACGGCAGCCACACCGGCTGGGCGGGCACCGCGATCTTCGACGTCCGCAACCCCGCGCGACCGCGCCTGGTCACCACCACCGGCGCAGCGGGCCGCGGCACCGACCCCGACTACGAGGGCTACAACGACTTCGTGCACCACAACTCCTTCCGCCCCAACGCTCGCGCGTTCCGGGCGGGGGCCAAGCCCTCGCTGGCCAACGGCAACGTCCTGCTGGTCACCGAGGAGGACTACGAGCAGCCCGACTGCGCGCAGGCCGGCTCGTTCCAGACCTGGTGGGTGAAGCGGCTCGACGGCACCCCGGGCGCCATCGTGCCGCTGGACAAGGTCGAGCTCGCCGACCTCGGCAACTTCCCGTCTCCCGTGGGGGCCTTCTGCTCCTCCCACTGGTTCGACTACCGCGCCGGCGGTCTGGTCGCGGCCGGCTTCTACGGCGGCGGCACGCAGATCCTCGACGTGCGCAACCCGCGTGACATCAAGTCCTACGCGCACTCCGTCCACGGCGCCTCCGAGGTCTGGGACGCGATGTGGGTGCCGGTCTACGACGGCGGCAGGCAGACCAACCGCAAGACGCGGCTGGTGTACTCCATCGACCTGGTGCGCGGCCTCGACGTCTACCGCGTGACCCTGCCGGGTCAGCAGCCGCCGGCTGGAGGTTCGTCCGAGCCGAGCTCACCCATCGGCGCGGCCATGCTGCCGCTGGGCCTCGTGGGCGGGGCGCTCGCGCTGTCCGCTGCGATCGGTCGCCGCCGCCGGAGCACTGCCTCGGCGAGCTGAGTCCGGTCCGCCCTCGTCCTCAGGCTGCCAGGAGTCCCGCGAGCCTGATCTCGAGGTGTGAGTGCACGAGCGCCGGGGTCGGCTCGTCCGAGGGCGTGGGTGCCGGTGTGGTCGACCTGGTAGCGGTAGCCGGTGGGGGTGCGCCACAGGTAGGTGCCGGGTGTGGGTTGGTGGAGGGTGAAGCCGCCGTGGGTCTTGGCGTTGTGGTGACCGCGCGCGAGGGGGCCGAGATTGTCGGGCCGGGTCTGGCAGGGCGGGCCGCCGTCATCGGGTGGCCGGTAGGGGGTGGTGTGGTCGAGGTCGGCTGAGCGGGAGGCCAGGGTGCCCCACGGGAAGATCTCGTAGGGCCGGGTGAGGGTGAGCGCTTCGCGCATGGCCCGGGGGATCTCGTAGGCGTCGACCGGGACCTGGCCGGTGGGGTCGATGACCGGCTTGACCACGATCGTGTCGCGGCCGAGCAGCTCGTGCAGGTCCGAGAGCGCCACCGGGCCGATGCCCTCGACCCGGGCGACCCCGGCGCGGGTGCGCACCGCTTCCTCGGCGAGGTGGAGGTAGAGCACCGTGCGGGGCCGCAGCCGCGCCAGCGCGGTGGCACCCTGGGCCAGCAGCAGCCGGCCGAGCTCGCTGGCGGCGTCGACCGTGGTGGGCGGTGGCGTGGTTTCGGGGCTCGGCTGCGCCTCGCACCTCGACCACCGATCCACGTCCGCTGGCCTCGCTCGTCCCGCGGCGGCGGTGTCGTGGTCGCTGCGGCGCGGGCGAGCAGGACGCAGGCGTGGGCGGGGTCGGCGAGGATCGCGATCGCCTTGGCGCGGCGGACCTGCAGCTCGTCGGTGTCGCCCTGGCGGCGCAGCACCTCGGCGAGGTGGGCGACCATCGCATCGAGCCGGGCGACGTCGCCGGCGGTGGTGCGGGCGATCAGGGTGCGGAACCCGGTGGTGGTCTCACGCCGGGAGGTGGACACGAAGCGCTCCTGCTCGGCCTCCTCGCGGCGGCGCGCGTGCCCGGCCGGGTCGGCGGCGATCACCGCGGCCGCGACCACCTCCACCGCCCGACCCCACGGCAACCCGACCAGCGCATCGACGCAGTCGGTGTCGACCTGGCGTGCCTGGGCTTCGGTGAGCCCGGCCGCGCGGGTGGCGCGGGCGACGTGGCGGGCCTTGAAGTCCTCCACCCGCCCGGTCATCACCGCCTGCCAGCACCGCGGGTGCCGGTGCCGCAGGTCCAGCCCGTCGGCCAGCAGCAGCCGCGCGGAGTGCGTGGTGGTCTGCAGCAGGCACCCCAGCTCGGTGGCCGCGAACGGCGTCACCCGCGGAGTGCCCTCCGCCCCCACCGTCACCCCGGTCTTGCCCGGCGCCGGTGCGTGCAGGTCGGCCCAGTGCACCACCCGCGCCATGCGCCGCGCCGCCACCAGCCGGGCCTCTCGCACCGAGTCGTGCAGACCATCAGCGCACGACCCGAGGTCGTCACCGCTGACATCCACCCGCTCGAACATACATACGATTATAGTCGCAGGCAGCCGACACTCTACTAGAGTCGTCGATCACAGGCGTGTCACGCAGTCACTGCGCACCGGACCTCGCGCGGTTCGTGGCGGCAGGACGGGGAAGATGACTCCAGAGCGCAGACAGGCTCAGTGCGGATCCCCGGCCGAGAGAGACACATGACGCCCCCTTTGAGCACGGACGACGTCCTGCGTCTGCTGCAGCAGGTGGCGTCCGACGTCATCGAGCCGCGCTTCCGCGACCTCGGCGACGAGGAGATCGACGAGAAGAACCCCGGTGACTACGTGACCGCCGCCGACCGCGAGGCCGAGGAGCTGCTCACCGGCGCCCTGGTCGCCGCCTACCCGGACGCAGTGGTGCTCGGCGAGGAGGCCTACGCCGACGACCCCGCCCTCATGGACCGGTTCGACGCGGCCTCGCACGCCTTCACCGTCGACCCTGTCGACGGCACCAAGAACTTCGTCCACGGCTCGCCCGACCACGCCGTCATGCTCTCCGAGGTGGTCGACGGCCGCACCGAGCGGGCGTGGGTGTGGCAGCCCCAGCACGGCACGTCGTACGTCGCCGAGCGCGGCCGGGGCACCTGGCGCAACGGGGAGCGGCTCACCCGGAGCCCGGCGTCCGCGCCGCTGCGGGGTGCGACGTCCCGGCGGGGCTGGATCGGCCGCCGGCTGGGCGACCTGCCACCGCTGGAGCTGACCTGGGTGTGCTGCGGCGTCGACTACCCCCACCTCGTCGAGGGCGACTGCGACTTCCTGGTCTACGGCCGGGCCAAGCCGTGGGACCACTCCCCGACGTCGCTGCTCCTCACCGAGGCCGGGGGCTTCGTCGGCACCCTCGAGGGGGCGGCGTACCAGCCTCAGGAGGGTCAGCCGTTCATCGTCGCGGCCGCCGACCGGGACACCTTCGAGCGCGTCCGCCCGCTGGTCGCGCAGCACGCCTGAGGGCCTCGACCTCGCCCGCTCCCCGGATCACGCCGGGGGCAGCAGCCCCCGCACCCGGAGCTGGGCGGACAGCTCGTCACCGTCGTCGCCGCTGATGACGTCGAGGTCGGCGTCCGCCGGCTCCTCGGTCGGTCCGGTCGTCCCCCTGGTCGCCACCTGCTCCCCCAGGCTCAGCCGGCGGATCACGATGCCGGCCACGTGTTGGGGATGCTCGTGCGCGGCCTCGGCGTAGATGACAGGGTCGGCCTGGCCGTCGTCGCCGACCAGCAGCCACCGCACGTGAGGCAGCTCCTCGAAGAGCCGCCTGAGCTGGGTGCGCTTGTGCTCCCGCCCCGACCGGAACACCGCTTGTTCCGTCGGCCCCCAGTCGGTGAGCAGCATCGGTCCGGCCGGGTAGCCGTGCCGGTGCAGGAACCGGCTGAGGGGCGGCGCGACGTTCCAGGCGCCGGTGGAGAGGTAGACGAACGGCAGGTCCGGGTGGGCGCGCGCCAGCTCGCGGTACATCCGGGACATGCCGCGGACGGGCCGCCGGTCGTCCTCGTGCAGCAGGAAGGCGTTGCGGAACGCGACCAGCGGGCGGGGCAGCATGGTGACGATCACGGTGTCGTCGATGTCGCTCACGACCCCGAACGACGTGCCGGGCGCCACGACCCGCACCGCGGCCTCCACCGGCTCCCGGCCGGCCACCGACCAGAGGGCGGTCGCCCAACCCGGGGCGAACTCACCGCGCACGAGCTCGTCGACGTAGCCGTCGCGGTCGCTGCGGGTGACGTGCTCGACCCCGCCGATCTCGACCCGCACCTGGACGCGCCCGGCAGGGGCGCTGAGGAACCGCCGCCACCCGCGCTGCGCGACCCCGGGCGACTCCTGACCCGGCGGGGTCAGCAGGACCCTCGCGAGCAGGCGCACCTGCTGCGGCCGGCCGTAGCCGGTGAAGGGCACCACCCGCGGCGTCCACCCCTGCGCCAGCAGGCGAGGGCCGACAAAGCTGCGGACCCGCCCCTCGAGCCGCGAGACCGGGTGGCGGCGCGTGGACGAGGGCTGTGGCATGCGCCCATCCTGCCCGGCGCCCCCGCGCCACCCCTGGGGGTGGATTGTGACCCCCGTCGCTGCGGGCACGGTTAGGTAAGGACCACTGGGGTAGCACTCCTTCGTGCCTTACGACGTAAGGCTGAACCGAAGGGAGAGCACCACATGATCAGCACCCACGAGCTGGACCGCCTCGAAGGCGCGACCGTCTACGACTCCGACGGCGACAAGGTCGGCACCGTCGAGCAGATCTACCTCGACGACGAGACCGGCACCCCGAGCTGGGTCACCGTCAACACCGGCTTCTTCGGCACCTCCGAGTCGTTCGTCCCGCTGCAGAAGGCCGACTTCACCGGCGAGGAGCTCCGGGTCGGATACGACAAGGAGACGATCAAGGACGCCCCGCGCATGGGCGCCGACCAGCACCTCGAGCGCACCGAGGAGGACGAGCTCTACCGCTACTACGGCCTGAGCGCACCGGGCGCGGAGACGGCGCCCGCCGACGAGACCGTCACGCCCACGCAGGCACCCGTCGAGCCCACCGCGACCGACACTATCGGTGACGAGTCCGCCGTGACGCGCTCCGAGGAGCGCCTCGAGGTCGGCAAGGAGCGCGTGCAGACCGGCGCCGCCCGCCTGCGCAAGTACACGACCACGGAGACCGAGTCGATCGACGTGCCGGTCACCAAGGAGAGGCTCGTGGTCGAGCGCACTCCGGCCAGCGGCACTGCGGCCGCCGGCGGCATCGCCGAGGAGGGCGACCAGGTCGAGGAGGTCACGCTCAGCGAGGAGCGGGTCCAAGTCGCGAAGGAGACCGTGCCCGTCGAGGAGGTGCGGATCGGCAAGGAGACCGTGACCGAGCACCAGCAGGTCGACGAGCAGGTCCGCAAGGAGCACATCGAGGTCGAGGGCGACGTCGATCCCACGCCCCCCGGAGACCGCTGACCCCAGCCCCCCGCGCCGCGCCCTGAGTCGGGCCTACTGGCTCAGGGTGCGGTCGAGGTTGTCGAGCAGACCCTCCAGCGCGATCTCGAACTCCGCGTCAGGGTCGGTGCGCCGCAGCAGCGGGGAGAGGCGCACCACCTCGGTGTAGTCGGTGAGGTCGAGCTCCTGGTCCTGGTTGGGGACTTCGGCGCCACCCTCGTCCAGCGGCTCGGTCGCCGGGCCCGTCGGACCGCCTTCGATCGACACCTCCAGGAGGAGATGGCCGAGCAGGAAGCCTGTAAAGACCTTGTAGACCTGCACCACCCGGTCGTCCGGCAGCCCTCGACCGCTCAGCCCGCCGAGGAACCCGTCGACCAGACGGAGGTTGCGCAGCGGCGGCCGCAGCCATGGTGCGGCGGGCGACCGGCTTGCCACCAGGGGGAAGACGACGGGGGTGCTCCCGGGCCACCGCCCGCACCGCGTGCGCCACCTCCTGAAGGAAGGTCTGCCACCCGTCGTGGGGACCAGCCGGTTCCCGCGGAGGCAGCACCACGTCCCCGGTCACCGTCTCGACCATGCCCTCCAGCAGGTCCTCGCGCCCGTTGACGTGGTGATAGAGCGACATCGCCTCCACGCCCAGCCGCGCACCGAGGTTGCGCATGGTCAGTGCGGTGAGACCGTGCTCGTCGACGTACGCCACGGCGGTGCGGAGCACGAGCTCGCGACTCAGCGCACGTTCGGGAGGCACGGTGGACATCCTCGCACCCGCGTCCGGGGCACGGTCCGTGAACGTGTCAGGTGCTGGTTCAGACCCGGGTCGTGGTGTCCGCGGCACGCTTGCCGAGGACCAGTCCGAGCCCGATCATGCCGACACCGAGCGCGAAGTGCAGCCAGTCGTCGGCGGTGTTGACCGGCACGAAGTTGGCGGAGGAGGTCTCCCCCACCAGGAGCCCGTAGACCCACAGCACGAGGTAGATCACCCCGCCGCCGACCAGGTAGGTGCGAGCACCGCTCGCCGTCCTGGCCATCAGGACGCCGGCAAGGCCGAAGAGCAGGTGCACGATGTTGTGCAGGATCGAGACCTGGAAGACGCCGATCAGCAACGCCTCGGACTCGTGACCCGCGAACACGATGGTGTCGTACTCGGTCGTGATGCCCGGGATGAATCCCAGGACGCCGACGAGCAGGAACACCGCCCCCACCCCCATCGCTGCGGTGCGCAGCAGCTTGGTGCTGTCGTGCGCCCCCATGGTGCCGTCGTTGGTGGTAGCCATGGCATTCTCCTTCCGAGAACGTGAGGGGTCCCGAACCGGACGAAGCCAGTTTAACTGTCGCGATGACACAATTCACGGACGCCGCGCACGCAGGACGGGCTCGACGGCTGCCGGTCAGGGTTGCTGCTTCGTCCGGTGGAGCAACCAGTCCGAGCCTGTCCTGATCAGTGCGTAGCGGACGCTGTCGGCGCGACCGTGCAGCACGAACAGCATCCTGCGGTCGTTGCCGCCGACGTCCTCCCACCAGCCGATGTCCGCGATGCTCTTGTGCTCGTCGGTGTAGGTGAGGTGGTCGAGCTCGTGGTCCGGCACGGCGATCGCCAGCCGGTCCTCGGAGGGCGAGGTGGGAAGTCCGCGCGGCACTGCCCAGGAGCGCAGGACGCCGTCCTGCTCGAGCCGCAGGTCGAAGTGCGGGCGGGGCTTGCGGTGGTCGTGGAGCACGAAGGCGGGGCGGTCACCCATGCCCCGAGGAGTACCCAGTCGAGGGCTCCTGCTCCTCCTCGGGCTCGGTCCGCTGACCGGGCAGGTAGGCCGCCGGGACGACGAGGTCGGGCACGACCGCCTCCTCGGCCGGCGCGGTCGGCGCCTCTCCCTCGATGTTCATGTGCGGGAGGACCCGGTCGAGCCACCGCGGCAGCCACCAGGCCGCGCTGCCCATGAGCGTGATCACGGCCGGCGCCAGCGTCACCACGAGCACGCCGGCGAGCAGCACCGCGGCCGCCAGCCCCACGCCGAACTGCTTGATGGTGGGATCGCCGGTCAGGATGAAGCTGGCGAAGACCGACGTCATGATCAGGCACGCCGCTGTGGTGATGCGGGCGCTCGACCTCAGCCCCGAGGCAACCGCCTGCCGCGCGGTCTGACCCTCGAGGTGGTGCTGCTGGACGTGGCTGACCAGGAAGACCTCGTAGTCCATGGACAGCCCGAAGAGCACCGCGAACATCATCAGCGGCACGTAGCTGGCGATGGGCACGCTGCTGCTGGCGGTGTCGATCCCGACCAGCGAGATCCCCCACCCCCACTGGAACGTCGCCGTCAGCACGCCGAAGGCCGCCGCCGCCGACAGCAGGTTGGTCAGCGCCGCCTGCAGCGGGATGAGCAACGACCGGAAGGCGATCATGAGCAGCAGGAAGCCCAGCAGGATCACGGTGCCGATCACCAGCAGCAGCCGCTGCGAGATCAGCGTCGCCAGGTCGACGTAGGACGCGGTGTAGCCGCCGACGTACGACGTCATCCCTCCCTGGTTCTCCAGCCCGGGCAGCACGATGTCGCGCACGTCCGAGAGCAGCTCGGTCGTCTGCTCGGTGGCGGGTCCCGAGGTGGGCACCGCCGAGAGCAGCATGACGTCGCCCTTCTTGTTCGTCTGGGGCGGAGTGAGGTCCGCGACGCCGTCCGTGCCTGAAAGCGAGTCCTGCAGGCGCACGACGCGGGGGTCGGTGTTGCGGGGGTCGCCACCTGCGGCGGTCATCATGGCGGTCAGCTGCTTCTGCAGCTTCTCGGCCCGCTGCTGCTCCTGCTTGGCCTGCTGCTTCTCCGACTTCAGCTCGTCGGCCTGCTTCTGCAGCGAGTCGCCCTGCTTCTGCAGCTGGTCACCCTCGGCCTGCAGCTGGTCACCCTCCGCCTGCAGCGTCGAGCCCTCGCTCGTGAGCTCGTCTCCCTCGCCGCGCAGCGTGGCGGCCTGCGCCTTGAGGGCTGCTGCCTGACGCTCCAGGGAGGCCTTCTCCTTCTGCAGCTCGTCGCCCTGCGCCTGCAGCTGACGCTTCTGCGTCTCCAGCTGGTCGGCCTGCCGCTCGAGCTGCGCCGCCTGTCGCTCCAGCGACGATGCCTGCGCCTCCAGCCGCCTGGCCTTGGCCGCGAGCGACTCGGCCTGCCGCTCCAGCTGCGCCAACCGGCCGCGCAGCTCCGTCTCGTTGGCCTGCACGCGCGCCAGCCGGTTCTCCCGGCGTTCGCGCACCGCTGGGGTGGGGGCGTCGGCGATCAGCTCCTCGAGCAGCTCCTGGCGGGCAAGGTTGAAGGCGAGCGCCTCGCCCACGCGGCGGATGTCCTGTGCCACGACCTTGGCCTGCGCCTTCAGCTGGTCGCGCTCGCGCTCGAGCCGGCTCTTCTGGGCCTGCAGCGCGCGCTTCTCCTGCTGCAGCTGGTCGCCCTCGGCGCGCAGCTGGGCGCTCTGCCGCTTCAGGGCCGCTGCCTGCTGCTCCAGCGAGGCCTGCTCGCGCTTGAGGTCCGCCTCGTCGGCCTCGAGCTGTCCCTCCTCGGTCTCCAGCTGCCCGCCCTCGTCCTCGAGCTGTGCCTGCTCGGACTTGAGGTCGTCACCCTCCGTCTCGAGCTGCCGCTGCTCCTTCTCGAGCTCCTGCTGCTGCGCCTCGAGCTGCTTCTTCTCCTGGGGCAGCTGCTTCTGCGCCTTGTCGAGGTCGCTCTTGAGCGACATCGCCTCGTTGTACTTCGAGGTGTACTCCTTGCTGGGCTTGAGCACCGGGTCGAAGCTCGAGGCCACCTGCAGGGGCCCGTTGTAGCCGACGCCGAACCCAGCCGTGATGAGGTCGTAGGCCTGGCGCTCCGTCGTGCTCGTGGGTGTGGCGCCGATGTCCTCCTGGCCGAAGCGCAGCGAGAAGGCGGGCAGCACCAGTGGCAGCACGAAAGCCAGGGAGACCAGCGTCACCGCCACGGGGTGGCGTGACACGAAGCCCGACCACGAGGCCCACATGCCGCCGGTGCCCGCGGCTGCGGCCGCACGGCGCTTAGCGCCCCGGCGCAGCCGCGGCAGGTGCAGCCAGCCGATGCGGTGCTTGAGCAGGCCGAGCACCGCGGGCAGCAGCGTGATCGCGGCGAGCACGGCCGTCACGACGGCCACCGCGGAGGCGAGCCCCAGGGTGCTCATCAGGGGGATCCCGGCGACCCGCAGGGAGAGCAGGGCGACGACGACCGTGCCACCGGCGAAGACGATGGCGCTGCCGGACGTCGCGACGGCGCGCGCGATCGACTCCTGCACCGGCATGCCCGTGGCGAGCTGCTCCTGGTGCCTGCTGATGAGGAACAGCGCGTAGTCGATGCCGACGCCGAGCCCGATCATCGTGGCGATCGTCGACGCCGTGTCGGGCATGGACATCGCGTGCCCCAGGAGCCCGACGACGGCCAGGGAGGTCGCCAGGCCGGCCACCGCGGCGATGATCGGAAGGCCCATCGCGATCAGGCTGCCGAGCACCAGGGTGAGGATGAACATCGCCGCGAGGATGCCGACGACCTCACTGCTCTCGGACGTGTCCTTGGACAGCTCGCTCCCGATGGAGCCGGCGGCAGCCACCTGGATGCCCGCCTCGTCGGCGGGCTCCGTCGCGTCCATGACTCCCTGCGCGATCTCCAGGGTGAGCGCGCCGGACCCGACATCGAGCAGCACGGGGGCAAACGCCGTCCGGCCGTCCTGGGAGAGGAGCCCGGCGGTCTGTCCGGAGTCGCTGAGCGGGTTCGTCACGCTGTGGACGTGCGGCGCCTCGCGCATCGCCTTCACCGACGCGTTGACCGAGCTCTTGTTGGCCTTGTCCGTCAGCTTCCCGGACTCGACGTGGAACACGATCGGGTTGGTGCCGTTCTGCTGCGGGGGGAAGCGCTCGGCCAGGAGGTCCTGCACCTCCTGGCTGCCGGTGCCCGGGAGCTCGAGGTCGTTGCTGGTCTCGGTGCCGAAGGTGCGCACGGCCCCGATCACGCCCACGAGCAGGAGCACCCAGGCGGCGAGCACGATCCACGGCCGACGTGCGGCGAAGCCTCCGAGTGCGTGCAACACCTTGCCCATGGGACCCTCCAGACCCGCCGATGGACGCAGCGTAAGTACGCCCGAGCGGGTTGCCTCAGTGCCGGAGGGTCCGGCCCGGGGGTACGAGGTCACAAAGCGGACGACCCGGATGGGTCGGGGCGAATCGGCGTCGCGGAGGCCCGCTCGGGCCTGGGGGTGCAGGTGACGGCGGGCCTAGCCTGAGGTGTGACCGACTATCCCGCGATATCCGACCATGGGCTCATCGGGGACCTTCAGACAGCAGCCCTCGTCTCCGTCGACGGGTCGGTGGACTGGTTCTGCGCGCCACGCTTCGACTCCCCCAGCATCTTCGGCGGCCTGCTCGACGCCGAGCAGGGAGGGCACTGCCGAGTGCGGCCCGGCCGGGACGGCATACACCACCAAGCAGCTCTACCTGCCGGACACCGCGATCCTCCTGACCCGCTTCCTCTCCGAGGACGGTGTCGGCGAGGTGTGCGACTTCATGCCGGTCGAGGGCCACGGGACTGCAACGGAGCGTCACCGGCTCATCCGGATGATCAGGTGCGTGCGCGGGCGGATGACCTTCGAGGTCAGCCTCGCGCCGAGGTTCGACTACGGCCGTGAGCCGCACGAGGTCGAGGTCTCCGAGGCGGGAGCCGTCTTCCGGGGCAGCACGACGTCGCTGGTGGCCCACGTCGTGCGCGAGCCGGGCGACGCACGGCTCGCGCGCGGCGACATCGAGCGTGGCGACCTGCACGGGTGGATCGACGTCGAGGCAGGTGACGTGCGGGGCATCGTCCTGGAGACGGGCACGTCCGGCCCCGCGCACGAGGTCCGGCCCCACGAGGTCGAGGAGCTGTTCCAGCACACCACGGCGTTCTGGCAGTCCTGGGTGGCACGGTCGACGTACACCGGCCGGTGGCGCGAGGCCGTGCACCGCTCGGCCATCACCCTCAAGCTGCTGACCTACGCGCCCACCGGCGCGCTCATCGCGGCACCCACCGCGGGGCTGCCGGAGCAGGTCGGCGGCGAACGCAACTGGGACTACCGCTACACCTGGGTCCGCGACGCCTCGTTCTCGGTGCGCGCCCTGCTGAGCCTCGGCTTCCGGGAGGAGGCCGCGGCGTTCGCCCTCTGGCTGCGCGACCGTGTGCACGACCAGCCGAGCGACGCCGCCTACCCGCTGGACATCATGTACCGCGTCGACGGGGCCCGGGAGCTCGTCGAGGAGGAGCTCGACCACTGGGAGGGCTACCGCGGCTCCCGCCCGGTGCGCATCGGCAACGCCGCCGCCGAGCAGCTCCAGCTCGACATCTACGGCGAGGCGATGGACAGCCTGCACGTCGCGGACCAGCACGGCCTGCACATCGGCCACCTCGGCTGGACGGAGGTCGCTCAGGTGCTCGACTGGCTCGCTGACAGCTGGGACCAGCCGGACGAGGGCATCTGGGAGACCCGCGGTGGGCGCAAGGACTTCACCTACAGCCGGCTGATGTGCTGGGTCGCCCTGGACCGCGGCATCCGGCTGGCCGAGGAGCGCGGCCGGCCGGCGCCCGTCGACCGGTGGCGCGAGCAGCGGGACGCCATCTACACCCAGGTCTTCGAGCAGGGGTGGAGCTCCGAGCGGTCCGCCTTCGTGCAGCAGTACGGCGACACCGTGCTCGACTCCGCGCTGCTGCGGATGCCCTCGGTCGGCTTCGTCACGCCGTACGACCCGATGTGGCTGGCCACCCTCGACGCGATGGCCGAGGAGCTGGTCTCCGACAGCCTCGTCTACCGCTACGACCCGGCCGCCTCCCCCGACGGGCTCGCGGGTGACGAGGGCACCTTCTCCCTGTGCACCTTCGCCTACGTCGACGCGCTCGCACGCGCGGGACGCACGGCCGGGGCCCGTCTCACCTTCGAGAAGATGCTCACCTACGCCAACCACGTGGGGCTCCACGCCGAGGAGATCTCCGCGACCGGCGAGCAGCTGGGCAACTTCCCGCAGGCCTTCACCCACCTGGCGCTGATCGAGGCGGCGGTGACCCTCGACGCCGCGCTCGGCGGTGCGCACGTGCGCAGGCCGACGGCGGGCCCTATCGTCGACACGTGATCCTCGGGAGGGAGGATGAGCAGGCCACGATCTCCGCGCTGCTGACGGCTGCGCGCGAGGGTCGGGGCGCGTCGCTGTGCCTGGTCGGCGAACCTGGGATCGGGAAGTCCACGCTCGTGGAGTGGGCGCGCGACGAGGCGGCCGGGCTCGAGGTCGTCGGGACCCGTGGCGTGGAGAGCGCGTTCAGCGTCGGGTACGCCGGCCTGCTCGACGTCCTCTCGCCGTTGCGCCAGCACCTGGACGGTGTCCCGCCCGGGCAGCGCGCGGCGCTGGAGACGGCGCTGGGCTGGGCCGCCGAGCAGCACGCGGCGCACCAGCTGGTGGCGGCGGCGACGATGTCGTTGCTCTCGTGCGCTGCCGAGCACGCGCCGGTCCTGGTGGTCGTCGACGACCTGCAGTGGGTCGACCCGGAGTCGGTGCACGCCCTGGCGTTCGCCGCGCGGCGACTGGGCCACGACGGCGTCGTCTTCCTCCTCGCACGACGCGACTCCAGCGAGGTCGCCGAGGCGGCCGACGTGCCCACGCTTCGGCTCGGCGGGCTCTCCCCCGCTGACGCGAGCCGCCTCCTGGACGGGGTCTCCTCGTCGGTGTCGCAGCGGCTGGTCTCGGCCACGGCCGGCAACCCGCTCGCCCTGCTCGACACGGTCGCGTCCCTGACCCCGGAGCAGCGTCGGGGGTCGGCCGAGCTGCCGGACCTGCTCCCGCTGGGCGACCGGCTGCAGCTGGGCTTCGGGGGTCTCCTGGAGAACCTCAGCGACCAGGCGCGGAGGGCGGCCACCATGGTGGCCGCGTCGCACGACTCCTCCCCGGGGCCCGTGGTCGAGGCGCTCACCATCGAGGGCGTCGAGCCCGAGCCCGCCCTCGACGAGGCGGCCGAGCGGGGCCTGTTGGTCGTCGGGACGGAGCTCGTGTTCCGGCACCCCCTCATGCGCGCCGCGGTGTGGTCGGCGACCTCCGACTCCGACCGGAGGTCGGCCCACCGGTCGCTCGCCCTGGTCAGCTCCGTGGCGCCGGCCGTCCGCGTCCGGCACCGGGTCGCGGCCACGACCGGCTTCGACGACGACCTGTCCGTCCTCGTCGAGGCGCGCTGGCGGGAGGAGCGCGGCACCGTCGGCTACGCCAGCGCCTCGGAGCTCGCCGAGCACGCGGCGAGGCTGTCGTCGTCCCGGTCGCGCACCGCGATGCTGCGCGCCGCCGCGGCCGAGGACGCACTGGTGGCAGGAGACCTGCGACGTGCGCGCTCGATGGCGACCAGGGTCACCGCCGAGCAGGAGCACCGTGAGGCCCGGGCGCGCGCCCTGCTCGTCCTCGGCATCCTCGAGGAGTACGCCGGGTCGGTCGTCCGCGCACGCAGCCTCCTGGCCGACGCCGCCGAGTGCGGCCGGGGGCTGGTGCGGCTCCGCGCCCTGGGCGAGCTCGCGATCGTGGGCTACCGGCTCGGTGACCCGGCCGCGATGGGCTCGGCGGCGGCCGCCATGACCGCGGAGGCCGACACCACCGACCCGGAGCAGCGGATGCTGGCCGACTACGTGCAGGGTGCCGCGGCTGCCTTCGCCGGCAGGTGGGAGGAGTGCCGACCATCGATGCTGCGGGCCGTGGAACTGCTCGAGTCGGACCCGCGGCTGCGGGAGGACCCTCGATACCTCGTCCACGCGCTCTCGGCCTGCGCCTGGCTGCGCGACGTCCAGCTGGCCACCACGTTCGCCGACCGGAGGATGCGGTCGGCCAGGGCGACCGGGGCACTGGGGGTGCTGCCGTTCGCGCTCAGCCTGCTCGCGGGTGGCTCCATGGTCCTCGGCGACCACTGGTCCGGCTACGCCTACGCCCAGGAGGCCGTCGACCTGGGCACCGAGCTCGGCTTCGTCGTCGACGTGTCGACCTCGCTGGAGCTCCTGGCGGTCCAGCTGGCGGCGCGGGGCAGCCACGACGGCGCAGCGGACGCGCTGGGCGAGGCGCGCCGGCTGGCCGAGGTCGCGGAGGTGGCGAGCGCTGCGGTCCAGGTGGAGCTGTTCACCGCGTACGCGGCTCTGTGCCGCCGCGACTTCACCACGACGATCTCGGTGCTCGAGCACCGACTCGCGGTCGACGACGGTCGGCTGCCCAACGGGGACCAGCCCCTGGGCGTTGCGCCCGACCTCGCCGAGGCCTACCTGGCCGTGGACAGGCGGGACGACGCGAGCGGGCTCGCGCGGCGCCACGCCGACCTGCACCTCCGCTCCGAGGTCCCTCTCGCGCGTGCGTGGTCCCAGCGTCTGCTGGGGATGACCGTCCCCGACCTCGAGTCGGCCACCGACTGCTTCGAGGCAGCTCTGCGGGACCACGAGCTGCTCCCCGACCCCTACGAGACGGCCCGCACCCACCTCGTGTACGGCGCCCGGCTCAGGCGGGAGGGGCAGCGCCGCCGGGCACGTGACCACCTCCGCGCCGCCGAGGAGACGTTTAACCGGCTGGGCTTCGTCGCCTGGGCGGAGCGAGCGCGCGAGGAGCTCGCCGCGAGCGGCGAGAGGGCCCGCCGGGGGGCGTCACGGGAGGCGATGACCGGTCAGGAGACCAGGGTCGCCCTCCTGGTGGCGCAGGGGCTGACCAACAAGGAGATCGCCGCCGCGCTCTTCCTCAGCCCGAGAACGGTGGAGCACCACGTGACTGCTGCGCTCCGCAAGACCGGCGTGCACCGCCGGACCGAGCTGGCCGTCGCCCTGTCGGCGCCTGCGCCCGCGAGCGGGAGCCCCGCCGCGTCGTGAGGCAGGAGTCGCACGCCCAGACATCGCGCTGATGGTGCCGGCCATCGGGAGGGCGAGCAGCCGGGCGCTCTGCAGGAAGGCGTGCGCGGCGGCGCGAGCGGCCGCCGAAGGGACCGAGCCGTTTCGGTTCTGCGTGTTCGTGGCCATGTCGCCACTGTCGGGGCACACCGCGGGCCGTCGCGTGGGGGAGATCCCCCAGATCGGCGATGTCGGGTGCCGGGCGCGACCAGGCCGCCCGTTCGCGCGGGCGGCCTGAGGCGGGCGCCGTAGCGACCCGGTGCGGGGACACCGGGCGTGCTGAGGGTGGCGCCTGTTTCCAGCGTAGGGATGCTGGTGCGGGAGCGACATCGCACCAACGGGTGCTAGCCGTCGTTCCAGACGGGCTATGCGTCGCCTAGTGCGAACGGGTCAGGTGGGTCCTGGGACCTGTGGCCGCCTCAGTGCTCGTAGTCGTCGGGGTCGCGCCACGTGCGCTCGAAGGGCAGCCGCCAAGCCGCAGGAGCGATGAGCTGGTGGATCTGGTTCGGCCCCCAGGTCCCCTCGCGGTAGCTGCGCACGGGCGGCGGGTCGTCCAGCAACGGCGAGGAGAGACCCCACAGCGTCTCGATGCCGATGGAGGTGGTGAACAGCGTGTGGTCACCGCGCAGCGCGTCATGGATCAGCCGCTCGTAGGCCTCGAGGGAGTGGCCCGCGCCCTTGGTCTCGTGCATGGCGAACTGCATCGACATCTTGTCCAGCTTGAGCCCGGTGCCCGGCCGCTTGCCGTAGAACGACAGCGACATCCGGCCCTCGTCGGCGAGGTCGAAGGTGAGGTGGTCCGGTCCGTGCAGTCCCACGCCCGATCCGTGCGGGAACATCGTGCGCGGCGGCTCCTTGAAGGCGATGGAGATGATGCGGGCGCTCTCCGCCATCTTCTTGCCGGTGCGCAGGTAGAACGGCACGCCGGCCCACCGCCAGTTGTCGATCTCGACCTTGAGCGCGACGAAGGTCTCGGTGTCGGACTCGTCGGCCACGCCCGGCAGGTCGCGGTAGCCGACGTACTGCCCCCGGACCACCTGGCTGGTGTCGAGGGGGCGCATGGAGCGGAAGACCTTGGCCTTCTCCTCCCCGATCGGGCCCTGCTCCAGCGAGGTGGGAGCCTCCATCGCCACGAAGGCGAGCACCTGGAACAGGTGCGTGACCACCATGTCCCGGAAGGCCCCGGTCTGCTCGTAGAACTCCGCACGCGTCTCGAGGCCCAGCGTCTCGGGCACGTCGATCTGCACGTGGTCGATGAAGTTGCGGTTCCAGATCGGCTCGAAGAGGCCGTTGGCGAAGCGGAACGCCAGGATGTTGAGCGCCGCCTCCTTGCCCAGGAAGTGGTCGATCCGGAAGATCTGGTCCTCGTGGAAGACCTTGTGGAGCTCCTCGTTGAGGTGGCGTGCACTGCCGAGGTCGATCCCGAAGGGCTTCTCCATCACGATCCGGGCGCGCTCGGCGAGGCCGGCCTCCTCGAGGAGACGCACCACCGCCAGCGCTGCCCTCGGAGGGACGCTCAGGTAGTGGAGCAGGTGCACCTCGCCGTGGGCCTCCAGTGCGTGCACCTGCTCCTTGACCGCCGCGCCGATGCCGCTGCTCCCCGCCGACTGCGGCACGTAGGAGAGCAGGGCGGCGAAGTCGGGCCAGCAGTCGTCCAGCTCCTCGGGGCTGAACTCCTCGCAGGCCTCGCGGACGAACCTCGAGAAGCGCTCGTCGTCGAGGTCGTCCAGCGAGGTCCCGATGATCCGGCAGTTGTCGAGCAGGCCCGCGCGGTAGAGGTGCAGCATGCCGGGCAGCAGCTTGCGGCGAGCCAGGTCACCGGTCGCGCCGAAGAGGACGATCACGTGCGGCTGTTCCATCGCCCCACAGTAGGCACGATCGCCGGTCCGCGCCCCCCGCGGACCCGATCACGCCTCGGAACGAGGCAGGACAGTCCCGCTACGGCGCCCCGCCTGAGGTGGTGTGACACGGCGCGCCGGCGCAGCTGCGCAGTGCGGCGAGCTGGTCGGCGTGCGCCGTCCGCGCATCGGTGTACGCGGGGTCGTCGGCGACGTTGACCATCTGGGCAGGGTCGGTGACCCGGTCGTACAGCTCGCTGAACCCGTTGGAGTACTGGACGTAGGTGTGGGTGCGCGTCCTGACCCCCCGCCACCACCACGGTTGACGGCCGTGCGTCGCCTGGATCAGGTAGCGGTCGTAGCCGGGGGTGTCGCTGTGCAGGGTGTCCAGCATCGAGCGCCCGTCGATGGTGCGGCCAGGCGTCGCCGCGGCGATGTCGAGGAACGTCGGAGCGAGGTCGACGATCCCGTACATCTGGTCCCGCTCTGCGCCGGGTGCGAGCCCGGGTCCGCGCACCAGCAGCGGCACCTGCAGCGACTCCTCGTAGGGGAAGTTCTTGCCCTGCAGCCGGTGCTCGCCCAGCAGGTATCCGTTGTCGGAGACGAAGAAGATGTAGGTGTTGGCCAGCTCGTTCGTGTCGCGCAGCGTCTGCACGATCGAGGCGACCTGGTCGTCGACGGCCTGCAGCGACCGGATCCGCGCCCGGTGGAGCGCGGTCACCTTCTTCGCCGAGACACCGCGCTTGGCCTGCACGTACTGCGGCTTGTCGCTGACGTCGGCCTCCTTGTACGACGGGCTCGACATCGCCGGCGGCACCGCGGTCGGGTAGGCGTCGCGGTGCCGCGAGGCCGGCACGGGATTGGTCCAGTGCCCACCCACCCGCATCTTGTGGGGTGGCAGCTGGGAGGCCCAGATGAAGAACGGCGCGGCCTGGCCGGAGAAGCGCTCGATGTAGTCGCGCGTGAGCCGGCCGACCAGGTCCGCCGTGTAGGTCTGGCCGTAGTGCTTCGGGTGACCGTTGTTGAACATCGTGATCCCGTAGGGCAGGTATCCGCCCTTGTAGAACGGGTTGAAGATCGTCCAGCCCGGCTGGTGCTGGGCGGAGTTGGTCCAGTTGTTCAGGTGCTTGCCGATGAACGCCGTCCGGTAGCCGGAGGCCTTCAGCCACGTGCCGACGTGGTTGCCCTTGTCCTTGAGGGCGTGATAGCCGCCCCACGTGCCGCTGTTGTTCCTCACGCCGTTGTTGTGGGCGTACTGGCCGGTGAGGATCTGAGCACGGGCAGGGCAGCAGAGCGGGTGGTTGCTCAGGAAGTCGGTGACCTCGACGCCCTGGTCCTGCAGCAGCCGCGCGGTCTGCGGCATCCACGCCAGGTCACTGGCGGCCATGTCGTCGGCGGTGATGAGGACGATGTTGGGCCTGCCCGCTGCCCCCGCCTGCTGGACCGGCGACAGCACCCACTGGTTCGCCAGGACCACGACGGCCGCGGTCATCCCCACGACGAGCAGCCGGCAGCAGCGGCGCACGTGGATGGTCAAGGCTCCCCCTCCTGAGCTCCGCCCTGGCGGCGGAGCACGGTCACCCGCGAACGTAGGTATCGGACACATCGGGCGACATGGACCAGAGTCCCGGGTTCGTGCCAAGGGTCCGTCTCTCGGCCGTCATCGCGTGGTGTCGGCGCCGGGCACCCACGCGCCCTCCGGGACGCGCGTCCACCCCTCCTGCTCCGCGAGCTCGGCCGCGACCGAGTGCAGCGCCGCCAGCTCGGGGTGCTTCGCGTCGCTGTGGTGCACGATCGCCCACGGGTAGACGGGGACCGGGTCGACCAGCGGCCTGACCACGGCGCCCGGCACCGCCGGGCACTCGCTCATGGTGAGGATCGGCAGGCCATGCGACCGGAGGTGCCGCGCGGTCTCGCTCGTGCCCGACGACGTGCGGGTGCGGCGCCGAGGGTCGCGCGCCGAAGGCCTCGAGGAGCGACGACCGCGAGGTCCACCCACTCGGGGGCGTCGTCGTTGCCGGAGCTGGCATCGATCTCCAGTCCCGCGCAGCCTCTCGAGCGGCACCTCGCTCGAGCTCGGCCAGCGGCTCGTCGTCGAGCGATCAGCAACGCCAGCGGCTCGTAGCGGACGAGCCGCCGCGTCAGCTCGGCCGGGAGGGGCTGTCCCGAGCCCCTCGGTCCTGCCGAAGGCGACGTCGAGGCGGCCGGCGAGCAGCTGGGGGAGGGCGGCCCCCATCCCCCCGCCGTAGCGCACCGTGAACTCGAGCTGGGGCGCGGTCGCGACGCGCGGCGTCGACGATCCGGGCAGCGGTGAGCCCCTCGCCGATGACGTCCACGAGCAGCGGCCGGGTCGCGCCGCCGAGCTCGCGTGAGCGCCGCGTCGTTGAGCGCGAGCAGGGAGCGGGCGTGCACGAGCAGCCGCTCGCCGTCGGGGGTGAGCGTGACGCGGCGGGTGCTGCGGGCGAACAGCCGCGCGCCGACCTGCGTCTCGAGCCGACGGATGTCGCGGCTCAGCGCCTGCTGGGCCACGAAGAGAGCGGTTGGCGGCCCGGGTGAAGTGGAGCTCCTCGGCGACCGCGACGAAGGCGCGGAGGAGGCGGAGATCGAGTGTCGGGCCGCACCTGCGACCTTCCACCGACGCTACTGACGTCTGACGATGTCAAGACGCACACGACTGATGTCGAATGCCTGCGACAAACAGGTGTTGGACTGCCATGCGCCGACGCCGGACGGATCCGTTGGTTGCACATGACCGACAGTCGCCGACCGTCCCGGGCCGCTCCTCGTCGCGAGCCGTGACGCCGCTGAACCTGCTGGTGCTCGGCGAACGCCGTGTCGCTGAGCGGGAACGTCGTCATGACGGTCGCGATCCCGTGGCTGGTGCTGACCACGACCGGGCAGTGCCGCGCTGGCCGGCATCGCCGTCTTCGCCGGCGTCGGCGGCGCCGACCGTGGGGGGTCTGGCGGCGGGGCGCGATCGTGGACGCTGGTCGGGCCCGACGCGCGCGAGCGCCGGTCGCCGACCTGCTGAGCGGGCTCGCGGTGGCGCCACTGCCCGTCCTGCTCGCGCTGGACGCGCTCGAGATGTGGCACGTCGTGGTGCTGGCGCGTCGCTCGGCACGCTCGCGGACTCGGCCGGCTCCACGGCGCGCCAGAGCCTGGTGCCCGCGGCGGCGGACTTCGGCGGGCTCCACGCGGGAGCGCGCCAACGCCCTGTTCACCTCGGCCGAGCACGTCGGGTACCTGCTGGGGGCACCGGTCGCCGGCCTGCTCATCGCCGCCGTTCGGCGTCGGCGGGGCGCTGTGGGTGACGGTGGCCTCGTTCGCGTTCGCCGCGGCTGGTGGTCGGGCTGGCTTCGTGCGCCTCCCCGCGCCCACCCCGGCGGCTGCGGCGCACGAGCGGGCCGGCCTGCGCGAGGCGATCGCCTTCATCTGGGCCGACCCGGCGCTGCGCGCACTCTTCCTCTTCCCGACCGCGGCGGTGATGCTGGTCGGTCCGCTCGACACCGTTGGTGCTGCCGGTGCTGGCACGTGAGGCTTTCGGCGACCCGGTGGTGCTCGGGGTGATGGTCGCCAGCTACGGCGCGGGCGGCCTGCTCGGCGCCGCGCGGCTTCGGGCTGCTCGGCTCCCGGCTGTCCCGGCGCCGGCTGCTCTACCGCGGGGTCTTCGTCGTGTGGCCGGCGACCTACGCGGCGATCACGCTGGTCGCCCTCGCTCCCCCTCACGCTCGGCCATGCTGCTCACGCTCGGCGCCGCCGCCGGCTCGCTGGTGCCGCTGCAGGCCACGATCCGCCAGGAGCGCTCACCCGCGCGTCTGCTGCCGCGCGTGGTCGGGCTGAGCACCGCGAGCATCCCGGTCGCGGCGCCGTTGGGCGCACTGGCCACCGGGTTCCTCATCGACGGGATCGGGCTGCACCGCTCCATGCTGCTCACCACGGCGGCTCGCGCTGCTGATCGGCGCCGTCGTGCTGCAGAGCAGGGCGACCCGTCTCTTCGACTCCCGCTGCTGGCGTGGGGCCGGGCTTGCCCGTTCACGCAGCACACGTTTCTGCAGGCCCAACCCTATGATGCGCGGGCCGGCCGCGGTGCAGCATGGTGACATGAACGGGTCACTTGCTCCCCACGTCGACGTCGGGCTCACCGTCGCCCCGGTCCACGGAGACCACCGCGTGCACCTGGTCGCCCCGCTCGGAGCCCGGTCGCTGTGTCACCGGCCCGTCCGCGTCCGCCCGCTGCACACGACGTTCGCGGAGGCGGGCTGCGCAGACTGCCTGCGGGCCGCTGTCGCCGCCGGGCACCTCGCCGCGCTCGAGGGCGACCGTACGTGGGTCGACCTCCGCAGGATGCAGCCTCCGCCGGGGTAAGGCTCAGGCGGTGGTGCGAGTCGACGAGCCCGCGTGTGCGGTGAAGCCGCGCAGCCGCAGGCTGTTGCCGACGACGAACACCGAGGAGAACGCCATGGCGAGCGCCGGCGAGCATCGGGTTGAGCAGGCCGGCCGCGGCCAGGGGCAGAGCGGCGACGTTGTAGCCGAAGGCCCAGAACAGGTTGCCCTTGATGGTGGCGAGCGTGCGGCGCGACAGCCGGATGGCGTCGGCGGCCACCCGGAGGTCCCCCCGCACCAGCGTGAGGTCGCTCGCCTCGATGGCCACGTCGGTGCCGGTGCCCATCGCGAGACCGAGGTCTGCCTGGGCGAGTGCCGCGGCGTCGTTGACACCGTCGCCGACCATCGCCACGACCCGACCTCGACCCTGCAGCTCCCGGACCGCCGCCACCTTGTCGGCCGGCAGGACGTCCGCGACGACGTCGTCCGGGTCGATGCCGACCTGGGCCGCGACGGTGCCGGCGACCGCGGCGTTGTCGCCGGTGAGCAGCACCGGCCGGAGTCCCAGGTCCCGCAGCTGGGCGACGGCCTCGGCCGAGGTGTCCTTCACCTGGTCGGTCACCACGAGCAGCCCGCGTGCCTGACCGTCCCAGCCGACCGCGACGGCGGTGCCCCCGGTCTGCTGCGCGTCGGCGAAGGCTCGCTGCAGGTCGGCGGTGAGGTGCTGCGACCAGTCGGCCAGCAGCTGCGGGCGCCCCACGATGACCGCGCGGCCCTCGACGAGACCCTGGACGCCGAGCCCCTCGAGACTGGTGAAGCCCTCCACCGTCGGCAGCGACCGGTCGGGGCCGGCGTGCGCGGCGCGAGCGGCGTCGGCGACCGCCCGTGCGATCGGGTGCTCGGACCCGTCCTCCAGGGCTCCGGCGAGCCTCAGCACCTCGTCGGCGTCCTGGCCCTCGGCGGTCACGACGGCGCTGAGCGTCATGTGCCCGGTGGTGACCGTGCCGGTCTTGTCGAGCACGACGGTGTCGACCTTGCGGGTCTGCTCGAGTGCCTCAGGGCCCTTGATGAGGATGCCGAGCTGCGCGCCGCGGCCGGTGCCGACCATGAGCGCGGTCGGGGTCGCGAGGCCGAGCGCGCAGGGGCAGGCGATGATGAGCACCGCCACCGCGGCGGTGAAGGCGGCGGCCGGACCCGCGCCGGTGCCCATCCAGAACCCGAGGGTGCCCGCGGCCAGCGTGATCACGACGGGCACGAACACCCCGGAGATCCGGTCGGCGAGCCGCTGCGCCGCTGCCTTGCCGTTCTGCGCCTGCTCGACCAGACGGGCCATCTGGGCGAGCTGGGTGTCCGCCCCGACCTTGGTGGCGCGCACGGTCAGCCGCCCGCCTGCGTTCACGGTGGCGCCAGCGACCTGGTCGCCCGGTCCGACCTCGACCGGGACCGACTCGCCGGTGAGCATCGAGGCGTCCACGGCCGAGGTGCCGTCCTCGACCACCCCGTCGGTCGCGACCTTCTCCCCCGGGCGCACCACGAAGAGGTCGCCGACGGCGAGCTCCTCGACCGCGATCCGGTGCTCCGTCGTGCCGGCAGGGCCGTCGCGGAGCACGGCGACCTCGCGTGCCCCCATGTCGAGCAGGGCACGGAGAGCGGCGCCGGCCTGTCGCTTGGAGCGGGCCTCGAAGTAGCGGCCGGCGAGGAGGAAGGTGGTGACGCCGGCGGCCGCCTCCAGGTAGATGTTCGCCGCCCCGCTGCTCCGCTCGATGGTGAGCTCGAAGGGGTGGGTCATCCCGGGCTCACCGGCCGTGCCGAGGAACAGTGCGTACAGCGACCACCCGAACGCCGCGAGGGTGCCCATCGAGACCAGCGTGTCCATCGTCGAGGTGCCGTGGCGCAGGTTCGTCCACGCCGCCCGGTGGAACGGCCACGCCCCCCAGACCACCACCGGAGCGGCGAGGGTGAGGGAGAGCCACTGCCAGTAGGTGAACTGCCAGGCCGGCACCATCGCCATCGCGATCACCGGCGCCGTCAGCACCGCGGAGACGAGCAGCCGCTGCCGCAGCGTCCTGACCGCCCCCTCGTGGGGGTCGTCCTGCTCGCCGGCGCGACCGGGATCGGCTGCGGGTGGCGCCGGCAGGGTGGCGGAGTAGCCGGCCGCCGCCACCGCGGCGATCAGGTCGTCGGTGGTCACCCCGGCATCGACGACGTCGACCTTGGCCTTCTCGGTTGCGTAGTTGACCGTGGCGCTCACACCGTCGAGCTTGTTCAGCTTGCGCTCGATGCGGTTCGCGCACGAGGCGCAGGTCATCCCCGCCAGCAGCAGATCCACACTGCGCGACTGCTCGGTGGTCGAGCTCATCGATCCCTCGTCCCCTCGTGGCCGCGCTGCGCCGGTCGGCTGGCGGCGCGGCGTCCAGGACGAGGTGGGCCGTGCGCACCACGTCTGCGTGCCGGAAGTCGAGGTAGAGGTGGTACCGACCGGCGGTCGGCACCTCGGCACCGAACTCGACGTCCGGGCCCGCGGGCGTCTCGCCGTCTCCCGGCTCGCCGCCCGGGTGGACGTGCAGGTAGGCCAGGTCGCCCTCGCGCAGCGCGACCAGGTGGCCGAAGGCACCGAGGTAGGGCTGCAGGTCCGTGACCGGAGCGCCGTCCTTGCTCACCCGCACAGTGAGCTCGGAGTGCGTGCCCGGGCGCAGTGTCCCCTCGACGCTGACCGCGTAGTCGTCCACCTCGTCGGTGCGGGTCTCCTGGACGGGGGCAGGAGCAGGGAGGCGGCCCGGGACGAGCAGGTCGCTGCCCAGCACCAGTGCCGGTCCCCCGGTGGCCGTGAAGTCGGCGAAGACCCGCCACTGGCCAGGGGACAGCTGCGCGTCGGCGGTCCAGGCTCCCGTCGCCTGGTCCAGGGTCGGGTGGAGGTGCTGGAAGCCGGCGTGGTCGCGGCGTACCACGATCAGGTGCAGCCTCTTCTCGTGCGCGACCTCGAAGTCCGTGACCGGACGGCCGTCCGGTCCCTCGATGGCGAAGGCGACCGGGCGGGTGCCGGCGTCGAGCACGTCGTCGGCCAGGACCAGGCGGTAGCCGTCCCGGGCGACCGCCAGACCGGGCAGCGTGCTCGTCTCCATCGTCCTCGTCCCCTCGCTCGTGGGAGTGCCGTCGCTGTGGCTGGTGTCGTGGCTGTCGTGCTGTCGTGGCTGGGCTCCGCCGCGGTCGACCCGACGGGGCCGACCTGCACGCCGAGTGCCCAGGCGCCGCCGAAGACGACCGCCAGGACGACGGCGAAGCCGACGAGCCTGGCCGCGGTGCCGGCAGAGGGGTTCATGCGAGCTGGTAGCCGGCTTCTGCGACAGCCGACTCCACTGCTGCGTCCTCGAGGGGCTGGTCGCTGGTCACGGTGACGGTGGAGGTGCCACCGGCCACGAGGTCGACGTCCACCTGCGCCACCCCTGCGATCTCCTGGATCTCCTCGGTCACCGAGGACACGCAGTGGCCGCAGGTCATGCCGGTCACGGAGAAGGTCCGGGAGTGGGTGGGGGTCGTGTCGGTCATGTGGTGCTCCTTCTGTTCGCGTCAGGCTCGGACCAGCCGGCCGATCGCCTGGGAGGCCTCGGCCAGCTTGCGCTCGCGGTCCTCGGGGTCGCTGGCGTGGTTCACGCAGTGGCCGAGGTGGTCCTCCAGCAGCAGGAGCGCCACCGACTGCAGTGCCTTGGTGGCGGCGCTGACCTGGGTCAGCACGTCGATGCAGTAGGTCTCGTTGTCGACCTGCCGCTGCAGGCCGCGGACCTGGCCCTCGATCCGACGCAGGCGCACGAGCAGTGCGTCCTTGTCGCTGATGTAGCCGGGCATGGTGTGCGCGGGCTTCTGGGTCACGGGTGCCTCCTCGAACGGTCGGCAACAACATACCCCATAGGGGTATCGCTGCCAAGCACGCCCGCCAGGTGCTAGCCGTCCACAGAGCGCACGACACGGGCCGGGTTGCCGACGGCAACCACGCCCGCAGGGAGGTCGCGGGTCACGACCGCACCCGCTCCGACGACGGTGTCGGCGCCGATGGTCACGCCCGGGAGCACGACGGCACCGCCACCGATCCACACGTTGTCGCCGATGGTGATGGGCTCGGCCGCCTCCCACTTGTCGCGCCGCGCCTCCGGCTCGACCGGATGCGTCGGGGTCAGGAGCTGCACGTTGGGGCCGATCTGCACGTCGTCCCCGATCGTGATGGGTGCGACGTCGAGGGCGACGAGCCCGAAGTTCGCGAAGCAGCGGTGTCCCATCCGCAGCCGCGAGCCGTAGTCGACGTACAACGGCGGCCGGATCTCGGTGCCCTCCCCCAGCGAGCCCAGCAGCTCCTCCAGGAGCTGTCGTCGCAGGGCCCGCTGCTGCACGGAGGTCGCGTTGTACACCTCCATGCGCTGGTGGGCGGCACGCTGCTCGGCGGCGATCTCCGGGTCGTCGGCGACGTAGAGGTCGCCGGCCAGCATCCGCTCGCGCATGGACCGAGGGTCGGTGTCCGGTCGCTGGGGTTCCGACATGTCGCCACAGTACGGGCGGCTCCCGCGGGCTCAGCCGAGCAGGTTCTCCAGCCCGACCCACGTCCCGTCGGTGTCGAGCACCACGGCGTAGCCGGACTCCATGGCCGCACCCGAGGCAGGTGAGGCAGCCCGGCCGACCTGAAGGTCTTCGAGGGCCAGTCGACACCGGTCGGCCGGGCGCACATGGTCTCGTTGCCCCCGGCCACACGCAGGTGCACCAGCGGGTGCGACTCCACCGCGCCCACCACCAGGCCGGGCGTGCCCGAACCGCCCTCCATCAGGTGCCGCCCTGAGGAAGCGGCTCCGTGCTGCTCATCGTCGGCCCCCTGCGGCTCACGTCAGCAACCCTCCACGAGCAGGGTGTGGGTGTTGTATGGGGCGGATTGTCACGATACGCCCGTGAGCGCCCCGCCACCAGACCGCAGGGTCCGGCGTCGCTAGACCACCCGACGGCGCTAAGGTCGCTGCGGACCCTCTGCTCAACGCCCCCCGCACGGTTCGGCCATGATTCGCGCTCGGGCAAGGAGTCGGGGTGACTGAGCACTTCACGCAGCCAGCAGGTGGGTCGCCGGCCGCGTCCGGTCAGTCCGCGATCACCGCTGCCCTGGTGGAGCAGGTCCGCGACTACGCGATCATCGGGCTCGACCCGCACGGCGTGGTGGTGAGCTGGAACCAAGGGGCCGAGGCGGTCAAGGGCTACCTGGCCGAGGAGATCATCGGCAGCCACTTCTCGGTGTTCTACCCCGACCAGGACCGTCGCGCAGGTCTCCCCGCCGCGCTGCTCGAGCGAGCGCGGCACGAGGGCCGCGTGGAGCACACCGGCTGGCGGGTCCGCAAGGACGGCAGCCAGTTCTGGGGCGACGTCGTCATCACCGCCCTGCGCGACGACGACGGCACGCTCATCGGCTACGGCAAGGTGACTCGTGACCTGACCGAGCAGCACCGCCTCGAGCAGGACCTGCGCAGCAGCGAGGAGCGCTTCCGGCTGCTGGTGTCCCAGGTCATCGACTACGCCATCATCGCGCTCGACCCGCACGGCATCATCGAGTCGTGGAACGCCGGGGCCGAGCAGGTCAAGGGCTACGAGCCCGGCGAGATCCTGGGCAAGCACTTCTCCGTCTTCTACGCCGACGAGGACCGCCGCGCCGGACTCCCACTGCGGCTGCTCGACGAGGCGCGCAGCCTCGGCCGGGTCGAGCACACCGGGTGGCGCGTCCGCAAGGACGGCAGCCGGTTCTGGGCCGACGTCATCATCACCGCCCTGCGCAACGAGGAGGGGCAGCTCACCGGGTACGCCAAGGTGACTCGTGACCTCACCGAGCAGCACCGGCTCGAGCAGTCGCTGCGCACGAGTGAGGAGCGGTTCCGCGTCCTCGTCTCCCAGGTGCTGGACTACGCGATCATCGCGCTGGACGCGCAGGGCATCGTGGAGACCTGGAACGCCGGGGCCGAGCAGGTCAAGGGCTACCTGGCCGACGAGATCATCGGCAAGCACTTCTCGGTCTTCTACACCGACGAGGATCGGCGGGCCGGCCTGCCGCTGCGGCTGCTCGACGAGGCGCGCGCCTACGGCCGCGTCGAGCACACCGGCTGGCGGGTCCGCAAGGACGGCACCCGCTTCTGGGGCGACGTCGTCATCACCGCGCTCCACGACGACCGCGGGAGGCTCACCGGCTTCGGCAAGGTGACCCGCGACCTCACCGAGCACGTGAGTCTCGAGGCTGCGCGCGAGTCGTTCTTCCGCGGGATCAGCCACGACCTGAAGACACCGCTCGCCGCCCTCAAGGGGTTCGCATCCATCCTGGCCGACGACCAGGACCCGGACCAGCGCCGGCAGGTCGCCGCCCGGCTGGAGGCGAACGTCGACCGGCTGACCGCCATGGTGAACGAGCTGGTGGAGCATGCTCAGCTCCGAGCCGGCACCGTCCCGATGACGCTGGAGCGTGTCGCGCTCGCCGACCTCGTCGAGGACGCCGCGAGCAACCTCGGCCCGCTCCTGGCAGCGCCACGACCTCGTGGTCACCGGCGACCGCGTCGAGATCGACGCCGACCGCCGCCTCCTCGAGCGACTGGTCATCAACCTGCTGACGAACGCCGCGAAGTACTCCCCCGAGGGGTCGCGGATCCGGGTCGAGATCACCTCGGACGAGCGTCGGGTCAGGATGGTGGTCGCCGACCAGGGCCGCGGCATCAGCAGCGAGGACCTCCCGGTCATCTTCGACGAGTTCCAGCGCGGTTCCCTCGCCGAGAACGACGGCGGCACGGGCCTCGGGCTGTCCAGCGTCAAGCAGGTGGTGACCCTGCACCACGGCGAGGTGTGGATCGACAGCGTGGTCGGTCGGGGCACCGAGGTCACGGTCGACCTCCCGCGGCGGCAGGGCTGACGCCTCGCTGCTCAGTGCAGCAAGGTCTTGAGGCCCACGAGGACGACGCCGAACAGCCCTGCCACCACGGTCATGACGAGACGGTCGACGAGACCGAGGCGGCTCCGATGTCCCATGCCCCAGCCCGCGAGGGCCAGCAGGACCGTGCTCGCGATCAGCGCGCCCAGGATGCTGGTGTCGAGGTCGAGTCCGAGCATGCGGAGGAGCAGCAGCACGGCGAGCGGGATGAAGCTGGCCGTCACGATCTCCCACCCCGTGGCGAGCTGGGCACGGGCGTGGGCCCACGTGGGCCGCTGGCCCTCGTGGATCCGCTCGGCGACGAGCCGGGCGTACCGTTCGGCGCTCCAGTAGATGACCAGGGTGACCAGAACCGCGACGGTGAGCCTGGCCGCGGTGGTCGCGTGCGCGGCGACCATGACGCCCGCGCTGACGATGAGGCCGTAGATCCCCGATGCCGTGCTCTCGACGGACGGGCTGCGGGGTCGGTGGTATCGCCAGTGCAGCAGGCTTGACCCGCTCGAGCCTCCGGACGGCATCGACCCAGCATAGGGTGACCCGCGCGCCCCGCCTCGCCACCGGAGGATGAGCTCTGTCGGGCCCACCACGTGCCAGACTGCGAGGATGCGCGGGACGTTCTGGGCCGACCCGTTGGTGCGGATGCTCGTCCACACGACCGCGGTGCTGGCGCTCCTGACGGGCACGTACTACTTGGTCCCGCTGCGCATGGACTGGCAGGACTCCTGGCAGCAGGGCCGACTGGGCTTGTGCCTGGCAGGTCTCGCAGCGGTCGGCGTCCTCTTCGTCAGGACCGCCCGCCGGAGCAGCCGGCAGCCTCCGCGCTACGTGCGCATCCAGTGGCTGCTCAGCAGCCTGTACATGCTCGTCCTCCTCTTCGCGTTCGTCTACGCCCTGCTCGGGATCGAGGGTGACGGGCAGTTCGCGGGCATCAGCGACCGCACGGACGCCCTCTACTTCTCGGTGACTCTCGTCGCCACGGTCGGCTTCGGCGACATCCATCCGACCGCGACGACCGCTCAGCTGGTCGCCACCGTGCACATGCTCTTCAACCTCATCTACCTCGGCACCGCACTGCGGCTCCTGACCTTCCCGCGCGCTGACGCGCCCACTGTGTCCACCGACGGGGAGTAGCAGCAGGGACAGGCGTGCGTCAGGCGGTACCGAGGGACCACGGAGGTGGAGCTCCCGGGGTGCAGCACCCGGACGTCGACGGCCGGGAGCGATCTCGCGGGCCCGATCGGCGAAGTCCCGGCCCGGATCGTGGAAGACGTGGGGGCGGACTCGTCCGAGCCCGCGCGGCCACAGCGTGCCGTAGTGGATCGGCACCGAGACCCGGGCGCCGAGCAGGGTCAGGCACTCCGCGGCGGTGCGGGGATTCAGGTGGTGACCACGCAGCCACGGTCCCCAGCCGCCGACGGGCATCAGCGCGACGTCGAGGTCGGGATGCAGGTCCGCCATCCCCGGGAAGAGGGACGTGTCACCGGCGAAGTAGGTGGCACCGCGGCCGCAGACGACGTAGCCGAGCGCCTCACCTCGTGCCCTGCTCCACGGCCAGCGCCTGCCGTCGTGCACGGCGGGGACCACCCTGATCCGCGCGCCACCGATCTCGAGGTCCTCGCCGGCGCGGACCTCGACAGGCTCGACCGGCAGCCGTCGAAGCAGACCGGCCGCTCCCCGGGGGACGACCACCGGCGTTCCCCGAGCCAGCAGGGCCAGCGACGGCAGGTGGAGGTGGTCGGCGTGCAGGTGGGAGACCAGGACGACGTCGACGGAGTCGAGGAACCCCTCGGGCACCAGACCGGCACGGCGGTGCAGGTGGGCCAGGGACGCCGTGAGCACCGGATCCGTCAGGGCGCGCACCTGGTCGTCCACGAGCACGGTCGCGTGCCCGTACCAGGTCAGCCGGACGTTCATGGCCGCCCGGGAGAGGGGCGCGGGGGATCGGCGCGCGGTCGCCAGTCGTAGACGATCCAGGTCCGCACGAGGAGGTCCTGGACCGATCGGCGACTCGGGCTGACCCCGCACCACAACAGACCGACCGGGAACAGCACGCAAGCGACGGCCCGGACCAGTGCCCGGAGCGGGCCGGGCTGTCGCCGGTGGTCGAGGACCACACGCACGTCCCATGACGCGACCGCCGTAGCTGCGCCCCAGGACTGCCCAGGTCACCGCCAGGTACAGCGCGCCCACGCACAACACCACCGCGGTCGCCGGGAGGAGGGAGGTTCCGGGGAACTGGAAGCCGCGAGGATCCAGCAGGAAGCGAGTCGGCGTGCCAACCCACGTACCCGGCGAGCGACATCGCCCCCACCACACCCGCGTCGACCAGGCCGGACAGCGCTCGCGTGACGAGGCCGGCGACCTGCCCCTGGTACTGCCGCGCCTCTCGCGGGATGGGCGAGACAGCGTGCTCGGTCACGGCGGACCAGGGCCTCGCACCGGTGAGTCACCCCGGCGGGGACGCACCCGGTCGACGGCCCGCTGGAGCAGATCGTCGCCGGAGATGCTGCGCATCCGGACTCCACGGACGGCCTCCGAGGTCACGGCACCTGTCGACTCGCGGATGATCTCAGGCAGGTCGACGGCCGCGATCACCTGCTCGGCGAGGCCGGTGAGGTCCACGCGCCCCACGACCTGCGCCGTGGCCCACGGCACGGTCTGATCGGCGGTTCGTGCGATGTCGCGCAGCACCTGCTGTCGCCGGCGAGTGCCCCGCTGGGCCATCGCCCGGAGCCACGGAGGCGGGTGTCGACCGATCGCCCGCGGCCGCGAGACCTTGAGGACGGGGAGGACGACCGACGCGACCACCCGGTGGCCCACGGCGTACGCCGTCGAGCACGTGAGGTCGACCGCGCCGACAACCACGTCGAGGGCCGCCACCGGCCCCTCCGCTCGAGGGCGCGGCTGCCGCTGGGGCGGGACCGTGCTCACGCTGGAGGCCAGGTCGGCCGACGCGGCGGAGGCATCGGTCGGCTCCGCCGGTCCTGACGACGTGCCCATCGCGCCATTGAAGTGGCACGCACGCCCGCGGGGACCACCCACAGCGGATGACCCGGGCAGCGACGGGTTCAGGAGACGAGGCTGACGGTGGTGACCTCCAAGCCGAGAGACAGCAGGATCCGCACCATCTCGGTGACGTCCTCGTCGCCGTCCCGCACCACCCGGAGGATGGTGTGGTAGCGGGAGGTCGCAGTGCGGCAGGGCTCGAGCGCCTGCCTCAGGACGGGACCCAGCTCTCCCACCACGCTGATCTCGTAGACGGACTCGTCGGGGGCCGACCTCGTCATGACTCCTCCACTGCCTCCTCGTCAGGGCCGGCGACGGGGACACGGCGGACCTCGACGACCTCGAGGCCGTAGGACCGCAACAGGTTGAGGAACCCGTAGAGGGCTGCCTGGTCGACGAAGTGTCCGCTCAGGACCGTGCGCATCTCGTGCTCGGCGATGTCGACCCCGCGCAGCTGGTCCACGAGCTGCTCGGTCGGCACCAAGCCGTTCACGCGGATCTCGTACGTTCGCTCGGACATGGGCACACCCATCCACCAGCACCGGGACGTTCGGGTTGACGTCTCCCCGAGGACACACCCGCTCCGGCCCGAAGTCCTCACCCGGAGTGGAGGATCAGCGACTATTTCTCGAGGATCCCCAGCTCGCGAGCCCGACGGATGGCGGCGTTGCGCCGGCTCACCCCGAGCTTGCGCAGCACGCTGCGGACGTGGGTCTTGACCGTGTTGACCGACACGAACATCTTCGCGGCGATCTCGTCGGTGGTCAGCAGCTCAGCCAGGAGCTCGAGGACCTCGAGCTCCTTCGCGGTCAGCGACTCCACGGCGATCGACACCCCCGGGACGACGGGCTCCTGCACGCGCTCGACCGACTCGTGGTCGAGCCATCGACCCGCACGCGCGAAGTACGAGTCGGTGCTCAGCCACTGCTTCACCGCCGGCCCGACGTCACGGAAGGGGCTGCGCAGCCGCTCAGGACGGGCGGCGCGCAGCGCGACGTCCACGGAGGCTCGCGACTTGCCGGCCGATCGCTGCTGGGCGAACTGGTAGCCCTCGATGAGCAGCGCCTCCACCTGCGCGGCGCGAGACACGCCTGCCCCGTGCGCGAGCGCGGTCAGCGCCGACACCGGGCCTGCGACCCCCTGCTCGGCCTGGAGCGAGAAGGCCATGACGGCGCCCTCCTGCCCACCTCCGTCGTGCACCGATCCCAGGAGGGCAGAGGCGTGGTCGAGCTCGCCCCCGACGATGCTCATCCTGGCGGCTCGGACGCGGAGATGGTCAGCGAGCCAAGGGTCGCGAGGCGCCACGCTGCCGGCCGCTTCCTCGAGCCGCGACGCTGCCTGCGCAGGTCGCCCCTCGATGCACTCGATCCCGGCTTCGGCCCCGTCGAGAAGGCCCCGCACCACCGCGTCGGTGACGACGGATCCGGAGGCGCGGGCTGCGCCGACGAGCGCCTTGCCCCGGTCGACCTCGTCCCGGTCGACCGCCACGACGGCGAGCGCCGCTTGGGCGGCGACGACCGACGGGTCACTCGGCAGCAGGCCGCCCGCAGAGGCACACGACAGGGCCTCCTCGGCGACCTGCACCGCGCGGGTCAGGTTTCCGCGCAGGGCTTCCGCGATCGCCTGGTGCGCCAGGCAGTCTGCCCGGAACTCGCTGCCCACGTCGGCGGGAGGATGCTCCGTTGCGAGCTCGAGACCTTCCACTGCGGCGGCGAGGTCACCGCGCCGCAACGCTGCGAACCCCTTGCTGACCACCGCCACCGTGTAGAGCTGGGCGGGGCTCGGCGGCGTGACGTCGGCCAGGCCGTCCGCGAGGCTCCGCTCCGCGATGCCGGCGAGCTCGGTGGCAGCGGCGGAGTCACCTGTGCGGCTTGCGAGCAACGCCTCCACCACGGCGAGCGACATCCGGACGGACGCGGCGTCGACGTCGGTCGCCCCATGCATTGGCCCCGACGCGGGCAAGCTCCAGACGACACCGCTGCGCGTCCCGGCTCGCGAGAGCCACCGCAGCCCGCACGAGGCACGCGGCGGGGTCGTCCAGCTCGACCGGGATCCTGCGGGCGACCGCGGTCAGGGCGCCGCCCTGTCCCTCGAGAAGCAACCGCGCGATGCGGAGGTTGCCGACGATGTCGGCGACCACCTCGTCCCACGCCGCGACCTCGGCCAGGTGTGCGAGGGACTCGGTCACCATCCCCTGCCGGGCCAGCCACCGAGCGGTGATGCGGTGGACCTCGGCCAGTCGCTCCGGAGCCTCGTACGCGAGGCGGGCCCGCAACAGGTCACGGGCGAAAGCGGGGTAGCGGAACCAGTCGGGGTGACCTGACTCCGGCTGCACGAGGGAGCGGAGCTCGCTGAAGCTGCTGAGGGCATGGGACGCCGCAGGACCTGCGATCTCCTCGACGAGCTCGCGGCACAGCACGTCCGGCACGGAGGTGTCGAGGAGCACCTGTCGCAAGCCCGTCGCGGAGCTGGTCCAGCACCTCGCTCACCAGGAACTCGTCGAGGACCACGGTCTGGCGCACCAACGACTCCACGAAGGCCTCGGTGTCGTCGTCCTCGGCTCGACCGGCCAACGCCCGAGCAGCCAGGTGGACCCCGGCGGGCCACCCGCCCAGACGCCGGTTGAGCGCGCGGACCGAGTCCTCCCCCAGGCTCACGCCGACGGACCGCACGAGGTCGGCGGCCTCGCCGTCGGTGAGGGCCAGGTCGGCGAGCCGGATCTCGACGAGGGAGTCGGTGAGCGCATAGCGGTAGAGGGGGAACACGGGATCCACACGCCCCACCAGCACCAGCTGCAGCCGTCCCCCGCAGTGGCGCAGCAGGAAGTCGAGCTCGTCGCCGAGCTCGCGCGACTCCAGCTCGTAGTCCTCGAGCACGAGGACCAGCCGTCGATCGCGTTGCGACAACAGCCTGCACAGTGCCGTGAGCCGTTCGCGGCCGAGCAGGGTCGACCCGGGCACGTGCCAGCCGGACGGAACCGCGACGCCGCGACCCGCCAGGCAGCGCAGGACGTGCTCCCAGAAGGTCGGGTCGTTGCGCTCGAACGACACCCACCCGGTCTCCTCGCCGGACTCACGGACCCACGCGACCACAGCCGAGGTCTTGCCGGTGCCGGCCGGAGCGCTGACGAGCACCAGGGGCGCATCGGCCGCCTCCGCGAGCCTCGAGGCCACCCTGGCCCGGTGGACGCGCTGGTAGGGCAGCTCGGGAATGCTGTAGCGCGCCGCGTCCAGCAGCGTCTCAGGCTGCGCGGACCGGCGCCGAGCTCGCGCAGGCTCGCCGGAATCCATCGCGTCCTCCTCCAGCGCCCGGGGCGGGACGCCCTCTCACTGGGCGTCGAGCGACATGGCTGACGAACCGCTCCTGGCGGCGAAGCCGAGCCCGCACCGTCGGAAGACCAACTGTCGACAATGATTCTTTACGAAAGGTACACCTGCGCGAAGGACGTGCGTCAGGGACATCTGTCACGCAAAGCGGGGGACACCAGCCGCACAGCATGAGCGGGCCGCGACGGCGTCCCTGCTCCCAGGGACGGGTCGCGACCCGCGCCGAGCTCCCCCGACGACGGCTCAGGCCAGGGCCTTCTCCTTGAGACGCTCGTACTCCGCAGGGGTGATGGCCCCGGAGTCGACCATGGCCTTGGCCTGCGCGATCTGGTCGGCGGGAGTGGCACTGCTGGCGACCTCGCGGATGTAGGCGTCCTGCTGGCTCTTGGCCTGCTCGTACGCCTGCATCTGCCGCTCGCCCATGTGCTTGCCCTTCGCGATCAGGTAGATGAGCGCGGAGAGGAACGGCACGAAGATGAGCGCGACCATCCACGCCGCCTTCTCGAACCCCGAGGCCCCGGGGTCGCGGAAGAGGTCGCCGATGATGGAGAACAGCACCATGAGGTAGGCGATGAAGGCGAAGCTGATGATGATGAACCACACAATGTCCCAGAACGACATCGTCGGCTCCTTTCCTGGGGTCACGGACCTGGGTTGAGGCTGCCGGAGCCCCTCACATCGAGGCCTGCTCCGCCGACCAGTGTCGAGCGAGCACGCCATGACCCGCCTCATCTCCCGAGGGTGAAGTGCGAACTGGCAGTCATACCCGCCGGGTGATGCCTGGCCCGGCGGTGCGGCGGAGGGTGGTCCGAGCCGCACCGGCCGACGACGGGAACCTGTCATGAACGACATCGACGAGATCGCACGGCTGCGCGCTCGCGTCGCCGAGCTCGAGGCCGAGCGAGCAGCTGCGCCGCCTCGCCGTCCATCACGAGGACGCGGCGCGACACGCTCGGTGGTCGCCGGCATCCTGCTGACACTGGCGTGCGTGCTGGCACCGGTCTCCGTCGCGTCGGTGTGGGCGAGCACCGTGCTCTCGGACACCGATCGCTACGTCGAGACGGTGGCGCCCGTCGCCGACGACCCGGCGGTGCAAGCGGCTCTGGCCGACGAGGTGACGCTCGCCATCATGGAGAACCTCGACGTCCAGGCCCTCACATCCCGGGCTCTCGACACCGTGGCTCAGCAGGAGGAGATGCCGCCACGGGTGGCCGCTGCCCTGCCGGCGCTGGCGGTGCCGCTCGCCTCGGGGATCGAGAGCTTCACCCGCGACCAGGTGCTCAACCTCATGGCCAGCCAGAAGTTCGCAGAGGTCTGGGACGAGGTGAACCGGCTCGCCCACAGCCAGGTCGTCACGTTGCTGGAGGGGAACGAGGGCGGTGTCGTCAGTGCCCAGGAGGACACCATCACGCTGAACCTCGCTCCCATCATCGAGGAGGTCAAGGCGCGCCTCGTGGACCGTGGCTTCGCGCTGGCCGCCAACGTCCCCGAGGTGGACCGTTCCTTCGTGCTCGCGCAGTCGGACGCCATCTCGCAGGCCCAGTGGTTCTACGAGCTGCTCGGCACGTTGGGCACGTGGCTCCCCTTCGTGGTGCTCGGGCTCTTCGTCGCCGGGGTGTTCACGGCGCACGACCGGCGCAGGGCGTTGCTCCGCGGCGCCCTCGGGGTCACTGTCGCGATGGTGATCCTGGGCGTGTGTCTCCTGGTGGTGCGGACGTTGTACGTCGAGACCACGCCTGCCGGTGTCCTCACGCCCGACGCGGCCGGCAACGTCTTCGACACCCTCGTGCGCTTCCTCCGCAGCAGCATGCGGGCCCTGGGGGTGCTGGGGCTCCTCGTCGCGCTGGTCGCCTACCTGTCCGGCCCCTCCGAGAGCGCGGCACGTGCGCGGTCGGGCTTCGGACGAGGGATCCGATCCCTTCGGGCGGGCTCGGACGCTCGCGGCTGGTCGACCGGACCGGTCGGCGGCTGGGTGTACGCGCACCGGAAGCCGTTGCGAGGGGCGGCGTTCGTGGTCGGTGGCTTCGCGCTGATGTTCTTCACGACGCCCACCGTCGGGGTCGTCATCGGCGTCGGACTGCTGGTCGTCCTCGCGCTCCTCGTCATCGAGCTCCTGGCCCGGCCACCCGGCGGGCCCGTGCCGGCCGGTGCCCCCAGGGCATGAGGCCCTGACGAGGGCGACTCCGGGTTCACCCCACCAGGGTGAGGCGCGCCGCCCGCGGTGGCCGTAGACCAGTGCCAGGGGATCCCAGCGAAGGAGCGAGCATGTCCAACACTGCACCTGCCAGGCCGGGCGCCGACCCCGCCATGGGCAGCGGTCGAGGCCGCGACAACTTCAGCCCCGTAGCCGTCGGTGTCACCGTGGCCGCTGCCGTCTTCATGTGCGTCGGCGGCATCCTGGAGGCACTCCAGGGCCTCGGCGCGATCATCAACGACGAGCTGTACGTCGTCGGCGACGAGTACCTCTACGCCCTCGACGTCACCACGTGGGGCTGGATCCACCTGATCCTCGGCAACGTGGTCTTCGCCGCCGGCATCGCGCTCTTCGCCGGAGCGGTCTGGGCACGCACGGTCGCGGTCCTCGTCGCCTGCGTCAGCATCGTGGCCAACTTCCTGTGGATGCCCTACTACCCCATCTGGAGCCTGTCCATCATCGCGTTCAACGTGTTCGTGATCTGGGCGGTCACCGCTCACGGCCGGGACATCGCGGCCGAGTGAACCGACGAACCCCACCGATCCAACCTCGCCACCGCCTCGCCACCAGGAGTGACTGATGACAACGACCGCCGCGGACGTCCACGGCCCGATCGACTTCGTGATCCTCGAGTTCCCCGCGGACCAGCTGACCGGGAAGGCAGGCCCTGCCCTCGTCGACCTCGTGGACAGCGGGACGATCCGCCTCTACGACCTCGTGGTCGTCAGCAAGGCCGAGGACGGCTCTGTCGAGGCGCTGGAGGTCACCGACCCCCGCGGTGAGGGAGCCGGCTTCGAGTACTTCTCCGGCGCACGCTCGGGGCTGCTGGGCAACGACGACATCGGTGCGGCCGCCGAGGCGATGCGCCCCGGCACCGTCGCCGCACTGATCGTCTACGAGAACACATGGGCGGTGCCCTTCGTGGGGGCGGTGCGCGACAGCGGGGGCGAGCTGATCGCCAGCGCTCGCATCCCGGCGTCGGACATCATGGCCGCGCTGGACGAGCTCGAGACCACGGACTGAGGAGGAACGGCATGCCAGGACTGCTACGAGGGGTCGCCACGGACCGCGGTCGTCGCGGGCACGGCGAGCGCTGTCAACGGGCGCGTCCAGCGTCGCCAGGCCGAGAAGTTCGCGGACCGCGACGCGCAGATCTACGCCGAGCGCCAGGCCGCGTACCAGCAGACCGCCGCTGCGCACGCCGCCGCTCCGCCGGCCGGCGGGTGGTCAGGACCTGGTCACCCAGCTCAAGGAGCTGGCGCAGCTGCGGGACCAGGGGATCCTGACCGAGGAGGAGTTCAGCGCCCAGAAGGCGAAGATCCTGGGGTCATGAGCCCACTCGAGCCCGCGGACCGAGCGCGCATCGGTCTCAGGGCCAGGGTGCGCGTCCCGCCCGACGCGCACGCGCACCTGAGCCCGACGGGCAGGCCCGACGCGGTGACAGGTGCTGGCCGGCCAGGTCCCGTCCCGGGTGCCGGAGCTGGTGCCCGTCCGCCACGAGCGGATGCTCGAGTCGGCCTGGACCTTCTTCCGGGGGGCGGCGGCGGTCATGGCGGGAGACCTGAACGACACCCCTGTCTCAGGGCTCGACGTCCAGCTGTGCGGTGACGCACACCTGGGCAACTTCGGTGTGTTCGCCTCACCGGAGCGCCGGCTGGTGTTCGACCTCAACGACTTCGACGAGACGACCCGGGGGCCGTGGGAGTGGGACGTCAAGCGCCTCGCCGCGAGCCTGGTCGTCGCCGGCCGGCAGAACGACTTCTCCGACAAGCGAACACGCAGGGTCGTCGTCGCCGCCGTCGAGCAGTACCGCGCCGCCATGGCCACGTTCGCCGCCCTGGGCAACCTCGCCCTGTGGCACAGCCGCGTGGACGCGGACGAGGTGCAGCGCATCCTGGGCGAGGATCTCGACGACAAGCTCCGGCGCCGCATGGACGGCACCCTCGCGAAGGCGCGCACGCGAGACCACCTGAGGAGCCTGGACAAGCTGACGGAGGTGGTCGACGGTCGGCGACGGATCGTCGCCGACCCTCCGCTCGTCGTACCCGTTTCCGACCTGCTCCCGGGCATGGGGCGCAGCGAGGTCGAGAGCCAGGTGCAGGAGGTCCTGGACGGCTATGCGCAGACCCTGGACCCGGGGCACCGGCTCCTCGTCGGCTCCTACGCGTTCGAGGACATGGCCCGCAAGGTGACTGGTGTCGGCAGCGTGGGCCGGCGGTGCTGGATCGTCCTGATGCGGGGCAGGGACGCTGACGACCCGCTGTTCCTGCAGGTCAAGGAGGCGCAGGCGTCCGCCCTCTCCCCGTGGCTCCCGCAAGACCGCGGAGGAGACTCGCCAACCAGGGCCGGCGCGTGGTGGTGGGCCAGCGCGTGATGCAGGCGCAGAGCGACGTCTTCCTGGGCTGGCACCGGGCCAGGGGAGTTGACGGCCAGGTGCGTGACTTCTACGTGCGCCAGCTGCACGACTGGAAGGGCGGCGCCCGCGTGGAGTCGATGACGCCCGAAGATGCTGCGGGCCTACGGCGCGCTCTGCGGCTGGACGCTCGCACGCGCGCACGCACGCTCCGGCGACCGCATCGCCATCGCGGCATACCTCGGTGAGGACGACCAGTTCGCCCAGGCGCTGGCGGACTTCGCCCACGAGTACGCCGACCTCAACGAGGCGGACCACAGCGACTTCGGCAGCGCAGTCGCGGACGGCCGCCTGGCCACGAGCCCGAGGTCTGCATGACCACCGTGCAGCCGTCGGGCGACGGCCCCGCGGCCGTCCACGCTGCCGGACGCGACAGAGACGTCATCCTGCCACGCGCCCTGCTCGTCGTCCTCACGGCCGCTGCCCTCACGGTGACACTTGCAGGACTGCGGGAGACTGCCGGCATCGTGGGACCGGCGGTGCTCGCGCTGGTGCTCACCATCACGGTGCATCCCGTTCGCCGGGCCATGCTGCCGCGTCGCCTCCCCGAGTGGCTCGTCTCGCTGACCGTCACCATCGCCGTCTAACTGCTGCTGCTGGGTGTGACCCGGCGACCGCCTACGCCATCGGCCGGCTCGCTGTCCTCATCCCGGGCGCTACATCCCGGACGTGGAGGAGAGCCTGGCCTCCGCCGGCGACTGGCTCGAGGACCACGGCGTCGGCTCCGACCAGGTCGAGGCCCTGACCGGTGCCGTCGACTTCGGCAGTCTCGTGACGGTGGCGGGGAACGTCTTCAGCGCGGCGGCCGGGATCCTCTCCGACCTGTTCTTCATCGTGACGCTCGCGCTCTTCATGGCCTTCGACACCAAGGCCACCCAGCGCGTCTTCGAGTCGCTCCGAGACCGCAAGCCCCACCTGGTCGACGCCCTCGCGAACTTCACCCGCGCCACCCGCACCTACATGGGGGTCTCGGCGGGCTTCGGCTTCATCGTGGCGGTCATCGACGGCGTCGCCCTCTACCTGATGGGTGTGCCGGGGGCTTTCGTGTGGGCCGTGCTCGCCTTCGTCACCAACTTCATCCCCAACATCGGCTTCGTCATCGGGCTCATCCCCCCGGCGATCCTGGGGCTCCTCGAGGGTGGCCCCCACCTGATGCTCGGCGTCCTGCTCGTGTACTCGGTCATCAACGTGGTCATCCAGTCGATCATCCAGCCGAGGTACGTCGGCGACGCGGTGGGGCTGACGCCGACGATCACGATGCTGTCCCTGGTCTTCTGGGCGTGGGCGCTCGGCCCGCTGGGGGCGCTGCTGGCCGTGCCGCTGAGCCTGCTCATGCGCGCGCTGCTCATCGAGGCCGACCCGCGTGCAGCATGGGCGCTCCCCCTCGTGTCCGGCCGGGTCCCGCCGCCGGAACCTCCACCGGAACCCGCAGCCGAGGCGTCCGAGCCCGCGGCGCGGCGGACCCCTGACGGTGCCGGGACCGACGTCGGGTGCGGACGGCGCTACTGCAAACCGGCCGTGAGGCGCATGACCGTGTCGACGTACCGCGTGCGAGCGGGCCGTTCGCTCCACTCGTCCAGAGACAGCGGCTTCGACAGCCGGCGGTAGGTGTCCTCCACCTCACGCATCGCTGCCACGATCTCGCGGCCGAGCATCATCAGGCTGATCTCGTAGTTGAGCGCGAATGACCGCATGTCCATGTTGCTCGAGCCCAGCACGGCGACGTCGTCGTCGATGGTGAAGTGCTTGCTGTGCAGGATCCACGGCGCCGGGTAGCGGTAGATCTTCACCCCTGCCTCGAGCAGCGCGCGGTAGTACGACGCCTGGGCGTGCCCCACCATGAACTGGTCGCACTCCTCGCTGACGAAGAGCTCCACGTCGATCCCACGCAGGGCAGCGGTCGTGACGGCGTAGAGCAGGGACTCGTCGGGCACGAAGTAGGGGCTGGTCAGCGAGATGCGGCGAGTGGCCGCGTAGATGAGGGTGGTGAACAGCCGCAGGTTGTTCTCGGCGACGTAGCCCGGACCACTGGGCACGAGCTGGCAGGTCACGCCGCGGAGGGCCGAGGGACCGGCTCCGGAGGGGCGCGGCGGAGCGATCTCCACCGGGGTTGCTTCTCCGGTCTCGGTGAACCAGTCCTGCGCGAAGACGGCTTCCAGGGTCGCCACCACCAGCCCCTCCACGCGGGCCATGAGCTCGACCCACTGGCGCCCGGCGGCGTGGTTCTTGGGCTTGTTGTAGCCCGGCTCGGTGAGGTTCTGCGAGCCGGTGAAGCCCACCTGCCCGTCCACCACCAGCAGCTTGCGGTGGTTGCGCAGGTCGGGGCGGCGCACCACCCCCTTCAGCGGCCTGAGCGGCAGCATGGTGCGCCACTCGATCGCAGTGTCGTCCAGCCGCGTCAGCATCTCCTTGTAACCCGGGATCCCGCGTGACCCCAGGTGGTCCAGGAGCAGGCGCACCCGCACACCCCGCGCCGCCGCGGCCGCCAGCGCCTGGAACAACGGGTCGGTGACCTCGTCCCAGGCCGTGATGTAGAACTCGACCACGACGTAGCGCTCGGCTGCCGCGACCGCGTTCGTCATGGCTTCGATGGAGCCCTCGTAGGTCGGGCAGCAGCTGCACGGTGTTGCCGTCCACCAGCGGCAGGGAGCCCAGCGTCCGGTTCAGCGCGACCACCTTGCCGACGTAGGCAGGGAGCACAGGATCGAGCTGCGCGTCAGGCACGTCCTCGGTGCGTTCGCGGATCCTGCCCACCGCCTGGTCCTGACGCTCGCTGGCGTCGCCGGTCGAGCCGGGTCGACCCGAACAGACCGAAGGCCACGAGCCCGACGAGGGTGTTGAGCAGGACGAGCAGGAGCCACGCCATGCCGGTCGACGGCTTGCGGTTCGCCGGGATGACGCCCGAGTGCGACCACCTTGACGGCCACGCTCGTCAGCGCGACCAGCACGTAGACGGCGCCGACCAGCGTCCAGTCAGCCGTCTCCACGGGCGCTCCTCGCTGGAGCCGCCGCGACGCGGTGCCCACAGGCCTCCAGCATGCTCACGAGGACCCGGTGGAGCTCGTCGGCGCCCTCGATGCGATCCGGGGCATGGGCCATCAGGTCGGCCGGGCCGAGCAGCACCGCGTGGTCCTGCGCCCCTCCCAGGCCACCGTGGGAGCCGACCAGTCCCTCGAAGGCGGCCACGTCGTTGGTGACAGCGTCCACCACGCTGTTGACGTAGAGGTCCGGCGCCTCGGCCATCGCCAGGGCGCGCCGGAGCATCCGAGGTGCGTGCTCCCCCAGGTCGGCCAAGGGGTCGCGCCCGTGAACAGTCCCGGTCGCCAGGTCGTGCCGCCCGTCGGGACCGATCGCCCAGGGCACGTCGTGGGCGTCAACGCCTGCGACGAAGGAGATGCCCGGGTGCCTCGGCCAGTCCCGGCACGAGGGCCGGCCAGCTGAGGTCGAGCTGCTCGAGCGTCCAGCGTCGGGGCCCGCGCAGGAAGACCAGGCCCAGGTTGCCGGAGCCCAGCACCACGACCGGCTCCTCCACCGCCGCCTGCGGCGCGGCGCTCCTGCGCCTCGGCGAGCCGCGTGCTCTGCCCTCGTCGCCAGCTGGCCGGTCACGCCCCCGGTGCCGATGTCGCTGACGATGGAGTCGGCCCGGCCCAGCCCCTCGACAGCGGCGTCGACGGTCTGGACGCCCTCGTGCATCAGCGCTGCTGCACAGCGTCGCCGAGCGTCACGCCGTAGCGGTCGGCGAAGGTGGTCCCCTGGGACTGGCCGTGGTCGGACAGCGCGACCAGCCGGTAGCGGCGAGGGGCCTGCTCCGCGAGGCGGGCCAGCTGGCCCAACGTGCGGTCCAGGCCGTCCAGAGCGGCCAGGGACTCGGGTCGGTACATGCCCGCGTGGTGGGCGATCTCGTCGTAGTCGACGTAGTCGACGTAGATGGACCTGGCCCCCCGGTGCATCTGCTCGGCGACCAGGGCGGTGTTCAGGTCACGGAGCAGCGCGTTCGTCACGGCGCGCAGCACCGCGAACGTCCAGCCCCGGTGGCACCGGGGGTGCAGGTCCCGCTTGCGCTGGCGGCGGGCCTGCCACCGCTCCTTCGCGATCTCCGCGAGCGTCCTGCTGAAGCTGCGCATGAACCCGCTCGGGGAGGCGAGGAACCAGGCGAACGCCCGTCGTGTCTGCGCCGAGCCGCGCTGCATCTCGACGCGGCTCATCGTCAGCAGGGACACCGGCGCGTCGCCGGAGAAGAGGTTGGAGATCGACACGCCGTCGTCCCAGAGCAGCCCGTGCCCGTTGGTCGCACGCGCCTCGATCACCCGGGCGTCGGCCGGCCGGTTGGCGACCAGGAGACGGTCGAGCTCGCGGTCGTACCACCGGAAGGCCGGGACGCGGTCGACAGTGCCGTGGAGGATCCCCTGCTGGCTGGCCGGGGTCGTGCAGGGCAGCTGCGGCCGCCAGGGTCGCAGGACGTACTCGCCGGAGGCCAGCCACCGTCGCAGGTTGGGCACGGCCCCCGACTGCACCGCCCATTGCAGGACCGGGAAGGGCACGCCGTCGAGCTGGACGAAGATCACCCCGTCGACGTCCGGGTCGGGCACCGGCGGGACGCGACGCCCACGCCGGCTCAGCGACGTCATCAGACCGTCGTCCGTGCCTGCCGTCGCCGCCCAGGAGATGAGCGTGCCGATGAAGGCGCTCACCCAGGTCGCCGTCAGTGCCGTCCACGCGGTGGCGTCGACGCCGGGCACGGCGAGAAGAGCGATGAAGGTGATGATCGCCTGCCCGACGAGCGCGAGGAGGAGGACGGCGATCCAGCCGACTCGCGCAGAGACCTCCACCAGGACCGGCCTGAGCACGAGCCCGACCGCTCCCGCGACCGCTGCGACCCCCGCATAGGACCACCACGAGTCGGCCGAGAGCCCCGGCAGCAGCGCCCCCGTGATGACGAGCGCGAGGGTCGAGCCGATCCAGGCCGCGACAAGGCGACCGAGGTCACCGACACGCAGCCCCCGAGCGCGATGTGTGGTCGGCGCCCCGTGCCGCGTGTGTGGCGACGTGCCGGTCTCGGAGTCCATGGGTCCTCAGTCGGTGCCGGACGCCTCGTCCTCGTCCGGTGGGGGCCCGCAGGGACCAGCTGAACTCCAGCTCCACCTCGACCTCGTCGCCCTCGACCTCCACCTCGAAGTCGGCGGTCACCTCGTCCGGCAGTCGCAGCGTCACCACGCCGTCGTCGCCCACCGGCAGCTCGACCTTCCCGCCGTGGGAGAACCCGCGTGCGAGCGCCGTGAGCCAGACCGCAGCCTCCTCCCGCGTCAGCGGCTTCTTCCGTTCGAAGGTCACGTCTGCCATGTCTCGCTCCTCCTGCACCGTCTCCGCGTGACCGCCCTGACGCCGGTCGCCCGGACGATCCCTGTGGGCAGTCTCGTGCGCCGACCGCTCGGGGACATCACCACGCAGGGGTGACGCGACCGGTCAGGTCGGTGCGCGATAGTCGGGTCACTCGGGCGCCGCCCGAGGATGGCCGTACGTCGTGGAGGTGCAGCCGGATGAACTGCGGCCGGCGATGAGCGTCCAGGAGCCGACCGAGGCCGCTCGCGAGCGGTTCGACGCTGCCGTCGCCCGGCTGCCACCCAGGATGCGGACCCGGGTGTCGTGGGTCTTCGCTCAGTGGCCGGGCCGCGTGGCCGTCAGCATCGCAGCCAAGTCCATCAGGATCGAGCTGTTCGACAGGTCGATGACGATCGCCGCACAGTTCTTCACCTCGGTCTTCCCCATCCTGATCATCCTGGGCTCGTGGATCGGCTTGGACGACGACACGGTGACCGACGTGCTTCCGGACGAGCTCCAGGAAGTCGTCGACAGTGCGATCGGCAACCAGGCCGAGAGCGCGACCTTCGGCATCGTCGGCGCGCTGATCGTGCTCGCCTCGGCCACGAGCCTGTCACGGGCGCTGACGCGGGTGTTCGCAGCCACCTGGGACCTGCCTCGCCCCCACATCCGGCTGACGTCTGCCTGGCGCTGGGTCGCGGTGGTGCTCGTCCTCGCACTGGCCCTCGTGGTGACCCGGACGCTCAGCAGGTTCCTGGACGATCTCACTCCCCCGACGCTGTGGGAGATCGGGGCTTCGGTGGTCATCGACGTCCTCCTAGCCGTGTTCGTGCCGTGGCTGCTGCTGTCCGGGCAGGTGCCGGTGAGGTGGCTCCTCCCCGGTGCTGTCGTCTTCGGGCTCGTCATGGTGGTCACCCGGCCCGCGGCGGGCGCCTGGCTGCCCAGAGCATTGGAGGTGAGCGCCGACCGGTACGGCGCGATCGGCGTCGCCTTCACCTACCTGGCGTGGTTGTACGTGCTCTCCTTCTGCTTCCTGGCGGCGCACGTCGTCGGCCAGGTGATCGCGACGGACCCCGGCCGGCTGGGGCGGCTGGTCCGTGGCGACAGACCCGCCACGCCCTCGCCGACAGCGGGAGGTCAGTGAGGGTGGGCATCGGCATATGCTCGGTCCGGACGACCTCCTCGGCTCGGCCTCGACGTGTTCAATGTGCCAACACCTGGCTCTCCGAGGGGCGAGTCCCCCCGTGTTCATCAGGCATGACGCGGACGCTGGGCAGAGGCACGACAGCGAAAGGTCCGGAGTGTCGGAGTCGCGAGCCGCAAGCCGGCCGGTCCTCCACTTCCCGTGTCACCGAGACTCCCGAGGGGCGTTGCTGCCCCTGCCGATCAGTGACCTGCCCTTCGAACCCGTGCGGATGTTCGTGGTCAGTGACGTGCCAGCAGGAACGACGCGCGGCAGGCACAGCCATCGCGTGCAACGACAGCTCCTCGTCTGCGTGACGGGGCGGGTCGTCGTCGAGCTGCGACCTCCGGGGGCAGATGCCGAGAGCGTGGCGCTGGAGTCGGGGCGGGGCCTGCTGGTCGAGCCCGGCGTCTGGGCCGCGGAGACCTACGAGACCAACGGCAGTGTGCTGCTGGTGATGACGGACGGGCCCTACGACCCGAACGAGCTCGAGCAGGAGCCGCCGGATGCCTGATGTCACGGTCTGCGTTCCCGCGTGGCAGGCCGCGGACTTCATCGATCGCACCTTGCGATGTGCGCGGTCGCAGACATACGGGGACCTCCGCATCCTGGTCTCGATCGACCGGTGCCAGGACGCAACTGCTGAGATCTGCCACCAACACGCTCTCGCCGACAGCCGCGTGCAGGTGATCGAGCAGCGCGAGCGACTCGGGTGGGCACGCAACGCGAACGCCCTGCTGGACCTCGTGGAGACGGACCTGTTCTTCTTGTACTTCCACGACGACGTGCTGGAGCCCACCTACGTGGAACGGCTGCGCGACTCGCTGCTCGCCGAGCCTGATGCCCTCAGCGCGCACTGCGACCTGCAGCACTTCGGTGGCGCCGATGACGTGCTGCCCGGGATCCGCTACGACGGCCCTGCCGCCCGACGCCTGCTGCAATGGCTGGTCGGGCCCGTCAAGGGCACGACGCTGCGGAGCATGACTCGGCGTTCGGCCCTGGAGGCCGGCCTCCGTTTCCCTGTCGTGGGCGAGGACAGCTTCTGGAGAGCGTGGCCGTACCACCTGATGCTGGCCGGGCTGGGGCCAGCGGTGCATGTGCCCGAAGTCCTCTACCGGCGTTGGGTGCGGGAGGGGAGCGTCACCAAGACGTGGCAGCCCACCAGCTTCGCTGCACTGGTCGAGGGTCTGCACCAGAGCGCGGTGGTGTCGGTGGACTTCGTCAGGTCCCTCGGCATGTCGACCACCGACGAGGCGGCCGTGCTGCACGGGATCTACCTGCAGTGGGTCGGCCGGCTCCGGTCCGAGGAGGGCAGGCTGTCTCCTCACCGCGAGCTCCAGGACCCGGCACGACTGCTGCCGGCCCTCCGTGATCACGCCGCGTGGTCAGTCGCCTCCGTCTCCCAGCCCGAGCCGGCCCAGCAGTGGCTGCGCGAGGCGGAGTCCAGGCTGGAGCGGGCCACCGCGCAGGCGCGCCGGCAGCTCCGTCAGCGAGCCGGCGCGTGATGCATGTCGGGATCATCGGTGCGGGCATCACCGGCTGTTCCACCGCGCTCATGCTGGCTCGGCGCGGGGCCAGAGTCACGCTCGTGGATCAAGCAGCGCGACCATTCGCGGGAGCAAGCCGCTGGAACGAGGGCAAGATCCATCTCGGATTCCTCTATGCGGCCGACCCCAGCCTCGCCACGGTGAGGCGGCTGCTGCCCGGAGGGCTGGCGTTCCGGCCGCTGGTGGAGGATCTGCTGTCCTCGTCGATCCTGCCGGTGACGACCGCGCAGGACGACCTCTACCTCGTGCACCACGACTCGGTGGTCGACGTCCCGATGATGCGCCGGCACGTGGCGGCCGTGTCCTCACTGGCGGCCTCCCACCCCGCGGTCCAGGGCTACCTGACGACCCTCCGCGAGGACGGGTGGCGAGAGCTCGGTCGCGACGAGCTCGCTGCGCAGGGGAGCGACGAGATCGCGGCAGGCTTCCTGGTGCCGGAGCGGTCCGTCTCGACGCGATGGATCGCCGATCGATTCGTGCACGCACTCAGCGCCACGGACGTCGAGTACGTGGGCGACACACGCGTGACCGCGGTGCGCTCGATCCGGGGCTCGACTGCGCCGCCGTACTCGTTGGAGGGCGTCAGCACGGGTCGCCCAGGGGCCACCTCGCTGGGTCCGTTCGACGTGGTCGTCAACGCAGCCTGGGAGGGCCGCCCGGCCCTGGACGCCTCCCTCGGGCTCCCCCATCCGACATCCGCAGCCATCGGTACCGCCTCGCGGTCTTCGCGCGGACCCGGTCGCCGCAGGGCGAACCCCGCAGCACGGTCGTCAGCACGGGGCCGTTCGGGGACGTGAAGAACTACAACAGCCGTGACTTCTACCTCTCCTGGTACTCGGCCGGACTCGTCGCGGAAGGGGAGGGGGTGGCTCCACCGCCGGTCGCACCCGCCCATGACAGGGATCGACAGGCCGTGATCGACGGGACGGTGGCTCGGCTGCGGGACCTCGTGCCGGGCGTCGACGCAGTGATGGCCGACGCGGAGGAGGTGGTCGTCGCGGGTGGCTGGGTCTACGCCGCTGGGAGAGGCTCCTTGAGCGACCCCGCCTCCTCGCTGCACCGCAGGGAGCGGGTGGGCACGACCCGGGTCTCGTCCTACTTCTCCGTCGACACCGGGAAGTTCTCCATCGGTCCGTGGCTGGCGCGCGAGCTGGCCGAGTCGCTCGCGGGGTAGGCCGGGCAGGCGGAGCGAGTCCGACACTCCCGCTCCGGGCCGGCGCGACCTACGGCGCGTCGTCGGGAGCCCGCACAGCTCTCAGCCGCGCGCGCAGCGACTGCACCGTCGCCCGGTTCCGGCGGAGTCGCTCACGCAGCTCCCCGACCCTCGCCCGCGTCACCGCGACGTCCTCACGGAGCTGGGCCTGCCGCGCCTCGAGCTCGGCGACACGAGTCTCGTACCACGAGGCATCCTCCGCCCAGGCTGATCCCAGCACCCGAGCGCGGTCGCGGACGGGCAGCGGCTCCAGGGCTGCGGGCAGCAGCTCAGCCCTGAACAGCGGCTCGGTCCGAGGATCGACCCAGCCGCTGTGAGTGTTGCCGGCGTACCAGCGCTTCCAGTAGACCGCGTCGGTCGCCGCGAAGCTCCCTTCGCCCAGCATGCGTATGGCCCACAGGACGTCCGCCCAGGCGCCGGCCGGGCCGACGTCGGGCAGCGGTACGGCCGAGTCCCGCCGGAACACACCGCGGAAGGCCATGCCCAGGAGACCCCTGCGACCGTGGAGGCAGACCCGCAGCGCCTCGCGGACCCGCTCCTCCGGGTCACGCTCCAGGAATGGAGCGTGCGGCTCGAGCACGTTGCCCGAGGGGAGCTCCCGGTCGTCCACGCCACGCTCGTCGCGCTCGAGTGAGCGCACCGAGCCGAGCGCGAGCACCGCAGCCGGGTTGGCATCGAGGACGCGCTCGCCCATCGTCACCCACGAGGCGTCGACGTCGTCGTCGTGCGGCATCCACATCGCCAGTTCGGACGATGCTCGCTCGGCCAGGTCGTTGCAGTGGGCGACCCATCCGGGTCGGAGCGGTCGGGGACCCAGCCACTCGATGTTCTCGAGACTCTCGAAGCGCTCGCGCAGTCGGGGAAGCGCGTCGTCCAGCCCCGTGGCGTCCGAGACCATCACGCGTGCCTGGGGAGCCAGCCGCTCGAGGTTGCCGGCCACCACCGGGAGCCATCGTTCCGACGCGTGCAGCGGGATCAGGACGGTCGTCCTCACGCCGCCACCTCGCGGGCGACCGTGTCGACGGCGAGCTGGGCGGCCAGCGGGGCGGTCGTCAGCTTGAAGTTCGTGGCGACCACCATGCCCCCCACGCGACGGGGCCCGAACTCCGCGCGATGGTGGAGCCGGGACTCGCGGAGGTCGATGTCCAGCGTGCCGTGACCCGCGATGAACCCCCCGACGACCGACGCGCGCCACTCGCCCGCCACCTCGGGAAGCAGACCGAGGTCACGCAGGGGCTGCAGCTGACTCTCGACGAGGTCTCCACGCCCCGCGAGGGAGGCCAGCTCCTGGCGGGCGTGCGTCGAGGGGCTCGGGCCGTGCTCGTTGGTGAGCCTCCCCACCGGGTACCAGGACGCGTAGACGTGGTCCCGGTGCGCGACGACATCACCGTAGGGGCCTTGCACCAGCGTGACCGGCGCCCACCGTGCGACGCCGACACCGACGTGCTCCGCTGGTGCCGGGAGGTGAAGCCGGATCGCGCATCTCAGGCGGAAGTTGCGCGCGACCCGGTCTCTCCGCGGCAGGAGCACTTCCTGCCCGTCCCAGGCGGCGTTGACCACGGCGTCGAAGCAGTCCTCGAGCAGCTCCCCGGCGGCCGACCACGCCACGAGGGAACCGCGGCCGCGGGCCTCGTCGAGACACACGCGGTGGACCCGACAGCCCGCTCTCACGGTGATCAACGGGTCCGCCATGATCGCCTCGCAGACCAGGTTCCCGAGCCGGGTCGGATCCACGGCACGCTCCGTCGTGTGGAAGGCCGGCAGCCCGCTGCGCCCGTCCCGACGCTCCGTCGGGTCGGCCACGCGCCTCAGCGACTCGCCGAGGTATGTGCCTCTGCCGGTGGCGAGCCGCTCGTTCATCCGCCGGTAGCGCGCACTCAGCTCATCCGGGGTCAGCAGGCTGTCGGGCATGACGAGGTAGTCGAAGGCGTCAGTCACGAGATCCGCCCACGGCAGGGGCGACCCGCACGCCTCGTCGAGGACGTCGGCGAAGCTGAAGGCCCCCCTTTGCATCAGCTCGACCGTCGCGTCGTCACCCAGCGCGAAGACCGGACCCAGGTGGACCTTGCCCTCGTTCGCCGCGCTCGAGCGGGTCCACAGCCTCGGCTCGGCCTCGAAGAGCGTCACGCGCCAGCCCCGTCGGGCGGCCAGCAGGGCGGCAGTGGCACCGACAATGCCGCCCCCGACGACCGCGATGTCTCTTTGTTGTCTCGCCACCCACTACACGTATCACTGGACGTCTCGACGGGCGTCAGAGCATGCACAGCCACCTGCACGGGTGAAGCCACCCTTCCTGACTGTCGGGACCTTCGGTCTCCGTGCGTGATCGCCACTGTTTCGGTTGCGTCCCGTGCCTGATACTTCGCTGATGACCGCCCCTGCACCAGGGCACCGGCCGACCTGCACCCCCACGCGAGGCAGGCCGCCCCGATGACCCACCCTGACCACAGGCCTACAGTGTTCGTCGCAGAGGACGAGCCGGACCTGCTCGAGCTCGTCGAGGTCTTCCTCGAGATGGACGGCTTCGACGTGGTCGCCACGGCGAAGGACGGCGGCGAGGCGTTGCGGCGGTACCTCGCCTACGACCCTCCACCGATCCCCAATGTCGTCGTACTCGACAACCGCATGCCGGTCCTCAGCGGGCTCGAGGTCGCGGAGCGCATCCTTGACCACCACCCACCCCAGGTCGTCGTGCTCTTCACGGCGAACCTCGACGAACACGTCGCGGCCGAGGCACGCCACCTAGGGATCGCGGCCTGTGTGTCGAAGCGCGACGCCGCACAGCTGTCCACGATCCTGCGCGGCCTGCTCGCGGCCTGAGCGTGAGTCCGTTGCCAGGCCGATGTCGCCCGGAAGGGATGAGGCCGGAGCCTCAGCGCATTTTTAGGATGCCCGGACGCCCGACGGTTGCACAAGGGAGAGGACCGCCCATGAGCACGGGGACCAAGGAGGTCACCACCAGTACCGGCGGTGTGCTCGCGGCCACCTGCATCTCGACACTGGTGGTCAATGCCAACACATCGGCGGTGAGCATCCTGCTGCCAGCGATCAGCGAGGACACCGGCACCTCGGTCGAGACGCTGCAGTGGGCTGTCACCGGCTACTCCCTCGTCGGTGCAGCCGTCATCGTGACCTCGGGTGCACTCGGTGACGTCTTCGGGCGCAAGCGAATCTTCCAGCTGGGGTTGGCGCTGTTCGTGGCCTCGTGCGCACTCATCGCGCTCGCGCAGTCCGGAGGGATGGTCATCGCGGGCAGGCTGATCCAAGGCGCGGCGGGTGCGACGATCCTCGCATGCGGGCTCAGCCTGCTCTCGGTCGCAAACAGCGGCCAGGCGCAGGTGCGGGCGGTGTCGTTGTGGGGTGCGGCCGCAGCGGTCGGGGCCGCAGCCGGTCCCTTGGTCGGTGGTCTGCTCGTCGGCTCCACCGGCTGGCAGGGACTCTTCTGGATCGACGCCGCGATCGCCCTGCTCTGCATGGTCCTCACCGCGGCCACCGTGTCGGAGTCGCGCGATGCGGACCGTCCGAAGTCGATCGACTACGCCGGCTCGGTGCTGGTGGCGCTGACCCTCGCCCCACTGATCCTCGCCCTGAGCGAGGGCAGCGACTGGGGATGGGTGTCGGTCGCGACGATCGGGTGCCTGGCAGTGTGCGTGGCCGCCGGGTTCGGCTTCGTGGCAGTGGAGCGCCGGGTCCAGCTGCCGCTCGTGGATCTCGCCCTGCTGCGCAACCGGGTGCTGGTCGGGTCAACCGTCGCGATCCTGATCGGCGCGGGCACCATCAATGCGCTGATGTACATCCTGAGCCTCTACTTCCAGGACCCGAGCACCCTCGACCTCAGCCCCCTCGACGCTGGACTCGCGACCCTGCCCGCAACCGTCGGTCTCGTCATGGTCGCCCCGCTCGTGCCCAAGCTCGCGGCCAGGCTCGGGGGCCGGGAGGTCGTTGGTATCGGTTTCCTCGTCACCGCCGGCGGCTTCGCTGTGATCGGCCTGGTCGACCCGTCGTGGAAGTACAGCCTCTTCGTGCTGCCGCTGATCGCGATCGCCGTCGGCATGGGCCTGTCCAACGGCCCCGCCTCAGCTGCCTCCACCGCGTCGGTGCCTGCCGAGCAGGTGGGCGAGGCGTCCGGTGTGTCCAACATGGCCCGGTACGTCGGTGCCGCCGTGGCGACGGCGCTCGCTGCATCCATCTACAGCAACGTCACCGATAGCCGGCTCGGCGAGGGTGCCTCCGACGCCGAAGCCCTGGCCTCAGGGCTGTCGGCCACCTCGTGGGTCATGTGTGTGTTCAGCGCTGCCGGAGTCCTGATGGCGGTCGTGATGGGTCGCCGCGCCCGGGCCGCGAAGGGCACCCTGGCGGACGCGGCAGCCGCGGCGTCCGCTCACACCCACACGCTGCCGACGACCGCGACGTCGATCCCGTCCGCCTGAGGGACAGCTGAGGTGACCGCACGCTCCAGACACCAGTACTCGGCAGATTTCACCTGTAGCGGGGGAGCCGGTCGGGCGCCGGCAACAGGATGATGCAGCAGTCACATCAGTCTCGGTCTCGTGTCGCGAACCACAGCGCTAAGAAGGAGCCCACCATGCGCGCTATAGCGTCGATCACAGCCATCGTCGTCGGCATCGTCATGGCGATCGCCGGAGTCGTCACGTGGGTAGTCATCTCCACCACGCTGGCTGACCAGAAGATCACTGTGTCGGACGACGCCAGCTGTGCTGCCGGTGACGGCGTGAACGGCCCGATTTCGGCGTACTGCCAAGCAGACATCATCGACCACCACACCCTGGAGATCACCGGCGGCAAGACCTACGCAGAGCTCGACCAGGACGACCCCAACAGGGCGGTCGCGATGGACTCCGCCTTCCTCCAGTCATCATTGTTCACGTCAGTGGTCGCCTTCGGTGTCGCTGGCATGGCGTCTGTCCTGGGGGTCGTCCTGACCCTGATCGGTTTCGCGTTGCGCGCGCCGGCTCGTGCGCGGGCTACGACCTCGACGTAGGCGTCCACCAACTGCCCACGACACCCCTACCCCCTTGGGACTCGGCTCTGAGGTTGCTGAGAGGCTTACCCAGGCAGACATGCAACGAGGCGCCTGAATGGAGCCGCGTGGTCAGTGCCTGCCATTGCCATGACAGCGTCAGTTCACTGACACGAGCAAAGGGAATCAACGATGGACGCAATAACCAACGACTTCTGGGAAGTTCTTCTCTGGAGCTTCTGGTTCTTCATCTGGATCGCCGCATTCATGGTGTGGTTCCGCTGCATCTTCGACATGTTCGGTGACCGCACGCTCAGCGGGTGGGGCAAGGCCGGGTGGGCGATCCTGCTGATCTTCGTGCCGTGGCTCGGGGCGCTGATCTACCTGATCGCCCGCGGTAGGAGCATGACGGATCGGCAGACGGCTGCCATGGCCCAGCAGCAGGCCGCGCAGGAGAAGTACATCCAGCAGGTCGCCGGCTCGTCGACCGGTGCGGCTGACCAGATCGCCAGCGCGAAGGCGTTGCTCGACTCCGGCGCCATCACCCAGGCAGAGTTCGACACCCTGAAGGCCAAGGCACTCGCCTGAGGGGACGGGTGGACGGGTGGACGGGTGGACCGGTGATCGTCAGGTCTGATCAGCAGTGCGTCGTCGACAAGGGAGTGCAGCCGAGCCCGGCTACTCCTGGACCGGCGCAAGGAGCACAGCGACCAGTGCCGTTCGAGCGGCGGCGGCGGGCCTGAACGTTCAACGGAACCATGCACGGGATTGCGTGCCTATCATGACCAGATGCTCCGCCCCCATCGGCCAGGAGGGGGCCGGCTGGCTGCCCCTCTCGCAGTCGGAGGTTTCACCGATGACCTTCACCCGCGCCTTCGGTCGATCCAGTACTCGACGCCGCGAGAACCTGGCAGCGGCGAGCCGCACCGCGACGGTGGTCGCCGTGCTCGTTCTCGTCGTTGGGTGCGGAAGCTCGGATGACACGGAGGGCTCACAGGGCGCGAGCAGCTCGCAGACTTCGAGCGCCTCGGCTGGTAGCCAGGAGCCGTCGGCCTCGACCTGGGCCGAAGGCGTCTGCTCGACCGCGTCGGACTGGAAGGACGCGGTCGACGCCGCGCAGGCCACGCTGAGTGACAAGGCGAACTTGAGCGCCAACGGGCTACGCGACGCCCTGGCAAGCGTCGCCGCCGCCACCGACTCGCTCGTCGCCAATCTGACGGACCTCGGCCCACCCGACACCGCCGCCGGCGACGAAGCCCAAGCGCAGCTGTCCGCGCTCGCCAGCCAGCTCCAGCAGCAGAAGGACACGATCACCGGCGCCACCAGCCAGTCCCCGACCACCACACGCGAGCTGCTCGCCCAGGTCTCGACCATCACCGGCGCGCTCGCCACGATGCTCAGCGGCGTCACAGCCACCGTGCAGAGCATCAGCCGGCTCGACGGGGCCGAGGAGCTCGAGAGCGCCTTCCAGGCCGCACCGGCTTGCCAACAGCTCCGTGCCAGCGCCGGCCCCACCTCCTGAGTCAGTCTTCCGGCCGCGCGACGGCGGTGATCTACTCCACGACAGCTCCGATGCCCAGGACGACGATGATGAGCGCTCCGAGCATGGCCAGCAGCGGCCACAACCATCTCAGGTAGCTGCCATAGGGCACGCGCGCGATCGCCAGGCCGCCCATCACCACCGCAGAGGTCGGGATGAAGAGGTTCATCAGGCCCGATGCGCTCTGGAAGGCCGTGACGATCACAGCGCCCTCGACACCGACGAAAGCAGCCAGCGGGGCCATGATGGGCATGGACACGGTCGCGAGCCCGGACGACGAGGGGATCAGGAACGAGAGCGGCAGGAAGAGCAGGAACACCACCACCGCGAAGGCCACCGGGCCGAGGCCCTCGACCGCCTGCTCGGCCCAGTGCAGGACAGTGTCGGTGATACCGCCGTTGGTCATCACGACGGTGATCCCACGCGCGATCCCGATGATGAGAGCGACCCCGAGGAGGTCACGCGCGCCACCGACGAACGAGTCGGTCAGCTGGGTCTCGCTCATCCGTCCGATCAGCCCGATGACGATCGAGAAGAGGATGAACGAGGCCGTCATCTCGGGGAACCACCACCACAGCGTCGGGATTCCGATCCCCATGTCCTCCCAGGGGATGACGCCGTACATCATCACGAGGAAGGCCAGGCCGAAGACCGCAAGGACTGCCTTGTGCCGGCCGGTCAAGACGGCCGCCTCGTCGTCGCCCTGGACGCTGAAGTGGGCCTCGTTGGCCTCCTTCATGTCGTAGACCAAGGATTGGGTCGGATCACGCTTGACGCGGTCGGCGTAGCGCATCACGAAGAAGATCCCCATGCCCAGACCGACGACCAGAATGATGAGCCGCGACAACAGGCCATCACTGATGGAGACGTCGGCGAATCCCGAGGCGATGCCCGTCGCGAAGGGGTTGATGGTCGAGCCCAGAGTGCCGATACCGCAGCCGAGCAGGACGACTGCCGCGCCGGTCAGGGCGTCGTAGCCCGCAGCGATCATGACCGCGATCACCAGCGTGTAGAACGCCAGGCTCTCCTCGGCCATGCCATACGTCGATCCGCCGAGCGCGAAGACCATCATGAGGATCGGGATCATCCACTTCTCCCGTCCACGAAGCCTGGCGACCAACCTCCCGATCCCGGCCTGGATGGCTCCGGTCTGCATGGTCACCCCCAGGAAGCCGCCGATCACGATGATGAAGAGGGCGACATCGATGGCTCCGAAGAGCGCACCGGTGTCGTAGTAGCTGATCTTCCCGTCCGCGCCCTCGATCCCGTAGAGACCGTTGATCGGCGCAGTGAGGGAGTCGATCAGGATCCGCGCAGGGTCGCTCTCGACCTCGTTGTAGGTGCCGGGCTTCGGCGCTCCCTCCTTGTCGAGCTTGTAGGAACCGGCCGGGATGACCCAGGTCGCGATCGCCATCACGACGATCAGCCCGAACAGGATCGAGTACGCCGAGGGCAGGGTGAACCGGCGTCGACGCTCCCTCGGTGTCTCCGTGGCTTGGTCACTCATCAGACGCCTCCTGACGTGTATCGGCTCTCGCGACGGGTTCGGTCGACGCGGCCGGCTCGGGCTCGGCCCACGGCTCCGGGCTGTTCGGCACCTTGAACCCGAGGAACCCGTAGAGGACGTCGAGCACCGGGCTGAGAAGGTTGAAGAAGCAGAAGGGGAAGTAGGCGGCCGTGGAGACTCCGAGCACGCCGGAGATGTAGGCACCACAGGTGTTCCAGGGCACCAGCACGGACGTGACGGTCCCGGAGTCCTCGACCGCCCGGGACAGCACCTGTGGCGCCAGCCCACGCTTGGAGAACTCCCCGCGGAACATGCGCGCGGGCAGTACGTCAGCGACGTACTGGTCGCCGGCGATCACGTTCAGGCCGATCCCGCTGGAGTTGACAGCCGCGATCAGCGACCCGCGTCGCCGAGTGCGAGACACGATCGGCAGCAGCAGCCGTTCCAGGAACCCCGCATGCTCCATGACGGCTGCGAAGGAGAGCGCGCCCAGCACCAGCCAGATCGTGGACAGCAGGCTCGCCATCCCGCCGCGCGTGAACAGCTCGTCGATCGGTGCCACACCGGAGTTGCTGACGAAGCCGGTCGCCATCGACTCGAAGATGGCCTCGATCGAGGTCGCGACCGGCCCGAGGCTCGGGTCGTCCACGAAGGCCTTGACCGCCTCCCACTGCGTGAACGACGCCAGGACGCCTGCGAAGAGCGCAGACCCCAGGATGGACAGGAACGGAGGGAACTTCAGGATCGAGAAGACCACCAGCAACAGCAGTGGAAGCAGGTTCACGAACCCGATGTCGAACGCCGCCGCAAGCGCTTCCCGGGCCTTGTCGGTGCTGATAGCGGCGTCCGCCTCCGCATTGAGGCCGAGCACGAAGAAGATGACGAGGCTGATGCCCAACGCCGGCCCCGCGGTCCAGAACATGTTGCGAACGTGCTCGCCCACGGTCAAGCCGCCGCCGACGAGCTTGGGAACCAGGATGGTCGTCTCGGACAGTGGGGTCATCTTGTCGCCGAAGTAGGCGCCGCAGATGACGGCGCCCGCTGCGATGGCGTCGTTGAGGCCCATCACGTTGGACATCCCCACGAACGCGACTCCGAGCGTGCCCACGGTCGTCCACGAGCTCCCGGTCACCATCCCCACCAGCGCACAGACGACGGCCGCAGCGAGGTAGAACCACGTCGGGCTGACCAACCGGATCCCGTAGTCGACGATGGTCGGGATCGTCCCCGCCATGTTCCACGTCCCGATCAGCGCACCGACCGCCAAGAGGATGAAGATCGCTCCGACAGCCGACGAGACACCACCGACCGCCGCGTCGGCGACCCCAGCGACCGTGTACCCGTTCTTGAAAGCCATCAGGCTGGCGAACGCCGCACTGAGGAGCAGAGCCACCTGGAGGGGGCCGTTGGTGGCGTCGATCCCGAACAGGGCGATGGTCAGTGCGAGCAACCCGATCAGCACCACGATCGGCAGCACGGCGTCGAGCATCGTCGGTGGTCGGGGGGTGCGGCCGGCAGGCCCGCTCGCCATCCGGGACCTCAGGCCTCGACGAGTGCCCGGGCCGTGGGCACGCCCAGCGCGCCGACGTACTGCCCACGATGGTGGTCGGTCCCTCGAGCCCAGATGAGCAGACCGACGATGAGGGCGATCAGCACGAAGATCATGAACCAGCGCGGAAGCTCAGCGGCCATGGCAGTTCCTCACACCGGGTCGCGGGTGAGCGGACACGTCATGCAGTGCCCGCCACCACGGCCCTTGCCGAGCTCGAAGCCCTCGATGGCGACGACTTCGACACCGGCCTCGCGCATCTTCGCGATCGTGTACGTGTTCCGCTCGTAGGCGACCACCACGCCTGGCTCCAGGGCGACGACGTTGTTGCCGTCGTCCCACTGCTCGCGCTCCTGCTGGTACTTGTCGCCGCCGGTCTCGACCACCTGCAACCGGGACACGCCCATCGCGTCGGCCACCGCCGAGAGGAACGACTCCTCCTCGGTGACGTGGAACCGCTGCCCGTTGCTGCCGGGTCGCAGGCTGATCGCCCGGATGCCACTGACCACAGAGGGGTAGGCGGTCACCTTGTCGCGGTCGAGCATCGTGAACACGGTGTCGAGGTGCATGTGCGCGCGGTCCTTGGTCATCACCGCAGCAATCACCCGCTCGGCCGCTCCCTTCTCGAACAGGGCGGCCGCGATCTGCTCGATCATCCGCGCCTGGGACCGCTCGCTCATCCCGATGAGGACGGTCCCGTTGCCGATGGGCATCACGTCGCCTCCTTCGAGGGAAGAGCGACCGAAGTCCTGCGCCTCGAAGCGCCCGTCGTCGCCGACCCTCGGGTACCAGTACTCGAACTCCGCGTCGGCGAACATCGGGTGGTAGCGGTAGATCGCCGCGACGTTGTAGGCCTCCAGACGTCGCGCCGGCCAGAACATCGGGTTGACCGACACGCCGCCGTAGATCCAGCAGGAGGAGTCACGCGTGAACAGCGTGTTCGGCAGCGGCGGCAGCACGAACATGCTCGTGTCGTCCAGCGCAGCGGCCGGGAGCGAGCGCGAGCGGTACTTCCCCAGGTCGAGTCCGCTCTCCGCCACGGTGAGGCCGCCGATGATGTGGGTGGCGAGGTCGTCCGGCTTCATCCCCGCGAGCGCCGCCCGCACCTCGTCGACCAGCGACAGCCCCACGGTGTACTCGGAGGCGGCCAGCTCGATCAGGCGGTTCCGCCCCTCTTCGCTGGCCGCGAGCGCCTCCCCGAGGAGGGTCTGGAGCAGGAAGACCTCGACGCCGCGCTCCTGCATCCTGGCGACGAACTGGTCGTGCTCGTACTGTGCCCGCTCCACCCACAGGACGTCGTCGAACAACAGGTCGTCGTGCGTGGACGGGGTCAGCCGCTGCAGGCTGAGATCCGGCCGGTGGACCATCACCTGGCGGAGTCGACCGACCTCCGAGTGAACTCCGAACGTTGTCATCTCTGCCCTTTCCTAACCGGCCTCGGCCGGGACCACCTGGGTCCCCGCCGTGCCTCTCACGATGTCGGTGATGTCCGCGAGACCGCCGATCGCGGCCCGCTTCCCCGTCGCCTCGACGAAGGCCGCCGCTGCCTCGACCTTCGGTCCCATCGACCCCGAGGGGAACTCGAGTCGACCCAGCTCCTGGGTGGTCACCGTGTCGATGCGCCGCTGGTCGGGGGTGCCCCAGCCGGTGTACACGCCGTCCACGTCGGTGGCCATGATGAACAGGTCGGCTCCCAGCTGCCTCGCGAGCAGCTCGGTGGCGAAGTCCTTATCGATGACGGCCTCGACCCCGGTCAGGGTCGGCTTGCCGTCGACCTCGGCGATGAGGGTGGGGATGCCGCCCCCGCCGGCGCAAATGACGACGATGTCGAGGTCGAGGAGGGCGCGGATGGCGTCGAGCTCGAGGATCTGCTGCGGGCGTGGGGAAGGCACCACCCGGCGCCACGAGTCGCCGTCCTTGCGGAACGGCCACCCCTTCTCCTTGCCCAGTCGCTGCGCCTGGTCCTCGGTGTAGATGGGCCCGACGAACTTGGTGGGGTTCGCGAACGCCGGGTCGTCGGCGTCGACCTCGACCATGGTCAGGATGGTCGCGAACCGCTCCTTCGTCGGGAAGACGTTGCGCATCTCCTGCTCGAGGACGTAGGCGATCATCCCTTGGGTCTGCGCACCGAGCACGTCCAGCGTCGAGGCCTCGACGTGGGTGTAGGCAGCAGCCTGGAGCGCCAGCAGGCCGACCTGAGGACCGTTGCCGTGGGAGATCACCAGCTCGTGGTCCGCGGCGATCTGCGCCAGCGCCGGCGCCGCCCGCGCCACGTTCCGGCGTTGCGCGTCCGTGGTCATGGGCTCCCCGCGCTGCAGCAGGGCATTGCCCCCCAGCGCCACGACGACTCGCATGACGGCTGTCCTCTCAGGAC
>CAVXMY010000004.1:0-225046 GCA_963763065.1 uncultured Actinomycetota bacterium
CCGTCTGCCCTAGTCCAGCCCGACGAGAACGCCGCTTCCAGGTCGTGCTACGAGTAGGTCCGGAAGGCGATGCCGGTCTCGGTGGCCGTCACACCGTGGCACCCTGTTGACCTGGTCGGCGACCACCGTGGCGACGTCCTCATGGCGGCGGACCCGGACCATCGCGATCAGGTCGATCTGGCCGGTGACCGAGTAGACCTCGCTGACCCCTTCGATGCCCGCGACCGCGGCCGCGACCTCGGGGATCTGCGACACCTGGGCGTTGATGAAGACGATCGCGGTGATCACGTGGTGCACGTTACGCGACGCGTCACCTCGTGCCTGACTGTGACTCCGTGAAGTCCGTGTCGCTCAGTCGCTGGGATCGAACACCGTTCGTCTCGGGGGCGTAGGCCTCGGCGTGGCGAGCGGCGCCGGAGGCGGGGCAGGACCACGACCCCTCCACGTCGACGAGGCGCACGCCGGGCGACTCCAACCAGCGCACGAGCAGCTCCGCCTCGTCGATGGACGACGCGGGCAGAGGGCCCGGCCCGGGGATCACCTGCTCGGCGCCGGCCGTCGAGGTCCGCGACCCACCACGAGGCATCGGCTCCTGACGGGGATCACACCGCCGCCGCCAGCCTGCCGTGGCGGATGACGTGCACGTGCCAGCTGCCCTCTTCCTTGCGAGCGGCGACGATCTCGGGGCAGCGGGTGAGGGCGCTGATGCGCTGGCTGCGGGCCGCGCCGCGCAGGAAGGCGGTGAGGCGGTCGCGGAACCTGCTGGCCTCCTCGTAGCGCTCCTGCTCGGAGAGGATGCGCATGCGGTCGTCATGGACCCCGATGACCTCCTCCGCGCCGGCCTGCAGCGACGCACGGAGGGAGTCGACCGTCGCGAGGTAGACCTCCGGCTCCACCCGGCCGTCGCAGGGGGCCAGGCACCGGCCCATCTCCGCGAGGGCGCACGGGCTCATGCTCGGCCGCAGCGCCATGCGTGGCGTGCACTGCCGGACCGGGAAGGTCTCGTGCAGCGCGTCGACCGCCTGCTGGGCGCGCACCCTCGTGCGGAACGGCCCGATGTAGTCGGCGTCGTAGTCCAGCACCCGCCGCACGATGGCCAGGCGCGGCCACGGCTCCGAGGTAGGCTTGACCCAGTGCACGCTTCTCGGGATGGCGGGACCGGCGGTTGAAGGGCGGACAGTGCTGCGCGATCAGGCGCACCTCGCGGACGTTGGCCTCGAGCGGGGTGGCGCACTCGATGCCCTGCACCTCGGTGGGCGAGCCCGACCATCTGACCCATCCGTCGACCGGGTCTCCGCGGCCGTGAAGTAGCTGCGCACGCGGCGTCGCAGGTCCTTGGAGGTGCCGACGTAGAGGACGCGGTCGTTGGCGTCGCGGAAGAGGTAGACGCCGGGGGAGTGCGGGAGGTGCTCGGCCAGGTGGCGCTTGCGACGCTGCGCGGTCGTGACCCGCGAGGTGTAGGTCTGCAGCTCCTCGAGGCGTGTGCACGCCGAGGTTGCCCAGTCGTGCGATCAGGCCGTGCAGCACGTCGACGGTGGCGCGGGCGTCCTCGAGCGCGCGGTGGTTGGGGGTGGTGGCCGCCCCGAACAACGTCGCGAGCGAGGCCAGCTTGCAGTTGGGCGACTCGTCGCGGTGGACCACGCGTCGAGCGATGACGGCGGTGTCGATCACCTCGACGACGGGCCACGGACGCTGCTGCTCCAGGCACATCGCCTTGAGGAACCCCATGTCGAAGGGAGCGTTGTGGGCCACCAGGACGCAGCCTGCCGCGAACTCCAGGAACTGCGGAAGCACCGTCTCGATCGTGGGGGCCGTCGCCACCATGGCGTCGCTGATGCCCGTCGAGCACCGAGATGAAGGCGGGGATGGACTCGCGGGGGTTGACGAGCGTCTGGAACTCGCCCAGAACCTCGCCGCCGCGCACCTTGACGGCGCCGACCTCGGTGATCCGGGCGCCCGCGCAGTGGGAGGCGCCGGTGGTCTCCAGGTCGACCACGCAGAACGTGACGTCGCGCAGCGAGCGGCCCACTCGTCGAACGACTGCTGCTCCGCCCACCGCGACCCGGGGAGCGTCCCGGCGCCCGCCGGCACCGGTGTCACAGTCGGCACCGTCGGTGGCGACTCGGTGGTGGTCATGTCTCGGAGGGTAGGAACGGCGACCGACAGAAAGCCGCAGGCGCGCGGCAACTACCCTGGCCCGAGCCGACCCCCGCGGTGCCCCGGCCCGCCCGCCCCCTGCGGTCGAGCCTGACTGCCGCTCCGTCGGTCGAGCAGAAGACCGCTCCGGCGGTGAAGCTTGTCGAGACCCCCACTGTCGAGACCCCCACTGGAGGACACGATGCCGGTCCCACTGCCCGACTCGACCACCCGATGGCGCTGCGGCGGGTGTGGCAACCTCACCCGTTTCGACGTCTCCCGCACCCGGCGTACGACCGAGTTCTGGCACTTCGACCTGGCGGGTGAGCACGCCGTCGAGGACACCGACGTCCAGAACGAGGTCGTCGAGGCGGTGACCTGCCGGTGGTGCGGAAGGTCCGACGCGATCGAGCTGGTCTCGCGGGCCGAGGCGGCCGGGTCCAAGGACTGACCAGGGGGAACTGTCGGAGCCCCCTGCGAGCGTGTGACCAACCGACGAGAAGGAGTCCCCGTGAGCGTGGAGATCGACTGTGACCGCTGCGTCGTACGCGGGCTTGCCTGCCACGACTGTGTGGTGACACATCTGCTGGGCCCGCCCCCGGAGTTGGCCTTCGACGCCGAGGAGCAGGCGGCGCTCGCGGTCCTGGCGGAGTCCGGCTTGGTGCCGCAGCTGCGCATGGTCGAGCCGCTGGAAGCCCCCGACGTCGCCTGCGGGTGACCGCTTTCACGCCGCGATCCAGGCGTTAGTACCCAAGATGTGTCGAGCCGCACACGACCTGTGTGACGGGTCCGATTGGACTTGGTCACCTGACCCACCTAAGTTGGTCCGCCGTTGCCTGTCACAGCCGTCGACCGACGTCGGCCAGGCAGCGCGTCGAGTTCGCGCGACGACAGGTCCCATCCGACCTGGTGTCACGCGGAGCCGGGGAACCAAGTACGTGGGGTGAATCGGACAGGTCTGACGCACGCGTCAGCGTCCGTAGGGAGTTCTTTGCCGCCCGAACCCGTCAGCTAACCCGGTAGACGAAGGACAAAGGAGCAGCTGACGCATGCCAGCTAGTCATCAGCGCGCCTCGCGCGCCCTCGCCACTCTCTGCGCCGGGGTGACGACCACCTTCGTGCTGACCGCGGCGCCGAGCGCTGCGGAGCCGGACGTCGACGAGGCCCGTGAGCGCCTCTCGGCGGTGCAGGAGAAGCGTGACAAGACCGCCCTGCAGGCACGCCGCCTGACCAAGGACCTCGCCCGGACCCGGGCAGCCCTCCAGGAGACCCGCGGAGAGCTCACCGCGCACGAGACCGCCCTGAGCGAGATCGAGGCCGTCATCACCGAGGAGGCCGAGGACGGGCTCGACGTCGAGGCCTTCGCTGAGGCCTCCGAGGTCATCCGTTCCGACGACCCGGCCGACGCTCTGGCCGACGCCGAGGCAGCGGCCCGGGCCGAGGCCCAGGACGCTGCTCTCGCGCCCGAGACGGCCGAGGCGCTGACGCGACGCATCGACGCGCTGCGCGACCGTGCCGTCAGCCAGGACCGCAAGGCCGACCGACTGCGTGTGCAGGCCAAGAAGCGCGGAGCAACCCTGGAGGACATCCGCTCGAGCGTCGCAGCAGCCGCCGAGGCGCTCGAGGACGCCCAGGCCAGGGCTCGGGCCGCCGCCCGGCCGACACGCAGTGCCGAGCGCACGGTAGCGGCGCCGGCCGCTTCAGGCGGTGCGGCTGCTGCGGTCGCCTACGCGATGGCCCAGGTCGGCGACTCCTACGCCTACGGCGCCATGGGGCCGGACTCCTTCGACTGCAGCGGCCTGACGATGGCCGCCTGGGCCCAGGGCGGCGTGTCGCTGCCGCACTCGTCGGGCGCGCAGATGGGCTCGGGCACGCCGGTGTCCACGAGCGCCCTCCAGCCAGGTGACCTGGTGTTCTACTACAGCCCGGTCAGCCACGTGGGCATCTACGTCGGCAACGGCCAGCTCGTCCACGCCGCGAACCCCAGCACCGGGGTGCAGCTGACGTCGGTGTTCTCCATGCCGGTCTCCGGTGCAGTGCGTCCTGGCTGACCCTGGACAATGGCGGGATGAGACCTCGTCCCGTGCGCCGATGGGTGGCCGCAGCAGTCGCTGCGGCCACCCTGCCACTGGCTGCGTGCGACAGCGGGAGATCGGCTGACCTCGACGGTGATCCGACCCCTGCGGGGAGCGCAGGAGCGCGACGCGAGTGCTGCGGAAGTGCTCGAGGACCTCGAGGGGGCGCTGCGCAGCAGCGATGCAGGGGCTGCCACGCGGCTCGGCGAGGGGCCGGTCGCCAGGCGCGAGATGCGCACCCTGGTCTCCAATGCCGGCCGGCTGGACCTGGAGGACGTGGCCCTGCGGCACCTCGCCGAGTCGGCGACGGCGCTGACCGACGAGCAGAGCGACCGCTGGGGCGAGGACGCGTGGGTCGCCGACGTCCAGGTCACCTGGCGGTACGGCGAGGTGGACCCGACCGTCTCGTCACTGACGGTGCCGGTCGCCCTCACCACGACGGACGGCGACGTCCGCGTGCTCACCACCGACCTGCCGCAGGCGGACCGGGTGCCGCTGTGGCTGTCCGACGAGGTCCAGGTGGCCCGGGGCGGCCGCGCGATGGCGGTCACGACCGGGTCCCAGCCCGTGCGCCCCGTGCTCGCCTACGCCGAGGAGGCGGCGGAGACGGTGCGGGTCAGCCTCCCCTCCTGGCGGGGGGTGCTCTGCGTCGAGGTGCCGCACGAGCAGGACGCCTTCCGCGACGTGGCCGGCGTCCCGGAGCAGCAGGCTGCGGCGATAGCGGCCGTCACGACCACGCCGGACGGATCCACCGCGGCGGGCTCGCCGCAGCACGTCTACGTCAACCCCCGGCTCTTCGGGCCCCTGTCACGCGAGGGACGCGAGATCGTGCTGGCCCACGAGGCCGCCCACGTCGCGCTCGGGGCCGCCCTCCTGGACGTGCCGATCTGGCTGTCCGAGGGCATCGCCGACTACGTCGCGCTGGCCCGCTCGACGACGTCGTTGGACGTCCTGGCCGCCCAGATCCTGCGGCAGACACGCGAGGAAGGGGCCCCGCGGGCACTGCCGGGCGGCCGCGAGTTCGACGGCTCCGACGAGCGCATCGGCGCCTGGTACGAGTCGGCATGGCTCGCCGCGCGGCTCATCGCCGACTCCTACGGCGAGGACGCGCTGTGGAGGTTCTACCGCCAGGCGGTGCGCGACGGGGGCACCGGGGCCGCGTTCCAGGACGTGCTCGGCGTCAGCCAGCGTGAGTTCGTGCGCGCCTGGCGGGAGTACCTGACCGCCCTGGCCGGCTGATGGCGATCGAGGGGCTGCGACGGGACCTGGACCGTCGAGGCGCATGGATCCTGCTCGTCCTCGCTCTAGCGGTGTGGGCTGGCCTCGCCGCGCTCCTCGTCCCGTGGGAGTGGCTGCCCGGACGCCTCGACCCCGTGCCCGCAGGCGACTACTTCACGCGAGCCGAGATCACTCGGGCCGAGACCTACGTCAGCGCGGTCCGCCGGTGGGCCGGACACCGCGCTCGTGCTCGGCGTCGTGGTCGCGCTGCTCCTCGGCTGGACGCGGTGGGGGCGGCGCGCCGCCGCCCCGCTCGCACGTCTGCGTTGGTGGCTGGCCGTGCCGGTCCTGGTGCTGACGTTCGACGTCGGCGGTCTGGGCAGTCGGGCTGGCCTCCGCCTGGCGGGTCCGCGAGCTCAGGCTGCAGGAGGGCCTCACGACCCAGGGAGCCGCCGGCTGGTGGTCGGACCAGGTGCTGTCCCTGGCGGTCTCCTGGCTCGGGACGACTCTGGTCGTCCTGCTCGTCGTCGGATGCGCTCGTCGGTGGCCGCGACGGTGGTACCTCCCGGTGGGCGCGGGGGTGGTCGTCGCGACATACGTCGTCTCCCTGGCCTACCCCGTGCTGGTGGAGCCGCTGTTCAACCGCTTCACCCCGCTGCCTGAGAGCAGGCTGCGCACCGAGCTGGTGAGCATGGCCGACCAGCAGGGGGTCGACGTGGGGGAGGTGCTGGTCGCCGATGCGTCCCGCCGCACCACCACGCTCAACGCCTACGTCTCGGGTTTGGGCGGGACCAAGCGGCTGGTGCTGTACGACACGCTGCTCGAGGATGCGCCGGACGACGAGGTGATCGCCGTGGCTGCCCACGAGGTCGCGCACGCGGCTCGGCACGACGTGCTGGTGGGCACGACGCTGGGTGCGGTCGGAGCGGTCGCCGGGGTCGCGGCGCTCGCACTGCTCCTCGACAGCCGGCGCGCGCGGCGCAGCACGGGCGGTCTCTCCTCACCCGGCGCCGTCTGGCCGCTGCTGGCGACGGTCACGGTCGCGACCGTGCTGGTGAGCCCCGTGCAGAACACCATCAGCCGGGCGGTCGAGACCCGAGCCGACGTCGACGCGCTCGCGACGACGGACGACGGCCAGGGGTTCCAGGCCCTCCACGTCCGGCTCGCCCAGCGGTCACTCGCCGACCCCACCCCCCCGGCGTGGCGTCAGTTCTGGTGGGGGAGCCACCCGACGGTCCTCGAACGCCTGGGACTACTGCGGGAACATCCGCTCGACTGAGTAGCGGTCTCCGACCGAGTAGTCGTACTGGATCATGCGGTAGTCCTCGAGCACCTGCCGTGCCGCCTCCTGCGCCTCAGGCTGCTCGATCAGCTGACCGTCCGGCGAGTAGTACTCGCCCTGCTCCATGGCGGAGAAGTGCTTGCGCATCTCGAGCAGGAGCGCGTAGTAGGGAGGGATGTCCACACCCATGGCCTCGAAGAGCACAGGGACGAAGTAGATGGGGCTGGTCAGTGGCAGCTGCTGATCCGGCAGGTCGGCGACGTTGGACCACAGGAAGAACGGCGTCTGTCGCATCTGCGGGGTCTCGCGGACGGCCGGGTCGGCCTGCCACAACGCCGGTTGGTGGTCGCCGTAGAAGACGACCGCCGTGGGCTCCTCGGAGCGCTTCAGCTCGGTGAGGAACGATCGCAGGGCTGCATCGCTGTGCTCCAGCCCTCGGGCGTAGTGCCCGAGGCTCGACGACACGTCCGGGGAGACTCCGCTGACGTCCATGGGATCGTCGTAGGTCTCGTCGAACGGGTAGTGGTTCTGCATGGTGACCAGGTTGATGAGGTCGGGCTCGGCGGTCTGACGCATCTGCGCCAGCGTCTCGTCGAACGCAGTCTCGTCCGAGATGAAGTTCGCGTCGTCGATCCGTTTGGGGTCGCTGATCGCCTCTTGCGTGACGAACCGGTCGAACCCCATCACGTCGTACGCCTGGGAGCGCTTGTACATCGACGGGCCGTAGGGGTGGACGGCCACGGCGTCGTGATCGCGTGACTTCAGGTATCCCACCAGCGACGGGTAGTCCTCCTCGTGCCGGACGGTCTGGGAGTAGGGCGATCCGTTCTGCGGAAGGAACTGGGAGAGCGACTGGCTGGTCAGTGCTTCGAACTCCATGTTGGCCGTGCCCCCGCCGAACAGCTGGGCCAGCATCGTCCCTGACGGCGTCGAGCGCATCACCTTGCGCGTGTAGGGGATCGGGTCCCGTTCCAGGGAGACGCCGTCGATCGCGGTCGGGTCGGTGAAGGCCTCGCTGAGGACGACGACGACGTTGAGGTCGTCGAGGAGCGTGGGATCCGCGTTGCGGTTCATGCGGTCGGCGACCGCCTCGTAGCGGTGGGCGATGTCGTCCATGCGCGCCTCGGAGTACCCAGGGGGGACGTCCATCGAGGGGCCGGAGGTGTTGTAGAGGAAGCCGGCGACCACGCCGTGGCGGAGGTAGTTCACCTTCTGGAACCAGAACGCCCACTTGGCCCCACCCTGGTCGTAGGCCGCCCTCACCAGGTTTCCGCTGTGGTTGAAGGTTGCTGCCTGGTGCAGCAGCAGCAGGCTCACCACAGCGAGACCCACTCGGGCGACGACCCACCCGCGCCACAGCCCGGGGGCATTGCGCCTGGTGATCCTGGGGTAGCGGTGGCGCAGCACTCGCCCCACGAGCACGGTGATGAGCAGGATCAGGACGCTGCTCGCCGCGACGGTGACGAGCGCACTCGGCGTCACCATGTCGCTCAGGAAACCTGTCTCCCCGGCGAACGAGAGGTCGGAGGGCAGGATCGGCTCGTCACGCAACCGCATCTTCTCGTAGTTTGCGAAGCCCGCCACGACCGAGGCGACGAACAGGAGACCGCAGCTGAGGAACAGGCGACCTGTCACTGCGATGAGCAGACCCAGGGCAGCCCACACCACGGTCGTGGAGATGAGGAAGATGGGGTACGCCTGGCCGAGCTCGTAGACGACGAAGTGCTCGAAGTTGCCACCGGTCAGCAAGATGTCGAGCGTTGCGTTGCAGCAAGCGGCCCACAGGTAGCTGAACAGGGCGGCGAGCACGATCTGCCTGGCCCATTGCCCTCGAGTGCGGGGTCCGGGCGCCGATGATTCCCCCGTATCGTCGACGGCGACGTCATCGGGGTTCTGGCCCACCTGCTCGCGGGGTAGGACTGGAGTCGTCACCTGACGTCGTCCTCTCCAGGCTCTCGGTGGGTTCCTCCGCAACAGGAGTTCTTGTGCTGCACACCATTCTCGACCAGGGAAGCGACGCCCCGGTCCTTTTTCTGACAAACGACTTCCCACCACGGGTGGGCGGCATCCAGACCTTCGTGAGGCAGCTGACCGAGCAGCTGCCGCCCGACCGTGTCGTGGTGTACGCCCCCGCCCATGCCGGCGCGGACACGCACGACCGAGACCTGCCCTTCGCGGTGGTGCGGGACCCCAGGTCCCTGCTGCTGCCCACGCCACGGCTGGGCCGGGCGGTGTCTCGTGTGATGCGCGAGCACGACTGCCGGACGGTGGTCTACGGGGCGAGCGTGCCGCTGGGTCTCCTCGCCCCACGACTCCGATCGGCAGGGGCGACCCGACAAATCGCGCTCACGCACGGCCACGAGGTGTGGTGGGCTGCCCTGCCCGGAACGCGCCACGCCCTGCGGCGAGTCGCCACGGGCGTCGAGGTGATGACGTACGTGAGCGACTACACGGGGCGGCGGATCGCCCGCGCGGTGGGCGGCGCAGGAGCACGGCTCGTCAAGATGGCTCCCGGTCCCGACCGTGGTTTCCACCCCGCCGTGGACGGAGCGTGGGTCCGCAGCCGACACGGCATCGCTCGGGAGGCCGAGGTGGTCGTGTGCGTGGGGCGACTCGTGCGCCGCAAGGGTCAGGACCGCCTGGTGCGGATCTGGCCCGAGGTGCTGCAACGCTTCCCGCGCGCCCATCTGCTGCTGGTGGGGGACGGGCCGGACCGCGCTCGGCTCGAACGCATGGTCTCGCGCCGCAGGTTGGGGATGCATGTGACTCTCACAGGTGAGGTGGAGAAGACTCCGCCCTACTACGCGGCAGGGGATGTCTTCGCGATGCCGGTGCGGAATCGCTGGTGGGGGCTGGAGGTCGAGGGCCTCGGGATCAGCTATCTCGAGGCCGCCGCCATGGGGCTCACGGTCGTCCCGGGCCGCCACGGTGGAGCGCCGGAGGCCCTGCAACGACAGATCGGTCCCCGTCGAGTGACGGAGACCGATCTGTCGTCGTCCTTCTAGCTGGCACAGCTGGCGGAGGTCGAGGCAGCCTCGGCGCGGATCTCCTCGCACGAGTCGGCGTACGTCTCGCGCACCAGTCCTCCGAGGAGGAACAGGATCACCACGATCAGAGCGGCGATGGCGACGGCCAGCAGCCCGTACTCGATGGAGCTGGCCCCACGCTCATCGTCGGTCCTTGGAGACCTCACGTTGGCCCCCCTTCGACCGCGCTAGTCCGTGGACAGATGGATCAGCCGCAGGAGCTCGAGATGCTCGTGCCCTCCGAGGCGATCTCGGTGCAGGTGTCGGTGAAGACCTCCTTGACGATGCCACCGAGCGCGAAGACGATGATGACGATCAGCGCCGCGATGGCGGCGACGAGGAGGCCGTACTCGACGGCGGAGGCGCCCTGCTCGTCCTTGCGACGGTCCATGAGGCGCTCGAGGTACTTCTGCATGATGGGTCTCCCAGGTTGTGAGTGTGTCCGGTGCTTTCCCGGTGCACTCAGATTGCAGCACAAGCGCTGTGCGCACATCAGGAGAATGTCTGCGATGACCTCACTAAATGGACGATCCGCCAGGGGACCTATAGCCCGTTGGGGCTATGCCGATACGCCCATCATTGTCCCAACTGTTCGGACAGCAGCCCCGAGCGGATCGCGAGCATGATGGCCTGGGCCCTGTTCGCCGCCCCGAGCTTCTCGTAGATCTTGGAGATGTGGGTCTTCGCCGTCGACTCCGAGACGTAGAGGCGTCGCGCGATTCCTGCCACACCGAGGCCCTCGGCCAGCAGGTGCAGCACCTCTGTCTCGCGGTTGCTGAGCTGGGGACCGGTGGGGGAGAGCCGGCGTTGCATCGCCCCGGCGAGGTCGGCCGCCGCGAACGAGCGCGGCGAGACACTGGCGTGCCGTGCTGCGGCCAGCACGTCCTCCGACGGTGAGTCCTTGGAGACGAAGGCGGACGCGCCTGCCTCCAGTGCGCCGAACAGCTGCTCGTCACCGGCATACATGGTCAGGACGACAATTCCAACTTCCTTGTCGTGCTCCCTCAGCTCACGTGTGAGGTCGAGCCCGGTGCCGTCGGCCATCCGGACGTCGGTGACGACGACGTCGGGCTTGAGCTGGAGCGCGAGCTGGACGCCCTGCTTGACGCCACTCGCCTCGCCGACGACGGTGAAGTCGGGTGCGCGCTCGAACGCGCGGGACAGGCCCTGCCGGATCAGCTCGTGGTCGTCGACCAGGAGCACGGAGAGCACGTTGCCGTGGCTCATGACATACCTCCAGGTGGGACGTGCGGAGGGGCCGCCGCACGCTAGAAGAGCGTCACGGTGACTTTAGTGCCCAGGCACCCCGAAGTGGCCTTTTCCTCGCGAATCTCCAGCTGGGCGCCGATGCGCTCAGCCCGCTCGCGCATGATCTTCAGGCCGTAGCTGTCCGGGGCGGGCGGCGCCAAGTCCACCGCCGTCGTCCTGGATCGAGATGTAGGCGGACGGGGGGCGGATCCGGCAGTCCACCCACAGGTTCTCGCCGTCCGAGTGCTTGCGGGCGTTGGTCACCGCCTCCTGGGCGATGCGAAGCAGCTCGCTCTCGACGTCGTTGCGCAACCGGCGCGGCGCCTCGTCCAGCGTCAGGTGGACCGTGAGACCGGAACGAGCGCCGACGGTGCGGACGTACGTCGAGAGGGCCGAGCCGAGGCCGCCGCTGGTGTCGACCTCGCTGCGCAGGTCGAAGATCGACAACCGCAGCTCGTTGACGACGCGCGTGATCTCGCCGCGAAGGCTCAGCAGCTTGCGTCCTTGGCTCTCCGTCGTCGCCGTGTGCGCCAGCTCGTCGACGAGGTAGCCCAACGAGGCGAGCTCCTGCGCGACGCCGTCGTGGATCTCGCGCGCGAGGCGCTGCCGCTCCTCGACGGTGGCCAGCGAGCGCACCTCGTCGAAGACCAGGGCGGCATCCAGCCGGAGGGCGTGCTCGCTGAGGACCTCGTCCAGGATGTGCAGGTCGTCGCCCAGCGAGGTGGGGCCGTCGGCGAGAACGACACCGATCAGGTTGTGGCTGACGTGGATCGGAAAGGCGAACCGGTGCCGGCAGTCGGCTCTGCCGGAGGGTTGGGCTGCGGAGACCGACCGCACCTCGCGGACGCACCGCTGAAAGATCTCCCCCTCCGGTTCCAGGGCGATGCGCGCGTCGACACCGCGGTAGACGAGCGGAGTCCAGGTGCCCGTCTCGGTGCGGACGAAGAGGGCGGAACGAGGCGCCATGACGGTCGCCTCCACGTCGGCGAGCGCCTGGTTGCCGATGCCGACAGGGTCCAGGCCGGACGACAGCCGCCGGGTCACCGACCGGAGCTGGGTGAGAAGACGCCGCGCTGACAGGTACGACTGCTCGTCAGGCGGTGCCGCATCGCCTCGCAGCCGGAGGATCCATTCCGCGACGAAGCCGACGCCGAGGCTGGCGATCACCCACGGTGCGGACACCTCGATGCCTTCCAGGGCGGCACTGTTGGACTCCGACAGCACGAGGGCGGCGAGCAGGCCCGTCGACTCGGCGCCGACGATGAGGACGGTGGCGCGTCGCCCCCCGGCCATCCCTCCGAGCAGCGCAGGGATCATGAGGTAGGGCAGGAGGAGGGCACCCTCCGGGAGCGTGACGCCGATGACGAGGCCCGCCAACAGTCCTTCGACGACACCGAGCCACTGATAGCGCACCCAGGTCGTGCGGCCGGCCGCAGCGGCGCTCGCAGCGACCACCGTCAGCAGCAGCACGCCCTGCAGCGTCGACGGCCCACCGAACGCAAGGCTCAGCCCGAGCACCGTCGCCAGGCAGAACAACCGGCTCGTGAGGTCGAGCCGGCTACTCCTGGTCATCAGGTGCGTCCCGAGAACGCCTCGATGATGGTGATGCCTGCGGGCCCCAGGACGGCGATGAAGAGGCAGGGAAGGATGAAGAAGATCAGAGGCATCAAGATCTTGACCGCGACCTTCTGCGCCTGCTCCTCGGCGCGCTGCCGTCGCTTCACGCGGATCTCGCGGGACTGGACCCTCAGCACCTGTGAGATGGGGATGCCGAGCTGGTCCGCCTGCACCATGGCCGAGGCGAACTGCTTGACCTCGTCGACGTGGGTGCGGTCGCCGAGTGCACGCAGTGCAGCACTGCGTCCCATGCCGATCTGCATCTCTTGCAGCACGCGGGCGAACTCTTCTGCGAGTGGCCCGTCCGTGTTGCGTGCGACCTGCGACAGCGCGGCGTCGAAGCCCAGGCCGGACTCGACGGAGATCGTCAGGAGGTCCAGCGCGTCCGGCAGTGCCCGTTGCATCTTCTGCGTGCGGTCGTAGCCGAGCTGGTACAGGTAGAGGTTGGGGGCGAAGAAGCCGAGGACCGCGGCCCCGATGCACACCACGAGCAGGAGTCCGAGCCCGAAGCCGAGGAGCAGGCTGACCATCAGGCCGATCGCCAGGAAGAGCACCAGGCCGAGGAACTTCATCGAGGTCACCCGGTCAGGCGTCCAGCCGGGCGGGTTGCCTGCGATCTCGATCTTCTGCCGGATCCGGTCGTTCTGGTCGCGGGGCGCGAACTTCTTGCCGATGCTCAGCGACTTGTCCAGCACCGGGCCGATCACCCTGTCCTGGAACGACGGTGTGAGCTCACGTTGCATCTCCGCGGGAGCAGCGGAGAACGCCTCGATGACCGTGAGCGACTTGCTCACGCCGCGAGCCTCGTTGGTGAAGACCCCGATGGCCGTCAGACCCAGGAAGAGCGCCAGGAAGATGCCGAGGACGCCGCCGACGAGGAAGATCAGGTCGGTACCCATGATCAGACCTCGACCTTCACGAGCTTCTTCATCCAGAAGATGCCGGCGATCAGCAGGAAGGCCATCACGGTCAGCATCACCCAGCCGAGCGGGCTGCTGAACATCGGCGCCAGGTAGTCCGGGTTGGCAACCGCGAGGTACAGCATGAATCCGGGCGGCAGACCGCCGAGGATCCACACCGACAGTCGTCCCTCCGCCGAGAGCGTCAGGACCTGACGCTCGAGGTACTCCCTCTCGCGGATGGTCTCGGCGACCTTGTTCAGGAGCTCGGACAGGTTGCCACCCACCTCGCGCTGGATCCGAATCGCCATGACCACCCACTCGAAGTCCACGCTCTGCATGCGGTCCGCGATGCCGGAGAGCGCATCCTCGATCTCCACGCCCAGACGGGTCTCGACGAGTGCGCGACGGAACTCGCCCGCCATGGGGTCGGTCCCCTCGCGGACCACCGTGTCCGTGGCCTGCGCCAGGGACAGACCCGCCGACAGCGCGCCCGCCATCAGCTGCAGCGTGTCGGCGAGCTGGGCCTTGAACTTCTTGAGGCGCTTGACTTGGCGATCGACAGGTACATCCAGGGCCCGACGGCACCGACGAACAGCCCGACCAGCATGTAGAGGACGTTGCCGCCGCTGAGGAGCAGCGCAGCGACGCCCAGTCCGATGGCGATGCCGACGTGCAGCAGGAGCCATTCAGCAGGCTTGAAGCTGATGCCCGCCGCGTCGAGGCGGTCGCCGAGCGACGACTCGAGGCCCTTCTGGTTCTCCAGGACGTTCTGTGCCATGGAGACTGCCTGCTCGGTCATCGAGGGCTGGTTGGGATTGACACCTGCCGCATTGGCCGCGGCGAGCTTCCTCGAGCCCTTCCGGGTGTAGGCCTCGATCGAGGCCCTCACGGCCTCGTCCTGCTTGCTGGTGCTCCCCATCATCAGAGCGACGATCAAGACCAGCCCCAGGGCGGCCGCCGCGATGCCGGCGTACATCACCTCGGTGGGGACCAGGAACCCGGGTTCGACCGGCGTGAGCTCGGAGATGGCTTCTCCGCCGCCCGCGCCCTGCGCCTGCGGGAAGGTGACGAACGCGTCGTCCGTGACCGGCTGGCCATCCACCAGGAACGTGACCTCGAGAGAGCCTTCGCTGCCCGCCAGCTCCGCCGAGTTGGGGATCGTCACCAGGATCTGGCTGGCGAGAGCCTGGGCCGACCCCTCGAACAGCTCGGTGAGGGCCTCGGGATCGTCGGCCGCGATCTGCTGACCGCCACCTGCCTTCGCGATGACCTCGAGGAACGGTGCGCCATTTCCCTGACCGAGGGCGACGACGTCGACCTTGACCTTGGAGGTGCGCACGGCGCGGGTCGCTTGCGAGAGTGGGGTGTTGGTCGTGTCCTTCCCGTCCGAGAGCAGCAGGACGCTCCGCGACCCTGAGTCGCCGGCTGTGTCGACAGCCTCGATGAGGCCGTCGTACAACGACGTGCCGCGCGCGAGCTCCAGGTCGTCGATGGCGGCGCTGAGATCGCCGGTGTCGGTGGTGGGCTCCTGGACGACGGTGACGTCGTCGTCGAAGGTGACCATGCCCACCCGGACGTCGTCGGGACGGTGTCCAGGAAGGCCTGCGCTGCGTCCTTGGCCTGCTCGAACCGGCCGCCCGCGGCCATGCTGTCACTCGTGTCGATCGCCAGCACCGTGGTGCGCTGCACCTTGTCCGACGCGTCCGACGCGGACTCCGCCTCTGCTGGGACTGACTCGCCGTCCATGGTGGCGGTGACGGTGTCGAGAGCGACCTCCTCGCCCGGGGCCAGGTCACGCATGGACACCACGAGGCTGACCTCGTCCTCCTCGGCCTCGACGTAGTCGATGCTGCTGGTGGCAGCGTGTGCAGGCGTGGCGACGAGCACGGCAGCGCGCACGCGGCGACGACCGATCCGACCCGCCGCGTCCAGACGACGAATCCCGACCTCCGGCTCATCTCAGCCGCCGTCCCGCGCGAACAGCTGTGGCTCGACGTAGACGTTGTTGTGCGCGAGCTTGTCGAGGAACTTGGGGCGCAGCCCGGTGGCCTTCATGACGCCCTTCGACTTGCCGTGCTCGTCGAAGCCCATCGACTGGTCGAAGAGGAAGATGTCCTGGAGGGTGATGATGTCACCCTCCATCCGCTCCACCTCGGTCACGTGCGTGATGCGGCGGGAGCCGTCACGCAGTCGTGCCTGGTGGACGATCAGGTCGACCGCGGAGGCGACCTGCTCGCGGATCGCCTTGATGGGCAGGTCCATGCCCGCCATCAGCACCATCGTCTCGATGCGTGCGAGGGTGTCACGGGGGCCGTTGGAGTGGACGGTGCAGATGGAGCCGTCGTGGCCGGTGTTCATCGCCTGGAGCATGTCGAGCGCAGCCATGTCGCGGACCTCACCGACGACGATGCGGTCAGGACGCATGCGCAGCGAGTTCTTGACCAGGTCACGGATCTCGACGGCGCCCTTGCCCTCGATGTTGGCGGGGCGGGACTCGAGGCGCAGCACGTGGTCCTGGTGGAGCTGGAGCTCGGCGGCGTCCTCGATCGTGACGATGCGCTCGTCGCTGGGGATGAACGACGACAGCACGTTGAGGGTCGTCGTCTTGCCGGCGCCGGTGCTCCCCGAGACGATGATGTTGAGCTTGCCTCGCACGCACGCGGACAGGAACTCAGCGGTCCGTGCGGAGTAGGTGCCGAAGGCGACGAGGTCGTCGGAGGTGTAGGGGTCGGCGGAGAACTTGCGGATCGTCAGCAGGGAGCCGTCGATCGCCAGCGGCGGGATGACCGCGTTGACGCGGGATCCGTCGGGGAGGCGAGCGTCGACCATCGGGCTCGACTCGTCGACGCGACGACCGATGCGGGACACGATCTTGTCGATCGTGCGGCGGAGGTGCTGCTCGTCGTTGAAGCGGCCGTCGACGCGCTGCAGGCGCCCGCTGCGCTCGATCCAGATGTCGTCGCAGCCGTTGACCATGACCTCGGTGAGGTCGGGGTCGCGCAGGAAGGGCTCGATCGGACCGTAGCCGAGGATGTCGTCGGCGATCTCCTGGGCGATGCGGGTACGGTCCGCAGGCGTGAGGATGATCTCCTCGTCCTGCATCGCCTCCTGCAGGGCGCCACGCACCATCCGCTCGAGCTCGCCCTGAGTGAGGTTGGCGTCGTACAGCTTGGGTCCGAGCTGAGTAGGAGCCGGTCGTGAACCGTCCTCTTGAGGTCGCGGAAGGCGTCGACGGTTGCCGCTTGACCTTGCCGCCACGGGTGTCGGGCAACGCGTCTGACTTCGTCTGGGTGCTCTCCGCGCGATCACGCGAGGCTGCTGCGAGACGATCTGCCAGGCTGCTCATCACTTACCTCCCCTGCGCAGGATGCCGCGCTTCGGCGGCGTCCCCCGTCCTGCTTTGCCCTCGGCGTCCCCGGAGGCGCCGCCTGCGCGAGCGCGGTCGCCCTCACCGGTGACAGCGTCCGCCAGCCTCATCAGCGCCTGGCTGACCGGGTGCTTCGGCAACGAGGCAGTGATGGGTTCGCCTGCGTTCGTCGCGTTGGCGACCTCGGCGGAGGTCGGGATCGTCTGGGCGATCTTCATGTCGAGGTGACCTCGACCTTCTCCGTCGACAAGCCGACCTTGTCGTCGGCGCGGTTGAGCACCAGGTGGCGACGAGACTTCGGGAAGTTCAGCAGGTCGAGCGTCTCCGAGGCGATCTTGACGTTCTTCAGCGTCGGCACGTCGAGCGTGGTGACCAGCAGCAGCTCGTCGGTCTCGTCGAAGGCCTGGAGGACGTGCTCGTCGAAGGCGGGCGAGGTGTCGACCACGACGTAGTCGAAGTTCGTCTTGAGGATGCCAGGATCTTGTTGACCAGCGACGGCGGGATCGAGTCCTTGGCGTCCGGCTGGACCGGGCGCCACCAGGGTGGTGAACCCTCGACGGTGGGGGGTGAGCAGCGGCTCCAGGACGGTGAAGTCGAGGCCCTCCTCGAGGGCGACGGCGTCGGCGATCGTGCGGGCCGGGAACAGCTGCAGCGTGATGGCGATGTCGCCGAAGCCCAGGTCGAGGTCGACCAGGCAGACGCGCATGTCCATGTTGGGTGAAGGCCACCGCGAGGTTGGCGGCGATGGTGGTCTTGCCGACTCCGCCCTTGGGGGAGAAGACCGTGATCAGCCGCCCCACCGGCCCGTCGTGCCCGGCGCTGGAGGCCCCGTGACTGCCTCGTAGACCTGCGCGCACGCTTGATGGCCTCACCCAGACCCGTGAGGTCGCGCTCCTCGACGACCTCCCGCATGCCGGAGCGCAGTGCCTCGGCGAGCACGCTGGTGTCGACCCGTCGGCGCATCAGGATGACGCTGACCGCAGGGCGGGTCACGCGCAGGTTGTCGGCCAAGGCCGCCGCGGACTCGAGGTCGATGCTCGGCCCGAGCACGATGGCGTGCTCGTCCGGGGTCTCGGTGAGTGCCCGCCGGAGATCGTCGAGGTTGCCGACGACGCGGGAGGACGGCCGGCGACCGTCAGGATGGTCTCGGCGTTGGTGCTGTTGGGCTCGACGACGATGGGCATCAGGTCACCGGAAGAGGTTCGGCTGGGTGACAGCAGGTCCTTGCTTCACCTTCGACTTCTCGTTGAGCAGCCCGAAGCTGAGCTCGTACCCGGCGTGGTGCCGCCATGATCTGCTGTGCCTCCTTCTGGTCGACGCCCAGTGTGATCAGCGTGCGGGGCAGGCTCTCGGTGGTCTGGCCCCCCCTCGGTCGTGGTGGTCGACGTGGTCACCGTGGTCTGGCCGACAGCGATGACCTTGACCTTGGGGAGGAGGACCCGGGGAGCCGAGCGGCGGGACTCGCTGACGAAGATGGCGACCTCGGAGCCGGGTGCGACGAAGCCGGCGACGCGGCCGGTGTCGGTGAGGGTGACCGAGATCGCGAGCTGACCCTCCTCCATGGTGAGCTGGTCCTGCTCGCCCGGAGCGCCGAACTTGCTGGTGGTGATCTGCTCGTTGGGGAAGACCCGGGACAGGGCGACGAGCCCGCCGCTCTCACCGACGGAGTCCATGACGCCCTCGAGCAGCTGCTCCTTGGGCACCGGCTGGAGCTCGAGCTTGCCGGCCGCCTGCGCCTGGGACAGCGACTCGCCGGGCTCGATCTGGGCGACGGCCTTGAGCACCTCGACCGGCTCCTGCGCCTCCTGGGCGCGCTCGTCCGCGCCGCGGACGTACAGGTAGACCATCGCGCTGCCGACCAGCGCGATGACCAGAGCGACGATCAGGATCACCGTTCTGCGTCCCATGTCCCGTGTGTCTCTCTTTCCGTGGGGCACCAGTGGCGTTCACGCGCCGTGAACAGGCGCGTGTGACCAGGGCCAAGCCTGACGTAGGTGGGTGCGGTCTCGCTGAAGAACTGGGAACAAAGGTAAGGGTGATATTCGTGAGGAACTGCCAATGCCGCGAAACTGCGGCCCCTGGTCCCAGTCAGTCGCGGACCTAGGACACGCCCTGGCGGTAGAGGTCCGCGATCTCGCGGCGGTAGGCGCGCATGACTGCGGACCGCCGGAGCTTGAGGCTCGGGCGTCAGCTCCCCGGTCTGGTCGCTCCAGGCGACGGGGAGCACTGCGAAGCGCGCGGATGGACTCGGCCTGGCTCACCTGGGCGTTGGCCTTGTCGACGGCCTCCTGGACGCTCGCCCGCAGCTCCGGGTCGCGCGCCAGCTGCTCGAGGTCCGTGCGGCTTGTCGCGCGCCTCGGCCCAGTCGCGGGCGAGCTCGGGATCGAGCGTGACCAGTGCCGCGACGAACGGCCGGTCCTCGCCGACCACCAGGCAGTGGTCGACCAGGGGGTGGGTGCGCACGGTGTCCTCGAGCGGTGCCGGGACCACGTTCTTGCCGCCTGCGGTCACCAGGATCTCCCGCGTCCTCCCCGTGACGCGCACGAAGCCGTCGCCGTCGATCTCCCCGAGGTCACCGGTGCGGAGCCACCGGGACGAGCCGCCACCGGCGGGCGGGGGGTCCGCGCCCTCCCAGTAGCCCTGGAAGACGTGAGGTCCGGTCACGAGGAGCTCGCCCTCGTCGCTCACCCGCACGCCGGTGCCCGGCAGCGGCCGCCCGACCTTGCCCACCTTGATGTCGTCCGGGCTCGTGACCGTCGCTGCGCCGGTGGTCTCGGTCAGCCCGTATCCCTCGAGGACCGGGATGCCCGCGCCCCGGAAGAAGTGGCCGAGACGGTCACCGAGGGGGGCTCCGCCGGTCACGGCGAAGCGGATCCGCCCGCCGAGGGCTCCGCGGAGGTCGGCGAACAGCAGGCGATCATGGAGCCGGTGTCGCGAGCGCAGCACCAGGTTCGGGCTGCGACCGCCGTCCAGCGCGAGCTGTAGGCGATCGCCGTCTCCGTGGCGGCTTCCAGACGGCGTCCATGGCCCTCGGCGGCCACCCGCTGGCTGAACTGCGTGAAGAGCTTCTCGAAGACGCGTGGCACGCCGAGCAGCACCGTCGGGGCGAAGTCGTGCACCTCGTCGAGGAGCCGCGACATGTCGGGGACGTAGCCCAGCCTGACGCCCTCACGCAGCGCCGTCACCTGCATGACCCGTGCGAGCACGTGCGCCAGCGGGAGCACCAGCAGGGTGGCCGGGTCCTCCTCGTCCAGCACCTCGCGCAGCACGTGGGCCACAGCCGAGGACTCGAAGAGGAGGTTGCCGTGGGTGAGCCGACAGCCCTGGGGCTCACCCGTGGAGCCCGACGTGTACACCAGCGTGGCGAGCTGCTCGGGGCCCACGGCGGCGCGGATGTCCTCGATCGCGTCAGGTGCGGTCGTCGAGCCGTCCACGGGGTCGGTGCCCGGCAGTGTCGCCTCGACGTCGAAGGACCACACGTGCTCGAGGTCCGGGCAGTCGCCGCGCACCTGCGCGACGGACTCTGCGTGGCGCTCGCCCTGGGCGAGGAGCGCCCGGGCGCCGCTGTCGGCCAGGATGCGGCCCACCTGGGCCGGGGACGACGTGTCGTAGAGAGGCACGCTCACCGCCCCCAGGCACCAGACCGCGAGGTCGACCACGGTCCACTCGTAGCTGGTGCGCCCGAGGATGGCCACGCGATCGTCTCGGCTGATCCCGGCAGCGTGCATGGCTCGCGCCCACGTCACCACGTCACTGCGCAGGCGGGCCGCGGTGATCGGCTGCCACGTCCGGCCCGTCCGGCGGTGGCAGACCACCTTGTCCGGTTCCTCGACCGCCCGTCGGAAGACGTCGTGCGTGAGGTTCGGGGAAGGGTCCGGATCGTCGAGGGCGGGGGTGAAGTACTCGCGCAACGACCCGCTCCCTTCCGACGACGTCCGTGACGGAGGTCGAGCCTAGTGGCCCACGCGGCGACAGTCGCGCGTCGGCACCACGCGGTCGGTCACCAGTCGGTCGCCCTCGCCACGTCGGTCGAGCCTGTCGAGACCTCGGTACCATCGGCCGTCCAGCCACCCCACCCCGCCCGGGAGCCCACTTCATGGCCGAGAAGACAAGTTCCTCGATCACGATCGACGCGCCCGCCTCGCGGGTCATGGAGGTGATCGCGGACTTCCCGGCTTACCCCGAGTGGGCGCAGGGGATGCAGGTCGCACGCGTGACGTCGGACTCCCCGGACGGCCGGGCGGAGGAGGTGTACTTCGAGATCGAGGCGACCCCGATCAAGGACGCCTACACCCTGCGCTACGACTGGCAGGGCGACGAGCGGGTCGACTGGACGCTGGTCAACGGGCGGATGCTCAAGAAGCTGGACGGCTCGTACATCCTCGAGCCCGAGTCCGAGACGCGCACGCAGGTGACCTACCTGCTCACCGCCGAGCTGGGCATCCCGATGATCGGGATGCTCAAGCGGAAGGCCGAGAAGGTCATCATCGACACCGCGCTCAAGGGCTTGAAGAAGCGCGTCGAGTCCCTGCCGGCGTGAGTCCCTGACATGACGACTCGGGTGCTCCTCCTCACCGGCAAGGGTGGGGTCGGCAAGACGACCACTGCGGCCGCCACCGCCTGCCTGGCGGCCGAGCAGGGTCGTCGCGTGCTCGTGATGTCGACCGATGGGGCACACTCGCTGGGCGACGCCCTGGAGGCGCCCGTCGGCGCCTCACCGACCGTGGTGGCCCCCCGCGTGTGGGCGCAGCACGTGGACGTGCAGCGGCGCTTCGAGCAGTCGTGGCTCGAGGTGCAGCGCTACCTCTCGAGCGTGCTCGACGCTGCGGGGGTCGACCCCATCAGCGCCGAGGAGCTCACCGTGCTGCCGGGCGCAGAAGAGGTGCTCGCCCTCCTGGAGCTGCGGCGGCAGGTGCGGTCGGGCGACTGGGACGTCGTGATCGTGGACTGCGCCCCGACCGCGGAGACCCTGAGGCTGCTCGCGCTGCCTGAGGCGCTCAGCTGGTACATGGAACGCATCTTCCCGACCAACCGGCGCATCGTGCGCGCGCTGCGCCCGGTGCTGACCAAGGCCGCCGGCGTCCCCATGCCGCACGACACCGTCTTCGACGCGGTCGAGACGCTGCACGCCGACCTGGTCGACCTGCGCGACATCCTCACCGACAAGCACAGCAGCGTCCGGCTCGTGCTCACGCCCGAGCGGGTCGTGCTGGCCGAGGCCCGACGTAGCTGGACGACGCTCTCGCTCTTCGGCTACACCGTGGACGGTGTGGTGGCCAACAGGGTCTTCCCCTCCGACACGGGCGACGAGTGGCGTGCCGCCTGGGGGCGCTCCCAGGAGCGCACCCTGCAGGAGGTGCGTGAGTCCTTCGGGGGCCTCCGGCTGTGGGTCGCCCCCTACCAGCCGAGCGAGCCGATCGGCCCGGACGCCCTGCGTGCCGTGGCGACTGAGCTCTACGGCGACGAGGACCCTCTCGCACTGATCGCGGGCGACGGTCCTCTCACCCTGAGCCGGGACGGCGACGAGGTCACCCTGATGCTGTCGTTGCCGTTCGCGCACCGCGAGGACGTGGACCTGGCTCGGCAGCAGGACGACCTCATCGTGACGGTGGGGTCGCACCGGAGGGTGATGGCGCTCCCGTCGGCGCTGCGCCGGCTCGACATCGTGGGGGCGGCCGTCCGCGACGGCGCGCTCCGGGTCCGTTTCGCCGGAGGGGGCGAGGCATGACCGAGCACGAGGAGCGAAGGACAGCAGGAGAGGGGGGCGACCGGCCGCAGGTGGGGTCCGTGGCGGAGGAGGCCGCCAAGCTGTTCGGGGCACTCCACGACTGGGCCGGCGAGTCCGGGCCGGGTCGGGCGGGGGAGGCCGCGGACGGCTTGCTCGGGAGTCTCCGGAGCGCCGGTGACCACGTGGGACACGGGGAGGACTGCAGGTACTGCCCCGTCTGCCAGGCGATCCGGATGGTGCGTGAGACGAGTCCCGAGGTGCGCGAGCACCTGGCGGTGGCGATCGGTTCACTGGCGCAGGCGGCGACCGCAGCGCTGAGGCAGAGCTCACCGGCGGATGCCTCGGACCACGGCTCGCGCGGATCGGGACCCGAGAAGGTCGACCTCGACGACTGACGCCGTCAGTCGATCAGGCGGATGACGGGCCGCCCTCCCTCGTACCACTCGGAGTCGTCGTCGTTCGGGTCGACGGGGATGGTGTTGTCGTTGAAGGCGAACACCTGGACCGCGAAGATCTGCGTGCCGCCGGTGTTCATCTCCACGCCATTGTTCGCCGTCGCACCTGTGGTCAGCGTCTCGTCGGTGAGGAAGACCGGAGCGAACTGCTTGATGGCGATGTACTTCTTGTCGGCCCTGTCCTGCGAGTAGACGACGGGGACGTAGAAGAACCTGGGCGACTCCTTGATCGCCTCGTCCAGGAGGTCGAAGTCGGCACCGTCCTTGGCGATGTCGGCCAGCGTCACGCCGTCCTTGAGGAAGCAGCTCAACGTGTCGCGGTTGATCTGCGACCAGTTGAAGTGGCCGTCGTTGGCTTTGACCGGTGCCGCCTCGCCGCTGTCGCAGAGATCGCTGGTGTCCTTGCTGAAGAGACGCCCCGGAACAGTGCCGTCAGGTCCGCCGCTCATGCCGCTGAGCAGACCATCGGTCAGGAACGGGGGGTCGTTGCCGGACTGGACGTAGATGCAGTTGTTGCCGTTGCGCACCTGGTTGTCGATCTTGGCGCCTGTCGGGGCGTTGTCCGCCGTGCACTCAGGATCCAGGTTGAGGTCGCGGCCACCTGCGAGCGCGACTGCGGGGTCGAAGCGGTCGAGCTTGTGGTCCATGCCCAGGGCCAGGTTGTAGCCGTACGCCTTCTGGAGATTGCCTGTCAGGCCTGTCCGGGGGCTGTCGATCTGCCCGAAGTTGCCTCGCTCGGAGTCGTCGCACCCCACCTCGCCGCCACCGCCCGTGACCGTGAAGAGAGCGGGGTCGCCCTGCGCGGGATCCACCGTCGTCTTGTTGCTGCCCTCGTCCGCGGAGAAGACCGAGGCAGAGGTGCCGCTCGGCGTGGGGATCTTGGTGGACGGGTCGATGTTCTTCACCGCCCACACCTCCCACTGCCCGACCGTGCTGGTCACCTCGGGGCCGACCCCGGGGATCGTGACGACCTGCTGACCGGGCGTGCCCGTCGACTTCCCAGGCACGTCGAGGTTGACGGGGTAGACCGTCGTCGGGGGGCTCCACGAGGTGGGCGGGCCGAACGTGAACACGATGGCGCCCTTGTTGGGGCTCGTCGGGCTCCCGACCGCCGTGTTGCTGGCGTTCTCGAGGGTCACGTCGATCGATCCCGTGCCTGTCGACCCGAAGGCTGCAGTGTTGATCGACAGGTTGGTGACGCGCAGGTTGTTGTCCTCGGCGAAGCCCTGGCTCGCCGGGTTGTAGGCGGGGCTCGAAGCGGGGGGCGCGGTGTCGGTGTCGGTGTCGCCCTCGACCGGGCCGTACACACACGAGGCCGGCAGCCACATCGGCAGCACCTTGTCGGGCGTCGGGTCCAGGGCGCGCTTCTCGACCGTGGCGGTGGTGGTGACCATGCGCTTCGACGCACCCAGGGCGGCCGCAAGGCCGAACCTGACCTCCGACTCGGGCGCGATGACCTTGAGCTGCGTCTCGCTCGGGAACGTGACCGCCCCGCTGGCCAGCAGGCCCGAGCCGGTGACGTTCGCCTGGTCGGACGAGATCTGGTTCTTGTTGAGGTAGTCGGCCACCTCGTTGGCGATCGCGAGCTGGTTGGAGGCGTCGCCCTTGGGGAGCAGCTGGCCACCGGCCAGCGCCGCCAGGTCCGACTGGCTCTGCGACGCGCGCTTGCGCGCCCATGCGTTGCCGAGGTCGACGCTGATCGCGGCGAAACCGAAGAGCAGGACGACGGACAGGGCGATGATGATCGCGACCGCTCCGCGGTCGTCGCGACGCCTGCGCTCGGGGGACCTGGTCATGAGCACTCGTCCGGCTCGGTCGGCACGAACTCGACGCGGGTGTCGGCGACGCTCGAGACCGTCGCGTCACCCGGGACAGGAAGGAAGGGGAAGTTCAGGTTCAGGCTGTTGAACTTCACACTCACCGTGACGAGGTCGCCGGGCTGCACGCCTGGGTCGGTGTTCCCGGAGGCCTTCTCGTACTCACGCTTCACGGTGACGGGGTTGCCGAAGTCTGCCGCGCCGACCCGATCCTTGACGTAGGGGACGAAGGGGTCCGTCCCCGTCGTGCACAGCGGCATGTCGCCCACCGAGGCGCGGCGGGCGGCGTCGCGTGCTGCCGCACTCCCGGCCTGCATCGAGAAGAAGTAGCACGCCGTACTGGACGAGCCCGAAGATCAGCAGCAGCACGAACGGGAAGACCAGCGCGAACTCAACAGCGACCGCGCCGTCGTCGCGGCGACGACGGATCCCACGTCCCAGGCGCATGGAGGTCCTCCCGTAAGCGTGTGGGCGCAGTCCGGCCACACTCATCCCAGAGTGTAGGAGTCGGACACGCCCCCGCGATGGGCATTTTCGGCGATTTTGCAAGACCTAGGTCACGGAGCGGATGGTCATAGTCTGCGCGCCGTCGTCCCACCCGTCACTCCCGCCGTCGTTCATCGTGGCCACCAGGTAGGCGAATCCGCCCACGAACCAGCAGAAGAGCAGGAACGACGCGTACGACGGCAACGACCCGACCACGAGCAGCAGCAGGGCGAGGATGGGCGCGACCACGAGACCGCCCCAGGCGAGCAGCCTTCTCGGCTCGGGCCGGGGGATCGGCGGCGCCGGCGGGGGCACGAAGTGCTCCTCCGGATCACGCTGGTGCGGCTGCGCGCTCGTCCGGCTCCTCGTCGGGCCAGGCGCTCCGGAAGAGGTTGCGCAGGGAGTCGTCGGGGGTCTCGACAGGCTCGACCGGCGGATCGTGGGGCGTGGTCTCGACAGGCTCGACCGACGGGTCCTGGGGGCTCGACCGGCGGAGGGTTGGGGGTCTCGACAGGCTCGACCGACGGATCCTGGGTCGACCGGCGGTCGTGGGGCTCGGCCGACGGGTCAGTGGGGGTCCAGCCGGAGATGATCCGCTGGAACTCCGCGTCGAAGTCCAGGTCGTGGTTGTCGCCGTCTCGCGGGTCGCGCGAGCCGTCGGGTTCGTCCGGGGGCGGTGCGGGCACCGGCGTCAACCCGTCAGTCGTTCGATGAACTCGGCGGAGCGCTCGAAGATCAGTGGGGCGTCGTTGTCGAGGGTCGCGACGTGGTAGCTGTTCTCGAGCACGACCTCCTCCAGGTCGCGGGAGGAGACGCGCGCGAGGATCGCCTCCCGCGAGGAGGCGTCGACGACGTGGTCCTCGGGGGAGTGGAAGAACAGGAGCGGCTGGGTGACCTGGCCGAGGCGCTCCTGCAGCGTGGGGAGCTGGTGCGAACAGCGAGCGCGGCCGCCTTGAGCGGTGTCTTGGGGTAGGCGACCTCGTCCTGGCCCGGCTTCTTGATGTCGTTGCCGATCGCGGGGAACGCCGGCACGACGTGCTTGAGGCAGCGGGAGCAGCTTCACGTCCTTGCGTCGCGTCGTCACGATCGGGTTGACGACCATCAGCCCGGCGACGTCGCGGCCGTGCTGCTGCGCGAGCGCCAGGCCGAGGGTGCCCCCCATCGACAACCCGGCGACGAAGACCTGGTCGTGCTCGGTGCGCAGCTTGGTGAAGGCGTCCTCGGCGGCGGCGTACCAGTCCTGGAAACTCGTGCCCTGGAGGTCCTGCCAGCGGGTGCCGTGACCCGGCAGCAGCGGCATCGAGACGGAGTAGCCGCGGCGGTGCAGGTCGTCGGCCCAGGGGCGCAGCGAGGCAGGACTGCCGGTGAAGCCGTGGAGCACGAGCACAGCCACGCGCGAGCCGGGGACGGTGGCGTGGAAAGGCGCGACGAGGTCCGCTCGAGTGGGGTGCGAGGTCACGTCGGCAATCGTCGCACGCGCCCAAGGGAGGGGCTAGGGTGAACCGACTCGGCTGAGATGAGGAGGGCGGTTGTTCTACTGGTTCCTGAAGTGGATCGCGATCGGTCCTCTGCTGAAACTGGTCTTCCGGCCGACCGTGGAGGGCATCGACAACGTCCCCGAGGACGGCCCGGCGATCCTCGCGAGCAACCACCTCTCCTACGCCGACTGGCTCTTCATGCCGCTCACCCTCGACCGCAAGGTCACCTTCGTGGCGAAGGCCGAGTACTTCACCACCCCGGGCTTCAAGGGCTGGCTGCAGAAGATGTTCTTCACCGGTGCCGGCCAGGTGCCGATCGACCGCTCGAGCGCTGACGCCGCGTCGGGCGCCCTCGTGACCGCCAAGCGGGTGCTCGGCAGCGGCGACCTGTTCGGGATCTACCCGGAGGGCACCCGGTCCCACGACGGCAGGCTCTACCGCGGCAAGACCGGGGTCGCCCGGCTGGCGATCGAGACCGGTGTGCCGGTGATCCCCGTGGCCGTGGTCGGCACCGACGTCGTGGCGCCTCCCGGCAAGACCTTCGGCCACTGGACCCGGCCGCGCGTGCGCTTCGGCAAGCCGCTGGACTTCTCGCGCTACCAGGGACTGGAGGGCGACCGCTTCATCCTGCGCTCGGCCACCGACGAGATCATGTACGAGATCATGCGGCTCTCCGGCCAGGAGTACGTCGACATGTACGCCGCGCGCGCCAAGGCCCTGGAGAAGGAGGCGGCCAAGGAGGCCGCCAAGCAGGAGGCGAAGCAGCAGGCGTCCTCGCAGGACGACCCCGGACGCAAGGCCTCCTGACCGCCGCTGCGGCCGTCGGATGACGCGAAGGGACATGAGACCCGACATCGCAGCCCTGGCGCCGCGCCTGGCGGAGCACGACGAAGGCGAGCTGACACCGTCGGAGCAGGTGCGCCGCACGATGTTCCGCATCCTGGCGGTGCTGCGGGTGGTGGTCCTCCTGTATGCCGTCTACGTCAACATGGAGCGCCTCGACCGGATGGCCCGGCCCGACCTCGCCTGGATCGCTCTGGCTGGCATGGCGGTCTGGACGCTCGTCGCCGGGGCCTTCTACGAGCTGCGCCGCCACCCGCCGCTGTGGTTCTTCGTCCTCGACGTCGGGGTCGCCCTCGGGTTCTTCCTGATGACGTTCCTCACCCATGGCCAGGACATGTGGAGCCGCGGCGGCCCCAGCCTGCCGTCCTTGTGGGTGATGGGTCCTGTGCTCGCGGTCGCCATCGGCTTCGGGTGGTGGCAGGGTTTGCTCGCGGCCCTGTGCATCACTGCCCTCGAGCTGTTTGTCCGTCCCAGCCCGTCGTTCAACACCACCGCCAACGTCTTCCTGCTCATCATCGCCGCCGTCGCAGTCGGCATGCTCGGCACGGCGCTGTGCAAGGCGGCCGAGGCGAGCGCGGCGGCCGATGCGACTGCACGCCGTGCTCGAGGAGCGGGCCCGCCTGTCGAGGGCAGTGCACGACGGGGTGCTGCAGGTCCTGGCCATGGTGCAGAGGCGCACCCAGGACTCCGAGGAGTACGCCGACCTCGCCCGCATGGCAGGGGAGCAGGAGGCCTCGCTGCGCACCCTCGTGCAGTACGACGCCCGGGCGGCCGCGGCACCTCTCGCCTCGGGGCCGGCCGCCGAGGCCGACCTCGTGCACGCGCTCGAGCGGGTCGCCGTGGGTCACAGTGTCAGCGGGCCGGGCGCCCCGGTGACCATGCCGGTCGCGGTGGTCGAGTGAGCTGACCGCCGCGGTCTCGGAGTGCCTGCTCAACGTCGAGCGCCACGTCGGGCACGACGCACCGGCCTGGGTGCTCGTCGAGCAGGTCGAGGACGAGGTCGTCGTGACCGTCCGCGACGAAGGCGGAGGAATTCCCAGGGAGCGCTTGGCCGCTGCGGCCTCGGAGGGCCGGATGGGGGTGAGCGGGTCGATCATGGGCAGACTGCGTGACCTCGGCGGCCGTGCCGAGCTCACGACCGGGCCTACGATCGGGACCGAGTGGGAGCTGCACGTGCCTCGCACCAGCACCCGACAGGAGGGGGGCGCACCATGACCGACGACACCCACCGGTGGCGCGACCCGGAGGTCTCGGCCGAGCACCCCGACGCGCTGACGCCTGACGAGGAGGAGCACGCCGACGACACCTCCAAACTGCGCGTGATGGTGGTCGACGACCACCCGATGTGGCGCGACGCCGTCGAGCGCGACCTCGCGGCGCAGGAGGGCATCGAGATCGTCGCCACCGCCTCCAACGGCAAGGACGTGATCAACCGGGCTCGTGCCACGCGTCCGGCGGTCGTGGTGCTGGACCTCCAGATCCCCGAGCCCAACGGCGTCGAGGTCACTGCCACGCTGGTCGCCGACGACCCGACGGTGCGCGTGCTGATCCTGTCGGCGTCCGGGGAGGAGAAGGACGTCCTGGACGCGGTGAAGGCCGGGGCGACGGGCTACCTCGTGAAGTCGGCCTCGCGGCAGGAGCTCATCGAGGCCGTACGCCGGGTGGCCGCGGGGGGCACCGTCTTCACCCCCGGCCTCGCGGGGCTGGTGCTGGGGGAGTACCGCCGCCTGGCCGAGGGCAGCCCTCCCGACGACACCCCGCGGCTGACCGAGCGCGAGACGGAGGTGCTGCGGCTGGTGGCCAAGGGGCTGTCGTACAAGCAGATCGCCGACCGGCTCGTGCTCTCGCACCGCACGATCCAGAACCACGTGCAGAACACTCTGCGCAAGCTGCAGCTGCACAACCGAGTGCAGCTGGTGCGCTACGCGATCGAGCAGGGTCTCGACGAGGAGCTGTGAGGTCCGGCGATGAGCCCGCCCGACGCGGACGTCGACGCGCAGGTGGCCGAGGCCGCCTACGACCTCTACGGGTTGCCGCCCGGCGAGTTCACGGCGGAGCGCGACCGGTTGGTGCGCGAGGCCCGCGACGCGGGTGACCGCGCGCTGGCGGCGACCCTGCAGTCACTGAAGCGGCCCACGGTCGCGGCGTGGGCTGTCAACCTCCTGGTGCGGGAGGAGGCGGACCTGCTCCGCCAGGTGCTCGACATCGGGGAGGCGCTGCGCGAGGCGCAGGCGGGCCTGGAAGGCGATGCCCTCCGCGAGCTCGGGCGCCAGCGGCGCGACCTGATCTCGTCGGTGGTCGCGCGTGCGCGGGCGCTCCTGGCCGACGAGGGCGGAACGCTGAACGGTCAGGCGGAGCAGCAGGTCGCAGCGACCTTGCAGGCGGCGCTGACCGACCCGGCCGCCGCGGACGCCGTGCTCACGGGGCTGCTGACGAAGCCGTTGGAGTCGACGGGGCTGGGGTCGGTCGACGTACGCGACCACGTGGCCTCGCTGTCCGGCGTTGGAGCCGCCACGTCGCGTCGCACCGCCCCACGCAGCAGGAGAGGCCGCTCGGGGAAGGACGACGAGGAGGCCCAGCAGGCCGAGCTGCGCGAGCAGGCGGCAGAGCGTCGACGGCTCAAGGCCGCGGCGGCGCAGGAGCGGGTCGACGACGCGGCGCAGGCGGTGGAGGAGGCCGAGCGCGCCCGCGACGGGGTGCGGGCGCGGCACGAGGAGGCACGAGCACACGTGCTGCACCTCGAGGCCAGGATCGACGAGCTGCGGCGCCGGCTGGCGCAGCTGGAGTCGGAGGCCGAGGAGGCCAGCGAGCAGGTCGAGTCGTTGGAGCAGGAGCTGGAGGAAGCGGAGGCCGAGGTCGCGTCCTCGGCCGAGGAGCTCACGGTCGCGCGGGAAGCCTTGTCACAGCTGGGGTGAGGGGCGCGCGGCGTCGGGGCCGGCCGCGGGGCCGGCGGCGTACGGCACGCGGCGGCGTACTCACCTCCGGAAGCTCACGCTTCCCGCGCGATGCATCCGCAGGGGAGTGACAGTTTCGGGACAGGACATGGGAAACCCGTTCAGGCCCAGCCCTTGGCGCGGTCGACGGCGTCGCGCCAGCGGCGGTGGGCCTCGTCGGCGTCCTCGCGGCTCCCGCGCGGCTCGAAACGGCGGTCGAGCGACCAGGTCTCGCGCAGGTCGTCGGTCGACTCCCACACGCCGGTGCCGAGACCGGCCAGGAAGGCGGCGCCGAGGGCCGTGGTCTCCACGATCTCGGGGCGCTCCACGGGTACGTCGAGCTGGTCTGCCTGCAGCTGGCACAGCAGGTCGTTGGCCGAGGCGCCGCCGTCGACCGTCAGCGAGGTCAGCGGGGCGTCGTCGGGGAGGGTGTCGATGACGTCGCGCACCTCGAAGGCGATCGCCTCCAGCGTCGCCCGGACGATGTGGGCGCGGGTGGTGCCGCGGGTGATGCCGACGATGAGGCCCCGGGCGTGCGGGTCCCAGTCGGGGGCGCCCATGCCGGTGAGCGCGGGCACGAAGACCACGCCGTCCGTGGAGTCGACCGTCGCTGCGATCGCCTCGGTCTCGGCGGCCGAGCCGACGATCTGCAGTCCGTCGCGCAGCCACTGCACGGCGGCGCCGGTCACGAAGATCGCGCCCTCGAGGGCGTAGGTCAGCTCGCCGTCGGGCGACTTCCAGGCGGCGGTCGACAGCAGCCCGGCCTCGCTGCGCACGACCTCGGTGCCGGTGTTGGTGAGGATGAACGAGCCGGTGCCGTAGGTGCACTTGGTGTCGCCGACCTCGAAGCACGTCTGCCCGAAGAGCGCTGACTGCTGGTCTCCGGCGATCCCCGCGATGGGCAGCTCGAGCCCGGCGAACGCCTTCGGGTCCGTCTTCGCGATCTCCCCCCACGACGGCACCACCTCGGGCAGCGCATCCATGGGCACACCGAACAGCTCGCACAGCTCCTGGCTCCACTCGCCCGAGGCGAGGTCGAAGAGCAGGGTGCGCGAGGCGTTGGAGACGTCGGTGACGTGCCAGGTGCCACGCGTCATGCGCGCGATGAGGTAGGAGTCGACGGTGCCGACGGCGTAGCGGCCGTCGCCGACCATCCCCCAGGTGTGCTCCTCGTGCTCGGCGAGCCAGAGGTACTTCGTGCCGGAGAAGTAGGGGTCGATGCGCAGCCCGGTCAGCTCGCTGATGCGCTCCTCGTGGCCGTCCTCGCGCAGCCTGCGGCACACCTCCGCGGTGCGGCGGTCCTGCCAGACGATGGCGCGGCGCGGCGCGTTGAGCGTCTCGCGGTCCCACAGCACGACGGTCTCGCGCTGGTTGGTGATGCCGACGGCTCGCAGGTCGGGGCCGTCGTACGACGCGACACAGGCCTTGGTGGCCTCCAGCGTCGCCTGCCAGATCTCCTCGGGCGAGTGCTCCACCCACCCCGGCTTGGGGAAGTGCTGGGCGAACTCCTGGTAGCCGCGGGCGGCGATCGTGCCGTCGGCGGTGACCACGAGCGCGGTCACTCCCGTGGTGCCGGCGTCGATGGCGAGGACGCTCATGAGTCGGTCTCCTTCTCGTGCACGCTGCTGGGGGCCGCCGATCCCGTCTCCCTGATCAGGTCGAGCAGCCTGCGGTCGACCCAGTCGTCGCCGACGCGCATCTCGACGTTCTCCTGCCCCACCCACGCCTCCCACGAGTCCGTGCCACGGCCCTGCGCGAACCTCTCGAGCTCGGCTCGCAGGTCCTCGTCGAGGGCGACCCGCTCGTGCTCGTCAGGGGCGACGAGGTACCACTCGTGCAGGTCGACCAGCCGCTCCAGCTCGGCGCACGGGTCGGGGTGGTCGTCGACACGCAGGTCGACGGCGACGTCGTCGCCTCCGTCGTAGCCGGCGCCCTCGCGCACGACGTACAGCGCGGCGGACTGCCGGCCGCGGGAGTCGCCGCCGGCCCCGTCCCCCGCGCGCAGCGCGGCCAGGAGGCGGCGAGCCAGGGTGCCGCCGCTGCGCCCCCAGGCGGCGTGCATGGCCTCGACCACCTCCGGGCCGACGAGGATGTTGCCCTGGACGGCGACGCCGGGGCCGGTGCGCCCGCCCGCCCAGTGCGAGGCACTCGTCGCCGGTGTGGGTGGCGGCGTTGCCCTGGGCGTCCACGATGCCCACCTGCCGGTGCTCGCGGCCCTGGTCGGTCTCGAGCAGCAGCGCCAGGGTCACCTCCGCGGAGGCGTCGTGCTCGAGGAGCGTGATCGCCCGCTCCTTGTAGGCGACGTTGGCCAACGCCTGGGTCGCGATCGCTCCCGCCCCCGCGCGGGCCGCGGGCACCGCCGACCCGACCGCGAGGAACTTCGACGCGACCGCGACGCCCCACGACTCCCCGTCCTCGGAGCGGGCGACGATCGAGAAGGTCATACGGGGACCCTAGTGCGGGGCCGGGGCGCCCGGGCCACAGGTCTGATCAGACCCGGAGCGCCTGGATGGAGCCCCTGGAGGCGCTCTGCGTCTGATCAGACCCGAGCGACCCCCGGACCGGATCGGCTCTGGATCGTTCCAACCCTTCGCCGTTACGGTGGGTGCATGCGAGTTGGTGTGCTGACTGGAGGCGGGGACTGCCCCGGGCTGAACGCGGTGATCCGCGCCGTCGTGCGCAAGGGGGTCGAGGTCTACGGGTTCGACTTCGTCGGCTTCCGTGACGGGTGGGCGGGGCCCCTGGAGAACCTCACCTGCCCGCTCGGCGTCGACCAGGTGCGGGGCATCCTCCCGCGCGGCGGCACGATCCTGCGGTCCTCGCGCACCAACCCGTTCAAGGTCGACGGGGGAGTCGAGCGGATCAAGGACAACCTCGTCGCGAACGGCGTCGACGCGCTCGTCGCGATCGGCGGGGAGGACACCCTGGGCGTCGCGACGAAGCTCGCCGACCTCGGGGTCAACGTCGTCGGCGTGCCCAAGACGATCGACAACGACCTCTCCGGCACCGACTTCACCTTCGGCTTCGACACGGCGGTCAACATCGCGATGGAGGCCATCGACCGCCTCCACACCACCGCGGAGTCGCACCACCGCGTGCTCGTGGTCGAGGTCATGGGGCGCCACGCGGGGTGGATCGCGCTGCACGCCGGTCTCGCCGGCGGCGCCAACATCGTGCTGATCCCGGAGAAGCCCTTCGACATCGAGAAGGTGTGCGCCTACGTCGAGAAGCGCTTCGAGAAGCACTTCTCACCGATCGTCGTCGTCTCCGAGGGCGCCGTCCCGGTCGAGGGGGGCGACATGACCTTGCAGAGCGGCGAGAAGGACGCCTTCGGCCACGTGCGCCTCGGCGGCATCGGCGACCGGCTCGCCAAGGAGATCGAGCAGCGCACCGGCAAGGAGGCCCGCGCGGTCGTGCTCGGTCACGTGCAGCGCGGCGGCACGCCGACGGCCTTCGACCGGTGGCTGGCCACGCGCTTCGGCCTGCACGCGATCACCGCGGTCGCCGACAACGAGTACGGCGTCATGGTCGCGCTGCGCGGCAAGGAGATCGTGACGGTGCCGCTGATCGAGGGCACCGGGGAGCTCAAGCTGGTGAGCCCGGCGGAGTACGCCGAGGCCGAGGTCTTCTTCGGCTGACGCCGCCGCTCAGGCGGTCCGCGCCGGCGAGGTGGGCGAGCGCCGGACGTAGGCGCTGCGCAGCGCCTGCACGACCGCGCACTGGACGCCGTTCGCGCACAGCCGGGGAGCGCCGACGACCAGCGCGCCCTGGCGACCGATCCACATCGCCCGCTCGACGCCGCTCTGCCCGGCGACGGCGTCCTCCAGGAGCGTCGAGCTCCCCGCCGGCGACGAAGGGCGTGAACCGCTCCCCGGCGAGCACCTTCCAGTGGAAGGGGCCTCGCGGCTCGATCGAGACGCCGTTGGTCAGGCTGACGCCGCTCCTCGGCCAGCGGCACCGTGGCCAGCCCACCGCTGGTGAGCAGCGCCCACACCGCGACATCGTCCGTCCCCGCGCCGTCACCGGCGGCCAGCGGGATGCGCAGCTCGAGGACGTCCTCGACGTGCCCCTCGCAGTCGCAGGCGCCGTAGCGCCGGCGGCACCCATCCCCGGCCTGTGTGCGCCGGGTTCTGCCGGACGTCGTCTCGCCGCCCCATGCTCCGAAACCTAGTGCGACGGTGTCCGAATTGTCCGGCTCAATCGCCGAGTGTCGCCGAAAGGACGAGCCGCATCGTCCGAGCGGTCCACGGCAATAGCGAAGATGGGTGGAGCCGGGTGCGCAGGCGCTGCGACGTACCCTTGACCGGTGGACTTCCCCTCCCTCGACGAGCTGCACGCACTGGGTGCGCGCCAGCAGCCCGCCTACCCCGACCGCGACGCGGTCGACCGCGCGGTCGACCGGCTGCGCGCGGTGCCCCCGCTGGTGTTCGCGGGGGAGTGCGACGACCTCCGCGGCAAGCTGGCAGCGGTCTCCCGCGGTGACGCGTTCCTGCTCCAGGGCGGCGACTGCGCCGAGACCCTCGAGGGCGCGACCGCCGACAACGTGCGCGCCAAGCTGCGGGTGATCCTGCAGATGGCGGTGGTGCTCACCTACGCCGCCTCGGTGCCGGTGGTGAAGGTCGGCCGGCTGGCCGGGCAGTACGCCAAGCCCCGCTCCTCGGACCTGGAGACCCGCGAGGGCGTCACGCTGCCGGCGTACCGGGGCGACGCGGTCAACGGCTTCGACTTCACCCCCGAGTCGCGGGTGCCCGACCCGCAGCGGCTGCTCGACGTCTACAACTCCTCGGCCTCGACGCTCAACCTCGTGCGCGCCTTCGTGACCGGTGGCTACGCCGACCTCCGCCAGGTGCACACCTGGAACACCGACTTCGTCCGGTCCTCGCCCGTCGGCCGCCGCTACGAGCGGCTGGCCGGCGAGATCGACCGTGCGCTGACCTTCATGAAGGCCATCGGCGCCGACCCCGACGAGTTCCACCGCGTCGACTTCCACTCCAGCCACGAGGCGCTGGTGCTGGAGTACGAGCACGCCCTCACCCGGGAGGACAGCCGCACCGGGCTGCCGTACGACGTGTCCGCCCACTTCCTCTGGATCGGTGACCGCACCCGCCAGCTCGACGGCGCCCACGTGGAGCTGCTCAGCCGGGTGCAGAACCCCGATCGGCGTCAAGCTCGGCCCGTCCGCGTCCGCCGACGACGCCCTGGCCCTGGCGGCGCGGCTCAACCCGCAGAACGACGCCGGGCGGCTCACCTTCATCACGCGCATGGGGGCGCCGAAGGTGCGTGACGTCCTGCCCGAGCTGGTGGAGAAGGTGACCGCGGCCGGCGTGCAGGTGGCGTGGGTGTGCGACCCGATGCACGGCAACACCTTCGAGGCATCCTCGGGCTACAAGACCCGGCGCTTCGAGGACGTCATGGACGAGGTGCAGGGCTTCTTCGACGTGCACCGCGAGCTCGGCACCTGGCCCGGCGGGCTCCACATCGAGCTCACCGGCGACAACGTCACCGAGTGCCTCGGCGGCGGCGAGACCCTGCTCGAGGAGGACCTCGTGCCACCGCTACGAGTCGGTGTGCGACCCGCGGCTCAACCGCGTGCAGTCCCTCGAGCTGGCCTTCCTGGTGGCGGAGATGCTCGGCGAGGTGCACCAGGTCGAGGCCTGAGGCACCGACGCGGGCGTCTGATCAGACGCCCGGCGCCTGCCTGCGTCTGATCTGGCGCCTCGCGTCTGATCAGACGCCAGGGGTGGGTGCATGCAGGCGGCGTGCTGACGGACCGTCGGGTCGAGCATGGGCCTCATCGACCTGCGCAGCGACACCGTCACCCGACCCACCGAGTCGATGCGCCGCGCCATGGCCTCGGCCGAGGTCGGCGACGACGTCTACGGCGAGGACCCCACCGTCCGCGTCCTCGAGGAGCGCGTCGCCGAGCTGCTGGGCAAGGAGGACGCGGTCTTCACGCCCACCGGGTCGCTGGCCAACGTCCTCGCCGTGCGGTCGCTGGTCGGCCCCGGCGAGGAGGTGCTGTGCGAGAGCTCGGCGCACATCGCGCGGGCCGAGCTCGGCGCCCACGGCGCGATCACCGGCCTGACCATGCGGACCTGGACCGGCCGCCCGGTCGAGCTGGAGCTGATCGAGCAGCTGTTCAGCCCCGACATCAGCCCCTACTTCGTGCCCACCCGGGCGATCTCGGTCGAGAACACCCACAACTTCGGGGGCGGTGCGGTCACCGACGTGGACACGCTGCGCGCACTCAAGGAGTGGGCGGAGGCGCACCAGGTCGCCGTACACCTCGACGGCGCCCGGCTCTGGAACGCCCACGTCGCCACCGGGGTGAGCCTCTCGCGCTTCGGCGCCACGGCCGACGTGGTCGCGGTCTGCCTGAGCAAGGGGCTCGGTGCCCCGGTGGGGTCGCTCATGGCCGGCTCGCAGGCAGCGGTGGACGAGGCCCGGGTCTGGCGCAAGCGGCTCGGCGGCGGGATGCGGCAGGTCGGGGTGCTGGCGGCCGCCGGGCTCCACGCCCTCGAGCACCACCTCGAGCGCCTCGCGGACGACCACGCCCACGCCCGCCTGCTCGCCGAGGCCTGCGGGGTCGACCCGACCTCCGTGCGGCAGCAACATCGTCGTGATCCCGCACCCTGACCCGCCCTCGGTCATCGTCGCCGCCCGCGAGGAAGGGATCCTCGTCTCGGCGGTGGGGCCGCGCACGCTGCGCCTGGTCACCCACCTCGACGTCACCGCCGACGACGCCCAGCGGGCCGCGAAGGTGCTCTCCGACCTGCTGGCGGCGGGGCCTGCCAGCCATGTAAATCGGGGTTACGGTCGCTCAACATCGGTTGTGCCACGTGCGAAGCGACCGCAGCACCGCGCAAGTCGGGCGGCCTCACCCGGCCGGCAGCCGCAGGCCGACGTCCCGCATCTCCAGCTCGGCCAGCCGCCGTACGACGCCGCTGTCGCCCGAGCGCCAGGCGCCGGCCGGGTCGTCGCTGATGCGCGCGAGCCGGTGCAACGGCTGGTTGGTCAGCGCCCGCAGCGCGAACAGGTCGAGGTCGTCGGCCGAGTCGACGAAGCGCTGCCCGGCCGTGGCGCGGCGTACGAACCGGACCCGGAAGGGCAGGTAGACCGGCGAGCGCCAGCAGGATCGGGATCAGCGCCACGCTCAGGCCGAGCCAGAAGGCGAGGGTCGAGACGGCCTCGACCTGGGCGGTGCCGGCCGCAGCGAGCTGGTCGGCCGCGCCGCCGGCGCCGTCGAGCGGTGAGCTCAGCGCGTCGCCGATGAACGGCGCGTCGTCGACCGCCGAGCCGGCGTCACGCAGCCTGCTCGGCGAGGTCGGTGCCGGAGCTCTCGATCGACCGCCCGGGGCCGGCGAGCGCCAGGGTCGAGTCGTGCACGGTGTCGGCCAGCCGCACCCACGTCACGATCCACAGCACGAGCAGGAAGTCCCCGACGTACTGACGGGTGCGGTGGACCTGGTCGTCGGCGTACAGCTTGAGGCGCGTCATGCCGCGAGGGTGCCCCGGCCGGGGCGCCTCGAACTTCCGCGGCGGTGTGGTCGCTTCGCACGTGGCACACCCAATGTTGAGCGACCGTAACCCCGATTTACATGCGGGGGAGCGGGCGCCTAGCGGCGGGCGTCGGCCGCGTCGGAGCGACCCAGCAGCGGAGGCAGCTGGCGCATCGCCTGGGCCAGCGCCCGCAGCTCGTTGCCGAGCAGCGCCTGCGGCCCGTCGCACAGCGCCTCCTCGGGGTGCGGGTGCACGTCGACGATGACGCCGTCGGCCCCGACCGCCACGGCGGCACGGGAGAGCGGCACCACCAGCTCCTTGATCCCGGCGGCGTGGGAGGGGTCGACGATGATCGGCAGGTGGCTCTTGGCCTGCACCACCGGCACCGCGCTGATGTCGAGGGTGTTGCGGGTGGCCGGCTCGAAGGTGCGGATGCCCCGCTCGCACAGCACGATGTCGAGGTTGCCGCGCTGGGCGATGTACTCCGCCGCCATCAGCCACTCCTCGATGGTGGCGGTCATGCCGCGCTTGAGCAGCACGGGCTTGCCCGACTGGCCGACGGCCTGGAGCAGGCCGAAGTTGGCCATGTTGCGGGTGCCGATCTGCAGCATGTCGGCGTGCTCGGCCACGGTCCGCACGTCACGCGCGTCGACCACCTCGGTGACGATGGGCAGGCCGGTGGCCTCCCGGACGTCGACCAGGATCTCGAGGCCGCGCATGCCGAGGCCCTGGAAGGCGTACGGCGAGGTGCGGGGCTTGAAGGCGCCGCCGCGCATCATGCTGGCCCCGGCGGCCCGGGCCATCTCGACCGCCTCGAGCGTCTGCTGGGCCGACTCGACGGCGCAGGGGCCGGCGATGAAGGTGAAGGTCTCGGGGCCGATCGGCACCTGCCGGCCGCGCTCGCCCACCCAGACGGTGCTGCGGTCGGGATGGTGCTGCCGGCTGACGAGCTTGAACGGGTCGGAGATCCGCTGCACGTCGGCGACGCCGGGCAGCGTGCGCAGGTTGAGGCCGTGGAAGGAGTCGATGTCGCCGACGAGGCCGATGATCGTGCGGACCACGCCCTTGCTGACGAACGCCTCGCCGCCCACCGAGCTGACCTTGTCGACGACGCGCGTGATGTCCTCGTCGGTGGCGTCGGGGGTCATCACGACGACCATGGGCTGGGCCTCCTGCTGGGTGGGTCGGCGCCTGAGCGTAACGACGGCCCAGGTCTCGCCCGGCGCGATACCGGTCCGTGGACCGGGAGCCGCCGCAGCTCACCACACGAAACTGGCGCATCCCACGGGTTGCAACGCGTGGGAAGTGCCGGTTTCCCATGTGAACATGGGAAACCGACGGCCCGGGCAAGTCGGACACAAGGCTCGGCGTGGGAGCCGTGGGACTGGTGTGACGATCCCGTAGCCTCCCGAGCATGGCGACGCGTACGTCTTCCCCACCCGCGTCGCGCAGCAGCTCAGCCCGTCGTACGACGGGAGGGTCGACTGCGCGAGGCCGCTCGTCCGGCGGTCAAGGACGCAGCGGGTCGACGCGTGCGCGCTCCGGCAGCAAGTCCGGCAGCAAGAAGAGCACCGCCAGGCGTCCTGCCCCCCGGGCGGTGCGCAACGGGCCGGGCCCGGTCTACCGGCTCTTCCTCGCGATCTGGCACGCGCTGTCGTCGTTCTGGGGCGGCGTCGCCCACGCGCTGGGTGTGGCCGTACGCCGCGTCGGGCGCACGGCCCGTGAGCTCGACCCCGAGCACCGCCGCGACGGCGCCGGCCTGGCGCTGATGGCACTGGCCGTGGTGGTGGCCGCCAGCGTGTGGTGGCGCCTGCCCGGAGACGTCGGCGAGGTCACCCGCACGGTCGTCGCCGGCTCGCTGGGCCTGCTCGGGTGGTTCGTGCCCCTGGTGCTGGTCGGCGCGGGGGCGGCGATGATGCGCAACCCCGAGTCGTCGGGCCCGCTGGGTCGCCAGGTGATCGGCTGGTCCGCGCTGGTCTTCGGGATCCTCGGTCTCGTCCACATCGCCCACGGCAGCCCCGAGGGGTCGGACACCGCGGCCCTCATGGACGCCGGGGGCGCGATCGGCTTCGTCGTCGGCTCCCTGGCGATGGACCTGCTGCGCTCGGTCTTCGTGGTGGTGCCGATCTTCGTGCTGCTGACCGTCTTCGGCCTGCTCGTGGTCACCGCGACGCCCGTCTACCGCATCCCCGAGCGGCTGGCCGCCCTCCGCGACCGGCTGCTGGGCCGGCACCAGCCCGCGGACGACGAGGACGTCGAGGACACGGTCGCCACGCCGCCGCTGCAGCGCCGGCGTCCTCGCAGCCGCGTCGGCGCGATGGCAGGCGACCTCGAGCCCGAGGGCGATGCGGCGTACGACTCCCCGGTGCTGCCCGACCAGGAGTCGCGACGCGGGCGCAAGGGCAAGGCGACCGAGCCGGAGGCGGCCGACAAGCCCGACGAGCCCACGGTCGCGCCGCCCCACACCCCGCTGCCGGCGCGCGTCGAGCAGCTGTCGCTGTCGGGCGACATCGCCTACTCGCTGCCGGCCAACGAGCTGCTCAAGCCCGGCAGCGTGCACAAGGCGCGCAGCAAGGCCTCGGACGCAGTGGTCGACCGGCTGATGCAGGTGCTGGAGCAGTTCGACATCGACGCCCAGGTCACCGGCTACACGCGCGGCCCGACGGTCACCCGCTACGAGGTGGAGCTCGGCCCGGCGGTCAAGGTCGAGAAGGTCACCGCGCTCGGCAAGAACATCGCCTACGCCGTCGCCAGCGCCGACGTCCGGATCCTCAGCCCGATCCCGGGCAAGAGCGCCATCGGCATCGAGATCCCCAACGTCGACAAGGAGATCGTCTCCCTCGGCGACTGCCTGCGTTCGCAGACCGCGCGCAACGACCATCACCCGATGGTGGTCGGCCTGGGCAAGGACGTCGAGGGCGGCTTCGTCGTCGCCAACCTCGCGAAGATGCCCCACCTGCTGGTCGCGGGCGCCACCGGCTCCGGCAAGTCGTCCTTCGTGAACTCGATGATCAGCTCGATCCTCATGCGGGCCACGCCCGACGAGGTCCGCATGATCATGGTCGACCCCAAGCGGGTGGAGCTCAACGCCTACGAGGGCATCCCGCACCTGATCACCCCGATCATCACCAACCCCAAGAAGGCCGCCGAGGCGCTGCAGTGGGTCGTGCGCGAGATGGACATGCGCTACGACGACCTGGCCAACTTCGGCTTCCGTCACGTCGACGACTTCAACAAGGCGGTGCGCGCCGGCAAGGTGCAGCCGCCGCCGGGCAGCGAGCGCCAGCTCACGCCGTACCCCTACCTGCTGGTGGTGGTCGACGAGCTCGCCGACCTCATGATGGTCGCGCCCCGTGACGTCGAGGACGCGATCGTGCGCATCACCCAGCTCGCGCGGGCGGCCGGCATCCACCTGGTGCTGGCCACCCAGCGCCCGAGCGTCGACGTGGTGACCGGCCTCATCAAGGCCAACGTGCCGTCGCGGCTGGCGTTCGCGACCTCGAGCCTGGCCGACAGCCGCGTCATCCTCGACCAGCCGGGCGCGGAGAAGCTGGTCGGGCAGGGCGACGGGCTGTTCCTGCCGATGGGCGCCTCCAAGCCGGTGCGCGTGCAGGGCTCGTGGGTCACCGAGGTCGAGATCCACGCGCTGGTGCAGCACTGCAAGGACCAGCTCGCCCCGACCTACCGCGAGGACGTCACCGCCCCGACCGCGTCGAAGCGCGATCTGGACGACGACATCGGTGATGATCTGGATCTGGTGGTGCAAGCCGTCGAGCTGGTCGTGTCCACCCAGTTCGGGTCGACGTCGATGCTGCAGCGCAAGCTGCGGGTCGGTTTCGCCAAGGCGGGTCGCCTGATGGACATCCTCGAGAGCCGGGGCGTGGTCGGTCCCAGCGAGGGAAGCAAGGCACGCGACGTCCTGATCAAGCCCGACGACCTCGACGAGGTCATCGCGACATTGCAGGGAGAGCAGTGAACGCCACATCACTGAGACCACGAGGGAACTCCGGGAGCGACCGATGAGCGCACAACCCGTCGAGAAGGAGCACGAGACGGACGAGGTCGAGGGGCAGGACTTCGACCACGGCGACGACACGCTGCACGAGCCCGTGCAGGTCGAGGTGCGGCGCAACGCCGTCGTCTCCGCCCTGCTCGGCGCGGCTGCCTCGGCGATCGCGATCGCCTACCTGTGGCGGGCGGCGGAGAGCGGCAACGTCGTCGACTGGATCCTCTGCGGAGCCCTGGGCCTGCTCGGTGCGGTGTTCCTGCACAGCCTGCTCGACGCCCGCAGCCCGCTGCTGGTCGCCGACGAGATGGGGGTGCGCATCCGCCTCGCCACGACGTGGCGGGGGCTGCCCTGGGACGCCATCGAGCGGGTCGTCGTCAGGCCCCGCCGGGGGATCTTCCGCGACGGGTCCCTGGTCGTGCAGCTCACCCACGTCGCGCGGACCGTGGAAGGGCTCGAGGGGCGGGCCCGACGCCACGCCGACGTCAACCGCCGGGTCTACGGCGGCTCGCTGGCCGTGCCGCTGGGTCTGGGCACCCGCACCGACGGCAGCGACGACGAGCTCAGCGACCGCATCGCGACCCTCTCCCACGGTCGCGCCGAGGTCGTCACGCTGATCGAGCCCTCGAAGAAGGCCCGGAGCGAGGCGGCCGTCGAGGTCGCAGCCGACGATGAGACCGACGTCGAGACCGCCATCGAGGCGACCGCACCTGACGAGCAGCCGTCGGCCTCCGTCATCGACCACGAGGTCGACGACGCCGATGTCGACGTAGAAGCCGAGGCGGCCACGGAGGAGGAGCCCACTCCCGAGGCGGCCGCTCGTCCCCGGCGACGCTGGCTCCGCAGGAGCGCGACCCCTGCAGAGGACCTCGAGGAGGCACCGGGGGCCGAGGCAGGGATCGACGACGAGGACGCCGAGCCCTTGGTCGACGCGTTCGCTCACGAGCTCCCGGCTCAGCGGGTCGACGTCCCGCAGCCGGTCGAGGCCCGCGCGATCCCGCTCCGGGTGACCCCGCCCGAGGAGAGCGTGACCCTCCGTATCGACGACCCCCCGCGCAGCACCCGGGCGCACGACGCCGTCAACAGCATGCGCGAGGCGATGAACCCCGTCGGAGGGCGCACCGACTCCCGGGTCCGGGCGATCGCCAAGCTCGGCGACCCCGTCGGGCCTCTCGTCATCGACAACTACCAGCCCGAGCCGGCGTACGACCCCGCGATCGGGCCCGAGCTCGCCGCCTCGCGCACCCGGATCGGGCTGAGCGTCGACGAGCTCGCCGACCGCACGCGCATCCGGCCCCACGTCATCGAGTCGATCGAGGTCGATGACTTCACCCCGTGCGGCGGCGACTTCTACGCGCGTGGGCACATCCGCACCCTGTCGCGGGTGCTGGGCAAGGACCCCGTGCCGCTGCTGGAGATCTACGAGGCCCGCTACGCCCACGCGCCCGTGAACGCGCGCAAGGTCTTCGAGGCGGAGCTGGCCACCGGCATGGGCGGCCAGATGACGCGCCCGTACGGCGGCCCCAACTGGACCGGGCTCGTGGCGGCCGTGCTGGTGCTCGTGCTGATCTGGGCCGCGGTGCGGCTGTTCGCCGGCGACGGTGGCGAGATGCTGGAGGAGCCGCCCCCGGTCCTCGACGGGTCTGCCGGGCTGAGCAGCTATTACGGCGACCCCGAGCCGAGCACTGGTCCGCAGTCGGTGACCACGATCCTCAGCGCGGTCAACGGCGACGCCGACGTCCAGGTGCGCGACGGCGACGGCAACCTCGTGCACGACGAGGAGCTGGTGATCGGCGAGGTGAAGCGCCTGCGGGTGGTGCCTCCGGTCACCGTGACCAGCGACGACGGCGGCGCCGTGAGCGTGCGCGTCGACGGACAGGACGAGGGGTTCCTCGGCACCGAGGGCACACCCGCGACGACGACGTTCTCGGCGGGCACGACCGACTGATCGTCCGTTCGGACGAGACCGCGCCCCACTCGGCGCGGTCTCGCCACTTTTGCCACCTGCGCCACGCCCTCGCGGTATTTTCGACGGGCCGTCGTCGACGGACGTCGTCCTCAGGAGCAGCCGATGGAGCGAGCCCAGGAGCCGGTCGAGGAGTCGACCGGCACCGCGCCCGACGCTGTCATGCGGAAGGTCACCTCGAAGCACATCGTGCGCCGCCCGCCCAGCGGAAAGCTGCTGGTCGCGGGCCTGTTGGTGCCCGCACTCATGGCCGGTGCGGCGGGCTTCCTGGCCGGTCCGGCCGCCGAGGACAGCCTCGTCGCGGACGCGAAGGTCGCCCTGAAGGGCGACCGGCTCAAGGGCGTGCGACTGCAGGCCGACGGACCGTTCGTCACCGCGATGGTGCCGACACGGATGGACGCCGCCGAGGTCGAACGCGTCGTGACCGAGGTCGAGGGCGTCTCCGACGTGGTGACCAAGGAGGTGTACTCGTCGAAGAAGGAGGCCCAGGCCTGCAGCAACCTGGGCCGCAAGCTCGACCAGGCGACCGACAAGCAGCGGATCCCCTTCTCGGGTGAGTCCGCGCGACTGACGGCGTCGGGACAGCGGATGGTGGTGGCGGCCGCGAAGCTGGTCTCCGCGTGCGGCTCGGCCGAGGTCTACGTCGGCGGCCACACCGACCCCAGCACGCGCGACGGGTCCACCCTCACCCTGCTGAGGGCGCGCGCGATGATCGCGGTGATGCGCCGCGCCGGCACTCCGGAGGAGCGGCTCACCCCGCGGGGCTACGGCGCGCAGTACCCGGTCGCCGAGGGCGACAGCCGCTCCGCGCGTGCCAGCAACCAGCGCGGCTCCATCACGTTGGCAGAGGGGTGAGGGGCGATGTGGCTGTGGTACCTCGAGCTCTACGTCTTCACCCTCGCTGCCTTCGCGCTGGGTGCCGGACTCGGTCTGCTGCTCGTGCGGCTCGGCGTACGCCGCACCGCTGACGATCCCTCACTCGTGTCCGAGCCGGACCCCAGGCCGGTCGAGCAACCCGAGCAGGCGGGAGCGACGCCATGATGTGGCTGGCGCAGCACATGCTGCTGTGGCTCGGGGTCTCCTTCGCCCTGGGGCTGGTGACCTCGGTGGTCGCGACCGTGCGCCGCGTCAGTGTCGACCGGTGGGAAGAGGTGCCGGTCGAGCCCGAGGTGGTGATCCCGGAGGCCGAGGAGGCGAACGAGGCCCAGACGACCGAGGTGGCGTCGGCGTCGGAGGCCGCCGCGGAGTCGCCGTTCCCCACGCTGGAAGGTGCCCACGACCCAGCCCCCTGGGAGCAGGAGGAGCAGTGGTCGAGGGCCGCCGCCCGGGTCTCGGAACGGCCGACCGCCAAGCGCGAACCCTCCGACGAGTGGGAGGAGGCAGCGAGCAACTGGCGGACGTGGGCCGAGGAGGCCGCCGCCGGTGGCGCCGGCCCGGACTCGTCGGCCGACTCCGCCGACGCGTCCGCCTTCACCGATGCCGCAGCTGCCGGTGACTCCTTGGAGAGCGATCCCACGGGCCATCGGGTGCCGGACGAGGACTTGTTCGCTCGGGACCGTGAGCAAGCGGGCGCGTGGGAGACATCGCGGCCCGATGACGTCGACCTCTTCGCCGCCGACCGCCGCTCGGAGCCCGAGGAGGACGCGGTCGACGTCTGGCCGCAGGCGCGGGAGGCCGGCCCTGCCGGGGACGCCGGTGCGGCGGAGTCGTCGCCGTTCCCGGCGTACGGGCAGGAGTCGCCGTTCCCGGCGCCCGAGGCGAGCGAGGCGCGGACCCGACCCGTCGCCCTTCCCGGCGTACGACGCCGAGCCGCCCGCTGCCGCCGAGGCCGCGATGGAGCAGGGGTCGCCTTTCCCGGCGTACGAGCCCAGGGACGAGGCCCCGGTGTTCCCGTCTTCGGAGGGCGGGACCGATGTGCCGAGCGGGGAGTCGACTGAGGCAGCGGATCCGTACGCCTCGGTGGTGCCGGAGGAGTCACCGGCTGACGAAGTCCCCGTTGCAGGCGAGGAGGACGCCGCCTCGAGCGAAACCGCATCCGACGCATCCGAACCGGAGGATGCGGGCGAGGACCCCGGTGCCGGGCCCTTCCCGACGCTCGACCCGGAGACAGTCCCGGAGCCAGTCCCGGAGCCAGTCCCGGAGCCGCCGGCGTACCACGCGCCCAGGGAGCCGAGCGAGCCTCACGGCTACGGCGACCTCAACGGCGGCGCTCAGGCGCGACCTTTCCGACGCAAGCGTCGCAGTGAGCTGCTGCGGGAGCGGCACGACGACGCAACAGACACCGCAGACGTGACGACGGCGCCGGCAGCTGCCCTGGTGACAGCTGCGCCGTGGGCCGATGAGCCCGCAGAGCACAGGTCCACCGACGCGCTGCAAGCCGAGGTGAACGGCATCCTCGCTGAGCAGCATCACGACATCGATGCCGACGCCGAGCCGCCGGTTGCTGTGGAGCCGTTGCGCCGACGGTGGAACGGCGTTGCGTGGACGGAGCCAGAGCCGGAGCCGGAGCCGGAGCCGGAGCCAGAGCCCGCGGCCGTGAGCGGCACCGAGTCGCAGGTCGAGGCCGCAGTGGAGGGCGACTGGGCAGTTGATGCAGCGGCGGTCGACATCGAGCTCCCGAGCGAGCCCGAGGCTGCGCTGAGCTCGCAGCCTGAGCCGCACGCTGTCCCGGGGATCTTCGACTACTCCGAAGCCCCTGCGGAGGTGCGTCCCGAGCCTGAGGCGCCATCGGCGCTCGACGCCGGAGACCGTGTCACGGAGGACGTTGCCCCCGAGGCGCAGCACGACCACGACTACTGGTTCGAGCGCCGGCCGGACTCCGACCATGCGGTGAGCCTCGAGACCCTCACCCAGCCCGAGCCCGACCTCGAGCACGAGCCCGAGCAGACGGTCGCGTCGCGGTCGGAGACTGTGACGGGGTGGGAAGTCGGCGGGGGGATCGAGCCACTCAACGAAGTGCGGGACGCCGACGCCGACGCCGAGGTCAGGCACGAGCCCAGTCCTGCATGGGCCGCGTCCGACGCCGAGGCCCCCCGTCCGTGGGAGACCCGCCAGGAGCCCGATCCCGAGCCCGATCCTGAGCCGGAGCCTGAGCTGCTGGCGAGCTTCGACGTCGCTCCCGAGTCTCGCGCCGAGACCGGGCGCGACGGCGAGTCCGAGGTGCTCAGCTCGACGTTCGCGTGGGAGGAGCGGACCGAGGCAGGTCCCGATCCAACCGCCCCCCACGGCTCGAGCGAGTCCTGGACGCCGCGCTCCCACGAAGCCGGGATCAACGGCAGCGGAGGCACAGACGAGCAGCCGACCATGACTGTCGAGACACAGGCTGCAGAACTTGTTGCGGCGGGTTCCGACGCCAACGAGGCGCTGTCCCCAGATCTCTTGGTCGAGCAGGAGACTGACGATGGACCGGCTGAGGAGCAGGAGGCACCCGCCCCTGAGGTGGCAGAGTCCTCTGAGGCCGAGCCCGCTCTGGCCGAGCCGGATGCGTCCCAGACCGACGAGCCGACCGTCGATGCCGGGCTGGCTGATGGCGGATGGGCCAGTGAGGCCGGCGGCGAGGTCGCCTCTCACGTGCACGAGGCGGAGTTCGACGTCGAGCCCGAGCCTACGTTCGAGGCTGAGCCGTGGGCGGTCGCTGAACCCGAGCCGCAGCCCGAGGCGGAGTCCGCGCCGGAGCCCGAGCCGCAGCCCCAAGCGGTGGCTGAGCCCGAGGCGGTGGAGCTGAGCCCGAGGCGGTGACTGAGCCCGAGCCGGAGTCTGAGCCGGAGGCGGTGGCTGAGCCCGAGCGGCGGTGGCTGAGCCGGAGGCCGAGCTGACCGAGCCTGAGCCGGAGTCCGAGCCGGAGGCGGTGGTTGAGCCGGAGTCCGAGCCGGAGGCGGTGGTTGAGCCGGAGTCCGAGCTGGAGGCGGTGGTTGAGCCGGAGTCCGAGCTGGAGGCGGTGGTTGAGCCGGAGCCCGAGCTGGAGGCGGTGGTTGAGCCGGAGCCGGAGCTGGAGGCGGTGGTTGAGCCGGAGCCGGAGCCGGAGGCGGTGGTTGAGCCGGAGCCGGAGCCGGAGCCGGTGGCTGAGCCGGAGCCGGAGCTGGAGGCGGTGGTTGAGCCGGAGCCGGAGCTGGAGGCGGTGGTTGAGCCGGAGCCGAGCCGCGTGGTTGAGCCGGAGCCGGAGCTGGAGGCGGTGGCTGAGCCGGAGCCCGAGCCCGTGGTTGAGCCGGAGCCGGAGGCGGTGGCTGAGCCGGAGCCGGAGGCCGTGGTTGAGCCGGAGTCTGACGTTGAGGGGATGGCTGAGCCGGAGCCGGAGCCGGAGTATGAGCCTGAGGCGGTGGCTGAGCCCGAGCCGGAGCCCGAGCCAACGCCAACGCCCACGCCCACGCCAGAGCCCGAGCACGTCGGGCGTGGGGGCCTCGGCGCCCTGGCGCGCTCGTTCCGGCGGAAGCGCCGTGGCGACCGTCGCGCCGAGCCGGCCGACGTTGCACGCCCACCGCGTCCCGAACCCATGGCTGCCGTCGCTGCAGCTCCGCCGGCAGACATCGACACCCCGCCCGAGCCGTTGGAGGCGGACCCCGAGACTCCGGTCCTCGAGCCGGAGACACCCGAAGCAGCCTCGGTGGACCAGGTTGAGGAGCGACCTTCTTCCGACGAGTCTCACCCGGCGGTCGAGCTCACAGACGATCCGGACTCCGAACCGGCAGTAGCTGGACCGCGGACCCGGAGCCAGAGCCGGCGCCGGAGCCGCAGTGGGGCGCGGAGACGGAGCAGCAGACCGACGAGGCCGTGGGTTGGGCCGACGAGCGGCCGGAGCTGTCCGAGGGCGTCGTCCTGGTGCCTGACGCGTCAGCCGCGGAGGATGCCGCGGTCAGTGCGACCCCGCACGACGAATCGACATCGGACGACGTGGACTCACAGCCAGTCGTGGACGAGGACGACAGCCAAGCGTCTGCGCTCGGGTGGCCGGACGCTGTGTCGGATCAGCCGCTCGACGATGAGGTCCTCACGCCAGACTCCGAGGCTGTGGCCGATGCGGTGCTGCCCATCGACGAGGAGCCCATCGACGAGGAGCCCCTCGTCGCGGGTGCCGAGCCGGACGCGGACGTCGAGACAGCGGCCTCGTGGTACCAGCAGGCACTCGGTGAGCCTGCGGCCGTGGAGGGCTCTTCGGAGCCCGAGGAGGACGTCGACGCGACGTCCTGGAGCGCTGCGACTGCGTGGTCGGAGCCGACGCAAGAATCCGAGCCGGAGACCACGCAGAACGCCGAGCCGGAAGCCCGGCAGACCGAGCCGGAAGCCCCTTCCTGGAGCCCGAGCGCATGGTCGGAGCCGGTGTCGGAACCCGAGACTCACCAGGTCGAGCCCGAGCCCGAGGGAGAGCCGGAGACCGAGCCAGAGGCAGAGCAAGAGGCCCCGTCCTGGACCGCGCCCAGCGCATGGTCGGAGCCGACGCAGGAACCCGAGCCGGAGGCCGCAGAACCCGAGCCGGCAGCCCCGTCGTGGAGCGCGGCGAGCGCATGGTCGGAGCCGACGTTCGAGCCCGAGACTCACCAGGCACCGAGGCTGAGGCCGAAGCCGACGACCCGGAGCCCGTCCTCGAGGCTGAGGACGCCCCCGGCACGGGGCTCGTGGTCAGCGACGGGGTCCCGCGCCCCTACGGGCCCGGGTCGGCGTACGCGCCGGCCGACAACAGCATCCCGGTGGGCTACACGATCAAGGGCCAGCTGTCGACGATGCTGTTCTATCCGCGCACCGCGCGGTTCTACTCGCGGGTGGCCGCGGATGTGTACTTCGACACGGATGAGTCGGCCGAACAGGCCGGGTTCATCCGGTTCGACCGCCGTTCGTCGACCGCCCACGTCGCCCTGAGGCCGGAGAACCTGCGCTGAGCGGTCATACTCGTGGAGGTATGACTCACCCACCCCACCCCCGCGGCGACGCGACCACGGTCGCCCTCGTCTCCCTCGGCTGTGCCCGCAACGACGTGGACTCCGAGGAGCTGGCGGGACGCCTGGAGGCGGGCGGGTTCACGCTCGTCGCGGACCCCGAGGACGCCGACGCCGTGCTGGTCAACACGTGCGGCTTCGTCGACGTCGCCAAGAAGGACTCGGTCGACACGATCCTGGCCGCCGCCGACCTCAAGGACGAGGGCAGGGCCCAGGCAGTGGTGGCCGTGGGCTGCCTCGCCGAGCGCTACGGCAAGGACCTGGCCGAGTCGCTACCGGAGGCCGACGCGGTGCTCGGGTTCGACCACTACCCGCAGATCGCGGACCGTGTGCGTGACGTGCTCGCCGGAGCTGCGCCCGTGCCGCACGTGCCCACCGATCGCCGGCGACTGCTCCCGATCTCGCCTTCGGACCGCGCGTCCGCCAGCACCCAGGTGGTCGTGCCCGGTCACACGGTCTCGGCTCCTGACCTCCCTCCCGGCACCGCGCCGGCCAGCGGACCTCGCGCCGTACGCCGCCGCCTGGGGGAGGGGCCGATGGCTCCGCTCAAGCTGGCCAGCGGGTGCGACCGGCGTTGCGCCTTCTGCGCGATCCCCAGCTTTCGCGGATCCTTCGTCTCCCGCCGACCCTCCGACGTCGTGGGGGAGGCGCGCTGGCTCGCCGAGCAGGGGGTGCGCGAGCTCTTCCTGGTCAGCGAGAACTCCACGTCGTACGGCAAGGACCTCGGCGAGCTGACCCTCCTGGAGACGCTGCTGCCCGAGCTGGCGTCCATCGACGGGGTCGAGCGGGTGCGGGTGTCCTACCTGCAGCCGGCCGAGACCCGGCCGAGCCTGCTCGACGCGATCGTCGCCACCGACGGTGTCGCCGACTACTTCGACCTCTCCTTCCAGCACGCGTCCGGACCGTTGCTGCGCAGGATGCGGCGCTTCGGCGACGCCGAGAGCTTCCTCGGGCTGCTCGAGCAGGTGCGCTCCCGCTCGCCGCTGGCCGGCGTCCGGTCCAACTTCATCGTGGGCTTCCCCGGGGAGACCGAGGCGGACTTCGAGACCCTGTGCGGCTTCGTGACCGAGGCCAGGCTCGACTTCGTGGGCGTCTTCGGCTACTCCGACGAGGACGGCACCGAGGCCGAGACCTACGACGGCAAGCTCGACGCCGCGGAGATCGAGGCCCGGGTGCAGCACCTCACCACCCTGGTGGAGGAGCTGACTGCCCAGCGCGCCGAGGACCGCCTCGGCGAGGAGCTCGCCGTGCTTGTGGAGCGCACCCTCGACGAGGACGGACCGGTCGTCGAGGGGCGAGCGGTCCACCAGGGCCCCGAGGTGGACGGGATCACCGTGCTGTCCGCCGACGACGAGCCCCTGCAGGAGCTGACACCCGGAGATGTCGTACGGGCTGTCGTCGTGGCGAGCGACGGGGTCGACCTGGTCGCCCAGCCACTGTCGCCGGCCGCGCAGGCGGCCCGCGAGCTCTCCCTGGCGGGGCGACCATGAACGACGGTCAGCCCGTGAGCGGGCCACCGGCGGACGCCGTGCCCCGCACCTCGAGCAACTGGAACGTGCCCAACGCGCTCACCACGCTGCGCATCCTGATGGTGCCGTTCTTCGGCTACGCGCTGCTCGTCGACGGCGGGGAGTCCGTGGGCTGGCGTTGGGTCGCCTACGCCCTCTTCCTGCTGGCGATGGTCACCGACAAGATCGACGGCGACCTGGCCCGCAAGCACGACCTGGAGACCGACTTCGGCAAGATCGCCGACCCCATCGCGGACAAGGCGCTGACCGGCATGGCGTTCGTGGGGCTCAGCATCATCGGCGAGGTGTGGTGGTGGGTCACGATCGTCGTGCTGGTGCGCGAGTGGGGCATCACGCTGATGCGCGTCTGGCTCATCCGCACGGGCGTCGTCATGCCCGCCGGGCGGGGTGGCAAGCTCAAGACCGTCACGCAGACGCTCGCGCTGGGGCTGCTCATCGCGCCGCTGCTGCTGCTCACCGGCTTCTGGCAGCCGATCGGGGAGTTCCTGTGGGGCGTGGGCGTGGCCGCCATGGCCGTCGCCGTGGTCCTGACCGTCGCGACCGGGGTCGACTACGTGGTCGACACGGTCAAGGCGCGACGCGCCCAGCTGCGAACGACCCAGGCCTGACGCCTGGCTAGGTCCGTGGCGGGTCGTCGTGGGCGCCTGCCAGGTCGAGCGCGGCGTCGACGAGCGCCAGGTGCGACAGCGCCTGCGGGAAGTTGCCCAGATGCGCCCCCGTCCGCGGGTCGAGCTCCTCGGCGTACAGGCCGAGGTCGTTGGCCATCCCCGCCAGTCGCTCGAAGAGCCGCTGCGCGTCCTCCTGGCGGCCGGCCGCGACGTAGGCGGAGACCAGCCAGAACGAGCACGCCACGAAGGTGTTCTCGTCCCCGCTGAGCCCGTCGACGCCCGTGTGCGTGCGGTAGCGCAGCGCCAGACCGTCCACGAGCAGGTCCTGCTCGATCGCCTCGAGGGTGCGCAGCATGACGGGGTGGTCGCCGGGGACGAACCCGAGAACGGGCAGCACGAGGAGCGAGGCGTCCACCTCGTCGGTGCCGTAGTGCTGCACGAAGCATCCGCGCACCGGGTCCACGCCACGTGACAGGACCTCGTCGTGGATGCGGTCGCGGATCTCGCGCCACCGCTCGACGGGCCCCTCGAGCCCGTGCCGCTCCACCGCGCGCACCCCGCGGTCGAAGGCCGCCCACGACAGCACCCGGGAGTGGGTGAAGTGCTGCTCGGGACCACGGATCTCCCAGATGCCGTGGTCCGGCTCGGCCCACGTGTCCTCCAGACCGCGCAGCATCGTGCGCAGCAGCGGCCAGGCCGTCGCGGCGCCCGGCAGCGGACTGGCGTTACGACTTCTGACGTCCACGGCGCTCGCCGTGATCATGTCGAGCGCCACCATGACCTCGCCCAGGACGTCGGCCTGGTGCTGGGCGGAAGCCGCGTTGCCGATGCGCACCGGACGGGAGTCGGCGTACCCGGGCAGGTGTGGCAGCTCCCGCTCCCACAGGTCACGCCCTCCGTCGACGGTGTACATGATCTGGATCGCCCGGGGGTCCCCGGCGACGGCGCGCAGCAGCCAGTCGCGCCACAGCAGGCCCTCCTCGCCGAAACCGGCGCGGTGCAGCGCGATCAGGGTCAGCGAGGCGTCGCGCAGCCAGCAGTAGCGGTAGTCCCAGTTGCGCTCGCCCCCGAGGTCCTCGGGCAGGCTGGTCGTCGGTGCTGCGACGATGCCGCCGGTGGCCCGGTGGGTCAGCTGGCGCAGCGTGAGCAACGAGCGCTCGACGAGCTCGCGGTGCGGTCCGCGGTACTGACAGCCGCGTGCCAGCCAGCCGCGGCTCTCCTCGACGGTGTGCTGCAGCCGCGCGTCGACGTCCAGCGGCTCGGGCGCCGCCTCGTACGACGGGCTCCAGGTCAGGGTGTACGTCGCGACATGGCCGGGGCCGACGTCGAAGGTGCCCACGTGGTGCGGACCCTCGGCGCGCGGCAGCTGGGGACCCCGCAGCACGAAACGGTCAGGGCCCGCCACGGCCTGCAGCGTGTCGGTGGTCGGCCGGGTCACCCAGGGCACGATCGCGCCGTATCCCGGCCGCACGACCCACTCCTGCTGCATCGTGACGGTGCCCTCGAGGCCCTCCACGCGGCGTACGACGTCGGCGCGGCCGTCGCCGACCGGCATCAGGTCCAGGACCCTGACGCGGCCGGCGGACGTCGTCCACAGCGTCTCCAGCACCGCGGTGCCCTCGAGGTAGCGACGGGTGGCTTCGGCGTCCGGGTCCGCGGGCGCGATGAGCCAGCGGCCGTGCTCGGCCGTGCCGAGGATCGCGGCGAAGAGCGCCGGGGAGTCGAAGCGCGGCAGGCACAGCCAGTCGACGGAGCCGCCCCGGTGCACGAGCGCCGCGGTGTGCATGTCGCCGATGAGCGCGTAGTCCTCGATCGCACCTGCCATGCCGCGACGCTACTCAGCCGCTGGTGGGCTGGTGGGCCGCTGGTGGCGCGCACGGAGCGGTCGGAGGGGTCGCCTACGATCGCGGTCATGGCGACGACGGAAAGTCTGGTCGGGGATCTCGGGTCACGCGGCATCAAGCTGGCGACCGCCGAGTCGCTGACCGGCGGCGAGCTCGGGGCGCTGATCTCGGCGATCCCCGGCGCCTCCCACACCTACCTCGGCGGGGTCGTCTCCTACGCCACCGAGGTCAAGGTCGACGTCCTCGGGGTCGAGCAGGAGACGGTGGACGGTGTCGGGGTCGTCTCCGAGGAGTGCGCGGCCCAGATGGCGACCGGGGTCCGCGACCTGCTCAAGGCCGACATCGGGGTGAGCACGACCGGTGTCGCGGGGCCGCAGCCGCAGGAGGACAAGCCCGTGGGGCTCGCCTTCGTCGGCGTCGCCCACGGTGACGATGTGCGCGTCAAGGAGGTCAACGCGGAGGGCTCGCGCTGGGAGATCCGGCGTGCGGTGGTGGCCGCAGCGATGGACCTGCTGGGCGAGACAGTTGAGGGAATCGCCGAACGGAATGTTGGCCACGGGGAGTAGCGTTGGACACTCTGAAGCGCCGCGGCCAGCGGCCCGACCACCAGGAGGCGTGACCATGGTTGTCTTCCGTCGCCTGCTCGGTGAGGTGCTCCGCAGCCGTCGCGTGGAGCAGGGTCGCAGCCTGCGCGACCTGTGCGCCGACGCCTCCGTCAGCCTGGGCTACATGAGCGAGATCGAGCGCGGCCACAAGGAGGCCTCCAGCGAGCTGCTGGCCTCCATCTGCGCTGCCCTCGACGCGCCGCTGTCGGAGATCCTCTCCGAGGTCGCCGACGCGGTGGCCCTCGAGGAGGCCAGGCTCGGGATGCAGATCGAGGCCCTCACGCCGGTCGAGTCCGACCTGCCGCCCGTCGTGGACACCGACACGTCGCCGGGCGACGTCGTCGCCTCCGCCGCCTGACGGTTCGCCCCGGTCCCCGCCCGCCGTACTCCGGCGGGCGAGCTTGTCGAGACCCCAGCCCCGGGGCGGCGGTCGAGCTTGTCGAGACCCCAGCCCCGGCGGTCGAGCTTGTCGAGACCCCGTCGGGGACGCCACCGGTGCTCCCCTCCAGAAACTCACGCCTCCCTGGTGATGCATCAGCAGGGGAGCGACAGTTTCGCTACAGGACATGGAAAACCCATCACGGCGCCGGCTGGCAGCGGGGGCACCAGTTGGTGAGCCGACCATCGAGGTCGGCGACCTCGATGCGGGTGCCGCACCGCCGGCACGGCTGGCCCTCCCGGCGGTAGACCCACAGGCGCCGCCCGCGGCGCAGGTCGCCGGTGGTGGTCTGCTCCACGCGCTGCTTGTTCGCCTCGAGCACCGACTTGGCCCGTCGCACCATGCGGGGCAGGTCGACCGCGCCCACCGGCGTCAGCGGGTGCACGCCCTGCACGAAGCACAGCTCGGACTTGTACATGTTGCCGACCCCGGCGAGGTTGCGCTGGTCGAGGATCGCCTCACCGACGGGACGGTCCGGCTCGGCCGCCAGTCGTCGCAGCGCCTCGGCCTCGTCCCAGTCGGGCCCCAGCAGGTCGGGGCCCAGGTGCCCGACCACGGACGACTCCTCGTCGCGGGCCACCACCTCGGTGATGCCGAGCGAGAACCCCACGGCCGTCCACTCCTCGGTGCGCAGCACCGCACGCGCCTGGTGCTCCGGGCGTCGCCACCGCGACCCCCGGCGGTAGAGGTGCCAGGAGCCCTCCATCTTCAGGTGGGTGTGCAGGGTGTGGTCGTCGCCGATGCGGGTGAGCAGGTGCTTGCCGCGGCTCACCGTCTCCCGCACGACCTGTCCGCTCAGGTCGACGGTGGCGTACGCCGGCACCCGGATGTCGCAGCCGGTCAGCGTCTGCCCGCTCAGTGCCTGGTCGAGGTGGCGGGCCGTGCGCCAGACGGTGTCGCCCTCAGGCATCGGGGTCCCCGCGGCGGCGTGAGCGCAGCGAGCGACGGGGGGTGCTAGCCACGCAGCCTCAGCCCCCGCGGGGTGACCACGAAGCCGGCACCCTGCAGCGCCTCGCGCAGCGGGTCGCGCCTGCCCAGGATGTGCTCGCCGTCGGCGCGCTCCACCTGCAGCCGACCCAGCGCGCCACGTCGTACGGCGTCGGCGAGCTCACGCGCGGCCGAGCCGAGCGGCTCGACCTCGTCGGTGAACGTCAGCAGCGTCCGCCCGCCGCGCTCGACGTAGAGCACGGGCGACCCGTCGACCAGCACGACGACGGCCCCTGCCTTGCGCCCGGGCCGGTGGCCGGACGCACCCTCCTCCCCGGCGCGGTCCGGCCAGGGCAGTGCCGCGCCGTAGGGGTTGGCGGGGTCGGTGGCGGCCAGCGCGACCGTGGTCGGGCCCGCGGGCGACGCCGGAGCCGACCACGGGTCGGACCAGCTCTCGACGGGGGCCGAGCTGCTCTCGCGCGAGAAGGAACGCAGCCGGTCCACCGCGCCCGGGACGCCGAACTGCGCAGCCCCGAGGCCTTCGACGAAGTAGCCCCGGCGGCAGCGCCCGGAGTCCTCGAAGGCCGTCAGCACCTTGTAGACCGCGGCGAAGCCGCCGGGCACGCGCTCGGCCATGACCGCGCCACGCGTGACCACGCCGTGGCGCTCGAGCAAGCCTTCTGCGGCCGCGTGCGCCCGCCGGGTGGGGTCGGGGTCGAGCACGGGCAGCAGGGACCAGCGACCCGCCATGCCCGGCGGGCCGGTGCGCGCCGGCAGCGTCGGGCGCCCGGGTCGCGCGGCGCGCGTGGAGACGCGGGCACGGGGCGGCGTCCGGCGGGCTCGGTGCGCCGACCGCCCGGTCGAGGTGAGCGCCCGCAGCGGCGCGAGCGTGTCGTTGGTGACCAGCCCTGCCCAGACGAGGTCCCAGACGGCCTGTTCCACCACGCCGTCGTCGGTCGTGCCGACCTGCGCGCCCACGGCATCGGCCAGGCGACGGAAGAAGTAGGCGCCGCCACCCTCCAGCGCCTCGAGCAGCGCCCGGTGCACCGGTGTGTCGTCGTACGTCGCGTGGTCGGGCAGGGTCAGGTGCGCAGAGTCCGCCAGATGGAGCGAGACCCAGCCGTCGGTGCCCGGCAGCGTGCCGTGACCGGCCCAGAGCACCTCACCGGTCGCCATGAGCTCATCCAGGTCGGTGCCGGTGTAGTCGTCGACACGGCCGGGGAGCACCAGGGACTCGACCGCGCTCGCGGGCAGCGCGCACCCGGCCAGCTGGTCCACGACCGCCAGCACACCGTCGGGCCCGCGCAGCCGCGAGCGGTCGCGTCGGCGTCCCGGCGCTGCCGAGGCGGCCTCGGCACGGTCGGTGGCGACGTGCTGCCACGCGGTGAGGAAGCGCCCGAGGGTGGGTTGCTCGACCGGCTCGATCTCCTTGCGCAGCGCAGCGAGGCTGCGCCGCCGCAGTCGCCGGAGCACCTCGGCGTCGCACCACTCCGACCCTGCTCCGGTCGGTCGGAACTCGCCCTCGAGCACCCGGCCCTGCGCGGACAGCCTGCCGAGGGTGTGCGCGACCACCGCCGGACCCAGCCCGAGGTGAGCGGCGACGTCGGCGGTCGTGAAGGGCCCGTGGGTGCGGGCGTAGCGCGCCACCAGGTCGGCGAGCGGGTCGTCGACGGACTCGGTGAAGGCGTCCGGGGTGCCTTGGGGGACGGGGACTCCGAGCGCGTCACGCAGCCGGGCGACGTCCTCCACGCCCGCCCACCGCTCGTCGCCGGCCATCCGCACGAGAACGACGCGGCGGGACTCGCGCAGCGACTCCAGCCACGGCAGCGGGTCGTCGGTGCTGCGGCGCGCGACCTCCGCGGTGGTCATGGGGCCGAGCAGCCGCAGCAGGTCGGAGACCCCCTCGGCGTCGCGGGCCTTGCGGTCGTCGGTGAGCCGCTGCAGCTCGGCCTCGAGCTCGGCGAGCACGCCTGGGTCGAGCAGCTCGCGCAGCTCGGCCCTGCCGAGCAGCTCGGCGAGAAGCCCCTGGTCGAGCGACAGCGCCGCGGCCCGGCGCTCGGCCAGCGGGTTGTCGCCCTCGTACATGAAGGCAGCGACGTAGCCGAACAGCAGCGAGCGGGCGAACGGGGACGGCTGCTCGGTCGCCACCTCGACCATCGTGATCCTGCGCGAGGACAGGTCGCGCATCAGGGACGAGAGGGCCGGCACGTCGTAGACGTCCTGCAGCACCTCGCGCACGGCCTCCAGCACGATCGGGAACGAAGGGTACTTCGAGGCGACGCTCAGCAGCTGGGCCGCGCGCTGCCGCTGCTGCCACAGCGGGGACCGGCGACCCGGGTTGCGGCGGGGGAGCAGCAGCGCCCGGGCCGCGCACTCCCGGAACCGGCTGGCGAACAGCGCCGACCCGCCCACCTCGGTGGTGACCAGGTCGTCGACCTCGTCGGGCTCCAGCGCGAAGACCTCCGCGCCGGGAGGGTCCTGGTCGGTCTCCGGGATGCGCAGCACGATGCCGTCGTCGGAGGGCAGCGCCTGGGCGTCGATGCCGTAGCGCTCGGCCAGCCGCGCACCCACCGCCAGCGCCCACGGCGCGTGCACCTGCGCGCCGTACGGCGAGTGCAGCACCACGCGCCAGTCGCCGAGCTCGTCGCGGAACCGCTCCACGAGCAGCGTGCGGTCGGTGGGGAGCGTCCGCGTGGCCAGCCGCTGCTCCTCGATGAAGCCGACGAGGTTGTCCGCCGCCCAGTCGTCGAGCCCCGCGACGCGGCAGCGCTCCAGTGCCTGGTCGCGGTCGAGCGCCGCCAGCTCACGGGTGAAGGAGCCGATCGCAGCGCCGAGCTCGGCTGGCCGGCCGAGCTGGTCGCCCTTCCAGAAGGGCAGCCGCCCGGGCACACCGGGCGCGGGGGAGACGAGCACCCGGTCGTGGGTGATGTCCTCGATGCGCCAGCTCGACGCGCCCAGCGCGAAGACGTCGCCCACCCGCGACTCGTAGACCATCTCCTCGTCGAGCTCACCGACCCGGGAGCCCTTGTCGCCGACCAGGAAGACCCCGAACAGCCCGCGGTCGGGGATCGTGCCGCCGCTGGTCACCGCGAGCCGCTGCGCGCCCGGCCTGCCGTTGACGCTGCCGCTGACGCGGTCCCAGACGATCCGCGGGCGCAGCTCGGCGAACTCGTCGCTGGGGTAGCGGCCCGAGAGCAGGTCGAGGGTCGCGTCGAAGGCGCTCCGCGGCAGCGAGGTGTACGGCGCCGCGCGCCGGCACAGCGAGAACAGCTCGTCGGCGTCCCACTCCTGCAGGGCCGTCGCCGCCACCACCTGCTGGGCCAGCACGTCGAGCGGGTTGGTGGGCACGCGCAGGGACTCGATGGCTCCCTCGCGCATCCGCTCGACCGTGACCGCGGTGTGGACCAGGTCGGCGCGGTGCTTCGGCAGCAGCACGCCGCGCGAGACCTCGCCCACCTGGTGCCCGGCGCGCCCCACGCGCTGCAGGCCGGAGGCGACACTCGGCGGCGACTCGATCTGCACCACCAGGTCGACCGCGCCCATGTCGATGCCGAGCTCGAGGCTGGAGGTCGCCACGACGCAAGGGAGTCGGCCGCGCTTGAGGTCGTCCTCGATCAGCGCCCGCTGCTCCTTCGAGACCGATCCGTGGTGGGCGCGCGCGATGATCGGACCCGCGCCGGTCGAGCTTGTCCTTGAGACCCCGGACTGCGCCATGATCTGCGCCGGCGGGGCGCGGCGGTGCCCTCGATGGCCTACGCCTGCCCGCTCGGCGGCGATCTCGTTGAAGCGGGCGGTGAGGCGCTCGGCGAGGCGGCGGGAGTTGGCGAAGACGATCGTCGAGCGGTGCTCGGTGATCAGGTCGACGACGCGCTCCTCGACGTAGGGCCAGATGGAGGTACGGCGCTCGGAGCCCGCCGCCGGGCCCTCGAGGGCGTCGACGGGGTCGGCGGGCGCGCCGCCGAGCTCGCCCATGTCCTCGACGGGCACCACGACGCGGAGGTCCCAGCGCTTGTTCGCGGGGGGCGCCACGATCTCGACCGGCTGCACCCCGCCCAGGAACCTCGCGACCTCCTCCAGGGGCCGCACCGTGGCGGAGAGTCCGATCCGCTGCGCGGGCTGCGGCAGGAGCTCGTCGAGGCGCTCGAGCGTCAGCGCCAGGTGGGCACCTCGCTTGGTGCCGGCCACGGCGTGCACCTCGTCGAGGATGACCGTCTCCACGCCCCGCAAGCGCCTCACGGGCCTGCGAGGTGAGCATCAGGAAGAGCGACTCGGGGGTGGTGATGAGGATGTCGGGGGGAGTGCTGGCGATGGAGCGGCGGTCGGCCGCGGAGGTGTCCCCGGAGCGGACGCCGACGGTGATGTCGGGCTCGGGCAGCCCGAGACGCGCGGCTGCGTGACGGATGCCGGTCAGCGGCGCCCGCAGGTTGCGCTCGACGTCGACCGCCAGCGCCTTGAGCGGCGAGACGTAGAGGACCCGGCACCGGGTCTTGCGCTCGGGCGCCGGCGCCGCCGCCAGCCGGTCGATCGACCACAGGAAGGCGCTCAGCGTCTTGCCGGACCCCGTCGGCGCCACCACCAGCGCGTTGCGCCCCGCGGAGATCGCACCCCAGGCGCCGACCTGGGCCGGCGTGGGCTCGGCGAACGAGGTGTCGAACCACTCCCGGGTGGCCTGCCCGAAGCCTGCCCAGACCTCGGCCCACGGCGCGGTCACGCTCGGAGCCGGTGCGGTGTCGTGGGCGGGCACTCGTCAATCCTGCCCGACGCCACCGACAAACCCACGGCCGCGGCAAGGGCGGGCGAAACCCGTTCGTCGCAGGGCTGGGGTCGGCGGATATCTTCGCAGGATGGGAGAAGCCACCACGTCGCGCTCGGACGTCGAGGTCGGTCACCCCGCACAGGGCTCCGCGATGGTGGAGGCGGTGGGGCTGCGCAAGTCCTTCGGGAGCTTCGAGGCCGTCAAGGGCATCGACGTCCGGATCCCGGCCGGTGAGGCGTTCGGCTTCCTCGGCCCCAACGGCGCCGGCAAGTCCTCGACGATGCGCATGGTCGCCGCGGTGTCGCCGCCGAGCGGGGGCACCCTGCGCGTCCTCGGCCTCGACCCGGTCACCGACGGGTCCGCGGTCCGCGCTCGCCTGGGCGTCTGCCCGCAGGAGGACAGCCTCGACCTCGAGCTGACGGTGCGCGAGAACCTCGTCATCTACGGCCGCTACTTCGGGCTGTCCCGGTCGGAGTGCCGCCGTCGGGCCGACGAGCTGCTCGCCTTCGTCCAGCTCACCGAGAAGGCGACCGTCAAGGTCGACCAGCTGTCGGGCGGCATGAAGCGCCGCCTGTCGATCGCGCGGTCGCTGATCAACCGCCCCGACATGCTGCTGCTCGACGAGCCGACGACGGGTCTCGACCCGCAGGCGCGGCACGTGGTGTGGGAGAAGCTCTTCCGGCTCAAGGAGCAGGGCGTCACCCTGGTGCTCACCACCCACTACATGGACGAGGCCGAGCAGCTGTGCGACCGCCTGGTCGTCATGGACGGCGGCCACATCGTGGCCGAGGGAGCGCCGCTCGCGCTCATCCGTGAGCACTCGACCCGGGAGGTGGCCGAGCTCCGGTTCGGGGTCGGCGACCACCACGAGGTCGCGCAGCGTCGTCGACGGCGTGGCCGACCGGGTCGAGGTGCTGCCCGACCGCATCCTGCTCTACACCCACGACGGCGAGTCCGCCCTGGCCGAGGTGCACGCCCGGGGCCTGCAGCCCACCACGTCGCTGGTGCGGCGCTCGACCTTGGAGGACGTCTTCCTCCGGCTCACCGGCCGCACCCTGGTGGACTGATGTCCACCTCCGTGCCCTCCACACCTCGCATGGTCGCCCGCCAGGGCGACTACTGGTGGACCAGCTACCGCCGTACCTGGCGGGGATCGGTGGTCACCGCCTTCCTGGAGCCGCTCTTCTACGTCCTCGCGATGGGCGTGCTGCTGGGCCAGTACGTCGACGGCGCCGCGGGCACCAACGACGCGCTTGGGCGTGCCCTACCTCGACTACGTCGCACCAGGACTGCTCGCTGCGACCGCGATGCAGTTCGCCGGCACCGAGGCGATGTGGCCGGTGCTCGGCGCACTGAAGTGGGACCGCACCTACTACTCGATGATCGCCACGCCCCTGCGCGTGCGCGACATCGTGGCGGGGCACCTGACGTCGCTGGGCATCCGCGCGGTCGTGGTGTGCGCGGTCTTCGTCCTCGTGATGGCTCCCTTCGGCGTCTTCGCGAGCTGGTCCGGGGCGCTGCTGACGATCGTGCTCGCCGCGCTGACGGCGATCTCCATCGCCGCGGTCATCTACTCGGTGAGCGTGCGGCTGCAGCAGCGAGCAGAACTTCGCGATGATCTACCGCCTGGGCGTCTTCCCGATGTTCCTCTTCTCCGGCGCCTTCTTCCCTGTCGAGAACCTCCCGGACGGCCTCGAGTGGTTCGCCCGCGTGCTGCCGCTGTGGCACGGGGTGGAGCTGACCCGGATGGCGTCGCTGGACATGTGGGCCTCCGCGGCCACCGTGGCCGGCCACCTGACCTACCTGGTCGCGCTGCTCGCGGCGGCGGTCTGGTTCGGCATCCGCGGGCTCCAGACCAGGCTGGTGGTCTGAGTGGCGAGCAGCACGGCTCCCGCCCTGCCCCGACCGGTCCACGACCAGGGTCGGCGGGGGCTCGCGCTCGGTCCTCGAGCGCAACTTCGTGATGATCCGGCGCAACTGGAAGCCGTTCCTCTCGGCCTTCGCCGAGCCCATGATCTGGCTGTTCTCGATCGGCGTCGGGGTGGGTGCGCTCGTCGACGGGTTCAGCGTCGGCGGTCGCCAGCTCGTCCTACGAGGAGTTCGTGGCCCCGGCGATGCTGGCCGCGGTGGCGGCCAACGGCGCCATCATCGAGACGACGTTCATGGTCTTCTTCAAGCTGAAGTACGACAAGACCTACGAGGCGATGATCGCCACCCCGCTGACGCCGTTCCAGATCGTCCGCGCCGACCTGGCGTGGGCGCTGATGCGCGGCGTCGGTCTACTCCGCCGTCTTCCTCCTGGTGATGGCCGTGATGGGCATGCTCAGCTCTCCGCTCGCGGTGCTGGCGCTGCCGGCGGCGATGCTCACCGGCTTCGCCTTCGGGGGCGTGGGCTTCGCGCTCACGACGTTCATGCGGTCGTGGCAGGACTTCGAGATGATCACGCTCGCGATGATGCCGCTGCTGCTGTTCTCGGCGACCTTCTTCCCGCTGGCCGCCTACCCCGAGGCCATGCAGTGGGTGGTGGAGCTGACGCCGCTCTACCGCGCGGTCGTGCTCGCCCGTGAGCTCTGCACCGGCCTTGTGTCGTGGGCGTCCCTGGCGTCGGTGGTCTACCTCTTCGTCATGGGGGCCGCGGGTCTGGCCTTGGCCGCGCGCCGCACGCACCGCATCCTGATGGTGTGACCACGATGGCTCAGCGGTGGTCGGGCGGGGCGAGGCAGGGAGAGGTCGGTCGTGAGGTTCACCGAGTTCTGGGCGCGGATGGAGCACGCGCTCGGCCCGACGTACGCCGCGGTGTGGGCGAGCCAGCAGGTGCTGGCCGACCTCGGCGGGCGCACGGTCGACGAGGCGCTGAGCGCCGGCGAGACCCCGAAGACGGTCTGGCGCGCGGTCGCCGACCGGCTCGAGCTGCCGGAGTCGCAACGATGAGCCGCGCGAGGTGGGCGCGATGACCGACGTCGCATCGGGCGCTGCCCGCACGGGCCTGGAGGCCCCGGAGATCCAGGCCGTCCAGTCGCGCACGCTGCGCGTCCTGGTCGGGTCGCAGGCGCTCGGCGGGCTCGGCCTGACCGTCGGCATCGCGGTCGCCTCCGTGCTGGCCCGCGACCTCTCGGGCAGCGAGGCCCTGGCGGGTCTCGTCCAGACGCTGCAGGTGCTGGGGGCGGCGGCCGCGTCGTACGTCCTGGCGCGGCTGAGCGGCTCGCACGGACGGCGAGCCGGCGTCGTCACCGGCTTCGCGGCGGGTGCGGTCGGCGCCGCCCTGTGCGTGGCCGCCGGGGTGCTCGGCTCGTTCCTCCTGCTGCTGCTCGGCGCACTGCTCCTGGGCGCCACCAGCGCGACCATCTACCAGTCGCGCTACGTCGCGGCCGACCTCGCCCTGCCGGCGCGGCGCGGGCGTGCGCTGGCCACGGTGATGTGGGCGACCACGCTGGGTGCGGTGCTCGGCCCGAACCTGGTGGGTCCGGCCGGCAGCGTCGCGCGCAGCCTCGGGCTGCCGGCGATCACCGGGCCGTTCCTCATGGCCGTGGTCACCTCGACCTCGGCCGCGCTGCTCCTGCTGGTGCTGCTGCGGCCCGACCCGCTGCAGGTCGCCCGGCAGGTGGCCGGCCGTGAGGCCAACCAGCCGCACGTGCCGGGGGCGTGGCGACGGGCGTGGGTCGTCGCGCGGGCGCGCCGTCCGGTCGCCGCGGCCATGGTGGCGATCTGCGCGGCGAACGCCGTGATGATCGCGGTGATGGTGATGACCCCGCTGCACATGGACCACGGCGGCGCCGAGCTGGAGGTCATCGGCTTCGTGATCAGCATCCACGTGCTCGGCATGTTCTTCTTCAGCCCGGTGATGGGCTGGGTGGCCGACCGCTTCGGCCGCGCCCCGCTCCTGCTCGGCGGGGCGATCGCGCTGCTCACCGCCTGCCTGCTGGCAGGGCTGTCGCCCGAGGGCGCCTCACCGCTGATCGGCGCCGGGCTCTTCCTGCTCGGTCTGGGGTGGTCGGCGTGCACGGTGGGCGGGTCCACGATGCTCACCGAGGCGACCCCGATCGAGGACCGCACCGAGGTGCAGGGCAGCACCGACCTGCTGATGAACGTCGGGGCGGCGGTGGCCGGCGTGCTCGGGGGAGTCGTGGTCGACGTGCTCGGCTTCGCCTCGCTCAACCTCTTCTCGGCGGTGATCGCCAGCGCGGTGCTGTGGGCGGCGCTGGTCGCTCGTGCCGAGGCCGGCTGCACGCGCCTGAGACACGCCGCGTGGCGCTGCCGCAGTCGAACAGGTGTTCGGCATAGGCTGGGACCCGTTCGGACGACCACGGGGTCGGACTCCCGACTCGTCCCCAGGGGCCTCGCGCTCACGGGAACTGTCGGCGGGGCTTCCTAGGGTCGCAAGCGACACGGATCAGGGAGCTCCGCGAGAGCGGACGAGCGACGGGACGAGACTGATGGCAGATCGCGACAAGGCCCTCGACATGGCGCTGGCCAGCATCGAGAAGCAGTTCGGCAAGGGGTCGGTGATGCGGCTCGGTGACGAGACCCGGGCGCCGCTCGAGGTCATCCCCACCGGGGCCATCGCCCTCGACGTGGCGCTGGGCCTGGGCGGGCTGCCGCGCGGTCGCGTGGTCGAGATCTACGGCCCGGAGTCCTCCGGCAAGACCACGGTCGCGCTGCACGCGGTGGCCAACGCCCAGGCGGCCGGCGGCATCGTGGCCTTCATCGACGCCGAGCACGCCCTCGACCCCGACTACGCGAAGGCCCTGGGCGTCGACACCGACGCGCTGCTGGTCTCCCAGCCCGACTCCGGGGAGCAGGCGCTGGAGATCGCGGACATGCTGGTCCGCTCCGGGGCGCTCGACCTCCTGGTCATCGACTCGGTCGCCGCGCTCGTGCCGCGCGCCGAGATCGAGGGCGAGATGGGCGACAGCCACGTCGGCCTGCAGGCGCGGCTGATGAGCCAGGCGCTGCGCAAGATGACCGGCGCGCTCAACAACTCCAACACCACCGCGATCTTCATCAACCAGCTCCGCGAGAAGATCGGCGTGATGTTCGGCTCGCCCGAGACCACGACCGGTGGCCGGGCGCTGAAGTTCTACTCCTCCGTGCGGCTCGACGTCCGCCGCATCGAGACCCTCAAGGACGGCGGCGACATGGTCGGCAACCGCACCCGGGTCAAGGTCGTGAAGAACAAGGTCGCCCCGCCGTTCAAGCAGGCCGAGTTCGACATCATGTACGGCCAGGGCATCAGCCGCGAGGGCGGCCTCATCGACGTCGGGGTGGAGGCGGGCCTGATCCGCAAGGCCGGCGCCTGGTACACCTACGAGGGCGACCAGCTCGGCCAGGGCAAGGAGAACGCCCGCAGCTTCCTCAAGGACAACCCCGACCTCGCCAACGAGATCGAGAAGAAGATCCTCGAGAAGCTCGGCGTCGGGCCCCAGGTGACCGACGAGGAGCAGCCGCCCCAGGTGGGTGCCCAGGGAGGTGCCCAGCCGTGCCGGCGCCGGGGCGTTGGTCCCGCCGAGCCGGTCAACATCAACTTCTGACGCCGTGACCTTCGCGCGCCGCACCCCGCGGGAGGCCCCGGCCGACGTGGACGAGCGGGGTCCGGAGGCCGACCACGAGGCGGTGGGCCGCAAGATCCTGCTCGACCAGCTGACGGGTCAGGCGCGGAGCCGGTCCGAGCTGGCGGCCAAGCTGGCCGCCAAGCACGTGCCGGGCGACGTCGCCGAGCGCCTGCTCGACCGCTTCGAGGAGGTCGGTCTCGTCGACGACGGCGCCTTCGCCCGCGAGTGGACGCAGTCGCGCCAGGCCAGCCGTGGTCTGGCGCGGCGGGCCCTCGGCGTGGAGCTGCGCCGCAAGGGGGTGGACGGCGAGGTCGTCGAGGAGGCGCTGTCCCACGTCAGCAGCGAGAGCGAGCACGAGGCGGCCGTCGCGCTGGTCCGCCGCAAGCTCCGGTCGATGGACAGGCTGGACGACGCCGTCAAGGTCCGTCGGCTGGTCGGCATGCTCGCCCGCAAGGGCTACGCCCCGGGCATGGCCTACGAGGTGGTGCGCGAGGAGCTCGCCGTCGCGGGGGCCGAGGCAGACCTGGCGGGCTACGACCACCTCGGCTGACGCACGGTGCTGACGTCGGGGTGCCGGCGTAGTTACCGACGGGTAATGTGAGCCCATGCCGTCCGTGCTCGACCTGTACACCTCGATGTCCAAGCTGCCCCAGGGTGAGCGTCTCTTCTCGATGGCGTTCAGCCGCAAGGCGCCGTACTTCGCCACCATCAAGCCGCGCTTCATCGACCTGCGGCCCAACTACGCCGAGCTGGTCATCCCGAAGCGGCGAGCGGTGCACAACCACATCGGCACGGTGCACGCGATCGCGCTGTGCAACGGGCTCGAGGCGGCGATGGGCGCGCTGGCCGAGGCGACCATTCCGCGGGACAAGCGGTGGATCCCGAAGGGGATGGAGGTCCGCTACACCGCCAAGGCCGACAGCGACGTGCGCTGCATCGCCGAGACCGACCCCGATCAGTGGACGGGCAGCGACCCCGACCTGCCGGTGCGGGTCAAGGGCGTCCGCAAGGACGGCACCACCGTCATCGAGGGCACGATCCACCTGTGGGTGACCCCGAAGTGACGCGGAGGACCCCCCGGTAGGGTCCCGCGCATGGACATCAACGGAGCAAGTGCAATCGTCACCGGCGGCGCCTCCGGCATCGGCGCCGCGTGCGCTCGGCAGCTCGCCGCCCTCGGTGCGAAGGTCGTCGTCGCCGACCTCAACGAGGACGCCGGCACGGCTGTGGCCGAGGAGATCGGCGGCGCCTTCGTCAAGGTCGACGTCACCGACACCGAGCAGATCAAGGCGGCGGTCGACAAGGCCGAGCAGCTCGGGCCCGTGCGTGTCCTGGTCAACAGCGCCGGCATCGGCTGGGCACAACGCACCGTGGGCAGGGACGGCAGCTACGACTCCGCGGCCGACCTCGACGCCTACAAGAAGGTCGTCGCGATCAACCTCGTCGGCACCTTCGACGCGATCCGGCTGGCCGGCACCGCGATGAGCCGCACCGAGCCGCTCGACGAGACCGGCGAGCGAGGAGTCATCGTCAACCTGGCTTCCGTGGCAGCCTTCGACGGCCAGATCGGCCAGGCGGCGTACTCCGCCTCGAAGGGTGGCGTGGTCGGCATGACGCTGCCGATCGCGCGCGACCTCTCCGCGATCGGCGTGCGGGTCAACACGGTCGCCCCGGGCCTCATCGACACGCCGATCTACGGCGAGGGCGAGGCCAGCGAGGCGTTCAAGGCCAACCTGGAGAAGGGCGTGCTCTTCCCCAAGAAGCTCGGCACGCCCGACCAGCTGGCCTCGATGGTGGTCGAAGCAGTCACCAACAGCTACCTGAACGCCGAGACCATCCGCGTCGACGGCGGCATCCGCATGCAGCCCAAGTGATCGAGGCAATCCGTCCGGCCGTGGGCGTGTGCCAGGGTCCCTGCCGGGTAGGGGAACAGAGACCGATGAACGACGCCGACCGGCGTCACGACCCAGGGAGTCTCGGGTGATCCGACACATCGCCAGCCGGGTGACCGGCACCGCCATCTCGACCGGCCGCTTCGCCGTGGGCATCCCCCTCGGGGTGGCGCGCACCGTGCTCAGCCACGTGCCGTTCGTGGGGGGCAAGCACGGCGACGACACGCCCGCACCCACGAGCACGAGCACCGCGGACGCAGTGAGCGCCAACGTCCCTCCCGTCCGGGTCGCGGAGCAGGCCACAGCACAGTCCAAGCCCGCGACGGCGCCGCCCGCGCAGAGGGCGAGCACCGCGCGCGAGGCGGGCACGCCCAAGTCGGGCGAGCCGGGCCACGCCCACGACGGCGGCCCCGAGGTCGTCCTCGCCGTCGACACCCCACCGGAGGAGATCGAGCCGCCCGTCGACGTGGTCGGCGAGACACTGCAGGCCGAGCAGCAGCAGGTCGAGCCCCCCGCGGAGGTCGACGAGGAGCACCCGGTCGTCTACTCGACCAGCAGCGACGACCGCTGAGCACAGCTCACCGTCGGTCGAGCTTGTCGAGACCAGGTGACCTCAGAGGTTCCCGACCACACGACTGAGGGCGACCCGCAGCGCCACGCGTCGCGGGTTCGTCCTCGGCTGCTTGTAGCGCTCGGCGTAGCGCCCGACCGCCTCGGCGACCGAGTCCGCGTCGGTCAGCACCTCGGCGTGCCCTTCGAGCGTGGCCCAGCGGGCTCGGTCGACCTGGCAGGCGGCGAAGCGCGGGTCGCGTGCCAGGTTGACCGCCTTCTGGGTGCCGGCGCTCGTGATCGCCCAGGCCACCCCCGCCTCGGCGTCGAGCACCACCCCGAGCGGCACGACGTGCGGGCTCCCGTCGGCGCGCAGCGTGGTCACCGTGCACAGGTGGCGCTCCTGCCAGAACGCGACCATCTCGTCGGTGAGGTCGCGGACCCTCGGCACGCTCAGGCCGTCGCGTCGCGGCCGATGGTGGCGGTGTCGATGACGAAGCGGAAGCGCACGTCGCCGGCGACCGCACGGTCCCACGCCTCGTCGACCTGGCTGCCGGCGATGGTCTCGATCGTGGCGCCGAGCCCGCGCCCGGCGCAGAAGTCCAGCATCTCCTGGGTCTCCGGGATGCCGCCGATGAAGGAACCGGCCAGGGTCTTGGTGCCGCCCACCAGCGCGCCCTGGTAGATCTCGATCTTCCCCGGGGGGAGCCCGACGTTGACCATGGCGCCCATCGGCTTGAGCATCGAGACGTAGGAGGAGACCTTCAGGTCCGCGCTCACGGTGTTGAGGATGACGTCGAAGCGCGACCGCAGCGACTTGAGGTCGGTGCTGCCGGTGGCGACGTAGTCCGCCGCACCGAGGGCAAGGCCGTCCTCCTTCTTGGCGTCGGAGCGGCTGAGCACGGTCACCTCGGCACCCAGGGCCACGCCGAGCTTGACCCCCATGTGACCGAGGCCGCCCATGCCGACCACGGCCAGCTTCGTGCCCGGTCCGACGCCGTAGCGGCGCAGCGGCGACCAGGTGGTGATGCCCGCGCACAGCAGGGGAGCGGCCTCGTCGAGCCCGATGCCGTCGGGGATCGTGAGCGCGAAGTACTCCTGCACCACGATCTGCTGGGCGTAGCCGCCCATCGTGGGCCTCTCGTCGTAGCCCACGGCGTTGTAGGTCATGACCGCGCCCCGGGAGCAGAACTGCTCCTGCCCGTCCTTGCAGTACTCGCACTCGCCGCAGGAGTCGACCATGCAGCCCACGCCGACACGGTCGCCGACCTGGTGACGGGTGACCCCGGACCCGACGGCCGCGACGACGCCGGCGATCTCGTGCCCCGGCACCATCGGGAAGCTCGCCGGGCCCCACTCCTCGCGCCCGGCGTGGATGTCGCTGTGGCAGATGCCGGCGTACTCGATGTCGATGAGCACGTCGTTGTCGCGCAGGTCGCGGTGCTCGATCTCGCGGACCTCGAAGGGTGCGCCGGCGGACGGGGTGACGAGGGCGTTCGTGGTGATCACCTCGTCAGCCAACACGGCCCGAGGTCGCGGTTCAAGGCGCCGGACGGAGCGGCTAGGCTGCTCAGCACATCTCACATACCAGGGGTATCTGATGACGGACTCGACCCGGACCCACGCGCCCGAGCACGACGTGATCATCGTGGGCGCAGGGTTCGGCGGCATGGGCGCTGCGATCCAGCTGCGGCGTCTCGGCATCGACGACCTGCTCATGCTGGAGCGCGAGGACGACCTCGGCGGCACCTGGCACGTCAACCACTACCCGGGCCTGGCGGTCGACATCCCGTCGGCGACCTACTCCTACTCCTTCGAGCCCAACCCCCACTGGTCGCGGCTCTTCGCGCCCGGCGCGGAGCTGAAGAAGTACGCCGAGCACGTCGCCGACAAGTACGACCTGCGCCGCCACATGCGCTTCGGCGTGGTGGTCGAGGGCGCCGTGTGGGACGAGGACGCCGTGCTCTGGCGGGTCACGACGCGCGGGGGCGAGAGCCACACCGCGCGCTACCTCATCACGGCCACCGGATTCCTGTCCCAGCCGAGGATGCCCGACATCCCCGGTATCGAGTCCTTCGGCGGGCGCGTGCTGCACACCGCCGCCTGGGACGACTCCGCCGACCTCTCCGGTCAGCGCGTCGCCGTGATCGGCACCGGGGCGACCGCCGTCCAGCTCATCCCGACCATCGTGGACGAGGTCTCCGAGCTCACCGTCTACCAGCGGACCCCGATCTGGGTCGCGCCGAAGGTCGACTTCGAGGTGCCGGGGCCGGTCCGCTCGGCGTTCGCGCGCATCCCACTGACCCAGCGCATGGTGCGGGCAGGCGGCTCGGCCGCGCTCGAGCTGCTCATGGTGAGCGGGGTGCTGCACTACAAGCGGCTGTCGCGCGCCAACCGCGGGGCGGAGACGCTGTGCAAGCGACACCTGGCGCGTCAGGTCTCCGACCCGGAGCTCCGGCGCAAGCTGACCCCGACGTACTCCTTCGGCTGCAAGCGGCCGACCTTCTCCAACGACTACTACCCGGCGCTCACCAGGCCGCACGTGCACGTCGAGACGACCTCGATCGACCACGTCGACGAGACCGGCATCGTGGCCGCCGACGGGTCCCGCCGCGACATCGACGTGCTGGTGTGCGCCACCGGCTACAACCTGTGGGAGACGAACTTCCCGGCGATCGAGGTCATCGGCCGCGACGGGCGCAACCTCGGCAAGTGGTGGCGGGAGACCCGCTTCCAGGCCTACGAGGGGATCGCGGTGCCGAAGTTCCCGAACTTCCTGCCGCTCAACAGCCCCTACTCCTACAACGGCCTCAACTACTTCACGACGATCGAGTCGCAGATGAAGCACATGGATCGCCTCTTCACCGCGATGCAGCGCGAGGACGCTTCCGTCTTCGAGGTCTCCGAGGAGGCCAACGAGGAGTTCCTGCAGCGCATGAGGGAGCGGGTGCAGGGCACGGTCTTCGCCCTCGGCGACTGCTCGGGGTCCAACAGCTACTACTTCAACCAGCACGGCGAGGCCACCCTGCTGCGCCCGACCTCGACGTCCAACGCCCTCCGCGAGGCCGGCCGCTTCCCGACCGACGCCTACCGCTTCACCGCTGGTTGAGGCACGAGCGGCCCACCGGTGGTTGAGGTGCGAGCAGCCCACCGGTGGTTGAGGTGCGAGGAGCGCTAGCGACGAGCCACGAAACCCGATGACCTCGCGCTGACTGGCTGCGGGCCCGCGTTGACGAAGACGCTCACATCACTGTCCTAGACGCGAAGCGGGCGCGGACGACGAGATCGGCGCGTCACGTCGCATGGGAGACCCCCACCGGCCAGTTTGCATTAGGGAGGCTGCCCGGTGGGGGTCCCGCTGCCAGGGATCGCGCCCGCCCCTCACGTTGGCGCAATCACTCGAGTCGTCCGCACCACGGGACTCGAGCCTGGGCGGCTGGCGGCGCCCAGATTCTCCACTATGGGCCGCCCCCGTTGTGCCCTGGGGGACGGTCCGCAGTGAAGAGCACGCTGCCCTCTGAGGCCGCAACAGCATGCTGCTTGTGACGGTGGGCGTCGAAGGTCGCCCACAAACCTCGTGCTTCGTCGGCGATCCGGCTGACCCCCCACTGGAGGGTGAGCAGGCCGAAGACCCCTGTCCCGATGCTTTCGTCGACGGTTGCGGCGGACGTCTCCTCCGCCCCCGGGGTCAGCGACGCGTCGTCCATGCGCAACAGCACCAAGTGATCTGTCTGCGACAGCGACAACGCCACAACCTGGCTTCGGCGGGCGAAGGAGTCAGTCGCGAGCCTGACGGTCACCAGGCTGACGAGATCCACCAAGTGGAACATCCGGTGGGCTGCCAAGTGATGGCGCACGTACGCCCGAGCCAGGCCAGCGATCGGTTGACCATCCAACACCGTCCGGTGCGACCAGGAAGGCGTGGCGTTGACGTGCAGCGGCTCCGCGGCATCGATGGCCATGTCATCTCCCTGCGGCCTGAAGGTGTGCGAAAGCCTCGACCGCAGGGTCTGGACGAATCCGGGGCGTCTGAACACGGTACGCCTCGCCCAGGTAAAGGGCTAGTCGCGCCTGGCTGCTCCGCGGGGGCGGCGTAGCGTGAGAGGCAATGGGCCTCGCGCTCGACTGCCCGCCTCATCATGGGGCCCCCTCACATTCGGGCGTGAGGCTCAGCGACGCCCGCGGCTGTGAACTGCCTGCGAGCGCCCTGTGTCCGACACCGGGGCCGCCCGTTCGTGACGGTCCTCTGGTAGCCGAGGCCTAGCTACCAGCCACGCGGCGCCCAACCAGGCGCCTCGGGTCAAAGGGGGCCAACAGGACGTAGTCTGTCGAGATGGTTACCGGTCTCCAGCCACGCTCCGTCGAGGTACAGATGGACAACGGCACCTGGGTTCCCGGCGACCTGCAGGCGATCCACAAAGCCGATGGCACATGGAAGGGGTTCGTTCGCTACCGCGAACGAACCAAGGCCGCACACCTCAGGTGGTTCGAGGAGGGGCGGATCAGGGGCACCTAGAGGGCACGATGAGCCTGTGTGTCGACCGGGAGCGCGGGGCAGTCATCCGCGCGGCCTGCCCCCGCGTCGCTGGGGCTAGAGGCGTTTCACGACAACTTCATCCGCCTGGAAGGCGACGATCCGGATGTTGCTGAGCACGACCGTCGACCGGGGGTCACCGCTCGTGAGCCTGCGCGCCGAGAAGACCGCTCGCGGCGGGACGGCCAGGGGTGTCATTCCGGAGGAATCCGACTCGTCAAGGGTGAAGGGCAAGTCCGTGTCCCGACCCGCGCCCCCCTCAGATGGGACAGTCGCTGTCACCATGAGCGACGCGTGCCGGGAGGAAGGCGCGCGATCGAACCCAGAGGCGTCCGTAGGACCCACGACGGCACTGAGCTGGAACTGCCGGTAGTCGCTGCCGAGGAGGGCCCCGAGCCCACTCACGACATCGAGCCGGACTTCGCACAGCATGCGGTCATGGATGTACCCAGGATCGTCGCGGTCGAAATCGACGTTCGCCATCACCAGGTAGGGCCCCTTGTCGAAGCCAAGAGGCACGTCGCACAGCTCCTCGAACTGCTCCGATGTCACCGCGTGCGAACTCGTGTCGTCAAGAAAGTACAGCTGCGTCGCCATGAGCAAGACCTCCACACTGTGCCGCCACCTTCCGCCCGAGGGAGTGCCCTGAGCAAGTGTGGTCTTGCCCGGCTGCGCCCCCTGGAGCACGCCCCTCGGTGGCCGGGGCGGGTACGTAGACTGACCCGGCCATGACACGCACGTACGAGGTGCGCACCTACGGGTGCCAGATGAACGTCCACGACTCCGAGCGGCTCACCGGTCTGCTCGAGGACGCGGGCTACCGGTCTGCACCCGAGGGCGAGACCGCCGACGTCGTCGTGTTCAACACCTGCGCGGTGCGCGAGAACGCCGACAACCGGCTCTACGGCAACCTCGGCCACCTCGCGCCGGTCAAGGCGCAGCGACCCGGCATGCAGATCGCCGTCGGTGGCTGTCTCGCGCAGAAGGATCGCGGCCAGATCACCAGCAAGGCGCCGTGGGTCGACGTCGTCTTCGGCACCCACAACATCGGGTCGCTCCCGGTGCTTCTCGAGCGCGCCCGCGTGCAGGAGGAGGCGCAGGTCGAGATCCTCGAGTCGCTCGAGGTCTTCCCGTCCACGCTGCCGACGAAGCGGGAGTCGGCGTACGCCGCCTGGGTGTCGGTCTCGGTCGGCTGCAACAACACCTGCACGTTCTGCATCGTGCCGAGCCTGCGCGGCAAGGAGAAGGACCGCCGGCCGGGGGAGATCCTGGCCGAGATCGAGGCGCTGGTGGCAGACGGCGTCAGCGAGGTCACCCTGCTGGGGCAGAACGTCAACGCCTACGGAGTCGAGTTCGGCGACCGGCAGGCGTTCTCGAAGCTGCTCCGCGCGTGCGGGGACGTCCACGGCCTGGAGAGAGTGCGCTTCACCAGCCCGCACCCCGCCGAGTTCACCGACGACGTCATCGCCGCGATGGCGGAGACACCGAACGTCATGCCGCAGCTGCACATGCCGCTGCAGTCCGGGTCCGACCGGGTGCTGCGAGCGATGCGCCGGTCCTACCGCCAGTCGAAGTACCTCGGGATCATCGACCGGGTCCGGGACGCCATCCCCGAGGCGGCCATCACCACCGACATCATCGTGGGGTTCCCCGGCGAGAGCGAGGACGACTTCCTCCAGACGATGCACGTGGTCGAGCAGGCGAGGTTCGCCGGCGCCTACACCTTCCAGTACTCCAAGCGGCCCGGCACTCCGGCCGCCGTGCTCGAGGAGCAGGTGCCGAAGGCGGTCGTGCAGGAGCGCTACGAGCGGCTGGTGGCGCGGGTCAACGACATCACCTGGGAGGAGAACAAGCGCCTGGTCGGCTCGACCGTCGAGCTGCTGGTCTCCGAGGGCGAGGGACGCAAGGACGCTGCGACCCACCGGATGACCGGACGTGCGCGCGACAACCGGCTGGTGCACTTCGTGGTCTCGACGAGCTCGACCCACGGCACTTCGGCGGTCGAGCTGTGGCCTCGACGACTCCCGCGGTCGCCCGGGGGACATGGTCGAGGTGGAGATCACCCACGCCGCACCGCACCACCTGGTCTCGGACGCGCCGGTGCGGTCGGTACGCCGCACGCGGTCGGGCGACGCCTGGGAGGCCGCTCAGGGCATCACCGAGTCCGGCGTGATGCTCGGGCTGCCCGGCGTCGGTGCGCCGCCGCCGCTCCAGCCGGTGCACGGCTGCGGCTGACGAGCAGCCGGCCGGTCAGTCGGGCTTGTCCGACTGGGGCTCGGAGTCGCTGTCCTGGATCTCGTCACCCTCCTCGGAGATGTCCTCGGTGTCCTGGATGTCGTCGGGGACGTCTTCCTCGCTCTGCTGAGCCGAGAGGGGCTGGTCCGCGACGAGGTTGTCGTCGGACTCGCCGCGGCCCACGTCGGACTCCAGGTCCGTGGCGTCGGACCCGCCGGGGCCGACCTCGGGGGTGCGCCCGGTGGCGTCGGGGAGGTCGTCGGGGTCGTTGTTGAGGAACCGCTTGAGGTCGTCGGTGGACTGCGGCTTGTTCGCCGGGCCGCTGCTCTCGTCGGAGTCGTTCTTCTCCTCGCTCACGGGGCCATGGTGCCCCATCGGCCTGCGCGGAAACGAGCGGCCCGTGCTCAGAACCCCAGGCTGATCACCGGCGGCACGTCAGTGGCCGCCAGCCGCTGCAGGACGTGCAGCTCGTGCGGCACGACGGGCTCGGGCAGGTCGTCGAGCCGGCACCAGCGCAGCTCCAGGCACTTCCCCGGCTCCTGGATCTGCGGCTCACCCGTCCACCGGCGCGCGGTGGTGAAGAAGTCGACGCGCTGCTCGACCGGGTCGGGGTTGCCGGGCTCCGAGCGCTGCACGGCGCACAGCGGCTCGATGTCTCCCGGCGACACCTCGATGCCGAGCTCCTCGGCCGCCTCGCGGCTGGCTGCCGCGGCGACGGACTCGCCGTACTCCACGTGCCCGGCTGCGCCCGAGGCCCAGTGCCCGCTCATGTACGACGTCGCGGGCCCGCGCAGCTGGAGCAGCACCTCGGTCGCGTCTCCGTCGCCGCGCTGCAAGAGCAGGTAGGCGGCCGGGATGACCTGGAAGTGGTCCACGCTCAGCGGGTCGTGCCGCCGTCCTGGGGCTTGGTGGGCTGGTCGTCACGGCCCTTCTTGGCGTCGCGCAGCTGTCCGGCTGCCTCGTTCGCCTTCGCGGCGCCCTTGCTGGCGGCGTCGGCCGCGAGGTGCGCGCCCTTGACCGCCGTGTCGGTCGCCGTCTTCCCCGCCTTGCTGACGCCCACGCGGGCGAAAGCCTTCGCCTTGTCGATGATCCCCATGCTCTGCTCCTTGTCGGATCGCGGCCTGCAGCCACACGGTAACGGGGACCGCGGCGACGGGGGAGAATGTCGCCCGTGCCTGCCACCCCGGTGTCCGCTCTTCCCATCGTGGCCGTCGTCGGGCCGACCGCTGTGGGCAAGTCCGACCTGGCGGTGGCGCTCGCCGAGCGGCTCGGTGGCGAGGTCGTCAACACCGACTCGATGCAGCTCTACCGCGGCATGGACGTCGGCACCGCCAAGCTCCCGGAGGCTGAGCGTCGTGGCGTGCCCCATCACCTGCTCGACGTGCTCGAGGTGCGGGAGACGGCCAGCGTCGCGGAGTTCCAGCGCTGGGCCCGCGAGACGGTCGCGGACTGCCGGGGACGGGGAGTGATCCCTGTCCTGGTCGGGGGGTCGGCGCTCTACACCCGCGCGGTCATCGACCGCTTCGAGTTCCCCGGCACCGACCCGCTGGTGCGCGCGGCGTACGAGCAAGAGCTCGTCGAGGTCGGTGCCCCTGCGTTGCACCGCCGCCTGGCGGACCGCGACCCCGAGGCCGCCGAGCGCATCATCCCGACCAACGGCCGCCGGATCGTCCGCGCCCTCGAGGTGATCGAGCTGACGGGTCGCCCCTTCACCGCGAGCCTCCCGCAGCAGGACTACGCCGACCCCGCCACCGTGCAGATCGGGCTCGACTGCCCCCGCGAGCTGCTCGACGAGCGCATCGAGCTGCGCGTGCAGCAGATGTGGGACTCGGGGCTGGTCGATGAGGTGCGCCGGCTCGAGGCGGGGGGTCTGCGCGACGGCCTGACCGCCGGGCGGGCGCTGGGCTACCAGCAGGTGCTCGCGTTCCTGGCGGGGGAGTGCAGCGAGGAGGAGGCCCACGCCGCCACGGTGCGCGGCACCCGGAGGTTCGCTCGGCGACAGGACTCCTGGTTCCGCAAGGACCCACGCATCCACTGGCTCCCCTGGGACGCGCCCGACCTGGTCGACCGCGCCGCTCAGCTGGTGGCGGGACGCACCAGCCCGGCCTCGTAGGCCATCACCACGGCCTGGACCCGGTCACGGACGCCGAGCTTGGCGAGCATCCGGGCGACATGCGTCTTCACGGTGTTCTCGGTGACCACGAGGTGCGCGGCGATCTCGGCGTTGCTCATGCCGCGCGCCACCAGCCGCAGCACCTCGGTCTCCCGCTCCGTGAGCCGGTCGAGCGCGGCGGTCGCGACCTGCGGCTGCTGCCGCGCGAACTCCTGCACGAGCCGCCGCGTGGCCGCCGCGGCGAACATCGACCCGCCATCGGCCACCACCCGGATGGCCGCGACCAGCCGCGTCTCGGGGGCGTCCTTGAGCAGGAACCCGCTCGCGCCCGCCCTGAGCGCCTCGTAGACCACCTCGTCGAGGTCGAAGGTGGTGACCACGATGACCTTCGGCGGCTCGCCCATCTCCTGGAGCCGCCGGGTCGCCTCGACCCCGTCCATCACCGGCATGCGCACGTCCATGAGGACGACGTCGGGCGCCAGCTCCTGGCAGCGCTCGACCGCCTCGGCGCCGTTCGCCGCCTCACCCACGACCTCGATGCCAGGCTCGGCCGAGAGGATCATCCGCAGCCCGGTGCGCACCAGCTGCTGGTCGTCGGCGAGCAGCACCCGCACGGGCGCCTGGGCGTTCATGCCTCGACCGCGTAGGGGAGCCGCACCTCGACAGCGAAGCCGCCGTCGGGGCCTGGGCGGGTCTCCACGTGGCCGCCGACCACCGCGACCCGCTCGCGGATGCCCGACGAGGCCGTGGCCGCCGCCGTGGCCGTTGATGCCGCCGGCCGAGCCGCGCCCGTCGTCGGTGACGGACAGCTCGAGCGCCTCCTCGCCGAAGCGCAGGTCGACGGCGGCGCTGGCACCGGGACCGGCGTGCTTGATGACGTTGGTGAGCGCCTCCTGCACGATCCGGTACGCCGACAGCTCCACGCCCGGAGGCACGTCGTCCGGGCTGCCCTCGACGCGCAGCTCGACGGGGAGCCCCGAGTCGCGCACCTGGTCGACGAGCCCGGGCAGCTCGTCCAGCGTCGGCTGCGGTGCCGCCACCGGGTTGTCCTCGGTGTCGCGGAGGAGCGCCAGCAGCCGTCGCATGTCGCTGAGCGCCTGGGTGTTGGTCTGGTCGATGGCGTCCAGGGCGCGTCGGACGCTCTGCTCGTCGGTGCCGAGCATCTTCCGCGCACCGCGCGCCTGCAGCACGGTCACCGCGATCGCGTGCGAGACCACGTCGTGCAGCTCGCGGGCGATGCGTGACCGCTCCGCCGCGACGGCACGCTTCTCACGCTCCTCCTGCTCGGCGCGCAGCGCCTCGTTGCGGGCCCGCCAGGTGTGCTCTCGGTCGTGCCGGACACGCAGGGTGAGGCCGGCCAGCCACGGGGCACCGAGGAAGACCGCGGCGAAGGCGATGTCGCCGGTGTCAGGCGCGTTCGGCTCGCCCACCGCGAAGAGGATGGCGCTGAGCAGCACCAGGCCCGCTCCCACCCACCGCTCGGTGCCGGCGGTGTGACGACCCACCGAGTAGAGCGCAAGGAAGAAGGTGATGACCAGTGCGGCCGAGTCGTTGTCGAAGCCCGGCGCGAGCTCGCCGACGAGCTCGATGGATCCCATGCTCAGCACGAACGCGACCAGCGGGGTGATCCTGCGCAGCGCGATCCCGATCCCGCCCAGCGTGGCCGCGGCCAGCGACAGCCAGTAGCGGTCGCCGCCCCACTGCGAGCAGCTCGGCGGCGTACAGCCCGGTGAGCGCGAGCCCCAGGAGCGGATCGGCCCACCAGGTCGAGCCAGGAGCGAAGGGTCGCGGTCGAGCTCATGGATCGAGGTTAGGACGACACGAGCGACTGTGCGTCATTCGTAGGGATGACAAGAAGGTTCGCTCCGCGGGGTGACGATCCGGGGCCGCGGACGGCGAAGAGTGGTGGACACCAGCTTCACAACCTCCCGAAAGGACACTCCGATGACCACGACCTCCACCTCCCAGCCCGCGACCCGCACCCCTGCCTCCGCCGCCGGGCGCCGCACCTCGGCCATCGCCGGGATCGTCTCCTACGCCCTCGGCGCCGTCTTCACCGTGCCCAACGCCCACGACACCGGCGAGATCGTCGTCGTGCTCGGCGGCGCCGCCGTGGTGGCGGCGATCGTCTTCGGCTGGGTCGTGCCGCGCGGCATGTCGAAGGGCTGCGCCGGCGACGGCGCTCACGCTGTCGGTGGTCGCGGCGCTGCTGCTCCTGCCGGCCTTCTGGTCGATGCTGCCGCTCCTGCTGGGCGTGGGCGGGGTGATGATCGGCGCGGCCTGCGCCGGCTTCGCACCCAAGCGCGCGTACGCCGCCATCGGCCTCGGTGCCCTGACGGTGGCCGGCTACCTCTACCTCTACGTCGTGGTCGCGACCATCATGGGCGACCTCTGACAGGTGGGCCTGCTGCGAGGGTCACGAGGTTTCGTGGCCCTCGCCCAGGGGCTCGGGCACCTCAACCACCGGAAAGCTCACGCCACCCGGGACGGCGCCTGCGACGCGGGCGCCGTCCAGCGGTGCCAGGTCACGAAGGCGGCGCCGCACTCGACGCAGCAGACCTCCAGCTCGTCGTCGTCGACAGGGACCAGGAAGCGCTCGTCGGCGCAGTCGGGGCACACGCCCTTGACCGCCTCCAGCATCCCTCGCAGCATCACGATCTCCTCCATGCCACGAGAGTCACACGGGGCACCGACAGAACCGAGCGCGACGCGCCTCCGGGCGCCCATCCGTGGCGAAAACCGGGTAGGAATGGACCCATGACGTCCACCTACACGGTCGAACGCTCCCGCACGATCCAGGCGAGTGCCGACGACATCCGCCCCCTGCTGACCAACTTCCGCAACTGGCGGCTGTGGTCTCCGTGGGAGGAGGTCGACAAGGACCTCCACCGGGCCTACTCCGGCCCGCACGCCGGGGTCGGCGCCCACTACGCCTGGGACGGCAACCGCAAGGCGGGCGCAGGCACGATGGAGATCGTCGGTCTCGACGACGACGAGGTCGAGATCAAGCTCGAGTTCCTCAAGCCGTTCAAGGCCAGCAACACCACCACGTTCGTCCTCCGGTCGTCAGGGGAGGGCAGCACCGAGGTCACGTGGCGCATGGTGGGGCCGCGACCGCTCGTGATGCGCCTGCTGGGGCCGCTGATGAACCCCGAGAAGATGGTCGGCGGAGACTTCGAGAAGGGCCTCGCCAAGCTCGACGACGCCGCCCAGCGCGGTCCCGAGGCCCGGGAGCAGGAGTCCTGAGCGAGCTCCGCTTCATCAAGGGACACGGCACCGAGAACGACTTCGTGCTCCTGCCGGATGCCGACGGCAGCCTGGGTGCGCCCTCGGCTGCGCTCGTGCGCGCCATGTGCGACCGGCGAGCGGGCCTGGGCGCCGACGGCGTCATCCGGGTGGTGCGCACCTCCGCCACCGACGACCCGGCCGCGGTCGCCGCCCGGGGGCAGGCGGAGTGGTTCATGGACTACCGCAACTCCGACGGGTCGCTCTCGGAGATGTGCGGCAACGGTGTGCGCGTGCTCGCCCGCTACCTCGTCGAGCACGAGGGAGTCCCCACCGACCGGCCGCTGCCCCTGGCGACGCGGGCCGGGGTCAAGGTGCTCGAGTTCGCCGGCGACCTGATCACGGCCGACATGGGCCATCCGAAGCTGCTCGGCGACACCTGGGTGGCGGTCGGGGACCGGCGGTGGCCTGCCCGGCACGTCGACATGGGCAACCCGCACGCCGTCGCGTTCGTCGACGACCTGGCAGACGTCGGTCACCTGCTCGACCCCCCGTCGTACGACGCGGAGGTCTATCCCGACGGCGTCAACGTCGAGTTCGTCGTACGCCGCGGGGAGCGGCACGTGGCGATGCGGGTGCACGAGCGCGGCTCGGGGGAGACCCGGTCGTGCGGCACGGGAGCGTGCGCTGTCATGGTGGCGGCGGCCGCAGCCGACGACGCTCCGCCGGGCTCGACGTACCGGATCGACCTGCCGGGCGGCACCCTGCACGTCGAGTGGACGAGCGACGACCGGGTGCTGATGACAGGTCCCGCCGTGCTCGTCGCGGAAGGAAAATGGATCGCCGGACGTTGAGACCGGTGCGACCCTGGAGGCATATGACGACGCAACCGCACCACTCCCCGGACGACGGCCGCGACCTGGCCGGTCGTGACCTCGACATCGAGCTGGACGACGACTTCGACGACGACTCCGCCGATGACTTCGTCTCGGGCTACGCCGACGACGAGGCCGACGACGACCTGAGCACCGGCGAGTGGGACCTCGAGGAGCGTTATGCGCTCAAGCGCGTCGACGGCCTGCGCACCGAGCTCGAGGACATCACCGAGGTCGAGTACCGCCAGCTCCGCCTGGAGCGCGTCGTCCTCGTCGGGGTGTGGACCGAGGGCACCGTCGAGGAGGCCGAGAACTCCATGGCGGAGCTCGCCGCCCTCGCGGAGACCGCGGGCTCGGAGGTGCTCGAGGCGATCTACCAGCGACGGCAGAAGCCCGACCCTGCCACCTTCATCGGCCGCGGCAAGGTCGACGCCCTGCGCGAGATCGTGCAGCACACCGGGGCCGACACCGTCATCTGCGACGGCGAGCTGGCGCCGAGCCAGCTGCGCAACCTCGAGGACCGCACCAAGGTCAAGGTCGTCGACCGCACCGCGCTGATCCTCGACATCTTCGCCCAGCACGCCCGGTCGCGTGAGGGTCAGGCGCAGGTCGAGCTGGCGCAGCTCAACTACATGAAGCAGCGCCTCCGCGGCTGGGGTGGCAACCTGTCACGCCAGGCCGGTGGCCGCGTCGGCTCGCAAGGTGGCGGCATCGGCGGCCGTGGCCCCGGTGAGACGAAGATCGAGACCGACCGCCGTCGGATCAACACCAAGATCGCCAAGCTGCGCGCCGACCTCAAGCACATGCGCACCACGCGCGACACCAAGCGCGCAGAGCGTCGGCGCAACGCGGTGCCCGCGGTCGCCATCGCGGGCTACACCAACGCCGGCAAGTCCTCGCTGCTCAACCGGCTGACGGGTGCGGGGGTCCTCGTCGAGGACGCGCTCTTCGCGACGCTCGACCCGACCACCCGCCGCAACACCGCCTCCGACGGGCGGGTCTACACGCTCTCCGACACCGTGGGCTTCGTGCGCCACCTGCCGCACCAGCTCGTGGAGGCCTTCCGGTCGACGCTCGAGGAGGTCGCCGACGCCGACCTGATCGTCCACGTCGTCGACGGGTCGCACCCCGACCCGGAGGGCCAGATCAGCGCGGTGCGTGAGGTCTTCGCCGAGATCGGCGCGGACAAGGTGCCCGAGCTCGTGGTCATCAACAAGACCGACGCCGCCGACCCGCTGGTCGTCGCGCGCCTGCGGGCGGCCGAGCCCCACAGCGTGGCGGCATCGGCCCGCACCGGCGAGGGCGTCGAGGGCGTGCTGGCAGCGATCGAGGCGGACCTGCCGCGGCCCGAGGTCGCCTTCGAGGCGCTGCTGCCCTACGACCGCGGCGACCTGCTCAACCGCATCCACACCTCCGGTGAGGTCGACGTCGTCGAGCACACCGGCGACGGCACCCGCGTCAGCGGCCGTGTCGGCGAGGCGCTCGCGGGCGAGCTGGCGCCGTACCTCGTCTGAGCTTGTCCCTGGGTCCGCGCCTGGCGTCTGATCAGACGCCAAGCGCCTCGGACGGGCAGTCCGAGGCGCCTGCGGTCTGATCAGACGCAGCCCGATGTCTGATCAGACGTGAGGCACCGGCTCGGCCGCCGCCGGCACCCTGCTGCGCTCCCGCGAGCCGGTGTGCTGATCGCGGGCGATGCGGCGTCCCAGGAGCCCGAAGGCGAAGGCGATCGGCAGCGCCACGCTGCCCAGCGAGGTGAACATCGTGATCACCAGCGCGAGCGGGAAGGTGGCGGCCAGCAGCACTGCGGGCAAGCGCGGCCGGAAGCCCTTCACCAGCAGGGTGACCCCGAGCACCGTCGAGCCGACGAGAGTGAGCAGCAGCCCGGGCAGCCCCGCCACGAAGGCGAGCTCGAGGACGGAAGTTGTACTCGCCGGTCCACTGCGTCCAGTACGTCGCGGCGACGTCCAGCACCGCCCACGCGTAGCCGAGGAGCACGGCCCGCCACGCCCACTTCTCGAAACCCTGCGGCTGCCGCCTGTGCCGCACCAGCACGGCGCAGAGGAAGAACCCCAGGAAGACGGGCAGCCAGATCTTGCCGTAGGTGACGTAGACGAGGTCGGGGTCGGCCCACGTCAGCAGTGGTGACAGGACGTCTCCGGCGGGTTCCGCCCAGGCAGCGGTGGTCGAGATCTCCAGGTCCTCCTTGCCGTCCTCGGTCCGGTGCCGGGAGAGGGCGTGCATCTGGCCCAGCACGAGGCCGGCCCAGGCCGACCACCAGGCGAAGCGGCCGACGGCCGTGGCGTGCTGCTCGAGGGTGTCGCCGAGAGACATGAGAGTTCCCTTCCGTGAGGACTTCTTGTGCTCATGACGCTAGAAGCGGCACAACCCCGTCGGTCGTCCACCGACAGGGCGCACCCGTGTCCACCCTGGGTATGACGCGACCGGGTCGTCCGCGTCGTAGTCTCGGCAGATGGGCGTGACGTGGCGACCGTCGTGGCGGGACCTCGCGATCCCCGCCGGACTCCTCCTGATCGGGCTGGCCGAGCTGGCGACGCTCGACGCCGACGGGCGGGCCTACGCGGCCGCGGCCGAGCTCCTGGCGGCAGTCCTGCTCGTGTTCCGTGTCAGGCACCCGCTCACGTGCGCGACAACGGCCGGCGTGCTGGTGCTGCTGCCTCCGATCGTGGGCCCGGCCCTCGACGAGGTGGCTACGCCGATCCTGTTCCTGATCGTGGCCATCTACAGCCTCGGCCGGTACGTCGCGAGCACGCGCGGTGCGGGCGGCCTGGCGCTGATCCTGCTGGTGACACTGACGCTGTACCTCACCGTCGACCCACGCGAGCACGACTGGACCGACGTCGTCTTCGTGCTGAGCTTCGCGGTGCCGCCGTACGTCTTCGGCCGGGTGACGCGCCGGCTTGCCGAGCAGGGCGACCTGCTCCGGCAGAACCAGGACCTCGTACGGCGCGAGGCGGTGCGCGGCGAGCGCGACCGGATCGCTCGGGAGCTCCACGACGTGATCGCCCACTCGGTCAGCGCGATGGTCGTGCAGACGGCAGCGGCCCAGGACCTGGTGCGCACCGACCCCGACAAGGCGGAGCGGGTGCTCGGCGACGTCGCGGCGGCAGGCCGCCGGGCGCTCTCGGAGACCGGGCGGCTGCTCCACACGGTCCGCGACGACGCTGACGAGCTGGGGCTCGATCCGGCCCCAGGCGTCGCGCAGCTCCCGGACCTGGTCGAGGAGTTCAGGTCGGGTGGGCTGGCGGTCGACTTCGCCGCCGACCCCCTTCCCGAGCTCCCGCCCGGCCTGGACGTCTCGGTCTACCGCATCGTGCAGGAGGCGCTCACCAACGCGCTCAAGCACAGCCGGGGGCGGGCGGCGGACGTCCGGCTGACCGCGACGCCCGCGGACCTCTCGATCCGCGCGTCCAACCCGGTCAACGGCAGCTCCGGCGACGGGAGCGGGCTCGGCCTGGTCGGGATCGCAGAGCGGGTCTCGCTGCTCGGCGGCCACATGCGGCACGGCCAGGACGCAGCCGGGCGGTTCGAGCTGCAGGTGACGCTGCCCCTGGCCACCTCGGAGCGACCGTGACGAGCGTGGCGGTCGTCGACGACCAGGACCTGGTGCGCACCGGCCTCCAGATGGTGCTCGAGGCGCGGGGGTGCGAGGTCGTCGGCACCGCGGCCGACGGGCGGTCCGGGGTGGAGCTGGTGCGGCGCTGCGAGCCCGACGTGGCACTCATGGACATCCGGATGCCCGTGCTCGACGGCATCGCTGCCACCCGCGAGCTCGTCTCAGCCGGGGTGCGCACCCGGGTGCTGGTGCTCACGACGTACGACCTCGACCGCTACGTCTACCAGGCGCTGCAGGCAGGCGCTGCGGGCTTCCTGCTCAAGGCGACGCCGCCCGACCGGCTGGTCGCGGGGATCGAGACCGTCGCCTCGGGGGAGGCGCTGCTCGCCCCCGAGCTCACCCGTCGGCTCATCGAGGAGCACGTGCGGCGTCCTGCGCCGTACGACGGGGTGCCGGAGGTGCTGCGGTCGCTCACCGAGCGCGAGCTCGAGGTGTTCGAGCTGATCGTGCGAGGCCTGACCAACGACGGCATCGCAGGGCGGCTCGTGGTCAGCGAGGCGACCGTCAAGACCCATGTGAACCGCATCCTGGCCAAGCTCGGCCTGCAGAGCCGCGTGCAGGCCGTGGTGCTCGGATACGAGTGCGGCCTGGTGGTCCCGGGCGAGGCCCGCTGACCCACCCGCCGTGCCCAGTGGCGCTGAATACCGGGACCATGGTCGCCGACCGGCATCTGCACGCTGTGCGAGCATCGGCGGTGTAGATGACAGTGCCGCGGGGGGCGGTGCCCGACCGTGGGAGTGTCGTGACTGCCGACCCGTTCGACGTGCTCGTTGTGCTCGTGGGAAGCGTCGCGCTGCTGGCCGGCCTCCCGCTGATCTACACCGTGCGCCGGACGTCGCTGACGCTGCTGCTGCTCTACGTGCACATCGCCACCGTGCTCACCTTCGGCGGCATCATGGGCGCGGTCTTCATCGTGCCGCTCTACGACGACGTGGTCCTGCTCGGAGGCCAGCTCGCCTACGGCGGGTTCATGTTCACCGCGCTCCTGACGGTGCTCGTCGGGCGCGACGTGCTGGTGCTGCGCAACGTCATCGTGCTCACCGTGGCCGTCAACGTGGTCAAGTTCGTGTTCCTGACACTGGCGCACTTCGCGCTGACGACCGAGGGGATGATCAACCCGTTCGACATCGCGCCGGCGGTGGTCGACCAGTCGATCCGCGTCGTGCTCCTGGGTGGGCTGCTCAACCTCGCGGAGCTCATCCTGCTCCTGGCCCTGCTGGAGTGGGCGAAGTTCCGCGTGCCGGTGTGGGCGATGCGCCCCCTGTACGTCGCCGCCTACGTCGGCATCGTGATCCTCGACGGCGTCCTCTTCCCCGTGCTGGTGCTCTCGCCCGCTGACGGCCTGGGGGACGCGATCGCCGCAGGAGTGCAGGCCAAGGCTGTCCTGGCCTTGATGTTCGGCATCCCGCTCGCGCTGTTCGTGCTGCTCAACGGGAAGCAGCTGCAGGGCTTCGAGGAGACGCCGCTGCGGATGAGCTACCTGGTGACCACGCCGCAGTCCAACCTGGTGAACCTCGTGGAGCAGCAGGAGGAGCAGATCGCCCGGCAGCAGGCGTCCCTCGACCTGACCAGTGCCCGGATGGGGGAGGCGCGCGCCACGGTCGACAGCCTGCTCGACTCGGCCACCAGCATGGTGCTCGTCGCGGTCGACCGCGGGCTGCGGGTGACCCACTTCAGCGCCGGCGCCGAGAGCATCCTGGGCTACGAGGCGAGCCACGTCGTCGGCAACGAGGTGCAGATGCTGCTGGAGCGCGCGGAGGTGCGCCGGCAGGCCGCGGCCGTCGACCGTCCGGACGTCGACCTCGGATCGCTGCTGGACACCCTGGCGACCACGCGGGCACGCAACGACTGGGCGTTTCGCACGGTGTCGGGCGAGACCCGCACCCTGTCGATCAGCGTGACTCCGATCGGCACCGACCACGGGGTGGTCGGCTACGTGCTCGCCGGGGAGGACGTGACCGAGCGGCTCGAGGCGACCGAGGCGCTCTCTGCGTCGCTGGAGCGCGAGCAGCAGACCCTCGCGCAGCTGCGCAGTGCCGACCGGCTGCGCAACCAGCTGGTCTCGACGGTCAGTCACGAGCTGAGCACGCCCATCACGAGCATCAACGGCTACCTCGAGATGCTGCTCGCCGGCGACGGTGGTCTCTCCAGCGGGCAGCAGGGCGCGATCGAGCGCGTGCTGCGCAACACCGGACGGCTGCGACGGCTCGTCGAGGACCTGCGCCTGATCGCCGAGGTCGACACCGGCGGGCTCGAGGTCGACCGGGTCGACCTGGACCTGCGGGAGGTCGCGGATTCCTGCCGCGAGCGCGTCGAGGCGTCGGTGAGCACGCGCGACCTGATGCTGGAGTGGGACATGCCGGAGCAGCCCGTGCTGGTGCACGGCGACCCGGACACCCTGCGCGAGGTGGTGCTGCGGCTCGTCGGCAACGCCGTGAAGTTCACCCCCGACGGGGGCCGCGTGGGGGTGACCGTGGGAGCGCGGGAGGACCGTGGCGTGCTGACGGTCTCGGACACGGGCATCGGCATCCCCGAGGAGGACCAGCGCCGGATGTTCGGCCGCTTCGAGCGCGGCACCGGGGCGGAGGAACGGGCGATCCAGGGAGCCGGGCTGGGGCTGAGCATCGTGAGCACCGTCGTACGCCGCCACGGCGGTCAGATCGAGGTCGACTCCGCTCCCGGTGCCGGCACCACCATCCGCGTCGTGCTTCCCCTGGCCTGAAGGCTGGTCGACGCGGTGTCGTGGCGAGTGCCCGCCGAGATCACCGGGTCTCGACAAGCTCGACCGACAGAAGCCCGCTGATCGAGCAGGAGTTGCGAGCGCCCGCCGAGACCACCCCTACGCTCCTCCGTCGCTCCGGGGGGCTCAGTCCCATCCACGGTCGAGGGCCCCGCCGGGCCCACCCCGCCGGCAACGCCTCAGTCGGGCTTGATGTTGTCCCGGCGGGACTTCTCGTCCTCGATGGGTGCCGGCCTGGGCTCGCCACTGACGCGCATCGTGCCGCCCCAGCTCTTGTTCTCGTAGTCCTCTGCCTCGGGTCCGTCGGCGTCCGTGGCGACGTCGGGCGCGTCGTACGAGCCGGGGGAGACGTCGAGGGCACCGTCGGTGCGCGGGTGCTGCGGTGTCGTGGCTGCGCTGCTCACGCCCATGTCGCCCTCGAGGCCCTCTGGCCCGGTGCTGTTGGGGTTGCCGGCCTCGTTCTCGAAGGGCACCGCCTCGTGCGAACGCGGGTCCTGCATCGCCTCGTCGGTGGACTCAGCGCTCGCGTGGGGGCGCGCATCGGTGGTGGCGCGCTCGATCTGGTCCTCGGAGACCTCGCCGAGATCCTTGGTGACCGCCTGCTCGGACTCGCTGGGCTTGTCGTCGTCGGGCATGGCTCTCCTCCAGGTCTGGACGTAGAGGTCCTGCCCGGCCGATCACGCGGACAAACGTTCGGCTCGCCGCTAGCGTCGGGGCGTGGCGGTGTGGAGCTGGGCGCGCAGCACGGGGTCCTCACTGCCCCTGACGCTGGGGGCGCTGCTGCTCGGCGCTGCGGCGTGGTTGTGGCCGGTGGTCGCCTACTACGTGCCCACCGACGCCTCCACGGGTCCCGACCCGGTGTCCATCCGCGACTACCGTGCCGACTTCGAGGTGGCCGACGACGGCGAGCTCACGGTCGAGGAACGCATCACGGCCTCGTTCCCGCAGGGTCGTCACGGGATCTTCCGTTTCTGGGACGTGGTCGACCCGTCCGACAGCGGCGCGCGGCTGCTGCCGGAGGACATCGAGGTCCTGCGCGACGGGCGACCAGAGCCGACCGAGCTCTCGTGGCAGACCAGCAAGCGCTACCGCGTGGCGAAGATCGGTGACCCCGACCAGTACGTCGCCCCGGGCGACCACACCTACACGATCCGCTACACGATCGAGGGCGCCCTGGGCTCCGTCGGGTCGAGTGAGGCGATCGGCGAGGGCGGATCGTGGGCCGAGGACGACGACCGCGCGATGTTCTACTACAACCTCGTCCCCGGCGGCTGGCAGATGAGCATCGACAGGGCACGACTCGACGTGCAGCTGCCCGCAAGTCCCGAGAGCACGGCGTGCGAGGCCGGCTGGGACGGCGAGTACGGCTGCAGGGTCCGCGCCGGCAGGGACGGCACCGTCCAGGTGGCCGCCCAGGGACTGCCGCCCCGCACCCCGGTGACGCTGCAGGCGGCGCTGCCGAGTCCGCCCCCTGAGCGCGACACGCTGCCGTGGCCCGCGCCGTGGGACATGAGTCTCAGCCGCTCGGTGCCGCTGCTCGCGGGGGTCGTGCTGGTCTCGCTCCTCCTTCTCGTGCTCGGCCGGGTCCTGGCCCGCCGCGCGCACGAGGAGCCGCCCGGTCTCCCCGTCACCTACGCGCCACCCGACGGGATGGGTCCGGTGGAGGCCTACTACGTCGTGCACGAACGGGTGCCCGACGACGCGCTCGCCGCGACGCTGCTGCACCTCGCCGAGCAGGGGCTGGTGCGGCTCGAACCGCTCTCGAAGAAGCAGTGGCGGCTGATCGGCACGGGCACGCCGGAGCAGTGGGCGGGCGCCACCCCGGTCGGACGGGCGGTCGGCAGCGAGCTCGGCCTCGACCAGGGCGGCACCTTCGAGGCCGACGGCTCGGTCGCCTCCGGCAAGGTGCTCGCGTCCGCGCGCGTCGACCTCGGCGTGGCTGCCTCGGACTGGGCACGGTCACAGGGCTTCGTCGTCAGCGCGAGGCACGAACGTCTGCTCCAGGCACTCGTGGTCGGGATGGCGCTGGTGGCAGGGCTCCTCACCTTCGCCCAGCTGGGAGCCAGCACGCTGCCGGTCCTGCCGTTCGCGGCGTTCGTCGTGGGTGGCGTACCGCTGCTGCGCACCGGCGTCGGCTCGCGGCGTACGGCGGCCGGGCGCGAGGCGTGGTCGCGCGCCGGTGGCTTCCACCGGCTCCTGTCGACGAGCTCGGCCGAGGCGCGCTTCGACTTCGCCGCCCGGCGGGACCTGTACGCGGCGTACGTCCCCTACGCCGTGGGCTTCGGCTGTGCAGCGGAGTGGGCGCGCAAGTACGAGCTGGCGGTGGGCGAGGCCGCCCCGCAGCCGGACTACTACCCGGTGAGCGCAGGGGGTGGGTGGTTCGGCGGTGGGGGTGGCTTCTCGTCGTTCGACTCCGCGCTGGACTCCTCGATCGGCGCCTACCAGGCCTCCCAGTCCTCCAGCTCCGGCGGCGGTGGCGGCGGAGGAGGGGGCGGAGGCGGTGGAGGCGGCTCGTGGTGAGCTCGCCTCTCCTGCTCGCGGCCGCTCCTGTGCGACAGTGAGGGCGCACACCTGACGGAGGGAGCCGGGATGGGCTGGGTGCTGGTCGTGATCGTGGTCCTGGTGCTGCTGCTCGGCGCTCTCGCCGTCATCGGCTTCAACCGGCTGCGGCGGGAGGATGTCGCGGTCGACGAGGCGGAGGGCGGCATCGACGTCCAGCTCACGCGACGGGCCGACCTGATCCCCAACCTGGTCAACACCGTGAAGGGCTACGCCGCCCACGAGAAGGGCGTGTTCGAGGAGGTCACCGCCGCGCGTGCCGGGGTGCAGCAGGCGGCGGACTCCGGCACGGTCGCGGAGAAGGCGGCCGCCCAGGCAAGGCTCGACGCCGCGGTCGTCAACGTCCTCGCGGTCGCCGAGGCCTACCCCGACCTCAAGGCGTCGGCGAACTTCATGCACCTGCAGCGGGAGCTGTCGGACACCGAGTCACAGCTCGCCTTCGCCCGGCAGTACTACAACGACGCCACGGCGCGGCTCAACACGTCGGTCTCGACGCTTCCGTGGATGCTCTTCGCCCCGATGGCGGGCGTGTCCAAGCGCGAGTTCTACGACGCGCCGGCCGGGCAGCAGTCGCCCCCGACCGTGCAGTTCTGACGCCGGCTCAGTCGGTCCGCCGCAGCAGCAGCACCGCGCCGCGAGGGTCGAGCACGCGCGTCTCGACGTGGGCGAGCGGGTGGCTGTCGTGCAGCTCCTCGGCGAGCGCGTCGGCCTGCGCCAGGTCGCGCAGCTGCAGCAGCACCGGCGTCCCCGGCTGGGTGTGACGCGCGGCCACGTCGAGGCTCAACCGGGCGAGGGCCAGGCCGTCACTGCCGCCGTCGACCGCGTGCTCCGGGTCGTCGGGGAAGAGCCCGGTGCTGTGGCTGGGGAGGTACGGCGGGTCGGCGAGCACCAGCGCGAACTGCTCATCGTCGTCGAGCACCTCGTCCATCGGGCCGTGCCGCACCTCGGTCGACCCCTCCAGGCCCGCGGCGCCGGCGTTGAGCTGGCTGAACTTGCACGCGTCGGCGCTCGCGTCGACCAGCACGAGGTCGCGACCGGAGAGGGCAGCGGCTGCCAGCCCGATCTGCCCCGCCCCGCAGCACAGCTCGAGCACGCGGCCCGGACCGGCGTCGGTCAGCAGCCTCGCCGCCCACTCGGACTGTGCGAACGTCCACGGTCGCGGCTCGAGCACGGTCTCGTCGTAGGAGATGGTCAGGGGTCCGAAGGCGAGGGTTCGGTGCACCGCGCAAGCATGCCCTGTCGCCGCTGCGGCCCGAAGAATCGTGGGTGGTTGCCGGTGCGACGCGCGGGGCGGAAATGCCCGGCGCCAGGCCCCGGGGATCGCATAGTGGGGCGCAGGCGGACACGGCGCCCGCGAGAGGCGGTTGATCATGACCCAGGCTTCGATTCGAGTCACCGACGAGTCCACCCGCGCGGAAGTGGCCGAGGCCATGACCTACATCAACGACGCCGCCAAGGCGACGCCGCGCGAGATCGGCACGGCCGGGGAGCCGACGCTCTGGGACCGCCGCCACGAGCTGCTCAACGCGATGCTGACCGACTGGCAGACACGCCCGGCCTGAGCGCCGCGGCCGAGCTCTCGCCTCGTGACGTGGGGCAAGGGCTCGTGAGAGCCAGGATCAGCCGGCGTCGCGGGAGAGACGACCCGACAGAGCCCAGATCCGGTCCGTCTCGTTGATCGCGCGGTCGCGGAGCGCGTCGTCCCAGTAGGTGTTCTCGGCGTCGCTGGCGATGACCCCTACTCCCAACCTGATCCAGCGCGGGTTGCTGGCGCACCGGCGAGGGAAGCCGATTGTCATGACGTTGCCGCTGTAGTCGATGCGATGGCTAATGGCGCACTGCACCCAGTCGTAGCGGGTGTTGAGCATCTCGGTTGCCCCGGACCGGTGGCCGTCGATCGAGTCGAGGTACACGTGGCGGCGGACGCCCTCGTTGGTCACGACGTCGACGGAGAGGCCGGTGAACCCCACCTTCTGCAGGTCGGCGTACTCGACGCGGATCCGCACAGAGTTCGCCCCGTGGGTCAGCCTCGTGCTGGTGATGTCGCCATGGGTGCGGCCGGGTGAGGGAACGGGGTGCTCGCCGCTCCACTCGACGATGTCAGCGACGGCGTCGGCGTCCGTCGCGGTCTGCGCCCGAGCGGGCACGGGAGAAGCGACGACGAATGCGCTGCAGAGGGCGGCCGCGACGACGGGACGGAGGAACCGGCCTGCGTGGCCGGGTGGGCTGAAGCTTCTCGAGCCGGTGGACATCGGGTGCTCCGATCGGAGGGGATGGTCGATGCGCTCGAGCCTGTCGATCCCCACGGGCGCGCGAATCTGCGCGCGGGCTCACCTGTGGTGAGTACCGCGTACTCACCCCGGTCGGTTGTGGGGGGCCGGGGTTAGCCTGTCGCGGTGTCCGACTCCGCCACCCTCGACGAGGCTTCCGTGGACGTCGACGGCGTGAGCGCGGAGGAGCGAGCGACGGTCGCCGAGGTGCTCTCGGCCGCGGTGGCAGCCCTCGATGGGCAGGAGCGTCCTGGTCAGCTGCGCATGGCCGAGGAGGTCGCCTCGGCGATGCACCAGCAGGTGCACCTGCTGGTGCAGGCAGGCACCGGCACCGGCAAGTCGCTGGGCTACCTGGTGCCCGCCCTGCTGCACCCCGAGCGGGTCGTGGTCGCCACCGCGACCCTGGCCCTGCAGCACCAGCTGGTCGAGCGGGACCTGCCGGCGCTCGTCGAGGCTGCGCGCGACGTGCTGCACCAGACGCCGTCGTACACGGTGCTCAAGGGGCGGTCCAACTACGCCTGCCTCCACCGCGTGCGCGAGGGCGTGCCCGACGACCAGGGCACGCTCGACATGGCGCTGCCGGGCAGCGGCATGGGTGAGGAGGTCGTCCGGCTGCGCGAGTGGGTGGAGGAGCAGGTCAAGGCCGAGGGCACCGGCGACCGCGACAGCGCACCCCGCCACTCCGACCGGGTGTGGCGCCAGGTCTCGGTGTCCGCGCGGGAGTGCCTGGGCGCGGCACGCTGCTCCTTCGCCGACCAGTGCTTCGCGGAGCGGGCGCGCGAACGCGCCTTCGAGTCCCAGCTGATCGTCACCAACCACTCGCTGCTCGCGATCGACGCGATCGAGGGCATCCCGATGATCCCTGACTACGACGTCGTGGTGGTCGACGAGGCCCACGAGCTCGCCTCGCGGGTGACCCAGGCCGCCACCGACGACCTCTCTCCGGGACAGGTCGAGCGTGCCGCCAAGCGGGCTGCTCGGCACGTGGCCGACGGCCAGGACGACGACCTGCTCGACGCCGCGGACGGGCTGCGGGACGCCATCGCCGAGGTGGAGGCGGGCCGCCTCGACCCGGTGCCGTCGGTGATGACCGACGCCCTGGCCCTGGTGCGCGACGCGGCCCGGGCCGTGGTCTCAGGCTTCGGCAAGGACTCGGGCGACGACGCGGCCGCGATGCAGGCGAAGGCGTGGGTGCAGGAGGTCTTCGAGATCGCGCAGCGCATGGCTGCGACGTCCGAGCAGGACGTGCTCTGGAAGGCCGCGCGCGACCCGCAGCGTGGCGGTGACCAGCTCAGCATCGCGCCCTTGCAGGTGTGGGGTCCGCTGCGCGACCGGCTGCTGGAGCAGAAGACGGTCGTCTTCACCAGCGCCACCCTCAAGCTGGGCGGTGGGTTCGAGCCGATCGCCACCACCGTCGGGCTGCGGCCCGACGAGCGGCTGCCCGAGGCGACCGGGCCCGGCCGAGGTCCGGCACCGACGGAGGACGTAGGAGGACGACGAGAGCGACGGCCGCCAGCCGTGGCGGGCGGTCGACGTCGGGTCGCCGTTCGACTACGCGCGCCAGGGCATCCTCTACGTCGCCCGCCACCTGCCCCGCCCCGGCCGCGACGGCCTGGGTGCGCCCGCACTCGACGAGATCGTCGACCTCGTCGACGCCGCCGACGGCCGCGCGCTCGGTCTCTTCTCCAGCCGCCGCGCCGCGCAGGAGGCGGCGGAGGTGGCGCGCGAGCGGCTGCCGCACCTGACGGTGCTGGCCCAGGGAGATGCCCAGCTGCCGGAGCTGACCGCGCAGTTCATCGGCGACCCGCACACCTGTCTCTTCGGCACCCTGGGGCTGTGGCAGGGGCTGGATCTGCCCGGCGACACCTGCCAGCTGGTGATCATCGACCGCATCCCCTTCCCGCGCCCCGACGACCCGCTCATGTCGGCTCGTCAGCGCGCGGCGGACAAGGCCACCCGCAACGGCTTCATCGCCGTCTCGGCCACCCACGCCGCACTGCTGCTCGCCCAGGGCAGCGGGCGGCTGATCCGCACGACGACCGACCGTGGCGTGGTCGCCGTCCTCGACCCGCGGCTGGAAGGCATGTCCTACAGCGGCTTCCTGCAGGCGTCGCTGCCACCGATGTGGCGCACCACCGACCGCGCCGTCGCCTTGGGGGCGTTGCGACGGCTGGCCGCCACCGCCAAGGGCGAGGCCTGACCTCAGACCCGACGCAGGACCGTCGTGACCTTGCCCAGGATGGTGGCGTGCGTGCCGTCGATCGGCTCGTAGGCGTCGTTGTGGGGGAGCAGCCAGACCTGTCCGCCCTTGCGCTGGAAGGTCTTCACCGTGGCTTCCCCGTCGATCATCGCGGCGACGATCTCGCCGTTCTCGGCGTTGGGCTGCTGGCGGACGACGACGTAGTCGCCGCTGCAGATCGCGGCGTCGATCATCGAGTCGCCGGAGACCTCGAGCAGGAAGAGCGTGCCCTCGCCGACCAGCTCCTTCGGCAGGGGGAAGACCGACTCCACACGCTCCTCGGCGAGGATCGGCCCGCCGGCGGCGATGCGACCGACCATCGGGACGTACGTCGGCGTCGGCTGCTGGTCGTTGATGCCGGTCTCGTCGACGTCCTCGGTGCCGGCGACGGTGAGGGCTCGAGGGCGGTTGGGGTCGCGGCGGATGAAGCCCTTCTCCTCCAGCGTGCGCAGCTGGTGCGCGACCGAGGAGGAGCTGGTCAGCCCGACCTTCTCGCCGATCTCGCGCATGCTCGGGGGGTAGCCCCGGGTCTGCAGGGACTCCCGGATCACCGTGAGCACGCGCTGCTGTCGGGGAGTGAGACCGGTGGCGTCCGGCGGACCGTCGGGGAGCTCCCGCACGTTGCTCCTGCTGTCGGTGGTGGGCCTGCTGCCGGACTTGCCTGCCATGGGAGCGCCTCTCTGCACGTGCGGGGCTTGGGAAGGACCTCAGGCTAAGCCCGCACGCCCCGCGGAATCAAACACCTGTTCGAACCGGCGTGTCCGTCACGCACCTTGGTAACGGTTCGAACATTCGTTCGGCCGAGCCCTTGCCTCTGCCGGATCCTATCGCTACCTTCGATCACATGTTCGATCGAACAGACGTTCGGCTAGCGGCGCGAGTCACCCGACTGCGCGGCTTGTGGAGCCGGCCACCGGAAATGTCGGTGGTCTCCGTTCGACTCGGACACAGACGCCCACCGGCGTCAGGGGTCGCCCGGACGAAGGAGGACATGCGATGAGTGCAAGCAGCATCGTGATCGGCATCGACGGCCGTCGAGACGGCAGCGTGATGGGCGCGGCCCGCATCCGCGAGGCACGCCCCCGCCCGGCAGTCGAGGCACCACTGCGACTGACCCGTCGTGGTCGCCTGGTGGTGACCCTGTTCCTGACGATCCTCATCGTCGGCGCCTTCGTGGTCTTCGGGGATGCCTCGGTCGCGACGCGGGAGGGCGGCACGGCCGAGGCAGTGCGGGTCATCGAGGTCGAGCAGGGCCAGAACCTGTGGCAGATCGCCGAGTCGGTCGCCGAGCCGGGGGAGACCCGCGAGATGGTCTACCGGATCCGTGAGCTCAACTCCCTGCCCGGCAGCACGCTCGTCGAGGGGCAGGAGCTCGCCGTACCACTGCCGTGATGACGGTGGCGGCCACGCACCCTCCGGGGTGCCCACAGTCAGCCGTCGGTCTCCTCGACCCGGGCCGGCGGCGCAGTCTCCGCGGGGTGGGGCGCTCTCGCAGCTTGGGCGAGCCCCAGGGCGATGAGTCCCTGCCCCGCGGTGTAGGTGGCCATGACCACCGCGTCGGAAAAGGGTTTCGGGTCCTCCACCAGGAACTTCCGCACCGCCAGCACGCTGTCGGAGACCAGGAAGAGACCGGTGCCGGCACCGATCGTGCGTCTGGCCCGCACCGGGACGTCGTCGGAGAGCCGGGTGGAGCTGGCGACCATCGCAGTGATCATCGCGGCGTACGCCGCGATCGGCCCCCGCAGCGCTGGGCTGCGTCGCCCTGCGGCCCAGGCCACCACCGGCACCAGGGAGCCCGCGACGCCGATGGTCGTCAGGGTCCGCCCGCGACCGGTCGGGTCTCTGAGCGACCGTCCGTTGGTCGCGAAGGTCGCCGTGTAGGCGACGTGGGCGCCGAAGAACGACCCGACACCGCCGAGGAAGGCCGGCTCCGACTTCGACAGCAGCGCCACGTCGCCCCCGAAGGAGAAGCCTTGGGCGACCAGCGTCCCCGTGCGGGTGAGCTCGAGGCGACGGCTGGGCGTCGCCGGGGGCTCGAGCTGGGTCGCCCGGGCGAAGGCAAGCATCAGGGTCGGCATCAGCAGCGGCTTGACGAACACCCGCAGAGCGCGCATCAGGGCCGACCGGTGGCCGGCCAGGTAGGTGTCGGTGGCAGCCACCGCGGCGTAGGCGCCGGCCGGTGCGAGCACACGCGTCGGGTTGCTCTGTCGCGCAGGGGTCGGTGAGGGTCACCTGCCCATCCTGGCACTGCTCCGCCCTTGCTGTGATCCGGGGCGACGCGCCGGTCGGCGTAGTCCGATCGGGCCAATTTCACGGGCCCCACTGTGCCCGTGACCTGCGGTTTCGTGACCTGGGTCACGCCCGGTCCCGAAAAGGCCGCCGGCAAGGGTTGCGGCTGTCGGTGGCCGGGCGTACGGTTCCACAACATCTAGTAGTTACAAGCGTGTAGTTCTCCACAGGTTGGGGTCACTTACACACAAGACCAGCGTAGTTCTCCGCAGATTCCCCACAGGACCGTCCACAGGACGACCCGCCGGGAGCGGCCGAAACGGCCGGTGCAGAGGCGCTCCGCGAGGCCCGAGCGGCAGGGAGGAGAGCACCGAGATGCACTGCCCCTTCTGCCGCCACGAGGACACCCGGGTGCTCGACAGCCGGGTCGCCGACGACGGCGGCGCGATCCGCCGCCGGCGCACCTGCTCGAGCTGCCAGCGCCGCTTCTCCACCGTCGAGCAGATGCAGCTCGTCGTGCTCAAGCGCTCCGGCGCCACCGAGCCGTTCAACCGCGAGAAGGCGGTCTCGGGCGTCCGTGCGGCCTGCAAGGGCCGCCCGGTCACCGACGACCAGCTCGCGTGCCTGGGTCAGCAGGTCGAGGAGACGCTGCGCGGCGCGGGATGGGCCGAGGTGCCCGCCCACGAGGTCGGCATGGCCATCCTCGAGCCGCTGAGCGAGCTCGACGAGGTGGCCTACCTGCGGTTCGCCAGCGTCTACCGCTCCTTCGAGTCCGCCGACGACTTCGAGGCCGCGATCGCGCAGCTGCGCATCCGTGGCGGCGGCGCCCCCACCGACGACACCGACGCGGCCGGCAGGCACCGCCCCACCGTGGCCCTGGCCACCTAGAGACCCCCGGCGCGTCGTGGGGAAGCGGCGCGCCGGGGCACCAACTTCCCCAGCGTTTGCACCAGGCACACCAGCACCATCCGAGTCACGCAGCACTCAGAAACACCGCACGACACGCAATACCTCGCAGCCGACAGTGGTTCTTCAAAGGTGAAGGAGCAGGAATGACCGAGATGGTGAGTGGCCCCGCCAAGCAGCGGGCCGGACGCCGCGCCAACCTGAAGATCGAGCGTGTCTTCAGCACCGAGGGCGCCCACCCCTACGACGAGGTGACGTGGGAGCGGCGCGACGTCGTGCAGACCAACTGGAAGACCGGCGAGGCCGTCTTCGAGCAGCGGGGCGTGGAGTTCCCGGACTTCTGGTCGGCCAACGCCTCCACCATCGTCACCACCAAGTACTTCCGCGGCGCCGTCGGCACCGAGGCCCGCGAGACCAGCCTGCGCCAGCTCATCGACCGCGTCGTGCACACCTACCGCGACGCGGGGGAGCGGTTCGGCTACTTCGCGAGCGTCGCCGACGCCGAGCTCTTCGAGCACGAGCTGACCTGGCTGCTGCTGCACCAGCACTTCTCCTTCAACTCACCCGTCTGGTTCAACGTCGGCACCCAGTCGCCGCAGCAGGTCTCGGCGTGCTTCATCCTCGCCGTCGACGACTCCATGGACTCGATCCTGAACTGGTACAAGGAGGAGGGCTTCATCTTCAAGGGCGGCAGCGGCGCCGGCCTGAACCTCTCCCGCATCCGCTCCTCCAAGGAGCTGCTGTCCTCCGGCGGCACCGCCTCCGGGCCGGTCTCCTTCATGCGCGGCGCCGACGCGTCCGCAGGCACCATCAAGTCCGGTGGCGCCACCCGCCGTGCGGCGAAGATGGTCGTGCTCGACGTCGACCACCCCGACATCGAGGAGTTCGTCGAGACCAAGGCGCGCGAGGAGGACAAGATCCGCGCGCTGCGCGACGCCGGCTTCGACATGGACCTCGGTGGCCGCGACATCACCAGCGTGCAGTACCAGAACGCGAACAACTCGGTGCGCGTCACCGACGAGTTCATGCGCGCGGTCGAGGACGGCACCACCTTCGGTCTGCGCGGTCGCAAGACCGGCGAGGTGATCGAGGAGGTCGACGCCCGCGAGCTGTTCCGCAAGATCAGCAAGGCGGCGTGGGAGTGCGCCGACCCGGGTCTGCAGTACGACGACACCATCAACGACTGGCACACCAACCCCGAGACCGGCCGCATCACCGCGTCCAACCCGTGCTCGGAGTACATGAGCCTCGACAACTCCTCGTGCAACCTGGCGTCGCTGAACCTGATGAAGTTCCTGCGCGACGACGACACCTTCGACGCCGAGCGCTTCACCAAGGCCGTCGAGCTGATCATCACCGCGATGGACATCTCGATCTGCTTCGCCGACTTCCCGACGGAGTCGATCGGCAAGACCACGATCGACTACCGCCAGCTCGGCATCGGCTACGCCAACCTCGGCGCGCTGCTCATGGCGATGGGCCTGGGCTACGACTCCGACGGTGGCCGCGCGATGGCCGCCGCGATCACGTCGCTGATGACCGGCACGTCGTACAAGCGGTCGGCCGAGCTCGCCGCAGTCGTGGGGCCCTACAACGGCTACGCCCGCAACGCCGACGCCCACAAGCGCGTGATGCGCAAGCACCAGGCGGCCAACGACTCGGTGCGCATCCTGCACGCAGCGGACCGCGACGTGCACGCGCTGGCCACGAAGATGTGGGACCAGGTCGTCAAGCTGGGCGAGAAGAACGGCTACCGCAACGCCCAGGCCTCGGTGCTCGCACCGACCGGCACCATCGGCTTCATGATGGACTGCGACACCACCGGCATCGAGCCCGACTTCTCGCTGGTGAAGTTCAAGAAGCTCGTCGGTGGCGGCTCGATGCAGATCGTCAACCAGACGGTGCCGCGGGCGCTGCGCAAGATGGGCTACCAGGACGAGCAGGTCGAGGCGATCGTCGAGTACATCGCCGAGCACGGCCACGTCATCGACGCCCCCGGCCTCAAGCAGGAGCACTACGAGGTGTTCGACTGCGCGATGGGCCAGCGCGCGCTCGCACCGATGGGCCACGTGCGGATGATGGCCGCCTGCCAGCCCTTCCTGTCCGGCGCGATCTCGAAGACGGTGAACCTGCCGGAGACGGCGACGGTCGAGGAGATCGAGGACGTCTACATGCAGTCCTGGAAGCTGGGGCTGAAGGCGACCGCGATCTACCGCGACAACTGCAAGGTGGGCCAGCCGCTCGCGGACGCCATGGCCAAGTCGAAGGACAAGAAGGTCGAGCCCGAGGCCAAGGTCGTCGAGGTCCACAAGCCCTTCCGCAAGCGGCTGCCGAAGTCGCGCGCCTCGCGCACGACGTCGTTCAGCGTCGGCGGCGCCGAGGGCTACATGACCTCCGGGGCCCACGACGACGGCGAGCTCGGCGAGATCTTCCTCAAGCTCGGCAAGCAGGGCTCGACCCTGGCCGGCGTGATGGACGCCTTCTCGATCGCGGTCTCGATCGGCCTGCAGTACGGCGTGCCGCTGGAGACCTACGTCTCGAAGTTCACCAACCTGTCCTTCGAGCCGGCGGGCATGACCGACGACCCGGACGTGCGGATGGCGAAGTCGATCATGGACTACATCTTCCGCCGCCTGGCGCTGGACTACATGTCCTTCGACGACCGCTCCATGCTCGGCATCTACACCGCCCAGGAGCGGCAGCGCCAGCTCGACACCGGCTCCTACGAGCCGATCGAGGAGGTCGAGGAGATCTCCGAGGCCGAGTCGCTGAAGGACGAGCCCGGGGTCGACCCAGCTCCGTCGGTCGAGCTTGTCGAGACCCCGGCGGTCGAGACCCCCAAGCCGGCCAAAGAGGCCCACACCTCCGCCGAGCTGATGGAGGCGATCACCGGCACCGCGGTCGACAGCCCGCTCTGCTTCACCTGCGGCACGAAGATGCGCCCGGCAGGCTCCTGCTACGTCTGCGAGGGCTGCGGCAGCACCAGCGGCTGCAGCTAGTCGCCACTCCGGCCCGGTCCTCCTTCATGGGGGACCGGGCCGTGTGCGTCGCTGCGACCTCGTCGGTCCATGCCGTGGTCGACCACGAGCCCGGTGAGGTACGGCCCTGACCAGCTCGGCCGGCGCCCTGCGTCAGAGGGCGGCGAGCTCGCCGGCGCTCAGCCCGTCGAGGCCCAGCGTGGCCAGCGTCCGCTTGCTCTCCTCGCGGAGGTCGCGGGCCAACAGGACCGAGGCCATGGTGATCAGCGCCTCCATCGTGGGAGTGGCGACGCCGAGCCGGGCGGCCAGGTCAGTCAGGAAGACCAAGGAGTAGCCGACGTCCTCGGTCAGGTAGCGGTGCTCGAGCTGGCTCTGCGCGCCGATACCCAGGAAGCCCGGGGCGGTGGAGTAGCCGCTCGAGTAGTTCGCCTCTTGCATGTATCCCTGCACCACCCCGAGGGCCGGCTCCGACAGCACTCGCACCCCCAGAGCCTTGGCGATCGCCAATCGCTCTCGGTCGACGGCCTCGATCGCCCGTCCCACGGCCTCGGTGATCCCCTCCTCGTAGAACAGAAACCCCCCGGCGGTCCGCTCGATGAGGCCGGCGTTGAGCAGCGTCACCGCCGGATGGATCACCGGGTTGCCGTTCTGCAGGGTCGTCTGGAAGACGGTGTCAGCAGCCTCCGTGCCGGGATAGACGCCCTGGATCATCGACAGCAGCCGGTCGGTGCCCGAGCGCGGGAGCCCGGCGACGTACACGCCGGCCCCGAGCTTGTGGAAGACGTTGATCCGTGCGGGCCCGACGATGCGGACGGCGTACGGCAACGTGCTCGTCTCGCCCACCGTGATCGACTCGTCCGCGAGCGCCAGACCAGCGGCCCGCTTGAAGGTGATCGCCCCCGCGCACGAGGCCGGGCAGACCAGCACTGCCTGCCCCGTGGAGAGGTGCGGTGCGACGGCTTGAGCCTGGTGCTCCGTGCTGTAGGCAGGCCCCACGAGGATGATCAGCTCGGAGCCATCCAGAGCGGTCTCCACGTCGTGACCGGAGTAGGCGATCTCGGCGAAGCCCTCGATCTCGCCGGTGGCGTGGATCCCACCCGCGTCCGTCACCTCAGCCACGTGGTCGGGGAAGTGGGGCGTGTCGAACAGCCGCACTTCGTGCCCGTGCAGCGCGAAGTCGAAGGCGGTCGCCAGACCGCCGTTGCCCGAGCCCACGACGGTGACATTCATCTGGCCACGCTATCCCGGTGCTCGTCGGCGGTGCTCATCCCCGGTTCGCGGTCCCTGTAACCCAGACTCAGAGATGGGGGCGCGTTCCGCTCAGCTGATCACCCGGTTCGCCAGGAGCTCCACCTGACTCGGCTCGTCCCCCACCGGCCAGAAGTGGATGCGCGCGCAGCCTGCCTCGGCGTAGTGCGCGACCAGCTCCTGGCAGCGACTCGCCGGACCCACGCACAGCTGTGCTGCCAGCTCATCGGGAGCACGGCGGAGAAGGGGCGAGAGCAGGTCGTGCAGCACCCTGCGCTCCTCCTCGGGATCCTCCGTCACCCAGGTCCACATGGTGACCAGTGCGTTGGCGAAGTCGGCAGCACCTCCGCGCCGGACCGTGCGCAGCTCCTGCTGCAGGTCGGCCCAGGCGGTGCCGAACACCGAGGGGGAGGTGTTGTACGCAGAGGCCAGCCAACCGTCGCCCAGGCGGGCGACACGTCGCAGCCCCGCCCGTGACCCCCAGCTGCCGATCCACAGCGGCACGGGGGCCACCGGTCGAAGAGTGCCGCCGGGGACGGCGTACAGCCCTGAGTCGGCGTCGGGCACGTGCCCGTGCACGAGGCTTCGAAGGAGGGCGACCGACTCGTCGAACCTCGGCCACCGCTGGTCGAAGGGGACTCCCACGGCGTCGTAGTCCTGCCGTGACGACCCTGGTCCGAGTCCGGCCTCCACTCGGCCACCCGACAGCACCTGGAGCGTGCTCAACGCCTTGGCGAGCGGCACCGGCCCGCGCAAGGGGGCGAGCGCGACGGTCGTCGCCAACGTCAGATCTCCGGAGCTGTCGACCACCGAGGAGAGGAGAGTCAGACCGTCCAGCCATGGAGTGCTGAAGAGGAAGTGGTCGTTGGCGGACAGCGCCACGAATCCGTTGGAGCGGGCGGCATCGACCGACGCGAACACGCGAGCGGACGTGAGCCCCTCACCCGTCAGGTCGATCTGAGGAAGGTGCAACCCGGCATCCATCCCCGACATCGTGACACGCACCGCAGCTGCAGAATTGCCGTGGTCAAGGGTGCGATGCGCCATCCACCCGCACAGCCGGGTCGCACGACAGCGTGGACTCAGCCGTCTTCGAGCCGACGCCCGGACAGACCCTTCCAGCGGATGGCGAAGTGCAGGTCGCGGGTGCCGTCCACCCAGGGACTCGGCGCACCGGCGCGCCGCAGCTCGTTCAGCTCGCCGACATCCTCGAGCCGCTCGCAACGGCCGACTGCGAGCACGCTCCAGCCTGCGCGTAGCTCCTCATCGAGGTCGTCGACCTCGAAGGCCACATGGGCGCCGCGCACGCTACGAGCGATGACGCCGTAGGGGACCGTGCGGAAGACGATGCGGTCGTCAAGCAAGACGTAGTTGACCGGGAAGATGCGCAGCCCGTTGTCGGTCTGGAAGCCGACACGGCCCACGCTCTTCGTGGCGAGCAGTCGCATGCACTCCGCCCTGGGCAGCTCCGTGCTCGGGTGCATGGTCCCTCCGATCGCCGGCTCTGCATGCACCCTCCCACGCTCCCGAGCGGGTCACTCCCGCTGGGGACCGACAAGGCACCAACGTGGTCTAGGCGGATCGCGGATCGCTCGCTCTGGCGCTGTCCTGGGGGGATGGTGAATCGGTGGTCTCACGTCAAGACCGGCTCGTGGACGAGCACCGCAGCGCGATCGGTACGCCGCGCGGGTCCCACACGATCGTCACCGGACCGTGAGCGTCGAGGCGGCCGCAGCCGCGCTTCTCATCGCCGTACCGATCGCGTTCAACGTGGCCTTCTACCTGCTGGCGCGCACCTTCGACTACCCGGACGTCCTGAGGCAGCCGACTGACGACGTCCTCGATCGTTTCCACGCCGGTGGGGTCCGTCTGAAGCTTCTCTGGTACTGCTTCATGCTCACCGCGGTGCTGTTCGCACCCCTGGCGGTCCTGGTGGGGCAGGTCCTCGGCCGCGAAGACCATGCTCTTGTCCCTTCGAGCGTCGCTTTCGGTGTGATGGCTGCCATGGTGCAGTTCCTCGGCCTGGCGCGCTGGCCGTTCCTGGTCCCCCACCTCGCGCGCAACTTCACAGATCCCACGTCGAGCGAGGCCACGCGCGAGGCGAGCAGGGCAGTCTTCGATGCGTTCCACCGCTACCTGGGCGTCGGTGTCGGCGAGTGCCTGGGCTACCTGTTCACGGGGGTGTGGACGGTTCTTGTCGGCGTGATGATGGTGCAGTCCAGTGTCTTCGACGCGTGGCTGGGCTGGCCGGGGATCCTGATCGGTGCACTCCTCATGGTCGGCTCGCTCGAGTTCGTCGGAGCTCATGAGCGGGATGGCTGGTCCTTCGCGGGCGTGCTCGTGCCCCTGACCTACGTCGCCTGGTCGATCTGGCTGATCGTCACCGGTGTCGTTCTCGCTCTCGCCTAGCGCCGCCTAGCCCACCGGCACGGGGTGTGCCCTGGGCGCTTCGGGCTCGCCCATCTCGTCGTCGGTGACCTCGTGACCCTCGACGTGGATGTCGGGCAGCAGCCGGTCCAGCCACGTGGGAAGCCACCAGTTGCGGTCGCCCAGTAGCTCCATGGTCGCCGGCACCAGCACCATCCGCACGATGGTGGCGTCGATGAGGACGGCCGCGGCAAGCCCGAGCCCGAACATCTTGCCGAAGACGTCGTCGGCGAGCACGAAGGAGCAGAAGACGGTGATCATCACTGCGGCTCCGGCTGTGATGACCCGTGCCGACTTCGCCAGACCGTCGGCGACGGCAAGGGCGTTGTCGCCGGTCCGGTCGTACTCCTCCTTGATCCGGGAGAGCAGGAAGACCTCGTAGTCCATGGAGAGCCCGAAGAGGATGGCGAAGATGCCGATGGGCAGCTGGATCGGCACGGGGACGGACTCGGGGATGCCCACCAGGTCTCCCAGCACCCCACCGCTGACCGCCACCGTCAGCACCCCGAACGCCGCTGCACTGGCCAGCAGGTTCATCACCACCGCCTTCAGCGGCACGACCACCGACCGGAAGACCATCATCAGCAGCACGAAGGAGACCAGGAGCACGCCACCGAAGAACAGCGGCAGCCGGTCCGTGACGCCACGTGTGGCGTCCACGGTGACCGGCACCGTGCCGCCGACGTCGACGCTGAGGCCGGTGCCGTCGGTTGCCGCGGGGAGGGTCTCGTCGCGCAGCGTGGTGACCAGGTCCTGCGTCGCCTCCTCCTGTGGCGAGGTGGTCGCGATCAGGCGCACCACCGCCGTGTCGCCGGCTGCGTTGAGCTCGGCCGGTGTCACGAGAGCGACGCCCTCGACCTCGCGCAGCTGCCGGCCGACGTCATCGGCCGCTGTGCGCAGCGCGCTGTCCCGCCCGCCCTCGACCACGAGGAGCATCGGCGTGGCGAAGCCGGGACCGAAGCCGTCCTCGATGAGGGTCGAGGCGGCGCGGGTGGTGTACCCAGGTGGGTCGTTGCCGGCGTCGGGGTAGCCGAACCTGATGCCCAGGAACGGCGCGGCGAGCGCAAGCAGGACTGCGAGCCCAGCGACGGCGGACAGTGCGGGCCGACGCTGGACGAACCGGCTCCACCGGTACCAGCGTGACGTGTCGTAGGCATGGGGGTGCTTGTTCAGGAGGGGCACGTGGAGCCGCTCGATGTTGCGTCCTGCGAAGCCCAGCAGTGCGGGGAGCAACGTCAGGGACGCGGTCATCGTGATGAGCACGGCCAGGGAGACGGTGAAGGCGAAGCCGTTCATGGTCGGTTGCCCCATGAGGAGGATGCCGAGCATGGCGACGACAACCGTGAGACCCGCGAAGACCACGGACCGCCCGGCGGTGGCGATCGCCGTCAAGGTGGCGCGACGCGGCTCCTGGCCCTCGGCCAGGCTGCTGCGGTACCTGGTGACGATGAGCAGGGCGTAGTCGATCCCGACGCCGATCGCGACCATCGCCGCCGTGGGAGGTGCCCACTCCGGGACGTCGACGAAGCGCCTCATCACCTCGCCGAGCGCGAGCGCGACGCCGAGCCCGAACACGGCGGTGATCAGCGGCAGCCCCATGGCCACGGCGGAGCCGAACGTGACGAGCAGGATCAGCGCAGCGGCGAGCAGACCGATGACCTCGGACCCGACCGGTGCGGTCTGGGACAACCTGGCGACCGGACCGCCCGTCTCCACCTGCAGCTCATCGGTGCCGGCGGCGAGGATCGGCTCGACGAGATCCTTCGCCTGGGCTGGGGTGTACTCGTCAGCCGACCTGTCCAGCGCGACGTCGGCGTACGCCGTCGTGCCGTCCTCGGAGACCTGCTCGGCGCCCCCCTCGTCGTAGGGGCTCGCGACCGCGACGACGTGAGGGTCGCGGGCGGCGACCGCGAAGATCTCCTCCGCCTGTGCCTGCGCGGCAGCCGACGTCACGCCCTGATCGGAGTGCACGACGATCTGCAACGTGTCGCCTGCTGCCTGGGGGAAGCGCTCCTCGAGGGTGTGGGCAGCTGCCTCGGACTCGGACCCCGGTTGCAGGTAGTCCTGCCGGTAGTCGCCGCCGAACGCTCCCGCGAGGAAGTAGGCGCCGACCAACGCGCCCAACCACCCGAGGACGACGAGGCGGCGACGTCGGTAGCACCAGTCCGCGAGCTGTACCAGCATGAGGTCTCCTCCAACCGCGTCGTGCGATGTCCCTCCCAAGTAAGCGCGCCGAGCAGGCCTGGGAAGCGGTCTGGGGTGAAACCGGTCCCTTCTGGGGGTCTTCGTGCCGCAGGTAGGGACGAAGGTCGGCAGGGAGCGTCCCTTTCGGGTGCGACGTGTCCGGTTCGGGCGTACCACCGCCCGAGCGTCGCTCGTAGCGTCGAGGACAGGCACGTCGACTGCCGACAACGACAGGACCGCTGTGCTTCCCGTCGCCTCTCACCGTGAGGGGGACCGGCACCAGGAGCGACCGATGACCCTCACCCACAGCCCGCGCGTCGAGACCACTGCTGCGGCACGGACCGTCGGAGTCAGCAAGCTGTACGGCGAGGGCGATTGTGCCGTGACAGCCCTCGACAACGTCACCGTCGACATGCGGAAGGGCCAGTTCACTGCGGTCATGGGGCCGTCCGGCTCGGGCAAGTCGACCCTGCTGCACATGCTCGCGGGTCTCGACCGTCCGAGCTCGGGGGAGGTCTACGTCGGGGAGTCCGACCTCACGATGCTCAAGGACAAGGCCCTGACGTTGCTCCGTCGCGACCGCATCGGGTTCATCTTCCAGTCCTTCAACCTGCTGCCGACGATGACCGCCGCGGAGAACATCGCGCTGCCGATGAAGATCGCCGGGCGCCGTCCCGATGCCGCCTGGGTGGCCTCGATCGTGGAGACCGTGGGGCTCACCGACCGTCTCTCGCACCGGCCCTCCGAGCTGTCCGGCGGGCAGCAGCAGCGCGTAGCGGCGGCCCGGGCGCTGGCATCGCGACCCGAGATCGTCTTCGCCGACGAACCGACCGGCGCACTGGACTCCAAGTCCGGCACCGAGCTGCTGACCTTCCTGCGCAACGCGGTCACGGACCTCGGTCAGACGGTCGTGATGGTGACCCATGAGCCGCACGCCGCGAGCTACGCAGACCGGATCATCTTCCTGGCCGACGGCCAGGTGGTGCACGAGATGCAGCGCTCCTCCGCGGACCAGATCCTCGACCACATGAAGTTCCTGGGGGGCTGACCGCGATGTGGGGCGCAACCCTCCGCGGGATGATCGCGCACAAGCTGCGCCTGGTCCTCACCACCGCGTCGATCGCTCTCGGTGTCTCGTTCCTCGCCGGGACGCTGGTCCTCACCGACACCATGGGGCTGGCGTTCGAGCAGCTCTTCGGCAAGGTCTCCGCCGGCACCGACGCCGTCGTCCGCACCCAGGCGCCGTACGCCGCCTCCGAAGGGGTCTCCACCGCCCGCGCTCCCATCGCTTCCGCCACCCTGGCCGAGGTGCGGAGCGTCGAGGGGGTGCGCGCGGCTGAGGGGACCGTGAGCGGCTATGCGCTGATGACCGACAACGAGGGTCGCGCCGTCCTGAGCAGCGGGGGAGCCCCCACGGTCGGGTCCAGCCTGGCCGCCGACGAGATCTTGCGCGGTGACGTCGAGCTGCTGTCGGGCGCTGCTCCCGTGGGGGTGCACGAGGTCGCCATCGACGCGACGAGCGCCGAGGACAACGACATCGCCCTCGGGTCCACGATCCAGGTGCTCTTCCAGGGGCCGACGCAGGAGTTCACCGTGGTCGGCATCGTCGGTTTCGCGGGCGAGAAGGACCTGGGCGGCACCACCTCGTCGTACTTCGACATCGCCACCGCCCAGAAGTTCCTCGGGTCGCCCGGGATGTACGACGCCATCGACGTCAGCGCCGAGGAGGGGCTCAGCCAGGCCGCGCTCGCAGATCGCCTCGCAGCCGTTGTGCCGAAGGGCAGCGAGGCCGTCACCGGCGCCACCGTCGCCCAGGAGAACGCCGACGCCATCACCGACGACCTCAAGGTCGTCAACATCCTCTTCTCGATCTTCGCGGGCATCGCGCTGTTCGTCGGCGCCTTCATCATCTGGAACACCTTCACCATGATCGTGACCCAGCGTTCGCGGGAGATCGCTCTGCTCCGCGCCATCGGCGCGACGCGTCGACAGGTCATGGGCAACCTCCTGCTGGAGGCTGTCGTGGTCGGGGCAGCGGCGTCCGCGGCGGGTATCGCGCTCGGTGTCGGCGTCGCCCAGGGGCTGCGGGTCCTGATGGACCTGGTCGGGCTGGGGCTCCCCAGCACGACCTTGCAGCTCGAGCTGCGCACGGTCTGGGTGTGCCTCCTCGTCGGGACGGTCGTCACGGTGGTCGCCGCCGTGATCCCCGCGCGGCGTGCCACCCAGGTGCTTCCCGTCGAGGCGCTGCGCGACGCAGCACCGGGCTCCGAACGCCCGTCCGCCAGGCGCGTCATCGTTGGTGCGGCGCTGCTGGCACTCGGGGTCGGCGGCATCACGGCGACCCTCGTCGCGGACGTCGACGCCCGCGTCCTCGGACTCGGCGTGCTGCTCGTGCTGGTCGGCGTCATGGTCTCGCTGCCTTTCGCGGTGCGGCCACTGGCGTCGGCGATCGCAGCGCCGCTGCGGTTGCGGGGGCTTCCCGGCGAGCTCGCGCAGCAGAACGCGGTCCGCAACCCCCGTCGTACGGCCTCCACCGCCGCAGCACTGATGATCGGGCTCACCCTGGTCGTCAGCATGGGCGTGCTCGCGGCGTCCCTCAAGGCGTCCTTCGGCGGGGTGCTCACCGAGCGGCTGTCCGCGGACCTCTTCGTCACCGTCCCGTCGTCGGGCAGCTCCGGCTTCAGCCGGTCGGTCATCGACGCCGTCGCCTCGACCCCCGGCGTCGAGCGCGTCTCCGCGAGCGGCTTCGGGCAGGCACGGTTCGAGGGAGCCGGCACCAACTACTCATCGGTGGATCCGGCAACCGCCGAGTCCATGATGAAGCTGCCTTCCTCGTCCGGCTCGACAGCCGACCTCGACGACGACAGCATCCTGGTCTCCGAAGGGGCTGCGGCCAAGCACGGCTGGGAGGTGGGCGACACGGTCAACGCGTCGTTCGCGGCCAGCGGGTCGCATGCGCTCGCGATCGCGGGCATCTACGAGAAGGGCTGGATCCAGGAGGACTACATCCTGAGCATGGATGCCCAGAACGCCCTCGCAGGGCCTCAGCTGGTCTCGATGGTGCTCGTCGCGCTCGCACCCGGCGTGGACCAGGCGGACGGCAAGGCCGCCGATCTCCGCGGCGCTGGCCGACCACCCGGACGCTCTCGTGCGGGACAAGGGCGGCTTCGTGAAGTTCGCCAGCGGCTTCCTCGACACGATGCTCACCTTCGTGACCGTGATGCTCCTCCTGGCCGTCGTCATCGCGTTGCTGGGCATCGTCAACACGCTCGCGCTGTCGGTCTACGAGCGCACCCGCGAGCTCGGCCTGCTCCGAGCGGTCGGGATGACCCGCAGCCAGGTCCGCTCCATGGTCCGCTGGGAGTCGGTCGTGATCTCCCTCATCGGCGCGCTGTCAGGAGCGGCGCTCGGCATCGGCATCGGTCTCGCCGGGTCCAAGTCGCTCCAGTTCTGGGGGGTCAGCTCGCTGTCGGTGCCGTCGGTCCAGGTGCTGATGTACGTCGCGCTGGCCGCTCTGGCTGGAGTGCTGGCGGCGATCGGGCCGGCTCGCACCGCGGCCAAGGTCGACGTGCTCAAGGCGGTCGTCACCGAATGAGCCGACCAGCCCGCCGCCCTCAGTGCGGGGTCAGGACCGGGTGGGGCATCTGCGAGGGCATGGTCCCCAGCGGCGACGAGGGCTTGAAGCCCTTGACGATCAGGTAGACCGCGAAGCTGACCTCCCACGCGAAGACCGGGATCGCGGAGATCGCGTGGGTGGTCGGGGCGTAGAGCCCGAACAGCACGCCGAAGGCGGAGAGGGTCACCAGCGGCCCGCCGACGATCCCGAGCATGGCGATCCAGGTGGGCACGAGCTCGCCGCGGTAGACGAGGTAGGCGAGCAGCAGGCTGTTGACGCCGAGGATGAAGCTCGGCCCCACGAGGAACGTCCAGTCGTGGAGGGCGACCAGCGACTGGTTCATCGCCACGAGTGCGCCCTCGTCCGTGCCGGCGGCCGGGCCGTCCTCGCGCAGGGTCACCAGAGAGATCACGCTGACCATCCCGACGGTGATGACCGCTGCCTCGAGCAGCCGCCCGGCGACGTGCCCGAGCGCAAGCCCCTCGTTGACCCGCTTGATGACCGGGAAGAGGGTGACCGCGCTGCCGATGATCGCGACGACGAGGACCATCTCGCTGACCGCGCCCCAGAGCACGCGGGTGTCAGCACCGGCGCCGGTGACGTAGTCGGTCTCCAGGGCGGGCTGGTACAACGCCAGACCGGCGATGGCACCCACCTCGGTGAGCAGGAAGAAGATGCCTGCGACCCGTGCGGTTCTTCGTGTGTCCATGACGAGACCTCTCTAGTCCTGAAGCGCGGGCGAGGCGGCGGCTCGTCGCTGGGTGGGCATCCGAGGCGCAGCGGCGCCGGCCGATGGGGGAGCGGGGGCCAGGTCGGCCTCCGCCTGGGCTCGCGCCCGAGCCTCGGCGGCACGCGAGGTCGCCTCGTCGGCGGCGTCCCTCGCCGCCTCGAGCTCGGCCTGCGCCTGCCAGACCGTCTCGATGGCCGCCTCGGCCTCGTGCTCGAGTGCAGTCGCGACGCTCTCGGCCAGCTCGGCCGCGGCCCAGGGCGGATGTTTCGCGGCGACCGCGGTGTGCAGGGCGCGCTGCCGCCGTCCCCCGTCCTGGGCCGGGCCGGGCGCCCGGACAGGCACCAGCCGGTCCGACTCAGGCGCCGCTGGATGATCGCGTCGCAGGCCTTCTCCGGCGCGCAGCGCGTAGACGTCGGAGCGGCGGTAGCGCCGGTGCCCACCCGGCGTACGGATGGAGTCGATCTTGCCGGCGCGTGCCCACCGTGTGACCGTCTTGGGATCGACGAAGAGGACGGCGGCGACAGCACCAGGGGTGAGCAGCTCGACATCGGTGGCGCGGTTCGGTTGCACACTCATGGCAACCCCCTCAGAGGAACGTCGCGGCACCGGCCCGTGACGCCCCCGCTTCGGCGCCGCCTCTCGACAGTAAACCCGCATCGCGCCCCGTGACCGGTGCAGGCAGGGGCAATGGCCGATGGTGTCCCTTCTGGGGGCATTCACGGGCGGATGCGGGACGTTGGTCTCGGGTGCGGTGTCCGGTTTGCGTGCCGAGGGGCCGGCGCAACGTGCCTCGCGGTAGACATTGCGGGTGGACACCGCGTCGCCGCTCTTCCTGGCGCTCGATCTGGCGGGCATCTTCGCCTTCGCGCTGAACGGCGCGTTGACGGCCATCCGGGTGGCGCGGCTCGACGTCGTCGGGGTGCTGACCCTGGGCATGATCACCGCCCTGGGCGGGGGCATCATCCGCGACATCCTGCTCGACTCGCTGCCGCCGGCGACGTTCAGCGACTGGCGCTACCTGACGGTCGCTGCTGCGGGGAGCGTGGTGGCGATCGTGTTCGGGCGGCGCCTGGACCGCCTGACCACTCCCATCGTGGTGATGGACGCGGCCGGGCTGAGTCTCTTCGCGGTCAGCGGGACGCTCAAGGCGTTGAGCCTCGACGCCGGGATCGGTCAGGCCGTCATCCTCGGGGTGATCACCGCCGTGGGCGGCGGCACGGTGCGCGACATGATGATCGGGCGGGTGCCGGTGGTGCTGCGCCACGAGCTCTACGCCATCCCCGCCATGGCAGGCGCGCTGGTGATGGTGACCGCCGAGCCGCTGGGTGTTGCGGAGGCGCCGGTGGCGATCACCGCAGCCGTGGTCTGCTTCGTGATCCGCATGCTGGGCGTGCGCTACGGCATCGACGCTCCGCGCCCGCCCGGCGTCGTACCTCGGGCGGAGGAGCCGGAGGCCTGAGACCGAGTCGGCTTACGCCCCGTCGGTGGGCACCAGCTCGGCCGCGGTGCGGACGCCGCTCCAGCGGGCGACCTCGCCGGCCAGGTCGAGGCGCTCGATGGGGGCGGTGTTCTCGTACTCGCCCCAGCTGGCCTTGGGCAGCATCCACATGACCTCGAACTCGTTGCCGTCGGGGTCCTGGGCGTAGAGGCTCTTGGTGGCGCCGTGGCTGGACTCGCCGGCGAGGGCGCCGAGGTCGGCCAGGGTGCGCCTGGCCTCCTCGAGCTCCTCGATGGTGTCGACCTGCCAGGCCAGGTGGTAGAGCCCGAGCGAGCCGCGCGGCCGGGGCGGCTGGGCGCCGACCCCGAACAGCCCGAGGTCGTGGTGGTTGCCCGACCGGGGGAGCCGCAGGAAGGCGGCGTTGGCGCGAGGCTCGCTCGCCATGACCCTCATGCCGAAGGCCTGCTGGTAGAACGCGACGCTGCGTTCCAGGTCGGCCACGAACAGCACGGCGTGGTTGAGGCGGACGGCGTTGACGGTCATGACGGGCTCGCTTTCGGGTTAGCTGGTATCAGGTTCTCAGGCTGCGACGTCTCAGGCGACGACGCCGAACCCGCCGGTCCACGACACCTTCTCGTTGACCGCGAGGGTGAGCTGCAGGAAGCCGACCGCCTCGAGCTCACGGGCGCGAGCCAGCGAGCCTGCGTCGACGGCCTCGAGGCCACCGGAGGTGACGACGTCGGCGAGGGCGGACTTGGCCTGGGCGTCGTCGCCGGCGATCAGCACGGTGGTGGGGATCGTGCCCACGTTGCCGCTGACGAGCGTGCCGGCGAAGTTGGTGTTGAAGGCCTTGATCACGCGCGACTGCGGGAGCGCCGCGGCGAGCTCGCCGGCAGCGGAGCTGTCCGCGGGGACGACGAGGGAGTCGAAGGTCTCGAAGTTCAGCGGGTTCGTGATGTCGACGACGACCTTGCCGGCGAGCTGCTCGCCGCGCTGCGCGACGACGTCGCGAAGGGCCGGGTGGGGGACGGCCAGGACGACGATGTCGCCGGTGACGGGGGTCTCGGTCTCGGACGAGGCGAGCAGCTGGACGGTGTGGCCGCCCTTGCCCGCGAGCGAGGCGATGGCCTGGCCCATGTTGCCGGTGCCGAGGATGGAGAGGTGTGCCATGAGGGTGCTCCTTGGGTTCGTGGTGATTGGTTGTTGTTTCAAGTAACACTCTACAGGATTTAGTTGTTCCGTCAACTCAAGCGGTAGGGTGTGCGCATGACGCGTTGGCTGAGTGACGAGGAACGAGCAGCCTGGCTGCGGCTCGTCGGGGTCGTGGAGCTGTTGCCGGGGGCGCTCGACTCCCAGCTGCGCACCGACTCCGGGCTGACGCACTTCGAGTACTTCGTCCTGGCGATGCTGTCGGAGGCGGAGCAGCGCACGCTGCGGATGACGTGGCTGGCCCAGCGCACCAACGCCACGCTGCCTCGGCTCTCCCACGTCGTACGCCGGCTGGAGGACCGTGGGCTCGTCGAGCGGTTCCCGTGCCCGGAGGACGGTCGCGCCACCAACGCGCGGCTCACCGACGCCGGCTGGGAGGTCGTGGTCGCGGCTGCGCCCGGACACGTGGAGGCTGTCCGCCACTACGTGATCGACGCGCTCACGCCCGAGCAGCTCGAGCAGCTGCGCGACATCGGTGACGCGCTGCTGGGCCGGCTCGACCCGAAGGGCCACATGACCAGGCCCGCGGAGCGCAGCGGATGATCATCCGACGCGAGCTGCCTCAGGATGCCGGCGCGATCGCCGTGCTCCACGACGCGGCGTTCGGCGCACCGAGAGGGGGAGCGGTCGGTCGAGTCGCGGCTGGTCGACGAGCTGCGCAACGCCGGCGACGACATCCCGCAGCTCTGCCTCGTGGCGCTCGAGGACGGCGACGTCGTCGGTCACGTCATGTGCAGCCGCGGCCACGTCGGAGAGCTCGGGCTCGTCGCCCTCGGGCCGATCGGCGTACGACCGTCACGTCAGCGAGCCGGTGTGGGCGCCGCGCTCATGCACGCCGTACTGGGTGCCGCGGACGCGCTGAACGAAGCCGCGGTCTTCTTGCTGGGTGAACCTGACTACTACGCCCGCTTCGGGTTCGTGCCGGCCGCCGAGCACGGCGTCGCAGCGCCGGACCTCGCCTGGGGGAGGTACTTCCAGGTGCGCCCGCTGACGGCGTGGAACCCCGTGTGCACGGGCGCCTTCCGCTACCCCGCCGCCTTCGACGGGCTCTGATCGGATCGAGCGGCGCGCTCGGTCGACTCCACTGCCGACCCGCGCTAGACCTGCTGTGTCGACGCGAGCACGGCTGGGTAGGGGGGATGTGAGGGCATGGGAGATGTCGACGCACCAGCACGCGGAGTCTCGCTTTTTCAACAGGCTGATCAGCCTCGCTGACACCTTGGTGACGGACTTCGACGTGCGCGACACCGCGAACGAGCTGGTGCACGACTGCGTGGAGTTCTTGCCGGTGCGCGACGTGGGGATCATGCTCGAGAATCAGCAGCGCCGCCTCCAGGTGCTCGCCTCGACAAGCGACGAGACCAGGGTCCTCGAGTTCTTCGAGCTGCGGAGCAACGACGGCCCGTGTCTCGAAGCGTTCGCAAGCGGGCACGCGGTCGGAGCGCCCGACCTCCTCCACAGGGGCCATCGCTGGCCGAGCTTCCGAGTGCACGCACTCGCGCTGGGGTTCCTGTCCGCGTACGCCGTGCCGTTGCACATGCACGGCAAGACCATCGGCGCGCTCGATCTCTTCTGCACCAGGCCGGACGGGCTCGCTGAGGAGGAGATGCGAACGGCCCACTGGCTGGCCACCACGGCCACGCTCGGCATCCTCACCCACCGGTCAGTGCGGAGACACGAGCGCCTGACCGAGCAGCTGCAGCACGCCCTCGACGTGCGCGTCGTCATCGAGCAGGCCAAGGGCGTCGTGGCCGAGCGAGCAGGGGTGACGATGAGCACCGCCGCAGAGCTGCTGCGGGCGGCGGCGCGAGCCTCCCGCCGACCACTCACTGCGGTGGCCGACGACGTGATCCGTGGTCGGCTGCTCGGCGATGCTGCTCCGACGCAGTCAACGGAGGTGCGCCCCGACCCGCCGCGCCAGCGTCGATCATCGGGAGCGCCGGCGGGTGACGTGCACGGCGGTCTAGGCCCGTGACGCCGTACCTTGACGAGGCGTCACCGACGGCGGAGGTTGGACGTTAGCCGGCTGTCGCTGGATTGAGCGCCCTTGACCCCGCCGCTGCTCTCCGGCCTCTTCACTGCACGACGCGTCTGGTTCGTGCCACGGCCATGGGCGACCCACGCCTGCGGCTGTGGACGGACGACTCACGGAGCACCATCGGGCTCGGGCATTCCTTGCTCGAGCCACGTCCTTTTGGAGAGGACATCAGTCATGAAACGCATCCTCAGCACGCTCTTCGTAGCGATCCTCCTCGCGCTGGGATTCCCGGGCGCCGCCATCGCCCAGAGCGGCCACTTCGTCCAGAACCAGACCTGCACCGATGAAGGCACGACGGTGGAGTGCAGGGGCAAGGTCGCCGGGCTCGGCGGCACCACCTTCGAGATCAGGGTCTCGGCCACCGGCAGCGGCATCGTCGAGTGCACGAACCCCGGCGGCAACGTCGCGCCCGGTCAGACGTTCGAGACGAGCGTCTCCGGCTCGAGCGGACCGCTCGCGACCCCGCGGAACGGCCAGTACCGCTACTCGCTGGAGTCGGTCACGCCGCAGGCGCCTCCTGGCTCCTGCCCGAACAGCATGTGGAGCGCGAGCGTGGTCGACGTCGAGTTCGGTGACGCCACCATCTCGTTGTTCGAGGACGGTGTGCTTTCGGACCAGGTCACCGTGCCCGTGAGCTGAGCACGTCTCGTCCCTCTGGAGGGGCGCCTCGGTCGATCAGACCGCGGGCGCCTCTTCGTCTCTGTCGACTAGCCGCACTTGGGCCAGGTGTTCGGCCAGGCGTTCCGGCCACCCTGAGGGCGGCGGTCCTTCCAGCCGTGGAAGGCGACACGCTTGGCGACCGTGATCTGCTCCGCCTTGGTGGCCTTGTGCGGGTAGGTGTTGTTCGAGTACGCCGGGCCGCCGTAGTAGCGCCACGTCGACAGCGAGAACTGCAGGCCGCCGTAGTGCCCGTTGCCGGTGTTGACGGCCCAGCGGTGGGTCGACTCGTAGTGGGAGAGGCAGTCCCACCGGGTCGCGTGGTACGTCGTCCCGTCGGCGCCGGGGGAGCCCAGGCTGAACAGCGCGGAGGCGAGCGCCAGGGCGCTGATGATCGAGACGAGGATGCGGACGGCAATGGAGGAGCCGAGGGTCGCAGGCATGGACCAGTTCCTTTCCGCGCCTGCGAGGTGAGCTGTCGGGCTGGAGCTGAAAGGTGCTCCGCCACCGGAGTGGCTTAGCCCCGAGTGGCTGACGACCCGTCGAGGACGGATCGGCGGCCGCGTGGAACCTGGGTCCCCCGCTCCTGCCCGGGGTGGGTGGTCGGGACCAGCGCGGCGGGCAGGACTCGGCGTTGTGCCGCGCTGGGGTGTTCAGTTGTAGCGCCGCCGGGCTCGCCGGCGACGCCCAAGGATGGTAGTCGCGATCCGTCACTGCGCGGGCAGGAATGCTCCAGATCGCAGAGCAGGCTCAGGACCACGATCGGGGAAGCCTGCACTCGCCATGTGAAGGTACGTTTCCCCGATCACTGCAACGTCGACGGTCCCGCCCGCGCGGCGGCCGACTGCCCGGTTGCGCTCAGGGGTTGATGGTTACGGCGACGGGCGTGCCGGACTCGGCGGCCACACCCTGGCCGGTCTCACCATGTGCGCCCTCGCCCCAGGCCCAAGCCACGCCCGGGTTCCTCGCTCCGACACTGCTGTAGAAACCTGCCGCCACGTCGCGCCAGGTGCCGGTCAGCTGGTGGGAAATCGGCTCGGGCCAGTACGTCGTCGTCGGTGGTCCCATCCCCGATCTGGCCGGAGTCGTTCCAGCCCCAGCACCAGGCCGCCTTCTGCGCGGTCACCCCGCAGGTGTGTTGGAGCCCGGCGTCGATTCCGGCCCAGGAGCCCGCGACCGTGACCTGCACCGGGACGTGCCGTTCCGTGAACGTGCCGTCACCCAGCCGTCCGTCAAGGTTTCCGCCCCAGCACCAGCCGGCGCCGTCCGTCGTCACGCCACAGACGTGCTGGCCACCCACGGAGAGCTGTGCCCACTCGTGCTCACCTGCGACTGCCACCGGTGTGGCCGAGGCCGTGGTGGAGTCGTCGCCCAGCTGACCGCTCTCGTTGCGACCCCAGCAGTGGGCCGAGCGGTTCGCCTTGATCCCGCAGGTCACGTTGTCGAAGTGATCATCGGTGTAAGCCCCGGTCCCGCCCGGCACGATGGAGATCCAGGATCCGGGCAGCTTCACCTTGGTGCCCGGGGCGACGGCCTGGTTGGTGCCCAGCTGCCCGTCGTTGCGGCCCCAGCACCACCCGGTGCCATCGGTCTGCACACCGCACGCGTGATTCCACCCTGAGGCGATCTGCTTCCACGCACCCGAGATCTGCACCGGTGCAGGTGCCTTGCCGTCGGTCACATCAGTCGTGTAGGCAGCGTGGTCACCCCAGCACCAGGCGGTGTCGTCGGTCTTGAGGCCGCAGGTGCTCCCGCCCCAGGCGCTGAGCGCCGCCCAGCTCCCGCCCTCGACCAGCACCGGCCCTGAGATGAGTGGGTCACCCTCATCAAAGGTGGCTCCCTGCCCGTCGCCCAGCTCTCCGTAGGTGTTGTCGCCCCAGCACCAGGCCCGGCGGTCGCCACCGACCGCGCACGCGTGGCGCCAGCCGGCGTCCACGCTCGTCATGGTGACCACCGTGACCGTGCGGACCGGGCGTGACCAGTGCGCCGTACCTCTTGCCCCCGAGCGTCGTTGCCGGTGCGAGGACGCGGTAGGAACGTTGACCGGCAGCAGCAGGGGCCTTGGTGCTGAATGAGAAGGCCCCAGTGCTCGAGCTCTTCTTGGTCGCGAGCACCCCCCAGGTGCCGCCAACCTTGCTCTGCAGCTTCACCGTGCGTGACCTGCGAGGAGGCAGTGCGCCGGTCATCGTCAAGGTCGAGGCAGGCGCCACCGTGGAGTCAGACAAGGTCAAAGAGCCGGCGACCTTGGGCGCTGCAGCGCCGGCGGGCACGCCCCCGAGCAGCATCGCGACTGTGATCGTGGTGATGGCGGCGACGAAGCGCAGTGCCCGAGTTCTTGTCATTCCCCATCCTTTGTCACGGGGGAATCCTCGCAGCGCTGGCAATCGGTGGTCCCAGGGACAACGTCCCTAACCCGCAGGCACAACCGCCCTACCCCGGACCACCCCGGTCACCGGGGCGGATGCTTTCGCGTCTGTCGAGCGCCTCACTCGCTGTCGCTGACTGCGGATCTGCGGTGACGTTCGAGACTCACTGAGGACAACGAGTTCCTCCAGCCATGCGCCTGACGTCGCTGTTGCGGATCCCCAGGGGGCATGTACTTCCTACTGGGGGAGCACACCGCTACGGACCATGCCCGCGGCTAGCTCTAGCGCTGCAGGGAGGCACCCGGGTAGACAGGGTGCCACGGTGTGACTGCTGATCCTGCGGAGAGGGCCGGGAGGTCGACGGGCGTGACGAGTACGGCGGGAGGACCGGCCGGCGCGACACAGAGCGCGATCGAGGAGCCTCGCCGCGGTCCTGGGTTGATGCTCGCGATGGCCACCATCGGCTTCGCGATCAACTTCTGGGCGTGGGCGCTGCTGAGCCCGCTCGGCCCGCTCTTCCGCGAGGAGGGCACGCTCGGGGAGCTGACCGAGTCCGACGTCGCGCTGCTGGTCGCGGTGCCTGTCATCGTCGGGTCGCTGGGCCGGATCATCGTCGGCGCGCTCACCGACAAGTACGGCGGTCGCGTCATGTTCCCGCTGGTGTCGGCGGCGACGATCGTGCCGATCCTCTTCATCGCCTTCGTCGCGCTGGACTCCTTCACCCTGCTGCTGATCGGAGGCTTCTTCCTCGGCATCGGCGGCACCGCCTTCGCCGTCGGCGTGCCGTTCGTCAACGCGTGGTTCCCGCCGGAGCGCCGCGGGCTCGCGGTCGGCATCTTCGGCGCCGGTATGGGCGGCACCGCGATCAGTGCGCTCACGACGGTGAAGCTCTACACCAACGTGGGGGAGAAGGCGCCGTTCCTCATCACGGCAGCGCTGCTGGCCGTCTACGCCGTGCTCGCCTGGCTGATCATGCGGGACGCACCCGGCCGCACGCCGCCGACGACCTCGCTGGCGCAGCGGCTCAACGCCAACGCCCGGCTCTCGATCACCTGGCAGGCCTGCATCCTCTACGCGGTCGCCTTCGGCGGCTATGTCGCGTTCTCGGTCTACCTGCCGGCGTACCTCAAGACCGCCTACGGCCTCACCCCGGACGGCGCCGCCAACCGGATGGCCGGCTTCGTGATCGTGGCGGTGATCATGCGCCCGATCGGCGGCTACCTCTCCGACCGTTACGGCGCGGTCCCGGTGCTCGCTGCCGGGTACGGCGTGGTCGTCGTCGGCGCCGCCTTCGCGGCCACCTCGCCGATCCTCGAGCCGCTCGGGGCGATCGCCTTCCTCGCGATGGCGGCCGCGCTCGGCTCCGGCAGCGGCGCGACGTTTGCGCTCATCGCGAAGGTCACCGAACCCGCGCGGGTCGGGGGCGTGACCGGGCTCGTCGGCGCCGCCGGCGGACTCGGTGGGTTCGTGCCGCCGCTGCTGATGGGCTACATCTACGGCCGCACCGACTCCTACGCCATCGGCCTCGGCCTGCTGTCGATCACCGCGGCGCTGACGATGACGCTGACGATGACCGTGGTGAAGCGCACCGCCGACCGCGCCGACGCCGAGCGAGCGGCCGCCCGCGGGTAGACGCCGGCCGACCTCCTCGTCCGCCCCCGACCTCCCAGGAGTCCAGCAGTGAGTACCGAAGCTCAGCCCAACAAGCGCAGCAGGACGGGGATGGACGGGAGCCTCACCGAGGCGCTGGTGGGCACCCGCCGGTTCTTCACGCGCGGGGAGGTCTCCGAGGACCTCAGGTCGCTGCACCAGACGGGCGGTCGCGAGGCCGACTCCTTCTACCGCGACCGCTGGAGCCACGACAAGGTCGTCCGCTCCACCCACGGTGTCAACTGCACCGGCTCGTGCTCGTGGAAGGTCTACGTCAAGGACGGGATCATCACCTGGGAGACCCAGCAGACCGACTACCCGTCGGTGGGTCCGGACAAGCCGGAGTACGAACCCCGTGGCTGCCCACGCGGCGCGGCGTTCTCCTGGTACACCTACTCGCCGACGCGAGTCCGCTACCCCTACGTCCGCGGCGTGCTGCTGCAGATGTACCGGGAGGGGATGCGCCAGCACGGCGGTGACCCGGTGAAGGCGTGGGCGCACGTCGTCGACAACCCGCAGCGGGCGCGCGCCTACAAGTCCGCGCGCGGCAAGGGCGGGCTGGTGCGCGCATCGTGGGAGGAGGCGACCGAGATGATCGCGGCGGCGTACGTCCACACGATCAAGAAGTGGGGTCCGGACCGGGTCGCCGGCTTCTCACCGATCCCAGCGATGTCGATGGTGTCGCACGCGTCGGGCGCGCGGTTCACGTCACTGATCGGCGGCGCGATGCTGTCGTTCTACGACTGGTACGCCGACCTGCCGGTGGCCTCGCCGCAGGTGTTCGGCGACCAGACCGACGTGCCGGAGTCCGGCGACTGGTGGGACGCCGGCTACCTGATCATGTGGGGCTCCAACCTGCCGGTGACCCGCACCCCCGACGCGCACTGGATGGCCGAGGCGCGCTACCGCGGGCAGAAGGTGGTCGCGGTCGCGCCCGACTACGCCGACAACGTCAAGTTCGCCGACGAGTGGCTGCCGGGTCGTCCGGGCACGGACGGCGCGCTGGCGATGGCGATGGGCCACGTGATCCTCAAGGAGTTCTTCGTCGACCGGCAGACGCCGTACTTCGAGGAGTACACGAAGCAGTACACCGACCTGCCCCACCTCGTGGAGCTCGTGCCGGTGGAGTCCGGCCAAGATGCGTCGGTCGAGCTTGTCGAGACCACGCCCGGGGTCTCGACAAGCTCGACCGACGGTGGTGACTCGACCGCCGGACAGATCTACCGCCCCGGCAAGTTCCTCACCGCCGCCGACCTGCCGGGGCAGGACCGGCAGGAGAACGCCCACTTCAAGACCGTGGTCATCGACGGCCGCTCCGACCAGCCGGTGGTGCCCAACGGCTCGCTCGGCCACCGCTTCGGCGAGACCGGCAACGGGCGGTGGAACCTCGACCTCGGCGGCGTCGACCCCAAGCTCACCCTCGCCGACAACGCCAGCGAGACCGTGCTGCTGCAGCTGCCGCGCTTCGACACCCCCGGCGGCGAGGCGGCCGCGGTGGCGCGCGGGGTGCCGGTGCGCCGCGTCGGCGGCAAGCTCGTCACCACGGTCTTCGACATGCTGCTCGCGCAGTACGGCGTCGCGCGCGAGGTCAACGGGCAGCCGCTGCCCGGCGAGTGGCCGACCTCGTACGACGACGCCCACGCGCCGTACACCCCGGCCTGGCAGGAGCCGATCACCGGCGTCCCGGCGAGCGCCGCGCGCCAGGATCGCGCGGGAGTTCGCGCAGAACGCCGAGGACTCCCGCGGCCGCTCGATGATCATCATGGGCGCGGGCACCAACCACTGGTTCCACTCCGACACGATCTACCGCGCGTTCCTGGCGCTGACGACGCTGACCGGCTGCCAGGGCGTCAACGGCGGCGGCTGGGCGCACTACGTCGGGCAGGAGAAGTGCCGCCCGGTCACCGGCTGGGCGCAGCTGGCGTTCGGGCTCGACTGGCTGCGGCCGCCGCGGCAGATGATCCAGACGGCGTACTGGTACCTGCACACCGACCAGTACCGCTACGACCAGTTCGGCGCCGACACGCTCTCGACCACGGTCACGCCCGGGTCAGGGGCAGCTGTCGGGCAAGACGGTGGCCGACGTGATCGCGCAGAGCGCGCGGATGGGCTGGATGCCGTCGTACCCGACGTTCGACCGCAACCCGCTCGACGTCGCCGACGAGGCGGCCGCGGCCGGGCGGCCGGTAGGGGAGCACGTCGTCGAGGCGCTGCAGAGCGGCGACCTGCGCTTCGCCTGCGAGGACCCGGACTCCCCGGAGAACTTCCCGCGCATCCTCGCGGTCTGGCGAGCCAACCTGCTGGGCTCCTCGGGCAAGGGCAACGAGTACTTCCTCAAGCACCTGCTGGGCGCCGACAACTCGCTGCTCGCCACCGAGACGCCACCGGACAAGCGGCCGCGCGACGTGGTGTGGCACGAGCAGGCGCCGGAGGGCAAGCTCGACCTGCTGCTGACGCTGGACTTCCGGCAGACCAGCACGACGATCTTCAGCGACGTCGTGCTGCCGGCGGCGACCTGGTACGAGAAGCACGACCTCAACACCACCGACATGCACCCCTACGTGCACTCGTTCAACCCCGCGATCGCGCCGCCGTGGCAGACCCGCACCGACTGGGACGCGTGGCAGACGATCGCAGCGAAGTTCAGCGAGCTCGCCGCCGAGCACCTCGGCGTACGCCGCGACGTGGTCGCGGTGCCGATGCTGCACGACACCCCGGACGCGATGGCCAACCCGCACGGGGTCGTCCGCGACTGGGCTGCTGGCGACTGCGAACCCGTGCCGGGGCAGACGATGCCCAAGCTGGTCGAGGTGGAGCGCGACTACCCCGCCGTGGGTGCCCGGATGGCCGCGCTCGGCCCGCTGATGGAGAAGCTCGGCACCACCACCAAGGGCGTCACCTACGACGTGCAGGCGTCGGTCGACTACCTGCGCGCGAAGAACGGCGCGGTGCGCGGTGGTCCGGCCGACGGTCGGCCGTCACTGAAGCGCGATGTGCACGCGTGCGAGACGATCCTCGCGTTGAGCGGCACCACCAACGGCCACTTGGCGACGCAGGGCTTCAAGACGCTGGAACGTCGCACCGGCACCGAGCTCGCCGACCTGGCCGCCGAGCACGAGGGCAAGCAGATCACCTTCGCCGACACCCAGGCCGCCCCCGTGCCGGTGATCACCTCGCCGGAGTGGTCGGGCTCGGAGACCGGCGGTCGGCGCTACTCGCCGTTCACGATCAACGTCGAGCGGCTCAAGCCGTGGCACACGCTGACCGGGCGGCAGTCGTTCTTCATGGACCACGACTGGATCAGCGAGCTGGGGGAGGGGCTGCCGGTCTTCAGGCCGCCGCTCAACATGGGGTCGCTCTTCGCCGAGCCGGAGATCGGCGCGGTCAGCGAGCTCGGGGTGACCGTGCGCTACCTGACGCCGCACAGCAAGTGGTCGATCCACTCGGAGTACCAGGACAACCTCTTCATGCTGTCGCTGTCGCGCGGCGGCCAGAACATCTGGATGAGCGACAAGGACGCCGCCAAGGTCGGGATCAAGGACAACGACTGGATCGAGGCGGTCAACCGCAACGGCGTCGTCGTGGCGCGCGCGGTCGTCTCCCACCGGATGCCCGAGGGCACCGTCTACATGCACCACGCGCAGGACCGGCTGATCGACGTACCGCTGTCGGAGAAGACCGGCAAGCGCGGCGGCATCCACAACTCGCTGACGCGGATCCTGGTGAAGCCGAGCCACCTGATCGGTGGCTACGCCCAGCTGTCGTTCGCCTTCAACTACCTCGGCCCCACCGGCAACCAACGCGACGAGGTGACGGTGATCCGCAAGCGCTCCCAGGAGGTGACCTACTGATGAAGGTCACGGTCGGCGCCCCTCCCGTCGGTCGAGCAGCGAGCCGCTAGGCGAGCAGTCGAGACCTCGCAAGCAGCGCAGGGAGGTGACCAAGTGAAGGTCATGGCGCAGATGGCGATGGTCATGAACCTCGACAAGTGCATCGGCTGCCACACCTGCTCGGTCACCTGCAAGCAGGCGTGGACCAACCGCACCGGCACGGAGTACGTGTGGTTCAACAACGTCGAGACCCGCCCCGGACTTGGCTACCCGCGCGGCTACCAGGACCAGGAGGAGTGGCAGGGCGGCTGGACCCTCAACCGCCGCGGCCGACTCAAGCTCAAGGCCGGCGGCCGCTTCAAGAAGCTCGCCACGATCTTCTCCAACCCGAAGATGCCGTCGATCCAGGACTACTACGAGCCGTGGACCTACGACTACGCCACGCTCACCGACGCACCCGCGCAGGAGCACACGCCGGTGGCGCGGCCGAAGTCGCTGATCTCCGGCGAGAACATGAAGATCGAGTGGTCGGCCAACTGGGACGACGACCTGGGCAACTCCGCCGGCGCAGCGGCCAACGACCCGGTCCTGCTGGAAATGCAGCGCAAGATCGGCGAGAAGGTGAGGCTCGAGTTCGAGCAGACCTTCATGTTCTACCTGCCAAGAATCTGTGAGCACTGCCTCAACCCGTCGTGCGCGGCGTCGTGCCCGAGCGGCGCGATCTACAAGCGCTCCGAGGACGGCATCGTGCTGGTCGACCAGGACCGCTGCCGCGGCTGGCGGATGTGCATCACCGGCTGCCCCTACAAGAAGGTCTACTTCAACCACCGCACCGGCAAGGCGGAGAAGTGCACGTTCTGCTTCCCGCGCATCGAGGTCGGCATGCCGTCGGTGTGCTCGGAGACTTGCGTCGGCCGGCTGCGCTACATCGGCCTGATGCTGTACGACGCCGACCGCGTGCTCGAGGCGGCGTCGACGACCGACGACCACGGCCTCTACGAGGCGCAGCGGTCGGTGTTCCTCGACCCCAACGACTCCGAGGTGATCCGTGAGGCCGAGCGCGCCGGCATCCCGCGGGACTGGATCGACGCGGCGCAGCGCTCGCCGATCTGGGCGCTGATCAACGAGTACAAGGTGGCGCTGCCGCTGCACCCGGAGTACCGCACCATGCCGATGGTCTGGTACATCCCGCCGCTGTCGCCGGTCGTCGACGTCGTCAAGGACACCGGCGAGGACCCGGAGGACTCCCGCAACCTGTTCGCCGCGATCGAGGCGCTGCGGATCCCGATCGAGTACCTGGCCGAGCTCTTCACCGCCGGCGACGTAGCCCCGGTCGACGCGGTGCTGCACAAGCTGGCGGCGATGCGCTCGTACATGCGCGACATCAACATGGGTCGCGAGCCCGACGTCGCTATTCCGGCAGCAGTCGGGATGACCGAGGAGCAGATGTACGACATGTACCGGCTGCTCGCGATCGCGAAGTACGACGAGCGCTACGTGATCCCACCGGCGCACGCCGAGCAGGCGCACTCGCTGGAGGAGCTGGCCACCGAGTGCGACGTCGCGGAGTACGGCGGCGGCAATCCCGAGATCTTCGGTGAGGGATCGGGCGGCCTCACGCCCATCGCCGTCGAGAACTTCCAGATGCTCCAGGCCCGCCAGACCTCAGACACGATGGCCTCGCCGTCCGACAAGGAAGCCCGCGTCAACCTCCTGAACTGGGACGGCAAAGGCGCCCCCGTCGGGTCTCTTCCCCCCGAAGGCTGGGGACGAGGAGGAGTCATGAGCCGCCTCCTGGCCCGCAAGACCCAGCCAACCCTCACGCCCGACCAGCTGACAGTCGCCTGGCAATCGGCGTCCCTCCTCCTCAGCTACCCCGACGAGTTTCTACTCGAAAGACTCGAGGTGATCGAGGAAGCTTCGGGGCTCCTGCCGGATGCCATGGGGCAGCCGCTGCGCGAGCTGATCACCCACCTGCGCACGACCCCGCTCAATCAGCTCCAGGCCGACTACGTCGAAACCTTCGACACGCGCCGGCGAACGAACCTCTTTCTCACCTACTTCGCCCACGGCGACACCCGCAAGCGGGGAATGGCGCTGCTGCGCTTCAAGCAGACCTACCTGAGGTCTGGCTTCCAGCTTCCCGAGAGCGGTGACGGCGCTGAGCTGCCCGACCACCTGTGCGTGGTGCTGGAGTTCGGCGCCACCGTCGACGCGGCCGTTGGCTGGCGGCTGCTCAACGACCACCGCGCTGGGCTCGAGCTGTTGCGGCTCGCGCTCCGCGACAGCGGTTCGCCGTGGGGGAGCGCGGTCGAGGTCGTGACCGCGACGCTGCCGAAGCTGCAGGGCGACGAGATGGACGCCGTACGCCGCCTGGCTGCCGAAGGCCCGCCCGCCGAGGAAGTCGGCCTCGACGGCTACGGCGACTGAGGCGTACCGGCCATGCCAGGCGATGCCCAAGATGAGCCACGTCGGTCGAGCGAGCCTGATCGTCGGTCGAGCTTGTCGAGACCACGTGACCTGCCGTTCCCAACGTGGGAGGAGCCCGCTGATGGACATCTTCCTGTGGGTCGTCTTCCCCTACATCTGCCTGACGGTCTTCGCCATCGGCCACTACTGGCGCTACCGCTTCGACAAGTTCGGCTGGACCACGCGGTCGTCGCAGATGTATGAGCGCCGCCTGCTGCGGTGGGGGTCGCCGATGCTGCACTTCGGCATGCTCGGCGTCATCGGCGGCCATGTCATCGGACTTCTCGTGCCGCGGTCGTGGACCGATGCGATCGGGATCGACGACCACCTCTACCACTACATCGCCGTCGTGGGAGGCCTTGCAGCAGGCGTCCTCGTCGTCGCCGGCATGGCGATCCTGATCTATCGCCGGCGCACCGTGGGCCCCGTCTTCTCAGCCACCACCGTCATGGACAAGGTCATGTACCTCTTCCTGGCGCTGGTCGTGCTGCTGGGGATGTGGAACACGATCGCGGGATCCATCTTCACGATCGGCGGGGAGTACAACTACCGCGAGGGCGTCTCGGTCTGGTACCGCTCGTTCCTGGCCTTCCAGCCCGACGCCTCGCTGATGGCCGAGGCGCCCATTGGCTTCCAGCTGCACGCGCTTGTCGCGTTCGCGCTCTTCGCGCTCTGGCCGTTCACCCGGCTGGTGCATGTCTTCAGCGCGCCGCTGGGCTACCTGACGCGGCCGTACATCGTCTACCGCAGCCGCGACGACGCGCAGCTCGGCAGCCACGCCCCGCGCCGCGGCTGGGACCAGCGCGTCGGTTAGGAGATCGGATAACCACTGCTCAGCGCCTCGATGCGCCAAGGAGGAATGCCGCGCGCGATGAATCGTCCTTTCACCGCTTGTCGTCAACGCCTAACGCGGGTGGCCGCTCACGCGGCGGAGAGACGGCGGAAGGACGCATATCGTCTTGGGGCGTCGCCTCACGGCCGTTACCCGGACACTGAGCACTTGTCTGTTGGCCTGCAGTGGGCTTCCGCGAGTTGCGCGTCGTCAGCTATGACACCCTCGGCCTCGGACAGGTGCGTACCAGCCAGATTGGCTCCTCGTAGATCAGCGTTCTGGAGGTGCGCGGTTCGAAGGTTCGAGTCGCGGAGCTCTGCGCCGGCGAGGATCGTGCCTTCCAATCGCGCGTTGGCCAAGTTGGCCCTGCGAAGCACCGCGTTCTCAAGGTTGGCGCCCCGCAAATTGACGCCCTCGAGATAGGTGTCGGCGAATCGGAGTCTGTCATGCTCACGTCGCCCCTGTGGGCGACGGCCAAGCACCGTCATCGCCTTCTGTACATCTTGCTGTGGGCGAATCTTGCCGCTACCGAGTCGCGCCTTGAGTTGCTGCTCATAGCCGGAGTCCCTAGTCACTTCTTGTACGAGGGATTCGAGGATGTCGACAATCTCCGCGTGGTACACGGGCTCATTGGCCATGATCCGCTCCAAGGCGTAGACGCCGGCCACGCGTCGGGTGGCGGTATCTGCTCCCAGTAGGTCGAGAGCGGCGATGTAGGAGTCGGTAGTTCGTTGCCTCGTGGCAAGGCTCCAGTTCAACAGGGCTACGAGCACTGCACCAAGCGAAAGGAACTGGACCCAACTGTCGCGGACAGAGTCGCGCTCAGTGGCATCATCCGCAATCCACCTGGCTACAGGTCCGATCAGCAAGTATCCGAGAAGCAGAAAGACAAACAGACCAATCAGCCACCACGGCGCGCGCCTTCTGAAATCGGGGTTGTCGATGAGCGGCCGCATCGTTCACTCTTCGGATCGCCTTCGTCCAGATACCGAGGAGACAAGCATAGGCGAGCAAAGGCCTGGCGGTCCTGCTGACCGGCCCGCCGCCGGACTTCGAGCCTCTCGTGGTCGGGCAGCGGCCGCGGACGACGACTCGCGACGGAGTCACGGTCGACGTCGACGACTCCACGCTGCTCGCCCGCCGTCGGCGTGAGTGATCCTGCTCCGGCGACGGCCTTGCGTGGATGACCGCGATCCGCCTGGGAAGCGCTACCGGTCGGATCCCAGTCATCTGGTGCCTGGGATCCGACCGCGAAGGACGGTCGGGTCGATCGCCGTCCTCGGACGGCGCGCTGTTTCTCAGGCCTTGTGCTGCATCGACGAGCGCGCCGGGTTGCCCTGGTCGTCGGCCTTGGGGTCGGTCTCGTTCTGCTGGGCGCGCACGCCGGCCTCGATGCGGTCGCCGAGGTGCTTGTCGACGTTGCGCCAGTAGTCGAAGGCGCGGGCCAGGATCGGCTCGCTGACACCGTTGAGCAGGTGGCCGACGATGTTGTCGACCAGCCGGTCGCGGGCGGCGTCGTCGAGGACCTCGCGCACCATCGTGCCGGCCTGGCCCCAGTCGTCGTCCTCCTCGCGCAGGGTGTACGCCGTGCGCACCATCTCGCCGTCGGCGTACCAGCGGCCGCCGTCGTCGGTGCGGGCGGAGTCCGCAGCCGGGCCGCCGTAGGAGTTGGGTGCGTAGACGGGGTCGGTGACGTTGCGCACCCGCATGTGCCCGTCCTTGGAGTAGGTGTGCACCGGTGACTTGGGCTCGTTGACGGGGATCTGGCGGTAGTTGCCACCGAGCCGGGCCCGGTGGGCGTCGGAGTAGCTGAAGCCCCGCGCCAGCAGCATCTTGTCCGGCGACAGCCCGGTGCCGGGGACGATGTTGTTGGGCTCGAAGGCGGCCTGCTCGATCTCGGTGTGGTAGTCGGTGACGTTGCGGTTCAGCGTCAGCCGGCCCACCTCGTGCAGGGGGTAGTCGCCGTGCGGCCAGACCTTGGTGAGGTCGAAGGGGTTGAAGCGGTAGGTCTTGGCCTCCTCGAACGGCATGATCTGCACGTGCAGCGTCCAGCTGGGGTGCTGGCCGTCGGCGATGTGCTCGAAGAGGTCGCGCTGGTGGTAGTCGGTGTCGGCCGAGGCCATCTGGTCCGCCTCGTCCTGGGTGAAGGTCTCGATGCCCTGGTCGGTCTTGAAGTGGTACTTCACCCAGAACATCTCGCCGTCGGCGTTGATCCACGAGTAGGTGTGGCTGGAGTAGCCGTTCATGTGCCGCCAGGTGCGCGGGATGCCCCGGTCGCCCATCAGCCAGGTGACCTGGTGTGCCGACTCGGGCACCAGCGTCCAGAAGTCCCACTGCATGTCGTGGTCGCGCAGGTTGTTGTCGGCGCGCCGCTTCTGCGAGCGGATGAAGTGCTGGAACTTCATCGGGTCGCGCACGAAGAACACCGGGGTGTTGTTGCCGACCATGTCGAAGTTGCCCTCGTCGGTGTAGAACTTCAGCGCGAACCCGCGCGGGTCGCGCCAGGTGTCCGGGCTGCCACGCTCGCCGGCCACGGTGGAGAAGCGCGCCAGCACCTCGGTCTTGACGCCGGGCTGGAAGAGCCCGGCGCGGGTGTAGGCGCTGACGTCGTGGGTGACCTCGAACTCGCCGAACGCGCCGCCACCCTTGGCGTGCGGCTGCCGCTCGGCGATGCGCTCCCGGTTGAACTGCGCCATCTGCTCGATCAGGTAGTGGTCCTGCAGCAGCAGCGGCCCGTCAGGGCCGACGCTGAGCGAGAACTCGTCGCTGGCGACGGGGTTGCCGGCGTCGTTGGTGGTGGCGGGTCGGGAGCTGTCAGTGGTCATGCGGTATCTCCTCTGCGCAGAGCCGACGCGCCTGGTCGACGCGGCGTACGACGTCGCTTACCCGTGGCGGGGAGGGTCATGCCTCGAGTTGGTCCAGGGGAACGTGCCGCCCGGGATTCTCGCGGTGTCGTCTGCTCGCCAGTGCATTAGGAAGGCGCCTGATCGTAACAAGCGCATGGGCGCTCCTGGAACTCGATGTACCGGCGCCTCCAGACGGATCCCCGGGCGCGCTGTATTCAAATGCGCTGCTCAGTGGCGCTAGCCGGCTGACCGATCGAACGACCGTCTTACGAGCGCCGCGATTACTGCCGGTTCCAAGGTTGCTCAGGCGTTCACGCTTGTTTCAGTCCTCGCAGGCGATGCCGTCGTCGTCGGTATCGAGCTCGTATGGGTCGCTCCCCGTTATGCGCACTGGCCCTTCCGCATACCCGGGCCCGTCGCCTTCTCCGCCGGCGCAGTCGTAGTCCGAGGCTGGGGGCAGGCAGGGCGAGTATCCCTCACTGCAATTGTTTGCCAGTGGTCGTGGCGATGGCGGCGGGGGTGGTGCCCGGGACAACTTTGCGTACGACGATGGTGATCAGGGTCCCTTCTCTTGCTCGTACTCCCTTACGAGGCATTTAAGTGATCACGCCACGGTAGAAGACCGATCTGGTTCCGTGCGGTACTCGGTCCGAACCTTGTAACCGGCGCGGCGAAGTTCGCTTGTGGCCGGGACGCCGCGGGTTGGCCGACAACTGCAGGAATGCGCGGCAGCGGCACCGCGATCACAAACGGCACATTTGTCCCAAGCTTTACGGTGGCGCCGGCTGACATGCCTTGCGCGAGCACGGTTCCGCGCTGGGCGACGGCCGGCTTCCGAGTGATGGGTCCCATCTGCAGCCCTACCTTGCGCAGCTTCTCTTTGGCGCGACTCACGTTGATGCCCTTCGGAGCCGGGACGCGGGCCGTCGTGGGGCTGGGCTTGGCGGTGGCCGATGGACTGGGAGACTCAGTTGGCGTCGAGGATGCAGGCGTCTCTCCGTCCTCGGAAGGGCTGTTGGCAAGGGCGACGACAACAAGGAGGAGCGTCGCGATCGATATGCCGGCCTTAGCGCCATTGGAGATCCCTCGGCGGAGCCACAGGGCGATCAGTCCGACGGGGAAACACAGCGGCAGTCCAGGGGATAATTGCCCACCAGGTCTGCCACCACGGGCGGGCGGACGTCACGCTCGTCGCGCCACCCACGGGGGGATGGGGGATGGCGGGTGCGCTGTAAGTACAAGACTGTTGAGCCGCCAGCCGCCAAAGCCGAGGCGACGGTGTCCAAAGACGGAGGGTTGTCCCGCGCGTAGTTGACGTAGTGCTGGACGGCATCGACGTCCTCGGACTTCATCATCTTGAAAGTCAGCTGCTGGCCGTCAGTGGCAGTGACCCTGACCGTGCCTCGCGCCCGGTCGACCTCGATGTGCGCAACTTGTCCCGCGAGAGAACGGAGACTTTGAACTTGTAGTCGGTCGTCGACAGACCAAGGATAGGCGTTGGTTGGTGACGATGACCACATCCAGCATGGGACGCAGGTTGTTGCACTTGACGTAGCACCAAGCCTGCTTCCTGAGAAAGCAGCGGACCCGCCTTGTACAGCGCCTTCTCCGCGCGTTCCTGCTTAACCCCGAGACCGAGGTGCACCCTGGGTCGCCCCCTCCGTCGCGCGGACCTCAGGATCAATGTAGAGCGCGAACTCGACGCCTGTCACCAGCGAGGTTGACTCAAGAGGGCTCCGTCTCCTGAGACCTGTCCTGCTGCACCTGTGCGACCATCCACGCCGCGATCGAAGCTGTTACAGCGCCCACCATCGCAATGCCAACAACCATGAGCGCAATAGCGATAATCCGCCCCTCCGGGTGATCGGGAAGCGGTCGCCGTAACCAACGGTCGTGACGGTTGTCGCGGCCCACCACAGCGCGTCCACAAAAGGTGACGATGTTCGCGCCCTTGGCGTCCTGCTCAGCATCCAGCGCCGCGATAGCGCCGAGTCCGCTCGCCATGACCGCGACGCCTAAGCCGTACGTGAAGACTGGTCCGACCAACGATCCAGCCGCGGATCGGTTCGAGAATTCGCGCAGACGCCAGCAGTCGTAGTAGTCGCAAGGGACGGAGCATTGGGAGAGCGATCGAGCTGGTCGTACCAATGCGAGCGCGCATACAACAGCGCCGCTCCGCTAGCCATAGCCGAGAAAACCCGAAGTCCACTGCGAACGCTGCCCGAACGACGCGACAGAAGATTGAGCGTAGATCTGAGATCAGTATCAAGGTCGGGGTCCAGCACCGGCCACGCGTACGCCACGAGGAAAGCACCGGCGAGCAAGAGCATGGGAATTTCGGATCTGCGCTCCATTAACGGTCGACACGGTTCATGCGTTTTTTTTTTTTTTTTTTTTTTTTTTTTTTTTTTTTTTTTTTTTTTTTTTTTTTTTTTTTTTTTTTTTTTTTTTTTTTTTTTTTTTTTTTTTTTTTTTTTTTTTTTTTTTTTTTTTTTTTTTTTTTTTTTTTTTTTTTTTTTTTTTTTTTTTTTTTTTTTTTTTTTTTTTTTTTTTTTTTTTTTTTTTTTTTTTTTTTTTTTAAAAAAAAAAAAAAAAAAAAAAAGCCCCACTCGCAGGCGATGCCGTCGCCATCAGCGTCGAGGCCGTGGGGGTCGGACCCGGTGACGTAGATCGGGCCGTTGACGTCGGCACAGTCAAGGTCGGGTGGGAACGGCGGGATGCAGGGCTTGTACCCCGGGCGTATGCCTTTCCCGCCGCCTTACGAATGCGGTAATGGCTTGGGTGCGTCGGTGCCGGTTTGGGGCAGGTGAAGTTCTTGGCGGCGCGGTCGGCTCTGATGTAGCGGGGTTCGCGCGGGTGGTATCCGTAACCGTCGCGCGAGTCGTAGCGGGCAATGGCGTTGCCGTTCTGGATCAGCCGCAACCCGGCGTCCTTGGGGCCCACCTCGACGTAGCGCAGCAGACGTCCGTAGTGGTCGCGGTCCTCATCTGAGATCGTGAGGCGGACCCGCTTGTAGAGGACCAGGTCTACTAGGTTTCTCGGTCGCGCGTTCGTACCCGCATTCGCCGACCTCGGGGGTGTCGATGCCGACCAGCCGGACGGTTTCACCGTTGCCGAGTTCGAGGGTGTCGCCGTCGATGACTCGGCTGACCAGGAAGGTGGTGGGCCGAGGGGAGTGCTTGGGTTTCGGTGGCTCAGTGGTGCGCCGGGGCTTCGGGGGCGTCTGCTGACTTGGTCGCCGCTTTGAGGTGCTTCTCGCGGAGTCACGCTTGCCCTCAGAGTCAGCCTCCTTGTACCTTGGTCTTGCCTGTCGTATCGGAGTCGTCCGCTGGCTCTTGCTGTTGCTCCGTGGTCGGTTTGTTGTTCGCCGCGTAGTCGAGGGCCGGATCCTCGTCGCTTGTAGTCGCGCCGAGGATGCCAAGCGGCAGGACGATGGCGGCCACGATGGTGACGTCCCTTGTGGCGACTGAACGCAGTGTGGCATTCTGGCTTGCGCTTTGGGTGAGTTTCGCGCCAGTGGCGGGTAGGCGGTAGTCCGACCATCGCTGGCCATCCCAGTAGCGGATGTAACCGAGTCGCTCGGTGTCGGGGTACCACCCCGGGGCTGCGGTGGCCATTAGGTCCTGCCTCCGGTTGCGGCGGTGTTCACCGCGTTGTTGCTGGTTAGCTCCTCGTAGTCCACCGTCGCCACCAGCTCCCTGAGGGCCGGATGCTTCTCGAGCGGGATTGGCTGGAGTTCCTTGGTCTGACCCTTCTGACACGATGGGCAGCTCCGTGCTGCTGTCGTTGAGGATCTGGGTGGCATCGGCGTGCTCCCACTGGATGCCGTGCAGACTGGATCGCCCGACCTTGGCCGCCACGACAACTTCGGGTCGCCGTTGACCGTAGGAGTCGGTTGGTCCGGGTCGTAGGGCGACGATGCGCGCTGCGGTGAGAGAGGGGGCGACCGCGAAGGCCTCCTTGGTGTCACTTGACGAGGTGCCCGCTGACCAGCAGTTTGTAGAGGTCGGCTGTCTCGCGCTTTGTGAACTTCTTGAGGGACAGGTTGCCGGCGGCCGTGGTTGTTGGGCGTTGCTCTGGCAGTGCCTCTGGCCCAGGCACGATGACAAGCAACGAGGCCTCACGGCCATCCACACCAACGGCAGCTGCGGCGGCTTCGTTGTCCTCGAATGCCTCTGCTAAGGCGCTCAGCACGGTCTCGGGGTGGTTCGCGAGCAGCTGCTTCCAGCGCTCATCGAGGTCTTCCTGCCATGCGGCTCGCTTCTCTGCGTAGAGGCGTTCGGTGGCGTCTACCTCCGCGCTCGCATGCTCTTCGGCCTCAGCCAAGGCGGCCTTGCGTGCAGCACGGTCGAAGACGCTCGTTCCTGACCTGGCTGCCTTGCGGTGGCGGCGGCGAATCGCGGTCCTGTCGACCGGTGGTGGTTCCGGTGCAACGCGAGGTTGCGCGGCTGGGAACGACGTTGTCGGCAACTCAAGGATCTGCCGCAACGCATCCTGTAGTTGTTGAGCCTGCTCGACCTTGGCCGCGGCAGCGAGCTGTCTGTTCGCGGCCGCGGTACCGGTGGACCGGGTCGAGCTTGGTCGTGGTCGGGAACCGCCACCGACACTCGTGTAGTAGCCCACGGGACCGACTCCGGTGGAGACCCCGGCCCTGCCCGACTGCCCACGTGCACCCTCGCAGCCCTCGGCCCGAGGCTGGTCCGTACGCCTCCGGCTACGACGCCCTCACCCGGACGCCCGGCGCCACCTTGACTGAGAAGCCCATCGTCCGCCCCTACCTCGTTCCCCCGAATCAAGCGTATTCGCGGGCGCTACCCGGCCTGGGCAGCGCCCGTCGAGGGCAAAACCAGCGTGCTCGAGCGCGAGACCTCGCAAGCGGTGCCGTCGTTGTCGGCGTCGCTCTCGTCGTTGACCCGGTAGACCCTGGGGCTTCACCGCAGGCCGGTAATGGCCAGTGCGCTGTTGACGGTCGGCGGCCGCGTCAGAGCGCGCCACCCCGTACTTGAAGGTCCTGTGCATGTGGTCGCAGTTGCGGAAGTCGGTGACCACCTCCGCAGGCGAGGCGACAGCCAGAGTGGTGGCAGTCAGGGCGAAAGTGGCAAGGGCCACCTTTGGTGCTGGAAAACATCCGAGAAACCCCGAGATGGTGCGTATTGGACTGGACTGGGCCACGGTATGCATCGGGGCCTAGCTGCACAGGGGGATTAAGTCCTTAGACCATCCGAACGGACTACTCCCCGTGGTCACGTCGGCCGAGAAAAAAAAAAAAAAAAAAAAAACGCCAAGAGCAAAAAAAAAAAAAAAAAAAAAAAAAAAAAAAACCCCCCGGGAAGAGCACATACGAGCCAGCAGAATTACGGATCGCGTCTCTGTACGCATGCATCTTTAACAGGTCAGTCCGCTTACTCGTTCCGTCGCGTTCCGCTGACTCCTCGTCATCGAGCTGGCCCGTGTCGAATGGCTGCTGCCAGTCCACCCGGTATTTGGCGTCAAAGTGCAGCCACAATTCCTCTTGTCCTGGGACGCGGAATACACGCTGGCGTCTGGGCGCATTGGACGCGTCCAGCTGCCATCACGGAACTCCCGGTTGAAGAAGAGGTCGCCCCTGACCTCGTCGCCGCCCACCTTTGTGCTGAGCTGCATCCGAGTGGTCGCGCCCGCCTTGAGCACGAGGGACATGCCTGTCGCCGATGGCTTCCAAAGCTCGTCTGGCGTCCGGGGCTGGCCGAAGGCACGTGCGACCGCTCCGGCGAGTCGCACGAAGACCCAGTACTCGTAGAGCGTCGAGATGCTCTTCCGCGACACCAGAAATGGATCATCCACGTCGAGCTGAAGCCCGAGGCTGCCATCGATCAGTGCGGCCGCTGCAGGCAATTTGCGCGGTAACCGGGCCGTCGTCGCAGGACCTGATTGTCTCCGGGGGCCTGCGAGAGGGGGACTCACTTCACGAAACAAGGGGTGTCCGAGAAGCGAGTCGAGCTCTTCGACAGTGCTGCGGCTGTGGCCAGGTCCTCGTCGGCGAGCACCCCGAGCGGTATTCAGCGTTAGGGATCGATTGAGCTGCGATCGATCGCACTGCTCGAGGGCGAAGCGGACGTAGCGGTTGGGCACCGTATCGAGCGTCTCCTCTGTCCGCTCGACGAGGACCGTGCTTGGTAGGGAGGCTGGGGCCCTCAAACCTGGCACTCGAGACCGGTCGTGACATTTGGGTGGAAAGTCTGGACGAACCCTTAAGTGGCCTTCCCGCTTGTCTGGGCTCAGACTGAGAAATCCAAGCTCTATGTGGCTGCTGGAGTGCGTAGTCGAGAGCCCAGCGCAGGTCTCCGCCGTTAAGGAGCACATGCAAGATGGCGAACTGCTCTGCCAGAGCCGGGGCATCGAGCCGACTGAGGCTCCATAGTTGCCAGCGCTTGGCGCAAAGCCTTGATGAAGAGCCTCGACAGATAGAGACGCCAAGTCCGCCAGCATGCGCGCGAACGCTTCTTCGTCTGAGAACTTGGAGCTGCGAACATCCACTGAGCCCCGAAAGACCTGCCCACTGCTTGTGATTGCCTCGATCGTCACAGTCCCGACAGCATCGCCGGGCGTGACGCGTCCAGAACGGAGGCTTCCATCGTCAGGATCGAACAGCTCGGCCGGCTCGACGCATCCAAGAGACGTCGGCGCTCAGTTCGTATCTCCGAATGCGTCTCGCGAAGAGTGACGACGGCGTTGTCGGCCACCTCCAGATGTGAGACGGCCTTGGGCAAGCGGGAGAGTCTGAGGTAGGCGCCGGCATCCTCGGCCGCCAGGGTGACCGTCGCTGACTCGAGCATCAGTCCGTGAAACTGACGTACTGATGTATCTCCGCAGCTCGCAGCATCCGCGCGACCTTGGCTGCCGTATCGGCAGCGCCGGGTCCGCTTGGCGGGCGGTTGTGGATGAGGCAGATGGGACGCCGTCTGGGTCGGCCGCGAAGTCAGCGAGCCTGCGCAGCACGGGCTCGGCGCGTCGTCGAGACCCATCGATCCGAGGCAGCACCTTCAAGAGCAAAAGGTGATCGAGAATGGGGTTGCGCGAGGTGACGCCCAGAGCCTCAAGCGCAGCAGCAAAGCGCAGACCTCATAAAAGACACGGTGCCCAAACTCGTCATCGGTCTCCGCGAGGGCGGTGTGAAGCGTTCTGAGTGAACTTGCCACCGCCGTACCTGGGTCGCCCGACGCTGCCAGGTGTCGTCGAGCACCAAGTTCACCAGCGTCCTTAGATGCGCCACCGCGCTCGATGGCACAGCGGTCGGCCGCACGGCATATTCGCTCAGCTCTGCAGACGTTGTGCGGACTTCGAATGTCGTTGCCTGTCGAGCACCCTTGGGAGGAAACTGATAGGTAGTCTCGTCGACGTTCACGGTGCCCACCACGAACACGTTGCGCGGAAGTGGAATGCGCGGCTCCTTCTCGCTGCGAGCCGCCACTCGCCATCCTCGCCTCGGCGAATGTTCGGCAGTACAGCATCGCGCGACTCAACCCCGAGCAGGAAGTCTGAAAAGTAGCACTCCACGTGGGCGAGATTCATCTCGTCAAGCAGAAGCAAGTAGGGCATGTCTGGCTCGGCTGCCGCGTCCAAGAGAAACGACAAGGTCTCCGGCACAAACCACGCCGCCCTACCGTCGACAGCGGGCCGCAGCGCGTCCTCGTAGCCGAAAAGGGCTGCCGGGCCCGTCCAGTCTGGCCGGACCGCCACCGGCAAGAATCGGCGACCGAGTCGCCCCTCGCCGAACCACTCGCCGAGCCTCATCGCTAGTTGCGTCTTTCCGCTTCCCGACATGCCAGTGAGAAATCACGAAAGGCTTGGTGACGACCGCCGCCATGAAGGCTCGAACTCGGTCGCCATGGCCCGATAGGAACCAGTAATCCTGAAGAGTCGACCGCTGCGCAGAACGAGGCGACCACGTCGTCGAAGGCCTCCAACCCGAGAGGCCGATCGTCGTCGGATTTGCGGCCTCCGCGTCCGCGTCGGCCAGACTCATAGCCGCTTCCAGGTCATGCAGGAGCTCGGCATCACGAGGTACTGCTCCAACCGGGTAGAACTTATGAACGATCGTGCTGTCCTCATAGTCCCTCGCCAGGGTCCCAGCCCAGAGCACAGGCTTAGTGCCCACCTCGAAACCCCTCGCCTCAACATCAGATGTGCCGCCGGAGGTCACGCGGAGAGCGGCGGCCTTGAGTTGGTTGAGCATGTGCCCGCGCCCCTGCTGCTTGAGCTCTTGAGTGCCTTGGGCAACGGTCAGGTAAACGCCGGTCATGTCCTCGCGAAAGAGGAGCACGGGGTACACCCCCGGGTCGTTGACCTGGTGACCTTCGCATCGAGGAAGGCCACCCAGGGCGCTGCGGCCCAGTTGCCTTGCCGGCTGACGGCACTACGCGGACGTCGGGTCGCGCTGCCACTGGAGAGCTCACCAAGAATCATCGCCAGGCGCGCAGGGTGCTCATCGCAGGATGATCGCCACGGAATAGTTCTGATCCGGCCTCCGAGTACGTCGAGAGGAACCGCTCGATCAGACTCCGAATCTCGGTCGCTTCCTCATCAGTTCGTAGTACGACATCGAAACCAGCCGGCGCAAAGGCGTTGCGGAGTTGCCGCCCACCATTGAACTCGGTGTTCTTGAGCGTGCCTTCGTCCGGGTGATCAAGGCCGTATGCGACACCTGCGATGGCCTTAGGGTCGTACTGCTTCCCATCCACGACGAGTGCATGGGAAATTGCTCTGCCGAACCCATGTTTGCTGAGGAACGCATCGCGGCCCAGCTCATCGAACTCCGCGATGGCGCGTTCTCTGCTCCCTGCTCAGTACGCCCAGCGCCACTGGGCCCCCTTCCAGGTACGTACGTTGCATGCGATTCCTTGACTGCGTCGAACGCTAGACGTTTCGCGGACGGATGTCCCCAGAGACGTAGCACTCGCGACCCGTGTCCTCGGCGGGTGGTTTGCTGCGACGGCCACTCAACCATGAGCTCAAGAGCTTGCCGCTGCAGGAATCCCGTCATACCGCTGCGAGCGGGCGACCCGCTGCAGAAGATGGCGGTGTGAGTGAGAAGCAACTGGTGATGAATAGGTGGAAGCGGTTCGGCAAGGACCGTCTGTATGTCCAGAACTCAGGCGGGGTGAGGATCGGTTTCTGGGACCTAGTCACGGATACCGGTCACCCCGAGTCGCCTGAAGATATGTCCAAGCTACAAGCCGCGGTCGCCGAGTGGCAGGCGGAGCGCTGTGTGCCTGCCGCGGTTGACCCTCCTAGGCCGTCGGGGCGAGGCGCGTCCTATGTGCAATCGGCACCCGAGCAACCGGGGGACACTCCGATAGGTCAGTCAGCGCACGAAGCGCAACCGGAACCGGGAGAGATCGCCCCCGTGCAGCCGGGTGCGCAGGTCCGCCCCTGGTTTGACCTTGCCACGAATCAGCCTGGTAGCGAGGCGCGTGAGCAAGCCCGGGCCGCCCGCGACGCTGCCCCTGTGAAGTCACTGCTCGCTCGCGTTTAGGGGTGCATACGGACGAACGTGCTTGGCGGATCGGCGCAGATGGGGAGGAGAAGGTCGGCAGTCAACTGGCAAAGGTTGCGCGCAGGGACCCGCGGTGGCGAGTGCTGCACGCCATCCCAGTAGGTGTACGCGGCAGCGACATCGATCATCTCGTCATCGGTCCCGGTGGCGTATTTACCATCAATGCCAAGCACCACCCAGGAGCGAAGGTCTGGGTCGGCGGGAGCACCGTGATGGTTGACGGCTTCAGGCAGTCCTACGTCCGCAATAGCCGCTACGAAGCCAACCGCGCTGCGAAGTTGCTCGCCGATGCGTGTGGCTTTGGCGTACACGTCGAGGGGCTTATTGTCACCGTCAACGCCAGGGATGTGATCGTGAAGAGTCAACCGACCGGCGTCTCGGTGGTTCCCCGCATGCAGGTCGCCAAGTGGCTGCTCCGTCACGGGGAGACCGTCTCCGCCGAGCAACTGGCCGCCATCTACGACGCGGCGCGCCGCTCAACGACGTGGCGGCCATGAGGCGGGCCCATACCACCCGGCACCTTTCGGCACACGGGGGCTTGGGACACAGCACCGCCCCGCAGTGCTGTCAGCGAGCCCTGACGATGTTGGAGTTCTTGGACCACGCGCTCTGGCCCGCGTCGTTGCCTGCCGCCACCCGGAACTTGTAGCGGCCCTTGCTGAGCTTGACGACCATCGACCGTGCTGCCGGCCCGGCGAGCTTGGTGACGCGACTGATCACTGCGCCCGCTGCGTTGAGTTTCTGCGCCTGCACCTTGTAGCTCATGACCGGTGAGCCGTTGTCGTTCGCCGGGGCCGACCATCGGGTGGTGGCAGTGACCGCACCGCCCCTGGCGCCGCTGCTCGCGTTTCCGATGACCGGGGCGCTCGTACTCAAGAGGCCCTCGTCGATCATGCCGTTGCAGTTGTCGTCGACCCCGTTCAATTGCTCGAAGGAGTTCGGGCGCACCCAGCTGTCGCTGTCATCGCAGTCACCGGGGGTGGCGACTGAACCGGTCGGCTGGGAGGTCGCGTAGGAAGCAGGCCCTGCCCCGAAACTGTCGCCGTCGCCGTCAGCGAGCCCTGACGATGTTGGAGTTCTTGGACCACGCGCTCTGGCCCGCGTCGTTGCCTGCCGCCACCCGGAACTTGTAGCGGCCCTTGCTGAGCTTGACGACCATCGACCGTGCTGCCGGCCCGGCGAGCTTGGTGACGCGACTGATCACTGCGCCCGCTGCGTTGAGTTTCTGCGCCTGCACCTTGTAGCTCATGACCGGTGAGCCGTTGTCGTTCGCCGGGGCCGACCAGCGGGTGGTGGCAGTGACCGCACCGCCCCTGGCGCCGCTGCTCGCGTTTCCGATGACCGGGGCGCTCGTACTGCGAAGAGGCCCTCGTCGATCATGCCGTTGCAGTTGTCGTCGACCTCGTTGAATTGCTCGCGAAAGGAGTTCGGGCGCACCCAACTGTCGCTGTCATCGCAGTCACCGGGGGTGGCGACTGAACCGGTCGGCTGGGAGGTCGCGTAGGAAGCAGGCCCTGCCCCGAAACTGTCGCCGTCGCCGTCAACGTAGTAGGCGACGAAGCCCTCGTCGGCCGTGCCGTTGCAGTTGTCGTCGACCTGGTTGTAGACCTCGGCCGCACCGGGGTTCACGGCCGCGTCGGTGTCGTCGCAGTCCACGGCAGTGCCGTAACCGTCCTCGTCCGCGTCGGCACCACCGTCGACGTAGGTGCGGAAGTTCATGTCCTGTGTGGGTCGTTCCGTCCAGTCCCCGTCCGGTCGAGTCGGTGGTAGGAGGAGCCGCCCGCGTAGGGATCGACCTCGCTGTACGCCCAGACCGACGGCGCGAAGGGGTCCGCATCGCTTGTCACCACGAGGGCGTACCGCTCGCCCGATTCGACCTCCAAGGGAGTCGCGAACTGGGCGGTGATCCAGTCAGGCACCTGGTAGGGCACGTTGTTCGACGGGATCTGTGCGGTGGCCAGCGGCGTGGTTTCAGTAGGCGTCCCACTGGTGTCGACCGACCGGATCGCGACCGTCATGACATCGGCGCTCGACGTCCCCGCATTCTGAGCCACGCGGATCTCCACCTTGTCCATCGACCCCGAGCGCCCCACGGTGAAGGTCTGCCCCGGGTTCATGGCCGACGAGACCAGGAAGACGCCGTCGATGGTGTCCTCCTGGGACTGGTCAACGGTGCTGGCAGCCCATGCGGCAGAGCCCCCCACGAGCCCCAGCGACGCCAGGGCGATGAGGAGGATGAGCACGATGGGGCGTGCAGGGTTGCGGGACATGTTGTCTCCCAGAGCGTTGAGCCGTGCCGGCATCTCGGCGTCCGGAAGACGTAAGAAGGCCGTCCGAAGACGGACGGCTCTGTCATACAACGGGACTTTCGCCGGGCTGGCTACCGGCGAAGGTCCCCTTGCAGTCGGGCGGTGGCACGTCAGCGCTGCGGACGCAGCAGGAACTTCTCGCCCGTGGCCTGACGGGCGTAGCGGCGCATGACGTCGAGGTCGAGCGCCTGGTCCAGCGAGATCTCGTCGCTGTAGCTGCTGGCGAAGGTGGTGGTCAGCTCGTCGACGACGCGACGCTGCATCCGGCCGAGATCCTCCGGCGCGAGCGTGGCGAGGAACGGCATCAGCAGCCACCCGCCGACTCCCCAGGCGAACCCGAAGCCGCGCCGCAGCTCGACCGGCCGGCGGTCCAGCGCGCCGTACACGTAGACCTGCTTGTGCACCTGCGTGCCGTAGCGGCTGTACGGCGCGTCGGGCTCGGTGACCGCGACCTCCATCGCGTTCAGGATCTGGCTGGCCAGGTCGCCACCACCGACGGCGTCGAAGGCCAGCGTCGCGCCGGTCGCCTTGATCGCCGCGACGAGGTCGGCGAAGAACGTCTCGCTGCTGGTGTCGCAGACGTGCTCCGCGCCCAGACCGCGCAGCAGCTCTGCCTGCTCGGGGCGGCGTACGACGTTGACCAGCGGTACGCCGTCGGCCAGGCAGATGCGGTTGAGCATCTGACCGAGGTTCGACGCCGCGGCGGTGTGCACGAGCGCGGTGTGGCCCTCGCGGCGCATCGTCTCGACCATGCCGAGCGCGGTCATCGGGTTCACGAAGCACGAGGCGCCGTCGCGCGCGTCGGCGCCGTCCGGCAGCGGCAGGCACATCTGCGCGACCGCGATCGCGTGCTCGCCGTAGGTGCCCTCGCCGGGGAAGCCGACGGTGCGTCCGAGCAGCGCCTGCGCCTCGGGGGAGTCGCCGGCAGCGACCACGACGCCGGCGCCCTCGTTGCCGACTGGCATCGAGAGACCGACGCGGGCCTTCAGGCTGCCCATGACCGCTGGGTGGATCGGGGCGGTCACCACCGGCGCGTCACCGCTCCCGCTCGCCGAGGCCTTCTCGACGTCGGACATCGCCAGCATCAACGCGAGGTCGGAAGGGTTCAGCGGCGCCGCCTCGACGCGGACCAGCACTTGGTGGGCGCGCGGCTGTGGGGTGTCGACCGACTCGATCGACAGCCGCACCTCACCGCTCCCGTCGACGAGGCTGCGGAGCTGGCGGGTGGTGGCGGGTACGTCGGGCACGAGGTCTCCTTGGGCGGACGGCGGCATCTCGCACGCTAGCTCCCGGCGCACGGGGCCACACCCGAGCGGCCGTCGCGCAGATCGGAACTTTCGATCCACCTGGTGGATCGGATCTTCCGATGAGGCGTGTAACGCAGCGCCAGGTCCCAAGCGCGGAGACACCTGCTACTTCAGCACAGCCCAGGCGATGAGCTGGTCGAGACGGCGGATGTCGGCACCTTTGCCGACCTTGATCTTGATGTGGCCCGCACGCGTCCAGAGCTCGATCTCGGCATTCATGTCGAGCAGGCGGCCGGCGTTCTCCGACGACCACATGTTGATCGCGCTGTAGGGCAGCGAGTAGATCTCGACCTTCTTGCCGGTCATGCCCTGTGCGTCTCGGACGATGAGCCGCTGCGTGGTGAAGACGGCGCTGTCACGGAACGTCTTGAACGCCGTCACCGCCTGCTCGCCCTCGACAAGTAGCTCCTGCACGTCATCCGGCACCGGGATCTCGTTCATGAGCGTCCAGGCCGTGATCGAAGCGGTTTCCATGGTTCCCCCTGATGGTTGATGGTCGCTCCACGACCGTAGTGCGGGAGGGCAGGCCCCGGGGCGGGGGCCCGCTGCGCGCTGAGGGCCGCGAGGTCTCGACAAGCTCGACCGACGGTTGCCGCTCGACCGACGTCTGCGCGTGGTCTCGACAAGCTCGACCGACGTCAGGCGCCCTAGTGTGGATGCGTGGCAGGGGCACTGGCGAAGGGACTCGGCACCGCCATGGTGCTCGTGGTCGTGGTCTTCTGCGTCACCACGGTCCCTGGCGCGCGGTCCGAGCCGGGGTTCGACCCGCTGCTCGACGGATGGCTCCAGGTCGGTGGCTACCTCCTGGCGGCGGCGTACGCGTGCTCGCACCCGCTGCTCCACGCCCGGGAGCGGCTGCTGTGGGGCCTGGTGGCGGCCGCGCTGGTCCTGCGGGCGGCGGGCTTCGCGCTCTTCGTCACCCTGGTGCGGACCGAGGTGCCACAGCCCTACCCGTCGATCGCCGACGCTGCATGGCTTCTCAGCACCCTGGTGCTCATCGTCGGCCTGTCGCTCCGGCTGCGAGCCAGCACTCGGGCATGTCGACGGTCGTCGTGCTGGACGCGTTGATCGGCGCGGTCACCACGGCCAGCATCGCCATCGCCGTGCTGTACGCGCCGCTGGTGCGGCTCTCCGCGTCGTCCGACGCGGCAGCGACGTCGACGAACCTGGCCTATCCGATCGCGGACGTCGCGATCCTGATCCTGATCGCCGGCCTCCTGGCCGCGACCCGCTACCGGCCACCGCCCTCCAAGGGCGTGCTCGCCGTCGGGCTCGCCACCTTCGCGATCGTCGACTGCGTCTACCTGTACCAAGTCAGCGCCGGCACCTACACGCCGGGCACATGGGTGGCGGCGCTGTCGCTGATCGGGACGGCCATCACTGCCGTCGGCGGGTGCAGTCGTCGACGCTCGCGGACCGCAGCGAGGCTCGGGACGTGTCCAGGGTTGTGGCTGCCGGCTGCTTTCGCCGTGGTGCTGCTCGGGGTGCTGGCCGCGCCCTGCTCTCTCGGACTCTCGCGTCACCCTCGGTCTGCGGTGGTGCTCGCTGTCATCGGGCTGCTGCTGGCCATCGTCCGAGCGCTGTTCACCGCGACCCTGGAGCGGCAGGTCGCCGATCGGCGGCTCACCGAAGCAGCCATCGACACGTGGCGGTTCGCGACCCTCGTCGAGAGCTCGGCGGACCTGGTCGCGATCTCCGACTACAACGGCGACATCACCTACCTCAACCCGGCGGGACGCGCACTCCTCAACCTCGGTGCATCTCGGACGGCCCACAGGCTCAACTGGGCAGACCTGACGGCCCCGGAGCTCGACTGGGCGAGGATCGAGCGCAGGATGCGCGCGGGGGAGCAGGTGAGCCTCGAGCTCGACCTGCACCCGACCGGGGAAGCCGCCCCGGTGCCGGTCGGGGCGTCGTTCTTCAGCATGCGACACCCGACCTCGAGATCGGGCCTGGGCGTGGCCGCCGTGATGCGCGACGTCACCCAGCGGGTCCAGGCTGAGCGCTCCCTGCGTGATCTGTCCGAGCAGCGACGCGAGCTGTTGGCTCGCCTCGTCGTCGCTCAGGAGGAGGAACGCGGTCGGATCGCCTCCGACGTCCACGACGACCCGCTGCAGGTGCTCGCGGCGCTCGACGTCCGGCTCGGCGCCTTGACCCGTCGGTTGGCGCCTGAATATCCCGAGCTCGTGCAGGACCTGGACGCCACCGTCGTCGAGCTTCGTGCAGCGAAGCTACGGCTGCGCCACCTGTTGTTCGACCTCGACTCGCCGGTTGCGCGCATGGGCCTCGCCGCCGCGCTGACGACGGCAGCGCAGCACATCTTCGAGGGCTCCGGCGTCCGTGTCGACGTGATCGCCCCGGAGGACGTGGACGGATTGTCCGAGGAGCTGCGGATCACCACCTACCGGATCGTGCGGGAGGCACTGGTCAACGTGCGGAAGCACGCCCGTGCCTCGACAGTCCTCGTCGAGCTCTCCGTGTCCGCAGGGCAGCTGCACATCCTGGTCCGGGACGACGGCCGCGGGCTCGCGCCGGCCGATCTGGAGGCGAAGGCCGGACACCGGGGTGTGTCAGGCATGCGTGACCGTGCCTCCGCGGCGGGGGGCGCGCTGCGCTTCGAGGAGGCGCCAGGCGGCGGCACCGAGCTGCGCGTCGTGCTGCCGGTCTGACCCTGTTGCTGGTGTTGCACGGAAAGTGTTGGTCGGCCGGGCCCGGGAGAGGGTGCATCCCGGACCCGGCCTTGGCGACATCAGGCTGAGGGGGGTCTTCCGATGTCGCCAGGCGTGAGCCCGTCCTACTCTCAGGTCTCAGACCCCCGGACACATGATGCGAAGGCACACAGTTCGTCTAGTGCTTGGGCACTAGGCGCCGTCGTGACCGGCGGGGAGAAGACCCTGCCGGGTCGCGATCACCAGCGTCTCGAGCTTGGATCGCGCGCCGAGCTTCGTGCTGATGTTGGCGATGTGGTTGCGGGCGGTGTTCACGCTCACCACGAGCTCGCGTGCGATCTCGGCGTTCGTCATGCCTTGCCCGACCAGCTGGAGCACCTCGGACTCACGAGCCGTCAGAGTCGGGGCTGAAGGGGTACGGCGGTGCTTCAGGCGGGTGAGGAGGCCGGAGAGCAGCTCGTGCGAGATCACCGCCTCGCCCAAGGCAGCCGACCTCACGGACGCAGTCAGCTCTGTCAGGCCGTCGGTCTTCGACACGAAGCCCGCAGCGCCCGCCTCGATCGCGGACAGCAGGGTCTGGTCGGCCGCGCTGGCCGTCACCACGACGATCGCGGTGTCGGGGTGGCGGCGCTTGAACGACGCGATGGCCGGAATGCCCTCGCCGTCAGGCATTCGGTGGTCCAGCACGAGGACGTCCGGGGTCGTGCGGGTGAGCATCTCCTCGGTCTCGCGCAGGGTGGCTGCCACGCCCACGGTGGTGATGTCCGGCTCGGCGTCCAGCACTGTCCGCAGGCTCTCGGACAGGAGGGTGTGGTCGTCGGCGATGAGGACCGTGATGGCCTCATCGGCGCCGGCATCGGACGTCCGCATGTGGTGACCCTCCCTGATGACCATCATGCCCCCTCGCCGGACCGGGCCGGTCGGAAGGGCGCAGGATGGGGGCTGGTGGTCTCGACAAGCTCGACCGACGGTGGCGGGTCTCGACGAGCTCGACCGACGGGGTGGTCTCGACGAGCTCGACCGACGGTCGACCGACGGCTCGACCGACGGGCAGGGTCAGCGGTCCCAGGGCGGGGTGTCGCCGAGCTTCTCGTAGTACTTCGCCAGGTGGCTCTTCACGCGGTCGATGTCGGACTCGGGCAGGTCGACGCCGCCACGGCCGCCCTGCATCACGTTGCCGGCGGCCATGAGGCCGCGGGGGATCACCTTCAGCCTGCCGTCGACGACGTCGGCGATGAGCAGCTTGTAGGCGGTGAAGTTGTCCTTCTTCTCGGCGTCGTACCAGACGTGGGCGTCGCGGTACTTCTCGTTCGGCCCCTCCTGCGCAGCGGCCCACTCGCGCACCCGCTTCTCGGCGGCGTCGCCGTCCCAGTCGTGGTCGCGGTCAGCGAGTGGGAGGTCCTGGAAGCTCGTGACTGCCATGGGTTCGCTCCTCTCGACGGGTCTCCGTCGACTCGCCTACCCGCGACGCCGTGCGACATGCATGCAGTGGGTCAGGGACGGGTCGCGGTCAGCTCGACGGCCACCTCGTCGGCGACCAGCAGCCTGCCTGCGAAGAAGGCCACCGGCCGGATGCCGAAGTCGGTCTGCCTGACCGTCGCCACGGCGCCGTAGACGGCGTCGTCAGCCGCGACGTGCGCGCTCAGGGGCCGCGTCACGCCGTGGATCGTGAGCTCGCCGTCGAGGTCGTAGCCGCCGGTCACCGAGGTGACGGATGCGGCGTACGTGATGGTCGGGTGCCGACGGGCCTCGAGCGTCTTCAGGGCGCTACGCCGCGTCATCGCCCGCTCGAGCGCCGACTGCCGCCTGAGCCCGCCCTCGCCGTAGCGCACCTGCAGGCTGCTGACGTCGACCTCCAGCCGCACCTCGGTCGGGGAGCCGTCGGTCTCGGTGACCTCCGCCCGCCACCGCGTCATCGCGATCGTCACGCGGTGGCCCAGCCGCGCAGCCGGTCCCTCGACGTCGGTGCGCACGACGAGGTCGCCGTCGCGCTCGTCCAGCGTCCACGTCACCACGGGAGAAGACTGCCGCACTCAGCGGCGGCGTACGACGACGGTCACGACCTGGTCGCGCGTCGCGCGGATCTTCACCACCCGGCCCACGCGGTCGACGACGCGGCCGTTGCGGACGGCCACGGTGTAGCCGCGCGGGTAGTGCAGCGGGCTCACGAACACCTCGGTGGGCGCGGTGATCCGCGGCGCCGGGTCGTAGGTGTAGCGGAAGAGCCCGGTCTCGCGGGAGAACGACGACGACAGCGGACGGCCTGCCGTCGCCTGCGCGTAGGTGCGCACCAGCGCCCGCAGCTTGTCCTTCTTCACCGTCGACCGGTCGCGGTCGTCGCGGAAGAGCCCCTGCGCGTCGTCCGCGGTCGTCGGGTCGCGCCAGCCCTTGTAGGCCCAGTGCACCCAGCCCATGAGGTGGTCGTCGGCCACGTCGGTGTCGATCTGCAGCGCCCGCACGTTGTCGGTGGCGCCGAACTCCGACATCAGCGTCGCCGCCCGCATCCGGCGGCCCTGGTCGAGCGCGTGCTCGTTGCGCTCGTCGCTGAACTCCCGGCACTTCTCGACGTCGCTGCCCGGCACGCCCTGGCTCTCGAAGAACACCTCGGGGCAGTAGTTGTGCCACGACAGGCCGAGGTTGTCCTCGCCGGGCACGTCCTCGAAGTAGGTCTCGACCGGGCGGCCGCCCGCGAACTGCTGCGGCTCCCACCACACGATCCCGCTCGGGTCGACCTGCCGGATCGCGCGCAGCGCCTTCTCGAACGCCGGCTGCAGCTCGGTGTAGTAGGTCTCCGGGCAGCCGGTGGTCAGGCAGCTCTCCCACTCGTTGCCCGCCCACGGCTCGTTGATGAGGTCGTAGCCCATGGAGTAGGGCTGCCGCTCCCACCGCTTCGCGACCAGCTGCCAGGCCTGCGCCCAACCGTCGAGGAACCCGTCGGCGTTGGCCCAGAAGCGGTCGAAGACGGTCGAGACCTCCGGCGTCCAGTAGCCCATCGGGAACGGCGCGTTGACCGGCGGTGCCGCGTCGAACGGCGCGGGTCGCTTCGCCGCCCAGTCAGGCACCCCCTCGCCGCCGTACTGCTCGTGCCACATGTCCTGGTGGAAGTCGAGCTGCATCCAGATCCGCCGCTCCGCCAGCAGGTCCATCACCCGCTGCCAGCGACGGAAGTACGTCGGGTCGGCCACGCCGGGCTCATCCGGAGTCACGCCGGCCCAGAGCGTGCCGATGCGGGCGCCGTTGAAGCCGTGGCGCTTCATCCAGCGCGCGTCGCCGACGCGGAAGCCCTCGGCGGTCGCCGGGGGCACGTACGGCGCGTGCTTCCACACCAGGTTGAGCCCGTGGATCGTCACGACGCGGCCGTGGTGATCGACCAGCCAGCGACCCTGGCGGCGCAGCTGGGGGACCTGCTCGCTCGAGGCGACCAGCCGCGCGTCTCCCGCCGACGGAGTGTCGGAAGCGACCGGTGCCTGGGCCGGGCTCAGCAGTGCCAGCCCCGCGACGGCAGCGACAGCCACCAGCGGTCGCCGCGCCCACCGGGTCAGTCGCATCGTGCCTCCTCGTCTCAGAGGGAGAACGCGCCAGCAGGGCAGTGGGTTACGTGACCAGGGGTTCACCTGGGCCTGGCAGGGTCGAATGATGACCGGGAGGAGGGAGCGCGGGTGGCGAGCCAGGAGGATCGCGAGGTCGAGCCCCAGCACGGCGCGCTGACGGTCGGTGACGTGCTCGCGGCGTACCTGACCGAGCACCTCACCGCGCTGCAGCACGAGGAAGCCCGCTTGCGCGCGGGGGAGGACGAGGGCGTGCACCAGCTGCGAGTGGCAGCCCGGCGACTGCGGTCCGCCCTCTCGACGTACGCACGAGTGCTCGAGGACGGCGCGACCGACCGGCTGCGCGACGACCTCAGGTGGCTCGGCAGGGTGCTCGGAGACGCGCGGGACGCCCAGGTGGCACGTCAGCGGCTCCTGGCCCTGGTCAAGGACCAGCCGGCTGAGCTGGTGCTCGGTCCGGTGGAGGCGCGCATCGACGACGAGCTGCGGGCAGCGTTCATCCTGCGCGGTCACGCGCCACCGTCGAGCTGGACAGGGCCAGGTACGCCGGCCTGCTGAGCAGCGTGGAGTCCTTCGTCGCCGACCCGCCGCTCCTGCCGGCTGGACGCGGGCCTGCGTCCGACACGCTGCCCCGGCTGCTGGAGAAGGACCTGCGCAGGGTCCGCAAGCGGCACCGCGCTGCCCAGGACGCACCCACGCCCGCGCAGCGCGAGCGTGCCCTGCACGACGTCCGCAAGGCCGCCAAGCGGCTCAGGTACGCCGCCGAGTCCGCCGAGCCGGTGTTCGGGGATCGCGCCGCGCAGCTCGCCAAGCAGGGCAAGGCGATCACGTCGATGCTGGGCGACTACCAGGACACCATCGTCGCCCGCCGGCTCCTGCGCGACCTCGGCGTCAGGGCCCACCTGTCGGGCGAGAACGGCTTCACCTTCGGCCGGCTGCACGCGCTCGAGGAGGCAGCCGCTGCACAGCTGCGGCGCCGCTACCCCGAGGTCTACGAGGAGCTGCCGACCAAGCGCCTGCGGAAGTGGCTCCCGGGCTGATCAGAGCAGCCCGAGCACCCGCATCGTGCGCCGCGCCATCTTGAGCTCACCGAGCGCGTTGGGGTGGACGACGACCGGGTTGGTCGTGGTGATCACCGGCTCGACCCAGCGCACGCCGATCGGCTGGCAGGCGTCGTGGCCCTCGGAGTAGCGGTTCATGCTCACGTACGTCGTGCCGGTGCGCTCGGCGGCCTGCCCGATCTTGCGGTTGAGCAGGGCCTGGATGCCGCGCAGGTAGGGCACGTCACCGCGGGCGATCGACATCTTCTCGAAGCAGCCCTCCGTGGGCGGGAGGATCCACGGGTAGCCGAGGATCGCCACCTCTGCGTTCGGCGAGCGGCGGTGCACCGCGCGCAGCGACCTCAGCAGCGCCGGGTAGGTGTTGTTGCGGATCTCCTCGGCGAACGAGTCGCCGTACTGGTCCTTGCACGGGCTGCCCTGGCCGAGCGTGGTCGCTCCGGCGGTGCCGCACTTGACGATCGCGTTGATGAACGTGCCGTTGTCGTTGCCACCGATCGTCATCGTGACCAGCTGGGTGCCCGTGCGCAGCGCCTCCAGCTGCGGCGGCACGCCGTCGTACTGCGGCTCGAAGAAGTCCTTGGTCTCTGCGGCCCCGCAGGTGACGTCCCTGAGTGCTGCGCCGGTGCGCTCGGCGATGACGTGCGGGTAGTTCTCGGTGGAGCGCAGGCACTGCGGGGGAGCGGTCGGGTCGAGCGGCAGCACGCCGGAGGCGGCGCTGTAGGAGTCGCCGAGCGCGACGTAGCGCAGCGGTCGGTCGTCAGCGGCCTGCGAGGCGGTGATCGCGGGCGCCCCCGCGACCGAGACGACGGCGGCGGCGAGCGTGGCGATGGTGGCGGACAAGCGGCGGCGCATGGACCCTCCCGAGTGTGGACGTGCTCTCTCCACATACCCAAACGAGGCGACCCCGCACGGCGTTACGCCGCGCGGGGTCTGCTGACCTCGTCGATCGAGCAGCGATGCGGAGCGAGCGCCCGTCGAGATCACGTGGTCTCGACAAGCTCGACCGACGGGACTGCCGCGACGTCAGCGGGCCTCGACAGGCTCGACCGACGGAGTGTCGGCAACTGATGGGGCGTCGGCCGCTGCCCAGGGCAGCGCAGGCGTCCAGGCCTCCCTGGGGCTCGCGGCCACGGTCCGCGCCACCGTGGCGAAGGCGACGAGCAGGCACAGCGAGCCGGCGTACGACGCGTACTCGGACAGGTTGGAGACGAAGAACTCCAGCACCAGGAAGGCCCAGACCAGAGCCAGGCACCCAGCGCGGCACGACCCGGCTGCGGAAGAGGCCGATCGAGAGCAGGATCTGCGTCACCACGGTGAGCCCGAACCCGGCGACCGCGAACATCATCACCGGCGACGACTCCATGTCCTCCCAGACGCCGGCGAAGAGCCTCGCGGTTGCCGGAGTCGCTCGCCATCGTCAGGTAGACGAGCCCGGTGCCGCCCATCACCGCCTCGCCGAAGGTCGCGACCACGCCCAGCCCGCCGCCGATGTTGGCGAGCCTCGGCGAGCGAGCACGCAGGATGTGGGCGATCCCGAGGAAGGCCACGAGCATCGGCAGCTGGGCGACCGTGAACAGCACGTTGGAGGCCCAGGCGGCTCCTCCGGCCTCGTCGATGCCGGCGAGCCGCTCGACGTAGTCGCCGACGAACGGTGGTTGGAGCACCGAGGAGATCAGCAGCAGCAGGGGTGCGAGCAGCAGGCAGGCAACGACGGCGTTGCGGCGGAAGAGTGCGGTGTCCTTCACGAGAGACTCCTGGGATTGGGGGATCGGACTGGTCCCAGCGAAGTCGTCGCGGTCGTCGTTCGTCATCGGCGTCCTGGGGTCACCTGGAGCGACCAGGGTTGACGCGGCGGTCAACCTGCGGATGACGCGGAGGAGCCGGCCGCCGCCCTATGGTGAGCAGGTGCAGCTGACCGCCGTCCGGGCGTTCGACATCTGCCTCGCCGTGGCCGTGACAGTGGCCGGCGTGGCGGAGATCTGGGTGCCGTTCTCGTCCGTCCAGGGTCAGGGCAGCGAGGCTGCGTCCACCGCCGTGGTCGTGATGGTGGGGCTCGCGCTGTCCGTACGCCGGGCCTACCCGCTCGCTGTGGGACTCCTGGTGCTGTTCGCCTGGTTCCCGGTGATCGCGGGGGGTCCCTCGCTGGTGCTCTTCTTCGGCCAGTTCGTGCCCATGGGGATCGCCGTCTTCACCATGGCCCGCTACGGCCGGGGCCGCGTGCCCTACGTCGGCGCCGCCGCCGGGGCGGTGGCGCTGGTCCTCATCGACACCTTCGTCCCCCTGCTGCGCAGCCCGGGGGAGATGTTCTTCCACTGGGGCGTCTTCATCATCGTGTGGAGCTTCGGCTACCGCCTGCGCCAGCTGGAGATCCGGGCGCGTGAGTCCACCGAACGCGCCATCGCCGCCGAAGTAGCCGCTGCCGAGAAGGCGATGGCGGCCGTGGTCGAGGAGCGCTCGCGCATCGCCCGCGAGCTGCACGACATCGTCGCCCACGCCGTCAGCATGATGGTGGTGCAGGCGGGCGCAGCCCGGCAGGTGGTCGACGACGACCCAGCCTTCGTCCGCGAGGCGCTCGACACCATCCGCACCACCGGCGCGGACGCGCTGGCGGAGATGCGCCGCGTCGTCGCCATGCTGCGCGACGGCGACGAACCCGGGGCGCTCACCCCCCAGCCGGGTCTGGGCGCCGTCCCCGCGCTGGTCGACGACGCCCGCGCGGCCGGGCTCGACGCCACGCTCGACGTCGTCGGCGAGGCCCGCGACCTGCCCGCCGGCGTCGACCTCGCGGCGTACCGGATCGTGCAGGAGGCACTCACCAACGTGCGGCGCCACGCCTCGGCGGAGCACGTGCGCATCGCGCTGACCTACGGCGAGGCCGACGTGAGCATCGAGGTCGTCGACGACGGCGTCGGAGCAGCCGACCCCTCCGGCGGTCACGGCCTCGTCGGCATGCGGGAGCGTGCCTCGCTGTACGGCGGCACGGTGGAGACCGGCACCGTCAACGGACGCGGCTTCAGGGTGCGTGCGGTGCTCCCGGGTGCAGTCACGTGAGCGAGAGCCTGCGGGTCGTGGTCGTCGACGACCAGGCCCTGGTGCGCAGCGGCTTCGGGCTCATCCTCGAGCGCGCCGGCATCGACGTCGTGGGGGAGGCATCCGACGGCATGGAGGCGCTCGACGTCGTGAGACAGGCGAAGCCCGACGTGGTGCTCATGGACGTGCGGATGCCGCAGCTCGACGGCATCGAGGCCACCCGCCGGCTGGTCGCGGAGCTGCCCGAGGTCAGGGTGCTCGCACTGACGACCTTCGACCTCGACGAGTACGTCTACGCGGCGGTGCGCGCGGGGGCGAGCGGCTTCCTGCTCAAGGACGTCAGCCCCGACGACCTCGTCGCGGGCGTACGGGCGGTGGCACGGGGCGAGACGATGCTCGCTCCGACCCTGACCCGACGACTGCTCGAGCGCTTTGCGCGCGGCCCCGAGCCGGGAGGACTCCCTGCCGATCTCGCCGAGCTGTCCGAGCGCGAGCTCGACGTGATGCGGCTGGTGGCGCGCGGGCTGTCGAACTCCGACATCGGCGCCGAGCTCTTCCTGAGCGAGGCGACGGTGAAGACCTACGTGTCCCGGGTGCTCGCGAAGCTCCAGCTGCGTGACCGGGTGCAGCTCGCCGTCCTGGCCTACGAGACCGGGCTGGTCTCCGCCGGCGGACAGGCCTCGGGCTGAGACGCGAGTCTCATCGACGACTAGGTGACCGCGGCGCGGGCATGCTCCCGTGATGGACACGACTGTGATGGACACCCGCGCCGCGCTCGCCGACAAGCTCGCCGACATCGACGAGCAGATGGCGTCGATGGAGGCCAAGCCCACCGACCAGGGCTCGATCTCCTTCGGCAAGCGCGTGGGCGAAGGCACCTCCATCGCGGTCGACCGCCTCGCCCAGGTCGCTGCGCACGACCAGCTCGCGGTCACGCGCACCGACGTGCTGCGCGCGATGGAGAAGCTCGACGACGGCACCTACGGCGCCTGCGACGTCTGCGGTGAGCCCATCCCCGAGGGCCGGCTGGAGGCGCTGCCGTGGGCGGTGCTGTGCGTGGAGGACAGCGCGAAGCGCTGACACCGTCCGGTGATCAAGGGGGTCGCTCATGTCGTCTCTGCCACCTACGGTGGGCTGATGCTGCGCATCGACCGCGCATCCGGTGCGCCTCTCGGGCTCCTCGCGATGCTGACCCTCCTGATTGGCCTCGCGCTCGGCATGCCCGCCGCAACGGCGTCTGCGACACCACGCACCGTGACGACGCCCGCCACCGTCACGCCCGGAGCCGACACCCTCGGCCTCGGCTCCGACCACGTCCGCCGCAAGCCCGGACGCCAGACCTGGCAGACGTTCGACCGCCAGGTCGCCGTCACCACCGGCCCTGAGCGCGACGTCGAGCTCAGCATCGACACCCGGCTCTACGTGCCGGACAACGCCTCGCGACGCAACCGCCAGCCGGCGATCCTCATGACGCACGGCTTCGGCGGGAGCAAGGACAGCACCGAGATCCTCACCACTGCGCGGTTCTTCGCCTCGCACGGCTACCACGTGCTCACCTACACCTCGTCCGGGTTCGGCGAGAGCGGCGGCTGCATCACGCTGCAGTCGAGCGACTACGACGTCCCGATCGCGCGGCAGCTCATCACCGAGCTGCTCGCCTCGCGCGACGACGTACGCCGTGACCGCCGCGGCGTCAAGGTCGGCACCATCGGTGGTTCCTACGGCGGCGGCATCCAGATCCCGCTGGCCGCAGCTGATCGCCGCATCCGCACCAGCGTGGTGGGGCGCACCTGGGGCTACCTCGGCTACTCCCTCGACCCCAACAACCGCGTCGCGCCCGGTGACCCCACCGGCCTCACCCACACGCTCAACATCCAGGGCGTCTTCAAGCAGCAGTGGACCTCGCTGTTCTACGCCTCGGGCAACAGCCAGCCCGCCAGCGGCAACGGCGGCTGTCCCGAGGCCAAGCAGGAGGCGGGTGATCCCGTGGAGGCAGGCTGCCTGGGCTTCTACTTCGCGGTCTGTCGCACCTACAACCTGCTGTCCACCACCGGTGACAGCGACGCCGAGGCGCGTGCCCTGATCCGCCGCAGCTCGGCGTCCACCTTCGTGTCCGACATCCGCAGCCCGACGCTGTTCGTGCAGGGGCAGAAGGACACGCTCTTCAACCTCAACGACGCCAGCTCGACCTACCTCGCGCTCAAGCGCCGCAGCGTGCCGACGGGCATGATCTGGAACTCCGGCGGCCACGGCGGCTGGAGCTCGCAGCCGGGGGAGTGCGAGCTCTACGACGGCAAGGAGCGCACCGTCGCGGAGACCAGCAACTGCTACCTCACGCTGCGTTCGCTCGGCTGGATGAACCACTGGCTGCGTGGCACCCGCGGCGGTCGTGGGCCGGGCTTCACCTTCTACCGGCCCTGGGTCGACTACGGCGGCAGCGGCCCTGACGACGAGCAGTACGCCGCGGCCGGCCGCTTCCCGCTGCGGGCCTCGTCGCAGTTCACGCTCTCGGGCAGCGACGCGCTGGCAGCGCCGGGCAGGTCGGCGACCGCCGGCACGGCATCGTTCGCCAACCCGGCGACCGGGCAGCCGGCGGCGTACTCCGAGACGTCGAACCAGATGGGCCCGGACGCCTCTCCCTACGCCGGTGACACGCCGCCGCAGGAGATCGCCGGACAGCACGTCACCTTCACCGGCCCCGCGCTGAGGGAACGCTTCGACGTGGCAGGCGTGCCGTCCGCGCGACTGCGGATCACCAACACCAACGGGCAGGACATGGTCTTCTTCGCGAAGGTGTACGACGTCGCGCCCGACGGGGGCGAGACGCTGATCAACCGGCTGATCGCTCCGGTGCGTGTGCCGGCCGACGCCGTGGGCGACCCGGTGCGGATCAAGCTGCCTGGCTTCGTCCACCGCTTCCGCCCCGGACACCGGGTGCGGCTCGTGCTCGCCTCGACCGACCAGACGTCGTACAACGCCAAGGTCGCCGACGTGCTCATGGTCGCCACGGGCTCGGGCTCGACCTTCACGCTGCCCGGCCGTTGGTAGGCACACCTCTCCGCTGATCGAGCAGCGAGCTTGCGAGCGCCCCGCTGATCGAGCAGCGAGCTTGCGAGCGCCCGTCGAGATCACCGGGGTCTCGACAGGCTCGACCGACGTGGGATGAGACCGACGCGAGGTCAGACCGACGCGAGGACTAGGACCGACGTAGGGGCTCAGACCGCGCGGGCGGCCATCAGCGCGGCGCCGCCGATCCGGGACATCCGGCCGTCGGCGATCGGCTGCAGCCGGTTGCCGAGACGGTTGCTGACGAAGGCGAACGAGAGCCCGGTCTGCGGGTCGGCCCACGCGCCGGAGCCGCCGAAGCCGTAGTGGCCGATCGAGCGGCGCGGCATCTCCTCGACCCGCAGCCACGCCGGGTGGTAGCCCAGGCGCCAGTTGGGCCGTATGCCGAGCACGTAGTCGCGCTCACGCGTCTGCGTCTTGCTCATGTGGCGGATCCGGTCGGCCGAGAGGTACGGCCGGCCGTCGATCACGCCGCCGTTGGCGAGTGGGGCGTACATCTTCGCGAGCGCCTCCGCGCTGAAGACGCCGTTCCAGCCGGGCATCACGACACCGTGCGCCTCCTCGCTGCGCGCCAGCTCGTCGAAGCCCTCGGCCATCCCGGCCTCGGCGATCGCTCGCAGTCCAGGGAGTGCCGAGAGGAGTCGTCCGCTCGTGCTCCAGGGCACCGGACCCGGCTTCACGGTCGGGAAGACCCGGGCGATCCTGGCGCGGTGGTCGTCGGGCACGTGGAACCAGAATTCGTCGACCCCCAACGGATCGGCGACCTCCTCCTTGAGCAGCGTGGTGAAGTCCTTGCCCGCGACTCTCGAGGCGACCTCGGCGACGAGGTTGCCGTAGGTCACCGCGTGGTAGCCCGGGCCCTTGTGCCGGCGCGGGTCGGGCGCTGCCGCGGCGAGGGCACGCGCCAGCCGGTCGGTGTCGAGCAGCACCTCACGGGTGGGGGCGACCTCGCGGATGTTGTGCAGCCCGGCGCGGTGCGACATCAGCTCGCGGACGGTGATGCTCTCCTTGCCGGCGGCTGCGAACTCCGGCCAGTACGCCGCCACCGGCTGGTCGTAGTCGATGAGCCCGCGGTCGGCGAGCCGGTGGACCACGGTGCTCGCGACTCCCTTGCCGGTGGAGAAGCAGAGCGTCACGGTGTCGTGGGTCCAGCGCTTGTCCTTCGCGCGCCAGCCGTCCCAGACATCGAGCACCAGCTCACCGTGGAGGTACGCCGCGGCCGCGCCGCCGCCGTTGGCGGGCGTGTGGAAGTGGTCGAAGAACGTCTCGGCAACCCGACGGAACCGCGGGTCGATGTACATCTCGCGGCTCTCCGGCAGGGGTGAGGTGCTCACGGCAGGCTCAGTACCCGCAGCCACCGCACCTCGAACCCGGACCCGCTCGTTGCGGACGGAGATCACACTGGGGTCGGAGGACCGGACGATCGGAGGTGAGCGGTGACAGGCGAGACGACAGCACCGATGTCGCTGGAGCGGACTGTGGCGCGGGTGCTGCTCGGCCTCGCGCTGCTCTACACCGGCACCGGGCACCTCACCTTCTCCCGCACGGAGTTCCGGGCGCAGGTGCCCGGCTGGGTGCCGATGAGCGAGGACTTCGTCGTGCTCGCCTCCGGTGTGGTCGAGCTCGTCCTGGGAGCCGCGCTGATCCTGCTCGTGTCCCACCGGGTGCTGGTGGGGTGGCTGACGGCGGCGTTCTTCGTCGCGATCTTCCCGGGCAACGTCTCGCAGTACCTCACCGGCACGGATGCCTTCGGCCTCGACACCGACACCGAACGGTTGGTGCGCCTTTTCTTCCAGCCGGTGCTGGTCGTGTGGGCGCTGTGGAGCACCGGAGCCTGGGCCGCGTGGCGGGGCTCTCGCCGGGCCACCGACTAGGACGCGAGTGAGCCGCCGAAGATCTGCCACGCCAGTGCGGACTTCGCGACCAGGCTGAGGACGAGGTAGGCCTTCTCGCCGAAGGCGTAGCTGCGCCACGGGCCGACGCCCTTGTACTGCAGCCACTGGTTGAGCGCGAAGCTGTTGAAGAAGACGAACAGCGAGACGAAGATGCCGACCACGAAGTCCGGCACCTCCTCGGCGGCGACGAGGTTGTAGCCGATCGCGACCCAGGGCGCGGCGCCGGCGACGCAGCCGAACCAGAACGGCTTCATCGTGCGCAGCCCACCACCTGGCGGGTTCGACGCCTCCTGCAGCCAGCCGAAAAGGATCATCGCGACGTTGGCGCCGGCGATGCCGATCAGCGCGGAGATGCCGGTGATGCCGGTGTAGAAGGCGATGAGCAGCACCATGATCGTGGCGCTGAACGAGTACTCGACCCACCGGAAGCGGTTGATCCCCGCCCGCAGGTCCCCCTCGTACGTCGCCCGTGCAACCGTGGCGGTGAGCAGGTGGTCGACGGCAGCCAACCCGAGGAACACTGCGATCGCGGCGCCGATGGGGACGTCCACCAACGGCTCGGGCGCCGCCACCTCAGACCCGGGCGGGCCGGTTGGCAACGACTCCGTGACCGTGATCACGAAGTCGGTTGCCAGCACCACCACCAGGACCGCTTGCGCTGCGTGAAGCAGCGTGAGCGCCAGGTTCCACGACCTCAGGTTGTGCAGGCTCCGCTGGTCGACGCCGGTCGCGATGGTCGTGGTGGGGCTGGTCATGGCTCCATCGTGCAGAGCACTCCAAGGCTCAGACGTCGGCAGGGAGAGCGACCAGGATTGTGGATGCGCGCAGCGTTTCTGTCGGTGGGGTCGGGTTGGGTTCTCTCATGGCGGGACATCCGGTGCTCGGGGCGTTGCGGGCGGCGCGCGCGGCGCTGGAGTCGGTGCTGGTCCGTGACGGTGACGGGCAGGTGGTCGGGTGGGCGGATCTGGCCGAGGCGTCCCCGGACGAGCTGCGTGCGACGGTGCGGCTGGTGGCGGAGCTGGAGGGTCAGGTCTCCGGGCTGCGGCTGCACGCGGTCGCCGCGGCAGAGGCGTCGGAGGCGCGTGCGGAGACCGGTGCTGCTGACACTGCGGCGTGGGCGGCACGCGCGGGTCGTAACCGTGACCGGCGGTGGGGGAGCCTGTGGCTGGCGCAGAAGGTCGAGGAGCGCTACCACCACGTCCGGGCCGCGCTCGCGGAGGGGCGGTTGTCGCACGAGCACGCCATGGTGATCGTCCGGGCCGCGGAGAAGGCACCTGCTGGCCTCGATCCCGAGGAGCTGGCGCGGTGCGAGCAGGCGCTGGTCGCCAAGGCCGAGCGGATGAGCCCGCGCAACCTGCGCCGGGCGGCGCGGCGGCTGCTCGAGCCGATCAGCAAGCGCCTGGCCGACGAGCACGAGGGGGTGCTGCTGAGCGAGGAGGAACGCGAGGCGAACCACTTCGCCGGCATCTGGGTCGAGCTCACCGGCGACGGCCGCTGCAAGGGAGGCTTCGACATCCCCGAGCTGCACGGCCAGCTGCTGCTCAACGCACTGGACAAGCTGTCCGGGCCCCGGCGCTACCACCGCGGCAGCGACGGCGCGACGGTCGAGGAACCCACCGTCGGTGGGATGAGCGGGGCCGAGGCGAGGGGCCAGGCGTTCCTGGAGCTGCTGGAGCACCTGCCCGAGACCGGCCACACCCGCTCGGGGGTCACCCTGGTGGTCCACGTCGAGGAGGCCCAGCTGCGCGCCGGGGTAGGGGCGGCGACGCTGGAGACCGGGGGCCGGGTCAGCATCGGCGAGGTGCGCCGGCTGGCGTGTGAGGCGGGCATCATGCCCCTGGTCATGGGAGGACGGTCACTGCCGCTGGACCTCGGGATGAGCAGCAGGCTGTTCACCAAGGCCCAGGCCGTCGCGCTGTCCGCGCTCCACGACTCGTGCGCCGCTGAGGGCTGCGATCGCCCGTTCGCCTGGTGCGAGCTGCACCACCGACATGAGTGGGGCCACGGCGGCCCCACCGACATCGCGAACGCAGCCCCCTTGTGCGGGTGGCACCACCGACGGGTCCACGACCCGCAGTACGAGCACCGGTGGCTGCCCGACGGCTCGGTGCGGTTCCGGCACCGGTGGAGGTCGCGATGGAAGAACGGCCAGGACCCCTGGGAGCTCGCAGCCTGAGGGTCTCGACAAGCTCGACCGGCGGATTCGGACCGATCCGGCGGAGATCGGGCTCGACCGGCTGAGGGCCGGGGGCGCGATCCGGCGGAGGGTCGGACCGATCCGGCGGAGGGCCGGACCGATCTGGCTCATGACGGCAGGTCCTGCATGTCTGCCGGACATCGTGGGCACGCTCATTGGTGTTGGGCGGACCTGCTCAACCCGACGACGTGTGGGAGGAAACATGGTCAACATCCGAGGTATTGCGAACCAGTTCATGCGGAGCCGCGGCGCGGCAGGCGGCGGCGTCAGCAGGCGACCGGCAGGCGGCACTGGCACCGGCGTCGGTGGCGGGATGGGCACCGGCGCAGCCGGTGGTCGCCGCACGCAGGACGAGGCCATCGGCCGCGGGGTCCGCAAGCTGCTCGGACGTCGCTGACCCACGCACGACCAGGCGCAGGCCGCTCCGGTGCTCACCTACTGGGGCGGCCTGCGCCTGTCCGGTGACCGGCTACCTGTCGGCGCCGATCACGCCGTGACGGGGAGCGACTCCGCCGCCGACGGTCCTGGCTGCGCTGGGATCAGCGTCGGCGCCAGCATCGCGTCGAGCGTCTCCTGGCCCGGCCTGGGCACGATCGGCTCTCCTGCCATCGCCCGCACCCGGCCGAAGGCCTGGTCGATGCTCGCGCCACGCAGCACCGGGCCGTGGGCGCTGCCGACGACCGAGGGCTGGTAGGCCTGCACCGAGGCGATGTGCGCGTCGTAGCGGTGGGGGTCGAGCCACTGGTGCCACGGTGAGACCAGGCTGTTGATCAGCGCGAACGTCTCCTCGTACATCTCCGCGGGCACGTCGCCGTGCTCGAACCCCTCGCCGGGCGTCAGCGACGCGAACGAGTCCACCGCCCACATCGCGCCCGTGCGCTCGTCGACGAGACCGCGCGTGGCAGGGCCGTCGAAGATCGGCGGCAGCACCAGGCGCAGCTGACGGTCGCCCACGTCGACCGCTTCGCCCGGCTCCCTCCAGACCATCCGCTCGAGCGGCAGGCCACGTTCGAGTGCGAGTCGCTCCGTGATGAAGAAGTTCGCGATCAGTGTCGCCTGGGGGCACCGCTCCAGCACGTCGTACAGCGCGCCGGTGTGGTCGCCGTCGTCGTGGGAGAGGAAGATCCAGCGGACGTCCTCGGGGTCCACCAGCCCGAACACCTGGTCCAGCCACAGCTCGCGGTGGATGGGTGCACCGGTGTCGACGATGACCGGCTGCTCACCGCGGATCAGCATGGAGTTCACCGGCAGGAACGAACCCGGGCTGTCCGGGTAGAGGTTGGTGATGAGGAAGGTGTCCTCGGCGAGCTGGACGGGTTCGGTGCGGGGTGGTGGCGTGTGCATGAGCTCCCTCTCGGGTCGGCGGTCCTCCGACCGCGACGGTCGGGCGCGCCCCGGCAGTTCACCCGCCCAGCCGACGGGCCATGACACGCCCTCTCACCTGGGTAGCGGCCCCGGCGTGCCGCGTCCACGGCGCAAGGTCCCAGGACAGGAGGTGCGATAGACCGACCTTGGTCACCGCCTGAGGCATGCAGCGGTGGGGGCGGGGGCACGGTGACCGCATGAACGCACCAACACCTGTCGTGGTCGTCACCGGAGCCAACGGTCTGGTGGGCGAGGCCGTCTGCCGGGCCCTGAGCGAGCGGGGAGCCCACGTGCGCGCGGTCGTACGTCGACCCGGCACCGCACCGTCGCTCGACCACGTCGAGGAGCACGTCGGGGACTTCTACGACCCGCAGCTGGCCGCCGAGGTGACCGCAGGGGCGGATGCGGTCGTGTCGACCGTCCACCCGCTGGGCGACGATCCCGACGTGCAGCAGCAGGTGGCTGTCGAGGGCACGCCCGTGCTGGCGCGAGCCGCGCGTGACGCCGGAGTGCCGACCTTCGTGCACATCTCGACTGCTGCCGTCTACGACAGGTCGCCCTCGGCCGGCGACGTGGACGAGGACTCGGCGCTGGTGGGCGAGGTGGACAACGCCTACGCCGTCACCAAGCGCGACACCGACCAGGCGCTCGCCGGGATCGAGGGCATCACCCGGGTGGTGCTGCGGCCGCCGGCGATCCTCGGGCAGGGTCCGACGTCGATCTGGAACACCATCCGGCCCGAGGACGTCCGCGACAAGGAGGACGACCGGACGACCAACCCGGAGAAGTCCTTCGCGTGGGTGCACGTCGACGACCTGGCGTCGCTCGCGGCCGACCTCGCCACGGGGAGGATCCCGGCGTCGGACGACCCCGAGAGCGGTCCGGTGGAGGGCGGCTGCACGGCGGTCAACGTCGCCGCGGAGACCGCGACCCAGCGCGACTACATCGGCACGGTGGCCGACGCGGTCGGCGTCGAGCCGGTGTGGACCGACGAGGAGTCGTGGACCGGCCGCATGGTCGCCGACCGTGCGAGCCGCTGGGGCTGGAAGCCACAGGTGGGGCTCGAGGAGGCACTGCGCGAGCTCCGCGAGGGCCTGGCTTAGCCGGCGGGTACGGGGTCTCGACAAGCTCGACCGCCGGAGCGTGGGGGAGCTCGACCGCCGGTGACCCGCTGATCGAGCAGCGAGCTTGCGAGCGCCCGTCGAGATCACCGGGTCTCGACAAGCTCGACCGCCGGAGGTGGGCCCTCCCGGTCATTGAGGTGCGAACGGAGTGAGCCTCGAAATGCCCGGGGCCCTGATGCCGTCAGTTGAAGTCGTCGGGGGTCGTGGTCGGGTGGTACTCCCGGCGCAGGACGCGCTGGAAGAGCGCGATGTTGTCGTGACTGATCAGCGGTGACACGTCGACGCGGATCGCGGTCGTGCCGGTGGATCCGTGGACCTCGGTCTGCAGCGCGGAGACCAGGGAGCTCGGCGGCTCGATGCCGTCGGGCAGGCACAGCACGGTGCGCTCGGGCACCTGGTGCTGGGCCAGCTGCGCCTCGGGGGTGAACAGCTCGGTGACGAACGGTGCCACGTGGGGGCGTGGCGTGAGGAAGTCGCGGTCGAGCATCGTCTCTCCCGCGGAGTGGAAGCCCAGGCGGACCACGGTGTGGGGCGGGAGGCGCATGTCGCCGCTGTGCAGCAGCCGGCTCACGTCCTCCAGCAGGCACTCGGTGGCGGTCTGCTTCGTCGATTCCTGGGCGGCCAGCTCGGCGAGCTCGCGGCGTGGCCCTGTGGGCCGGATGCCGAGGTCGAGGTCGGCCGGCAGGTCACCATCCTCCGTGCGCACGATCCTGCCCGGGGTGTTCTTGGGGCTGGCTGTGACCACCCGGGCGAACTCCTCGGTCAGCCATCCCTTCTGGCAGACGTGCTCGATCGCGTGAGCGACGACGCGGGCGTCGTGCCGCTTCTCGCTGAGCAGGTGCACCGCGACCGCGACGGAGGCGGGGAGGCCGGTGTGCTCCGGCACCTCGCGCTCCTGCACCTGCGGTGGCGTCCACGGCCGGTGAAGCAGCTCGCCGAGGATGCGAGCCCAGTCGACGATGCCGGTGTGCATGAGCTCCCAGCGACGCTCCTGGTGACGCGCGGTGACGTAGTCGTCACCGGCCTGCTGCAACGTGTGCATGCGCCGGGTCACGGCCCACTCGTAGGCCCGCATCGCCTGGAAGTACATGGTGCCCGCGGCCAGCAGGACGACGAGCGCGACGAGGACCACTCGCACCACGTCGAACCACTCGATGTCGGGGACCGCTGCGATGACGCCGATCGGGTCGTCGAGCATGCTGAGCAGAGTCAGGACGAGGACGGCGCCGAGCGCGGCGAGCGCGATGCCCCACGTGACCACCAGGAACTGCTTGGTGGCCTCGAGCTTCTCGGTCGTCGGCGGCTTCGCGTCCGCGATCGCCTGCTGGGCCTGTGCAGCGCGCTCAGTCTCCTGGCGCTTCAGGTCGAGGACGCGTGCGGCGACCTGCCAGAGCAAGGTCGTCTGTCGCTGCTCGAGCCAGTCGAAGAAGGGGGAGAACACGTCGTGCTCCGGCTCGCCCGGCTCCGGGGCGGTTTCCTCCGCGGGGGCGGCACGACGCCTTCCCTCAGTCGGTGCCGGCGGCGCTGCCGCCAACGCGCGGCGGTACTCCTCGATGTCGGCCACCGCGAGCTCGGCCTTCTCCACGTCGACGGGACCGATCTGCATGCCGGTCTCCAGCTCGTAGACGTCGGCCGGGTCGGCGACGACGGAGGCCGGCGGCACCACCTCGTCCGCGCCCCCGCGGGTCGCGCGCGAGAAACCCTCCGGCAGCCGCGAGCCGTCGACCAGCCCGATGGCGAGCTCGCGCAGCTCGCGCCACGCCCCGGGGGTCGCCTGACCCCAGCTCGCGGCCTCCTCCTCCAGCAGCGTCGGGCGCAGCCGGTCCTCGACGACACGCATCCGGAGCTCGGCCACCTCCTCGACCTTCTCGGGCGGCAGGGGACGCACCTTGCCCTCCTCGCCTGCGTCGCGTCCCACGGTGAGCGCGGTGACCCTGCGCTCGACCATGGTGCGGCCCCAGCCGAAGAGGAAGTGAGCGACGGCCGGCACCAGCCGCAGCTGGAAATGGGCCCACTCGGTGATCGCCTCGCCGAGCGACACCTGTCGCTTCTGCAGCGGCTTCGTCTCACGCTCCAGGGGTGCCCACTCCGGGTGGGTCATCAGACGCTCGGTGCTGGCGTGCACCACCGCGGGAGCGTTGTCAGCGGGCACGGCCCAGCTCACCCAGGCGGCGGCGCCGATCGGGGACTCCTGCAGCTGGGTGACGACGCTCTCCGCCAGCTCGTCGGTGCGGTCGTCACCGACCACGAGGCGCGCCTGGCAGCGCACCACCACGACCTCGCCACCGCCGGTGGTCGAGTCGGACTCGTGGGTGTCGAAGGCGCCGGTCTCCGACGTCGACCAGAGCCCTCCGGCCGCCGCGGCCGCGTTGAGGGCGTGACCGCGCAGGTTGACCGCCCGGCGTACGAAGATGCTCTGCCGGTCGAGCTCGGGGCGGTCCTCGGGCGACACCACTGCGTTGACCTCCCACGCGGGCATGATGATGCGCGTGTCCTGCGGGTGGAGGTCGCTCTCAGGGACCATCAGGTTGATCCGCAGCAGCTGGGTGCCCTGATGCCGGCCGCGCCCGTCGATGGTGCGCGGCCGGGAGCGGTTCACCAGCTCCGCGATCTCGTCGCAGGTGTAGACGAGGGTGTCGGCGTCGGACATCTCGTGCGTGAGCAGGTGCAGCAGCACGACCCGCACGAGCACCCGTGGGCGCATCCCGAGGTAGGTCATCAGCTCCACGGGGTCCTCACGCCCGCTCACCGTGGCGTAGATCGTCGGTGGGCCGTAGGCCTCGCGGTCGAGGTCGGACGGCCTCACCCACGCGAACTCGCCCAGCAGCCCGTCGGCGTGCCACTGCAGCGCCAGCTCCCGCACCCCGACGCTGTCGTCGTCGTCCCCGGCCACGATGACCGTGAGGGAGGAACCGTGGGTCAGCTCGGTCATCGTCAGTTCCAGTCGTCCCCACCGACACCGGTGACCTCGAACTCGCGCAGCACGTGGGCGAGGTCGTTCAGCGCTGCGGAGATGTCCGGGCGCAGCTCCATGGCCCGGGCGACCTTCGGGGCGTCGCGCCGCTCCTCGGCCTCGAACAGGCCGTGGTACTGCCGGCCGAGCGTGAGGGCCCGCGCGACCAGCGCCTCCTTGCGCTCGATCCAGTCGCCCTCGACGGGGCCGGCGTGCACCGGCTGGGGGTCGGGGGCACCGGAGGGCAGCCGGCCCTCGGCGATCCACGTGGCGAGCTCGGCGTTGAGGGAGTCGTAGGTCTCGAGGCCACCGCCCCCACTGGTGCCGAAGGCGCGCAGCCGGTGGTACGGCGTGATCGGCGCCAGCTTGGCGTCGACCGCGATCTCGACGAACGCCAGCGGAAGAGACTCCAGCGCCAGCGGGAGGTAGTCGTGGTTGGCCTTGATGCCGTCGGCGAGGAGCGGACGCGGGAAGGAGTGCCAGCTGCCGCTGCCGCCTGCGGGGTTGGGCACGAAGATCCGCACCGCCATGCCGTCGAAGTCGATCTGGCCGAGCATGCTCGCGGTGAACCAGCCGCGCACCATCGCCCGGCGTACGGCGGGGGCCATCGGCACGAACTCGGGGAGCGAGCGCGCGCGGCGCCACCGCCAGAACTCCTCCCGGCCGTCGGGCGACTTGCTGCGGTCGCCCCACTCGTTGGCGATCGGGCGCATCAGCGAGTCGAAGACGACCGGCTCGTAGGGCTCGGTCAGCACGGCGAAGGCGTCGATGTAGGGACGGTCACTCTCGATGAACGAGGTGAGGAGGTCGGGGTTCCACTTCCCGCGGCTCTGCAGCACCCGCTGGACGACCTCGCCGGCCGCGGAGCTGGGGGAGAAGGGCAGCTCGCTGAAGAAGGTCTCCGTCGCGATCTCGTGGCGGTCGTGCACGGCGACCAGAACCGCCTTGTTGACCCCCACGAGCGGCTGGGCGGCGTCGACCGAGGCGTTGAAGAGCGCCTCGAAGCGGTGCAGCCGCCGCTGCAGGTCCTGCGGCTCGACGTGGTCGGGGTCGAGGTAGTGGTCCAGGCCCTCGCTGACGAAGCTGCCCGGGGGCGTGCCCGGCTTCGTCAGCCACGCGGTCGCCCGGTCGAGGACGGCGTCGGCCGAGATGTCGACCTCGTACGACGCCCGCTCCGGCGTCGACAGCTCGGCGTGCAGCTCGTGGCGTTGCGGCACCCACGCGGTGGGCTGGGTCACCGCGACCTGCGCCGGGTCCTCCAGCGAGTCGGCGCCGACGATGATGCGCTGCACCACCGCGTGGAAGGCGCCCATCATGTCGTCCACCTGGACGCTGCGGGAGACAAGGTCCTGCAGCGTCTGCCCGTAGCCCTCCAGCGGCTCCAGCAGGAACTCGTTGGCCGCCGGGCGCAGCCGGTGGGGCACCTCGTCGTCCTCGGGCCAGTGGCTGACCGGCGAGGGCAGCCCCTGCTGCGGGCTCATCTCGGCCTCGAGCGCCTGCCCAGCCCGGTCGATCTCGTCGGCCAGCGGACGGACCACGTTGGCCGCGAGGTCGGGCAGCATGGCGACCACCAGGGAGCGCAGCCGCGCCTCGCTGCGGTAGTGGATCGCGGCGACACCGCGGTTGACGGCCTCGGAGACCTGCGGATGGTTCTTGGGGAGCACGTCGCCGCCGGCGCGTCGCAGCGCCTCCTCGACCACCTGCTCGACGTTGTCGCCGTGGCGGCTCAGCTTGCCGGCCTCCTGCTCGAGCTCGATCTCCACCGCACGCAGCTCGTCGGCGAGCTTGCGCAGCAGCAGGGCGGTGACGACGTAGCCCTCGAGCGCGAGCGTCGCGGCCGCCCGCTGCCGCAGGTGCCGCTGGATGTGGTCGACCCAGGCACGACCCCGCTCGCGGTGCTCGACGTCGAACTCGTCGAGCTGCCGGTCGATGACGTTCTTGACGCCGCGCGCGATCAGCGCGCGCCACTCCGGGACCTCCAGGCCCTTCTCGGGGGCGTCACGCGTCACCGCCTCGAAGAGCGAGTTCTTCAGGTGACGCATCCGGTCGACTCGGTCGCTCGGGCGGATCGCGTCGAGGATGGAGCTCTGCTGGTCGCCGCGCTCGTCGAGCTGGGAGTTCACCAGGAAGGCGCCGAAGGCGTTGTCGGCGACCTCCTGCGCGACGGCGCGGGCGTGCCGTTCGTCGCCGCGCGCACGCAGGTCGTCGTGACGCGACACCAGGCGACGGACCGCGGCGCGGGCCAGGCGCTGGGCGGCGAAGTCGCGGAACCGGTCGCGACCGAGCCCGACACGGGCCGAGCCCATCGCGGTGAAGGGGGTCTCCATGTCGGTGGTCTTGAGCCCGAGCTTGTCGGGCACCGAGATCGCCGTGGAGGTCCAGTTGCCGGAGACGTAGGCGCCCAGCTTGTCCTGCAGCTGGGTGCTCGTCACCCACGAGGCCAGCGAGCGGCCCATCGCCTGGTAGATGTCGTTCTGGGTCTTGTAGGTGACGAAGTCGTTGCGCGCTCCGACGAGGAACGGGTAGCGCGGCCCGAGCCGGTCGGTGTCGCTCAGCGCGACGCCCTGGCGGGCGTACATGTCGGCGATCTCCGACGACGGGCCGGAGCGGTTCCAGTAGCCGGCCACCAGCTCCGAGACCGTGGCCAGGGTGTTGGGGCGTACGCCGCGGCGGCGCTCTGGCCGCAGGTAGTCGAAGACGTCCGGCGCGTAGAGGATGCCGATGGACTCCGAGCCCCAGACCCCCGCGCTGGTGCGCAGCAGGTCGCAGACGTCGATCACGGCGCCTGCACCCGACCCGCCGGCGATGGAGGAGACGACCACCGCGACAGGGGTGTCGAGGATCGTCGACGGCTCCCCACCGAGCCTGCGCGTGAGGTCCTGCAGCTCGGCACTGACCTCGCGCCCCGAGATGTCGCGCAGCGCGTCGTCCAGCCTGCGCTTGGCCAGCTTGAGGTTGGCCAGTGTGAGCACGCGGCCCAGCGCGCGGAACTGACCTGCCCCGCGCTCGACCGGCACCATCACCTCGGCCGGCTCCGGCCGCCACCCGGCGATCAGGTCGCTCACCGGCGTGCGCCCCACACCGCCGACGAGCGCGGCGTCGATGCTGCGGTAGTTCACCCCGGCGGTGACCAGCCCGGCGTACTCCGCCTGCGGCAGCTGCGCGGGGAGGTCGGGCTCGTCTCCGTCGGCGACGCTCGGCACGTCGATGTGCAGGAAGCGCCAGCCCGCGGGGAACTTCCCCTTCCACCCGTGCTCGTCGAGGCGTCGCTGCAGCTCGTGGCGCACGATCCGCAGCGTCTTGCCGCCGGAACCGCCGATGCCGATCAGCAGGAACGGTCGGAGCATGGGTCAGTCCTCGTCTCTCAGGAAGTCGGGCAGCGGCGGGAGGTCGTCGCTCCCGGCTCGGTCTGCGGAGTCTGCGCGGTCGGCGGAGTCGGCATGGTCGTCCTGGTCGTCGGGGCGGCCGGGCTGGTCGCCCGGTCGGTCCTTCGACAACGAGTCTGACGCGGAGAGGCGACGTTTGCCCCGGGAACTCGACTTCCGTGACCCAGGTCGCGGTCCGGCGGCTGTGTCCTCCCACGGGAACGGCTCCCGATCCTCGCCGGCGGATGAGCCGGACGAGGGGGTTGAAGTACCCCCGGAATCGTCCGCCCACGGCGGTGGGGGCGGGCCTGACGAGGCACCGTGCGCGGCACTTCCGGCGGGCACCGTCGCCGCGGTGTGCGCGGCCTCCGCCAGGACCTTCTCCCAGTCGACGCGATCGCTCGTCTTGGCCGCGCGCTCGCGGATGTCGACCTCCTCGACGACGCTGCCGGGCACCACCATGACCAGCGTGCCGTCCGCCTCCTCCCGGGTGCCGGTGCGCTCCACCAGCACGAAGGCGCTGTCCACGTCGCCCAGGGTCATCGGCGCCTCGTTGGCCGCTTCACCGCGGTGGGGTGCCATGCCCGAGACCAGCAGCCGGTTTTCCGGCCCGACCGCGACGCCCGTGGCGTCCCTGACGCCGAGCGCGCCGCGGGCCTCGGCGGTGAGGCCGGTGTGGCCCAGCGCCATCCGTCGCTCGCGGCGTCGTCCGCTGAAGCCGGCGTTGTCGAAGTGGTCGGTCGTGATCAGCGCACCGCCGTCGCGGGGCACGAGTCCGTTGCGGGTGATGCGCACCGGGGCCGAGCCGACCCGGGAGGCGTAGGTCATGGCGAAGGTCGCGGTCAGCCAGTTGGCGAGCACGAGGACCAGCAGGGGCAGCAGCAGCGCGACGCCCACCAGCAGCGCGACCAGCAGCCAGCGCGTCGACTCGTCCACCACGCGCGCCATCTCGAGCTCGACCGGCACGTCGACCTCGAGGGGCGCAGAGTCGTCGGCGGGCTCGAGCGTCAGCGTCACGTCGCCGGAGGCCAGCCCGTCGGCGGCGGTGCCGGGCTCGAGCTGCAGCGGGATCGTGCCGGTCGCGCCGGGCCCGAGTCGCACGCACTCGCGCTCGGCCGTGACCAGGTCGGCGGGGTCGCTCCCCGGCACCGTGATCTGCGAGCCGGTGAGGCACACCCGGGTGGGCCCGCGCTCGCTGCCGGTCGCCTCGATCTCGGCGGAGGCGGTGCCGAGCCCCTCGAGCTCACCGAAGTCGAGCACGTCGGGGGAGAGCGACGGGTAGACCGGCGGCAGCTCGACAGCCAGCCGGTCGGAGAGGGACAGCGGCCCCAGCGGCGCTCCGCTCGGGCGCGACCGCGCGGTGACAGAGACGCGCAGGGGGAGGGCCGGCGGCAGCCGGTCGACACCGAGGGTGATGCTGCCCCTGACGGCGCCCTCCGGTGTGACCCGCGCCGACACCGGTCGAGCGCCGAGCCGGGCAGTGACCCTGAAGTCGTCGTACAGCGTCGGCGGCAGCGGCTCCCCGGTGCGGTCGAGCAGCTGCAGCCGGAGGTCGTTGCGGCCACCTGCGCTCACCGACTCGGTCTGCAGCTCGAGCTGGGCGCCCCAGAACCAGAAGACCGTCAGCTCGCTCGGGCCGGGCCGCACCTGCCAGACCGCGCTCTCCTCGGCGTACCGGGGGTAGGAGATGTCCAGCGTCGCGAAGCCGTCGCGACGGATCAGGCTCACGGTGGCGCCCTCGACCTCGGTGCTGCCGCCGGACAGGTCGACGGTCCCGCCGCTCGGGGAGGTCAGGCGTACGTCGGGTGGTCCCGGCTCGCGGGCCGCGACCAGCACGCGGGCGCCGGCCACGCCCGGGTCGATCGCCAGGGAGTAGCGGCCGCCGGGGCACTGGGGTCCGGGGCAGGTCACGGTGCCCACCTCCGTGCCGCCGCCGACCAGCGCGCCGGCGCGGCCGAAGAGCTCCTGCAGGGCGCCGGGGTCGTCGGCGGGCAGGTAGATGCCGGACGTGTTCTGCGGCGGGACCGGCACGACACCGCAGGAGATGCCGCTGCCGCGTCCCTCTGCGACCGCCCGGAGCTGCTCGCGCTGGGCTTGCGAGACGTCGGCGCCAGGGCGGAAGAGGGCCAGGGCCACCACGGCGATCCCGTCGCGGCGGACGGCGTCGACGATCCCGCCGACCTGGCAGAGCTGCGAGGCGGCCGCGCCGGTCTGGTCGTCGACGTCGAGCGCGCCGTCGGTGAACCACAGCAGCACCTTGCACGCCCCCGGATCCCGCAGCTGCCGCTGCTTGGCGTCGAGCTGGCGCTGCGCACCCAGGAGCGCCTGGCGGTAGTCGGTGGCGTCACCGGTGTCGCGCTCCGGCAGCTGCGACTGCGCCGCCGAGCGGAGCTCGTCGGCGGTGCGCCCGCCGAGCCGCCGCCACCCGAGCAGCGTGCTGAAGTCACGCGCGAAGGTCGACAGGGTGACGTGCACGTCCGTCGACCGGTCGAGCTGCCCGGCGAGCTGGTCGAGACTGTCGATGGCCGTGGTGATGCCGCGCACGCGCAGGTCGTCGGGGTCGGTGTCGCGCAGGCTGAGCGACTCGTCGACCACGATCGAGACCAGCACGTTGTCGGCGCCGGAGATGCACCCGGCGATGTCGGAGAAGGCCTGCTCGTTCGCCCGCACCGGTGCCGTCGGCGCCGACGACGCGAGTGCGGGCGCGAGCGCGATCAGGACCGCGGTGGCCACCAGCACCACGGCGACGCGGAGCCGGTGGGTCATCGCTTCGCCAGCTCCGTGGCGACGAACCACGCGTGCAGGACGCCGACGACGATGCCCGCGGCCGTGGCCACGACCAGCAGCCGCTCGAGTCGGGGGCGGGGCACGTAGTAGGGGTTCTTCCGTGCGGGACGGCGGAGCAGCCGGTAGGCGACCATGAGCAGGGGAGTGGCCACCGCGCCCAGCACGTAGCCGACGACCCCCCACAGCCCGTCACCCTGTGAGGCCCAGGTCAGCGCGATCGCGCTGACCAGCGCTGCCGCAGCAGCGCCGTACACCGGCCAGGCGGGGGCGTGGACAGGGGCGGCGGGGCGGTCGGTGAGGCCGTAGAGGTCGTCCAGCTCCGGAAAACCGGCCGACATGCTCACACCCCCTGCTCGGGCGACCCGCACTCCAGGGCTGCCGACGTCGATTGCGTGCGGTGACAAGTGCTGCGCGTTTCAAGATATCGGCCCCAGGGCAGGGCCACACCCCTGTTCGCCGCGGGCGGGCTGACGGCGCCTTGGGATTGCCTGGTTAGGTTCTGCCCGTGAGCGCCCACGGACCCAGGAACCCGCTGTGGTCGATCATCGTGCCGCCGGCCGGCTTCGTGCTCCTGGGGCTGACGTGGGGCGGCGGGGTCCCCGGGTGGGCGCGCGTCGTCGTGGTCCTGGCCCTCGTGGTCAACGTCGTCGTGGCCGTGCACCACGCGGAGATGGTTGCGGCCAAGGTCGGCGAGCCCTTCGGCACGCTCGTGCTCGCGATCGCGGTGACGGTCATCGAGGTCGCCCTCATCCTCACGCTCATGATCGGCGGCAGTGACGACGCCGCCGCGCTGGCGCGCGACACCGTCTTCGCGGCGGTGATGATCATCTACAACGGGGTGCTCGGCGTCTGCCTGCTCGTGGGCACGCTGCGTCACCGGGTGCAGACCTTCCACCCGCGCGGTGCCGCCGGGGCCCTGGGAGCGGTGACGGTGCTGGTCACGCTGACCCTGGTGCTCCCGTCGTACACCCGCACCAGCGAGGGCCCGACCTTCACCACGGCCCAGCTGCTCTTCATGTCAGGGCTCGCGCTCGGGCTCTACGGCACGTTCGTGTTCTTCCAGGCGATCAGGCACCGTCACTACTTCCTGCCCGAGGACGAGGACGGCGACGGCGAGGTCGACGAGCCACGCACCGAGACGGCGTGGATGAGCTTCGCCATGCTGCTGATCTCGCTGGTCGCCGTGGTGGGGCTGGCGAAGGTGATGTCACCGACGCTCAAGGACGCGGTCGAGTGGGCGGGTGCTCCGGTGAGCAGTGTCGGGGTCGTGATCGCGCTGCTGGTGCTCGCGCCGGAGACCATGGCCGCGGTGCGGGCGGCGGCGGCGAACCGGCTGCAGACCAGCATGAACCTCGCCTTCGGCTCGGCGATGGCGAGCATCGGCCTCACGATCCCGGTGATCGCGGTGGCCTCGCTCTTCCTCGACATCACCCTGACGCTGGGGCTCGCCACCTCCGACGTCGTGCTGCTCGCGCTGACCGTGGTGACCTCGGTCATCACCCTGCAGCACGGCCGGGTCACCGTGATGCAGGGAGCCATCCACCTCACGACGTTCGCTGCGTTCCTCTTCCTCGCCGTCGTCCCCTGAGTCGCGCCGACCCCTCCGCATGTAAATCGGGGTTACGGTCGCTCAACATTGGTTGTGCCACCGCGGAACGGTCAACAGCACCGCGGAAGTACGCCGCGCGGCCCGTACGCCGCGATTAGGCCCCAGCGTGCGGAACCGGTACGGTTCAGGGTGTCCGGCCCGTCTGTTCTGCCTGGGGCCGTCGAGCTTTCGTCATCCACCAAGCGCCGCGGACACTGATGTCCGCGCCGGGCAGGACGACCACATTCTTTCCCTACGTTCGGAGCACCACGTGACGGTCACCCGTCCTCATACGTCCATGCCTTCTTCCACCACCGCCACCTTCGCCGACCTCGGCCTGCCCGCGACACTCGTCGACGTGCTCGCCCGCGACGGTGTCACCACGCCCTTCCCGATCCAGGCGGCCACCATCCCGCCCGCCCTCGAGGGCCGTGACGTCCTCGGCCGGGGCCGTACGGGATCGGGCAAGACCTACGCCTTCCTGCTGCCGCTCGTGGCTCGACTGTCCGCGGGGCGGCCGGCGCGCGCCAAGCGCCCCCGCGCGCTGATCCTCGCGCCCACCCGTGAGCTCGCCAGCCAGATCCACGCGGCTCTCGTGCCGCTTGCCGCCACCGCGCGGCTGCGCACCACCACCGTCTTCGGCGGCGTCCCGGCCCCCAAGCAGATCAGGGCGCTGTCCGCCGGCATCGACGTCCTCGTCGCGTGCCCGGGCAGGCTCGAGGACCTGATGCGCTCCGGCCACGTCGACCTGTCCGACATCGAGGTCACCGTGCTCGACGAGGCCGACCACATGGCCGACCTCGGCTTCCTGCCCGCCGTACGCCGGCTGCTCGACCGTACGCCGCAGCACGGGCAGCGGCTGCTCTTCTCCGCCACGCTCGACCGCGGCGTCGACGTGCTGGTCAAGCGCTACCTCAGCGAACCGAAGATCCACTCGGTCGACTCCGTGCAGTCGCCGGTCGTCGCGATGGACCACCACGTGCTGCAGGTCGACAGCGGAGCCCGTCTGGCGGTGATCACCGACCTCGCCGCCGCCCCTGGCCGCACCGTCGTCTTCACCCGCACCAAGCACGGCGCCAAGCAGCTCGCGCGCAAGCTCAACGCCAGCGGCGTCAGCTCGGTCGAGCTGCACGGCAACCTGGCGCAGAACGCGCGCACCCGGAACCTCAAGAAGTTCTCCGACGGCACCGCCTCGACGCTGGTGGCCACCGACATCGCGGCACGCGGCATCCACGTCGACGAGGTCGCACTGGTCATCCACGCGGACCCGCCGGTCGAGCACAAGGCCTACCTGCACCGCTCCGGCCGCACCGCGCGCGCCGGGGCCGCCGGCACCGTGGTCACCATGGTGCTCGACCACCAGGCCTCCGAGGTCCGCTCCATGACCCGCCAGGCCGGCATCAAGCCGCAGACCACACGCGTCAACGCCCAGCACCCGCTGCTGCGCACGCTCGCCCCGGGCGACCGGGTCTTCACCGCCCCGGTCGTCACCAGCCCTGACACCGCTCGTGCGGGCAACGGCGGGCGCCCGTCCGGTCCGTCGCGGCGTCGCAGCTCGGGCGCTGGCAACGGGTCCGCATCCGGTCGCCGCGGCGGTGGCGGCAGCGGACGGAAGCCGCGCAACGGCTCCGGCCAGTCGTCGTCCGGCAGCTCGGCGCGCCGCGGTGGCGCGGCCGGCGGGTCGCGCGGCGGGTCGCACAACGCGGCGTCGTTCTCCTCCTCGCGCTTCCGCTGACCTGGGAGCGGCGCCGTGCGCTGGCCTTGTGGCCCGCGCGCGGCGGCGTACTTCCGCGGTGCTGCTGACCGTTCCGCGGTGGCACAACCAATGTTGAGCGACCGTAACCCCGATTTACATGCGGGTCGGTCGCGGCTGGACTGTCGGTCGCGGCGGTTACGGTCGGGGGCATGAGGCTGGTCGACGGGGAGCTGTGCTGGAGCGCGACCGACCTGACGATCGCGGCGCAGTGCGAGTTCTCGCTGCTCCGGCGGCTCGACGAGGTGCTCGGACGAGGCGACACCCGACCGGTCGACGCGGACCCGCTGCGCGACCAGATCGCCCGCATCGGCGACCTGCACGAGGCGCAGGTCAAGGAGCGGCTGGCATCGACGGGCAGGCGGCTGGTCGAGCCCGGCCGGCCGCGCTCGTGGTCGCGCGACGACCTGGTCGCGATGCACCAGCGCACGGTCGCGACGCTGCGGGAGCTGGACGGCATCGTCTACCAGGCAGGCTTCTTCGACGGCGAGCTCGTCGGCTTCGCCGACTTCCTCGTGGCCGGGCCCGAGGGCTGGAGCGTGAGCGACGCCAAGCTGGCGCGCCAGGCCCGTCCTGCCGCGCTGCTGCAGCTGGGGGCGTACGCCGACCAGGTCGAGCGCGCCGGCCTGCCCCTGGCGCCGACGGCGCGACTGCTGCTCGGTGACGGTTCCGACGAGGCGTTCCCGCTGCCCGACGTCCTGCCCGTGTTCCGGGAGCGGCGCGACCGGCTGCGCCTCCTCCTCGACCGGTGGAGGGCCTCCGGCGGCCCGGTCACGTGGGGCGCCGACGACGTCGTCGCGTGCGGCCGGTGCGCCGACTGCACGCAGGCTGTGACCGACGCGCGCGACGTCCTGCTGGTGGCCGGGGTGCGGATGTCGCAGCGCAAGCTGCTGCACGAGGCCGGCGTCTGCACGATCGACGACCTCGCGGCAATGACGGTGCCGCCCGAGGGCATGGTGCGTGCGACCTTCGACCGGCTGGTGGCGCAGGCCCGCCTGCAGTGCGCGCAGCTGGCGAGCGAGGCGGAGGGCGACCCCGTCGTCTCCTACGAGGTGGTCGGCGACGGCGGTGCGCTGCGGCGGATGCCGGCGCCCTCGCCGGGTGACGTGTTCTTCGACTTCGAGGGCGACCCGCTCCACCGCGAGGCGGACCCGCGGGTCTGGGGACTGGAGTACCTCTGGGGCGTCACCGAGGCGCCCGCCGGCGACCAGGAGCCCGCCTTCCGCTGCTGGTGGGCGCACACGCGGGCCGACGAGAAGCGCGCGTTCGAGGAGTTCATGGACTACGTCGCTCAGCGACGAGCCGCCCATCCCGACATGCACGTCTACCACTACGCGCCCTACGAGACCTCGGCGCTCAAGCGCCTCGCCGGCCGCTACGCCACCCGGCAGGAGGAGCTCGACGACCTGCTGCGCTCGGCGGTCTTCGTCGACCTCTACGCCGTGGTGCGCGGCTCGGTGCGGGTCTCGCAGCCGTCGTACAGCATCAAGCAGCTCGAGCCGCTCTACATGCCGGCCGACCGCAGCGAGATGGCGGTCGCGGCCGGCGACGCCTCCATCGCGGAGTACCACCAGGCGCGTGCCCTGCTCGCGGCCGGCGACGAGGCCGAGGCCCGACGGAGGCTGCAGTCGATCCAGGAGTACAACCGCTACGACTGCGAGTCCACCCTGGGTCTGCGTGACTGGCTGCTCGGCCTCGTCGACCGGCACGGGCTGGAGGCCGCCGTCGCGCCCGTCGTGATCGACCGGCCGGGGGAGCCCAGCGAGGAGCAGGACGACGTCGTGCAGGCGCTGCGCCAGCGCTCCGGGCCGGAGGAGCGCGTCCACCGCAGCGCCGACGAGCAGGCCTACGCGATGCTCGCCTCCGCCGTCGGCTACCACCGGCGGGAGTCGCTGCCCTTCTGGTGGGCGCACTTCACCCGGCTCGCCACCGAGGACGTCGAGGACTGGCGGCCCGACCGCGACGTCTTCCGGATCGACTCCCACGAGGTGCTCGAGGAGTGGCGGGTGCCCGAGGAGGGCAGGGGGACCAACGCCCGGCGCCGGCTCCGGCTGACAGGCCGGTGGGGGCCGGGCAGCACCCCCGGCAGCAGCGCAACGGTGATCTACCGCGTGCCGTGCCCCGAGGGCGCCCGGGTGCCGGAGAACTGCCCCTACGGCACGCTGGGCGACCGGGAGATCCGGGTCTCGCCCGACGACGAGGGAGTCGTCGAGCTGGTCGAGGTGCTCGGCACCGACAGGACGTCCTTCGACGCCGTCCCGGTCGCGCTGGTGCCTGCGCCACCGCCGGGTGACCGGTCGCTGCGCGAGGCGCTCCGCGAGGTCGCCGCCGACGTGAGCACCCGCGACGACCTGCCCGCGCAGCCGGGGCTCGAGGTTCTGCGTCGCCGGGCTCCCCGGCTGGCCTCGTCGCCCTCCCTGCCCCACAGCGGCAGCGCCGTCGACGACCTGGTGACCGCGCTGCGCGACCTCGACCGCTCCTACGTGCCCGTGCAGGGCCCACCGGGCACGGGCAAGACCTGGACGGGCTCCCGCGTGGTCCGTCGCCTCGTCGAGGAGCACGGGTGGCGCGTCGGCGTCGTCGCGCAGTCGCACGCCGTCGTCGACAACATGCTCACCGCCATCTGCGGCGCCGGGCTCGACCCCGAGCTCATCGGCAAGCAGAGGTCGCCCGAGAGCAAGCAGTGGACGCGCCTCGGCGGCGCCGCGTCGGTGGCGGGCTACCTCGACGACCACGAGCAGAGCGGCTGCGTCGTCGGCGGCACCGCGTGGACCTTCACCAACGCCCAGGCCGTGGAGCGTGGCTGCCTCGACCTGGTCGTGGTCGACGAGGCAGGGCAGTTCTCGCTCGCCAACACGCTGGCGGTCTCCGTCGCGGCACCGCGGCTGCTGCTCCTCGGCGACCCGCAGCAGCTGCCGCAGGTCAGCCAGGGCACGCACGACGAGCCGGTGCACGTGTCCGCGCTGCGCTGGGTGATGGGCGAGGAGGACACCATGCCGCGCGAGCTGGGCTACTTCCTCGAGACCACCTTCCGGATGCACCCGCAGCTGTGCGACAAGGTCTCGGTCCTGTCGTACGGCGGCGAGCTGGCGTCAGCCGAGGTCACCTCCGAGCGCCACCTGGAGGGCGTCGCACCGGGGCTGCGCACCGTCATGGTCGACGGCGCGGTCGGCAACTCGGTCGCCTCCGAGGAGGAGGCCCGGGTCGTCGTCGCGCACGTGCGTGACCTCCTGGGCCGGACGTGGCGCGACGGCGCCGGGTCGGCCGGCCGCGCCCTGGGCGAGACGGACATCCTCGTGGTCGCGCCCTACAACGCCCAGGTGGCGCTGCTTCGCCGCCGGCTCGCCGAGGCGGGGCACGGTGGCGTCCGGGTCGGCACGGTCGACAAGTTCCAGGGCCAGGAGGCGCCGGTCGTGATCGTCTCGATGACGGCCTCGTCCGCCGGCGACGTCCCACGCGGCATGGGCTTCCTGCTGAACCGCAACCGGGTCAACGTCGCGATCTCACGGGCACAGTGGGCCGCGGTGCTGGTGCGCGCCCGCGAGCTGACGTCCTACCTGCCGCGGTCGGCGCACGGGGTGCTCGAGCTCGGCGCCTTCATCGGGCTCAGCGCCGAGTCGAGCGAGCACAGCCGCTGAGGTCAGCGGTTCTTCTTGCCCTTGCCCGTCGGCGCGGTCGTCGTGGTCGTCGAGCTGCCCACGTGCGAGGTGATGAACTGGTGGATCGAGGGGTTGTTCACCTCGCCGTAGACCCCGGGGAAGCCGGGGGTGGCGCAGCCGAGCCCGTAGCTCACGATGCCGACCTGCACGCGGCGGCCGTCGGCCAGCGTGCCGAAGAGCGGTCCGCCGGAGTCGCCCTGGCAGGAGTCGCCGGCGAGCTCCTCGGCGCAGATCTCGGAGTCGGGCTGGAAGCCCATCGCGAGCTCGTTGGTGGTGCAGCTCGAGTCGGCGACGGCCCTCACGCCGACCTCCTTCATCCGCGACGGGATGACCGGCGAGCCGAAGAACTCGGTGCCCCAGCCGGAGACGGTGAGCGGCGCGTCCTGCTGCTCCAGCGACTCCTCGCCCAGCGGCACGAGCGGGATCGACGGGGCGTTCATGGTCTGGGTGGTGTGGATGAGGGCCGCGTCGAAGGTGCCCGTGTCCTCGTAGTCGGGGTGCACCACGATGCGGTCCGCGGTGAGGGTCTGGCCGCCCGCGGCGGTCAGGTCGGTCTTGCCGACCACGACCTGGATGTCGCGGGGCGCGGTGTCGACCATGCAGTGCGCCGCGGTGAGCACCCACTGGGCTCCGACCACGGAACCGCCACAGAAGTGGCCGTCGCTGCCCTGGGAGCCTGCGGTCTGCACCGACGCCATGAAGGGGTACTTCCCGTCGGGGACGCTCGAGCCGCCGACGATGGCGGACGACGGTGTGGCGGCGAGGGCGGTGGCAGCGAGGGTGGCGGTGCCGAGCACGGCGCCGAGGCGGGTGGCGAGTCGCATGATGTCCTTCCGGGGCATGGTGCACCCGCGGGGCGGCGGGTTCACCGGGTGCAACGAGCCCGATGCGTCGGGGTTACGACGTGTGGCCGTCGTCGAGCACCGCGTGCAGCAGCCTCGCCGTGGCGGCGTAGATGCCGGGCGCCTGGCTCTCGCGGGGGCCGGCGACGTTGAGCACCGAGCCGCCGGTCTCGCGCAGCCACCTGGTCACCACCCCCACCTGGTCGACCGTGGCCACGAGGTGTGAGCGCTCCAGGCGCCGGCAGCAGGTGATGGTGAGGTCCGTGCCCGGGGAGTGCCAGTCACCCCGGGGGACGACCACGAGGGTGGCGTCGCCGTCGCGCACGTTGCGCTCGGTGCGCACGCCGGCCTCCGCCTCCTCGGTCGCACGCAGGTCCGGGTAGTCGGCGAGCAGGCCGGGTGGGTCCGGGTGGTCCTCGGCGCGGCCGCCCGCGGGGCACCAGCCGCCGTAGGGGAGGCCCAGCCCGATCGCGACGTCGAGCGCAGCCCGGTCGACCCCGGTCTGTCCTCCCGAGACCACGCGACGCACCTCCACGGCCGCATCCTGCCCGGTGGTCCAGCGGGTGACCCACCTCTCGGTGCGCGGGGAGCAGTCCCGTTCTAAGGTTAGGCACACCTAATCCCCGGAAGGACGCCTTGATGCCCAGCCGCCGCGTGATCGCCTCGGTGAGCGCCCTGTTGATGCTCTCCCCGCTGACCGCCTGTGGTGAGGAGGAGCCCGACCTCGTCGTCTACAACGCCCAGCACGAGGAGCTCATCTCCGAGGTGGCGGCGTCGTTCGAGGAGGAGTCGGGCCTCGACGTCGAGCTGCGCAACGGGTCGGACCTGGAGCTGGCCAACCAGCTGGTCGCCGAGGGGGAGTCGTCGCCCGCCGACGTCTTCCTCACCGAGAACTCGCCGGCGATGTCCCTGGTGCAGTCCGAGGGGCTCTTCGCGACGCTGGACGACACCGTCCTCGACCAGATCCCCGAGCAGTACCGCCCCGACGACGGCAGCTGGACCGGGTTCGCCGCGCGTTCGACCGTGCTCTTCTACAACACCGGCTCGGTGACGGAGGGTGACCTGCCGTCCTCGATCCTCGATCTCGCCGAGCCGGAGTGGGCCGGACGTGTGTCGTTCTCCCCGACCGGCGCCGACTTCCAGGCCATCGTGAGCGCGGTGCTCGAGCTCGAGGGCGAGCAGGCCACCCGCGAGTGGCTGGAGGGCCTGAAGGAGAACGGCGAGGTCTACGACGGCAACAACGTCGTCCTCGAGTCGGTCAACTCCGGTGAGGTCGAGACCGGCATCGCCTACCACTACTACTGGTACCGCGACCAGGAGGAGTCCGGCGAGGTCAGCGACAACACGGAGCTCCACTTCTTCGACGGCGGTGACCCCGGCGCCTTCGTGAGCGTCTCGGGTGCCGGCATCCTCGAGGCCGGGGCGCACCAGGACGCCGCGAGGGAGTTCATGGAGTACCTCGTCGGCGTCGAGGGCCAGCAGGAGATCGCCGACAGCTACGCGCTCGAGTACACCCTCAACCCCGAGGTCGACCTGGGCCGGGGCGTGCGCAGCCTCGACGACCTCGAGCCGCCCGACGTCGACGTCTCCGACCTCAACGGCCCGCGGGTCGTCGAGCTGATGCAGGAGGTGGGCTTCCTCTGAGCACACCCCACCGAACCCACCCCGACCCGACCTGAGAGACCCGTGGCCCTGACGCTCGACCCTCGAACGGCGGCCGACACGGTCGCCGGTCCGGTCGCGCGCGGGCGCCCGCCGGTCGTCCTCACCGCGGTGGCGGCGCTCATCGCCGCCGGCGCGCTGGTGCCCGTCGGCTACGTCTTCTGGTACGCCGCGCAGCTCGGTCTCGACGAGACCTGGAGCCTGCTGGCACGGCCACGGGTGGGGGAGCTGCTGCGCAACACCACGATGCTGCTGGTCGGCACCATGGCGCTGAGCACGGCGATCGGCGCCGCCGCGGCCTGGCTGGTGGAGTCCACCGACCTGCCCGGCAAGCTCGCGTGGCACGGCGTGCTGGTCGCGCCGCTCGCGGTGCCGGCCTTCGTGAACAGCTACGCCTGGGTCTCCACGACCCACGCCGTGCAGTCCTACGGCGGCGCGGTGCTGGTCATCTCGCTGTCCTACTACCCGCTGGTCTACCTGCCCGTGGTGGCGACGCTGCGCGGCCTGGACCCTGCGTTCCTGGAGTCCGCCCAGGCCCTGGGGCTCTCGCGGTGGGAGGCGCTGCGCCGGGTGACGCTGCCGCTGCTCCGCACCCCGATCGCGGGTGGCGCCCTGTTGGTCGGCCTGCACTGCCTGGCGGAGTTCGGCGCCCTGCAGATGCTGAGGTTCCCGACGTTCACCACCGCCATCTACGACCAGTACCGCTCGGCCTTCAACAGTGCGCCGGCCAACGTGCTCGCGGCGGTGCTGGTGGTCGCCTGCCTGCTGCTGCTCACCGTCGAGCTCGTCATGCGCGGGCGTGCCCGCGTCGCCCGTGTCGGCGCAGGCGTCTCCCGGTCGCCGGAGCCGGTGCGGCTCGGCCGGTGGCGGGTGCCCGTGCTGGCGACCCTGAGCCTGCTGTGCACGCTCTCGCTGCTGCTGCCGCTGTCGGTGACGGTGCGATGGTTCCTGGTGGGCAGCTCTGCGGCCTTCCCCGTCACCGACGTGAGCGGCGCACTGGTGAGCACGCTCGGCCTCGCTGCCGGAGCGGCCGCGCTCACCGCAGTGCTCGCGCTGCCCGTCGCGTGGCTGGCGGTGCGTCACCGCGGCGCGGCGCCGATGCTCATCGAGCGCACCACCTACACCGCGCACGCCCTCCCCGGCATCGTCGTGGCGCTGGCCCTCGTCACGGTCTCGATCCGGCTGGCGCCCGGGGTCTACCAGACCACCGGGCTCCTGCTCGCCGCCTACGCGATCCTCTTCCTGCCGCGGGCGCTGATCAGCATCCGCGCGTCGCTCGAGCAGGCCCCGGGGGTGCTCACCGACGTCGCCCGCAGCCTCGGTCTCACCCCCCTGCAGGCCTTCGTGCGGGTCACGCTGCCGATGCTGCGCCCGGGGCTCACCGCAGGAGCGGCGCTGGTGTTCCTCGCGGTCTCCACCGAGCTCACCGCCACGCTGCTGCTGTCGCCACTCGGCACCAGCACACTGGCCACGGAGTTCTGGTCGGCCTCGTCGGCGGCCCGCTACGGCGCCGCGGCGCCGTACGCCATGCTCCTCATCGCCGTCTCGGTGCCCGCCACCATCTGGCTGGCCCGACAGTCGCGGCGGGGTTCCGTCCTCGGAGGTGAGGCGTGAGCCACGTGCTGATCAGCGGGGTCGACAAGCGCTTCGGCCGCCAGCCGGTGCTGACGGGCATCGACCTGTCCGTGCCGCACGGCAGCATCACCGCGGTGCTGGGGGCCTCGGGCTGCGGCAAGACCACGCTGCTGCGGCTGGTCGCCGGCTTCACCGAGGTCGACGCCGGCTCCATCTCGATCGGCGGCACGACTGTCGCCGCTCCGGGCGCGCACGTGCCGCCGCAGCGGCGGGGGGTCGGCTACGTCGCCCAGGAGGGCGCGCTCTTCCCGCACCTGCGCGTGCGGGACAACGTGCTCTTCGGCCTCCCGAGGAAGGAGCGCACGACTGCGCTGCTCCACGAGATGCTCGACCTGGCGGAGCTGCCGCACTCAGTGGCGGACACCTACCCCGACGAGCTGTCCGGCGGCCAGCAGCAGCGGGTCGCGATCGTGCGTGCCCTGGCCCCCCGGCCCCAGGTGGTGCTGCTCGACGAGCCCTTCTCGTCGCTGGACGCCGGCCTCCGGGCGTCCGCCGGTCGCGGCGTGCTGCGCCTGCTGCGGCAGGCAGGGGCCACCGCGATCCTGGTGACCCACGACCAGGACGAGGCGCTGTCGCTGGCCGACCAGGTCGCGGTGATGCGCGACGGCAAGGTCGCCCAGGTCGCCAGCCCGGTGGACCTCTACCGCTCCCCGGTCGACACGGGAGTCGCCCTCTTCGTGGGTGGCGCCAACCTGCTGCCCGGCCGCGCCGTGGCAGCTGAGACCGGCGCACTCGGTGCGGCGGCGCAGCTCGTCGACACGAGCCTCGGGGTGCTGCAGCTCGCTGCCGACGTGGCACCCGGTGACGTGCAGGTCGTGGTGCGCCCGGAGCAGCTCCGGCTGGAGACCGTCACCGACGCCGCTGACGCACGACGGCCTTCGTGCTCGAGCAGCGACCGTCGACGACGTCACCTACTACGGGCACGACGCGACGGTGTGGCTGCGCCTCGACGACGGCACGGGCCTGGTCTCACGTGTGGTCGGCGACGAGGTGCCACCCCGCGGCGAGCGCGTGCTGGTGCAGGTCGCCGGCCCCGTGCGCGCCTATCCCGTGGCCGCGCCCATCGAGTCGACGGGCACCGGGTCGACGGGCACGGGTCGACGGGGCAGGGGTCGGAGGTGCCGGCATGACCGTCATCGACCGCGGCGACGCCGTCCTCCTCGCCGACCCGCTCACCGGGCTGGACGAGCGCGACCGCAGCCGGGTGGCGCTGCGGACGGCGACGGCGTCGCTGACCTACGGCGAGCTCGACGCCCTGGTGGAGGCGCGAGCGCACGAGCTCGCTGCCCAGCACGCCGCCCAGCACACGGGTCTGCAGTCGGGCCTCCACGCGGTCGCCGCCGGGCGCGACGTGGCATCCGTGGTGGAGCTGCTCGCCGCCTGGCGGGCCGGACGCCCGGTCCTGATGCTGCCGGCGGACGGCGGCCCCCCTGCGCAGCGGCTGCTGGAGGCGTGGCCGCCGGGAGGTCCGGACGACGACGGCTACGACGTCCACCCGGAGCTCGCGCTGCTGATGTCCACCTCCGGCAGCACCGGGTCGCCCAAGCTGGCGCGGCTGTCGCACGCCAACGTCCGCAGCAACGCCGTGGCCATCGCCGACTACCTCGGCATCACCCCGGACGACGTCGCCCTGACCACCCTCCCGCTGCACTACTGCTACGGCCTCTCGGTGCTCACCAGCCACCTCGTCGCCCGCGCCGGCGTCTTGCTCACCGACCTGTCCGTCACGACGTGCGGGCTCTGGGAGCTGGCCGCGGAGCACGGGGTCACCTCGTTCGCCGGCGTGCCCCACACGTACGAGCTGCTGGAGCGGTCCGGCCAGCACGAGCGCCTGCCGTCGACGCTGCGCTACGTCACCCAGGCCGGCGGCCGGCTCGAGGCCGGCGACGTCCGCCGCTGGGCGCTCCGCGGCGCCGAGCGCGGCTTCGACTTCGTCGTGATGTACGGCCAGACCGAGGCCACCGCGCGCATCGCGTGGCTGCCGCCGGGCTTGGCGCACAACCGTCCGCGGGCGATCGGCGTCCCGATCCCGGGCGGCCGGCTCCGCGTCGACCCGGTCGACGGCCTCCCGGCCGGGCTGCCCGCCGGCGCCGGCGAGCTCGTCTACAGCGGACCCAACGTCATGATGGGCTACGCCGAGGACCCCGCCGACCTCGCACGCGGCGCCGAGCTCACCGAGCTGCGCACCGGGGACCTCGGTGTCCAGGACGACGACGGCGTCTTCAGTGTCGTCGGTCGGCTGGCCCGCTTCGCGAAGGTCTTCGGGCTGCGGGTCGACCTCGACGGCATCGAACGCGACCTGGCCGCAGCGGGTGTCGTCGCCCGCGTGCTCGACGTCGACGGACGCGTCGTGGCCTTCGCGTTGCACGCCCGCCAGTCGCACGTGGCGGCCATGCTCGCGGAGATCACGGGCCTGCCACGGCACGCCGTCGAGGTGGTGGGGGTCGAGGAGCTCCCGGTCACCAGCAGCGGCAAGCGCGACGACGCGCCGCTGCGCTCGATGGTGCACGAGCGCCTCGGAGAGGCCATCGGCGCCGACGACGTCTCGGTCGAGGATCAGATCCGCGCGACGTACGCCCTGCTGCTGGGCCGCCCGGACGCGACGGCAGCCGACAGCTTCGTGGCGCTGCGCGGTGACTCGCTGTCCTACGTGGAGGCCAACGTGCGGCTGGCCGCCCTGCTCGGCGACGTCCCGGCCGACTGGCCGCAGCGCACGCCCCGGGAGCTGGCTGCGCTCGCGACAGCGGCCAGGGCGGCCAGCCAGGAGCCGCGGCTGCCCTGGTCGCGGTGGCCGCGGGTGGACTCGTCCGTGGTGCTGCGGGCGGTCGCGATCGTGCTCATCGTGGGCAGCCACACCGACCTCTGGATGGTGCCCGGCGGTGCCCACACCCTGCTGGCCCTGCTCGGGTTCGGGCTGGTCCGCTTCCAGATGACCGGGCTCGACCCCTCCGTGCGGAGCCGCCGGGTGGCACGGATGGCGGGCGGTGTCCTCGGGCCTGCTCTCCTCGTGGCCGCCGCGGTCGCGGCCTTCCGGGGCACCTACGACCCCACCACGGTGGTCGGGCTCAACAACCTCCTCGGCGCCGACCACTGGACGGAGCAGTGGCGGTTCTGGTTCATCGAGGCGATCGGCTGGGGGCTTCTCGTGGTGCTCGTCCTGCTCCGCATCCCGCCCGTCGACCGGCTCGAGCGCCGGGCGCCCTACCTCCTGCCGGCCGGCCTCGTGGTGCTCAGCCTGGTCGTCCGGTGGTCCTGGATCGGGTGGGAGGCCGGCAACCCGCAGCGCTACTCGCTGCCGTTCGTGTGGACCTTCCTGCTGCTCGGCTGGCTCGCGGCGCGCTCGACGACCCGGCAGCAGAGGGCGGTCACCGCCGGCCTCGCGGTGCTGGCGACCTGGGGCTTCTTCGGCGATCCCCTGCGCGAGGCGGTCGTGCTCGCCGCCGTCGCGGTGCTGCTGTGGCTGCCGCAGGTGAGGATGCCGTCGCGGCTGGTGCCGGCGGTCGGTGTGGTGGCGGCGTCGTCGCTGTGGGTCTACCTCGTGCACTGGGAGGTCTACCCGCCCGTGGAGGAGGTGAGCGAGCCGCTGGCGTTCGCGGTGTCGTTCGTGACCGGCATCGGCGCTTGGTGGGCGTGGACACGCGGCGGCCGGCTGCTGCGGCGGGCGCGCCGCTAGTCGCAGAAGTCGCAGACCCCGCTCGGCCCGATCACCGTGAAGTGCACGGGGCAGGTGCGCGTCGCCGCGGCGGACGACGCCACGCTCTCCTCCGCCGTACGCCGACCGGTGGCGACCCGTGCGCGCTTGGGCTGGGCCGGACGCGACGGGCGGGCACGCCCCGGCGGGGAACCACCCGCCGCCGCCCGGGTGCGCGGGGCGGCCGGTCGGCGCGGGGTCGGAACGGGCCGCAGCACGACGGGCGCGCCTCCGTCGGGTGGCAGGTCCGCGCCGAACCGTCGGTGGCACTCCAGCCGCTCCCGGGCGGCCTGCGCGTCGACGTCCTCAGGCTCCTCGCCCCGCAGCTCGAGCAGGGCCGTCGCGTAGCTCGCGCCGACACTGCCGTTGGTGTCGACGACCAGCGAGGTGAGCAGCGGCTCCCGTCGCTGCGCGCACTGGGAGGCGACCCTCGCCAGGACCTCGCCGATCCAGGAGCGCGGGTGGGCAGTGGTGCGCACCAGGCTGCGGCGCTGCACGAAGTCGGCGAGGTCGTGGTAGTCGATCGAGTCGCGGTAGACGGCGGCGACCTCCAGCAGGCGCTCGCGTGCGGCGAGGGCCCAGGTGGCGCGTGAGTGCTCGGCGCCAACGGTCGCGGCGCTGGTGAAGCGCAGCGGCGGCAGGTCGTCACCGGCCACCTCGAACCCGAGGCCGCGCAGCAGCAGCGCGCAGTCGCGGGAGCTGGGCGGATCGACGTCGTCGGCGAGGTCGTCGCCGGTGGCCAGCCAGTAGGCGCGGTCCAGCACCTCGATGGCGTCGTGCGCCCGGTCGCCGCGGACGACTCCGTAGGCGGAGTCGGGGGATGACCCCTCCGTGCCTTCCGAGCCCTCGGAGCCCTCGGACACCAGCTCCAGCACGGCCCGCAGCACGTGCTCCCTGCCGACCCGCGCGAGCTCTGCCACCGCCACAGCCTAGACGTGGTGGCTGGTGGCCGACGACCGCAGGTTGTCCACCACCTGGCCCCGGGCTACGTTCACACGATGGTGGAGAAGGCTGTGGCCACGCTCCCAGGACGCACGGCGACGACAGGAGCCCGACGATGACCAGCCTGCAGGCCCGGCCGGCAGACACCCCCGGTCAGGCGACGACCGCGGACCTCCTCGAGGTGCGGAGCCCACTGACCGGCGACGTGGTCGGCACCCACCCCGTCCACTCCGCCGAGGACGTGGCCGCCGTCGTCGCCGCGGCGAGGGAGTGGGCCGCCTGGTGGCGCACCATCGGCTTCGCCGGCCGCCGCGACGTCCTCGAGAGGTGGCGCACGATCATCGCGCGACGGCTCGACGAGCTCGCGGACGTCGTACGCCAGGAGACAGGCAAGCCGCACGCGGACGCGATGCTCGAGTGCGCGATGACCGTGGACCACCTCGCCTGGGCCGCGAAGCACGCCGAGAAGGTGCTCGGCCGGCGCAAGGTCCCCAGCGGCCTGCTCATGGCCAACCAGGCGGCGACGGTGGAGTACCTCCCGCTCGGCGTCATCGGCGTCATCGGCCCGTGGAACTACCCGGTCTTCACCCCCATGGGGTCCATCGCCTACGCCCTGGCCGCGGGCAACACCGTGGTGTACAAGCCCAGCGAGCTCACCCCCGGGGTCGGCGCCTGGCTGGCCGACGCGCTCTCAGACGTGGTGCCGGGCCAGGGCCTCCTGCAGGTCGTCACCGGCTACGGCGAGACGGGCGCTGCGCTCTGCCGCTCCGGGGTGGACAAGCTGGCCTTCACGGGCTCACCCGCGACCGGGCGCAAGATCATGGCTGCCTGCGCGGAGACGCTCACCCCCGTCCTCATCGAGGCGGGCGGCAAGGACGCACTGATCGTCGCCGACGACGCCGACGTGCCGGCGGCCGCCGACGCCGCGGCCTGGGGCGCGTTCTCCAACGCCGGCCAGACGTGCGCCGGCGTCGAGCGCGTCTATGTGCACGAGAAGGTCTACGACGAGTTCCTCGACGAGCTCACCCGCCGCGCCGAGGACGTCCACGCGGGCTCCGGCGCGGGGGACAAGATCGGCCCGATGACGCTGCCCGGGCAGATCGACATCGCCCGCCGGCACATCGAGGACGCCCTGGCCAGGGGTGGCCGGGCCGTGGTCGGCGGGCCCGAGGCGGTCGGGGAGCGCTTCATCCAGCCGACGGTGCTCGTCGACGTGCCCGAGGACTCGCTGGCCATCACCGAGGAGACCTTCGCCCCGACGGTGACCGTCACGAAGGTCAGGGACCTGGACGAGGCCGTCGACCGCGCCAACTCCACCCACTACGGCCTCGGCTCGACCGTCTTCTCCAAGGCCCACGGCATGGCGCTCGCCGCGCGCATCCGGTCGGGGATGACCTCGATCAACGGCATCATCTCCTTCGCGGGCATCCCCGAGCTGCCCTTCGGCGGCATCGGGGAGTCGGGCTTCGGCAGGATCCACGGCCCCGACGGGCTCAAGGAGTTCACCTACGCCAAGGCGATCGCGCGCCAGCGCGTCAAGCCGGCCCTCGCGCTGACGACCTTCGACCGCACCTCGCGGGCGGACAAGACGCTCGCGACCGTGATCGCCACCCTGTACGGCGGCGCCGCCCGGCTGCCCCGTCGCGGCAGCCGCTGACCGGGCCCGGTTTCGCGTGGCAGCGGTTTCCCATGGCACCATGGGAAACCGGTGCACACCACGCGAAGCAGCTCGTGGGGAGCACCGGTTTCGTGTGGTGTGCCGGGCCGTGCCGGTTCGAGGGGGACTGATGCCGACGCAGCCGAAGATCGCCAACGCGCACTTCGTCACCGACCGGCTGCTCGTCGGCGGCGACCTCGACGCCTGGGACGGCGAGCTCGCGGTGCGCCAGCTCCTCGAGCTGCTGCAGCTCGGGGTCACCCACATCCTCGACGTCCGCGTCGAGTGGAGCGACGAGGAGCTGGTCGCCCAGCTCGCCCCCGACGTGTCCTACCTGCACCTCGGCATCGACGACGCCGGTCAGCGGGTGCCGGACTCGTGGTTCGAGCAGGTCGCGCAGTGGGGGCTCGCCGCCCTGTCCGACCCGGACGCCAAGGTCCTCGCGCACTGCCACATGGGCATCAACCGGGGGCCGTCGGCCGGGCTGGCCATCCTGCTGGCCGCCGGGTGCGAGCTCCGGGAGGCCCTCGACGCGATCCGTGCCTCACGGCCGTTCGCCTACACCGACTACGCCGAGGACGCGCTGGGCTGGCACCACCGCCGCAACGGCGTACCTCCGGAGCAGCGCCGTGAGGAGCGCGAGGTGCTGGCGCGGTGGCGGGCCGACAACCAGGTCGACGTGGGCGAGGTGATCCGTCTCAAGCGGGCCCAGGACGTCGAGGCGGCCACCGCCCTGGAGGACGAGCAGCCGGCGTCCTGAGGGCTTGTCGGTTTCCCATGTGAACCTGCGAAACCGGCACTTCACACGGGTTGCAACGCGTGAGATGTGCGGGTTTCCCATGTGAACATGGGAAACCGACGAGGGCAGCTACAGCCGGCTGAGGCCGTCGTAGCCGCCGCGCGGGGCGGTCAGGCCGAAGACGCGGCCCACGGTGGGTGCGACGTCGATCGTCCTGGCGAGGCGCGAGCTGCTCGTCCGCTTGCGCACCAGTGGAGAGCCGCCGGAGACGAAGAACGGGATCGGCAGCGTCGCCGGGTGCCCGTGGTTGCCCGGCACCGGGTTGGAGTAGAACCCGGGGTCGGAGAAGCGCCACCCCGCCCGGCAGTAGACGACGAGGTCGCCGGCGACACCGTTCAGTCGCAGCTCCCGGGGCCGGTGCACCGAGAGCACGCCCGGGGTGGCCATCGCGATCTTCCGCATGCGGGCCCGGGCGTCGTCGCGCCGTGTCGCCGGACCGGTCCAGTAGAGGAGGTCGGCGCCGCCGTTCTGCGCGGTCTGCACGTTGCCCGCGAGCAGCGGGTCGGCCTCGAAGGCGGGTGCGAGGTTGATGATCGCCTCCGGCGTCGTCCAGTCCATCGAGTGGTCGGCCAGGACGACGACGACCGAGCGGCGCCACCGACCGGTCTCCTTGAGCATGTCGACGAAGCGGCCCACCTGCGCGTCGGTGTCGGCCAGCGCGAGGGTGCGTGCGGCCTTGACCGACGTGCCGGTGACGTCGGTGTGGCCCATGCGGTCGATGTCGCCGAGGTTGACGAAGACCAGGTGGGGGTCGAGCTCCTGCACCATCGAGATCGCGGCGTCGGTGGTGAAGACGTCGGGCGCGTGCCCGGAGACCGGGACGATCGGCTGCGGCTCCCAGCGGTACGTCGCGCGGTCGCCGAAGATGCCGTAGAGGTACGTCTTGGAGAGCACCGTGCCGGTGGTGAACCCGGCCCGGTTGAGCCGCGAGATCACCGTGGGGAACCTCAGGTCGGAGGGGCGGTCCATGTCGCGGACCTCGCCCAGCTCGCGGTCGTAGATCGAGTTCGCCGGCACGCCGGTGCGGTCGGGGCGCACCCCCGTCATCATCATCACGTGGTTGGGGATGGTCTCCATGACGGGCATGGAGCTCGCGTTGGGGTAGTTGCGCCCGCCGGCTCGCAGCGCCGCCAGTCGCGGGGTGAGCGCAGGGGAGATCTCACCGGGCTTGCACCCGTCGACCACGAGCACGTAGACGCGGTGGTCGCTCCTGGCCGCGTGGGCCGACGGTGCGCCCGCCGCCGTCGAGAAGAGGAGCGTGGCACCGGCAGCGCCCGAGACCTGCAGCAGCCTGCGGCGGTCGAGGTCGATGGGCGGGAGCTCGCTGTGGTCCTGGCACATCAGCCGGCCACCCCGCCGTCGACCTGCTCGACCCGGTTGCTGTTGACGCGGGTCACGAAGCTCACCTCGCGGTGCGCGCCGGTGCTGCGGTCGCGCCGGTCGCCGATGATGAACCAGTCGACCTGGAGCCGCTCGCGGTCGATGTCGACCACGGAGTAGCCGTGGTCGTCGAAGTTCAGGTACTTCACGTGCCGGTTGGCGACCTTGACGCCCTCCTCCACCGCGGTGGAGGTCACCCCGGTCGGGTCGCCGGTGATGTCCTTGAGGTTGTTGCTGGTCACGCTCGAGCAGACGAACTCCGTGGCCACGCTGGTGCCGAGGGGAGTGCCCAGCGCGTACGACTCGGCGTCGTAGGGCAGGTCGCAGGCCCAGCCCGAGTGGATGTCACCGGTGAGGAAGACCGCGTTGTTCACGCCCCGGTCACGGATGTGGTCGAAGATCTCGCGCCGGTCGGCGGTGTAGCCGTCCCACTGGTCGACGTTGTACGGCGGACCGTCCTGCGGCGCGGGGGTCTCGATGATCTTCGAGACCTCGTCGACGTAGGCCTCCGGGATGCGCACCGGTGCGATCATCACCGGGTTGCCCACCAGCTTCCACAGCGCGCGGTCGTCCTGCAGCGACTCCTTGAGCCACCGCATCTGGTTGGCGCCGGTGATGGTGCGGGAAGGGTCGTCGGCGCCGGGGTCGGGCTGCAGCGCCACCTGCTGGCTGCGGTAGGAGCGCAGGTCGAGCATCGAGAGCTCGGCGAGCCGGCCGAACCTCAGCCGCCGGAAGAGCCGCGTGCCGTCGTTGAGCCGAGCGCTGTCGGACATGCGCACGGGCATCCACTCGTCGTACGCCCGCCGCGCCGCGGCCTTGCGCGCCGCCCACGAGCCCTCACCCGCCTGGTGGTTCTCGGCGCCCTCGGCCCAGGAGTCGTTGGCGCTCTCGTGGTCGTCCCACGTGATGACGAAGGCGTACTTGGCGTGGAGGCGCTGCAGGTCGGGGTCGCGCTTGTACTGCGCGTGCCGCTGTCGGTAGTCGGCGAGGGTGAGGATCTCCTTGGCCGGCTGGTGGGTGCGGATGTCCTGCTCCGACTGGCCGTAGCCGTACTCACCCGGGCCGTACTCGTAGAAGTAGTCGCCGAGGTGGACGACGAGGTCGAGGTCGTCGTGGTCGGCGAGGTGCCGGTAGGCGGAGAACCAGCCTGCCTGCAGGTTGGCGCACGACACCATGCCGAACCGCAGGCGCCTGTTGTCGGCGTCGTCCCGGGGTGCGGTGCGGGTGCGACCCACCGGGCTGGGCTCGCCCTGGTGGAGGAAGCGGTAGAAGTACTCGGTGTCGGGGGCCAGACCCCCGGCATCGACCTTGACCGTGTGGTCGCGGGCCGGACCGGTCGTGACCCTCCCGCGGGCGACGACGCGGCTGAAGTCGCGGTCGCGGGCGACCTGCCAGCGCACGGCCACGCGGGGTCCGACCCCGGAGCCGGGGGTCGCAGCGGCGGTCGGGGTGACCCGGGTCCACAGCACGACGCTGTGCGGACGCGGGTCTCCGGAGGCGACGCCGTGACGGAAGTAGCGCGAGGCCGCCTCGGCCGGTGAGGCGCTGAGCGCGGAGGCCGCGGTCGTGACCGCGGCGGTGGCGGCGCCCGCCTGCAGGAGTGTGCGGCGGTCGACCTCGGGCTGCAGCAGGGCAGGCGAGGCAGGCGTGACGTGACCCATGGGTGTCCCTCGTGTCGTCCGGCTCTCTCGTACGCCAGGACAACGCTCGAGAACCCGATCGGTTCCGGTTTGCCGCCGAACTCCGCTGATCGAGCAGCGAGCTCGCGAGCGGCCGTCGAGATCACGTGGTCTCGACAAGCTCGACCGACGTCTTGCTGGAAAACGCCCTGCGGGGGCGCCGCTTGCGACCTCCCAATCGCCGCTGGCGCCCCCGCCTTCGTGGGTGCTGTCTCACTCTTACCCGTTCGGAGTAGGTCAAACGTCCTGATCCAGACCACCCTTCGTGTCATGACCGGCCGCAGGGGACGACGCAGCAGCCGGGCCGGCACCGTCGGTGGCCGTGGCTAGGGTCAGTGCGTGGTCGAGTGGAGCGCGGTGGACGACGAGGAGCTGGAGCGCTCGTTCGGTCCCGCCACGCTCGCCCGGGGGCGGACCTATGCCCGCGACGACAAGGTCACCGGCGTCCAGGTCAGCGGCGAGGGGCACGGCGTCACGCTGGTCTCCGCCGACGTCGAGGGCAGTGGCGGCCAGCGCTACCGCACGCACCTGACGGTCGTCGCGGGGGAGGGCGAGCCCTACCTCGACTCCCGCTGCACCTGTCCCGTCGGCCGCATGTGCAAGCACGGAGCGGCGGTGGCGCTGTCCGCCCGCGGGGACGAGCAGAGCGCGGGGCGTGACTGGGAGCGTCGGCTGGCCGGGATGCTCGACGAGCTCGAGGGCACCGACGCCGCGGGGGAGCAGCCCAGACGGCTGGCGCTGCAGGTCGAGGTGCCCGCGACGCGCTCCCGATGGGCCACCCACCACACCAGGGGAGGCCTGCGGGTGCGTCCCCTGCTGGAGTCGTCGCGCAGCGCCTGGGTGAAGTCCGGCGCCGGGTGGGACGACCTGCCCCGGCTGGTCCGCACCCGCCAGGTCGACGGCGCCCAGGGTGCGGCGCTGCACGAGATCCTGCTCGGCTACCGCGCGGCGAGTGCGACGTACTACTACGGCGGCGAGCCGCACCTGCCGCTCGAGCGCTGCGGCCCGTCGTTGTGGCACAGCCTCGGCACCGCGGTGGAGGCCGGTGTCGAGCTGGTGCCGGCCGGCGCGCTGGAGTCCGTCGCGGTCGCACGCGAGCCGGTCCGGGTGGTCGCGGAGGCCACCCGCGACGCGGCCGGTGCCCGGGTGCTCCTCGGGGTCCGCCACGGCGGGGAGTGGTACGACGGCGACCGCGTGGAGCTGCTGGGCGAGCCCGGCCACGGCGTGGCTCTGTGGACACCGTCGCCCGGCGGGTGGGAGGTCGTCCTCGCGCCGCTGGGCACCAGGGTCGGGCCGCGCACGCGTCGGCTCCTCGGGGGTGACCCGCTCCGGGTTCCGCCGGAGGAGGTGGACGACCTCGTCACCGAGCTGCTCCCGCGCCTGGCCAGGCACGTCGCGGTCGCCTCGCCCGACGACTCGGTGCGCCTCCCGGAGCACGTGGAGCCGCGGCTGGCCCTGCAGGTCGACTGGCGCGCGGCCGACGAGGTCGCGATCACCTGGCAGTGGCGCTACCGCCTCGGCCCCGAGACCGACGACCGCATCTACGACCTGGACGAGGAGCGCGGCCTCCGCGGCTTCCGCCAGCCCCAGCGCGAGCGCGAGGTCCTGGCATCACTGGAGCTGGACGACGACCAGACGCACCTGCTCTGCGGCGGTCGTCGTGACCACGGTCCCGTGACCCGTCAGGTCTTCACCGGCATGCGTGCCGTCGCCTTCCACGACGAGGCCCTGGTGCCCCTCGAGCGCTCGGGACAGGTCGAGGTGCACGAGAGCGGGGTGCGACCGGACTACCAGGAAGCGAGCACCACGCCGGTGATCCGCTTCGCGCGCAGGGCGGCGCCGGTGACCGACGAGGCCGACGCCGACGCGGCCCCCCTGCTCGGCCACACCGACTGGCTCGACCTCGAGGTCCTCATCACCGTCGACGGCCGCTCCATCGGGCTGGCCACCCTGCTCGAAGCCATGACGATGGGCGCAGAGCGCATCGTGCTGCGCGACGGCACCCACCTGCGCATCGACATCCCGGAGTTCTCCCAGCTCTACGAGCTGGTCACCGACGCCCGCGAGCTGCAGGAGCAGCCCGACGAGGGTGTCCGGGTCGGCCGCCACGACCTCGGGCTCTGGGACGAGCTGGCGGAGATCGGCCTGGTCGACGAGCAGGCGTCCCGATGGGTGGAGGCGGCCCAGGCGCTGCGCGGCCTCACCACGCTCCCGGAGGTCGAGCCGGAGGGCGTCGAGGCGGAGCTGAGGTCCTACCAGCTCGACGGCTTCCGGTGGCTCACCTTCCTGTGGCAGGCGGGGCTCGGCGGGGTGCTCGCCGACGACATGGGGCTGGGCAAGACCCTGCAGACACTCGCGCTGGTCGCGCACGCCCGCGCGCGCGGAGCCGGCCCCTTCCTGGTGGTGGCCCCCACGAGCGTGGTCGCCACCTGGGCGCAGCAGGCCGCGGCCTTCACACCGGGCCTCCAGGTGCGCACGGTGACGTCCTCGCGGTCCCGCAGACGGCTCTCGATGGCCGAGCTGCACGACGACGCCGACCTGGTGATCACGTCGTACACGCTCTATCGGCTGGAGGTGGACGACTACCTCCCGCTGCCCTGGGGAGGGCTTGTGCTCGACGAGGCCCAGACGGTGAAGAACCACCAGGGCAAGACGCACCAGAGCGTCCGCCGGCTCGACGTGCCCTTCCGGCTGGCGCTGAGCGGCACCCCGATGGAGAACCGCCTCATGGAGCTCTGGTCGCTGCTGTCGATCGTGGCGCCCGGGCTCTATCCGTCCCCCACGCGGTTCGCCGAGAACGTCGCCAACCCGGTGGAGCGGGAGGGCGACACGGAGGCGCTGACGCGGTTCCGGCGACGGGTCAGGCCCTTCCTGCTGCGACGCACCAAGGACCTCGTCGCCGATGACCTCCCGCCGAAGCAGGAGCAGGTCCTGGAGGTGACGCTCGGGAGCCGTCACCGGCGGCTCTACCAGACCCGGCTGCAGCGGGAGCGCCAGCACGTCCTCGGCCTGCTGGACGACTTCGACCGTCAGCGGGTGGCGATCTTCCGCTCGCTCACCACGCTGCGCCAGCTCGCGCTCGACCCCGCCCTGGTCGACGACGAGCACGAGCACGTGGGCTCGGCCAAGCTCGAGGTGCTGCTCGACCACGTGCACGAGCTGGTCGCCGAGGGGCACCGCGCGCTGGTCTTCAGCCAGTTCACGACGTACCTGCGGCGGGTGCGCGACCGCCTGATGCGCGAGGGCGTCGACACCGTCTACCTCGACGGCAGGTCGCGCAACCGGGGCGCGATCGTCGAGGAGTTCCGCGCGGGATCTGCGCCGGTCTTCCTCATCAGCCTGAAGGCGGGTGGGGTGGGGCTGACCTTGACCGAGGCCGACTACGTCTTCGTGCTCGATCCATGGTGGAACCCCGCGGTCGAGGCGCAGGCGGTCGACCGTGCGCACCGCATCGGCCAGACCAGGCCCGTCATCGTCTACCGGCTGGTGGCCGCCGACACCATCGAGGAGAAGGTGATGGAGCTCAAGGCACGCAAGGCCGCGCTCTTCGGTCAGGTCATGGACGGCACCGCCACGGTCGCGGCCGGCATCGACGCCGACGACGTGCGCGCGATCCTGGAGGGGTGACGCCGGAACGCCGAACCACCACCCGGACGGGTCCGGCCCAGGGGACCGAAGCCTCCTGCCGCCCCGTCGCCCCGGCGCCTACGGTGTGACGGTGCCAGTCGACGCGCGACCTTCGATGGCTCGCGCGACACCTCGGTCCCCGCCCGAGGAGCCACGTCCGCTGGCCGACTTCGTCGCGGCGATGCAGACGGGCGTGCAGGCGCTGAGCATCGAGGGCGAACCGGGCATCGGCAAGACCACGCTGGCCCAGCACGTGGTGGCTGCCGCGCGCGCCAAGGGTTTCGCAGTTGCGGCAGCCCGCGTGGGTCGGCGTGAGACGACCCTCTCCTACGCCGCGCTGGGTGACGTGCTGGAAGGGGTCTCCGAGGAGGTGCTCGACGCGCTTCCGGGTCCGCAGCGCGAGTCCCTGGAGGTCGCGCTGCTGCGCCGGCCGCTTCCGAGCGTGAGCCAGGACCCGCGGGCGATCTCGGTCGCTGCGCTGGCCGTGGTCCGGCAGATGGCGGCCGACCAACCGCTGCTCGTGGTCGTGGACGACGTCCAGTGGCTCGACGCCTCGTCGGAGCGCGTTCTCTCCTACATCGTCCGGCGACTGGAGACCGAGCGCGTCGGTCTGCTGGTGACCCGGCGGACCGAGGAGCACGAGGCGGCCACACCCGCCCTTGTGCAGGCGCTGCCTCCCGGCCGCGTGAGCCGGTACGTCGTCGGGCCGATGGCCGTGCCGCAGTTCCGTCTGATGCTCCACCGGCACATCTCGGCCGACCTCCCGCGCTCCGTGGTCCTGCAGATCCACGCGCTCGTCGAGGGCAACCCGTTCTACGGCCAGGAGATCGCCCGGGAGGTGCTCCGTCGTGGGGTCCCCCTCCCCGGCAGTCCGCTACCGGTGCCCGCCGACGCGTTGACCGTGGTGCAGCAGCGGGTCAGGGCGCTGCCCGGGGTCGTGCGCGAGGTGCTCACCACGGCAGCGCTCACCTCACGCCCGACGGTGGAGCTGCTTCGCACGGCGCTCCCCGGAGTCGACGTCGAGACCGCGCTCGCCGAAGGGGAGGCCGAGCACCTGATCGAGATCCGTCGCGCCCAGGTGGACTTCCGGCACCCGATCCTGGCCACGGCGCTGATCTCCGAGCTGTCCTCTGCGCAGCGGCGGGAGGTCCACCGTCGGCTCGCCGACGCGTGGCAGTCGCCGGAGGAGCATGCACTGCACCTCGCACTGTCGGCCCTGGAACCTGATCACCGGATCGCCGAGGCCCTGGAGCGGGCACAGGAGAGCGCGCGGCTCCGGGGAGCGACCGCGGCAGCAGCGGAGATGGCATCACTCGCGCTGGACCACACACCGGTCGGTGACCACGGCAAGCGTGCCCAGCGTGCGGTGCTCGCGGGCCTGCTCGGCTTCGAGGCCGGTGACGCTGCGCGCGCGCTCGACTTCCTGCGGGAGCTCGTGGCCGCCATGCCCGCCGGTCCTGAGCGGGCCGCGGTCATGGTGACGCTCTGCGAGGTGCTGTGGCAGGACACCGTCGAGATCGAGGAGCTGGCGACAGCCGCGCTGGGGGAGCCCGCGGCGCGTGCAGGCACGCTGGCCGAGGCCAACCTGATGCTCGCGTGGGTCTGGGTCTACCGCGGCGACGTGGCACGAGCGCGTCGTCACGTGCACAGCGCGCGCGCCTGCGCCGACCCGATGGACCTGGGCGTGCGGGCGGACCACCTGACGATCGGGGCACTCACGTCGTTCCTCGCCGGAGAACCACACGAGGAGCAGATCGACGAGGCCGTGGAGCTCGAGGACCGCGTCGGCAACGAGATCGGCGCAGAGCGCAGGACGGTCTACTCCGGGGGGCGCGTCACCCGGGGGCTGATCGCGATGTGGGCAGGTGACCACGAGGCGGCCCGCACCCTGCTCGGGACGGAGCTGCGTCGCTTCGAGGCCCAGGGGCGCTACGTCGCCAAGGACGAGATCCTGTGCTACCTCGCCCACCTGGCGTGCCGAACGGGTGACCTGGCCGCAGGGCAGCGCTACGCCGAGGAGTGCCTCGAGATCGGGGAGGAGTCGGGCCACGTCCTCGGGCGGGGGCAGAACCTGCTGCCCCGCGCGTGGCTGGCGGCGATGCGGGGAGACCACGACCTCGCGCGGCGGGATGCTCGTGAGGGGCTGGAGCTGTCGCTGCGCTACGAGGACGCACTGGCCGTGGCCACCGCCCACGGGGTGCTCGGCCTCGTCGCCACCTCCCTCGGTGACATGGCGACGGGGGCCGACCATCTGGTGCACGTCGTGGAGTTCCTCCGACGATCCGGTGTGCATCCCCCGGGGGCGGTGCCCTTCGTCGCAGAGGCCATCTGTGCGCTCGTCGCAGCCGGCCGCCTGGACGAGGCCGCACAGGTGTGCGACGACGATCGGCTGACCGGACGCTCCCGGCCGGAGACCGGTGCCGGCCTCGCGACCGTCCGGGGCGTCGCACTGCTCCAGGCCACGAACGGCGACCTCGAGGGTGCTGCCACCCTGCTGGCCGACGTCCTGGCCGACGAACGCCTGCGTGCCCAGCCCTTCGAGCACGGACGCACCCTGATGGCCGCCGGCGAGGTGGCCCGCCGGTGCCGCCGACGGGCGAGCGCGCGGACCCACCTCGACCACGCCCTGGCTGTGTTCGAGCGCCTCGGCGCGGAGTCGTGGTCGCGACAGGTGCACAACGATCTGCAGCGGCTGGGCACGGTGGGCGGTCCGGCATCCGAGCTGACCCCCACCGAGCTCCAGGTGGTCGGCCTCGTGGTGGAGGGGCTGACGAACCGGCAGGTCGCCGACAGGTTGTTCGTCTCCGTCAAGACCGTGGAGGCGAACCTGACCCACACCTACCGCAAGACGGGGGTGAGGAGCCGCCAGGAGATCGTGCGTTGGTGGTTGTCCCGCCAGGAGCCGACACCCTAGAGCGTCGGCCCGGCGCAAGGGTTTTCCCTGATGCGGCGGCGACCGCGGGTCCGGGAGCCTGTTGCAGCGGCAGCGAGCCGCGGGCACGTTCCTCAGGAGCCACCATGCACTACATCGCCGTCGTCTCCGACCTCAGAGTCCACACCAAGCCCCGTGCCCGCCGACGCGGTGCCGCCGAGATCATGCACGTCCCGGCCGCGCGGGGAGCGTGGCGCAACTGGTGGGCGATGTCCGTCGTCGACGAGCCCCCGCTCGGCGCGCGACAGAACCGCGTGATCGGCGCGCGGGGACGGATGGTGCCACCTCGCTGACGGCCATGACGACCCCTACACCCCGGCAGCCTCCTCGAGCGCCACCAGCTCGTCGTCGAGGTGCGTGAGCAGCCGCTGCAGGCTGGGTGCCGTACGGCGGCACCCGGTGAGACCGAAGTTCATCCGGCCGTCGTAGCTGGTGCAGGTGATGTTCATGGCCTGTCCGTGCGTGGGGATGGACAGCGGGTACATGCCGTCGAGCCGGGCGCCGTTCATGTACAGGGGCTTGCGCGGGCCAGGCACGTTGGAGATCACCAGGTTGAACGGCGGCCGGGTCATGCCCTGGATGCCGAGCATCGGCGCGAGCACCAGGGGCGCCATGCCGATGCCGCTCATGGCGGTCAGCTGCATCTGCGACATGGACTTCACGGCGGCGCGAGCCTCCTTGACCGACGTGCTGATCGCCTTCAGGCGCAGCGCGGAGTCCGGCTCGTCGGTGTGCAGCTTGACCATGAGCGCACCGACCGCGTTGCCGCCGGCGTCGGAGGCGGTGCCGACCTCGGCGACGCGGAAGCTCATCGGCACCATCGAGATCATCGACTGGTCGGGCAGCGCGTCGAGCTCGATGAGGTAGTGCCGCAGCGCGCCGGCGCACATCGCCAGGACGACGTCGTTGATCGTGGTGCCGGTGGCCTTGCCGACGGCTCGCATCCGCTCGATCTCCCAGTCCTGGGCGGCGATCCGCCGTGACCCGGTGATCTTCTGGTTGAGGATGGTCTTCGGCGAGTAGAGCGCGATCGGGGCACTCTCGTTGCGGACGCCGCGGTTGAGCGTCTTGACCAGCGCGCTCGGCATGCCGGCGGCGTCGGCGACCAGGCCCCAGGCGGAGCGCAGGGCGCCCATCGGCACCTCCATCAGCCGCTGCGCCAGGTCCTCGCGCTCCTGCGCGATCTTCTCCGCCTTGCGCCGCAGCGCCCACGGCGGCGGCATGCCCTGCTCGTCGGGGTCGGTGGTCAGCGATGCCTGCAGCAGGCGCATCGCGGACACCCCGTCCACGAGGGAGTGGTGGATCTTGGAGTAGAGCGCCGCGCGGCCGTCACCCAGGCCGGTGATGTAGTGGACCTCCCACAGCGGGCGGTCGAACGACATCCGGGTGCTGTGCAGCCGGCCGCCCAGCTCGAGGAGCTCGCGGATGCGCCCGGGCTCGGGCAGGGCGCTCAGCCGCACGTGGTGCTCGAGGTCGAGGTCGAGGTCCTCGCGCCAGAACCACTGGCCCGCCGTCCGCGCCGACCGGTAGGGGCGCTTGCTGTAGATCGGGGCGACCTCGGGGACGTCGAGCGAGCGCTCGTACTCGGCGCGGACCCACTCCGGCCCGGCACCCTCCGGCAGCCGGAAGAGCTGCAGCCCACCGACGTGCATCGGCGTGCTCCGCGAGTCGGCGAACATGAATGCGGCGGACACCGGATCCATCGGGACGGCCATGGCGCTCCTGGGACGTGAGGTGGGCCGATCCTGTCGCGCGAGGTCGGCGGGTGCAACCGGGGCGACCTGTCCGTGCCAGTTCCCCGACGCCGGCCGTGGCATGCGCCACAATCATCGGGTGACCAGCGACGACGTCTCCGTGGCGGAGCCCGACCCCGACGGCGACGACGACGCCTCCGGCAAGCGGCGGAGGGGGCAGGACTTCCCGGTGGCGGGCCTCCTGCGCCGGGGGTACGACGTCGCCGCGGTCGAGACCTTCCTGCACGACGCGGAGCGTGCGCTGCGCAGCTGACCCGCCCGCCATGGCGCCCTACGAGGTCCAGGACGCCAGGTTCCGGGGCGTCCGGTGGCGGCGCGGCTACGACATGCAGGCGGTCGACGAGCGGATGGCCGAGCTGCATGCCGAGCTGCGCGAGCGGCACGGCGACCGCCCCGACGGCGTGAGCGGGATCCAGGGCCACGAGAGCGTCCGCAGCCACCGGACGGCGTTCTGGATCTACGTCACCGCGGCGGTGCTGGTCGTGGTGATCGGAGTCGTCGTGGCGATCACCCTCGTCCAGATGTGACCCATGACCTGGGTGCTGCACGTCGACCTCGACCAGTTCCTCGTCGCGGTCGAGCTGCAGCGCCGCCCGGAGCTGGCGGGGCTGCCCGTCGTGGTCGGGGGAGAGGGGACCCCACGGAGCGTGGCGTCGCCGCCACGGCGTCCTACGAGGCGCGGGCGTACGGCGTCTCCAGCGGCACCCCGCTGCGCACGGCGCTCAAGCGGCTTCCCGAGACAGCGGTCTTCCTCCCCGTGGACAAGCCTGCGTACGACGAGGCGAGCACCCGCGTGATGGCGGTGCTCAGGTCGTTCCCGGTCGACGTGGAGGTGCTCGGGTGGGACGAGGCGTTCGTGGGACCCCGACCACCGACCGACGCCCGCAGCGGGCTCGGGAGCGAGCCGCTCGACCCCGGCGAGCTGGCCGAGGCGATCCGCGCCGCCGTGCGCACCGAGACCGGGCTCACCTGCTCGGTCGGCATCGGCGACAACAAGCTGCAGGCCAAGCTCGCCACGGGCTTCGGCAAGCCCGACGGGGTCGGCCGGCTGCACAGTGACGACTGGGACGCCGTCATGGGCCCGCAGCCGGTGGACGCGCTGTGGGGGATCGGCGGCCGCACCCGGGCACGGCTGGAGACGCTCGGGGTGCGCACCGTCGCCGAGCTCGCCGCCACGCCGGCCGCCGTGCTGGCCGAGGCGTTCGGGCCCCGCATCGGACCCTGGCTGCGACGGCTCGGCCGCGGCGCCGACACCTCCCGGGTGGACCCCACACCGTGGGTGCCCCGCGCCCACGGGCGTGAGGTCACCCTGCAGCGCGACACCGCCGACTGGGGCGAGGTCGCCGGGCACGCTCGGGCGCTGGCTGCCCAGGTGGCCGACGACATCGCCCGTGAGGGCCGGCCGGCGGCGCGGGTGGGCGTCAAGATCCGCTACGTGCCGTTCACCACGCGGCAGCGCAGCCTGACGCTGCCCGAGCCCTCGGGGGAGGTCGAGGTGCTCGCGAGCGCGGCCGTGGCACTGCTCGAGCGCTTCGACCAGGAGCGCGCGGTGCGGCTGATCGGCGTCCGGGCCGAGATGACCCCGCCGCAGGAGCCGCCGGAGCAGACAGACAAGACCGAGCAGACCCAGCCGCCGCGACAGGCTTAGCGCCGCCCGCGGAGTGGAAGGGTGTGCCCGTGACTGCCACCGGGGACGTGCGCGACCACGACGCGTTCGACGGCGGCATCCGTCTCGGGCTCGCCGCCTACGGTCTTGTCCACCTCCTGGTGGCCTACACCGCGCTGCGCCTCGCGCTCGGGGACCAGAGCACGAAGGCCAACTCGCAGGGCGCCCTCGGAGCGCTGGCGCAGTCGGGGCTCGGCCAGCTGAGCCTGGTGGTCGTGGGCGCCGGGTTCATCATCCTCGCGCTGTGGCAGGGCATTGAGGCCTACAAGGGCCACGACGACGACTCGGGCGGCAGGCGTGCCGTGATGCGCCTCGCCTCCGGATGCAAGGTGGTGATCTACCTCGCGCTGGCGGCGACCGCGATGCAGAAGGCGTTCGGAGAGCGCTCCGGCGGTCGCACCGACAGCGTCACGGCCGAGGTCATGTCGGCGACGGGCGGGCGGTTCCTGGTGGCGGGCGTGGGTCTGACCATCGTGGGCATCGGTGTCTACCTCTGCTACCACGGGATCACCGAGGAGTTCGTCGAGCGCCTCGACGTCAAGGCCAGGATGGGTGACAGGCGTCCCCTCATCGTGATCCTCGGCAAGGTCGGCCACGTGGCCAAGGGCATCGCCTTCGGCCTGGTGGGGGCGCTCTTCGTCACGGCCGCCTGGCAGTTCCAGCCCAAGGAGTCCGGTGGGCTCGACCAAGGGCTCACCACGCTGCTGCAGCAGCCCCTGGGGCCCTACCTGGTCGGCGCCGTCGCGCTCGGGCTGATCAGCTACGGCCTCTACTGCTTCGCGTGGGCCCGGCACCACACCGCCTGACGCCGACGACCGGCACGAGCCTGGCCGGCTACGACGACGGTGTCTCCGCCGTCGCGGGACGGCCCGCTATGTCGCCACGGCGGTCGAGCTCGTCCTCGACGTAGCCGGGGCGTGACACCCACAGCCCGCTCCACATCAGCGGCACGATCAGCGCGGTCAGCACCAGCAGCGGCACCGTCCAGCCCCCGGTCCAGGCGTTGAGCAGGCTCATGCCGAAGGGGCCGATCGCCGAGAGCAGGTAGCCCAGTGACTGGGTCGACCCCGAGAGGGCGGCGGTGCCGTCCGGCGTCCGCGTGCGCAGGCCGAGCAGGGTCAGGATCAGCGGGAACGTCGCCTGGCTGACCCCGATGAGCAGCGCCCAGAGCCAGGGCACGTGCTCGATCCACAGCACCATCCCGAGCAGCCCGAACGGGTAGCACGAGAGCAGCGCGGCCATGAACCGCACCTGGCTCTCCGAGCGAGCAGCCAGGGTCGGCACGGTCAGCGACAGCGGGATGCCCACCGCCGTGACCAGGGCCAGCATCATCCCGGCAGTGGTGGGGGAGTAGCCGCTGTCGCGGTAGATCTGGGGGAACCAGCCGAAGACGGCGTACGCCTGGAGCGACTGCAGCCCGAAGGCGATCGCCATCATGCGCCCCAGCCGGGTGCTCAGCACCTGGCGCATGGTGATGGCGTGGTGGGCGTCGACGGCGCGCTCGTCGTGCCGGAGCAGCGCCAGCCAGGGCAGCGCCGCCACCGCCGCGGTCCCCGCCCACACGGCGAGGCCGCCCCGCCACGACCCCGCGGCCTGGGCAACCGGCACCGTCAGCAGCGTGGACACCGTCATGCCGAGCGCCAGCACGGTCGTGTAGACGGCGGTGATGAGGCCGATCCGGTCGGGGAAGTGCAGCTTGACCAGCGACGGCATCATCACGTTGCCGGTGGCCATGCCGCCGAGCGCCAGCACGGAGGCCAGCAGGAAGACCAGCTCCGAGGAGGTCGCTGCTCTGATGCCCAGCCCGATCGCCGTCAGCGCGAGCGCGATCGCGGTGAGCCGGTGGACGCCCAGGCGGCGGGCGAGCCACGGTGCGGCCCCGCCGAAGCCGGAGAACGCCAGGACCGGCAGCGAGGTCAGCAGCCCGGCGGTCGCCGCCGACATGCCGAGGGCGTTCTGCACCTCCTCGACGACCGGACCGATGCTGCCTGCCGCCGGGCGGAGGTTGAACGCGAGCCCGACCAGCGCCGCCAGCACCACACCCGCCTGGAGCCGGTGCTGCTTCGCGACGTGCACGGCCCTGTCCTCCCGGCTGTAGGGTGGCGATACGGGGGTAGGTATCACGCGAACCTTATCGACGTGGCTCAACCACCATCGGAGGTGCACCATGCAGCTGCCTGCTGACGAGATGTCTCCGGTCGTCAACCGGCTGAAACGCGCACAGGGTCAGCTCAGCGGCGTGCTCCGGATGCTGGAGGAGGGCCGCGACTGCGAGGAGGTCGTCACCCAGCTGGCGGCGGTGAGCCGGGCGCTCGACCGCGCCGGCTTCGCGATCGTGGCCAGCGGCATGCGCCAGTGCATGGCCGACGACCCTGACAGCCCGGGGGGCGATGCCCGCCCTGACGTGGCCAAGCTCGAGAAGCTCTTCCTCACCCTCGCCTGAACCAGCTCGGCGGCGGGGGGCTCAGGTGATCGTCACGCCGCCGTCGACCGCGATGGTCTGCCCGGTCACGTAGCCACCCGCGTCGCTGACCAGCCACACCAGGGTCGCCGCCAGCTCGCGCGGATCCCCGGTGCGGCCCATCGGGATGCGAGCCTTCATCTGGTCGACGTAGCCGTCGGGGTAGGTGTCGGTCATCTCGCTCTCGAACCACCCGGGTGCGATCGCGTTGACCCTGATGCCCTTGCGCCCGGTCCACTGCTGCGCGAGGTCGCGGGTGAGGCCGATGAGCCCGGCCTTGGACGCGGAGTACGCCGCCTGCGGCAGACCGGCGGTGGTGAGCCCGAGCACGCTGGAGATGTTGACGATCGAGCTGCCCGGCTGCATCACCCGCCCGCACGCCTGCGCCATCCAGTAGCAGCCGTTGAGGTTGAGGTCGATGACCGACCGGAACTGCTCCGGCGTCTCCCTGGTCGCCGGCACGGCGGTGCCGACCCCGGCGTTGTTGACGAGGATGTCGACGCGGCCGAGCTCCGCCATCGCGGCGTCCACCAGCGCCTGGCACTGCTCGGGGTCGACGACGTCGGTGGCGACCGCGAGTGCGCGGCGACCGCGCGCCTCGACGGAGGCCTTCGTCTGCTCCAGGCGCTCCACCCGTCGCGCGCCCAGCGCGACGTCCGCCCCGGCCTCAGCCAGCGCCTCGGCGAAGGCCACGCCCAGGCCCGAGGAGGCGCCGGTCACGACCGCGACCTTGCCGTCGAGCCGGAAGAGGTCAGTCGTGGTCCGTGGATCCTCCGGACCGCCCGGATCTGTCACCTCACGCGTCCTGGTGGGCGCGCCGGGCGTTCCAGGCCGAGACGACCATCTCGTCGATGCTGTGGCGCATCTTCCAGTCGATGTCGCGGGCGGCGAGGTCGCCCGAGGCGACGATCCGGGCGGGGTCACCGGGACGGCGGGCGTGGATCTCGGGGGTGAAGTCGATGCCGGTCCCGCGGGCCATCGCGTCCATGATCTCGCGCACCGACAGCCCCTCGCCGCTTCCGAGGTTGTAGACCGGCTCGAGCGTGCGGCCGTCCTCCAGCGCGCGTGCCGCGGCCACGTGGGAGACGGCCAGGTCGGCCACGTGGATGTAGTCGCGGACGCACGTGCCGTCCGGGGTGGGGTAGTCGTCGCCGTTGATGCGCGGGGTCCGGTCGGCGAGCAGCGCCTCGATGACCAGGGGGAAGAGGTTGTGCGGGCTGGAGTCGTAGACCTCGTCGGTGCCCGAGCCCACGACGTTGAAGTAGCGCAGTGAGGTGTGGCGCAGCCCGGTCGCCCGCTCCTGGTCGCGCAGGAGCCACTCGCCGATCAGCTTGGACTCGCCGTACGGCGACTCGGGCGTGGTGGGGCTCTCCTCGGTCACCAGGTCGGTCGAGGGGGTGCCGAAGGTCGCGGCGCTGGAGGAGAAGACGACCTTGTCGACGCCGGTCTCGTGCATCGCCTCGAGCAGCGAGACCGTGCCGGTGACGTTCTGCTGGTAGGTGTGCAGGGGACGCTCGACCGACACACCGGCGTACTTGAAGCCCGCGACGTGGACCACCCCGGTCACGGCGTGCTCCTCGAGGGCGGCGCGCACCGCCCCGGTGTCGAGGATCGACGCCCCCACGAACGGCACGTCGTCCGGCACGAACCCCCGGTGACCGCTCGACAGGTCGTCCAGGCACACGGTGCCCATCCCGGCGTCGCGGAAGGCGCGCAGCACGTGGGCGCCGATGTAGCCGGCGCCGCCGGTCACCATCCAGGTCATCTCTCGTCTCCTCGGGCAGGCGGGTTCGAGGACGAGTGAACCACGCCCTCCTCGCCGGCGGACGGGGGGAGGAGAGCATGGTTGCGTTACCCTGGAGCGGTGCGGCACGACCTGCTCCTTGGCTAGCCGCTCTGAGCGACCCCCGTGGGGCGACAGAGCGGCCACCCTCCTGTGCGGAGGGTTTTTTTGTGCCATCGGGCGGCTGGGCCGCGGACCACAGCGACGCAAGAGGACGACAGATGACCGAGCAGCAGGGGACAGGCGAAGTGACCGACGCGCCCGCCCGCCGGACGACGTACGACGTTGCTGCCGTGCAGGAGAAGTGGCGGCCGGTCTGGGAGAAGCTCAACCCGTTCCAGGCCGCCGACGACGGCTCGAAGCCCCGCCGCTACGCGCTCACGATGTTCCCCTACCCCAGTGGCGACCTGCACATGGGCCACGCCGAGGTGATGGCCATCCACGACGTGCTGGCGCGGCACTGGCGCCAGCTCGGCTACGACGTGCTGAACCCGATCGGCTGGGACTCCTTCGGCCTGCCGGCCGAGAACGCCGCGATCAAGCGCGACGAGCACCCGGCGACCTTCACCTACGCCAACATCGAGACCCAGGCGGAGTCGTTCCGGCGCTACGGCATCTCCTTCGACTGGTCGCGCCGGCTGCACACCTCCGACCCCGACTACTACCGCTGGACCCAGTGGCTCTTCCTGCGGTTCCGGGAGCGCGGCCTCGCCTACCGCAAGCACAGCCCGGTCAACTGGTGCCCGGTCGACCAGACCGTGCTGGCCAACGAGCAGGTCGTGCAGGGCATGTGCGAGCGCTGCGGCGCCGAGGTCACCAAGCGCGAGCTCTCGCAGTGGTACTTCAAGGTCACCGACTACGCCCAGCGGCTGCTCGACGACATGGTGCCGCTGGAGGGGCGCTGGCCCGAGCGCGTGCTGGCGATGCAGCGCAACTGGATCGGCCGGTCCGAGGGCGCCCACGTCGACTTCGAGATCGAGGGCAGGGCTGAGCCGGTCACGGTCTTCACCACCCGCCCGGACACCTTGTACGGCGCGACGTTCTTCGTGGTGGCCGCGGACGCGAAGCTGGCCGCGGAGATCGTGACCGACGAGCACCGTCCGGCGCTGGAGGCCTACCTGGAGGACGTCCGCAAGGCCTCCGACATCGACCGGATGGCCACCGACCGCCCCAAGACCGGGGTGTTCCTGGGCGTGCACGCGGTCAACCCCGTCAACGGCGAGCGGATCCCGGTGTGGGCGGCCGACTACGTGCTCGCCGACTACGGCACCGGCGCGATCATGGCGGTGCCGGCGCACGACCAGCGCGACCTCGACTTCGCCAAGGCCTTCGGCCTGCCGGTGCGGCGCGTGGTCGACACAGGGGAGCCCAACCCGGAGGAGACCTATGTCGCCACCGGCGGCGACGGCACCTACGTCAACTCCGCCGGTGACGGGTTCAGCCTCGACGGACTGACCGACAAGACCACCGGCATCCGGCGCATCGTCGAGCGGCTGGAGGCGGAGGGGCACGGCAAGGGCGCGGTCAACTTCCGGCTGCGCGACTGGCTGCTGTCGCGGCAGCGCTTCTGGGGCTGCCCGATCCCGATCGTGCACTGCGACACCTGCGGCGAGGTGGCGGTGCCGGACGACCAGCTGCCCGTCGAGCTGCCCGACCTGCGAGGTGCGGACCTGAAGCCGAAGGGCGTGTCGCCCTTGGCAGCCGCCGAGGACTGGGTCAACGTGCCCTGCCCGCAGTGCGGGGAGCCCGCGAAGCGCGACAGCGACACCATGGACACCTTCGTCGACTCCTCCTGGTACTTCCTGCGCTACTGCTCGCCCCACGACACCGAGCGAGCCTTCGACCCCGAGCGGGTGCGCGACTGGATGCCGGCCGCCCAGTACGTCGGCGGCGTGGAGCACGCGATCCTGCACCTTCTCTACAGCCGCTTCTTCACCAAGGTGCTGCACGACATGGGCGTGCTCGACTTCGTGGAGCCCTTCGACGCCCTGCTCAACCAGGGGCAGGTCATCAACCAGGGCAGGGCGATGAGCAAGTCGCTCGGCAACGGCGTCGACCTCGGCGAGATGATCGACCGCTACGGCGTCGACGGGGTCCGGCTGACCCTGCTGTTCGCCGGGCCACCGGAGGACGACATCGACTGGGCGGACGTCTCGCCGGCGGGAGCCCTCAAGTTCCTGCAGCGCGCCTGGCGGCTGAGCGGCGACGTCTCCTCCGAGCCCGGTGTCGACCCGGCCGAGGGCGACGCTGCCCTGCGCAAGGTCACCCACAGGACGGTGCACGAGGCGGCCCAGCTGATCGAGTCGCGCCGCTTCAACGTGGTGGTGGCCCGGATCATGGAGCTGGTCAACGCCACCCGCAAGGCCGTCGACTCCGGCTGCGGTCCCGCCGACCCGGCGGTGCGGGAGGCGACCGAGACGGTCGCGGTGCTGCTGAGCCTGGCTGCGCCGTACACCGCCGAGGAGATGTGGGAGCGGCTGGGCCACGAGCCCACCGTGGCGCTGGTGCCGTGGCCCGAGGTGGACGAGGAGCTGCTGGTCGAGGAGACCGTGACCGCGGTGGTGCAGGTGCAGGGCAAGGTGCGTGCCCGGCTGGAGGTGCCGCCGTCGATCACAGCCGCCGACCTCGAGTCGGCCGCGCTCGCGGACGCCGCGGTGCAGCGCGTCCTGGAGGGCAAGACGGTGCGCAAGGTGATCGTGCGCGAGCCCACCCTGGTCAACATCGTCGCCACCTGACGCAGCACCGGCGGTCGAGCTTGTCGAGACCCCGGCGGTCGAGCGCCCCCACCGGCGGTCGAGCCTGTCGAGACCTCAGTCCTGCTTGAAGGCGGAGTCGAACGCCGCCGTAGCCGGCGGGAAGTCGAGGCGACGGAGGTACTCCAGCGCCTCGGGCGCGCCGTGCAGCCGGTCCATGCCGGCGTCCTCCCACTCCACCGAGATGGGCCCCTGGTAGCCGATGGCCGACAAGGCGCGGAAGCAGTCCTCCCAGGGCACGTCCCCCCGGCCGGCGGAGACGAAGTCCCATCCGCGTCGCGGGTCGCCCCACGGGAGGTGGGAGCTCAGCCGGCCGTTGCGCCCGTTGCCCACGCGCATCCGGGTGTCCTTGCAGTCGACGTGGTAGATGCGATCGGCGAAGTCGGTGATGAAGCCGACAGGGTCGATGTCCTGCCACACCATGTGGCTGGGGTCCCAGTTGATACCGAAGGCCGGCCGGTGGTCGATCGCCTCGAGGGCCTTCACCGTCGACCAGTGGTCGTAGGCGATCTCGCTGGGGTGCACCTCGTGCGCGAACCGGATGCCGCACTCGTCGAACACGTCGAGGATGGGGTTCCAGCGATCCGCGAAGTCCTGGTAGCCCGCATCGATGCGGCTGGCGGGCACGGGCGGGAACATCGCGACGTACGGCCAGATCGAGGAGCCGGTGAAGCCGACGACGGTGTCCACCCCCAGCCGCTGGGCGAGCCGTGCGGTGTGCTGGAGCTCCTCGGCCGCGCGCTGTCGCACGCCCTCGGGGTCGCCGTCGCCCCACACCCTGCTCCCCACCAGGTCACGATGACGCTCGTCGATCGGGTCGTCGCAGACCGCCTGACCCTTGAGGTGGTTGGAGATCGCCCACACCCGGAGGCCGTGCCGCTCCAGCAGGGCGAGACGCTCGGCGACGTAGTCGTCGTCGTCCCAGCGCCAGGCGTCCAGGTGCTCGCCCGAGACGGCGATCTCGAGCCCGTCGTAGCCCCAGCCGGCCGCGAGGCCGGCGACCTCCTCCAGCGTGAGGTCGGCCCACTGCCCGGTGAACAGCGTGAAGGGACGTGGCATCGGATGCTCCTCTCGGGCGCGAGCCCTGTTGATGGGTCAGACGGGGGCGGGGACGTCGTGGAGGGTGACCCGTCGGCCGTCATCGGCATCACTCTGCTCCATCGCGGCCAGCACGCGCTGCACCGCAAGCCCGTCCTCGAAGGAGGGCTTCGGGTCGGTGCCGTTCGCCAGGTTTCTGAGCAGGTCCGCGGCCTGGTTGGTGAAGGTGTGGTCCCAGCCCAGCACGTGCCCCGGGGGCCACCAGGCCTCGAGGTGTGGGTGGTCGGGCTCGGTGACCAGGACGTCGGTCGTGCCCGCCGTCGGCACCGGGCCGCGTGCGTCGTCCACGTCGTGGATGCGCAGCTGGTTCAGGTGCTCGAGGTCGAAGGCGAGGGACCCGCGCGACCCGTACAGCTCGATCTGCAGGCCGTTCTTGCGTCCGGCCGCGACCCTCGAGACCTCGAGGCTGGCAACGATGCCCCCCGCGGTCTCCAGGGTCGCCCAGGCCGCGTCCTCCACCGTCACAGGCTCAGGGCCCGCAGCCCCCGGTCGCTCTGGGACGAAGGTGCGGGTGGTGGCCGTCACCGAGGTCACCTGGTCGCCGGTCAGGTGGAGCAGCTGGTCCACGGCGTGCGAGGCGAGGTCGCCGATGACCCCCGAGCCGGCCTCCGCGCGGCGGAGCCGCCACGTCATCGGGGCGGACTCGTCGGTCAGCCAGTCCTGCAGGTAGCAGATGCGCGCCTGGCGCACCGTGCCGATGCGGCCTCCCGCCACCAGGTCACGGGCGAGCTCGAGGGCCGGCACACGCCGGTAGTTGAAGCCCACCATGGAGCGGACGCCGTTGGCCCTCGCCGCGGCTGCGGCGCGCGCCATGGACTGCGCCTGCGCCACGTCGTTGGCGAGCGGCTTCTCGACGAGCACGTGCTTCCCGGCCGCCAGCGCGGCCTCGGCGACCTCGGCGTGCAGGTGTCCGGGAAGGCAGACGTCGACGATGTCCACGTCCGGGCGCTCGAGGACGCGGCGCCAGTCCGTCTCGGTGTCCCGCCACCCGTACTGCGTGGCCGCGGCAGCCACCCCGGTGGCGTCCCTGCCCACCAGGACCGCCTGCCGCACGGGAGGGACGTCGGGGAAGAACGCCCGCACGTTGCGCCAGGCGTTCGAGTGGGCCTTGCCCATGAACGAGTAGCCGATGACGGCGACCCCGTAGTCGTGGGGGAGTGCGGACGAGCTCATCGGGAACCTCCGTGGTTCATGGCCTCGAGATGACGAAGCCCGTCACGGGCCAGGTCGTCCTGGGTGGCTGCGAGCGGCCGCCAGATGGAGGCGGCCGTGGCGATGGCGGCGTTGTCGGCGGTGAAGCTCTCGATGACGAGCGGCCCGGCGTAGCCGACGTCGTCGAGCGCGGTGAGCAGCGCTGCCCAGTCCGTCTGGTCGCCACCTGGGGCTCCACGGTCGTTGCCGCACACCTGCACGTGCACGAGGTGCGGCCCGGCCAGCCTGACGGCTTCGGCGCTGGACCGCTCCTCGATGTTGAGGTGGTAGGAGTCGAGCGCGAGGCCGAGGCCGTCGCCGAGCAGGGGGCCGAGAGCCTCGAGCCCCTGGGCGACGGTGTTCACCACGGAGGTCTCGTAGCGGTTGAGCGGCTCGATGCCGATCCGCACCCCGGCTGCGACGGCATGCCGCACGACCGGCTCGAGGTTCGCCCGCAGCTCGTCGTAGACGGACTCCCGCTCGTCCTCGTCCATCCGCCACACGCGCCCGGTCGCCGCGTAGAAGGGACCGCAGACAGCAGCCGCCCCCACCGAGTGCGCCAGGTCGACGCAGGCGCGCAGGTACGCCTGCGTCTCCCGGACGCTCTCGTCGGGTGCTCGCACGAGGTCACGACCGGGCGCCATCGCTCCCACCAGGCAGGGGACCAGACCGGTGGCCTCGAGCACGGGGCGCAGCACGTCGGCGCTGAGGTCGCCGATGTTCTCGAGGGGGAGCTCGACGGCTCCGAAGCCGAGGTCGGCGACGTGGCGCAGCAGGTCAGGGGCGTCTGCATCGGTCAGGGGAGAGGTCCACACCCATGTGTTGACGCCCAGGAGCCTCACGGCACGCACCTCTCTTGCACTTTCGTCGGGGCTGGTGAGGGCCCGAGCCGTGGACCGGGCGGCTTCCCGCCCGGCCCACAGCTGGGATCACGGGATCTGGCGCTCCTGCCACACCTCGGGGTAGCCGGGCAGGTCCTCGCCGCCGAACTTCGCGTAGTGGCCGTCGGGCATGCCCTCGTTGGCGCTGAGGAAGTCAGCCCGCTCGGTCTCGGTGATCGGCACCTGCGGGAGCACCCACTCCTTCGGGACCTCCTCGCCGGCGAAGATCTTCTGCGCGGCGAGCAGCGGGGTCCGCCACTGGAAGTTCGAGTACACCGGAGCAAGGCCGGTGAGGCCGGTCTCCTCCCACTTGCGCAGGTAGCTCATCTCGTCCTCGCCGGTCATGATCGGGAGGTCGACAGCAGCGTCCTCGAAGGCCTCGATCGCGGCCACGGCACCGTCACCGGCGTCCATCCAGATGCCCTGGACGTCGCCCTTGGCGAGCTCGTCGGAGACGATCTTCTTGATCTCTGCCGGGTCGGCGCCGGTGAAGTAGTCCACGGCCTCGATTCCGTTGTCGTTGAAGATCTTGTCCGCCGCGGCCCACCGGTTCTCCAGGACGTCGACGCCCGGGAGGATGCGCAGCGCGATGACCTTGTCGCCCTCCTCCAGGTTCTCCACGAGGAAGTTCGCGGTGTCGATGCCCCACGCGTATCCACCGATGGGGTGGATGAACGAGGTCATGCAGTCGGAGTCGACGCCGCGGTCGAACACGATGACGGGCTTGCCGGTGCGGCACGCGCGCTCCACTGCCGGGGTCAGTGCCGCGGTCGAGTTCGGCGAGATGATGAAGACGTCGCAGTTGCCTTCCTTGATGAAGTAGTCGATGTCGGCGATCTGCGTGTTGTCGTCGTCCTCGGCGTCGCGGGTCTCCATCGCGGAGAGCACACCCTCGTCGACGAGCACCTCGAGCTGCTGGTTCATGGTGATCCAGCCGGTCTGGCGCCAAGGGTTGCTGATCGAGGCGTTGGCGAAGCACGCCTTCTGCGGGCCGTCGGCGGCGTACTTCGAGGTGGTGCTCATCTCGCCGTCGATGTACTGCAGGTACGGCTGCTCGGGGTCACCCTCGAACGTCGCATCGCGCTGCTCGTTCTGCTTGTCGAACTCGGCCTGGTCGAACCACTTCGAGTCCTCACCGGACTCGGGCTCGGCCGACGACTCCTCGGTCGTCGGCTCCGCTCCGGTGCTCTCGGGATCCTCCGTCGAACAGGCGCCCAGGGCCACGACGGCCAGGGCGGCCGACAAGGCGAGGCGGTACGTACGTCTGGCCATCTGATGTTTCTCCTGTGATCGGCGCCCGGTGGGCGCAGTGGGGATGGGAAGGTCTGGAGGGCCGGCCGGCCCGCACGGTCACCCGGTCGGCGGGTTCGAGGGTTCGGGGGCGGCACCCGGGCGCCGGAGGAACCGGGGCAGCTTGTTGCCCGATCTCCAGGCGCGGCCCGACACGGCGACGGCGAGGATGATGATCACGCCCTGCACCGTGTCGCGCCACGTCGAGGGGATGTCGCGGAAGTTGAGCAGGGTGAACAGCAGGTCGAGCGCGATGGCGCCGACGGCGGCCGAGAGGACCCACCCGCGGCCGCCGCCCAGGACGACGCCGCCCAGGACGACCGCGGTGATCGCCAGGAACTCGTACCCCTTGCCCACCGAGGGGTGCACGCCCGCCTGACCGACCAGGACGATGCCTGCCACGGTCGCGGACAGCGACGAGAGCACGAATGCCCGTGTCTTGACCCACCAGACCGAGGCCCCGCTCAGGGACGCGGCTCCGGGGTTGTCGCCGGCGGCGATCAAGGTCATGCCGTACGGACGTCGCATCAGCCACGACGCCGCCGCGCCGAGGACGATGAGGATCACCAGGGGGTAGGGGAGGAAGTCGACCACCGGGACGCCTTCGATCCCGCCGCGGCCGATCTCACGGAAGTTGTCGGAGGGGTTGCCCGTGGCCGCCCCGCCGGTCAGGTAGAAGACGAACCCGGAGAGCGCCAGCATCATGCCGAGCGTCACGATGAAGCTGGGGACGCCGAGCAGCGTCGTGGCCACGCCGTTGACGATGCCGACCAGGACACCGACCGCCAGCATGAGCAGCATGACGGGCAGGATGCGACCGTCGTCGTCCCCGATCAGGTTCCCGGCCATCACCACCTGGGCGGCGATGACAGACCCCATGGAGAGGTCGAACTCGCCGGAGACGATGACGAAGTACTGCCCCAGGGCCAGGATCGCGAGCGGCGCGCTACGCGCCAGGGACCGGACGAGTCGGTCGGGCTCGCCGAAGCTCGGGTTCGAGGCGATGATCGCGAGCAGCAGGACGAGCGCCAGCAGGTAGACCGCACCCCCGGGCGTGGCCAGTGTCGCGACGAACCTGTGGAGGCGAGAACCCTCGCTGGTGGCCAGCGGCGGGCGGCCCCTGAGCTCGTCGACCCCGGGCACGACGTGGGTGGTCATGACGCCTCCCGGGGGGCCTCGGTGTCGGAGAACCGCGTCGGTCGTCGCGGGATGGCGCGGCGTGCGTACACGGCGACCGCCACGACGATGACCGTGCCGCGGACCACGTCACGCAGGAACGAGTTGATCTCCATGACGCTCATGACGTTGTCGAGCACCGCGAAGATCGCGACGCCGCCGATCGTGCCCACGATGGAGCCGCGGCCCCCGGCCAGCAGTGTGCCGCCGAGGACGACCGCGGCGATGGACATGAGGTCGTAGGTGCCCTGGCTGCCGATCGTGGGGCTGCCCACGCTCGTGCGCGAGAGGAGGAGCAGACCGGCGACGCCGGCCAGGACCGAGCACATCACGTGGGCGACCACGAGCGGGGGGTCGGTCCGCACGCCCGACATGCGGGAGATCTCGCGTCCGCCACCGACGGCGTACAGCTGGTGACCGAGCCTGGTGCGACGGAGGACGAGGACACCGACAGCGGCGCATCCCAGCATGATCAGCGTGCTGACCGGGACAGGGCCCACCAAGGTGATGCCCACGAGCTGGAAGGCGCGAGGCGCGGACCCGGAGCTGCCCTGGTAGTTCGACGCCAGGTATCCGCTGACGATGAGGCCGACGCCGAGCGTGGCGATGAAGCCGTGGACGTGGAGGCGGGTGACGATCAGGCCGTTGGCGAGACCGATGAGGGCGGAGACGGCGAGCGCGGCGAGCACCCCGGTTGCGATGTTGGAGCTCTCGCCCGCCATGATGCCGCCGGCCACCAGGCTCGAGAGGCTGATGACGTAGGGAACCGACAGGTCGAGGCTTCCGCCCAGGATCACCAGCGTCTGCCCGATGGCGACGAAGCCGAGCGTGCTGGTGAGGGTGAAGACCGCCGCCAGGTTGCCGGTGCTGAAGAAGTTCTCGCCGGCCGCTGCGGTCAGGGCGACGCCGGCCACGGTCACGACGGCGAAGGCGATCCAGACGAGCTGGGTGCTGTCGAGGTGTCGGCGACGCTTCCCGTGCGTGCGGCCGTCCGGCGCATCCACAGTGGTGGTGTCGGTGACCTGGCTCATGCGACGTCCTCGCTCCGTGCCCCGGTCGCCAGCGCGAGGACCGTCACCTCGTCGGAGCCGGCGGGGAGCTCGCCGGCGATGCGCCCGTCGCGCATCACGACGATCCTGTCCGACATGCCGATCACCTCGGGCAGCTCGCTGGAGACCATGAGGACGGCGACACCGTCGGCCGCCAGGCTGCGCATCAGCTCGTAGATCCCGCGCTTCGCGCCGACGTCGATGCCGCGGGTCGGTTCGTCCAGGAGGACGATCTCGGGCAGCGCACCGAGGCACCGAGCGAGCACCACCTTCTGCTGGTTGCCGCCCGAGAGGTACTGCACCTCCTGAGCGGTGCTGCGGGCGGCGACCTCCAACGAGCCGAGCAGCCCGGGCAGAGCACCGCGCGCCGTGGAGGTGCGGCCAGGGAAGACAGCACGGACGACGCTGAGCGCGTTGGCCGCGATGCTCTGGTTGAGCGCGAGTCCGGTGGCCTTGCGGTCCTCGGTGACGAGGGCGATCCGCCGACGCCATGCCTGGCGAGGACTGCGGAGGCGGGCGACCGTGCCCTTGACGCGCAGCTGGCCCCGCGTGAACGGCCTGACCCCGAAGATGCCTTCGAGCATCTCGGTCCTGCCCGAGCCCTGGAGCCCGGCCAGGCCGACGATCTCGCCGGAGCGCACCGTGAGGTGGAGCCCGTCGACGTACCCGTTGCCGCAGCCGTCGAGCTCGAGGCGCGGCTCGCCGAGGGTGGTCCCCTGGACCGGGTCAGGGAAGAAGGTGGAGATCGTCCGACCGACCATGAGCCGCACGACGGTGGACTCGTCGAGGTCGGAGGCAGGCCGCGAGTCGACGAGCTCGCCGTCCTTGAGCACGGTGATGGTGTCGCAGAGATCGAAGATCTCCTTGAGGCGGTGCGAGACGTAGAGGATGGCGACGCCACGGTCGGTGAGCCGCTTGATGATGGCGTAGAGAAGGCTCACTTCGTGGTCGGCCAGCGCAGCGGTGGGTTCGTCCATCGAGATGATGCGTGCCTCGTGGCTGACGGCCTTGGCGATCTCGACGATCTGCTGCTCCGCGATCGAGAGCGTGCGCACCTGCTGGTCGGGGGAGAGGCCGACGACACCGAGTCCGTCCAGCAGCTCCTGGGTGTCGCGCCGCATCCGGCCGGTGTCGATCAGCGGGCCGCGGCGTGGCTCGCGCCCGAGGTAGATGTTCTGGGCGATCGTGCGGTCGGGCAGGAGGTTGAACTCCTGGAAGACGGTGGAGACTCCAGCGGCCTGCGCGTGGACGGGGTGGTGGAAGTGCCGGGTCTCGCCGGCGATCTCGATCGTCCCGTGGTCGGGCTGGTGCACGCCGGCCAGCAGCTTCATCAGCGTGGACTTGCCGGCGCCGTTCTCCCCGACGAGGCCGTGGACCTCCCCGGGGACCAGGTCGAGGTGGGCGTCGCGGAGCACGACGTTGCCGAGGAAGGACTTCGTCAGGCCACGCGCCCGCAGCACCGGCTCGCGCGAGCCGCCGGTCGAGCCGGGCGACGGGACTGGGTGGGCTGGCATGCCCTGCACTGTGGCACGCGTCACGGGCTTTTGTCGAGCACCAAACAAAAGTTGCCAGCAGAGGGTCCGAAAGTCCCGATGTCGTGCTTTGATGTGCGTCATGCACGCCGGCGACCTCTTCGAGCTGCTGCGGGACGGGCGGCCACGCACCCGTGCCGAGCTGGCCGAGTCGACCGGTCTGGCGAGGTCCACCGTCGCGGCGCGGATAGAGCAGCTGATGCGGCTCGGGCTCGTGGCGCCCAGCGGCGGCACGTCCACGGGGGGCAGGCCCCCGTCACTCTTCGCGATGAACCCGGAGGCCCGGCTGCTGGCCGGCGTGGACGTGGGTGCGACGCACGTGGCCCTGGTCCTGGCGGACCTGTCCGGTCGGGTCCACGCCGAGGCGGGCACGGCGCTCGACGTCGCGGAGGGCCCCGAAGCCGTCCTGTCCTGGGTGACCACGACCATCGGCCGGTGCCTGGACGAGCTCGGGAGGGTGGGCGGTGACCTCGCTGCGGTCGGCATGGGCCTTCCTGGCCCCGTGGAGCACGCCACCGGCCGCCCCATCAACCCGCCCATCATGCCGGGATGGGACCGGTACGACGTGCCTGCACGGGTGCAGCGCGACCTCGACGTGCCGGTCCTGGTCGACAACGACGTGAACATCATGGCGCTGGGGGAGCAGGTGGCCTATCCGGGCACCAAGGACCTGGTGTTCGTGAAGGTGGCGACCGGAATCGGCGCCGGCATCATCTCCGGCGGCGAGCTGCAGCGTGGGGCGCAGGGCACGGCGGGCGACCTGGGCCACGTGCGGGTGGCGCGCGCCGGAGACGTCAGGTGCCGCTGCGGCAACACGGGCTGTCTCGAAGCGGTGGCCGCTGGACCCGCGCTGGCGAAGGCGCTGCGCGACGCCGGCGTGGCGGCGGACACCGGTCAGGACGTCGTGGACCTCACCCGCGGTGGCGACCTCGCAGCGCTCCGGATCGTGCGGCAGGCCGGACGTGACCTCGGGGAGGTGCTGGCCACCCTCGTCAACCTCATCAACCCGTCCGTGGTCGTCATCGGCGGTCGTCTGGCGGGAGCCGGCGAGCACCTGCTGGCGGGCATCCGGGAGGTCGTGTACCAGCGGTCGCTCCCGCTCGCGACCGAGCACCTGCGGCTCGCAGCCTCGACCGTGGGCGACCACGCGGCGGTCAAGGGAGCCGTCGCGCTCGCCATCGAACACGCTCTTTCCCCGGACCAGATCGATCTCGGCGTGCAGCGTCTCGACGCCTCCTAGTCGCGCGGGCACCCACCACACCGGGAACGGCGCCACCGCTCCCGGCCTCGGTAGCCTTCGGCCATGGGTCACGTCGCGGTCGTCACCGACTCCACCGCCTCGCTCCCCGAGGAGGTCGCGAAGGCGCACGACATCACCGTCGTGCCCCTGCAGCTCGTCATCGGGTCGGAGTCCTACGACGACGGCGTCGACCCGGCTGCCACGCCGGAGCGCGTGGCCGAGGCCCTGCGGGAGTACCTCCCGGTCAGCACGTCCCGTCCGTCCCCTCAGCTCCTGGCCGACACCTACGCCGAGCTCGCGGCGCAGGGCGCCGACTCGATCGTGTCGGTCCACCTGAGCGCAGACATGAGCGCGACGTACGAGTCGGCCCTGCTGGCGGCGCGCCGTTCCGAGGTGTCTGTGAAGACCGTCGACACCCGGCACGTCGGTGCCGCCACGGGGTACGCCGCTGTGGCAGCCGCCCGCGCCGTGGCCGTAGGCGCGGACGCCGAGGAGGCCTGCCAGGTCGCCCGGCGCCGGGCCGACGGGACCGCCTCGCTGTTCTACGTCGCCACACTCGACTACCTGCGCCGCGGCGGACGGGTCGGTGCAGCGGCGGCGCTGGTGGGGTCGGCCCTGGCGGTCAAGCCGATCCTGGGTCTCGAGGACGGCCGCGTGGTGACTCGCGAGAAGGTCCGCACCGCCGGCCGGGCGATCGCGCGCCTCGAGGAGCTCGCGGTGCGGGCGGCCGGCATCCGCGACGTCGAGGTGACGGTGTGCCACCTGGACAACCTGGCCGAGGCGGAGGCCCTGGCGGACCGGCTGAGCGAGCGTCTCGGGGAACGGCTGGTGGCCGACGGCATGCGGATCGGACAGGTCGGCGCCGTCATCGGGGCCCACGTGGGTCCCGGACTGCTCGGCGTCGTGGTCTCACCGCTCGTCGACCGCTGAGGGCCCCGACGCACCAGCGTGCGGAAGACTCCGGGGTTGTCCACAGGCTCGGGTCGACAACCTCGTGATGGGCGTCGTCGGCTCCTAGCCTCCCGCCATGCGACGCTCCGCCGACCAGCTGCAGATCGAGGAACTCGCTCGTCGCCGTCTGGACGCCCTCATCGCCGAGCTCGGGGGCGAGCCCCCGGTTGTGCCGCCGCGGGCGCCGGAGCACGACGAGCCCCGCAGCGCATCGATCTGGGACGACGAGCCGCCCCGTGGTCGCCACGCCCACCGCCCGCTGCCTGCAACCGCCCGGGTCGGTGGCTGGCTGCAGGACCGGATGCCGGAGACGCTGCGCGGCCGCGTCGCCCTCGGGCCGGCGCAGCTCGGCGTGGTCGCGCTGCTGCTGGCGTGCGGAGTGCTGTGGGCGACCTGGGCGACCGGCCGCTCGACCGCGGAGCCGATCACATCGGCCCAGCCGGTCGTGGTGCCGCCGTCGTCGTCGTCCGGCACACCTGCCACGGGTTCGCCGCTCGCAGTGCCCGCGGGCTCGGCGCCGACCGCCACCTCCTCCACAGGCGCGACCTCGGTGACAGAGCTGGTGGTGGACGTGCAGGGGAGGGTGCGCCGCCCCGGCATCGTGGTGCTGCCCCCGGGGGCGCGCGTGGTGGACGCCCTCGATGCCGCCGGGGGCTACACCGGACGTCGGGCCCGCCTCACGAGCCTCAACCTCGCGCGCCCGGTCGTGGACGGCGAACAGATCGTGGCGGGCCGCCCGGTGCAGGCGGTGCCGGTCCCGACCGCGCTCGCCGGTGCCCCGAGCACGAGCGGCACCGGCGAGCTGGTCAGCCTCAACACCGCCGACCAGGCTGCGCTCGAGACGCTGCCCGGCGTGGGACCGGTGACGGCGACGGCGATCCTGCAGTGGCGTGACGAGCACGGTCCCTTCACGGCGGTGGAGCAGCTCCTCGAGGTGTCCGGGATAGGTGACAAGACGCTGGCCCAGATCGCCCCCTTCGTGACCTTGTGACCGGGCGCGCGTGAGACTCCTGCCGGCGACCGGCGGACCCCCGCCCCGTGATGGCGACCGTGACGGCGCGACGCACGACCTGCGCCTCGTGGGGCTCGGGGCCGCCGCCTGGGCCGGATCCCTCGCCGGGCACGCCCTGGCCCGCACGTCGCACCCTCTGGTCGAGGTCGGTGCCGCCGCCGGGTGCGTCCTCCTCGCGCTCGCCTGGCTGCGTCGTGGGCGGCTGGTTCCCTGGCCCTGGGTGCTGGTCGCGGTCGTGCTGGGCGGCATCACCCTGCTGCGGGTGGAGAGCACGAGCCACAACGCCGTCGCCGACCTCGCAGAGCGACGCGCCCTCGTCAGCCTCGTCGGGCGCGTCGCCTCCGACCCGGTGGTGAGGCCCGGTCGGTTCGCCGACGTCCTGGTCTACCGGCTCACCGTCAGCCGACTCGAGTCGCCGAGCATCCGGATCCGGGCGCCGACGGTGGTGCTGGCGGAGGCGGACAGCGCGCGTCCCGCCTGGGGGAGCACGGTGCGGCTGCGCGGAAGGCTCTCGCCCGCCGACGATCCGGACACCGCGGCGCTCGTCTCGCCCTTCGGCTCCCCGGCAGTGGTCGCTGCGCCGTCGGCTCCCCATCGGTGGGCGGGCGCCGTCCGCACTGCGATCCGTGCATCGGCCGGCGGACCGTCCCCCGGTGACGTCCTGGTGCCGGCGCTCGTCGACGGGGACGACGCCGCACTCCCGGAGGAGGTGGTCGCCGACTTCCGCACCGCCGGGCTCACCCACCTGACGGCGGTGTCGGGGGCCAACCTGACGATCCTGCTGGCCTTCCTGCTGCCGTTCGCCCGCTTGTGCGGGGTGCGCGCGCACGGGCTCCTTCTCATGGGACTGCTGGGCATCGTGGGCTTCGTGCTGGTGGCACGCCCCGAGCCGTCGGTGATGCGTGCGGCCGCGATGGGCCTCGCCGCGCTGGTCGGCCTGGGGTGGGGAGGCCGGGTCGCGGGTGCCCGGGCGCTGGGTGCGGCTGTGCTGGGGCTCCTGCTGCTCGACCCCGCGCTCGCGGTCACCTGGGGTTTCGCGCTCTCGGTGGCGGCCACCGCGGGCATCCTGCTCCTCGCACCCTCGATCAGGGACGCGCTCTCGACGCACCTGCCTCGGTGGCTGGCCGAGGCGGTGGCGGTGCCGCTGGCAGCCCAGCTGGCGTGCACCCCGCTGGTCGCGGTGCTCTCCGCGGAGGTCTCGCTCGTCGCTGTCGTGGCGAACCTCGTCGCCGCGCCGCTGGTCGGCCCGGTCACCGTGCTGGGGCTGGCAGGAGGTCTGCTCGGACTCGTCGCCGAGCCCCTGGGCGCCGTCCCGGGCTGGCTGGCCGGCGTGTGCGCACACGGGATCGTGCTGGACGCACGGGTGGCCGCCGGCCTCCCCGGCGCCGCGGTGCCGTGGTCGCCAGCCGGGTGGCCGCTCCTGGCGCTCGTGGTCCTGTGCGCCGCGGGGGCGGTCGCGGCGCCGCGGCTGCTGCGTGACGGGCGCGTGGTGGCTCTGCTCACGCTCGTGCTGGCGATCGCGCTGCTGCGGCCACCGTTGCCGCCGTGGCTCGAGCAGGTCCTTCCCGGCGGGCGGTGGCCGCCCGAGGGATGGGTGACGGTGATGTGCGACGTCGGCCAGGGCGACGCGGTCGTGCTCCCGGCCGGGCCCGAGCGCGCCGTGGTGGTCGATGCCGGTCCTGATCCCCGGCTCGTCGATGCCTGCCTGCGCCGCCTCGGTGTCCGCGAGGTGCCCGTGCTCGTCCTGACCCACTTCCACGACGACCACGTGGCCGGCATGCCGGGCGTCCTGCGCGGGCGAAGGGTGGGGGAGGTGCTGGTGAGCCCGCTGCGCTCGCCCGAGTACGGCGCGGAGCTGGTGGAGCGGACCGCGCGGGAGGCCGGCGTGCCCGTCCGGGTGCCGGCACCGGGCGAGAGCGTCGCGGTGGCCGGTCTCCGCTGGCAGCTGCTGGGGCCGGGCGGCGCCGTCACGGGCGAACCCAACGACGCCTCGCTGGTGCTGCTCGCCGACGTCGCCGGCACGAGCCTCCTCCTGACCGGCGACGTGGAGCCGACCTCGCAGACGGTGCTGCGGCGGTCGTGGTCGCTGGGTCCGGTGGACGTGCTCAAGGTGCCCCACCACGGAAGCCGCTACCAGGACGACGAGCTGCTCCAGGCGGTGAGCCCCGAGGTGGCGCTGATCTCGAGCGGGGAGGACAACGACTACGGGCACCCGGCAGATCGGACCCTCGACCTGCTGCGGGCCTCCGGCGCAGCGGTCTGGCGCACCGACACCTCCGGCGACCTCGCGGTGGTCGCTCGGGACGGCACGGTGCGCGTGCTGCCCCGTGGCTGACCGACGGGCCGGAGCCTCGGCCGCCGCGTCCA
>CAVXMY010000005.1:0-125553 GCA_963763065.1 uncultured Actinomycetota bacterium
GGCTGTCCGACCGGTGTGCCAAGGTGGGGGAGTGGCAGCGAGCGCAGGCGCGGCATCACCCCTGGGGCGGGTCTTCCTCGTCACCGGGCCGGAGGAGTTCGTCAACGAGCGACAGGTCGCCGAGATCCGGGCAGCGGTGGACTCGCTCGACCCCGAGGCGGAGCACGGCACGGTCGCAGGTGACTCGCTGAGCGCGTCCTCCCTCGGCGAGCTGTCCGCGCCCTCGCTGTTCTCCAGCACCCGCCTCGTCGTGGTCACCGACGCGGACGAGATCGACGACGGGCTGCACCAGCTGCTCGTCGACTACGCGGGGGCTCCCGACCCCGACGTCTGCCTGGTGCTCGTGCACCCGGGCGGCCCCAAGGGCAGCGGGCTGCTCACCAAGCTGCGCAAGCTGCCGGCGGTCACGGAGCACAAGGCCGACAAGATCAGGGCGGGAGGGCACGTCGAGTTCGTCGGCACCGAGGCGCGTCGCCACGGGCAGCGGATCGACCGCGAGGCAGCGGAGTTCCTCGTCCAGGCGATCGGGCCCGACCTGCGCGGCCTCGCCTCCGCCGTCGACCAGCTCTGCCACGACTTCCCGGGCACCCCACTGGAGCACTCCGTGGTGCGTCAGTACTACTCCGGCCGCGCGGAGGTGAAGGGCTTCGACATCGCGGAGAAGGCGCTCGACGGCCACCTCGCCGACGCGCTGGCCGAGCTGCGCTGGGCGCTCAACCTGGGCGTCGACGGTCCCGCGATCACGGGTCCGTTCGCGTTCAAGGTGCGCCAGCTGGCGCGGCTCCTCGGCAGTCCCCGCGGGATGCGCGACGCCGACCTGGCGCGCGAGGTCGGCGTCCCGCCGTTTGCCATCAAGAGGATGCGCACGCAGCTGCGGGCCTGGGAGCCCGCCGGCATGGCGACGGCCGTGCAGGCGGTCGCGACGGCCGACGCCGCGGTCAAGGGCCAGGCCGAGGCCACCGACTACGAGCTCGAGCGGATGATCTTCACGATCGTGGGCGCCCGGAGCAGCTCCGCCTGACCCGCATCCCGGTCCGGCTGCGCGCCCGCCCCGGACGCAGCAACGGCGCCGTCCCGGAGGACGACGCCGCAGCCGGCAGAAGGTGGGCCTCAGAGAGAGGCGGCCTGCTTCTGGATGGCCGACTTGCGGTTGGCGGCCTGGTTCTTGTGGATGACGCCCTTGGAGGCGGCCTTGTCGAGCTTGCGCGCGGCGGCGGCGGCCAGCGCCTTGGCCTTGTCGGCATCTCCGGCGGCCGCGGCCTCGCGGAAGCTGCGCACCGCGGTCTTCAGCGCGGACTTCACCGACTTGTTGCGCTCGTGAGCGGCTTCGTTCTGCCGGTTGCGCTTGATCTGGGACTTGATGTTGGCCACAGGAGTGCCGGTGCCTTTCGGTTCGTGGTCGTCGTGCGGAGGTGGTGCTGCAAAGTCTGGACGGGCGTCGGCAGACGCACGCGACCCACCATGCTACCGGCGCGGGGTTCCCGGCCCAAATCGATCGGTCCCGCGCTCACTGCCACCCGCGGCGGGCCGCCAGCCAGGAGTACGCCGCCGCGGCCCACCAGCGCCGGTGCGTGCCGAGGTAGGGGGAGGTCCGCGGCACGGGCCGCAGCTCACCTTCGGCCATGAACCCGGCCAGCGCTGCGAGGAACGTGTCCACGTCGCCGTCCGGGACGTCGGCGGTGAGCGGGTGGTCGCGCAGGTAGCGGTCGGCGTCGCCGCCGTCGCCGTGCACGCTGACCAGCAGGTGCACGACGTCGACCCACACGGGGGCGAGACCCGGCCAGTTCCAGTCGCACAGCAGCGCACGGCCGTCGTCCACGAGGAGGAAGTTGTCGTCGCGGCCGTCGAGGTGCACGAAGTGCGGGTCGGACGCCTCCACCCCGGCGAACGCGTGCGCGAGCCCAGCGAGGTCGTCGTGACGTGGCCAGCGCTCGCCGGCCTCGGCGAGCAGGTCCCAGCCCGTGACGAAGGTCGGCAGGTCGGTCGACAACGGCCGCAGCTCCAGCTCGGGCGGAAGCACCCTGGTTCTCCCGGCCACCGCCGTGAGGGTGTCGAGGCACGCCTGCACCTCGGGGTCCTGCCAGGGACGCTGCGGCTGGACGCCGTCGACGTCCTCGAACACGACGACCGTCCAGTCCTCCAGGTCCTGCTCCACCCACAGCAGGCGCGGCGCCGGCACGCGCGAGGTGGCCAGCAGTGAGAGCACCCGTGCCTCCTCGGCGTAGGCGGCGGCGTAGGCGGACTGCGCGGTGCGGCTCGCGGCCTTGACGAAGAACCGCCTGCCGTCCTCCAGGAGCAGGCGGGAGGCGAAGCCGGGGGTGAACCCGGAGTCCTGCGAGGCTGCGTCGACCACCGCTGCCCCCAGCCGTCGCTCCACCGCTCGGCGCAGGACCGGCGGGAGGTGCCGCCAGGTCAGCCGACGCGCCGTCCGCCCGTGCGGCACCCGCTCGAGCTCGCCCTCGAGCAAGGGGTGGTGGAGACCGGCCATGGGGAGGATTCAAGCGCACCCGCGGCGACCGGCTGCTCGGGTGTGCTGTGGGAGAATGTCGGGTCCCCGTCCATCGACCCGAGAGCTGGCCGTGCCGCCGTTGCCCGCAGCACCGACACCCGGTCGGACCGATCCCGCGATCATCCGGAACTTCTGCATCATCGCCCACATCGACCACGGCAAGTCGACCCTCGCCGACCGCATGCTCCAGCTCACCGGGGTGGTCGACGAGCGCAGCGCCCGGGCGCAGTACCTCGACCGCATGGACATCGAGCGCGAGCGCGGCATCACGATCAAGAGCCAGGCCGTGCGGATGCCCTGGACCGCCCGCAGCGGTGACGAGCAGGGCACGACCTTCGTGCTCAACATGATCGACACCCCGGGCCACGTCGACTTCACCTACGAGGTCTCCCGCTCCCTGGAGGCGTGCGAGGCCGCGGTGCTGCTGGTCGACGCGGCCCAGGGCATCGAGGCGCAGACGCTTGCGAACCTCTACCTGGCCCTCGGCGCCGACCTCCACATCGTCCCGGTGCTCAACAAGATCGACCTGCCCGGCGCCGAGCCGGACAAGTACGCCGCGGAGCTCGCCGGCATCATCGGGTGCGACCCCGAGGAGGTGCTGCGCGTCTCGGCGAAGACCGGCGAGGGGGTGGCCGAGCTGCTCGACGAGATCGTGCGCCAGACCCCGCCACCGGTGGGCGACGCCGGCGCGCCGGCCCGCGCGCTGATCTTCGACTCCGTCTACGACACCTACCGAGGCGTGGTGACCTACGTCCGCGTCTTCGACGGCAAGCTCAGCCACCGCGAGCGCATCAAGATGATGTCGACCGGCGCGGTCCACGAGATGCTCGAGGTCGGGGTGATCTCACCCGAGCCGATCAAGGCCGGCGAGATCGGCGTCGGTGAGGTGGGCTACCTGATCACCGGCGTGAAGGAGGTCCGCCAGTCGCGTGTCGGCGACACCGTCACGTGGCAGAACCACGGGGCCAGCGAGCCGCTGGGTGGCTACAAGCACCCCAACCCGATGGTGTTCGCGGGGCTCTACCCGATCGACGGCGACGACTACCCCGACCTGCGCGAGGCACTCGACAAGCTGCAGCTCAACGACGCCGCGCTGGTCTACGAGCCCGAGACGTCGGGGGCGCTCGGCTTCGGCTTCCGGATCGGCTTCCTCGGCCTGCTCCACATGGAGATCGTGCGCGAGCGGCTCGAGCGCGAGTTCGGCCTCGACCTGATCTCGACGACGCCCAACGTGGTCTACGAGATCACCCTGGACGACGGCACGCACGTGACGGTGACCAATCCGAGCGAGTTCCCCGCGGGGAAGATCGCCGAGGTCCGCGAGCCGGTGGTCAAGGCCACGATCCTCACCCCGAGCGAGTACATCGGCACGATCATGGAGCTCTGCCAGTCCAAGCGCGGTGCCCTGCAGGGCATGGACTACCTCTCCGCCGAGCGCGTCGAGATGCGCTACACGCTGCCGCTCGCCGAGATCGTCTTCGACTTCTTCGACAACCTGAAGTCGCGGACCAAGGGCTACGCCTCGCTCGACTACGAGCCGGTCGGCGACCAGGCGGCCGACCTGGTCAAGGTCGACGTGCTGCTGCACGGCGACACCGTCGACGCCTTCTCCGCGATCGTGCACCGCGACGCGTCGTACGCCTACGGCGTCGCGCTGGTGAGCAAGCTCAAGGAGCTCATCCCTCGCCAGCAGTTCGAGGTGCCGATCCAGGCCGCCATCGGGTCGCGGGTGATCGCCCGCGAGACCATCCGCGCGATCCGCAAGGACGTGCTCGCCAAGTGCTACGGCGGAGACATCAGCCGCAAGCGCAAGCTGCTCGAGAAGCAGAAGGAGGGCAAGAAGCGGATGAAGATGGTGGGGCGCGTCGAGGTGCCTCAGGAGGCCTTCATCGCAGCGCTCTCCACCACCGACAGCGGGGCCAAGGACAAGCGCTGATTCACGCGCTGGGACAGGCACGGCCAGTGGCCCGAGAGGGCCTCAGCACGCTGCTACCATGAGCCGCCGCCAACCGGTGGCACCTCACAACCTCACCGTTCCGCCCAGGGGAAGCCGGTCGAAGTCCGGCGCTGACCCGCAACCGTAGCCCTCCCTCCGAGTCATCGGGGGAGGGGAGCCGGAGCACCTGACGGTACGGCGACCGACCTCACGCTGTCGCGGAAAGCAGGGTGGGTGCCCGTCAAGGGGCCTTCCTGCGTTGCAGCGGGAAGGGAACCCATCATGCGCATTCAGCGCACCTCTCGCCGAGTCCTGCTCGGCATCGTCACGGCGGCTGCTCTCACCGGCAGCGCCCTCGTCGCCCCGGCAGGCGCGCGCCCGGCCGACTCCGGCGCGCCGCGGCCTCCGACTGGCTCGTCGCCGAGCTCGACGAGCGGACTGCTGTCAGCAGCGAGAACCACGACGGGAGCAGCTGGAGCTACACCGAACCTACGGTCCGACGCTGGACGTCGTACTCGCCTTCGAGGCACTCGGCGACGCGGCCGGCCAGCGGCAGGCGATCCTCGACGCCGATCGAGCGCCGAGCCGCGGACGCCTACGTCGGCGCCTGGGGGAACGACGTACGCCGGCGCCATCGGCAAGCTGCTGACGGCGGTCCAGGCACAGGGCATCGACCCGCAGACTACGCCGCCGGTGGCCTGCTCGACGCGGCTGCGAGGCGGTGGTCGTCGAGAGCGACGGCGCCGAGCAGGGACGGGCCAAGGACGTCACGGAGCCGACGCCGACTACTCCAACACCTTCGCGCAGGCATGGTCGTGCGCGCACTCGCCCTCGCGAGGCGGGCAGCCCGAGGCTTGCCGACGCCATCTCGTTCCTGCTCAAGCAGCAGTGCGCCGCGGGCTACTTCCGGGAGCTCCTGGAGTCCATCGACTTCACCTGCGACGGCGGCACGGCAGGACGAGAGCAGCCCCGACGTGGACGCCACCGCGCTCGCTGTGATCGCGCTGCGTCGGTCCGCAGAGCGCGCACGCTCCGGCGTGCAGTGCGCGCCGGGCGTCGCGCTGCGCGAGGCGGTGCGCTGGCTGGTCCGAGGTGCAGCGCGAGCAACGGGGCCTTCGTCGGCAACGGCAGTGCGCAACTCCAACTCCACCGGCCTGGCGGCTGTGGCGCTCGACGACGCTGGGTCGTGACGGCGCGCAGCGGCCGAGGCGGCTGCGCTGGGTGAGCACGCTGCGGGTCACCGCCGAGCCTGGTCCGCGGCACCGCGCTGCGTGCGCCGCGACGTCGGTGCCGTCGCCTACGACCCGCGGGCCCTGACGAAGCCGCGAAGGCGCACGGGCATCACCGCGCGACGTGCCGCTACACGTGGCGTCGGGCGACCGCGCAGGCAGCGCCGGCGCTCGGCGCACTGCCGATGATGTCGCGGTCGCGTGACGAGTCGGCGCTGCTCGGCGGCCGCAGCGGCCACGGCTGGTGCTCGGCACCACGGTGGTCGCCCCGGCGCCCGCGCAGGCGGTCGCGGGCCGGTGCGCCCCGGGCGACGGTGTGACCGTCGTCGTCGACTACGGGCCGCCTGCGCAGCGGTGTCGACCTCTTCTGCGACCGCGACGGTGGCGGCAAGACCGCGTCGCGGTCGATCATGACCGCGGCCGGGATCCAGTGGCAGTACACCGACCGGCCAGCCGTTCATGTGCCGCGATCGAGGGCTACCCGACGGCGGACGAGGAGACCTGCTCCGACACCCCGCCCGCGAACGCCTACTGGGGCCTCTTCTGGTCCGACGGCTCGCCGCAGACCTGGAGCTACGCTCGCCAGGGGGCGTCGTCGCCAGCGAGGTGCCCAACGGCGGCTCGATCGGCTGGCGGTTCCAGGACGGCGGGGCGCTGGAGACACCCAGGTGCCGCGCCCACGGCGAGGCCGAGGCGGTCGCCGTCACCGGAGCCGTCGCCGAGACCGTCGCCCGAGCCGTCACAGGACACCGGCCCCGAGACCGCCGTCCGGCCCGGTCGCACGGCGGAGTCGAGCGCTCCTGCCTCCCCTCGCGGCACCCCGACCGGGTCGACGGCGCCGAAGGCGAGGGCGACGGCGAAGCCGACGACCGAGCAGGACGGGAAGCGCAAGGAGCGTGACCAGCGGTCCGACCGCGACCGCGAGAAGGACGACGACGTCGCGGTGCTGGGGTCCGAGTCCACCGCCGACCCCGACGGGGCAGAGGCGACCACGGCCGACGCCGAGCTCGTGGAACCGCTCGAAGCCGCGGACAGCGGACTCGGCGGTGACGACGCGCTGCTCCTGGGGCTCGCCGGCCTCGCCGCAGCGGGCCTGGCGGTGTACGGCGTCCTGCTGGCGCGGCGGCGCAGGACCTGAGGCGGCGATGAGGACCAGCGCTCCGCCCACCAGCGGGACCGGCAGGGTCGCGCGGCTGCCGCGCGACCTGCACCCGGTCGCCTGGTGGGTGTGGGCGCTCGGCCTCGCCGCGGCAGCGACGCGCACGACGAACCCGTGGCTGCTGCTGCTCATCGTGCTGGTCGCGTCGGTCACGGTCGTCGCCCGCCGCGGCGACGCACCGTGGGCGCTGTCCTTCCGGCTCTACCTCGCACTCGGCGCGGTCGTGGTGCTGGTCCGGGTGGTCTTCCGCATCCTGTTCGGCGGGGGGTACGGCGAGCACGTCCTCGTCCGCCTGCCGGCCGTCCCCCTGCCCGACTGGGCCGCGGGGGTGACGCTGCTCGGCCCGGTCACCATCGACTCGGTCCTCGCCGGTGCCTACGACGGCCTGCGGCTGGCCACCGTGATCATCTGCGTGGGAGCAGCGAACTCACTGGCCGACCCTCGCCGGCTGCTCGCGTCGCTGCCTCCTGCGCTCTACGAGGTGGGGACGGCGATCGTCATCGCGTTCTCGCTCTTCCCCCAGCTCGCCGAGAGCGTGCAGCGCGTGCGCCGGGCCCGTCGTCTGCGCGGTGACGTGGGCAAGGGCATCGGTGCGCTGCGCCGCATCGTCATCCCCGTCCTGGAGGACGCGCTCGAGAGGTCCGTGTCGCTGGCGGCGAGCATGGACGCCCGCGGGTACGGCCGCTCGGGCGGCGGCACCCGCGGCCGGGCCGCGCACCGCCTCACGGGCGCGAGCCTGCTCCTCGGGCTGGTGGGTCTCGTGGTGGGCGCCTACGCCTACCTGGACTCCACCGCCCCGCGGGTGCTCGCCTGGCCGATGCTGCTCGTGGGCGTCGCGCTGGCCGGGCTGGGGTTCGTGGGGGCGGGCCGGGGGGTCACCCGCACGCGCTACCGACCGCCGCACTGGGGTCCGGCAGACATCGGCGTCGCCCTGACGGGAGTGGTGGTGGCCGTCCTCATGACGGTCGCGGCGCGCGACCTCGTGGTCGTGCTGCCGAACCCCGCGGCGGTGCCGCCACTGTCGCCGCTCGCCCTGCTGGCGGTCCTGGTCGGCGTCGTCCCGGCGTTCCTGGCGCCACCCCCGGTGCTGACCGCGGACGCCGTCGAGGTGGCGGCGTACGCCCACGAAGCGGGGGGTGAGGCACATGCTCGAGTGGCGTGACGTGAGCGTCCACTACGACCAGGACGCACCACCGGTCCTCACGGACGTGCGGCTGAGGGTGGAGGAGGCCGAGCTGGTCCTCGTGGCGGGTCGCACCGGCAGCGGCAAGTCGACCCTCCTGCGCACCCTGAACGGGCTGGTGCCGCGCTTCACCGGCGGCGTGCTGACCGGTGAGGTGATGGTCGGCGACCGGCGGGTGCGCGACGTCGGGCCGCGCGAGCTGGCCGACGTCGTCGGCTTCGTGGGCCAGGACCCGGCGCAGACCTTCGTCACCGAGGTGGTCGAGGACGAGCTGGCCTACGGCATGGAGCAGCTGGGGCTGTCGCCCTCCACCATGCGGCGCCGCGTCGAGGAGACGCTCGACCTGCTCGGCATCGCCGACCTGCGGCGGCGTCCCGTGCGGACGCTGTCGGGCGGGCAGCAGCAGCGCGTCGCGATCGGGGCGGTGCTCACGATGCACCCCCAGGCCCTCGTGCTGGACGAGCCGACCTCCGCGCTCGACCCCACCGCCGCCGAGGAGGTGCTGGGCACGCTCGCCCGCCTCGTGGACGACCTCGGGCTCACCGTGCTGGTGGCCGAGCACCGCATGGAGCGCGTCGTCCCCTTCGCGGACCGCCTGGTGCTCGTGGAGGACGGCCACGTGCGGGCAGGTGACCCTGCCGAGCTGCTCGAGACCTCCGCGGTCGCTCCACCCGTGGTGGAGCTCGGCCGCCTCGCGGGCTGGCGGCCCCTGCCGCTGACCGTCCGCGACGCCCGGCGGCGCTCGCGCACCTTCCTCGAGGTGCTGCCCGGCCTGCCGACCCCTGGCAGTGCAAGCGCGCGCGTGGTCCCCTCACGCACAGCATCGCCCGGACCCGTGCTGCAGGCGCGGGACCTCGTGGTGACCTACGGCCGCACGGTCGCGGTGCGCGAGGTGTCGATCGACGCCCACGCCGGGCAGGTCACCGCCCTCATGGGCCGCAACGGGTCGGGCAAGTCGTCGCTGCTCTGGGCGCTGCAGGGGACCGGGCGGCGTCAGAGCGGGTCTGTGGCGGTCGGAGGCGTCGATCCCGCGACGACCGAGCAGCCCGCGCGGCTCGTGGGGCTGGTCCCGCAGACGGCCACCGACCTGCTCTACCTGGAGACCGTCGCCGCGGAGTGCGAGACCGCCGACCGGCAGGCAGGCGCCGACCCCGGCACGTGCCGCACGCTGCTGGACGAGCTCGTCACCGGTGTGCCCGCCGACCGCCACCCGCGCGACCTCTCCGAGGGCCAGCGGCTCTGCCTGGTGCTCGCGCTCGTGCTCACCGCCCGCCCGCAGGTCATCGCCCTCGACGAGCCGACGCGCGGGCTGGACTACGAGGCGAAGGCCCATCTCGCGCGGATCGTGCGGCGCCTGGCGGGGGAGGGCCACGCCGTCCTCACCGCCTCCCACGACGTCGAGTTCGTGGCCCAGGTCGCCGACGAGGTCGTCGTCCTCGCCGGCGGGGAGACCGTGTCCGCCGGGCCGACGGCGACCGTCCTGGCGGAGTCCCCGGCGTTCGCGCCGCAGACCACCAAGATCCTCGGCGACGGGTGGCTCACCGTGGACCAGGTGCGCGAGGTGGTGGCATGAGCCTCGTCCGGATGCGTGGGCGGCCGGCGGAGACGCGGCACCACGACGTCTTCCCCCTGGGGCGGCGTTCCGCGCTCGTCATGGGGCTGGCGAGCGTCACCGGCCTGATCATGTTCGTCTGGCCCTTCCTGCTGCGGCCCGACCCGGCTGCGGCGGAGGTCACCCCTCCGTTCCTCTTCCTGGTACTCATGCCGGTCGTCGTGCTGGTGGTCCTCGCGGAGCTCTCCGAGGGCGGCATGGACGCGCGTGCCATCGCGATGCTCGGAGTCCTGACGGCGATCAACGCGGCGCTGCGCAGCCTCAGCGCGGGCGTCGCCGGCGTGGAGCTGGTGTTCTTCCTGCTCGTCCTGGCGGGCAGGGTGTTCGGCCCGGGGTTCGGCTTCGTGCTCGGCTGCACGTCGCTGTTCACCTCCGCGCTGCTCACCTCCGGGGTCGGACCGTGGCTGCCCTACCAGATGCTGTGCGCCGCCTGGGTGGGGCTCGGCGCCGGGCTGCTGCCCCGACGGAGGCAGGGGAAGCCGCTGCGCGGTCGGCCCGAGATCGCCCTCCTCGTCGGCTACGGCATCGTCTGCGCCTACGGCTTCGGCCTGCTCATGAACCTCAGCTCCTGGCCCTACACCCTCGGGGTCGCGGCGCCCGGCGCCGAGGGCTCCCTGTCCTACGTGCCCGGCGCACCGCTGCTCGAGAACATGCACCGCTTCCTGATCTACACGCTGCTGACCTCCACCGGGGGGTGGGACACCGGCCGGGCGATCACCAACACCCTCGCGATCGTGCTGCTGGGACCGGCCGTCCTCGCCACGCTGCGGCGCGCCGCCCGGCGAGCGGCGTACGCCGGGCCGATTGGCTCGTCGCCGGACCCAGCGCCCGGCCCCGAGCGCCCGGCCCAGCGCCCGGCCCCTAGGCTTCGGGCGTGAGCCTCACCCTCCCCGACGGCGTGCTGGGCATGGCCGACCGCGGCGAGGAGTGGGCCGACTGGGTGCACGGTCTGCCCCGGGTGGCCGAGGACCTGATGGCGCAGTGGGAGCTGGAGCTGGACGGTCTGCCGATGCACGGCTTCTGCGCGCTGGTGCTGCCGGTGCGGGGCCCCGACCTCGACGCGGTGCTCAAGATCTCCTTCCCGGACGACGAGACCGAGCACGAGCACCTGGCGCTGCGGGCCTGGGACGGCCGGGGCGCCGTACGCCTGCTGCGGGCCGAGCCGCACCAGCGCGCGATCCTGCTCGAACGGCTGGCCGACGACAAGCTGGACTCGATCGACCCCGAGGCCGCGTGCGAGGTCGTGGCCGGGCTGTACTCCCACCTGCACGTGCCCGCCGGCGGGCAGTTCCGTCCGCTCAGCGAGTGGACCCGCCGGTGGGCCGAGCGGCTGCGGACGCTTCCGCAGGAGGCGCCGGTGCCGCGGCGCCTCGTGGCGCAGGCAGCCGGCCTCGCCGGCGACCTCGCCGACGACCCGGGCACCGACGGCACGCTGATCCACGGCGACCTGCACTACCTCAACGTGCTGGCGGGCGAGCGTGAGCCCTGGCTGGCGATCGACCCGAAGCCGCTCAGCGGCGACCCTCATCTCGAGCCTGCCCCGATGCTGTGGAACCGGTGGGACGAGGCCGTCGCGGGCGGTGACGCGCGGGCAGCGATCCGCCGCCGTTTCCACACCCTCGTCGACACCGCGGACCTCGACGAGGACCGCGCACGGGCCTGGACGGTCCTGCGCCTGGTGACCTTCGCCGTCGAGCAGTGGCAGGAGGCGCGCGAGGCACGCGGCGAGTCGCGACCCCAGGCGCTGGAGACCAGCTCAGCGCTGATCACGACGGCGGTCACCGTCGCGAAGGCCGTCCAGGCCGACTGACGCGGCGCGCCCCGACGAGGGGCTGTGCTTCCCACACCACGGCCGGGTCGTCAGGCACGATGCGGGCATGACCGCCCCCAGGTCCCCCCACGTCGTCTCCGTCAACGCCGCGCAGCCCCGCGTGGTCGAGGAGAAGCCTCGGCTGGTGAGTGCGATCGACAAGATCCCGCACCAGGGGCCGGTGGCCGTCATGGACATGGGACTGGAGGGCGACCGGGTCGGCGACGTCCACAACCACGGCGGCACGTTCCAGGCGGTCTACGCCTACGCCGCCGAGGACCTGCTGCACTGGGAGCGCGAGCTCGGGCGTCCCGTGCGCCCAGGGCTGTTCGGCGAGAACCTCACCACCCAGGAGATCGACCTCAACCAGTGCGTCATCGGGGAGGAGTGGTCGGTGGGCACGGCACGGCTCACCGTGAGCTCGGTCCGGACACCGGGCGAGCGGTTCCAGCAGTGGATGAGGGTCTCCGGCTTCCGCGTCCCCGACTGGATCGACCGCTTCGCCGCCCACGGTCGACCGGGGGTCTACCTCACCGTGCTCGACCGCGGCTACGTCGCCGCCGGCGACCCGATCGACGTGCTGCGGGTGCCCGAGCACGGCGTCACGGCAGGCACGGTCTTCCGTGCACTCCACCACGAGCCCACGCTGCTCCCGCTGCTGCTGGAGGTGGACGGCCTGCCGCCCGCCCTGTACGACGCTGCGCAGGCGTACGTCGACGGCACGGGATAGGGTCGGAGCCGGAGAGTCCCCCCTGAGCAGAAGAGGTTGCAGTGTCTCCCATCGTCACCGATCCCAGTGTCATCGAGAACCGTCCGATGACCGTGAGCCGTCAGTTCGTCGACCGGGTGCAGGCCAGTGCGGACCACGAGGCCTACCGGTTCCCCGTGGGGGAGAGCTGGGAGTCCGTCACCTGGAAGCAGACCGGGGACAAGGTGACCCGGCTCGCCGCCGGGCTCGTGGCCCTGGGGGTGGAGCCCGAGCAGCGCGTGGGGATCGCCTCCAACACCCGCTTCGAGTGGATCCTGGCCGACCTGGCGATCATGTGCGCCGGCGCCGCGACCACCACCGTCTACCCGAGCACCCACGCCGAGGACGTCGCCTACATCCTGGCCGACTCCGACTGCCAGGTCGTCTTCGCCGAGGACGACTCCCAGGTCGAGAAGCTCAAGGCCAAGCGCAGCGAGCTGCCCCAGCTCGACAAGGTCATCGTCTTCGAGGGCTCCGGTGACGACGACTGGATCATCACCCTCGCCGAGCTCGAGGAGCTCGGCGCCACCCGGCTCGAGGAGGAGCCCGCCGTCATCGACGAGCGGATCTCCAACACCACCGGCGACTCCCTCGCGACGCTGATCTACACCTCCGGCACGACCGGCCGTCCCAAGGGCGTGCGCCTGCTGCACAAGTCCTGGACCTACGAGGGCGCGGCCATCGAGGCGCAGGGCATCCTCTCCGAGGACGACCTGCAGTTCCTCTGGCTGCCGATGGCCCACTCCTTCGGCAAGGTGCTGCTCTCGACGCAGCTCGCCTGCGGGTTCGCGACCGCTGTCGACGGACGGGTCGACAAGATCATCGAGAACCTCGGCATCGTCAAGCCGACGTTCATGGGCGCCGCTCCCCGCATCTTCGAGAAGGCCCACGCCCGGATCGTCACGATGCAGGCGGCCGAGGGCGGCGCCAAGGAGAAGATCTTCACCAAGGCCTTCGAGGTCGGTGTGAAGGTCGACCGGCTCAAGCGCGAGGGCAAGTCGGTGCCGCTGCCGCTGAAGCTGCAGCACGCCCTCTTCGACCGGCTGGTGTTCTCCAAGATCCGCGACCGCTTCGGCGGCCGGGTGCGGTTCTTCATCTCCGGCGCCGCTGCGCTCAACCGTGACATCGCGGAGTGGTTCCACGCCGCCGGCATCCTCATCCTCGAGGGCTACGGGCTCACCGAGACCTCGGCAGGCGCCTTCGTCAACCACCTGGAGGACTACAAGCTCGGCACCGTCGGACGCGTCTTCCCAGGTGGGGAGGTCAAGCTCGGCGAGGGCGACGAGGTCCTCATCAAGGGTCCCAACGTGATGGACGGCTACCACAACCTCCCCGAGGAGACCGAGAAGACGATCGACGCCGACGGCTGGCTGCACACCGGCGACAAGGGCTCGATCGACGAGGACGGCTTCCTCACGATCACCGGCCGGATCAAGGAGCTGTTCAAGACCTCCGGGGGCAAGTACGTCGCCCCGCCGGCCATCGAGTCGAAGTTCAAGGCGATCTGTCCCTACGCCAGCCAGTTCATGGTCTTCGGCAACGAGCGCAACTACTGCGTCGCCCTCATCACGCTCGATCCCGACGCGATCACCGACTGGGCCAAGGAGCAGGGCGTCGACGGCGACTACGCCGCCATCGTCAAGAGCAACGAGTGCCAGGAGATGGTCAAGGGCTACGTGGAGGAGCTGAACACCAAGCTCAACCGCTGGGAGACCATCAAGAAGTGGGAGGTCCTCGACCACGACCTCAGTGTCGAGTCGGGTGAGCTCACCCCCTCGATGAAGGTGAAGCGCAACGTGGTGGAGAGCAACTACAAGGAGCAGCTCGACGCCTTCTACAGCTGACGGGGTCGCCCGCGGCCAGGGCTCCGAGCGACCTGTCGACGGGCGGGGCCTCGGCGTCTACGTGCACGTCCCGTTCTGCGCGACGCGCTGCGGCTACTGCGACTTCAACACCTACACCTCCGACGAGCTCGGCGGCGCCTCGGCACCGCCGGGCTCGTCGCGTGAGACCTACGCCGTCGCCGCGGAGCACGAGACGCGGCTGGCCGCAGCGGTGCTCGGGCGGGACCGCCCGGTCTCGACCGTCTTCTTCGGGGGCGGCACCCCGACGCTGCTGCCGTCGGAGCATCTCGTCCGCGTGCTGCGGACCATCGACGCCGAGCTCGGGCTGACCCCCGACGCCGAGGTCACCACCGAGGCCAACCCTGACAGCGTCACCCCCGCGAGCCTGGCGACGCTGCGCGAGGGCGGGTTCACGCGCATCTCCTTCGGGATGCAGTCGGCGGTGCCGTCCGTGCTGGCGGTGCTCGACCGCACGCACGACCCGGAGCGGCTGCCCCAGGTGGTGCAGTGGGCACGGTCGGCCGGGTTCGAGCAGGTCAGCCTCGACCTCATCTACGGCACCCCGGGGGAGACGCTCGAGCAGTGGGCGACCTCGCTGGATGCTGCGCTGGGGTGCGCACCCGACCACGTCTCGGCGTACTCCCTCATCGTGGAGCCGGGCACTGCGCTGGCGCGCCGCGTTCGCCGCGGCGAGGTGGGCAGGGTCGAGGAGGACGACCTCGCCGACAAGTACCTCATGACCGACGAGCGCCTGGCTGCCGCCGGCTACGCCTGGTACGAGGTCTCCAACTGGGCGCGGTCGGAGGGGGCCCGGTGCCGGCACAACCTCGGCTACTGGCACGGGGACGACTGGTGGGGGATCGGGCCGGGCGCCCACTCCCACCTCGACGGCACCCGGTGGTGGAACGTCAAGCACCCGGCGGAGTACTCCCGCCGCCTCCAGCGCGAGCAGTCACCGCACGCCGAGCGGGAGGTGCTGACGCCGGCCGAGCGGCACACCGAGGACGTCATGCTGCGGGTGCGGCTGCGCGACGGGCTGCCGGCCTCGGTGCTCGCACCGAGCGAGGCCGCCCGGGTGCCTGAGCTGGTCGGGCGCGGCCTGCTGCAGGCCGAGGGCGACCGCTGGGTGCTGACACGTCAGGGTCGGCTGCTCGCCGACGCCGTCGTCCGCGACCTCCTCGACTGAGCACTGCTCCGTCGGTCGAGCCTGTCGAGACCCCGGCCCGTCGGTCGAGCCTGTCGAGACCCCGGCCCGTCGGTCGAGCTTGTCGAGACCCCGGTGATCTCGACGGCCGCTCGCAAGCTCGCTGCTCGATCAGCGGGCGCTGGGCGTCACTTCACGAAGCGGATGGTGAGCGGGTAGCGGTAGCCCTCGCCGTTGCCGGCCTTGATGGTGGCGAGCACGACGAACACCAGCCACAGCACGCCGAGCACCGGCAGGATCAGCAGCCCGACGAGCAGCAGGGCGAGCAGGATCGAGACGAACAGGTAGATGAGCATGCTCAGCTGGAAGTTGAGCGACTCGACCGCGTGGTGCCGCACGAAGGCCGACTCCTTGCCCTTGACGAGCAGGATCACCAGCGGCACCAGGAAGGCCATCGCGAACCAGGCGCCGAGCAGGCAGCCGATGTGGCTGACGAGGGCCCAGGTGCGCTCGTCCTGCGTGGTCTGCGGGGGGCCGGGCTGCGGGCCCCACCCGGACGGGGAGCCTGAGCCGGACTCGTGTCCCGGGGGCAGTGAGGTCATGATCCCTCCGCGGTGACGAAGTCGATGAGCTCCTCGACCCGGCCGAGCAGCGCGGGCTCGAGGTCCTGGTAGGAGCCTACGGCTCCCAGGATGCGCTGCCACGCCCGCGCGATGTCCGCCTGGTCACGGTGGGGCCAGCCGAGGTGGCGGCAGATGCCGCGCTTCCACTCGATCTCGCGGGGCACCTCGGGCCACGCGTCGAGACCCAGCCGCTCGGGTCTCACCGCCTGCCAGATGTCCACGAAGGGGTGCCCCGTGATCAGCACGTGGTCACCGAAGGGTCCGCGCGCGACCTGCTCCGCGATCCGGGACTCCTTGGAGCCCGGGACCAGGTGGTCGACGAGCACCCCGATCCGGCGCCCCGGGCCGGGCGAGACCTCTGCGAGTCGCGCCGCGAGCTCGTCGACGCCGTCGATGTGCTCGACCACCACGCCCTCCAGGCGCAGGTCGTCGCCCCACACCCGCTCCACGAGCTCCGCGTCGTGCCGGCCCTCGACGTAGATCCGGCTCGCGCGGGCCACCCGTGCCCGGGCGTCGCGGACGGCGACCGAGCCGGACGCCGTCCTCGTGGCCGCCCGAGGCCCCGGGCGCACGGGCGGGCGCAGGATCACGGGGGCGCCCTCGAGCAGGAAGCCCGGGCCGAGGGGGAACACCTTGCGCCGCCCCCGCCGGTCCTCCAGGGTCACCGTGCCGAGGTCGCGGTCGACCCCGACGACCTCGCCGCACCAGTCGGTGGTCACCTCCTCGACGACCATGCCCTTCTCGACGGGCAGCTCGGTGGCGCGGCCGCGCGCGGGCCTGCGCCAGTCGGTGGCGAGCACGTCGCTGCCGTAGCGGTCGCCGGTCCTGGGGCTGTCGTTCGAGCGGTGTCGCGGGGTCACGCGGCGAGGCTACGGCGGCGCTCAGGCCAGGGGGAGGCGGCGCGCGGTGCGCGGCATGTGCTCGTAGCCACGTCGTACGGCGTGCTCGAGGACCTCGGCCGGGAACGGCCAGTCCGCGTGTGCCAGGGCGTCGTCGAGGCTCGCCCCGCCGCCGGCCAGCCCGAGGATCGTCTCGGCGACCATGCCGACCTTGTGGTGCTGGTCCTGCAGGAACCCCTGGTCGACCGGAGCGCCGTGGCCGGGCACGACGACCGTGCCGGGCGTGGTCATCTGACCCACGGTCTCGAGGGTCGCCGGCCACTCCAGCGGCCAGCAGTCGACGCCGTAGACGGGTGGCGCGCTCTCCTCGACGAGGTCGCCGGCCAGCACGACGTCCACGTCCGGGATCCGCACCACCACGTCGCCCCCGGTGTGTCCGCGTCCGCCGTGGACGACCTCGACGTAGCGGTCGCCGAGGTCGAGCGCACGGACCGAGGTGAAGGTCTCCTCCGGCGGCACGACGGGGGAGGCGAGCACCTCGGCGCGCCTGGCCTCGGTCAGCCCGTCGCCGACCGGCCCCTCGGTGACCCGCGCGACGGCGGCGGGCAGCTCGGCGAGGGCCTGCTCGTGCGCCACCAGTCGTACGTCGGGTGTGTCGGCTCGCGCGGCGGCGTTGCCGAGCACGTGGTCCCAGTGGGCGTGGGTGTTGACGACCGCGAGCAGGGGCGCGTCCGTCACCCTGCGCAGCCTGGCCAGCATCGCCTCGGCCGCCCGCGCCGAGCCGAGGGTGTCGACGAGGAGCAGGCCACGCTCGCCGCGCACGGCCGTGACGTTGACGTCCAGCCACTCGTGCCGTGCCACCCAGACGCCGGCGGCGACCTCCGCGAAGTCCTCCACACGCGCACCCTAGTCAGCGGCAGGTCATCGGGCCCCTCGCCTAGTAGGATTGGCACTCGGCCGGCGCGAGTGCCAGGGCCCGTGGCGCCGACCGACTGCACCTGACCGCCCACGCCGCGACGCGAAGGAGGAGCCATGGTCGAGGACCGCAAGCTCGCCGTCCTCCGCGCGATCGTCGAGGACTACGTCGCCACCCAGGAGCCGGTGGGCAGCAAGGTGCTGGTCGAGCGACACCAGCTCGGGGTCTCCCCGGCGACGGTGCGCAACGACATGGCGGCGCTGGAGGAGGAGGGCCTCATCGCCCAGCCCCACACCAGCGCCGGGCGCATCCCGACCGAGAAGGGCTACCGCCTCTTCGTCGACCGGCTCAGCCAGATCAAGCCCCTCAGCTCGGCGGAGCGGCGCGCGATCACCACGATCCTGGAGGGCGCCGTCGACCTCGACGACGTGGTCGCCAGGTCGGTGCGGCTGCTGGCCCAGCTGACCCGCCAGGTCGCGGTCGTGCAGTACCCCACGCTCTCCCGCTCGACGGTGCGCCACGTGGAGCTGGTGCCGCTGAGCACGACGCGGCTCCTGCTCGTGCTGATCCTGTCCACGGGGCGGGTCGAGCAGCGCGTGGTCGAGCTGCCGGAGCCCATCGGCGACGAGACCGTCTCCGACCTGCGCACCTCGGTCAACCTCGCGGTCGCGGGACAGCGCATCGTCGACGCCGTCGACCAGCTCGCCGAGGTGCCCGAGCGCAACGCTCCCGCCCGTCGTTCGACCGTCAGCGTCGTGGTGGCCAGCCTCGTGGAGGCGATGTCCGACCACCGCTCGGACGAGCGCGTCATCGTCGGCGGCACTGCCAACCTCGCGAACTTCGGCGAGGGCTACACCTCCCTCCACCCGCTGCTCGAGGCGCTCGAGGAGCACGTGCTGCTGCTCAAGATCCTCGGCCAGGCCACGACCCCGGCGGCGCTGACCGTGCGCATCGGCTCCGAGGTGCCCTACGAGGGGATGGGTGAGACCTCGGTGGTGACGTCCGCGTACGGTGCAGGGCAGGAGGCGCTCGGCGCCATGGGCGTCCTCGGCCCGACCCGGATGGACTACCCCGGCACCATGGCCAGCGTGCGGGCGGTGGCGATGTACCTCTCCAAGATCCTCGACCAAGGATGACGAACACGTGAGCCACGACCCCTACGAGATCCTCGGGGTGTCCAAGGACGCCGACGACGCCGCGATCAAGAAGGCCTACCGCAAGCTCGCCCGCCAGCTGCACCCGGACGTCAACCCGGACGCGAGCGCCCAGGAGCGGTTCAAGGAGGTCTCCAAGGCCTACGAGATCCTGTCCGACCCCGAGAAGCGCCGCCACTTCGACATGGGCGGCGACCCGTTCGGGGGCTTCGCGGGCGCGGGCGCCGGCTTCTCCTTCAGCGACATCATGGACGCCTTCTTCGGCGGCCAGGGCGGCGGCGGGCAGGGTCGTGGCCCGCGGTCACGGGTGCGGCGCGGCCAGGACGCGCTGATCCGCCTCGAGATCGAGCTCGCGGAGGCGGCGTTCGGCACCACCCGGGAGATCAAGGTCGACACCGCGGTGGTGTGCCCGACCTGCACGGGCTCCGGAGCTGCGCCCGGAAGCCAGCCGCGCACCTGCGAGATCTGCCACGGCCGCGGCGAGACCTACCACGTGCAGCGCTCCTTCCTCGGCGAGGTGCGCACGATGCGCCCCTGTGCGGCCTGTCGCGGCTTCGGCCAGGTGATCCCCGAGCCCTGCCGCGAGTGCTCCGGCGACGGCCGGGTGCGTTCCCGCCGTACGCTCACCGTCAAGATCCCCGCCGGCGTGGACGACGGCACGCGCGTGCAGCTCTCGGAGCAGGGCGAGGTGGGCCCGGGCGGCGGACCGCCGGGCGACCTGTACGTCGAGCTGCACGTGCGGCCGCACGAGGTCTTCCTGCGCAAGGGCCGCGACCTGCACTGCACCGTCGAGCTGCCGATGACCGCCGCCGCGCTGGGCGCGACCGTCGTGCTGCCCACGCTGGAGGCCGACCTGACGGAGACCGCCGCGGCCGACGCGGGCTTCACAGAGCCGCCTGCCGTGGAGGTGCCGCTCGAGGTGCGACCGGGCACCCAGTCGGGTGCGGAGCTGACCCTGCAGGGGCAGGGCGTGCCGTCGCTGCGCGGCTCCGGCCGCGGCGACGTCGTGGTGCGCGTGGTCGTCACGACGCCGACGCGGCTCGACGACCGCCAGCAGGAGCTGCTGCGCCAGCTCGCCGAGCTGCGCGGCGAGGAGAAGCCGTCGGGGCAGGTCACCTCGGGCCACAAGTCGGTCTTCGACCGGCTGCGGGGCGCGTTCAACCCGCGCTGAGCCGTCACCGAGACCCCTGCGTGCGATGACCCTCCCGACCTTCCTGCACGAGGGCGCCGCCGACGCTCCGGGCGGGCGACGAGACCCGGCTCGAGGGGTCCGAGGGTCACCATGCCGCGGTGGTGCGGCGGATCGCGGGTCGGCGAGGAGCTCCGCCTCACCGACGGGGCGGGCGCGGTCGCCCTCGCCGAGGTGGTGGCGGTCGGCAAGGCTGACCCTCGGCCTGCGGGTGTCCGAGTCCCACGCGGTGCCCGCGCCGGCCCCGCGACTGGTGGTCGTGCAGGCGCTGACGAAGGGAGACCGGGGCGAGCTGGCGGTCGAGGTGCTCACCGAGGTGGGCGCGGACGTCGTCGTGCCCTGGGCGGCCGCCCGCTCGCGTGGTGCGGTGGACGGGGGAGCGCGGCGAGAAGTCCCTGCGGCGCTGGCGCGCCACCGCGCGGGAGGCGGCCAAGCAGTCCCGCCGCGCGTGGTTCCCGGAGGTCACCACGGTGGCGACCACCGCGGAGGTCGCAGGAGCTGTTGTCCGGCGCAGCCACGGCCGTCGCGCTGCACGAGTCCGCCGAGGTCGCGGTCGGCGAGGTGGTCCCCGCCACCGACGGTGACCTCGTGCTCGTCGTCGGACCCGAGGGCGGCATCACCGAGGAGGAGCTGGCGGCCTTCCGGTCGGCCGGGGCGAGCGCCGTACGACTCGGGCCCACGGTGCTGCGGGCGTCGACAGCCGGGGTGGTCGCGGCCGGAGCGCTGCTCTCGCGCACCCCGCGCTGGGCCTGACGATCGCACGAACTCACCACACGAAACTGGCACTTCCCACAGTGTTGCAACGCGTGGGGAGCGTCCGGTTTCCCATGTGAACATGGGAAACCGACGGCCCCTCACCCCGCCACGGTGAAGCGCTTGGTGTCCTCGTGCTCACCGGGGCCCTCGCCGCCGGAGACGTCGGCGTCGTAGACCCGCAGCACGTAGTCGCCGGGCGCCAGACCCTCGACCGTGAACCGGAACGGCGCGAGCGTGCAGCACTCCTCCGCGGTCGCGAAGCCCTCCTTCACGACCGAACCGCCCTGCAGCACCTGCCACGAGACGTTCGCCTCGAAGAAGGCGCCGCGGCCCTCGACCTGGAGGTCGCCGTTGAAGGCAGTGCTGTCCTGGGGGTCGATGACCCAGACGGGAGCCTGCACCTGCATGGGGTCGCCCTCGGCGAGCGGCTCGGACGCCGGCTCACCGAGCAGCTGGTCCGTCGCCTCCCCGTCGAGAGGAACCTCACCGGCGGCCGTGCCTGCACCGCGGCCTGGGCGGTGTGGACGAGCTGCTGCAGCGCCATCTGCGCCTCGTCCGCGCCCATGCCGGCGGGGAGGGCGCGCAGGTCGGTGCCCGGACTGCAGGTCGACGGTGACCAGGTCTCCGGCGGCGTCGTACGTCGCCGTCGCGGTGGTGCCGGCCGGCCACGGCACGCGGTAGTCGGGGTCGGACGGGGCGAAGCCCGTCGCCATGCGCACCGCGACCGTGAGCGCGTCGCCGTCGCCCTGCGGTGCCTGGAACTCGCGGAAGAGTCGCGGCCCGGTGGGGGTGTCGCCGACGTAGTAGACGGGCACGGGCCCGTCGAAGGAGGTGACGGTCTCGCCGTCGGAGGTCGAGGGGGAGGCCGACGACGGCGGCGTCTGCTCCGGGGTGGCGGACGGCGACGCCGCTGGGCCGGGCGCCTCGTCGTCGCCGCCGAGACCCGTCGCGAGCGCGACCGCGGCGACGGTGGCGGCGACCGCGAGGCCTGCTGCGGCTGCCGCCCACCGGGTGCGTCCGCGAGTCCGGGTCTCCTCGTCGAGGCGGGCGCGGACGCCGGCCAGGTCGCTGCGGGGCTCGACGTCGGCGACCGCGTCCTCGAGCGCGTCGCGCACCCAGCGGTCGTCGGTGCCACCGCGTTGGCGGTCGGTCATCGCTCCTCCTCCAGCAGCTCGCGGAGCCGTCCGGCTCCGCGGTGGGTGTGGCTCTTGACGGCGCCGCGGCTGATGCCGAGGGCGGCCGCGACCCCGGCCTCGTCCAGGTCGGCGTAGTAGCGCAGCACCAGCACCTCGCGCTGCCGGCGGGGCAGCTCCTGCAGCGCGGCCAGCACGCGCCGGCGTCGCTCAGCCGCCGCGAGGGCCTCGTCGGCCCCGGGGACGTCGGCGTCGCGCACGACGGTCTGCAGGTGACGCTGCTCCACGCCCCGCCTGCGCTGCGCCGAGTGGGCACGGTTCACGACCGTGCGGCGCAGGTAGGCCAGCCCCAGGTGAGGGTCACGCAGGCCGGACCACCGCCCGTGCACCGCCACGAAGGCGTCCTGCACGACCTCCTCGGCCAGCTGGCGGTCATGGAGCAGCAGCACCGCCAGCCTCACCAGCGACCTGTGGTGGGCGGCGTAGAGCTGCTCCAGCGCCTCGTCGGCCGTCCACGACGCCGGGCGGCCGGCGGCCGGGACGGGTGTGCTCACTGCCATCACGCTAGTCACACGCGCAGGTGGCCCGGCAGGTTTACACGCCGACGCGCCGCGGCGAGCCGGGAGCGGGAGCGGGGAAATGCTCAGCCGAGCGCGGCGAGCACGTCCTCGACCAGGTCGTCAGGGTCCTCCAGCCCGACCGACAGCCTGACCACGCCGTCGCTGATGCCGGCCGCGGCCCGTCCCTCCGGGCCGAGGCGGCGGTGCGTGGTGCTCGCGGGGTGGGTGACCAGCGACTTGGCGTCGCCGAGGTTGTTGGAGATGTCGAAGAGGCGGAGAGCGTCGAGGAAGGCGAAGGCCTCGGCCCGCCCGCCGTCCACCTCGAGGGTGAGCATGGTGCCGCCGCCGGTCATCTGGCGCTGCGACGAGCTCGCGCTGGGGGTGGTCGTCCAGCAGGGGGTGGACGACGCGACGGAGCCGTGCGTGGCCCTGCAGCTCGGCGGCCAGTCGCTGGGCGTTGGCCGCCATCCGCTCGACCCGCAGGTCGAGGGTCTCCAGCCCCTTGAGCAGCAGCCAGGCGTTGAACGGCGACAGCGACGGGCCGACCGTCCGCATGAAGTCCTTCACCGGGTTCTCGATGTAGTCCCACGGGCCGAGGATCGCCCCGCCGAGGGCGCGGCCCTGGCCGTCGATGTGCTTGGTCGCGGAGTAGACGACGACGTCGGCGCCGTGCTCCAGCGGGTGGGAGTGCACCGGTGTGCCGAAGACGTTGTCGACCACCACCACCGCGCCGGCGTCGTGCGCGAGGCGGGACACCGCGGCGATGTCGACCATCTCGAGCATCGGGTTGCTGGGCGTCTCGAAGAAGACCGCCGCGGTCGGCACGCTGAGCGCCTCGGCCCACTGGTCCAGGTCGGTGCCGTCGACGATCACCGACTCCACCCCCCAGCGCGGCAGCACCTCGTCGACGATGGTGAAGCAGGCACCGAACAGCTGGCGGGAGGCGACCAGCCGGTCGCCCTGCCCGCACAGGGTCGCCAGCGCGGTGAAGACCGCGGACATGCCCGACGCGGTGGCGTAGCAGGCTTCCGCACCCTCCAGCGACCGCAGCCGCTCCTGGAAGACGCTCACCGTGGGGTTGGTGTAGCGGCTGTAGATGTAGTGGTCCGTGTCGCCCTCGAAGGCGGCCTGGGCCTCCGCCGCGGTGGAGAAGACGTAGCCGCTGGTGAGGTAGATGGCCTCGGCGGTCTCCTCGAAGGCGCTCCGCTGCAGGCCGGCCCGCACCGCACGCGTGGCCGGCCGCCAGGCGGTGTCGTCCGAAGGGTCCGGGCGTGCTCCCACCGGGTCCTGCTGCGTCATGCGGCCGAGCATGACACAGCGCGCGACGCCCCTAAGGTGGACGCATGAGCGACGAGACCGCCGACTGCCTCTTCTGCAAGTTCGTCTCGGGAGACCTGGCCGCCGACGTCGTGATGGAGACCGGGGCGAGCCTGGCCTTCCGCGACATCGCGCCGCAGGCGCCGACCCACGTGCTGGTCGTCCCGAAGGCACACCACGCGACCCTCGGCGAGCTCGCGCACGCCGATGCCGAGGCCCTCACCGACCTGGTGCGCACGGCCGCCGACGTGGCCGAGGCCGAGGGCCTCGAGGGCGGCTACCGGCTCGTCTTCAACACCGGGCCCGACGCGCTGCAGAGCGTGCAGCACGTGCACGCCCACGTCGTCGGCGGGCGCACCCTCACGTGGCCGCCCGGCTGAACCCGGCGGTGCGGGCCGTGGCCAACTAGCATGGGCGTCGATGACAGACAGCAGACCTGAGCCCGACACGGACGCACTCCCGGCGACCAAGGCACGCCGCGACCAGCCGGTGCACACCATCGACGTGCCCACCAGCGTCAACATGGTCACGCTCCTCGGCCCCGGCGACGAGCACCTCCGGTCGTGGGAGCAGGCGTTCGACGCCGACATCCACGTCCGCGGCAACCGCATCACCCTGCGCGGGGAGTCCGCCGAGCTCGCCACGGCGGAGCGCATGATCGACGAGCTGGTCACCATCCTGCGCACCGGCCAGGGCCTGACCCCCGAGACGGTGGACCGCGTCATCACGATGCTCCGCGCGGAGTCGCGCGAGCGGCCCGCCGACGTGCTGAGCCTCAACATCCTGTCCAACCGCGGCCGCACGATCCGGCCCAAGACGCTCAACCAGAAGCGCTACGTCGACGCGATCGACAAGCACACCATCGTCTTCGGGCTCGGGCCTGCCGGCACCGGCAAGACCTACCTGGCGATGGCCAAGGCGGTGCAGTCGCTGCAGGCCAAGCAGGTCAACCGCATCATCCTCACCCGTCCGGCGGTGGAGGCGGGGGAGAGCCTCGGCTTCCTCCCCGGCACCCTGAGCGAGAAGATCGACCCCTACCTGCGACCGCTGTACGACGCCCTGCACGACATGATCGACCCCGAGTCGATCCCGAAGCTGCTGGCCGCAGGCACCATCGAGGTGGCCCCGCTGGCCTACATGCGCGGCCGCTCGCTCAACGATGCCTTCATCATCCTCGACGAGGCGCAGAACACCTCGCCGGAGCAGATGAAGATGTTCCTCACCCGGCTGGGCTTCGGATCCAAGATCGTGGTCACCGGCGACACCACCCAGACCGACCTGCCGCGAGGTGTGCGCAGCGGCCTGCGGGTGGTGGAGGGCATCCTCGAGGGCGTCGAAGGACATCTCGTTCCAGCGGCTGACGCCAACGACGTCGTCCGCCACCGGCTGGTTGGCCGCATCGTCGCGGCGTACGACGACTTCGAGGCGCGCGACGAGATCGCACGGGCCGAGCGCGGCTCCGAGCTGCCGGGACGTGGCCAGCCGCGCAGCCAGGGCAGACCGCACTCGCAGGGGTCCGGCCCGGGGCGAGGCGGTCAGTGAGCGTCGAGGTCCTGCAGGAGTCGGGGGAGCCCGTCGACGTCGCCAGGGTCGCCAGGCTCTGCCGCTTCGCGCTCGACCGGCTGCGGGTGCACCCGCTCGCCGAGCTCTGCCTGACGTTCGTCGACGAGGCCACGATCGCGGAGATGAACGAGAAGTGGATGGGCAAGGCCGGTCCGACCGACGTGCTGGCCTGGCCGATGGACGAGCTGCGTCCCGGGCTGGTCAACGAGGAGGCCGAGGAGGGGATTCTCGGCGACATCGCCATCTGCCCGCAGGTGGCGCGGCGGCAGGCCGACGAGGCGCGTGAGCGGGGTCAGGCGGGCTACGACGTCGTGGACGAGCTCGACCTGCTCACCGTGCACGGCGTGCTGCACCTGCTCGGCTACGACCACGCCGAGCCCGAGGAGCACGCCGAGATGTTCGGCCTGCAGGCCAGGCTGCTCGCGGAGTGGCAGGCCGTGCGGTCGGGGCTCGAGGTGGAGCGGTGAGCCCCACCGACTGGTGGCTCCTCGTCATCGCTGCCGCCTGCGTGCTCGTCGCGGGCTTCTACTCCAGCGCGGACGCCGCGCTGGCCAACATCTCCAAGGTGCGCGCCGACGAGCTGGTGGACGAGGGCAGGGCCGGCGCCCGCCGGCTCGCGGTCATCGCCGACGACCCTGCCCGCTACCTCAACACCACGCTCTTCCTGAGGCTGCTCTTCGAGATCCTGGCGGTCGTGATGGTGGCGGAGGTCCTCCTCCCCATGGTCGAGCCGCGCTGGGCCGGCGTCCTCACGGTCGCCGCGGTGATGCTGGTCGTGCAGTTCGTCATGGTCGGTGTGGGCCCGCGCACCGTGGGCCGCCAGCACGCCGTGAGCGTCGCGCTGCTCACCGCTCCGGTCGTCTCCCTCTTCACCCGGGTGCTGGGGCCGTTGCCGCAGCTGCTCATCGTCGTCGGCAACATCATCACGCCGGGGCGTGGCTTCAGCGAGGGTCCGTTCTCGTCCGAGGCCGAGCTGCGCGAGCTCGTCGACCTGGCCGAGGCGAGCCAGGTGATCGAGTCCGGCGAGCGGGCGATGATCCACTCCGTCTTCGAGCTCGGCGACACGATCACCCGCGAGGTCATGGTGCCGCGCACCGACGTGGTCTTCATCGAGCGCCACAAGACGCTGCGCCAGGCCATGTCGCTGGCGCTGCGCAGCGGCTTCAGCCGCATCCCGGTGATCGGGGACAACCTCGACGACATCGTCGGCGTGGTCTACCTCAAGGACATCACCAAGCGCGTCTTCGACCGCCACGAGGCCGAGACCACCGAGCGGGTCGAGTCGGTGATCCGGCCGGTGACCTACGTGCCGGACTCGAAGCCGGTCGACGAGCTGCTGCGCGACATGCAGGCCGAGCGCAAGCACGTCGCCGTCGTGGTGGACGAGTACGGCGGCACCGCCGGGCTGGTCACGATCGAGGACATCCTGGAGGAGATCGTCGGCGAGATCACCGACGAGTACGACAAGGCCGAGAACGAGGTGGAGGAGCTCGGCAACGGCTCGTTCCGGGTCAGCTCGCGCTTCATGGTCGACGACCTCGAGGAGCTCTGCGGCGTCGCGATCGACGACGACGACGTGGACACCCTCGGCGGGCTGATGGCCAAGCACCTCGGCCGGGTGCCGATCCCGGGGTCGGTCGTCGAGACCGACGGGCTGCGCTTCGAGGCGGAGGGGCTGGCCGGGCGGCGCAACCGCATCAGCACCGTCGTGATCAGCTCGCTCAGCCGGCTCGCCCCCGGACGACCGCGGCACGCCTGCGGACTCCTACTCTGACTCGCATGCCTGACCGCCCGAGCGACCCCGAGGACGCCAAGCTCCTCACCCTGGCCCGATCGGCCCGCGCCCGGACCCGCGCCCCCGAGGGCGCCTCCGTCCGCGACCTCGACGGGCGCACGTACGCCGCGGCCGGCGTCGACCTCCCGTCGCTGCGGATCTCCGCGCTCGGGCTCGCCGTGGCCATGGCGTGCTCGAGCGGGTCGCGAGGCCTGGAGGCCGCCGCGGTGGTGACCGAGGCCGCCGACGTGAGCGCCGACGACCTCGCGGTCGTCCGCGAACTCGGCGGTGACGGGGTGCCGGTGATGCGGGCCGGAGCCCGCGGGGAGCTGCTCGGCGACCACCAGCACCTGAGCGATCGGAACCGCTGCGGAGGCTGACGACGACGGGTCGGCCGTGCTTGTGTTGAGGCATGGCAGGAGACGTCGTCGGCCGGGATCGGCACGAAGCGGGGGTCGACCGGCTGCGGGCGTCGTACGCCGCGATCCCGGCAGGCGAGCCCGTGCGCCTGGCCAAGAACACCTCCAACCTCTTCCGCGCCCAGGGCCGACCAGCGCGCCCCCGGCCTCGACGTCAGCGGGCTGCGAGGTGTGGTCGAGGTCGACGCGGCCGGCCGCACCGCCGACGTCCAGGGCATGTGCACCTACGAGGACCTCGTGGACGCGACGCTGCCGCACGGCCTGATGCCGCTGGTCGTGCCGCAGCTGCGCACGATCACCCTGGGCGGGGCGGTGACCGGGCTGGGCATCGAGTCGACGTCGTTCCGCAACGGCCTGCCGCACGAGTCGGTGCTGGAGATGGACGTCCTGACCGGGTCGGGCGACCTCGTCACCACGAAGCCGGGTGACCCCTTCTTCGACTCCTTCCCCAACTCCTACGGCTCGCTGGGCTACGCCACCCGGCTGCGCATCGAGCTGGAGCCGGTGCAGCCGTTCGTCGCGCTGCGGCACGTGCCGTTCGCCGATGCCGCGACGCTGGCCGGAGCCACCGCCGCGGATCGTGAGCCGAGGGCACCTGGGACGGCGTGCAGGGTCGACGGGCTGGACGGCGTCGCGTTCTCGCCGGGCGAGCTCTACCTCACGCTCGCGACCTGGACCGACGAGCCGGGTCCCGACCTCCGACTACACCGGCGACGAGATCTACTTCCGTTCCCTGCAACGGCGCCGGACCGACCGGCTGAGCGACCTACGACTACCTGTGGCGGTGGGACACCGACTGGTTCTGGTGCTCGGGCGCCTTCGGGCTGCACTCCCCGCGGGTGCGGCGGCTGTGGCCACGGCGCTGGCGGCGCAGCGACGTCTACCACCGGCTGGTCGGGCTCGACCGCCGGGTCGGCTACAGCGCACGCCGCGACCGGCGCGCAGGGGTGCAGCGGGAGCGGGTCGTCCAGGACGTCGAGGTGCCGGTGGACAGGCTCGCCGAGTTCCTCACGTGGTTCGACGAGGAGGTCGGCATGCGGCCGGTGTGGCTGTGCCCCCTCCGGCTGCGGGAGCCCTCCGGTCCTGGCAGCGCGAGGTCGTGGCCGACGTACCCCCTCGCTCCCGGCACCACCTACGTCAACGCCGGCTTCTGGGGGGCGGTCGAGGTGCCGCCCGGCAGCGCCGAGGGCGACCTCAACCGTGCCATCGAGGCAGAAGGTCACCGACCTCGGCGGGCACAAGTCGCTCTACTCCGACGCCTACTACGACGAGACCGACGTTCGCTGCGCTCTACGGCACCGCCGAGCTCGACCGGCTGCGCGCAGAGATCGACCCCGACGGACGACTGAGCACGCTCTACGACAAGGCGGTGAGAGCACGATGACCACGACCAGGCCCCCAGAAGATCTCGGTCGCGGCAGCGCTGGAGCAGATGCTCCCGCGTGGGCACCAGCTGCGCCTCGAGGCCTACGACGGCAGCACCGCCGGGAGCCCCGACGCTCCGGTGCGGCTGCGTCCTGCACAACCAGCGCGGGCTCGCCTACATCCTCACCGCCCCCGGCGACCTCGGCATCGCGCGGGCCTACGTGCGCGGGCGACCTCGAGCCTGCCGGGTGTCGCACCCCGGCGACCCCTACGAGGCGCTGAAGATCTTCATCCGGGGCGGCACCCCGCGCCGGCCGTCGCCGGCGCAGGCCGCGCAGCTCCTCCGCTCGGTGGGCCTGCGGTCCGTCGTGCCCCCGCCGCCGCCGCCGGAGGAGGCGCTGCCGCGGTGGCGCCGTGTGATCGAGGGGGCGCGGCACAGCAAGCACCGGGACGCCGAGGCGATCCATCACCACTACGACGTCTCCAACCGCTTCTACGAGCTGGTCCTCGGGCCGTCGATGACCTACACCTGCGCCTGCTACCCGACGGCCGACGCGACCCTCGAGGAGGCGCAGCACCACAAGTACGACCTCGTCGCCCGCAAGCTCGGCGCTGCGTCCCGGGCATGCGGCTGCTCGACGTCGGGTGCGGCTGGGGCGGCATGGTGCGTCACGCCGCCCGCCACTACGGCGTGCAGGTGCTGGGGGTGACGCTCTCGCGGGAGCAGGCCACCTGGGCGCAGGAGGCCATCAAGGCCGACGGCCTCGACGACCTCGCCGAGGTGCGTCACCTGGACTACCGCGACGTGACCGAGGGCGACTTCGACGCGATCAGCTCGATCGGCCTCACCGAGCACATCGGGGTGAAGAACTACCCGGCGTACTTCACGTTCCTCCACGACAAGCTGCGCCCGGGCGGGCGGCTGCTCAACCACTGCATCACCCGGCCCGACAACCAGTCGCCACGCCGGCTCCGGCGCCGTTCATCGACCGCTACATCTTCCCCGACGGCGAGCTCGCCGGGGCCGGGCGCATCGTCACGGACATGCAGGACAACGGCTTCGAGGTGCGGCACGTGGAGGACCTCCGCGAGCACTACGCGATGACCTGCCGGGCCTGGGCGCGCAACCTCGCCGCCCACTGGGACGAGTGCGTCGCCGAGGTCGGCGAGGGGACGGCGCGCGCCTGGGGGCTCTACCTGTGCCGGCTGCAGCCTGGGCTTCGAGATCAACGACATCCAGCTGCACCAGGTGCTGGGCGTGCGGCTGCACGACGACGGCGGGGCCGACTTCCCGCTGCGCCCGGACTGGCTGTCCTGAGGCCGTCCCCGAGGTCGGCACCGGCACGGTGACACAATCGGGCGGTGACCGAGACGACCGCAGGCTTCCGCTGCGGCTTCGCGTGCTTCGTCGGGCGTCCCAACGCCGGCAAGTCGACCCTGACCAACGCACTGGTCGGCACCAAGGTCGCGATCACCTCCTCGCAAGCCGCAGACCACCCGCACGGCGGTGCGGGGCATCCTGCACCGCCCCGACGCCCAGCTCATCGTCGTCGACACCCCGGGCCTGCACCGCCCCCGCACGCTGCTGGGGGAGCGGCTCAACGACCTGGTCACCTCCACCTGGTCGGAGGTCGACGCGGTCGCGGTGTGCCTGCCCGCCGACCAGCGGGTGGGACCGGGGGACAGGTTCCTGGTCTCGGAGCTGGCGAAGGTGCGCCGCGCGCCGCGCGTCGCGGTCGCGACCAAGGCCGACCTCGTGACCCCCGCCCGGCTGGCCGAGCACCTGCTCGCCATCGCCGAGCTGGGTCGCGAGACCGGCGTCGACTGGGCGGAGATCGTGCCGGTCTCGGCGGTCACCGGTGACCAGGTCGGCCCTGCTCGCCGACCTCCTGGTGCAGCAGGTGCCGGAGGGGCCGCCGCTCTACCCCGACGGGGAGCTCACCGACACCCCCGAGGAGGCGATCGTGGCCGACCTGATCCGCGAGGCGGCGCTCGAGGGCGTGCGCGACGAGCTCCCGCACTCGATCGCGGTGGTCGTCGAGGAGATGGGGATGCGTGAGGGCCGCCCGGAGGGCAGGCCGCTGCTCGACGTCCACGCCAACCTGTTCGTGGAGAGGTCCTCGCAGAAGGGGATCGTCATCGGCCACCGCGGTGAGCGGCTGCGCGAGGTGGGCACCTCCGCCCGGCGCAGCATCGAGGCCATGCTCGGCACCCCTGTCTACCTCGACCTCCACGTCAAGATCGCCAAGGACTGGCAGCGGGACCCCCGTCAGCTCCGGCGCCTGGGGTTCTGAGGAGGCTCGATGCACCTGCTCGCCACCGACCCCGACCCCGACATCGTGCGGCTGCCCTGGCACCTGCCCATCGACCAGTGGGAGGGCGACTGGGTGCTCGACGTCCCGCGCGGGCTGTCGCGCCACGTCGTGCGGGTCGTGCGCGCCGGAGACCGGATCGTCGCGGTCAAGGAGACCAACGAGGAGATCGCCCGCAAGGAGTACGGCCTGCTCCGCGACCTCGTGCACGCCGGGCTGCCCGCGGTGAAGCCGCAGGGGGTGGTGACCGGGCGGACCACCCCCGAGGGGGAGGTGCTCCCGTCGGCGCTGGTCACCCGGCACCTGCGCTGGTCGATGCCCTACCGGCTGGTGGTGCAGGTGCACACGCAGGCCGAGGAGCTCGACCGCATCGTCGACGCGATGGTGGTGCTGCTCGTGCGGCTGCACCTGGCCGGCTTCTACTGGGGAGACGTCTCGCTGTCCAACGTCCTCTTCCGCCGCAACGCGGGTGAGCTGTCGGCGTACCTCGTCGACGCCGAGACCGGCGAGTTCGCCCCCTCCCTGGGTGACGGTCTGCGCCGGTACGACGTCGAGGTCGGCTCCGAGAACGTCTTCGGCGAGCTGCTCGACCTCCAGGCCGCCGGCGTGCTGGCCGAGGAGACCGACCCCGCCGACTTCAGCCACCGGCTGGTCGAACGCTACGAGGAGCTGTGGACCGCCCTGACCGCCGTGCGGGAGTTCCCGACCGACGAGATGTGGCAGATCGAGCGGTGGGTCGAGGAGCTGCGCGGTCGCGGCTTCGACATCGAGGAGATGGACATCGTCACCACCGACGAGGGACGCAAGGTGCGGCTGCGCCCGTGCGTGCTCGAGGCCGGCCACCACGTCCGCGAGCTCAAGGCCCTGACCGGCCTCGACGCCGAGGAGGCGCAGGCCGCCCGGATGCTGCACGACATCGGCGCCTACGGCGCGCACTGCGGGATGGCGGAGATGCCCCGGCAGATGGTGGCGCTGCGGTGGCTCACCGACATCTACCGGCCGCTGGCCGACATGATGCCGCCGGAGATGGCGCTGAGCACCTCCCCGGCCCAGTTCTTCCACGAGGTCCTGGTGCACCGGTGGTTCCTCTCGGAGCGAGCCGGCCACGAGGTCGACATCTTCGAGACCGCCGCCGACTACCTCGAGCGCTTCGGGTCCGGGGAGGCGCGCAGCGCCGCCTTATGAGGCATCATCGGATGCGTGTCCCAGCCGTTGCACCATCCCGTCTCGAGCTCGGGGGTCCTCGGGGCGGCCGGTCGCTACCCCCTGCACGAGCAGCCGGTCGAGCCGCTCCGCCTGGCCGGCGCCGACCTCCAGCCCGTCGGGCCGCTCCGGGTGTACGCCTGCGGGATCACGCCGTACGACGTCACCCACGTGGGCCACGCCTCGACCTTCGTCTGGACCGACCTCATCGGGGCGGTCGCGCACGCCGGGGGCTCCGAGGTGCTGGTGGCCCGCAACGTCACGGACGTGGACGACGTGCTCACCCGGTCGGCGCGTGCGCAGGGGTGGGACTACGACGAGCTGGCGCTGACCCAGGAGTTCCTCTTCGAGCGTGACATGAAGGCGCTGCGCGTCGCCGCCCCCACGCACTCGCCCCACGTCGCGCTCCCACATCACCGCAGCCATCCGGCTCGCCGCCCGGCTGCTCGCAACCGGCGACGCCTACGAGAGCGACGGCCACGTGTGGTTCCGCGGGGGGCACGTGCCCGACGCTGCTGGTCTGGACCCCGAGACGGCGCTCGCGTCGTCACGGGCCTACGGCGACCAGGACGTCGCCGGTGAGCGGGAGTCGGTCTTCGACGTCGCGGTCTGGCAGCCCAGCGGGGAGGACGACCCGGCGTGGCCGAGCCCGTGGGGGTGGGGGAGGCCGGGCTGGCACGCCGAGTGCGCCGCGATGGTGATGTGCAGCGTCGGCAGCGCCATCGACGTGCTGGTCGGAGGTGCGGACCTCGCCTTCCCGCACCACGCCTACCAGGTGCAGATGGTGGAGGCGGCCGCCGGCGTGCGGCCCTTCGCCCGGTCGGTCGTGCACGTGGGGGAGGTGCGGCTCGACGGCACCAAGATGGCCAAGTCGACCGGCAACCTGGTGCTGGTCGCGGACCTGCTCGACCGGTTCGGGGGCAGCGCGGTCCGTCTCGGTCTGCTCCACCGCCGGTGGTGGGAGCCGTGGGACTGCGACGACCGGGTCTTCGTCGAGGCGGAGGCCCTGCTGGCGGAGCTGCGCCGGGCGGCCGGCGACCGCCGCCCGCCCCGGCACCACCCGTCGGTGCTGACGCGGCTCTTCGACGAGCTCGACGTGCCGGGTGCGGTCGCGCTCGCGCTCGACGAGGGTGGCGACGCGGCGGCGTACCTGCTGGACGTGCTGAAGCTGCGCGACGAGGAGTGATCCGTCCCGCGTCAGCCGGTGAGCAGCTCCACGACCGCCTCGTCGATGCGGTTGCGCGCCCGGTCCGACTCCTGGTCCAGGGTGGCGACCTCCGCCGGGATCGTGGCGTCCGACTCGTAGAGGTCGATGACCCGCGGGTCGACGTAGGAGGACGCGGCACACGGTCGGGGTGTTGCCGAGCAGCTCGGCGGCGCTCGTCGACCGCCTCCCGTACGACGGCGGTGCGCTTGCGCTTGCTGCCGACCGGCTCAGCCGCACCCAGGTGGCGGGCGACGTGGACGGTCGCGTGCCAGGTGCGGAAGTCCTTCGCGCTCACCTCCATGCCGAACAGCTCGCGGATGTGCTCGTTGATGTCGGCGGCGCTGCAGCGGGCACCCACCGGCGGCCCTCGCGCGCCGCCAGCATCCGGGCGTCGGGCTGGCCGGCGCGAGGTCATCTTGTCGACCAGCGGGCACCACCTCCGGGTCGGTGAGGCGGATCTCGTGCTCGACACCGGACTTCCCGACGAAGCAGAAGACCCGTGCCGTCCCCGTCGCGGGCGACGTGGCGTCGCTCGAGGGTGGTGAGGCCGTAGGAGCCGTTCTGCTCGGTGTAGCTGTCGGAGCCGAGCCGGAAGAGGCCGAGGTCGACCAGCCGCACCGCGGTCGAGAGCGCCGCGTCGCGGTCGAGCTCGGTCGGCTCCCTTCAGGTCCCGCCGGAGGCGCCGCCGGACCCGGGGCAGCTGACCTGCCATCTCGATCACGCGGTCGAACTTCGCCTCGTCGCGCTTCTGCTCGCCAGTAGGGGTGGTAGAGGTACTGCTTGCGCCCGGCCTCGTCGGTGCCGACCGCCTGCAGGTGCGCGTTGGGGTGCGGCGAGATCCACACGTCGCGCCAGGCCGGCGGGATCACGAGCGCCTTGACGCGCTCGACCTCCTCCTCGCCGAGCGGGGACCCGTCGACGTCGAGGTAGCGGTGGCCACGGCCGTGCCTGACCCGTGTCCAGCCGGGGTCGCGGGTGGAGACGGTGCGCAGCCTGGGCATGGTCGGCTCCCCCTCTCACCAGTGCCCCGAGGCCGGAGCACCCGTGACGTACCCGACCCGCCGGGCGGGAAACTCCCCGCCCGACGGGCCGTCGGTCACATCAGGTCGAAGGTCGCGTCACCACGCCCTCGGCCGGTCTCATCCGAACAGGCTCACGCCTCCGGGGCCGATGAGCAGGCCCAGGACGATGAGGACGATGCCCGGAAGGACGCCGCCTCGGACGAGCTGGACGATTCCGGCGATCACGAGGACAACCGCGATCAGCCACAGGATGAAGGTCATGTCATCTCCCAGTTCGAGGGCCGGGATGCCGGCCGTTCGAACGAATCCATACCCACAAGAACTGGTACCCAAGCCTCGGAGCCGGCAGGCGTTCTTGCGGTTCAGACAAGAAATGTAAAGAGCATCAGTGGGGGCCCGCGCCCCTGGGGAACGCTCCGGCCGCCACGGGTGCCACGTAGTCGGAGGGCTCGAAGCGCGAGGTCCGCTCGCGGTACTCCTGCACCGTGCCCGGCCAGTTGGTCGTCACCCGGCCGCCCTCCGTCTGGTACCAGCTGGCGCAGCCGGAGGCCCACACGCTGTGCGCGAGCCGGTCCTGGACCTCGCGGTCGAACCCTTCCGAGACGTCCTCACGCACCTCGAGGTCCTCCACCTCGCACCGCTGCAGCAGGCCCACGGCCTGGGCGATGTAGCCGGTCTGGCACTCGATCATCGAGATGACGGAGCTGCCGCCCAGGTTGGTGTTGGGGCCGTAGACGACGAAGAGGTTGGGGAACTGCGGCACCGTCATGCCGAGGTAGGCGTGTGCGCCCTCCGACCAGTGCTCGTGCAGGTCCTGGCCCTGGCGCCCGGTGACGGTCATCGGGGCGAGGAACTCGGTCGCGGCGAAGCCCGTGCCGTAGACCATCACGTCGACCTCGTGGTCGGTGGTGCCCTGCTCGTCGACGGTGCGAGGACCGCCGGCAGTGATCTCCTGGATGGGGTCGGTGACGACGTCGACGTTGGGCTGCACCAGGGCGGGGTACCAGTCGTTGGAGAAGAGCACGCGCTTGCAGCCGATGGGGTAGTCGGGAGTCAGCCTGCGCCGGAGGTCGGCGTCCTTCACGTGCCGTCGCAGGTGCAGTCCGGAACGCGAGGTCGATGAGGGTCGGTGAAGCGGGTCTGCTCGGTCAGCGCACGGTTGAAGCTCTCGCTCAGGGTCCGGGTGAGCTCGCGTCCGAAGCCCTGGGTCCTGGGAAACCGCTCGAAGGCGCGCAGGTGCGACCTCGTGTAAGCCCGGTCGGGCTTCGGGACGACGTGAGGGGCGGAGCGCTGGAAGACCGTGACACGCTCCGCGACCTTCTGGATCTCCGGCACGAACTGGATCGCGCTGGCGCCGGTGCCCAGCACACCCACCCGCTTGCCGCGTCAGATCGACGCCGTGGTCCCACTGGGCGGAGTGGAAGGCCGGGCCGGCGAAGCTCCCGAGGCCGGGAAGACGGGGGAGGGCGGGGCGGGACAGCTGGCCGACGGCTGGCACCAGCACGTCCACCACCCACGAGACCTCGCGGCCGTCGCGCCCCGAGCCCACGACGTGCCACCTGCGCTCGGCGTCGTCCCAGCGGGCGCTCGCGACCTCGGTGCCCAGGGTCACCGCCTCCAGCAGGCCGAGGCGGGCAGCCGTCGCCTCGATGTAGCGCAGGATGTCCGGCTGCTCGGCGTAGCGCCGCGGCCAGGAGGGGTTGGGGGCGAACGACCAGGAGTAGAGCGAGGAGGGGACGTCGCAGGCGGCACCGGGGTAGGTGTTGTCCCGCCAGACGCCACCCACACGGTCGGCTCGCTCCACCACGGTCACCTCGACGCCTTGCTCGCGCAGCGCCACCGCGGCCGCCAGTCCGCCGAACCCCGCACCGATCACCAGCGCCGAGACCGCGCGCTCCGGCTCGTCCTCAGGCGACGGCTCACGCCGCGTCGTGGAGCTGGCAGGGGAGGGCGGGGTGAGCTCGGTGCTGGCCACCCGCAGAGCCTAGGGGTGGGGTTCCGGCCGCGCGATGGCGCTGGTCACACGCGTCGAGGGCGCGGAGCTGGAGCACGCCGGCACAGCACCGCGGGCCCGCCGGTCGACGGCGAGCCCGCGGGCGAGGAAGGTGGGCCGGACTGTCAGTGGTCGCGGCGGGTCAGCGGCGCTGGGCCGGGACGCTCTGCGAGACCAGCGTGCGGCCGATGGTGGCCGCCATCTCCGGGTGGGTCCCGGCGGGAGCGAGGTTCGCGATCCGCGCGAGCAGGGCGTGCTCCTGGGAGGTCGGCTCCCACAGCACCGGGTGGGCGGCGTTGGCGTCGAGGATCGCGCGGAGCGTCGGGTGGTCGCGGGAGACCTCGTCGTACATCTCGCGCACCCTGATCGGGATGCGCTCGGCGACGATCTCGCGCTGGTGGAGCCTGGCCACGAGCACCCGGACCCACTCGCGGTGCACCTCGAGCAGGACGTCGGCCTCGTCGACGAAGTGACCGTCGACGTCGTCGACCTGGCGCCACGGGGCGACGGTGTCGCCGCTCTCCTGGGCGTTGCGGACGATGTTCCTCATCACGGTCCTGCGCTGCAGCGAAAGCGTCGCCATCGATCTCTCCCAGTCCTCCGTGCCGTGTCGATGCCTCACACACCGGCGCCCGGTCCCCTCAGTATTCGGGTCAACGACCCTCAGATGAAGGCGTGATGGCCGACTCAGGTCCTTTTTGCCCCGATTTCGGGACGGAGGTCCCGTGCCTGTGGACAACCGGTTCCCCGGCTCCCGAGCGCCCCTGGACGAGGCCCGCGGCACGTCTGCGCGCGCAGCGCGGGGGGCTGACTAGGGTGGCGCCGTGGAGACCCGGCAGGAGCAGGCGGACGATCGAGCCCGGGTGCTCACCGTGCCCAACGTGCTGAGCATCCTGCGGCTGTGCCTGCTGCCCGTCTTCCTCTGGCTCGTGCTCGGACCCGAGGCCGACGGCTGGGCAGTGGCGCTGCTCATGGTCATGGGCATCAGCGACTACCTCGACGGCTACATCGCGCGCCGATGGAACCAGTACTCCGCCGTCGGCGAGATCCTCGACCCGGTCGCCGACCGTCTCTACATGCTCTGCGCCGTCATCGGGCTCGGTGCGCGGGAGATCATCCCGCTCTGGCTCGCGCTGCTGCTGCCTGCCCGCGACCTCTTCCTGTGGACCCTGGTGCCGTTCCTCCGCAGCCGCGGCTACAACTCGCTGCCGGTGCACTTCCTGGGCAAGGCGGCCACGGCAGCCCTGCTCTACGCCTTCCCGCTGCTGCTGCTGGGGGAGGGCAGCAGCGACTGGGAGGTCGCGGCCCGGGTCGCCGGCTGGGCGTTCGCGATCTGGGGCACGGGGATGTACTGGTGGGCGGGTCTGCTCTACGCCTGGCAGGTGCGCACCCTGCTGCGCGAGATGCCGCGCGTCGCCCGGGCACCGGACCCGGGATGACGCACCCCCCGGACGGCGCCGACACCCCCGGGCGTCCGCTGCCGCCGCAGCTGACCATGGGACTGCTCGACTACGTCGCCAGCACCGCCCTGGACGCCGACTACGCGGTCGTGGCCGAGCGGCGAGCCGCCGAGGCCGGGGACGAGGACACCCTCGACCATCGCCCGCGCGGGAGGCGGGCCGGCACGGTCGTCGTGCTGCTCGCCTTCGCCCTCCTGCTGTCGGTCGCCGCCCTGCAGACCGCCCGCAGCGAGTCGACGCGGGAGGCGGGCAGGCAGTCCCTCGTCGACCAGGTCGACGAGCGCCGCGACCGGCTGGACGTCGCACGGTCACGCGTGACCGACCTGCGTCGTGAGGTGGCCGCGCTGCAGCGCACCCAGCTGTCGGGGAGCGAGCAGGGCCGGGCCCTCAGGGAGCGCCTGAGCGTGCTGGGGGCCGACGTCGGGGCGCGACCCGTCACCGGTCCCGGGATGGTGGTCACCGTCGACGACGCCCCGGGCGCCCGCAGCGACCGGCAGCGGGTGCTGGACGGCGACCTGCAGCGCCTGGTCAACGGGCTGTGGCAGGCAGGTGCCGAGGCGGTCTCGATCAACGGGCAGCGCCTCACCCAGCTGAGCGCGATCCGCACCGCAGGGGAGGCGATCCACGTGAACTTCAAGCCGCTGCGCCGGCCGTACGACGGTCTCGGCCATCGGCAATCCCGACCAGATGCCCGCGCGGTTCATCGAAACGCGGGGTGGGGCGTGGTGGTTGAATCTGAGGTCCGTCTACAACGTGAGGTTCGAGATGAATTCGAAGGAGGAGCTCACGCTGCCCGCCGTGCCCCTGGACGACCTGCGGCTCGCGCGCGTCCTGAGGACCGCGCCGTGATCGCTGTCCTCGGCCTCGTCCTGGGCGTGGTGCTCGGGCTGCTGATCCAGCCCGACGTCCCCTTCTGGCTGGAGCCCTACCTGCCCATCGCGGTGGTCGCCGCCCTCGACGCCGTCTTCGGCGGTCTGCGGGCCTTCCTCGACGGGATCTTCGACGACAAGGTCTTCATCGTCTCCTTCGTGAGCAACGTGCTCATCGCCGGACTCATCGTCTACCTCGGCGACCAGCTGGGCGTGGGAGGACAGCTCTCCACCGGCGTGGTCGTCGTGCTGGGCATCCGCATCTTCTCCAACGTCGCCGCGATCCGCCGGCACCTCTTCCACGCATGACCGACGTGCCCCCACCGGAGCCCGCGCCGCCGGCGCGCGGGGCGCCGGGCTCGACCCCGACCCGGTCGCGGGAGCGGCGCAGCCTGCGCGACGCCCTCCACGCCCGGCCCACCCGCGGACAGCTCGTCGCGGGCGTGCTGCTCGCGGTGCTGGGCCTGGCCGCCACCGTGCAGGTGCGCGACAACGGCGCGGAGAACGACCTCAGCGGTGCCCGGCAGTCCGACCTGATCGCGCTCATCAACTCCCTGACGCTGGCGACCGAGCGCGCCCGCAGCGAGATCGACCAGCTGACCCGCACCCGCGACGACCTGCAGAGCACCGCCCAGGACAGCGGCGCCGCCCTCGAGGCGGCGCGCCGCCAGGAGGAGGTGTGGGCGATCCTGGCCGGCACCGTGCCCGTCGAGGGCCCCGGCGTCCGCGTCACCGTCGACTCCGCGGAGCAGGTCGGCACGGACCAGGTCGTCAACGGCCTCCAGGAGCTGCGCGACGCCGGCGCGGAGGCCATCGAGCTCAACGACCGGGTCCGCGTGGTCGCCCAGACCGCCGTCTCGGAGGGGCCCGGGGGCCAGGGCATCGTCGTGGGCGGCGAGACCCTGGAGCCGCCGTACGTCGTGGACGCCGTGGGGGACCCTTCGACGCTCGCCACCGCGCTGGACTTCTTCGGCGGCTTCATCACCGGCGTGGAGGAGGTCGGCGGAACGGTGTCGGTGGAGGAGCTCCGCTCCGTCGAGATCGCGTCCGTCCGTGACGCGCCGTCGCTGCGCTACGCCGAGCCTGTCGACGGCGACTAGGCAGGAGTAGCCTGCGCCGAGGACCGCCCGGTCCGCCGTCGAGTCCGACCGAGCGCCGGCACCCGCACCACCCGACAGGAGCCGACGCCTTGCTACCCGAGGACCTCAAGTACACCGCAGAGCACGAGTGGGTCCGCCAGGGCGACGGTGTCCTGCGTGTGGGCATCACCGACTTCGCCCAGGACCAGCTCGGCGACATCGTCTACGTCTCCCTCCCCGAGGTCGGCGCGGCGGTGGCGGCCGGCGACGCGGTGGGCGAGCTGGAGTCCACCAAGTCGGTCAGCGACGTCTACGCACCCCTGAGCGGCACCGTCAGCGCGGTGAACGAGGCCCTCGACGGACAGCCCGAGCTGGTCAATTCCGACCCCTACGGCGAGGGCTGGCTCTTCGAGCTCGAGGGGTCCGACGCGGGCGCGCTGGAGGGCCTGCTCGACGCGAGCGGCTACCAGGCCGCGGTGGAGGCCTGAGCGCCACGGGTGCTGATAGATTCGCCGCGAACCTTCACCTTGTGGTGAAGGTTCACCCGCCCCGAGGAGGATGACCCGATGCCGTTCTGCACCGCCTGCGGGAGCCAGAACCCCGATGACGCACGCTTCTGCGCCCAGTGCGGCACGAGGCTGGTGAACGTCAGCTCGAGCGAGTCCGGCGAGCGCGACGCCACCATGAGCTTCCGCGCCCCTGCCAAGAGTGCGGGCGACACCGGGGAGGAGCGCGCGCTCAACCCCGAGGACGCCGCCGCCGTCGACGCGCTGCCCGCGGGCAGCGCGCTGCTGGTCGTCCAGCGCGGGCCGAGCGCCGGCAGCCGCTTCCTGCTCGACACCGAGACGGTGAGCGCCGGTCGCCACCCCGACAGCGAGATCTTCCTCGACGACGTCACGGTCTCCCGCAAGCACGCCGAGTTCCGCCGGACCCCCGAGGGCTACTCCGTGCGTGACGTCGGCAGCCTCAACGGCACCTACGTCAACCGCGACCGCATCGACGAGGTCGCGCTCTCCGGGGGTGACGAGGTGCAGATCGGCAAGTTCCGGCTCGTCTACTTCGCCAGTCAGCAGGGCACCGGTCGGTGAGCACCCGATGAGCCCCCGGACCGACCAGGCCACCGCCGCCCACGGGCGGATGAACATCGGCGAGGTGCACGCCAGGCTCCGCGAGGAGTTCCCCCAGCTGCAGATGAGCAAGCTGCGCTACTTCGAGGCCGAGGGACTGGTCGAGCCCACCCGCACCGCTGCCGGCTACCGCAAGTACACCCACGAGGACGTGGAGCGGCTGCGGCTCGCGCTGGTGCTCCAGCGTGACCACCACCTGCCGCTGAAGATCATCAAGGAGCAGCTCGAGGCCCGCGACCGCGGGGTCGATCCGCCGGCGCTCAACGGCTCCGCGTCGGGGCCACGGCTGGTGGTCTCGGCCGACGGCACGCCGACGCCCGAGGCGTTCGCTGCCGACACCTCGACGCTGCGCCTGACCCGCCGCGAGCTCCTGGCCGCGGCGGAGATCGGCGAGGACCTGCTGCGTGACCTCGAGTCCTACGGCCTGGTCACCCCTCGTCCCGGCTCCGCGCCGTACGACAACGACGCGATCGTGATCGCCAAGACCGCAGCCGAGCTCGCGGCGTTCGGCATCGAGCCGCGCCACCTCCGCGCATTCAAGACCGCCGCCGACCGCGAGGTCGGGCTCGTCGAGCAGGTCGCAGCCCCGATCCGGCGCAGCCGCGAGCAGGGCGCCGAGGGTCGTTCGGACGAGGTGATGAGCCACATCGCAGCGCTGTCGGTGCGGCTGCACGCCACCTTGGTGAAGGTCGGTCTGCGCCGGATGCGGTGAGCGGGGGAGCGCCGATCGCCCCGCCCCGACGTGTCCTCCGGCAGCAGTGCCGACTCCCCTCCCGGGAGTAGGCTGATCGGCGTGAGAGAAGTCGACGTGGTGGGAGTACGGGTCGAGATGCCGGCCAACAGACCCATCGTGCTGCTGCGCGAGAGCCAGGGCGACCGCTACCTCCCGATCTGGATCGGGGCGGTCGAGGCCACCGCGATCGCCTTCGCCCAGCAGGGCGTGGTGCCCCCACGTCCGCTGACCCACGACCTCCTCAAGGACGTCATCGAGGCGACCGGGCAGCAGCTCGACGAGGTCCGCATCACCGAGGTCACCGAGGGCGTCTTCTACGCGCTGCTGGTGCTCTCCTCCGGTGCCGAGGTCAGCGCACGGCCCTCGGACTCCATCGCGCTCGCGCTGCGCACCGGCACCCGGATCGTGTGCGACGAGAACGTCCTCGACGAGGCGGGCATCGAGGTGCCCGAGGAGGAGGAGCAGGAGGTCGAGAAGTTCCGCGAGTTCCTCGACTCGGTCTCGCCGGAGGACTTCGAGGGCTGAGCCCTGGCCACCCGCGCCACGGTCCTCGTTCGCCCGACGCCAACCTTAAAGTTCAACCTGAAGGTCAGACACGCGCGTCGCGCCGGGCCGAGGATGTCTTTGACGCGGGGGCTCAGGGGACCTACGGTGAATCTGCCTTCGTTGTAGTTCCACCGTTGTATCCCGTCTCGGGATCCACGGCTTCCCACGGGACTGCAGGACGCGGAGGGACGAAGCGGAGGACACCGTGACTCAGAAGCACGACGCGGCTCCAGGCGCCGACACCGAGGCCGAGGCGCAGGCCCACGCGACGGCGGGGGAGCAGGGGCTGCTCTTCGACGACGACGTCTCGCCGCTGCCCGACGACGTCGGCTACCGCGGTCCCACCGCCTGCAAGGCGGCCGGCATCACCTACCGCCAGCTCGACTACTGGGCACGCACCGGTCTGGTCGAGCCGACCGTGCGCGGTGCCACCGGGTCCGGCACGCAGCGGCTCTACTCCTTCCGCGACATCCTCGTGCTCAAGGTCATCAAGCGTCTGCTCGACGCCGGCATCTCGCTGCAGCAGATCCGCACCGCGGTGCAGCACCTGCGGGCACGCGGCACCGACGACCTCACCCAGGTCACGCTGATGAGCGACGGCGCCACCGTCTACTACTGCACCTCCAACGACGAGGTCATCGACCTCCTCCAGGGCGGCCAGGGCGTCTTCGGCATCGCGATCGGCGGCGTGTGGCGCGAGATCGAGGGAAGCCTGTCCGACCTGCCGTCGGAGAAGGCCGACCGTGAGGCCGCCGAGGCGGCCGACGAGCTCTCCTCCCGACGGGCCGCGAGGACCGCCGGCTGACCGCTCGCACACCAGGTTCCTGACGGCGCGGCTGCTAGATTGGCCGCGCCGTTGTCATGTGCTCCAGACCTGCCCATGGCGCGCGTGCCTCGGGACATCTGCACCTCGCTGGGAGATCCGTGACCGACCTGAACGCCACCGGGGCGCTGCCCTTCGCCGAGCGCCACATCGGACCCGATCCCGAGGCCGTGGGCACCATGCTCGAGCGCCTCGGGCTCGACAGCCTCGAGGCGCTCATGGACGCGGCCGTGCCGAAGAGCATCCGCAGCCACGACCCGCTCCGGCTGCCCGACGCGGTCGACGAGGAGACCGCCGCGGCGCAGCTGCGTCACCTCGCCTCGCTCAACAACCCGCTCGAGCCCATGATCGGCCTGGGCTACCACGGCACGGTCACCCCGGCGGTCATCCGGCGCAACGTGCTGGAGGACCCCTCCTGGTACACCGCCTACACGCCGTACCAGCCGGAGATCTCCCAGGGCCGGCTCGAGGCGCTGCTCAACTTCCAGACCATGGTCAGCGACCTCACCGGGCTGCCCACCTCGGGGGCGTCCCTGCTGGACGAGGCCACCGCCGCCGCGGAGGCGATGACACTGGTCCGCCGGGCCCAGCGAGGCGCCTCCGGCGCCTTCGTGGTCGACGCCGACGCGCTCCCGCAGACCATCGCGGTGGTGCGCACCCGGGCCGAGGCGATGGGCATCGAGGTCGTCGTCGCCGACCTCCGCGACGGCCTGCCCGACGTCGAGGGTGGCGTCAGCGGCGTCCTCGTGCAGTACCCCGCGGCGTCGGGCTCGGTGACCGACCCGCGCGCCCTCATCGAGGCCGCCCACGAGGCCGGCGCGCTCGCGGTGGTCGCGGCCGACCTGCTCGCGCTCACCCTGCTGGAGTCGCCGGGCACGCTCGGGGCCGACGTGGCCGTGGGCACCTCGCAGCGATTCGGCGTCCCGCTGTTCTACGGCGGGCCGCACGCGGCCTACATGTCGGTGCGCTCCGGGCTCGAGCGACACCTGCCGGGCCGCCTCGTCGGGGTGTCGATCGACGCCGAGGGGCGCCCGGCCTACCGCCTCGCCCTGCAGACGCGCGAGCAGCACATCCGCCGCGACAAGGCGACCTCCAACATCTGCACCGCGCAGGTGCTGCTCGCGGTCGTGGCGGCGATGTACGCCGTCCACCACGGCCCGGACGGTCTCGCCGCGATCGCGCGTGGCGTGCACACGCGCGCCGCCCGCCTCGCCGCCGGCCTGCGTGCGGCCGGCCACGACGTCGTGACCGAGGCCTTCTTCGACACGATCACCGTGGCCGCTCCCGGGCGGGCGCGTGACGTCGTGGCGGAGGCCCGGAGGCTCGGCGTCCACCTGCGCCGGGTCGACGACGACCACGTGGGCGTCTCCGTCTCCGAGACCACGCGCGAGGACCACCTCCTCTCGGTGCTCGCCGCCTTCGGTGGCCAGGCGTCGGTCCCGGACGACGCCCCGTCGGCGCTGCCCGAGGGGCTCGCTCGCACCACCGCCTACCTCACCCACCCGGTCTTCACCACCCACCGGTCCGAGACCTCGATGCTGCGCTACGTCTCGCGCCTCGCCCGCCGCGACTACGCGCTCGACCGCGGCATGATCCCGCTGGGCTCGTGCACCATGAAGCTCAACGCGACCACGGAGATGGAGCCGATCGGGCTGCCCGGCTTCGCGAACCTGCACCCCTTCGCGCCCGCGGAGGACGCCGAGGGCTACCACCGGCTCATCGCCGAGCTGGAGAGCTGGCTCGCGGAGGTCACCGGCTACGCCGCCGTCTCGGTGCAGCCCAACGCCGGCTCGCAGGGCGAGCTCGCCGGCCTGCTCGCCATCCGTGCCTACCACCGCTCGCGCGGCGACGCGCAGCGCGACGTCTGCCTGATCCCGTCGTCGGCGCACGGCACCAACGCCGCCTCCGCGGTGATGGCCGGCATGCGGGTGGTGGTCGTCAAGGCTGCCGACGACGGCGCTGTCGACCTCGACGACCTGCGGGCCAAGTGCGAGCAGCACCGCGACGCGCTCGCCGCGATCATGGTCACCTACCCGAGCACGCACGGAGCCTACGAGGAGGGCATCGGGGAGCTCTGCGCCGTCGTCCACGAGCACGGCGGCCAGGTCTACGTCGACGGGGCCAACCTGAACGCACTCGTGGGGCACGCCCTCCCGGGGGAGTTCGGCGGCGACGTCTCGCACCTCAACCTGCACAAGACGTTCTGCATCCCCCACGGCGGGGGCGGCCCCGGCGTGGGGCCAGTCGCGGTCGCTGCGCACCTGGTCGACCACCTGCCCAGCCACCCGGACCACCCGGTGCCCGAGCGGCGCGACGGCATCGGGCCCGTCAGCGCCGCGCCGTACGGCTCGGCGGGCATCCTGCCGATCTCCTGGGCCTACGTGCGCATGATGGGTGGCGCCGGGCTCACCCGCGCCACCGCGGTCGCGGTGCTCGCCGCCAACTACGTCGCCCAGGAGCTCGAGCAGCACTACCCGGTGCTCTACCGCGGCCACGGCGGCCTGGTGGCGCACGAGTGCATCCTCGACCTGCGGGGGCTGTCCAGGAGCAGCGGCGTGACCGTGGACGACGTCGCCAAGCGACTCATCGACCACGGCTTCCACGCCCCGACGATGAGCTTCCCGGTCGCGGGCACGCTCATGGTCGAGCCGACCGAGTCCGAGGACGTCACCGAGCTCGACCGCTTCGTCGGCGCCATGGTCTCGATCCGTGAGGAGATCGCCCGGGTCGAGTCGGGGGAGTGGGACCCGGCGGAGTCTCCGCTGCGACACGCCCCGCACACCTCCGCCTCGGTCGTCACCGAGGCGTGGGACCGCCCCTACCCCCGTGACCTCGGTGCGTTCCCCTCCGGGGCCGATCCGGACAAGTACTGGCCCCCGGTGGCGCGCATCGACCAGGCCTACGGCGACCGCAACCTGGTGTGCTCCTGCCCCGACCCGAGTGCCTTCGAGGTGGACTGACCGGATGCCCGTCACCGACCTCACCGCACGCCGGCTGCGAGCGCGGCTGGCCCAGGAGCAGGTGCGAGGTCGGATCCCCTCGGTGGTCGCCGCCCTCACCCGCGACGGGGTGCTGGAGTGGCGGGGCTACCACGGTGACACCACGGGCGCCGACGCGCCGCCGCACGACCTGCAGTACCGCATCGGCTCCATCACCAAGACGATGACCGCCGTCCTGCTGATGCAGCTGCGCGACCAGGGACGGCTCTCGCTCGACGACCCGCTGGAGCGGTTCCTGCCCGGCATCGCGTACGGCGACCGGTCCCTGCGGACGCTGATGTCGCACTCCTCGGGTCTTCCGTCGGAGCCTCCGGGGGAGTGGTGGGAGCGCGTCGAGGGCGTGCCGTTCGACCAGCTGCGGGCGCGGCTGGATCCGGCCTCGGCGCCCTTCGCAGTCGGTGCGACGTACCACTACAGCAACCTCGCCTACGGCCTGCTCGGCGAGGTGGTCTCCGTGGTCAGCTCGACGACCTGGTGGGAGCACCTCACCTCGGCGCTGCTGCAGCCCCTGGGGATGCTGCGCACCACCTACGACCCGTTCGAGCCGCATGCACAGGGCTGGTCCGTCGACCCCTACACCGGCGAGCTGCGGCCAGAGCCGCACACCGACACCGCGAGCATGGCGCCCGCCGGTCAGCTGTGGAGCACCGTCCTCGACCTCGCGACCTTCGCCGACTTCCTGCTCGACGGGCATCGCGACGTGCTGCCCGCCGGCACGCTCGCCGAGATGTGCACCCCGCAGTCCGGCACCGTCGAGGACGGCCTCGGGCTCGCCTACGGTCTCGGGGTGCGGCTCTTCCCGGGAGGGTCGGGCACGCTGGTCGGTCACACCGGGAGCATGCCGGGCTTCCAGGCGGCACTCCTCGTCGACCGGGAGCGCCGCACCGGGTGCGTGGCCCTGGCCAACTCGACCACCGGGTTCCGGCCATCCGAGCTGTGCCGCGAGCTCACCGAGCAGCTGCACGAGGACGAGCCGCGGCTGGTGCCCGCGTGGCAGCCCAGCGTCTCCGTGCCCGACCCGGTGCGTCAGGTGGTCGGGGTGTGGCACTGGGGCAACACCGCGCTGCGCCTCGCCTGGGACGGCGCGCGGGTGAGGGCGTGGCACGTGGTCGGCGGGCAGCCCTACGGCTCGTGGGAGCTGGTCGGCGACCGGCTGGTGGGTGCCGCCGGGCACCACCACGGCGAGGAGCTGGCACACCACGTCGACCCTGCCGGCACCGAGCACCTGACCTGCTCGACGTTCGTGCTGACGCGCACGCCGTACGACCCGCAGGCGCCGGTGCCGGGGGAGGCGGCGGCCGGCTGAGTCGCCCGGGGTCGAGCTCAGCGGGCGCGGCTGACCGTCGACATGTGGCCGTGACATGGGTGAGCGGGCACGCGCATCGCGGGCATGGCGGTCCTGGGCGAGGGCAGAGTGCCCCACTCGGGTGGGGAGGTCAGCGGGCGCGGCTGACCGTCGACATGTGGAAGTCGGGCACGCGCATCGCGGGCATGGCGGTCCTGGGGAAGTAGTCGCCCCACTCACGCGAGAACGTCGGCACGGTCTCGCCGACGTTCGTGTACCGGTCGAGGATCGCGACCGGGCTCTCGTTGAAGCGGAAGTTGTTCACCGCGGCGGTGATCTCGCCGCCCTCCACGAGGTAGACCCCGTCGCGGGTGATGCCGGTCAGCAGCAGCGTCTGCGGGTCGACCTCCCGGATGTACCACAGGCAGGTCAGCAGCAGCCCGCGCTCGACCTCGGCCACGACGTCCATGACGTCGCCTCGGCCGGCGGGGTCGCGCACCACGAGGTTGTCGATCGCCGGGGCTGCCTCCTGGCCCTGCTCTGCGGCGGCGTGACGGGTGCGCACCAGCCTGCGCAGCGTGCCCTCCTCGACCCAGCGGGTGGGCTGCAGGGTCGCGCCGTTGTCGAAGACGCTGGCGTCGTCGTCGCTGGCCGCCACGGTGACGAAGGGGGTCGCCCCGAGCCCTGGGTAGCCGGGGTCGCTGAGCACCTCGACGTCGTGGCGGGAGAGCCGCTCGCCGATGCGGGTGCCGCCACCGGGGCGGCCGAAGACCGACTGGCCGTCGCGTGCGGCCCGGTCGCCGGCGCACCAGTAGGCGTAGATCATCAGGTCCGCGACCGCCGTCGGCGGCAGCACGGTGTCGTAGTGACCCGCGGGCAGGTCGACGGTGCGCTCCGCCCAGCCCAGCCGCTGCGCCAGGACGGCGTCCATGTCGGCGGCGTCGACGTCGCGGAAGTCGCGGGTGGCGCCGCCGACCCAGGCGCTGCTCGAGAGGTCCGCCGGCTTGCCGGTGCAGCCCCAGTGGCCGGTGGGCTGCACGTGACGGCGCCGCAGTCCCGAGGTGGACCCCGAGGTAGGTGGTGGCCATCTCGTGGTCGACGAAGCCGTACAGCAGGCGGTCGCCCGCCCGCGCGCGGCCGAAGGCCTCACCCAGTCCAGGGGCCAGGTCGGCGAACACGGCGATCCCGGTCTCCGCGGGGGCCTCGCCCCAGTCGGCGTCGGCGCCCCCCTCCGCGAGTGCGGTGGCGTCCGGGGCCGCAGCGGTCTCGCCGGCAGCCCTGTCCGCCGCCGCGACCAGCTCGGCCACCTGGTCGTGGGTCACCGCGGTGCCCGACATCGCCGCCACCGCGACACCGTCGGTGCGCTCGACGAACGAGTGAGTCGTCACGTGGGTGCGCGTGCCCGCGGCGTTGGTGGTGAGGGTGTTGTTGGCCCAGCGGAGGTTGGCGCCGTGCGTCACGCGCGCCACGACGATGCGGTGGTCGGCGCCGGGGATCTCCAGCGCGCGCTCGACCAGCTCGTGCGGGGGAGTGACGGTGGTGGTCATCGTGTCCTCACGCTCCCGACTCGGTGGCGGTGTTGAGCACGTTGACGTCACGGAAGAGCGACGTCGGGCACCCGTGCGAGACCGCGGCGATCTGGCCCGGCTGCGCCTTGCCGCAGTTGAACGCTCCGCCCAGCTGCCACGTCTGTGGCCCACCCACCGCCTCCAGGGAGCCCCAGAAGTCGGTCGTCGTCGCCTGGTAGGCGACGTCGCGCAGCTGACCCGTCACCCTGCCGCCCTGGATCCGGTGGAAGCGCTGGCCGGTGAACTGGAAGTTGTAGCGCTGCATGTCGATCGACCAGGACTTGTCGCCCACCACGTAGATCCCCTCGTCCACCTGACCGATCAGCTCCTCCGTGCTCGGACCCTCGGGGTCGGGCTGCAGGGAGACGTTGGCCATCCGCTGGATCGGGACGTGTCCGGGGGAGTCGGCGAACGAGCAGCCGTTGGAGCGGCCCTGGTTGAGGTCGGGGTGGCGGCGGCCCATCTCGCGGTCGAGCTGGTAGCCCACCAGCACGCCGTCGCGCACGATGTCCCACTGCTGGGTCGCCACGCCCTCGTCGTCGTAGCCGATCGTCGCCAGCCCGTGCTCCACGGTGCGGTCGCCGGTCACGTGCATGACCGGGGTGCCGTAGCGCAGCGTGCCGAGCTGGTCGGGGGTCGCGAACGACGTGCCGGCGTAGTTGGCCTCGTAGCCCAGCGCGCGGTCGAGCTCGGTCGCGTGGCCGACGGACTCGTGGATCGTCAGCCACAGGTTGGTGGGGTCGATCACCAGGTCGTAGCGTCCCGCCTCCACCGACGGCGCGGCGAGCTTCTCGGCGAGCATCTCGGGCAGCGCCGCGAGCTCGGCCTGCCAGTCGTGACGGCCGTCGACGAGGTACTCCCAGCCCCGACCGGCAGGCGCGGCGAGGGACCGCATCGAGTCGGCCACGCCTCGGTCCGCGTCGGAGCCGAACACCTCGACCACCGGATGGGTGCGCACGCGCTGCTGGGTGGTCACCGTGCCGTGGAGGTCTGCGTAGTGCTTGTTCTCGCGCACCTGCTCGACATAGGCCTTGGACAGGTCGACGCCCGGTGCCGCCAGCAGGCCGGCGGACCACGAGCGGAGCAGGTCGACGCGCTCGGGAAGGGGCACGTCGAAGGGGTCGACGTCGTAGGCGGAGACCCAGGTGGCGGTGTGCACGGGCTCGGGCGCGAGCTCGACCGGCGGGTCGGTCATCGCCGCGGCGACCTCGGCCACGCTCACCGCCACCTGCGCGAGCCGCACCGCCTCGGCCACGGTCAGCACGACGCCCGAGGCGAACCCCCAGGCGCCCCGGTGCACCACTCGCACCGCCATGCCGATGTCGGTGCTGTCGGCCACGCCTTGGAGGACGCCGTCGCGCACGCGGATCTCCTGGCCCCGCAGCTGCTCGAGCCGGAAGTCCGCGTGCTCGGCGCCCAGCTCCTCGGCCGCACCGAGGGCGGCCGCTGCGAGCTCGTCGCGGGGGAGCGCCAGGAACGCCGAGTCGATGTCGGGCATGGTTGGCACCCTAGCCCCGCACTGCCCCCGCTCAGACCACCGACGTGGTGAGGCTGACCGCCGAGCCGTCACGCGACGCCGTCACGTGCAGCTGGGTGCTGATGCGCCCCCGGAGCTCGGTCACGTGGCTCACGACGCCGACCGCGCGGCCGCCGCTGCGCAGGTCGTCGATGCAGTCCATGACGTCGTCCAGCGTGTCGGCGTCGAGCATCCCGAAGCCCTCGTCGATGAAGAGGGTCTCGATGTCCAGGCCGCCGGACTCGTGGGTGATGACGTCGGCGAGTCCGAGCGCCAGCGCCAGGGAGAGCGTGAACGTCTCACCACCGGAGAGCGTGGACGGCGGTCGTGACTCACCCGTCCAGTCGTCCAGCACCTCGATGTCCAGCCCGGAGCGCCCCCGGGCGGTCGGTGCTCCGACGGTGCGCTGGAAGGTGTAGCGGCTGTCGCGCATCCGCAGCAGGCGCTCGTTCGCTGCCTCGAGCACCTGGTCGAGCCGCGTGGCGAGGACGTAGGACGACAGGCGCATCTGGAGCTGGTTGTCGCCTCCGGTGCCCCGCACCAGGCGTGACATCGAGTCGGCCAGATCGTGCTCCGACTGGGCCGGCTGCCAGGCGGCCAGCGCTGCCTCGAGCTGGTCGTCCAGGCTCAGCAGCGCGGCGTGGCGGTCGCCGGCGGCCCGCAGGTCGGAGACGGCCTCCGTGTGGGCCCGCAGCCGACGACTCGGCGTCGGTGCGCGCGTCCGCGAGGGCCTCGTCGGAGTGGGGGAGCCCGGAGTCCGCGAGGGCCCGCACCTCGGGCTCGTCGAGGACCCCCGCGGCCCTCGCCCGGGTGTCGCGACGCGACTCCAGGAGGCGCTCCGACCGGGCTTCCTCCTCGCGGTCGAGCGCGGCCGTCCGGACAGCCTCTGGGCTGTCGAACCCAGCGGCGGTCGACGCTGCCTCGACGCGGCGGCGGCTCTCGCCGAGGTGGTGCACCGCGTCGTCGAGCTCGGTGAGGGCGCGCGCGGCTCGCCGCACCACCTCCAGCTCGTCGGTCGTCGCCGCGACCGCACTCGCGAGCGAGACCCCTGCCCCCAGGGCGGCCTCGACCTGGGGCTCGGTCTGCGCCACGACCTCGTCCGCCACGGCCAGCTGCTGGGCGAGCTCCTCCCGAGCCGCCCGCGCCCGCTCGAGGCCATCGGCGGCGTCGCGGATGCGGGTCTGCAGCTCCTCGACCTGGTCGACCAGGCCGGCCACCTCGCCCTCCGCCTGCTCGATCCGCAGCCACAGCACGGGTCGCCTCGGCCTCGGCGGCACGGGCGGCCTCGACGTCCAGTCCGGCGCCCGCGCGCTCCAGCAGCGCCAGCCGCTGGCGCGCTGCAGCCAGCTCGCGCTGGGCCTCCTCGTGCAGGTCCCGCGCCCGGTCGGCGGTGTCAGCGGCCAGCTGCTGCTGCTCCCGCGACACGGCGTCGGGCTCGGCAGGCGCCGGGTCAGGGTGGTCGGTGCTGCCGCACACCTGGCAGCCGGCACCCTCGGTGAGCTCCCCGGCCAGCTCGCCCGCCATGCCGCGCAGCCGCCGCTCGACCAGGTCGAGGTGAGCCGCTCGGGTCTCGTTGGCCCGCTGGTGCGCCTCGCGGGCACGGGCGTCCACAGCCTCGACGTGCGCGCGGGCCTCGGGGAGCGCCTCCGCGGCCTCCCGGCGCTCGACGGCCTCCTGCAGAGCACGCTCGGAGTCGGCTCGCCGCGACACCGCGGCCCGCGACTCCTCGAGCCTCCGGTCGAGGCGCTGCAGCTCCGCGGGCAGGGAGGTCGATGCCTCGGTGAGCCCGTCGAGCACGCTGGTGGTCTCGGCCAGCTGCGACACCCAGCAGCTCCCGTCGCCGGCTCGCGTCCTCGAGCCGGGACACGACGGGGCCGAGGGCCTGGAGCTCGCCGAGCCGCTGGGTCAGCACGACGACGGTGGCCTCGCAGGCCTCGCGGTCGACCGGCCCCGGCAGGGGCGCCGTGGCCCGCTCGGCCTCCTGCCGCGCGCGGGTGAGCCGCTGCTCCGCCTCGTCGAGCCCGGCCAGCAGGGGCAGGACACCCGCTGCTCGTCGGTGGTCGCTGAGCCGCGACGCCGCCTCCTGGGCCTCCGCCTCGGTGGCCGCCAGCGCGGACAGGGCATCCTGTGCCGCGTCACGGCGCCGCGCCGCGGCGTGTGCCGCGCCGACCTCGCGGTAGTGGTCCTGAGCACGGGCCGCGCGTCGCCCGGCCGCTGACTCGGCCCGGGTGCAGGCGTCGACGGCAGCGCGCGCCTGCTCGAGGACGTCCGTCCGCCACGAGCGGATGGCCGCGGAGCCGACGTCGTCGGGCGTCGGGCACCCCGCTCTGTCGGCCATCGTGGCGAGCAGCCGCAGCACCTCGGCGTGGTGCTCCTCGGCGCGACGCCGCAGCTGACCGGCACGCTCGTGCACCCAGCTCTCGATCCGGCCGAACCGCTGGGTCGCGAAGAGCTTCTCGAGGACGGCGCGCCGGTCGTCCGACGCCGCGTGGAGGAACGTGCTGAAGCCGCCCTGCGGGAGGAGCACGACCTGCTGGAACTGCTCCGCGGACATGCCGAGCAGCGGCCCCAGCTCGTGGCCGATCTCCTGCAGCCGGTCGGAGAGCAGGCGCTCCTCCCCACCCACGATCTCGAACAGCTTGGCGCGGGCACGCTCGGTGGTGGTGCCCTCACCGCGCCGCTTCGGGCGCTGCCACTCCGGGGAGCGCTCGATGCGCAACCTGCGTCCGCACAGGGTCAGCTCGAGCTCGACCAGCGGAGCAGCCGTCGGCGCGGCGTGGTCGGAGCGCAGGCCACGCACCTGGCGCTCGCCGGGCACGACGCCGTACAGGGCGAAGCAGACCGCGTCGAGCAGGCTGGTCTTGCCCGCGCCTGTCGGCCCGGTGAGCAGGAAGACGCCGGCGGCGTTGAGCTCCTCGAAGTCGACCTCCTGCCGCTCCGCGTAGGGGCCGAAGGCCTGCAGGGCGAGGGTGTGGAGCCGCATCAGACCGCCTGTGCCACGGAGTCCGCGTCGCGGTCCTCCGACCGGGTGCAGGAGTCGCAGGCCATCTGCAGCAGCAGTGCCTCCTCTGTGGTCGCCTCGATCTGGCGGACCTCCTGCACGAACCCCAGGGCGATGTCGTGGTCGGAGCGCCCGGACAGGCGCGGGACCGCCGGTCGGGTGCGGGCGCTCGCGCCGCTCGGGGGCGAAACCCAGCGTGAGCACGTGCGGGAACCGCGATCGCAACCGCTCCATCGCGGCGCGGGGGCGCAGCGGGTCGGTGAGTGTGGCGGAGACGTAGCAGCGCTCGGCGTCGGCGAGGGTCGGGTCGCGCAGCAGCTCCTCCAGCCGCCCGCGTGATGCGCCGCAGCGCCCGCTCGACGGGAGCAGGCACGAAGGCGACCTCGTGCAGGCCGTCGCGGTCGAGCTCCACGAGCCAGCTGCCCTTGGTGTGGCGCTCCTCGGAGAAGGAGTAGGCGACCGGTGCCCCGCTGTAGCGGACCGACTCGGTGAGCTGCGCGGCACCGTGCAGGTGGCCCAGCGCGGCGTAGTCGGGCCGGGTGAAGAGATGGGTCGGCGCGATCGCGAGGCCACCGACCGAGATGTCGCGCTCGCTGTCGCTGCGCAGGGTGTCGACGGCCTCCGCGGAACCGGCGACGAAGGCGTGGGCCATCACCACGCTCCTGCCCGGCCGGGCGTCGAGGTCGGCGTCGATGCGCGCCATCGCCGCGCCCAGGGCCGCCTCGTGGGTGCGGGCGGGCAGCGCCCACGGCACGCGCACCGCGTCGGGCTCGAGGTAGGGGATGCCGTAGACGTGCACCGGCCCGTCGGCGTCGTCGAGCGTGACGGGGGTGCCGACGTCCTGCCACCGGGTGCGGAAGTGCACCCCGGCGCTGTCGGCCAGGCGCGCGTTGTTGCCGAGCCGGATCGCGGAGTCGTGGTTGCCGCTCGTCACCACGGTGCGGACGCCAGCCGCCGAGAGCCGCGCGAACGTCTCGTCGGCCAGCTCGACGGCCCGCACCGGGGGCAGCGCCCGGTCGTAGACGTCGCCGGAGACCAGCACGGCATCGACCCGCTCGGCGCGGACGGTCTCCAGCAGGTGGTCGACGAAGTGCGCCTGGGTGTCGGTGAGGTCGACCCCGTGGAAGGACCGGCCCAGGTGCCAGTCGGAGGTGTGGAGGATGCGCACCCCTGGACCGTACGAAGACCTGCCGACATTTCGGCGAGCACACGCCGGGCGTCGCCGCCGACCGCGCTGCTGCAGCCTGACAGGGCTCGCCCGGGGTGCGGCCGCCGCTCGCCCGTGGCCGCTAGGTTCTCCCCGTGCACCCGGCTAGTCTCGCCAGGGACCAGGGAGGTGGCGTGGAGCGAGCCGACACCGCCGGTGACGACATGGAGATCGTGTCGTACCGCGACTTCGGCGAGCAGTTCTTCACCGAGGTGGTCACCGAGGAGCGCGTGCTCGGCGCCGTCAACATGCTCATGGGCCAGCCGATCGACGTCGGCCCCATCGGGGTCGGGCCCGGGCGACTGGTCAAGCTCACCGCGTCGCGGCGCCATCGGCGCCGCCACCAGCGAGCCGGTGCACGAGACCGACGCGTCGCCTTCCGCGATGACACTGCCGGTCGACCTGTCCTTCGAGATCGACCTGGGCCTCGAGACGCACCGGTTCCGTGCCTCGCTGCTCGTGCCGCTGGTGCTCACGGCGAGGGCGGTCGCCGGCCTCAAGGTCTACATCGACGTGCAGCCACCCCGGGCGCGCGACATCGGGATCCGGCTGCGAGCCGAGGGGCTCCGCGCATCGGTCCTGCAACGGGTCGCCGGGGTCGAGGGCGAGGTCAAGCGTTTCGTGGCCACCTACGTCTCGCGTGAGATCGCCAAGCCCTACGTGCGCGAGGCCCGTCTCATCGACGTCGGGGCCCAGGTCGACCAGGCGTGGGCGCGGATCGCGCCGCACTCGCCCTCGCCGACCGCGGCGCACATCGGGGGTGACCTCCGGGAGGCGATCCGGGCGGAGATCGAGGCGACCGGCGGGGCGGACGACCCACCGCCGCGGTCGCGCGAGGTCGTCACGGACGCGCCGCGGGGGAGTGCGTAGTGGAGCGCAGCACGGCCGCCCTGCGTCGACTCGTCCTCGAGGTCGTCGGCTGGCTCCTGGTCGTGGGCGGTCTGGCTGCCATCCCCTTGCCGGGCCCGGGTCTTCTCATGCTGCTCGGAGGGCTCGCGATCCTGTCGCAGCGCTACACCTGGGCGGAGCGCCGGGTGCGCCCGGTCGAGGAGGCGGCCATGCGCGCTGCCTCCGACGGCGTCCAGTCGACCTTCAAGATCGTCGTGTCGCTCCTGGGCGTCCTGTGGCTCTGGGGGACAGGGGTCCTGTGGATCGTGCGTCCTCCGCCGCCCTCGTGGTGGCCGCTGGACAGGTCGTGGTGGCTGTTCGGCGGGGCTCGCCAGCGGCATCACGCTGGTGCTGTCCGGCTTCATCGCGCTCGCGCTCATCATCTACAGCGTCAGGCGTTTCCGCGGCTCGCCGTACGTGCCGCCGTCCGACACGGACCCGGAGACGACAGGAGGTCAGCGACGCTCCAGGCGCACCAGCACCTCGTGATGACGCGTCTGCGGGAACATCGCGAACACCTGGGCCTCCCGCGTCCTGAGCGAGGGCATCCGGGCGAGGTCCTCGGCCAACGTCCGGGCGTTGCAGCTCGAGTAGAGGACGTGGGGCACCTCCGAGGCCTCCAGCCAGCGTGCCAGGGTCGGGCCGACCCCCCGACGCGGCGGGTTGACCACGAGGAGGTCCGGACGCCCCTCCGGGAGCTGCGCGGCGTCGCCTGCGACGAAGGACACCCGGTCGTCGACGCCGAGCTCCGCGGCTGCCGGACCGTCCGCTCGCGACCGCGTCCTCCGACACCTCGACGCCGACCACCGTGGCGTCGGGGAGCGCCTGCGCGAGGTGCAGCGCGAACCCGCCGGCCCCGCAGTAGAGGTCCCACACCTCCGCGGCGCCGGACGCGGCGCCCCACGCGGCCGCCTGCCGGTAGAGCGCCGCCGCGACGCCGGTGTTGGTCTGGAAGAAGCTGCGCGGCCGGAGGTGGAGCGTGATGCCGTTGAGACGCATCGGCAGGGTGTCCTCGTCGGTGAGCACGACCTCCTCCGGCCCCTCCAGGACGGCCTTGTGCTCGGGCTGGAGGTTGACGGAGACCACCCGCGCCGAGGGCAGGCGGCGCTGCAGGTCCGCGAGCCCGCGTCGAACGCGGGGGAGCTGACCCGGGGAGCGCATCACCAGACGCACCATCTGCTCGCCGTCGGGGGAGTGGGTGACGACGACGTGCTTGAGCTCGCCCGAGCGGCTCGGCACGTCGTACGGCGTGAGGCCGAGGTCGCCCACCCAGCCCGCGACCTGCTGCACCGCCTCGTGCAGGCCCGCTTCGTACAGCCCGCAGTGGCGCAGGTCGACGCCGTGCCGGTGGTCGTCCAGGATGCCGAGGGTCGGGTCGCCGCGGCGCCCGCCCACGGCCAGCTTGGCCTTGTTGCGGAAGGCCGACTCGGGCCCCGTCACCGGCTGGTGCCAGGCATCGGCGGGCACCTGGTCGGCCAGGTGCCGCTCGACCGCGGCCTGCAGCGCGTCCACCTGGGCGGCGTACGGCGTGCCCATCAGGGTGCACGACCGGCACCGGCCGGCGTCGAAGTAGTCGCACTGCACCGCGTCAGCCTAGGTGCGCGTCTGCCTGGTCCTCTCCCAGCGGGCCTCTAGAATCGCCGCCAAGGGACACCGCGCAGGGGGAGCGCCGTGGCGCAGTGCAGTGCGTGCGGGAGGGAGGGCGAGTCATGCCCGAGCAGCACGGACCGGCCATGCTCGACCGCGAGATCGCGGCGCCGCTGTGGCGCCAGCTCTACGACGACCTGCTCGCCCGCGTGGCGCGGGGCGAGTTCCCCGACCGCTTCCCGGGGGAGATGGAGCTCACCGAGAGCTACGGCGTGAGTCGTCACACCGTGCGCGAGGCGCTGCGGCAGCTGCGTCGCGAGGGCTTCATCGAGTCCTCGCGCGGTCGTGCGTCGGTCGCGCGACCCGGTCTGATCGCGCAGCAGCTCGGGGCGATGTACTCGCTGTTCCACGAGCTCGAGGCCCGCGGGATCGAGCAGCGCAGCGAGGTGCTCACCTCCGACATGCGCACCGACGAGCGCGCCGCCGCGCTGCTGGGGCTCTCGCCGGCCACCGAGCTGGTGCACATCGAGCGGCTCCGCTTCGCCGACGACGACCCCATCGCGTGGGACCGCGTCTGGGTGCACCCCACGGCCGGACGCGGGCTGCTCGAGGCCGACCTGACCCGGACCGCGCTGTACGACGAGTGGCGTCGCGTCTCAGGTGACGGACCCACCGGCGGTCACGAGACGATCCGGGCCGTGCTGCCGGTCCCGGAGGTGCGGGCCCGCCTCGCGATGGCCGACGGCGAGGCAGCGCTGGAGGTGGACCGGGTCGGCTTCGTCGACGACGACCCGGTCGAGGTGCGCACGACCGTCATCCGGGGGAGCCGCTTCGCCTTCACCGCCGAGTGGTCCTCCGGGCGCGCCTACCAGGTGGAGGTCACCAGCTCTCCGGACGGCGGCTGAGGTCCACGGGCAGCCCGGCGACGGCGCGTGACACGTTTGGTGCACCCTGCCGGCGTCCTCGAGACGGCGGAACCACTCCGCCCGCACCATCACGTCGTGCACCGGCCCGCGCACCTCTGCGAGGTGCAGCTCGACACCGGCGGAGTGCAGCTGGTCGCAGAGCTCGCCGAGCAGCTCCAGACCGGTGAAGTCGACGTCGGTGATCGCGGAGGCGTCGAGCACGACGTACTGCACCTGGGGGCGCTGCTCGACCAGGCCGGCGAGCGAGTCGATCACTTGGCGGGCGGCCACGAAGGAGAGCGGCGCATCGACCCGGAAGACCAACAGGGTGGGGTCGGTGATCGCCCGGTGGCGGCGCACGTTGCGGAAGACCTGCTCGTGGGGGACGAGGCCGAGCTCGGCGGTGTGGGGGCGGCTGAGCTGGCGCAGGAAGAGCGTGAAGCTGACCGCGACACCGACACCGAGACCGGCGATGGGTCCCAGCAGGAGCGTGGCTACGCCGGTGGCCAGCAGCGCGTAGAGGTCGCTGCGCCGGACGCGGGCGATCTCGCGCATGGCGCGGAGGTCGACGAGGCTGCCGATCGAGGCGAGGATCACCGCGGCGAGCGCGACCTCCGGCACCCCCGCCAGCACCGGCGTGAGCACCACCAGGCTGAGCAGCACCAGCACGGCTGCCACGACGCCGGAGACCTGCGACCTCGCGCCGGCCCCGAAGTTCACCGCGCCGCGTGAGAACCGCCCGCGACCGGCATGCCACGGGTGAGGCCGGCCGCGGCGTTGGCCAGCCCCAGCGCGACGAGCTCCTGGTCGGGATCGGTGCGCGTGCGGGTCCTGCGTGCGAACGCCTGCCCGGTGCTCACCGACTCCATGTAGGAGACCAGGGCGATGGCGGCGGCCGACGGCAGGAGGCTGCGCAGGTCGGCCAGCGCGACGTCCGGGATCCGCGGGACGGGCAGGCCGGCAGGGACGTCCCCGACCGTGGCGGTGTCGAGGTCGAGGAGGGTCACGGCGATCCCCAGCCCGACGACGACGAGCAGGGGTGCCGGGAGAGCGGGCGCCCACCGCCTTGCGGCCACGATGACGACGATGCCTGCGACCCCCAGCACGAAGGTGAGCGCGTCGACGGAGTCGAGGCGTGGCACCAGGACTCGGACCGCGTCGAGCAGGCTGGTGCCGGCGCTCGAGGCGTCGTCGAGGCCCAGCAGGGCAGGCAGCTGCGTGACAGCGATGGTGAGCGCAGCGGCCGCGGTGAAGCCCGTGACGACCGGCACCGACACCAGGTTGACCAGCGCCCCGAGGCGCAGCAGCCCGGCGGCCAGCTGCAGCGAGCCCACCAGGACCGCGACGGCACCGGACAGCGCCAGGTAGCGCGCGCTGTCGCCGTCGGCCAGCGGGGCCACGGCCGCGGCGGTCAGCAGCGAGTCGATCGCCACCGGGCCCACGGAGATGAACCTGCTGGTGCCGAACGCTGCGTAGACGAGCAGCGCGACCAGGGCGGCGTAGAGCCCGGTGATCGCCGGGACGCCGGCCAGGGCGGCGTAGGCCATCGACTGCGGCACGACGAGCACCCCGACCGTCAGGCCGGCCCTGAGGTCGGGCCCGAGGTCGCTGCGTCGGTACGTCGCGAGCCAGCGGGCGGCGGGCACCAGCCGGGACAGCACGGGGCCAGGAGACGTCACGGCACGAAATGTACGGTCATTGTGGTGACATGGTCACGTCGTGTCGCGCGAGGGATGGCCCGCCGTCGGGGCTAGGTTGCGGGCATGGCTGACCTGACGGAGCCGTGCCCGGCTTGCGGCACGCTGATGCGGTGGGAGACCTCGCACGAGCGCTGCGACGGCTGCGGCTGGATCAGGCCGTGCTGCGAGGGAGCGCCGCTGGGGAGTGCGACCCCGGGGAGCGGCTCCCTCTGCGGTAGTTGACATAATGTGCATTATCGGCGAACTCAGTGCCTCCGAGCCGCTCCCTGAGCGGCGTGCGCCGCTCAGGACTGTTAAAGTGAGTAGAAGATGGTAAGTAGATATGCTGTTTGAGGTTGTGATGAGGTGTATTTAGTGTATAGATGTGCTGGATAGTGTCGCAGTGTGAGTGTGAAGGTGTGTGAGGCGTAGAGTAGTCTCTTGTATATGTGGTGGAGAAGCTGCGGTGTTAGACAGCGATAGCAAGGTGTGTTTTGAAGAGCTTTTGATGCGGTTACGTTTGATTCGGTATTTGGTTGGTGCGTGTTTATAGGTTAGCTAAGGGTGAGTGTGTTCTCATACGCTTGCAGTGTCGCTACTCAGTTCACGACTCAAGAGTGAGAGAAGCTTAGCGGTGCGCTAACGTTGGTGGGGCACTCAATTTTTGGTTGTGAGACGGAACGAGTGGTCACTGCGTGCTGATATGTGACTACTAATAAAGAAGGTGGGAGGGTAAGATGCTAGATGAGGAGGTTACTAATATATTGCTGCTTGCAAGGAGGTAGCGATATTATAGCTGGTGTATTCTGGGGTTAGTTAGTTTGGTAATTGGTGATTGCGAGTTGATTACGCTAAGAAACAAGGCGCAGGAGGCTGACAACTCGGTTGTAGTGAGCACAGGCGCTGGCACCCAGGCGCGCTACGGCTGATCGGGTGCGTCGTTGGAGCAGCTGACAAGCTTTCAAGCGGGGTACTCAGCGGCGAGTTGGAATACTTAGAGGTTGCTAGAGCACGCTTAAGATGCATATAAGACGAGATTGAATGCTGGTGTTCGCTGCTAGCGCTGAGGGAAGCGCAACTGGAAACACAGATAGGCAGCGCGCTGCAGATCAGCAGGTAAGCTGCTAGACAAGCTGACGAGAGACGCGCAAGAGCAAGAGCAGCAGCGCTAAGATGACTTATAGTGGCGCATGGCTACAACGCTAAAGATCACTGGTGACTGAGATGGTTAAGACGCTGACTCAGAGATGGGTGAGGACACAGGAAGGGGACTAAAGAAGAAAGGAGGAAGGGGATGAAGATATAGCGCATCTTGTATTTCTCTCGTAGCTAGGCTCAGCGGCGCTCTTTGCGGGGATGTTGTCCTCTTGCGCGCACGGTCACGGTCTGCTTCAGCGATAGGTATCTCGGACGGTGATGGTGTCGGTAGCTGAGAGAGTGGTGAACATATGATGATAGAGGTCACAGACAACTAAGACGAAGATACGCACAAGGTAAGTAGAGAGATAGCTCAAAGAGAGTGTTCGATAAAGCTTGAGTGGCGGAGAGGGCGGATTGGGTGGCATTGGGATAGACAATGGCTCCTATTGGCTATATAGGTGAGCAATAGGTAACAGCTGGTGACTGAGTGTGGACTTGGTGGAGATGAGGAACAGCTGTGAGGTGTTAGCTGCAACATAGATAGGCTGGCTAAGAACAGTCAAGGATCAAGAAGTCACGTGGCTCTAGTGCACACTCACTAAGGCAGTGTTACACACTCCTTGATTTCGCAACGAGAAGGCGTTGGGCTACAGCACGTAGATCACTACATACACAGCCTTTGGCTTGTTCCGCTCCGCTTATAGGCGAAGCGCTTCCAGAGTGAACTGGTTGGCGTCCTGGGCGCGGACGGCACTAAGACATGCATCAGCAATGAGAGGACAGAGAAGATCAACGCGACCACAGGCGGCTGCCTCTCCGAGAGTCATGCGCCGACCATAGTCACCACCGGGGTCGGGGGCAGAGCCTTCGCTCCCCCAACCGCGCTCCTTCGTCGCGCGGCCGGGGCCCCTGCGACCCGAGAACCGGCACCGCCCCCGACCCCTCAGCGTGATTAGGGAAGACTATAGTTGGATAGAGGTACAGGGAGGAACTTTAGCTATGGTGTTTAGCGGTGGTGCTATGCTTCGCAGTCTGGCAGGGGGGTTCGCTTCTGAAGGGGCGCTTCTTTCGCTGTTTTGGGCTTGCTGCGGATGCGCTCAAGCGCTAGTAGCGCGGATGCTTAGTGAGCGTACGGGCTTCTTGAAGCAACGCTTCAGCGGTCAGGTGCTATGCCTCGCAGTACTGGCAGCGATCACTCTGACGGGGCGCTTCCTTTCGCTGTTCTTGGGCTTGCTGCGGATGCGCTCAAGCGCTAGTAGCGCGGATGCTTGGTAGCATAAGGCTTCTTGAAGCAACGAGACACAAGGGCACGCTGCCACGGTCAGCTTCAAGAGCGTCGTTCTGTTGCAGCGAGTGTAGACGACACGCGGGCAGATCTCGCTTATCAGCGCCTATAGGTTACACGGCGGTATAAGCACACGGACACGGTTAGAGAGATGAGCGCTAACGGGGCGCTCGCTGCGCTTCGCGCTACGTGTAGCGCGCCTTCTTTAGATATGGTTAGAGACGCCTAGAAACCGCGGAACGCGCAGAACTCGCTGCAGTAGGGACACTTACACGACGTCAGCGCTAGAAGTGAGGGCTAGATCTGGACGAAGAGAGAGGTAGAGAGCTAGACGCAGAACGCAGCAACGTCGCTGCTCGCTTGGTAGATCTCAGCGACTAGATCGGCTACGGCGCCGCAGACCAACCTCGGAGAGCTGCACTCACGCTTGCGGCGCGGGCGCATCATGCGCTCGAAGGCGAACTACTCCTGAGCTACTCATGCCGAGCCCCTTCCAACGAGGTCACTGCTTGGCGCTAGGTGATCGCTACCTCATGAGAGGCTCACTCAGAGACGCTAGGCAACTAGAGAGCGGAGTAAAAGTGAGCATCAGACGCAGATAGGTCACAGAGTGTCTCACGCTGCCGCCGCTTTTGAGGGACGGCTTTGACGCTCATAACACAGCGCAGCGGCGAGAGCTTGAGCGATATATAGCGCTTGAACAGCTGCCGCAGCTGCTACGCCTGATCGTCGTCAGATGCAGCTGCAACGGCTCGACCTCGGGCCACTCACCACGGCGACCACACAACCGCGCCGTTGTCTCCGCAGCGCTCTGGCTTGCGCTGCTGCCGTTGGTAGTGGCGGACACCGCGAGCAGCGTGCTTGGACAGGTACTTGAGCCACCCGGCCGCGTGGAGGATAGGCGTGACCTGCTGCACCCGACTCGGCCAGGCTGGAACTCCCCGGCGACGTCGTCTTGCCACTGGCTCGACGACCCACCAGCGCAGCGGCTGCAGCACCGGAGATGGGTGTGCGTTATCGGCGAACTATCAGAGCCTCGGAGGGATCCGAGCTCTCAGCGGCGTACACCGCCAGGTGAAGGTGAGGAACTCCCCGTCGCTGCCACTCAACCACCCAGTGCCACCGGAGAAGATCGGCACGGTGAAGACGCTGCTTGAGGTTCTTCAAGAGCATCGCGAGTCATCGGAGATTGTCGGACAGTGCGCGCAGCGTCAACGTGACCGCCACGCCCACGCCGTCGAGCTGCTTTGTGTGCACCGACCGCAGCCACGCCGTGTGACGACGCGCCGCGAGTCCTTGACCAGCCCGTGATGGGGCCACGTTTGACTTCGGTCCCAGGCTGGTGACCGTTTACGGGCCAGCCAAGGGTCAGTGCGTTCTCATACGCTTGCAGTGTCGCCACTCAGCATCACCCCTGAGGCGTCCAAGCCGCGGCGCGCCAACGCCGGCGGGGCACTCAAATTTTGGTTGTAGACGGGACCTGTGGTCACCGCGTGCTGATATGTGACTACTAATCAAGAAGGTGGGCGGGTTGGGACGCGCAGATCAGAGGCAAAGAATTACTGGTGCTTGCAAGAGTTAGCGCATTTTCACGAAGCATTCTGAGGCCATTAGATTGGCAATTGAAGTTGACAGCGATTCCGCCCGAAACAGGGGAGGCGGTGACGACCTGGGTTGTAGTGAGCACCGATGCTGGCCCCAGGCCCGCTGGCTGATCGAGAGAGCCGTGGAGCAGCTGCAGGACAGCAGAGCGTGGACATCAGCGGCCGTTGGAGCACCTCGAGGCCGCGCGACACGCCCAAGAGGCATACACGACGCGATTGATCTGCTGGTGGACGCAGCCCGCGACGAGGGAGGCTACTGGAGCCAGATCGGGCACCGCGCTGCAGATCAGCTGGCAAGCCGCGAGACAGGCGAAACCAGCGACGAGAAGCGCACGAGCAGCAGCGCCAAGAGGACTTCCAATGGCGGATGGCACCAGGCCAGCGAGAGCGGCGACTGCGATGGTTCAAGAGACGACTCAAAGAGCGGGTGAGAGAGAAAGCACGGACGGAGGCCTAACGACGCACGGAGGACGGGGATGAAGCTTCCGTGCTCTAGGCCTCTCTGTGAAAGCGATGTTGAGAACCGTGCTCAACTGGTGCTCCGTCAGACGTGGATGGCGTCGCGTTTTGCTATAAGAGGGTAATGGTTCTTAGAGCGCACGGTTAATTAGGTACGGTGTATTGACATGAGTGGCTGGGAGAGAGAAGAGGTGGCGTGGGTTGAACGATGTATGAGAGAGGTACGATAACTATGAGACAGAAGATACGCACAAGGGTGAGTGCAACCACTGAAAGAGCGTGTGCTCGCAAAGCTTGTGGCGGAGAGGAGCAAGTGGGTGGGTTGGGATAGACATGGCTTTGGCTATTCAGGGTGGAGCAAGCAGGTGGCAGCGGTGTTGAGTGTGGACTGGTGGTGATGAGTGAACGCGTGAGGTTTCGCGCAACATCGATGGGCTGGAGCGTAACACGAGTGAAGGATACGAAGTCACGTGGCTCTCGTGCACGCTCGCCAGGGCAGTATGACTTTGATTTCGCAACGCGAAGGCGTTGGGCCAGCACGTGAATCACCAGTGCACAGCTTTGGCTTGTTGTTCGCTTCGGCGAAGCGCTTGAGTGAACTGTTGGCGTCTGGGCGCGACGGCACTACGAGTGCATCAGCAATGCGAGGTGACAGAGAAGATCAACGCGATGCGGCTGCCTCTCCAAGAGCATAGCGACGTAACCTAGGTGACACGGGGTGGGGGCAGAGCTTGCTCGCACGGCGCTTTGTGCGCGGCGGGGCCTGCGACGAGAACGGCACGCGACCTCAGCGCGATTGGGATGACTCGGGTTGATGAGGTCAGGGAACTTTGCGCTGGCGTTTGCGGTAGGTGCTATGCTCGCAGTTGGCAGGGATACACCTGACGGGGCGCTTTTTCGCTGTTTTGGGCTTGCTGCGGATGCGCTCAAGCGCTAGTGCGCGGATGCTTATGCATACGGCTTTTGAAGCAACGCTTGCGGTGAGGTGCTATGCCTCGCAGTCTGGCAGCGATACACCTGACGGGGCGCTTTTTCGCTGTTTTGGGCTTGCTGCGGATGCGCTCAAGCGCTAGTGCGCGGATGCTTGTAGCTGTGCATACGGCTTTTGAAGAGACGCAACACACGGGCACCTGCTCACGGTCAGCTTTTAGCGAGCGTGTTCTGTTGCAGCTGAGTTTGATGACGCGCGGGCAGATCTCGCTTATCAGCGTTCAGGTTACACTCGGTTAAGCACACTGACACGGTTCGCGAGATGAGCGCTGAACGGGGCGCTCGCTGCGCTTGCGCGCTTTGTCTCGCGCTTCTTCTTTTCGATCTGTCACGGACTTGCCTCGAAACGCTGAACGCTTTGAACTCGCGCAGTTGGGACACTTTTACGATGTCAGCGCTAGAAGTGCGGGCTCGATTTGGACTTTGAGAGAGGTGCGAGCTCGACGCAGAACGCAGCGATGTGCGCTTGCTTGGTAGATCTCAGTTACTAGATGGTTACGGCTTTTTAGATTAATTTAGAGAGCGCACTCACTGCAGCACGGGCGTATTATGCGCTCGAAGGTGAACTTATCTCTGTTTGCTTATGATAACGCTTTTTAAAGATGCGCGCGTTAGGTAGATGACTACTCATGAGAGGCTCACTTAGAGACACTTTGGCAACTGAGAGCGGTGAAGACTTGAGCATTGACGCGGATCGGTACAGAGTTCACGCGCGCGCTTTTGAGGGACGGTTTTAGGCGCTTCTTATAACATAGCGCAGCGGCGCGAGTTGAGCGATTATAGCGCTTGATCAGCGCGCAGCGCCACGTTGATTGTGTAGATGCAGCGCAACGGCTCGATTGGGTCACTCATACGCGACTCACACCGCTGTTGTCTCCGGTGTGCGGTTTGCTCTGCGTTGGTAGTGGTGTACATCTCGCGCAGCGTGCTTGGACAGGTACTTGAGCTACTCGCTGCGTGCAGTATCGGTGTGATCTGCTGCTTCGCTCGGTTAGGCTCGTACTCTTCGGTGACGTTCTGCTACTTGCTCACCACTCACCACCTCAGCGCTGCTGCACCTGAATCGGTGTGCATTATCGGCGAACTTACGCCACCGCTCTCGCCCCGCTCCTGCTCACCCGCACCGCCCCCAGGGGCTGCTCCCGCTAGTCCCAGCACAGGCAGAACGGGTGTCCCACAGGGTCGAGGTAGACGCGCCAGTTCTCCTCGTCGCCCGGCTGGAGGGCCGTCCTCGTCGCGCCGAGAGCCAGGACGTCGTGCTCGGCCTGCTCGACATCGTCGACCGTCACGTCGATGTGGAACTGCTGCCCTCGCGCGCCACTGGGCCAGTCCGGCGGTTCGTAGTCGTCGGCGCGCTGGAAGCTCAGCAGCACCTGAGCGCCGTCGCGGAGGTTGACCCAGTCGTCCTCCGCGTCGGTGATCTCGCCCCCAACGAGCCGGCGGTAGAAGTCGGCGAGCACCCTGGGGTCCGGACAGTCCAGCACCACGGCGCGCATCCGTGCGATTCGTGCCATGGCGCACACCCTAGGCGCGGTCCGGTCCAGCCCGCGACGACCGGCCTTCACTGGTAGGGATCGGTGATCTCGCGCAGCTTCAGGAGGGCCTCACGCAACGCGCCTGCCAGCTCCGGGCCGAGGTGCGCGGTCCAGGTCTGCTCGACGGCCATGACGACGTCGCGGGCGCGCTCGGCCGCCTCCAGACCCGCCGGGGTGAACCGGATCAGTCGCGCCCGCCCGTCGGCCGGGTCAGGCACCCGCTGCACGAGCCCCTCGTGCTCCAGCGCCGCCACCAGCAGGCTGGCCGTCTGCTTGGTCACCTGCGCCTGCTCGGCGAGCTCGGTCAGTCGGATCCCCCCGGGTGATATCCGCTGCGCGATCCTCCCCTGTGCAGCGGTCACGTCGAAGCCGGCGTCACGCATCGCACCGATGACCTGGTCGTCCATCGCGCGGTAGGCGATGAACATCAGCGTTGCGAGGTCCATACCACCCCTTGACGATAGTCAGTGTGACTGACGATTATAGTCAGTCTTACTGACTGATTGTAGGGCGCGCGCTGATGATTGCAGGTGTGAGATGAGCATTGCGGGTGTCAGATGAGCAGAGTCCCGCCGGTCCCGGTCGTGCGGGCCGCCACGGCCGTCAGGACTGCCCTGCAGGGCCTCACCCGCCGCATGGTCCCCCCGCAGGTCGGCATGCTCGAGCTCGCCTCGGGCTTCATGTCGACCCACGCCGTGTACGCCGCCGCGCGGCTCGGCATCGCCGACCTCCTCGCGGACGGTCCCCTCTCCGCCGACGACATCGCCGCGGAGACGGGGTCGGACCCCGACGCCACCTACCGGCTGCTGCGGGCGTGCGCCACGTTCGGCGTCTTCACCGAGGACGGCGACGGACGTTTCTCGCTCACGCCCCTGGCCGACGCGCTGCGCTCGGGGACTCCCGACTCGGTGCTGCCCGTCGTCCTGATGCTCGGCGCCCCGCAGTACCAAGGCCCGTGGGGACGACTCGTCGACACCGTCCAGACGGGCAGGCCAGGCGCGGAGCTGGCCTTCGGCAGGCCGATGTGGGAGCACCTGGACGAGGACCCCGAGTTCGCCACCACCTTCAACGACGCCATGACGTGCCTGTCCGCGATGGACTGGCCGACCGTCGCTACGGCGTACGACTTCACGCCGTACTCGACGATCGTCGACATCGGCGGTGGGCACGGCCAGCTCCTCGCGCTCATGCTCGACGCCGTCCCGGGCGCGAAGGGGATCCTCCAGGAGCGCGAGAAGCTGGTCGGCGCGGCCGAGGCCCACCTGCGCGAGGCGGGCGTCCTCGGACGCTGCCGGATCGAGGCGGGGTCGTTCTTCGAGACCGCGCCGACAGACGGAGACCTCTACGTCCTGCGCCGGGTCATCCACGACTTCGACGACGAGCGGGCCGTCGAGATCCTGAGCACCCTGCGTCGCAACATGCCTCGCGGCTCGACCCTCCTCCTGCTGGAGAGCGTCGTGCCGACCGGCAGCTCGCCGCACTTCGCCAAGACCCTCGACCTCGACATGATGATCTTCGTCGGCGGCCGCGAGCGCACCGAACGTCAGTTCGCCACCCTGCTCGACCGAGCCGGGTTCCGGCTGGCTCGCGTCGTGCCGACGGTCTCCATGATCTCCGTCATCGAGGCCGTGCCGGGCAGGCAGCCGTGAACGGCGTCGCCCAGCTCAGCGCCGGCATCTCGGCGCTGGTCCTCGTCGCGGTGTTCCCCTTCGAGGCGTTCCTCATCGACCGTCCGTGGGTGCAGAGGTTCCTGGGCATCGAGCCGCACGGCATCCGCAACGTGCACCTGTGGTCCTTCTGCGTCGGCGCCCGCAACGCACTCGCCGGGGTGGGCACCCTCATCGGACTCGGCATGGTGCGCTACGGGGACGAGGCGACCGGCACGACCGTGGTGGTCGTCTGCTGCATCTACATGCTGCTGGCCTCGCTGTTCATGGGCGTCGCGGACCTGCTCGGCTACTGGCTGCCGCGCGGCGGGAGCGTGCGCGGCACGATGGCCTCATCCGTCCTGCCGGCCGTCGCGCTGGTGGCGCTCGCGGTCCAGTAGCGGGCCGATCGGGCCAGCGAGGCATCTCTACGGCAGCGCGGCGACGCCTTCCTGCGCCTTCTCCACCCACCACGCCAGCTCCGCTGCGCGCCCGCTCACGCACGCCGTCGTCGCGACGCCTCGTCGCGTCCAGCGCGAGGTTCCATCCGAGGTCGACGAGCGACGCCAGCAGCGCGAGCCCCATCATGCGGTCGTCGTACATCGACCCCTGCGCCTCACGGATGTCGTCCATCAGCTCCTCGAGGCCCGCGGAGGCGTCGGCAGCTCCCATGAGGAAGGTCGAGTACTCGAATGCCGCTGGTGCCTCCGTCGCCAGGGCCCAGTCCAGGACCACGACCTCGTCGTGCGTGAGCGCGACGTTCACCGGCCACAGGTCGGCGTGCACCAGCGTCGTGCCGGACGCCAGGAGACCGTCGACCAAGGGACCGGGGTCCTGGTGCAGCCGGGAGACCGCGTCCCAGAGCCCAGGTGGGACAAGAGCGCCGAACCGGTCCCATCCATCCAGCACCGCGCCCACGATGGGGTGGTCCGTCGCCGTCACGGACTGCACCACGGCCGGCGCGAACAGTCGAAGCCTCGTCCTCAACGTGCAGACACCGGCGGGCGGACGCCCGCGGAACGTGGTGTGCACGGCGTGCGCGGCCCTGAAGATCCGGCGGCACTCCTCGCGGGCGAGCGCGGCTCCGTAGGCGAGCACGGAGTCGCCGAGATCCCTCATCACCGTGACGACCTCGTCCCCTTCCCGCCAGCCGCCCACGACGGCGTGCCCGACGCCGTCGGGCAGCTCGTCGAGGGCGCCCGAGGTCCAGAGACCGAGCTCCCTGCCGTCGACGTCGCCGGAGAGCCTCATCGCCAGGTCCGTGGACGGGTCGCAGCGCTTCACCACGAGAGAGTCCCCGCCGGGAAGCCACACCCGGGTCAGTGAGGCACCGGAACGGCCGTCGTGCCCGGCGAGCGGTTCGCTGGCCACGACGGTCCCGAGCAGGGACCGGTCCACGGCGACCACCACGCCAGTCTGCCACCGGTCGCACCGCGTCCGGGTCAGTCGAGGCAGAACTCGTTGCCCTCCGGGTCGGCCATGACGATGTGCCCGGCGCTCATCGGCGGCGCCGGCTCGTGGCGCTCCAGCCGTCGGGCTCCCAGCGCGACGAGGCGCTCGCACTCGGCCTCCAGCGCCGCCATCCGCTCCTCCCCCTGCAGCCCCGGCGCAGCGCGCACGTCGAGGTGCACGCGGTTCTTGGCGACCTTGTCCTCCGGCACCTGCTGGAAGAACACCCGCGGGCCGACGCCGTCGGGGTCCTCGATCGCCGAACGGCTGTTGCGCTGGTCCTCCGGCACCCCGATCTGCGCCAGGAAGTCGTCCCAGGCCGCCAGCGGGTCCGCACCCTCCGGCACGTGCACACCCGGCGGGCCGGGGTGGACGTAGCCGAGCACGTCGCGCCAGAACGTCGAGAGCGCGCGCGGGTCGTGGGCGTCGAAGGTGACCTGCATCGCGCGGCTCATGCGGTCACTCCGACGTACGCCGCGAGGTGCTCACCGGTGAGGGTCGTCCGGTCCGCCACGAGGTCGGCAGGCGTGCCCTCGAACACCACCCGACCGCCGTCGTGGCCGGCGCCCGGCCCGAGGTCGATGAGCCAGTCGGCGTGCGCCATCACCGCCTGGTGGTGCTCGATGACGAGGACGGACTTCCCGGAGTCGACGAGCCGGTCGAGCAGTGCCAGCAGCTGCTGCACGTCCGCGAGGTGCAGCCCGGTGGTGGGCTCGTCGAGGACGTAGACGTCGCCCTTCTCGGCCATCTGCGCGGCCAGCTTGAGACGCTGCCGCTCGCCCCCGGACAGCGTCGTCAACGGCTGTCCGAGCGTGAGGTAGCCGAGACCGACGTCGGCCAACCGGGCCAGGGTCTTGTGCGCCGCCGGGGTGCGCGCCTCGCCCTCGCCGAAGAACTCCTCCGCCTCGACCACGGACATCGCGAGCACCTCGGCGATGTTGCGGCCGCCGAGCGTGTAGTCGAGCACCGCGGCCTGGAAGCGCCTCCCCTCGCAGTCCTCGCAGGTCGACTCCACCGTGGCCATCACCCCGAGGTCGGTGAAGATGACGCCCGCACCGTTGCACGTCGGGCAGGCGCCCTCGGAGTTGGAGCTGAACAGTGCCGGCTTCACGCCGTTCGCCTTCGCGAACGCCTTGCGCACCGGCTCCAGGAGACCCGTGTACGTCGCCGGGTTGCTGCGCCGGGAGCCGCGGATCGCACCCTGGTCGACGACGACCACGCCCTCGCGGCCGGCGACGCTGCCCTGGATCAGCGAGCTCTTGCCCGAGCCGGCGACGCCGGTGACCACGCAGAGCACCCCGACGGGGATGTCGACGTCGATGTCCTGCAGGTTGTGGGTGGAGGCCCCGCGGACCTCGAGCGCCGAGGTCGGCGGGCGCACGGTCTCCTTGAGCGCCGCCCGGTCGTCGAGGTGGCGGCCCGTCACGGTGTCGCTCCCCCGCAGTCCCTCGACGGTGCCCTCGAAGCAGACGCTGCCGCCTGCCGTGCCCGCGCCGGGGCCGAGGTCGACGACGTGGTCGCCGATCGCGATGGTCTCGGGCTTGTGCTCCACGACCAGCACGGTGTTGCCCTTGTCGCGCAGGCGCAGCAGCAGCTGGTTCATCCGCTCGATGTCGTGCGGGTGCAGGCCGATCGTGGGCTCGTCGAAGACGTAGGTGACGTCGGTGAGGGACGAGCCGAGGTGGCGGATCATCTTCGTGCGCTGCGCCTCACCACCGGACAGCGTGCCGGCCGGCCTGTCGAGCGAGAGGTAGCCCAGCCCGATCTGCGCGAACGAGTCGAGCAGGTGCTGCAGCCCCGCGAGCAGCGGTGCGACCGACGGCTCGTCGAGCTCGCGCACCCACTCGGCCAGGTCGGTGATCTGCATCGCGCTGACGTCGGCGATGTTCCTGCCCTTGATCCGCGACGACCGCGCCTCGGGGCCGAGCCTCGTGCCGTCGCAGTCGGGGCAGGTGGTGAAGGTGATCGCGCGCTCGACGAAGCGCCGCACGTGCGGCTGCATCGCGTCGACGTCCTTGGACAGCATCGACTTCTGGATCTTGGGGATCAGCCCCTCGTAGGTGAGGTTGATCCCCTCCACCTTGATCTTGGTCGGCTCGGCGTAGAGGAGCTTGTGCATCTCCTTCTTGGTGAACTGCGCGATCGGCTTGTCCATGGGCAGGCCCGCGCCGCCGAAGATGCGGCCGTACCAGCCGTCCATGCTGTAGCCGGGCACCGTCAGCGCTCCCTCCGCCAGCGACTTCGAGTCGTCGTACAGCGCGGTGAGGTCGAAGTCGTTGATCGCGCCCATGCCCTCGCACCGCGGGCACATGCCGCCGAGCCGGTTGAACGTCGCCTTCTCCGACTTCGTCTTGTCGCCGCGCTCGACCGTGATCGCCCCGCTCGCCCTCACGGTCGGGATGTTGAACGAGTAGGCGTTGGGCGGCCCGACGTGCGGGTCGCCCAGCCGGCTGAAGAGGATGCGCAGCAGGGCGCTCGCGTCGGTCGCCGTGCCCACCGTGGACCGCGGGTTGGCGCCCATCCGCTCCTGGTCCACGATGATCGCGGTGGTCAGGCCCTCGAGGAGGTCGACCTCCGGCCGCGACAGCGTCGGCATGAAGCCCTGCACGAAGGCGCTGTAGGTCTCGTTGATCAGGCGCTGCGACTCCGCGGCGATCGTGCCGAAGACCAGCGAGCTCTTGCCCGACCCGGAGACGCCGGTGAAGACGGTCAGGCGTCGCTTGGGGATCTCGACGCTCACGTCCTTGAGGTTGTTCACCCGCGCGCCCTGCACGCGGATCAGGTCGTGACTGTCGGCGGCTGACGCCGCTTCCTGACTGTGGGCCGGCGTGGCCACGCTCATCAGTACTCCCTCCGCCACGAACGCCGATCGTGCTACATCGCATCACCCTTGCCCAGCCCCTGTCGACCTGCACACAACCTCCACGTCCCCTCCCCTCCTCCCGACCGGCCGCGGTCCTAGCGTTGGCCCATGACGACAGATCGCAGGTACTACGCGCTCGGTGTCGCGGTGACCGTCGCGACCGTGCTCTTCCTGGTGCTCGCCATCGGCGCCCTCGGCATCGTCGGCGACGGCGGTGCCACCGGACCGCCTGTTCCTCGCGGTGCTCGCGGTGCTCGCCGTGGGCACGGTCGCTCGCCCGGCTGCGGCCCGCAGGCATGGCGGTCGCACTCACCGCGACCGCGCTCACGCAGGTGCTGGTCGCCGCCATCGCCGTGGTCGCGGTCGCTGCAGGCGTGGACGACTTCGAGGGTGCCTCGATCGTCGACATCGTCGGGATCAACGCGATGTACGCCGCCCTCTTCGGCCTGGCGGCCTGGCTGTTCCGGCGCTCGGCAGCTCAGCGATCTGCACAGAACCTCCACGGTGGGTCCCCCACCCCTGAGCGCTCGCGCTCATAGCCTTCGGACATGAGCGGTGAGCGGCAGCTGGTCCTCGTGGTCGAGGACGACCCGGTGATCAACGAGGCCGTCTCCGACCGCCTCGCGGCGGAGGGCTACGACGTCGTCCGCGCCTGGGACGGTCCAGGTGCGGTCGCCGCGCACGACGAGCACTCCCCCGACCTCGTGGTCCTCGACATCATGCTGCCGGGCTTCGACGGGCTGGAGGTCTGCCGCCGCATCCAGGCCGAACGACCGGTGCCCGTCATCATGGTCACCGCGCGCGCCGACGAGACCGACGTCCTGGTGGGCCTCGGCGTGGGTGCCGACGACTACCTCACCAAACCCTTCCGCATGCGCGAGCTCGTCGCACGGGTCGCGGCCCTGCTGCGCCGGGTCGCGCGCGCCGCCGAGCTCACCGGCGCCGGCAACGGCCCGGTGCTCGACCTCGCGGACCTTCGCGTCGACGTGCCGGCGCGGCGGGTGTGGCGCGGCGAGGACGAGGTGCGGCTCACCCCGACCGAGTTCGACCTGCTGCAGTGCCTCGCGCACACGCCGGGCGCCGTGGTGACCCGCGAACGGCTGATGGCCGAGGTCTGGGGCTGGCCCGGCGCCTCGGGCACCCGCACCGTCGACAGCCACGTCAAGGGCTTGCGCTCGAAGATCGGCGCCGACCGGATCCGCACGGTCCACGGCGTCGGATACGCCCTGGAGACCGGGGACCCGCCGTGACCGTGGAGCCCCTCGCGCCGGTGAGGTCGCTCAAGCTCAAGCTCGGGCTCCTCGTCGTCGCGAGCGTCACGGTGGCCGCCGCCGTCGCCACGCTGGGCAGCGCCGCGGGCGTGTCGGTCTGGCTCAGCATCCCGGTGACGATCGTGCTCGCCCTGGCCGTGACCCAGCTGCTGGCCGTGGGCATGACCTCCCCGCTGCGCCAGATGACGGAGGCGACGCGGCGGATGGCCACCGGTGACTACGCCGTCCGTGTCACCGAGACCTCGCGTGACGAGGTGGGCGACCTCGCCCGGGCCTTCAACACGATGGCGCACGACCTGGCCACCGTCGACCGGCAGCGCCGCGACCTCGTCGCCAACGTCAGCCACGAGCTGCGCACCCCGATCGCGGCGCTCTGCGCCGTGCTCGAGAACCTCGTGGACGGCGTGGCACCCCGCGACCCGACCACCCTGGCCGCCGCGCTCGCGCAGGCCGAGCGGATGGGCGGTCTGGTGGAGGACCTGCTCGACCTCGCTCGGGTGGACGCCGGCAGGGCTCCCCTGACACCGGTGCCGGTCGACGTCGGGCCGCTACTGACCGAGGCCGTCGCCGAGGCGCGGGTGGTCGGCCGGGACGTCGACTTCACCTTGCTGGTCGAGCCGCCCGAGCTCGTCGTCCACGCCGACCCGGCCCGGCTCCGGCAGCTCGTGGCCAACCTGCTCGACAACGCGTCGCGGCACAGCCCGGCCGGCGGCACGGTCCGGCTCGTGGCGTCGCAGCAGGACGGCGGGTTCGCGCTCCAGGTGCACGACCAGGGCCCCGGGGTCGACGCGCCCGACCGGGAGCGCGTCTTCGAGCGGTTCGGCACCCTCAGCGGTGCGGGCGGAGGCGGAACCGGCCTGGGTCTCGCGATCGCACGCTGGGTGACCGACCTGCACGGCGGCACGATCCGCTTCCTCGACCCGCCCGACGCCGGCGCGCTCGTCCGCGTCGACCTCCCGCTCGCACCGCCCGTGCGTCCCGCGCTGCCCCAGGAGAAGACCGTGCCCTCCCCGGTCCCCGCTCCCCCACCACCGGCGCCGACGAGCGCGCCCACCGACGTCGCGGCGCGGCCGCTGCTCGACGACGACCTCTTCGGTCGCTTCTGGCCGGAGCGGCAGGTCCCCGCCCGGCTGGGGGTGCTGCTCGGCGCGGTCGCGACCGGGCTGCTCGGCGGGCTGCTCCTCCCGGAGCGCGAGCTCGGGCTGGGCTGGTTCCTCGTGCTGCTCGCGTCCGGGGGCGTGGTGCTGCTCGTCCAGCACGCACCGTCGCGACCCGTTCACGCTGGGCTGCGCGGCGCTGTGCCTCCTCCTCGCCGGCACGACCGTGGTGCGCGCCGCCGAGTGGATCGTGGTCCTCTGCCTCCTGGCGGGTGCCGTCCTGTGCGCGAGCGGCGTCACCCGGGCACGCACCCTCCGCGGATTCGTGCTGTCGTGCGTCTCCGGCCCGCTGGCAGGGCTGCGGGGGCTGCCGTGGCTCGGCCGCACGCTGGCGCTGCTCACCGGCCTGGGCCGGGGTGCGGCGCTGCTGCGGACCCTGGTCTGGTCGCTGCTGATGCTCCTCGTCTTCGGTGCCCTCCTCGCCTCCGCGGACGCCCTGCTGGCCGAGTGGGCGGACACGGTGCTGCCCGACCTGCGCCTCGACACCTTCGTGGTGCGTGCCTTCGTGTCCGTCGCGGTCGGGGGCGCCGTGCTGGCCGCCGCCTACCTGGCGCTCAACCCGCCCCGCGTCGACCGCGAGGACCGGGCGGTGACCCCGGTCGCGCACCGCTTCGAGTGGCTGGCTCCCGTCCTCGTCGTGGTCGGCGTCTTCGCCGCCTTCCTCGTCGCCCAGGCCACGGTGGTCTTCGGCGGCCACGACTACCTGCGGCGTACGACGGGGCTGACCTACGCCGACTACGTCCACCAGGGCTTCGGCCAGCTCACCGTCGCCACCGCGCTCACCCTCCTGGTGATCTGGGCGGCGGCACGCAAGGCCCCGCGGGCGACCGGTGCCGACCGAGCCTGGCTCCGGGCGTCGCTCGGGGTGCTGTGCCTGGAGACGCTCGTGGTCGTCGCCTCCGCCCTGCACCGGATGCACGTCTACCAGGAGGCCTACGGCTTCACCCGGCTCCGGCTGCTGGTCGACGTGTTCGAGGGCTGGCTCGGCCTGCTCGTCGTGGGCGTGCTCGCGAGCGGGATCGCCCTGCGGGCCGCCTGGCTGCCCCGCTTCGCCCTGGTGACGGGGTGCGCGGCGCTGCTCGGGCTGGCGGCGCTCAACCCCGACGCGTGGATCGCCGAGCGCAACCTCGACCGCTACGCCGAGACCGGGCGCGTGGACTGGGCCTACCTGCAAGGACTCTCCGACGACGCCGTGCCGGTGCTCGCCGACCTCCCCGCGGAGGCACGCCACTGCGCGCTGCGCGGCCGCGAGGCGCCCACCGACGACTGGCTGGAGTGGAACCTCGGCAGCGCCCGCGCCGACGACGCCCTCGGCGGCACCTCGGCCGTCGTGGCGGTCGGGCCCGGGCACGCAGTGCGAGGCCCCGTCGTAGGCCCGCCGGACGATCAGTCCCGGCTGATGCCCGCGGCCTCGGCCGAGGCGGAGAGCACGCAGAACTCGTTGCCCTCCGGGTCGGCCATCACGGCCCAGCCGTGCTCGCTGTCGCGCAGGTCGTCGAAGATCGTCGCTCCGAGCCCGAGGAGGCGCTCGACCTCGGAGTCACGGTCGCCGTCGACCGGGCGGAGGCAGAAGTGCATCCGGTTCTTCACGACCTTGTCGTCGGGCACCTTGAGGAACATCAGCCAGCGCCCGCCGGGACCGCGGAGCTCGGCCTCCGAGTCGTCCCAGCTGCCCTCCTCGTGTCGGGAGTAGTCGTCGAGGACCGCCTCCCACCAGGTCGCCTGGGCGATCGGGTCGTGCGCGTCGATGCAGGTGTTCGCCGTCCTCAGAGCCATGTCGTCACTCCGGCGTGGACGTCTCGACCTGCTGGGCGAGGTACTGCTCGACACCGACGTGCTTGATCGCGTCCAGCTGGCCCTCGAACCAGTCGGCGTGCTTCTCCTCGTCGCGCACCATGTCCTCGAAGACGTCGGCGCTGCCGTGGTCGCCCAGGTCGTGGCACTCCGCGGCCGAGGCGTTGAACTGCGCGATCGCTGCCTTCTCGCTGTCCAGCGCCAGCCGCAGCATCTCCTCGGGCGTCTCCCCCACCTGGATCGGGTTGAGCCGCTGCACGTTGGGGTGGCCGTCGAACATGAGGATCCGGTTGATGATCTCGTCCGCGTCGCGCATCTCGGCGATGGAGAGGTCGTAGAACACCTTGCCCAGCCGCGAGAGCCCCCAGTTGTCGAGCATCCGGGCGTGCAGGAAGTAGGTGTTGGTGACGGTGAGCTCGAAGGTGAGCGCGTCGTTGAAGAGCTCGACGATCCTCGGGCTAGCTGGCTGCACCTTCGACCTCCATCGACGCGGTAACGGTGGCCTCATGCTGGCACATCACTCGTTTGACCGCGAAGACGCAGGCCCCGCACTCACGCGCGGCTCCGGTCGAGTTGCACACCTGGCCCACGGTGCGGGCACCCGAGGCGACGGCGTCAGTGATCGCACGGTCGTTGACGACCTTGCAGTGGCACACGATCACGGCGGGTTCCTCGACGCTGACGGACTGGGGTGCCGAAAGGTTAGCCTCACCTAACAACGCCTGGCAAGGGTGAGCGCGCTCACGCGCTCGCTGCGGCCCAGGGGGCTGCGGACTGCTTGAGCGCCGGTGGGGACGGGAAGGGTCGCAGGCGATCCCCCGGCCTCCGGCCCGTCCCCCCGAAGGAGCAGCGATGACGAGGTTCGGCTTCACCCTCATGACCGAGCAGTCCGGCCCCAGGTCCCTGGTGAGCCAGGCACGCCGCGCGGAGGAGGTCGGCTTCGACTTCGAGGTGATGAGCGACCACTACTTCCCGTGGCTCTCCGCGCAGGGCCACGCGCCGTACGCCTGGAGCGTGCTGGGCGCGGTGGCCGAGGTCACCCAGCGGGTGGAGCTGATGACCTACGTGACCTGCCCGATCCTGCGATACCACCCCGCCGTCGTGGCGCAGAAGGCCGCCACGATGGGCCTGCTGTCCGAGGGCCGCTTCACCCTCGGCCTCGGGTCAGGGGAGAACCTCAACGAGCACGTCGTCGGCAAGGGCTGGCCCAGCATCGACGTGCGGCAGGACATGCTGGGCGAGGCCATGGAGATCATCCGGCGGCTGTTCGACGGTGGGCTGGTGACCTACGACGGCACGCACTTCCGTGTCGACTCCGCCAGGCTCTGGGACCGCCCCGACGAGCCGGTGCGCCTGGCGGTCGCCGTCAGCGGTCAGCGCTCGGTGGCGAGGTTCGCGCCGCTGGCCGACGACGTCATCGCGGTGGAGCCCAGCGCGGAGTTCCTCGAGACCTGGAACGGCACCGAGGGAGCCCCGCAGGTCGGGCCGGACGGCGCCCGGGCCATCGGCCAGATCCCGATCTGCTGGGACCGCGACCGCGACACCGCGGTCGAGCGGGCCCACGACCAGTTCAAGTGGTTCGCGGGCGGGTGGGCCGTCAACGCCGACCTGCCGACCACGGCGGGGTTCGCTGGGGCGACGCAGTTCGTGCGGCCCGAGGACGTCGCCGACAACATCCCCTGCGGGCCCGACCTCGACGCCGTCGTCGAGAAGGTCTCGGCCTTCTGGGAGGCCGGCTACACCGACGTGGCGCTCGTGCAGGTCGGGGACGACGGCATGGACGCCTTCCTCGACGAGGCGGCCGAGCCTCTGCTGCAGAAGCTCCGTGAGGCCTCCGGCACGCGTCAGCCGAGCTGATGCTGGGTAAAGGAACCGCATGACCGAGAACAAGAAGATCGCATTCCTGACAGCCCACGAAGGGGTCGAGCAGGTCGAGCTGACCAGCCCCTGGGACACGGTCAAGGACGCCGGCCTCGAGCCGGTCCTGCTCTCGACCGACGAGAAGGTGCAGGGCTACAACCACCTCGACGCCGCCGACACCTTCACCGTCGACCAGACGGTCTCCGAGGCCTCCCCCGACGACTACGACGCCCTCGTGCTGCCCGGCGGGGTGGCCAACCCCGACGCGCTGCGTCTTGACCAGTCCGCGGTGTCCTTCATCCGCGCCATGGTCGAGTCGGGCAAGCCGGTCGCGGCCATCTGCCACGCGCCGTGGACCCTCATCGAGGCCGACGTCGTCCGTGGCCGCCGGGTGACCTCCTGGCCGAGCCTGCAGACCGACCTCCGCAACGCAGGCGCGGAGTGGGTGGACGAGAAGGTCGTCGTCGACGGCAACCTGGTCACCAGCCGCAAGCCCGACGACCTGGAGGCCTTCAACTCCGCGCTGATGGAGGCCCTGCAGCACGGCACCGCCGCGCAGCACGGCTGACCCGACTCACGACCGACTCACGACCCGGCGAGCGGCACCGCCGGCCGTCGGGGGTAGCCCACGGGCAGCACCTTGGTGCCTGACACGTGGCGGTACAGCACCCGCCAGTGCCTGTACCCCCGATAGGTCAGCGGTGCCCTTCGCATGTTCGCGGCGTAGGACTGCACCGCGAACACGTAGTCGCCGGACTGGTTGTAGGCGAACAGCGCCCCGCCCATGTCCTCAGGTGCGCCGTTGGCACGCAGCAGCCGCCCTGCGCCCATCACAGCGTCCTCCACGTCGTCGATGTCGCCGCCCCCGCCGTAGATCTCCCAGGTCGAGGGGAGGAACTGCATCGGACCCTGGGCGCCGGCCGAGCTCACCCCCCTGATCCGGCCCATCCGCGTCTCCACCAGGTGGATGGCGGCGAGGTGCTCCCAGCCGACGCCCGTGCGTCGCTCCGCGGCACGGTAGGCGCGCAGCAGCCGGCGGGCGGGCGGCGGCGCGACCAGCCGCCAGTCGGGCAGCCGTGGCTGCGGGTCTGCCAGTGAGCTGAGCGCACGGGCCGCCGCGACGTCGGTGGCGACCTTGCGGCGCAGGCCGGGCCGCACCTGCCGGAGCACCGCGCGGGCCCGTGCCTGCGGCGCCTGACCGAGCGTGCGTGTCGCCGCCTGCTCCAGCTCGGCAGCCCGGCGTACGACGGCGGGGGCCGCCTCCCGGTCGGCCAGCACGGAGCCCAGCAGCTCGAGGCGACGCGCCAGCTCGCCCTCGCGACGCACGTCGGGCACCACGCTCATGCTGTCGAGCCGGGCCGCGACGCCGGGCTGCGGGGCCGCCGAGCTCGACCGAGCTCGCCCCCTGGGATCGCGGCTCGCCGTCGTCGGGTCCGGACGCCGTGCACCCCGCGATGAGAGCAGTGAGCACGACGAGGACCGTCGCCGCCGGCACCCGCCGCTCGCTCACGCCTCCCCCAGGTCGACCTCACCGTGGACCACCGTGACGACGTCGCCGCCGACCCAGGTGCGGTCGCCCACCTGCTCGACGTGGACGCGCCCGTCGCGGCGCACCCGCTGCCCTTGTCCCGCGACGTACGACGCCGGGAGCCGCCCGGCACCGATGAGCCACTGGGCGAGGCCCGCGTTGAGGCTGCCGGTGACCGGGTCCTCGAACCACCCGTCGCCGCCGTCGAAGAAGCCGCGGACCTCGGCGTCGCGGCCGTCGCGCGCAGGGTCGTCCGGCTCGTAGCGCGCGACCAGCCCCCACGAGATGCCGGCGGTGCGGCCCGGCACGGGCTCCGCAGCGAGCACGTCGCGCACCGAGCGCAGCTCCAGGGCGACCCATCCCGGCCCGTTGTCCACCCATGCCGCGTCCACGACGGAGCCGGGCGCGACGCCGGCGGCCGCCAGCACCTTGTCGAGGTCGGTGTCATCGAGCGGGCCCGAGCGCAGCAGCGGCGGGGCGGCGAAGGCCGGACGCCCGCCGCGCCGCACCTCCACGAGGCCGACGCCGCACTCCTGCACCACCACGTCCTCGTCGGCCGCCACTCCCCCGGCAGCCAGCCACGCGTGCGCGCTGCCGAGCGTGGGGTGGCCGGCGAACGGGAGCTCGCCGCTGGTGGTGAAGATGCGCACCCGGTAGTCCGCCGCGGGGTCGGAGGGCGGGAGCAGGAAGGTCGTCTCGGACAGGTTGGTCCAGCGCGCGACCGCAGCCATCTCGTCGTCGCTCATCCCGTCGGCGTCGTGGACGACCGCCACCGGGTTGCCGAGCAGAGGCACCGCGGTGAACACGTCGGCCTGGGTGAACCGTCGGGTCATTCCTGCTCGACTCGCCCGTCCGGGTGCACCCGCACCGTCGCGACCCGGTGCAGGTCGGGCCGCTCGTGACGGCCGTCCCGGACCTGCCCCGACACCCAGTGCATCTCGAGGCCGCCGTCGTCCGCCACGTCGAGGGTCGCGATGTTGTTGTCGAACCACGGCCCTCGCACGCTGTCCCAGCGGAACGGCTGGCCCGGCACCGATGCCGAGCGCGACATCGCACGCCCCAGCGGAGTGGCGATGCCGTAGGCCAGCGCGGCGGTCGCCAGCCGCATCACCCGCGGCAGCGGGTTGCGGATCGGTGAGCAGACCGCCTGCAGGATCGTGCCGCCCGCGGGGACGTCGCGCACCTGGGAGACGTAGCTGTGGTGGACGTCCCCGGAGAGGAACGTGACGGTCTTCGGCGGCCGTCCCCCGGTGTCCGGTGGCGACCTCCGCCGCCATCCGGGCGACGTCCTGGAAGCCCTCCTGGAAGGCGCCCCAGTGCTCCAGGTCGGCACCCTGGCGCATCGTCTCCCCGACCTTCACCCCTCGACGGCCCCAGGCACCGCCGGCGAGCGCCTCGCTGAAGGCCTCGAGGTGGTGCAGTCCCTCGGGCAGCAGGAACGGCAGCGAGGTGCCCACGAGCAGGTGCTCGCAGTCGCCCTGCATGTGCTCGTCGAGCCAGGCCATCTCGTCGGGGTCCAGCATCGAGCGCTGGTCCTCCTGGAGCACGCGGGCGGCTCGCGAGTCGACGACGACCAGGCGGATCTCCCCGAGCTCCCGCGCGTAGCTCCACCGGTAGGTCTCCGGCTTCTGGTCGACCCGTTCGGCGAAGGCGTCGAGCGTGTCGGAGAGGTCGAGCTCCTCCTCGCCGTCGTGCTCGACCACGAGCTGCCAGATCTCGTCCTGGCTGCGCTCCTCGGGAGTCAGGTTGCCCAGGTGCTGGTAGACCCAGTACGACGCCAGCCCGGCGACGATGCGCCCGTGCCACCAGTCGGTGGCCTCCATCTCGCGACGCCACCGCGCGGAGGTGTTCCAGTCGTCGCGGATGTCGTGGTCGTCGAAGATCATCGCGCTGGGCAGCGTCGACAGCAGCCACCGGTTGGCCGGGTCGCTCCAGGCGAGCTTGTAGAGGTGGGAGTACTCCTCGTAGTCGGCGAGCTCCTCGCCCGGCGGCTCGTCGATGTCGCGCCTGGACTCGATGAACTTCTGCATCTCGTCCGACGTCTCGTCGGCGTAGACCTGGTCGCCCAGGAAGAGCACGAGGTCGGGCGGCAGGATGGTGCGTCGGTGGAGGTCACGCCCGCCAGGGCCAGGGCGTAGGAGCGCAGGGCGTCGACGCCGTGCTTGCGGTTGCCGGCGGCGTCGTGGCTCACGCTGGTGCGGCACGAGCCGAAGAGCAGCCGCGGGGGCCGGTCCGAGGGCAGCGTCGCCAGCACGGGCGCCGGCAGGTCGAGGCCGTCCTCGTGCACCGCGGGCGGCCAGACCTGCCGCCCGTCGAGCTCGACGGTGTACGCAGCGACGGTGCCCGCCGCCAGTCCCGGTGCACTCCACGAGCGCGTAGTGGTGCCCGTGGACCGCGAAGGTCCGGGCGGACCAGCGGCCGTGCTCGGTGCCCACGGTGACACCGCATGCCCGGTCCGTCTCGACCCAGACGGCGACCGAGTCGCAGTCGGCGTGTCGCAGCAGCGGTCCCAGGACCAGGTCGGCCGACGCCGCTTCGGGCTCTCGCACGGGGTTCATGGTCCCAACCTAGACACAACCCGGGCATAGAATCAGCGGGTGACTGACGCTTATCGCGCCCGTATCGGCCGGCTCATCCGTGACGCCCGCAAGCATCGCGGCTGGACCCGGGAGCAGCTCGCCGAGGTGCTGGAGACCACCCCTGCCGAGATCGAGCACATCGAGGGCGGCGAGCGCAGCATCACGCTGGAGTTCGTCGCGCGGATCGGTGAGGTGCTCGACTCCCAGATCGTCTCCATCGGCGGACAGCCGCACCCACCTGCGGGTCGACGGCCCGACCACGCTCACCGGCAGCATCGACGTGAAGACCTCGAAGAACGCCGGGGTCGCGCTCCTCTGCGCCTCGCTGCTCAACCGGGGGCGCACCACGCTGCGCCGGGTCGCCCGCATCGAGGAGGTCAACCGCCTGCTCGAGGTGCTGGAGAGCCTGGGCGTGCAGACCCGGTGGCTCAACGACGACAACGACCTCGAGATCGTGCCGCCGGCCGAGCTCGACCTCAGCCGCATCGACGAGACCGCCGCGCGCCGCACCCGCTCGGTCATCATGTTCCTCGGGCCGCTGCTCCACCGGGCACCGTCCTTCGAGCTGCCGTACGCCGGCGGGTGCGACCTGGGCACCCGCACCGTCGAGCCCCACATGACGGCGCTGCGGCCCTTCGGCCTGGAGGTCAAGGCCACCGAGGGCAGCTACCACGCCGAGGTGGACGGGTCGGGCGCCCCCCGGCGGCCCATCGTGCTCACCGAGCGCGGCGACACGGTGACCGAGAACGCCCTCATGGCGGCCGCCCTGCACGACGGCGAGACCGTCATCCGCAACGCCAGCTCCAACTACATGGTCCAGGACCTGTGCTTCTTCCTGGAGCGGCTCGGGGTCAAGGTCGACGGCATCGGCACCACCACGCTCACCGTCCAGGGCCAGCGCACCATCGACGTCGACGTCGACTACGCCCCCTCCGAGGACCCGATCGAGGCGATGTCCCTGCTCGCCGCAGCCATCGTGACCGACTCCGAGATCACCATCCGCCGGGCGCCGATCGAGTTCCTGGAGATCGAGCTCGCCGTGCTGGAGGAGATGGGCTTCCGCTACGAGCTGAGCGAGGAGTACCTCGCCGACAACCACCGCACCCGCCTGGTCGACCTCACCACCAAGGTCTCGCCGCTCCACTCCCCCATCGACAAGATCCACCCGATGCCCTTCCCGGGGCTCAACATCGACAACCTGCCGTTCTTCGCGGTCATCGCGGCCACCGCCGACGGCAAGACGCTGCTGCACGACTGGGTCTACGAGAACCGCGCGATCTACCTCACCGAGCTCAACAAGCTGGGCGCCACCGTGCAGCTGCTCGACCCGCACCGGGTGAGCATCGAGGGCCCCACCCACTGGTCGGGCGCGGAGATCGTGTGCCCGCCCGCGCTGAGACCCGCCGTCGTCATCCTGCTCGCCATGCTGGCCTGCAAGGGCACGTCCGTGCTCCGCTCCGTCTACGTGATCAACCGGGGGTACGAGGACCTCGCCGAGCGCCTCAACACCCTGGGCGCCTCCATCGAGACCTTCCACGACGTCTAGACGCGCGGGAGAGTCAGCGTGAGCGTCCGCACGGGGTTCCCGTTCCTCGACGAGCCCCGTGAGCAGGGTGGCGTGCTCGCGATGGCGCACCGCGGCGGGGCTCGGCACCCCGACCTGGTCGGGCTGGAGAACACGATGGCGGCGTTCCGCCACGCTGCCGGCCTGGGCTACCGCTACCTGGAGACCGACGTCCACGCCACGTCCGACGGACACCTGCTCGCCTTCCACGACGCGACCGTGGGGCGCATCACCGACGGGGAGGGCAGGGTGCGCGACCTGACGCTGGACCACGTCGGATCCCTGAGGATCGCCCGCAGTGAGGGCATCCCCCTGCTGGCAGACCTCCTCGAGGAGCTGCCCGGGTGCCGCTTCAACGTCGACCTGAAGTCCGCCGGCTGCGTCGACCCGATCGTCGACCTGCTCGACCGCATGCAGGCGCACCACCGGGTCTGCATCGGGTCGTTCAACGAGCTGACCCTCCGCCGCTTCCGGCGACGCGTCAGCCGTCCCGTCGCGACCTCCGCCGGGGTCGCGACGGTGCTGGCTCTCCGCTTCGCGCCCTACCCCCAGCACGTGTCGCGGTGGCTGCGCGACACCAGCGCGGTGCTCCAGGTGCCGGTGCGCAACCGCGGGGTGACGGTGCTCGACCAGCGTGTGCTCGAGCTCGCGCACGCCGGCGGTCGGCATGTCCACGTGTGGACGATCGACGAGAGTGCTGAGATGGAGCGACTCATCGACCTGGGTGTGGACGGCATCATCACCGACCGCACCGACGTCCTCCGCGACGTGCTCCGGGCACGCGGACTGTGGGAAGGCAACCAGTGAGCAGCTCCGAGCCGGGCGCGGTGCAGCGGGGACCGAGCGACGTCGCCGACCTCTCCCCGTTGGTGCGCAGCAAGGAGCAGCGCTCCTGGTACTGGTACGACTGGGCCAACTCGGCCTACGTCACCACCACCGCGGCCGTGCTGTTCGCGCCGTACCTCACCACGGTCGCCACCCGGGCGGCCGGCTGCCAGGTCGGCGACGACGCGCCGGACTGCGAGAACAACCTCAGCGTGCTGGGACTCCCGCGTCTCCCCGGAGTCGCTGGTCTTCTACCTCGTCACCGTGGCGACCATCCTGTCCGCGCTCGTCCTGCCGGTCGTCGGCGCCGCCGCCGACAGGTCCCCGCGCAAGACCGCGCTGCTCGGCGGCTACGCCTGGGCAGGATCGGTCTTCGCCGGGCTGATGTTCTTCGTCGCAGGCAGCAACTGGCAGCTCGGTGCCGGCCTCCTCATCGGCGCGACGCTCTGCCTCGGCGCCTCCCTGGTCGTCTACGACGCCATCCTGTGCGAGGTCGCCACGCCGGACGAACGTGACCGCGTGTCGAGCCGGGGCTGGGCGCTGGGCTACCTCGGGGGCGGGATCCTGCTCGCGACCAACTTCGGGATGCTCTCCGTCATCGACGACACCGAGCTCGCGGTGCGCTTCTCGCTCCTGCTCGCGGCCATCTGGTGGGCGGCGTTCACGATCATCCCGGTCCGGGGCATCCGCAACCGGGTGCCGGTCTCGGTGGTGCCCGAGCCCGGAGGGCTGGTCCGCTCGAGCTTCGGCCAGCTGTGGGCGACGCTGCGTGACCTGCGCAACTTCCCCGTCACCCTGACGTTCCTGGTCGCCTACCTGTTCTACAACGACGGCATCCAGACGGTGATCTACGCCGCGTCCGTCTACGGCGAGCGCGAGCTCGGCTTCGAGGCCGCCACGGTGCTCTCGGCCTTCCTCGTGGTGCAGTTCGTCGGCGTCCTCGGCGCGCTGCTCTTCGGGCGGGTGGCGGGCCGTGTGGGTTCGCGGCGGGTCATCATGGCCGGCCTCGGGCTGTGGATCCTCATCGTCGCCGCGGGCTACTTCACCCCTGCCGGCAACTTCCCGCTCTTCCTCACCCTGGCGGCGGCGATCGGCTTGGTCCTCGGCGGCACCCAGGCACTGTCACGCTCGTTCTTCAGCCTGCTCATCCCCCGCGGGCGCGAGGCGGAGTACTTCAGCCTCTACCAGGCGGCCGAGCGCGGCACCAGCTGGTTCGGCACGCTCATCTTCGGCCTGGTGCAGCAGGCCACGGGCAGCTACCGGCCGGCGCTGTTCGCACTGGCCGGCTTCTTCCTCGTCGGCCTCGTGCTCCTGGCGCTCGTGAAGCCGCGCAAGGGCATCGCGGAGGCGGGCAACGAGCAGCCCGCGGTGGTCTGAGCCGTCGCCCGCACCGGGTGCGCGGGACCACCGGTAGGTGTACGTGTGGACCCATCGGGCATCCTTGAGGGTGCAGTGTTGACAGGCCCGTCAGGGCGACATGACGTTTGAAGGAGACCCAATGGCCGAGCGCACGCTACGCGGAGCTCGTCTCGGTGGTCAGAGCTTCGAGGACGAACGCGGTATCGAGTTCGCTGCCCGCCAGCGAGTGGCCTACGTCTGCCCCCAGGGACACACGTTCGAGATCCCGATGTCGGCCGAGGCGGACATCCCCGCCCTGTGGGAGTGCCCACGGTGCGGAGCCGAGTCCCTGGCCCGTGACACCGAGCGACCCGAGCCCAAGGCGGAGAAGCCTGTCCGCACCCACTGGGACATGCTGCTGGAGCGCCGCTCCGAGAAGGAGCTCGAGGAGATCCTCGCCGAGCGCCTGGAGCTGCTGCGCGGTGGGGAGATCGGCCCCGCGCACCTGCACCGCAAGACCCGGTCGGCCTGAGCGCCGGCAGGTCGACTCACTCGATCACGTCGCCCCGCACGACCCTCGGGTCCTGCGGGGCGTCGTCGTCTCCGCGCGCCTGCCCGGAGGCGGTGGTCGCTGCGCGGCCCGGGGCCGACGACCACCAGGCGGCGGGCGACCCAGCGGGTCAGCAGCCGCCGGGGCGCCGGCCGGGTGAAGGGCAGCACGCACACCAGGCCGACCAGGTCGGTGACGAACCCGGGCGTCAGCAGCAGGGTGCCGCCGACCAGGATCAGCGCGCCGTCGGCCAGCTCCCGGGACGGCACCCGCCCGGCCCGCAGCGCCTCGTTCAGCGCCCGCCAGGCCCGGCCACCCTCCCGCTTCATGAGCCACGCCCCGAGCACGCCGGCGGCGATGAGGAGCAGGATCGTCCACCACGGCCCGACAGCCTGCCCGAGCTGGACGATGAGGTAGACCTCGAGCAGGGGCATCGCCACGAAGAGCACGGCGAGCAGCCACCACGGGGCACGGCGTCTCATCAGGCCGCTCCTCTCCGCGCACGCAGTCGCCCGAGCCGCCGGTCGACGCCCCAGCGCGTGATCCGCCGCAGCGACTCCGACGCGATGCCCGCGTGCATCTTGGACTCCCCTCGCTCGCGCTCGAGGAACTCGATGGGCACCTCGCGCACGCGCAGCCCGGCGTCCAGGGTGCGCACCGTGAGGTCGGTCTGGAAGCAGTAGCCGACCGACTCGACCGTGCGGAGGTCGATCGCGCGCAGCGTGTCCGCCCGGAACAGCCGGTAGCCGGCGGTGATGTCGCGCACGGGCACGCCCAGGACCGTCCGCGCGTAGATGTTGCCGCCCACGGAGAGCGCCTTGCGGAACGCGCTCCAGTTGACGACGCTGCCTCCCGGCACCCACCGGGACCCGATGACCAGGTCGGCGTCGGCGAGGGCGGAGAGCAGCCGGTGGAGCTGCTCGGGCTGGTGCGAGCCGTCGGCGTCCATCTCGCCGATCGCGTCGTAGCCCTGCTCCAGGGCGATCGCCGAACCCGTGCAGGTACGCCGCGCCGAGGCCGGCCTTCTCCGTGCGGTGCACGACCTGCACCCGGTCGTCGGAGGCGGCCAACCGGTCCGCGATGTCTCCGGTGCCGTCCGGGGACCCGTCGTCGACCACCATGACGTGGATCTCGGGCTGCGCCTCGAGCAGGCGCCGGACGATCCACTCCAGGTTGTCGGCCTCGTTGTAGGTGGGGACGACCATGACCACCCGTCCCGGGCTCCCGGGCTCGCTCACGCCTGCTCCCTCCGGTCGGGGACGGCCGCGCTCGGCACCGGCGCCGGATCCTCGGGGGCAGGGCGTCGTCGCCGGCGCACGACCGAGGCGACGACGGCGGCCACCGCGACCACAGCCAGGCCCCACCGGATCACCGGCGACCAGCGCATCGCGGGCGTGGTGGTGTCGGACAGGGCGATGGTCGCCTCCCAGACGCCGGTGGAGCGCACGGGGACGCGCTCCACGACCTGTCCGTCGGGAGCCACGAGGCCGGACAGCCCGTTGGTCGCCACCACGGCGACGTGACGGTCCGTCTCGAGGGCGCGCAGGCGGCTGATGGCGAACTGCTGGTCGACCTGCCCCGTGCCCATGTACGTCGCGTTGTTCGTCGGCACGACGAGGAGCTCGGCGCCGCCTCGGACCACGTCGCGCACCAGCCCGTCGTAGGCGACCTCGAAGCAGATCACGACGCCGAGGTCGACTCCGGCGACCTCGAGGTTGCCGGGCGAGGGGCCTGGCACCATGTCGCGCGGGATCTGGTCGAGGCGCTCGATGTACTCGGCGAGCATGTCGCGCATCGGGATGTACTCCCCGAAGGGCACCGGGTGCCGCTTGGAGTAGTGGTCGGCCGGCCCGGACCGGGGCAGCCACGCGATGCTCTGGTTCTCGACGTCGCCGGCCTCCTCGCCCTGGATCATCCCGCCCACCAGCACGGGGACGCCGACGGCGTCGACCGCTCCCTGGATGTCGGCGTAGACGGTCGGGTCGCCGAAGGGGTCGATGTCGGTGGAGTTCTCCGGCCACAGCACGAGGTCGGGGCGCGGCGTGCTGCCGGCGCGGACGCGGTCGGCGAGCCGGTGGGTCTCCCGGACGTGGTTGTCGAGCACGGCCCGGCGCTCGGCGAAGGCGTCCATGCCCTCGCCGGGCACGTTGCCCTGGACGGCTGCGACCCGCACGGTCCGCACCCCGTCGGCTTCGCCCTCGGTCTCGGTCACCTCGTCGGTCACCGCCTCGCTGACGGTGTCGTGCCAGGGCCCCAGCTGGGCGAGCATGCCGCCGAGCACGGCCGCGGCGGCGATCCCGACAGGGACGCCGAGCGCCGCGACCGGCCGCTCCCGCGCCGCCAGCACCGCCCAGGCCAGGCCGGCACCCAGCAGCGCCACCACGAACGACGTGCCGGCCGTGCCGATCACGGCCACCGTGGGCGCCAGCGGGGTGTCCACCGAGGCGAAGGCCAGCGTGCCCCACGGGAAGCCGCCCCACGGGACCACGCCCCGCAGGGTGTCCACGCCGACCCACACCGCCGCGGCCCACACCGGCCACCCTGGGAGCTCGCGCACCAGCCGCAGGCCCACCCCGAGCAACGCGTAGAACGACCCCTCGAGCAGCACCAGCCCGACCGCCACGTCGGCGCCGATGACGGAGATCCACCCGATGTGCAGCGCCATGAACGTCAGGCCGAAGGCGAGCCCCACGAGCGCCGCCCCGGTCCAGCGCGACCCGGTCGCCGGCGGCACGGCGAGCACGAGGGCGGCGACGGCGAACGGGAGGAGGTAGGGCAGGTCTGCCGGCGGGAACGACAGCGCCGCGACCGCTCCGGCCAAGGCGGCGACGACGCCACGGATCACGGTCGACCTCACCGGCCCAACCTATCGCCGAGCGCCAGCGAGGAGGGCGAGGTGCGGTCGAGCGGCTCGAGACCCGCCGGCCTGCCGGCCGATGGAGCCACCTCACCTGGACAGGAGCGCCAGAGAGGTCCGGAGCCCTTCGGACCGACGACGCTCACGCCGGTTGCGTGAGTCGCCCGTCGTTGTCTACTGGGCGCCGGACCTCTCCGGTGTGCCAACCCCGTGGTCAGAGGAGTCGCGCGGGCCGGCGGATCCTCTTCGGGTGTGGCACCCACCCGAGACTCTCCGCCACCTCGTCGCGCTCGCCTGACTGCGGCCTGCTCGGTGGACACGGAGACTGTGCCCGCGCTGGGTAAAGTCGTCAACCACTCGCTGACCTGCTGATTTGCCGAAACGCGCAGGTCAGGCCGTGTGATGCCGGTCACCAGAAATTTTCAGGAAGTTCACCTGTCACGGCGTGTCGGGAGCGACACGCCGTATTGGAACGATCACGACACCTCGAGCAGTGGTCGCGACCACCGGCTGGTCCAGCATCCGCGCCGCCGACGCACCCAGGTCGGGCCGGCCCCGTCCGACCACCCGGAGGGTGAAGTCGAGGGTGCGCGAACGGTTGCCGACCCGCACCAGCTCCGCGGTCACCTCCACGATGTCGCCGGCCCTGACAGGTGCCGTGAACTGCACGTCGGAGTAGGAGGCGAAGAGCCCCTCGTCGCCGTCGGTGCGCACGCACATCTCCGTGGCCGCGTCGCCGAACAGTCCCAGGCCGTAGGCCCCGTCGACGAGGTCACCGGCGTAGTGGGCGTGGGAGTGGGGCACGTAGCGCCGGTGCGTCACCACGAGGCCCTCCTGCGGCGTGGGCAGCTCCTCATCCATCGGTCGTGGCCTCCCTGCTCGGGTCCTGCGGCTCCTGGCCCGTTTCCTGAGCCGTTTCCTGGGCCGCCTCCTGGCGTTGCGCCAGGCGGGCGACCAGGAAGGATGCCACGTCGGCGGGCGTGGTGCCGCGGCTGAAGACGCGGTCGACGCCGAGCTCGGCGGTCATCGCCTCGTCGAAGCGGGGTCCGCCCACCACGAGCAGCGGCCGCCGGGCCGAGGGGTAGGCCTCCCGGAAGGCCGCTGCCATCTCCTGGGTGTTGAGCAGGTGCGCGTCGCGCTGGGTGACCACCTGGGAGACGAGCACCGCGTCCGCGCCCTCCTCCTGCGCAGCCGCGACCAGCTGCGGCACGGAGACCTGGGCCCCGAGGTTGACCACCTTGATCTCGCGGTAGTACTCCAGCCCCTTCTCGCCGGCGAAGCCCTTGATGTTGAGGATCGCGTCGATCCCGACGGTGTGGGCGTCGGTGCCGATGCACGCGCCGACGACGACCAGGCGTCGCTGCAGCAGCGCCCGGATCGCCTGGTTGGCCTCCGACGGCGTGAGCAGCGGGTAGTCGCGCTCCACCACGTGCACCTTGTCGAGCTCGACGAGGTGCTGGACGCGGCCGTAGACGATGACGAAGGTGAAGTCGGGTCCCATCGGCTTGGCGTGCACGACCATCGCCGGCGACATGCCCATCTTGGTGGCCAGCTGCTGGGCGGCCCCCTCGGCGAGCTTCGAGTGCGGCATCGGGAGCGTGAAGGACAGCTGCACCATGCCGTCGCCGGTGGTGTCGCCGTAGGGCCGCAGCACCCGGCCGCCGGCCGACCCACCGTCGGTCACCGCCCCACCGTCGGTCACCGCCACCGTCGGTCGAGCCTGTCGAGACCCCGCTCATCCCCCCACCTCCAGCAGCTCGACCGCGGGGTTGAAGAACGCCTCTGAGCGCTCCGCGACGCCCTCCAGCCCCCGCCCGCCCGTGGGGGGACGGCGCATGGTGCCGAAGGTGCCGTCGGCGATCGCCGCGAGCAGGGGTGGGTGGCCAGTCTCGTCGGAGTCGGAGGCGATCCGCTGCAGCAGGGTGATGGCCTCCTCGAGCACCTGGTTGGCGCGGGAGGCGATGAAGCCCCCCGGCTCCGGCCGGAAGTCCTCGTGCAGCCGCCCGGCGGCCTCCATGACGTAGCGGACGTTCTGCAGGGCGAGGTCACGGTCGGAGAGCCAGGGCGTCACCACGGCCTCGGTCATCATCCCGACCAGCAGGATGCCCTGGCCGGTCAGCGCGCCCGCCAGGTTGAAGAACGCGTCGAGGAGGTAGCCGCGGAAGATGTCGCCCGTCATGTGCCGGGTGGGGGGCATCCACTTGAGCGGCGCGTCGGGGAAGAGCTGGCGGGCCAGCAGCGCATGCGCCAGCTCCAGGCGGAACGAGTCGGGGACGGCGGGATCGATCTCGAAGGCGTGGCCCAGACCCAGCTGCCAGTCGGCGAGCCCGGCCTCCTTGGCGAAGTACTCGTTGAGGAGCTGGCTCACGGTCACCGTGTGGGCTGCCTCGACGGCGTCCGCGGTGGTGAGGTAGTTGTCCTCACCGGTGTTGATGATGATCCCGGCCCGCGCGTGCACCTGACGGCTGAAGCGCTGGTCGACGAAGGTCCGGATCGGGTTGATGTCGCGGAAGAGGATCCCGTACATCGAGTCGTTGAGCATCATGTCGAGGCGCTCGAGCCCGGCCATGGTCGCCATCTCGGGCATGCACAGCCCGGAGGCATAGTTCGTGAGCCGCACGTAGCGCCCGAGCTCGCGGCTGGTCTCGTCGAGAGCGGCGCGCATCAACCGGAAGTTCTCCTGCGTCGCGTAGGTGCCGGCGAAGCCCTCGCGCGTGGCGCCCTCCGGGACGAAGTCGAGCAGCGACTGCCCGGTCGAGCGGATCACCGCGATGACGTCCGCGCCGGCTCGGGCGGCCGCCTGCGCCTGCGGGATGTCCTCGTAGATGTCGCCGGTGGCGACGATCAGGTAGATCCACGGCTTCCGGGGCGGGTCGCCCAGCTCGTCGACGAGCTGCTCGCGCTCCTTGCGGCGCGCGTCCACCAGGTCGAGGCCGCGCCCGACGGCTGCGGTGGCCGCCTCGCGGGCCCGGGACGCCTCGGCGGCCCCCGGCAGGCCGAAGCGCACGTCCCCGGCGGCAGCCCGCTGCGCGAGCGCTGTCAGGTCTCCACCGTCGCGGTGCAGGGCCGCCCACACCGGGAGTGCCACCCCGTGCTCGATCCCCGCGTCGGCACGCACGGCGTCGACGAGGTGGTTGACCCAGGGCGTGCCGTCCGGGTCGGCGCCGGTCAGCCCCGCCAGGCGCAGCGTGGCGCGCTCCACCGAGACGGTGGTGTGGCGGCGGGCGAGGTCGACGATCGGGCGTCCGACGGTGGCGGCGAGGCGACGTGCCTCCTCCGCGCGGGCCGGGTCGATCAGCACGCTCACGTGACCATCCTCCTCGCCGCGCCTCACAGCCGCCGCTCGAACAGCGACCGCACGCCGGCGTCCTCGCGCAGCAGCTGCAGCGCGAGCTCCGCATGCCCGGGCACGAACCCGTTGCCGATGAGCATCGTCACGTCGGCAGCGAGACCCTCGGCCCCCAGGGCAGCGGCCGAGAACGACGTCGCCATGGAGAAGAAGACCACCGTGCCGCCGTCTCCGGTGGCGAGGATCGCCCCGCCCTCGCAACCGGGCACATCGACGCACACCACGGTCACGTCGGCCGGGCGGCCCAGCGCCCCGTGGACGGCGTCGCGCAGCGCGACCGGGTCGCGGGCATCGGCGATGCGGACGTCGTCGGCGAGCCCGGCACCTGCCAGCAGGTCGGCCTCGTCCTGGTGCGGCACGACCCCCACCGTGGCCACGGCGCCCGAGCGCCGGGCGGCGGCCAGCGCGAGCGACCCGGACTTGCCGGCGCCCCCCACGACCGCGACGGCCGGCGGGCGTCCCTGGGCGGCGTACTGCCCCACGACGCGGGCGGTCAGCGCCGGGGCGCCGCAGACGTCCATGACGGCGAGCGAGAGAGCGGGGTCGAGGTCGTCGGGGACGGGTGCGACGACGGACCGGGCGAAGAGGATGGCGTGTCCGTCGGTGGGCACCTGCTCGCCGCTGCCGCCCCAGCGGGCGAGCCCGTCGTCGATGACCAGCGGCGTGAGGCTCAGCGACACCAGCGTCGCGACACGATCACCCACAGCGAGGCCGAGCGGGCTGGCCGGGCCCACCTCGTCGACCGTGCCGACGAGCATCCCTCCCGACCCGGTGACGGGGTTCTGCATCTTGCCCCGCTCGGCGACGATCTCGAGGACCGCCGCCCGGAGGCGGTCGGGGTCGCGGTGCTGCTCGCGCAGCTGGCGGTACGACGCGGCGTCGAGGTTGAGCCGCTCGACCCGCACCCGCACCTCGTCGGGCCAGATCTCGCGGCGGGCGTCGAGCCGCCGGGCCGCCTGCGGGAGGACACCACGGGGCTCGAGGACGCGGTGAAGCCCGACCGGATCACTGGTCTGCGGCGCCAATTCTCTGCCCCCTTCCCGATACAGCGACAAAACTTGCGGCGTGGTGTTCGACAAGCAGGATGATCTCTGCCTACTCTGGCAGAGGGTCGTTCCGGTCACAACCGGACACGCCCGCACGTCCGAGCAGTCGAGCTGCGGCGAAGGCCGCCGGAGGAGCCTCCCGTGACGACGGAGACCACCCGCCCGACAGGTGCCGCCCGCACGCCGGCGGCCGACCTGCACCAGCCCTACGACTACCGCCGCGCCGAGCTGGTCGAGCCCGACTGGACGCGGTTCCCGGGCTGGGCCGACGTGACCACGGAGCAGTGGGAGTCCGCCCAGTGGCAGCGGGCCCACTGCGTCAAGAACCTCAAGCAGCTGCGGGCCCTCATGGGCGACCTGCTCGACGACTCCGTCTACGACGACCTCGAGCGCGACCAGCAGCAGCGGGCCACGATGTCGATGCTCGTGCCCCCGCAGATGATGAACACGATGATGCCCGACGTGGCGCCGCACGGTGCCGGGTCGCTGACCGACGCCTTCTACGCCGACCCGATCCGGCGCTACATGATCCCGGTCCTGAGCGACCGGCGTACCGACTGGCCGTCCCACCCGCACGCCACCCGCGACTCCCTGCACGAGCACGACATGTGGGTGGCGGAGGGGCTGACCCACCGCTACCCCACCAAGGTGCTGGCCGAGCTGCTGCCGACGTGCCCGCAGTACTGCGGCCACTGCACGCGCATGGACCTGGTCGGCAACTCCACCCCCTCGGTCGACAAGCTCAAGTTCGAGCTGAAGCCGGTCGACCGGCTCGACTCGATGATGGGCTACCTCCGCAGCCACCCCGAGGTGCGCGACGTCGTGGTGTCCGGCGGCGACGTCGCGAACATGCCGTGGGCGCGGCTCGAGGACTTCCTGACCCGCGTCCTGGAGATCGACAACATCCGCGACGTGCGGCTGGCCACCAAGGCGCTGATGGGCCTGCCACAGCACTGGCTGCAGCCCGAGGTCGTCGACGGCGTGGGCCGGATGTCGCGCCTGGCGCGCTCACGCGGCGTCTCGCTCGCGATCCACACCCACGTCAACCACGGCAACTCGGTGACACCGCTGGTGGCGCGGGCTGCGGCGGCGATGTTCGACGCAGGCGTGCGCGACGTGCGTAACCAGGGCGTGCTGATGAACGGTGTCAACACCGACCCCCACCAGCTGCTCGACCTGTGCTTCCGGCTGCTCGACGGCGCCCAGGTCATGCCCTACTACTTCTACATGTGCGACATGATCCCCAACGCCGAGCACTGGCGGGTCTCCGTCGCTCAGGCCCAGGAGCTGCAGCACTGGATGATGGGCTACCTCCCCGGCTTCGCCACGCCGCGCATCGTCTGCGACGTCCCCTTCGTCGGCAAGCGCTGGGTGCACCAGGTCGCCGAGTACGACCGGGAGCGCGGCATCACCTACTGGACGAAGAACTACCGCACCTCGATCGAGCAGTCCGACCCCGAGGCCCTCTCCCGCACCTACGAGTACTACGACCCGATCCACACGCTGCCGCCCGCCGGCCAGCACTGGTGGACCACCCACGCGGGCGCCTGACCTCATGTAAATCGGGGTTACGGTCGCTCAACATTGGTTGTGCCACCGCGGTAGCGACCACAACCCTCACCGAGTACGTCGACCCGGTGCGCTCAGTGCCAGTCCTCCACGCTCCGTCGCCAGGCGGACTCGCCGACGCGGGCGATCGTCCGGCCCACCTCGCCACGCAGCCGGCGCAGCGTGCGCTCGCGGGCGCCACCCATCAGGTCCGACCACACCACGCGCGACACGCCGTACCCGAGCGAGCGCAGCCAGTCCTCGCGCCGCTTCTCCGCCCACAGCACCTCCTCGCCCGGCCGGGCGTCGGCGTACGGACGCTCGCGGGCGTACTTCACGCGGCCGTCGAACTCGAAGAGGTGCCAGCCCACGCGCAGGTCGGCCCTCGCGCGTCGTGACCCGTCCACGATCTCGTGCTGCGGCTCCACCGGTCCCAGCCCCAGCTCAGTCACCAAGGCGCGCGTCAGCGTCTCCCCCGGCGACTCCGCCCGCCCGTCGGCGTCGTGGGCGACGGCTCGCGCCCTCGTGACGTGCGGCCAGCACTTCATGCCATGGACGACGCGCAGCAGCTCGCCCGCCTCGGTGCCGTTGCGCAGTGCCTGGTCGGCGACGACGAGACCGGCGAGGTAGCCGTCCTCCCGCGCGACGTCGAGAGCGGTGCGCGCCGGCGCCGTGACGACGAAGCCGTCGACCGTGGTGCGATCGAGCTGGGGGACCCGGGCCGGGTGGTAGCTCACGCCGTGCTCGGTGCGGCCGCCGTTGACCCCCGGCCGCGTGAGGTGCACGAGGTCGGGGACGCGAAGTGGCGCCAGCCCGAGAAGCACGGCACCCGACGCGTGGCTGACGATGCCCGGGTCACGGGCGTTGAGCAGCGCCGCCTCGACCGCCAGTCGGTGGCGTTGGCGGTCGTCCGACGCGGACCACAGCGAACGGGCGACGTACACGCCACGGCGTACGACGTGCCACTCCCCCTGCGGCTTGGTGAGGGTGCGCAGCTCGCGCTCGGTGTAGCCGACCGCCTTGGCCTGGGCGCGGGTGACGAGGCCTGACTGACGGCGCGAGTGGGCGGCGAGCGCTGGACGCATGGGCCGCAGCATCGGGAGTCGCCGACAGTTCGGCCGGACGACGAGCGAGCCTGAGGACAACTCCCGGGCATGGCGCCTGAGGACGACAACCGGCGTACGGGACGAGCCGGTGTGTCCGGCGTACTTGGGCGGTGCTGTGGTCGCTCAGTGAGCGTTGCACGCTATGTGAAGCGACCATAACCCCGATTTACATGCGGGAGAGGGCCTGCGTCAGGCGGGTGGCGGGGCTCTCGAGGGCCCAGCGCTCGGCCAGGGCGACGACGTCGTCGGGCGAGCGCGGCGACGCCGGGAGCTCGAGGTCCGGCGAGCCGAGGTCGAGGTCGCACGCGACCCGGACGACGGTGGGCGCGACCTCGAGGTACGCCGCCGCGTCGCGCAGCTTGCCGCGCGGGCCGGGCGCGAGGTCGGAGGCAGGGTCCTCGACCGCCGCCAGGAGGTCCTCGATCGTGCGGAAGCGCCGCAGCAGCGTCGCTGCGGTCTTCTCCCCCACGCCGGCCACCCCGGGCAGCCCGTCGGAGGCGTCGCCGCGCAGGGTCGCGAAGTCGGCGTACTGCGCAGCGTCGATGCCGTACTTCTCGCGCACCCAGGCGTTGGTGACCCGCTCGTGCCGGCTGACGCCCCGCGCGACGTACAGCACGCGCACCTCGCGCTCGTCGTCGACCAGCTGGAAGAGGTCACGGTCGCCGGTGACGATGTCGACCGGCATCTCCGCGGTGGTGGCGAGCGTGCCGATGACGTCGTCAGCCTCGTAGCCGTCCGCGCCCACCACGGCCAGGCCGAAGGCCTCCAGCACGTCCAGGATCACCGGCACCTGCGTCTCCAGAGCGTCCGGCACCACCTCGACGTCCGGGGCCACCGGCCGCTCGACGACCACGCGGTGGGCCTTGTACGACGGCAGCAGGTCGACGCGCCACTGCGGGCGCCAGTCGTTGTCCCAGCAGCAGGCCAGGTGGGTCGGGTGGTACTCCCCCACCAGCCGGCTGATGAAGTCCATCAGCCCCCGGACCGCGTTGACGGGGGTGCCGTCGGGCGCGGTGATCGAGTCGGGCACGCCGAAGAACGCGCGGAAGTACAGCGACGCGGTGTCGAGCAGCAGGAGCTTCTCGGTGGGCTCGGTGGGCGGAGGCGGCGGAGACATGGGCACGACGGTAGCGAGCCTGGACCCGCGCTAGTCGGTGCCCGCCTCGATCCTGCGGACCCGGCGGCGCCCGGCGCGTCCGCAGAGGGTCTCCAGCCGCACCGACCCCAGCCGGCGGCGGACCCTGCGGCGGACGGTGCCGTCGGCGAGGTAGCGGTAGAGACCGTCACCGGGGCAGGCGGTTGCGGCCCAGTCCCGGTGCCCGCTGATCTCGCCGGGCAGGGCGTCAAAGCGAGCGCAGGCCCAGGCGGCCACGTCGATCGCCGCCGACAGCTGGGCGCGCGGGAGACCCTGGACGTCGAAGTTGCCGATGCACAGGATGAGCAGGTGCCCGGCCGGGTCGTAGCTCGTGCGGGTGTCGCCCCGCGCCCACGGCGGCCGGCCCTGGTAGACGTTGCCGTGCCGGTCGACCAGGTAGTGGTAGGCGATGTCCGGCCACCCCTCGGCCTGGTGGTCCCTCTGGTAGCTGCGGAGGTGGGTCGGAGCCTCCCGGTTGTCACCCAGCCGGACCCCGCTGTGGTGGATGGTCACCCGCTCGACGACGTGGGGCACGAACGGGCCGGAGGCCGGCTGCGCGCCCCACGCCTCGCGGCAGATGACCTGGACGTTCCTGACCGCTCCGGCCGCCGGGGACGGAGCCACGACACCGGCCGAGAGCGACGCCGCCACGACGGCGGGCGACGTCGTGACCAGGCCCGCGCCGGCTGACCTTGGGTGCCCCGCTGGCTGCTCTGTCCCCTGCTCTGTCCCCCATGGCCGCCACCTACCCGGGAGGCGGTGTGCCAAACGGGCGCGCCGCGCTCCGGACACCACCGACCAGCCGCCTCACCCCCGTTAGGGTGTGGCCCGTGGAAGACACCGACCGCGAGATCCTGAGGCTCCTGGCCGCAGACGGCCGCATGTCGTTCACCGACCTCGGCAAGGCCACGGGCCTGTCGACCAGCGCGGTGCACCAGCGCGTCAAGCGGCTGGAGAGCCGGGGGCTGATCAAGTCCTACGCCGCGGTGCTGGACTACGACGCGGCCGGGCTGCCGCTGACCGCGTTCATCTCCATCCGTCCCATCGACGCCTCGCAGCCAGACGACTCCCCGGACCGGCTGACGGACATCGGCGAGATCGAGTCGTGCTGGTCGGTCGCGGGCGACGCGTCGTACCTGCTCAAGGTGCGGGTGGCCGGGCCCACCGCCCTCGAGGACCTCCTCGCCCGGGTGCGGGCCGCGGCCAACGTCACGACGCGGACGACGATCGTGCTCTCGACGCCCTACGAGGGTCGGCCCGTCACCGGCTGAGCGCGCCTCACTCGGCCAGCGAGGAGTAGGCCACCACGCCCCGGCGCAGGGCGTCGCCCACCTCGCGGGCGGTCGCCCGGAGCTCGGGGGTCGGCGCCGCCTCGGCCACCTGGCCGGTGAGGTCGAGCAGCTGCTTCATCCACCGGACGAAGTCGCCGGCGGCCAGGTCGGTCTCGGTGAGCACCTCGTCGAGGCTGCCGCCCGAGGCCCACCGCTGCGCCGCCCACGCGAAGCCCAGGTCGGGCTCGCGCAGGAAGTCGACCCGGTTGTCCTTCTCCACCCGGGAGAGCTCCGCCCACAGCGACACCATGCGACCCAGCACCTCGCGCACCTCGCCGCGCGGAGGCCGGGGCGAGGTGGCGTCGTCGGCGCCGCCGCGACTCGTAGACCAGCACCGACAGGGCTGCGGCCAGGTCGGGCGCCGACAGGCCGTCCCAGAGGCCGCCCCGCAGGCACTCCGAGACCACGAGGTCGAGCTCGGTGTAGATCCGCATGAGCACGTCGCCCGCGGGCGTGACGCGGTCCTCCTCGAGGTAGCCCAGCGAGGTGAGCACGTCGCAGACGCGGTCGAACTGCCGGGCGATGGTGTTGGTGCGCGACTCGATGCGCCGGCGGAGGGTGGCCGTCTCCCGCTGCAGCTTCTGGTGGCGCTCGGCCCACCGCGCGTGCGACTCGCGGTCGGCGCAGCCGTGGCAGGGGTGGGCGCGCAGCTCGGCGCGCAGGCGGCTGATCTCCTGCTCGTGCTCGGCCTGCACGCGGCCGTGCGCGCGCCGCGAGCCCGCACCCTTCGCGCCGGGGTGCCGGCCGGGGTCGAGGTCGCGGGTCCGCAGGCGCGAGCGTGTTCGCCAGGTCGCGCCGCTGCTGGGGGTTGCGACCGTTGAAGTTGCGCGGCACCTTCAGCCGCGAGGCCGCGGCGACCGGCTGGTTGAAGTCGACCATCGCCAGGCGGCGGGCCTGCCGGTCCTCGGTGAGCACGTAGGGGCGCGGGTCGGCCCGGTCCGACGGGCTGCCCGGGTCGATCACGACGGCGCACCCGGCGTACTTGCCGGTCGGCACCTCGATGACGTCCCCGGGCCGCAGCGACTCGAGCGACTCCACGATCTCCTCGCGCCGGTCCTGCTTGCGGGCCCGGGCTGACGCCGCCTCGACGTCGGAGAGCCGGCGCCGCAGCCCGGCGTACTCCATGAAGTCCCCGAGGTGGCACTGCGCGGCCTCGGCGTAGCCCTCGAGCCCCTCGTCGGCCTTGCGGAGCTGGCGGGCCAGCCCGACGACCGCCTTGTCGGCCTGGAACTGCGCGAACGACGACTCCAGCAGCTCCCGCGCGGTCGTCGCGGCCGAACTGGTCGCACCAGGTTGACCGCCATGTTGTACGACGGCCGGAACGACGAGCGCAGCGGATAGGTCCGCGTCGAGGCGAGGCCCGGCCACCGACCGCGGATCCATGCCGGGGGCCCACAGCACGACGCCGTGGCCCTCGACGTCGATGCCCGCGCCGCCCGGCGCGCCCGGTGAGCTGGGTGTACTCCCCCGGCGTGATGTCGGCGTGGGTCTCGCCGTTCCACTTGACGAGCTTCTCGATGACCACCGACCGGGCCGGCATGTTGATGCCCAGCGCGAGCGTCTCGGTGGCGAAGACGACCCGGCACCTGCCGGCGGCGAACAGCTCCTCCACGCACTCCTTGAAGGTCGGCAGCATGCCCGGCGTGGTGCGCGGCGATGCCGCGGCTGAGGCCGTCGAGGAAGTCGTGGTAGCCCAGGACGTGGAGGTCGTCGTCGGGGATGTGCGCGGCACTTCTCCTCGACGAAGGCACGGATCTCGTCGCGCTCGGCAGGGGTGGTCAGCCGCAGGTTGGCGTGCAGGCACTGCTGCACCGCGGCGTCGCAGCCGACCCGGCTGAAGATGAAGTAGATCGCGGGCAGCAGCGCGTCGCGCTCGAGCCGGTCGACGACGTCGAACCGGGTCGGCAGCCCGCCGCGCGGCGGCGGCCCCCCGCGCCCTCCTCGTGGCGCCCTGCCCCTGCCCTTCTGCGGCGCCCGCCGGTCCGACGTGCGCCGGGAGCGCCAGTCGTCGCGCGCGACCCGCATCAGCTCGGGGTTGACCCGCGCGTCCGGGCCGGCGAAGCCGGTGCCGTCCTCGAACAGGTCGAACAGCCGCCGCCCCACCATCACGTGCTGGTAGAGCGGCACCGGACGGGTCTCCTCGACGATGGTCGTGGTCGAGCCCCGGACGGTCGCGAGCCACTCGCCGAACTCCTCGGCGTTGGACACCGTCGCCGACAGCGACACCACGGCCACCGACTCCGGCAGGTGGATGATGACCTCCTCCCACACCGCGCCGCGCGATCCGGTCGGCGAGGTAGTGCACCTCGTCCATGACGACGAAGCCGAGGCCGAGCAGGGTCCGCGAGCCGGCGTAGAGCATGTTGCGCAGCACCTCGGTGGTCATCACGACCACCGGCGCCTCGCCGTTGACGCTGTTGTCGCCGGTGAGCAGGCCGACCTTGTCGGGGCCGTAGCGGCGCACGAGGTCGGCGTACTTCTGGTTCGAGAGCGCCTTGATCGGCGTGGTGTAGAAGCACTTGCGGCCCTGGTGCAGCGCCAGGTGCACCGCGAACTCGCCGACGATGGTCTTGCCGGACCCGGTCGGTGCGGCGACCAGGACGCCGTCGCCGTCCTCGACCGCCTCGCACGCCCGCACCTGGAAGTCGTCGAGCGGGAAGTCGTAGAGCTGCGCGGAAGTCGGCCAGCACCGGCGTGCGGCTGCTCGGGGCGGAACTTCGCGTAGCGCTCGGCAGGGGTGCTCACGCCGCGTGCCCCCTCGCCCACCAGCACCGTCGAGCGCGCCGGGGTCGGAGCTGACCGTCAGCGGCAGCGGGCCCGAGCCGCTCGCCGTCGGCGTACGCCACGATGCCGGCGCGCCGCGACGGTCACCTGCCGGACCCGGTGGTGCTCGTAGGCCGGGTGGGAGCGGTGGGTGCCGGTGAACAGCCGCGGGTAGGTGCGCACCAGGTCGGGCTTGGACATCGGGTGGAAGAAGACCACGTCGAGCAGCCCGTCGTCGAGGTCGGCGCCCTCGTGATCCGCAGGCCCGCCGCCGAAGGACGGCCCGTTGCCGACCGCGACCATCATCGCCCGCACCCGGCCTGGCTCGCCCGTCGAGGTCGAGGGTGTAGTCGAGCGGCTGGAAGGTGCGCAGCTCGGCGACCGTCGCGAGGTTGTACCTCATCTGCCCCCGCGGCCAGCGCATGCCGGTTGGCGCGCTCGTTGACCACGGCGTCGAAGCCGGCGGAGAGCACGCAGAGGAAGTACGTCGGCCCGGTGCGTGCGAGGTCGACGGTGCGCCGGCGCCCGCCGATGACCACGTCGGTCGCGGCGAGCGGGTTGTCCCGCGGGACGGCGAAGTAGCGGGCCGCGTCGTTGCCGGTGCCGGCCGGGATCACGCCCAGCGCGGTGGAGGTGTGGGCGAGCACCTGCAGCGCCAGGTGCACCATGCCGTCGCCGCCGACCACGACCAGGGTCTCGACGCCGTCCTGCACGGCCTGCGTGGGCGAGGTCCCGCGCCTCCTCGGCGTCGCGGCCCTGCAGCCTCCGCACGGGGAATCCGGCGTCGCGGAGGCGGGCCACCGCCAGGTCGGTCGTGCGTCCGGCGAGGCCCCTGCCCGAGGTCGGGTTGCGTCAGCACGCGCGATGTCGCGGCCACCTGCTCACCCTAGCCGTGGGGTGGCGCTCAGAGGCGCAGCGCGGCGGTGAAGCGCGCGGAGGGCGCGCCGACGGCCTTGGCGAGCCGGCGCAGCGACTCCAGGGCGCTGTCGACCTCGACGTCCACCCCGGGGCACACCAGGGTCAGCCGCCCGGCGATCTCGAGCAGCAGCACCTGCTGCAGCGCCCACTGCGCGTGGGCCTCGCGCCGCCAGCTCTCCGGGAGCGCGGGCTCGGGGTAGGCGCGGTCGCAGGCGAGCACGTCGCACGCGAGCGGTGCCGGAGCGTCGGGCCGCGCGGGTGCGGCGCGAGCTCGCCCGGCACCAGCGGCGTCCCGAGCGCCACCCCGGGGCGCCAGACGCACCTCGTCGCTCCCCCACCCACTCGGGCAGGTCGAAGGCGTCGACGGCGACGGCCTCGGCGCGGGGTCCGGGTACGCGCACTCAGTCGTCCTCGTCGAGGTCGCGAGCGTGCGCACCTGCTCGGGCGCGGTAGTCGAGCGTCGACTGCTCGTCGTCGGCGAGGTCGCCGCCGAGCTCCTCACGCGGCGACGGGCGCGCCGCCGGTCGATCAGCCGGGCGATGACCTCGGAGACGATGAAGAGCACCGTCATCGGCAGCGCCAGCATCAGCATCGAGAACGGGTCGGTCGACGGCGTCGCGACGGCGGCGAAGACGAAGGTGCCCAGGATGATCCACGGCCGGTACTCCGCCAGCGCACGGCCCGGGACCACCCCGGCGAGGTTGAGCAGGATGACGAAGAGCGGGATCTCGAAGGCGATGCCGAAGACCAGCAGCATCCGGGTGAAGAACGAGAAGTACTCGCCGAACTCGACGAGGTTCTCCAGCGCGGCCGGGGTGAAGCCGATGAGCACCTCGAGGCCCGCGCGGCAGCACGTAGTAGCCGGTGGCCACGCCCGACCACGAACAGCGGCCCGGCGACCCCGGCGAAGACCCTGCGACCACTTCCGCTCGTTGGCGTGCAGGCCGGGCAGGATGAACGCCCAGATCTGGTAGAGCCAGTAGGGGCTGGAGACCACGATGCCGGTGATGCCGCGCGAGCTTCAGGTGGAGCAGCAGCGGGCCGCCGGCGCCCTTGACGTAGGCCTTGGTCTCGACGTCCTGGCCGAGAGCCTCACGCGCCTGGTCGTAGGGCGACATGCACCAGCTCGAGCAGGAAGTCGAAGAAGAACAGCGAGACGACCATGCAGGCGAGGATCGCGACCACCGAGCGCAGGATGCGCCCGCGCAGCTCACGGAAGTGGTCGGCGAGCGCCATGCGCCCGTCGGGCGTCACGGGTGACTGAGGCTTCGTCCGGAACATCCGGACGATGCTGGTGGCGACGCTCACGGACGGGCGACGGCGGTGTCAGCTGCGGCGCGGTTCAGCGCTGGTCGCCAGGGCGCTCGTCGTACGAGAGGTCGGTGCGCACGGAGTCGGTGCGCAGCGGACCGCGCGGTCCCTCGATCTCGCGGGTCTGGTCGACCTCGGACGCCGCGTCGGGGTCCTTGGCGCGGTGCCTTGTCGTCGCTGCTCTCGTCGTCGTCCATCAGCCCCTTGGTCTCGGCCTTGAAGATCCGCAGCGCGCGACCGCTGCCCCGAGCCAGCTCGGGGAGCTTCTTGGCGCCGAAGAGCAGCACGAGGACCAGGATGATCAGGGTGATCTCGAGAGCGCCGATGTTGCCCATCAGTGTCACTGCCTTCTCTGTCGGAGTCCCGCGGACCGGGGGTGCTCCACCATGTTACGCGTCGGGCGTCGGCGTAGCCGCGCCAGAGCGCGGTGCGCGGTGTCGGTGACCAGGGCACGCAGCTCCTGCGGCTCCACCAGCTCGGCCTCCGGCCGAGCCGCAGCATCAGGCCCACCAGCCACCGGGGGTGCGCCACCGGCACCGTGATCTCCAGCCCGCCGGCGAAGGGGCCGTCCTCCAGCTCGCGCACCTGCTCGACCGGGTAGTACTCCGTCACCCAGCGCGCGCTCGGGCCCACCCGCACCGTGGCGGTGGGCGTCTCCGACGTCGGCCGGAAGACGCCCCGGCTCAGGTCGAGCGGGTCGCCGTGCGGGTCGACCGCGGTGTCGAGGATGTCGGCCGCGACCACGCGGTCGAGCCGGAAGAGCCGCTGCTCACGGCTCTCGTGGTCCCACGCGTCGAGGTAGAGGTGGCCCTGCGCCTCGGAGACCGCGATCGGGTCGACCACCCGGGTGCGGACCTCGTCGCGGACGGCGGCGGCGTGGCTGAGGCGGACCTGCCGGCGGTTCGCGACCGCGTCGGCCAGGGTGGCGGCCAGGTCGCGCTCGGAGGCCTCCACGGGGGCGGAGACGCGGATCGTCGCGGCCTCGCCGACGGCCGCCCGCACCTTGGCCAGGGTGCGGTCCACGACCTCGTGGACCTCCGGGTCGCCGCTCTCGCGCAGGCGCCGTGAGGGCAGCGACCAGGGCGGCGCCCTCGCGGCTGCCGAGGCGGAGCGGCCGGGGCAGGAAGTCGGCGTCGCGGATGCGGATGATGCTGCGGTCCTCGAGCGCCTCGAAGTCGAAGTCGATGACCTCGCCGGGCAGCTGGCCGGGCAGGCCGCAGAACATCAGCACCTGCAGGTCGCGCTGGATCGTGCGCTCGGGCACGCCGAAGCGCTGGGCCGCCTCGGCGACCGAGACCTCGCCCTCGGCGCTGCAGGTAGGGCACCAGGGCCAGCAGCCTCGCGATCTGCTCCGCGGACGTGCTCACCGGGTCACTGCCTCACCGGCAGCGGCCCGCAGGCTCGCCACCACCTGGTCGCGGAGGTCCTCCGGCTCCAGCACCACGACACCGTCCGCCAGCTCGCAGACCTCGGCCGCGAGCGACTCGGAGCGGCCGAAGGGCACCCGCACCCGGTCCCAGCCGTCGCCGTCGGGCTCCGCGCTCGTCGCCCGCCGTCGCAGCGGCACGCCGCGGCCGCTGCGCACGCGCAGCACCGCCTCACGGTCGGGGACCTCCGGCGCCAGGTGGGCGCTGATGGCCCGCAGGTCGAGGTCGGCCGGCACCTCGTACGACGCCGGCGGGCCGTCGAGGACGACCTCCCCCTCGACCCGCCCGAGACGGAAGACACGATGCTCCTCGCGGTCGCGGTCCATGCCCACGACGTACCAGCGCCCACGGAAGCCCACCACGCCCCAGGGCTCCAGCCGTCGCTCCTGCACCACGGCCGAGGTGCTCCTGCGGTAGGAGAACCGCACCGGCGTCCGGGTGCCTGCGGCGTCGAGGAAGGCCAGGAACGACGGCTCGTCGGCCGCGAGCTGCGGCGCGATCAGCCCCTGCGACTCGGGGTCGACGTCGACCCCGTCGGCGGCCAGCTTGCGCAGCGCGTCCTGGGTGCTGGCGGCGAGCTCCTGGTCCTTCCACACCCGCGCCGCCAGCCCGACGACGGCCGCCTCCTCGGCGGTCAGCCGGATCTCGGGCAGCTCGAACTCGGCGCGCGAGACGCGGTAGCCCTGCTCGTCCTCGAAGAGCGGGTCGTAGGAGCCGACCTCCACCGGGATGCCGAGGGAGCGCAGCTCCTCCTTGTCGCGCTCGAACATCTTCTCGAAGGCCTCGTCGGAGGCCGCGTGACGGTAGTCCTCGAGGCTGTCGCGCAGCTTGTGCTTCGGGACGTAGGTGCGCGTGCTGAGCAGGAGGATGAGCAGGTTCATCAGCCGCTCGGTCTTCCGCTGCGACATCGCGCTCCCTCAGTCGTTGCCCGCCCGGTCGCCGATCAGCTCGCGGCCAGCACGTCGATCACGAAGACCAGCGTGGAGTTGCCCGGGATGTCCGGGCCCCCACCTTGGGCACCGTAGCCGTACTTCGGCGGGATGATGAGCATGACGCGGCTGCCGACGTTGACGCCGACGAGTCCCTTCACCCAGCCGTCGATCAGGCCGTCGGGGGTGAGGGGATAGGTGCCCGGCTCGCCCCGGGCGTAGCTGTCGTCGAAGGGCTCGTCTCCCTTGCCCCACACCGCGGCGTAGTAGTCGACGGTGATCTGCTGTCCCTCCTCGACCGGAGGGCCCTCGCCCTCGATGAGCGTGATCACCTCGAAGTCCTTCGGCGGGGCCTTCGGCGCGTCTGCGAAGTCGAGACCGGTGACCGCTTCCTCGTCGCCGACGACCTTGGGTGCATCGGCGGGCGGCTCGACCGCGTCGCCCTCGGGGCCCTCCAGCGGTGGCTCGGCCTCGCGGAGCACGTCGACCAGGAAGAGCATCGGCTCGTCGGGCTCGAGCCCGGCCTCCGGGGCCCCCTGGGGGCCGAGCACGTCGGCCACGGGCACCGCGACCGCGACCCGGCTGCCGATGTGGGCCCCCGACAGCTCGGCGACCCAGGGTGCGCGGCCCTCGGCGAGGTCGATGCGCTCGGTGGTCTCGCCGTCGTAGTTGCCCTGCACGAGCGTGCCGTCGCGGTCGTAGATGCCGATCTTGGCCTCCACGACCGAGTCCGAGGCGATCTCGTCGCCGTCGCCCACGACGACCTCGGCCGACGTCATCTCCTTGGCGTCGAACTCCTCGGTGGTCTCGACCGTGGCCTCCTCACCGAGCTCGCCGCTGACCGTGACGCCACCGATGTCCTCGCCCTCGCTCTTGTCGTCGCCGCAGCGCTGCGGTGACGAGGACGAGGGCAGCCGCGAGGGACGCGGCGAGGGGGCGGCGCATGGGTGACTCCGAAGGGCTCTGGGGTGGGACAGGCCGACGATAGCCAACGACCCTGAGCCCCACCTGAACCCGTCCCGAGCTGTGCCCGGGCCGCTCACATGCGCGTCGATGAGCTTCTGCACCCGCTCGTCGTGGGAGCGGAAGGGGTCCTTGCACAGGATCGTGCGCTGGGCCTGGTCGTTCAGCTTGAGGTGCACCCAGTCGACGGTGAAGTCGCGCCGCCGCTCCTGGGCGCGCTTGATGAACTCACCCCGCAGCCGGGCCCGGGTCGTCTGCGGAGGCAGCGTCTTGGCCTCGAAGATGCGTACGTCGTCGGTGACGCGCGCGACCGCGCCGCGGCGCTGCAGCAGGTAGAAGAGCCCGCGCTCACGATGGATGTCGTGGTAGGCGAGGTCGAGCTGGGCGACGCGGGGATGGCTCAGCGGGAGGCCGTGCTGGGTGCGGTAGCGGTCGATGAGCTTCCACTTGATGACCCAGTCGATCTCACGCTCCACCAGACCGAGGTCGTCGGACTCCACCGCCTTGAGCGTCGCGCTCCCACAGGTCGAGCGCGGCCTCGATGACCGGCGTGCTGAGCTCGCGGCGGTCGACGAAGTTGCGGGCCCGGGTGAGGTAGTCGGCCTGGATCTCCAGCGCGCTCGCCTCGCGGCCGTTGGCCAGGCGGACCCGGCGGCGGCCGGTGACGTCGTGGCTGATCTCGCGGATGGCCCGGATCGGGTTGTCCATGGTGAGGTCGCGCATCACCACGCCCTCCTCGATCATCCGCAGCACCAGGTCGCAGGTGGCGACCTTGAGCATCGTGGTGGTCTCGCTCATGTTGGAGTCGCCGACGATGACGTGCAGGCGGCGGTAGCGCTCGGCGTCCGCGTGCGGCTCGTCGCGGGTGTTGATGATCGGACGGCTGCGGGTGGTGGCGCTCGAGACCCCCTCCCAGATGTGCTCCGCGCGCTGGGAGACCGAGAACATCGCGCCCCGGGGGGTCTGCACCACCTTGCCGGCGCCGCAGATGATCTGGCGCGTGACCAGGAACGGGATGAGGACGTCGGCGAGCTTGGCGAACTCGCCGTGCCTGGCGACGAGGTAGTTCTCGTGGCAGCCGTAGGAGTTGCCGGCGGAGTCGGTGTTGTTCTTGAAGAGGTAGACGTCGCCGAGGATGCCCTCGTCGGCGAGCCGCCGCTCGGCGTCCACGAGCAGGCCCTCGAGGATCCGCTCCCCCGCCTTGTCGTGGGTGACCAGCTCGGTGACGTCGTCGCACTCCGGTGTCGCGTACTCCGGGTGGCTGCCCACGTCGAGGTAGAGCCGGGCGCCGTTGCGCAGGAAGACGTTGCTGCTGCGGCCCCAGGAGACGACCTTGCGGAACAGGTAGCGCGCGACCTCGTCGGGGCTGAGGCGGCGCTGGCCCTTGAACGTGCACGTCACGCCGTACTCGTTCTCGATCCCGAAGATCCGCCGGTCCACGGGCCACAGGCTATGCCCTGGCCGGGCGCGGGCGGCGCCGAAGCGCTGGCCGGGCGGCCGCGACTTGGGGCCGTGGCCGGGGCCGTGATCCCCGGCACCTCCCCTTGTGAGGCGGCCGGTGCCGGTGGTTCAGTAGAACGTGTTCTACTGACTGGGCCGATGGATGGGCCCGATGGATGGCCGGTGGGGACCCGGCCGGAGGAGGGGCATGTACCACTTCGCCGACGACGTCGACGCCGAGCGACTGCCGCGGCCGTCCTGGGGGCTGACCCTGCTCGAGCCCGTCCGGCTGCCCGTCGAGCTCACGTGGTCGCTGGCGATCGACCGGCTCGCCCCCGACTCCGACCTCGGCGAGGGCAGGCCTGTCCTGGTGCTGCCCGGGTTCAGCGCCGACGACTTCATGACCGGCCGGCTCCGCGCCCACCTGACCAAGCACGGCTTCCGGGTGCACGGCTGGGGCCTCGGCCGCAACCACGGGCTCACCGACCAGCTGGTCGACGGGCTGCTGGACCGGTTCGACGAGCTGGTCGTCCGCCACGGGTCCCCGGTGTCGGTGGTGGGCTGGAGCTTCGGCGGCCTCCTCGCCCGCTGGCTCGCCCACCGGCGCAGCGACCGCGTGCGCCAGGTCGTGTGCATGGGGTCGCCGTGGCGGGCGGAGGGCGAGATCACCCGCACCACACCGCTCTTCGAGCGCGCTGCGCGGCAGCACGGGCTCTCGGCCAGGGCGCGGGACATCGTCGCCGAGCTGCGCGAGCCGCTGCCCGTGCCCCTGACCGTCCTGTGGTCGCGCACGGACGGGATCGTCAACTGGCGAGGGTGCGCCGTGGACGGCCCCCTCACGGAGAACATCGCCGTGGCGAGCAGCCACGCGGGGCTCCCGTCCAACCCGCTGTCCCTGGCCGCCGTGACCGACCGACTCGCGCAGGACGACCCCTGGCACCCGTCGCCGTTCTCGTGGCGGACCGCGCTGCGCACCCTCGCACCACGCCCGACGCGCTCGCTGCGGTGGCTCGGGGCGGAGGCGGCACGGTGAGCGACAAGGACCCGCTCTCGCACCGGAACCCCGCGGCGGTCGCTGCCGTGATGCCGGCGCTGAAGCTGGCCATGAAGACGTGGTTCCGGTCGGAGGTGCGCGACATCGACCGCGTGCCCGACGGCGGCGTGCTGATCGTGAGCAACCACTCCGGTGGCCTGACGCCGATGGACGTGCCGGTCCTCGCCTACGCCCTCGTGGACGAGTTCGGGGCGGACCGCCCGTTCTACGTCCTGGCGCACGACTTCCTCTTCATCGGCGTGATGGGTCCGCTGATGCGTGCCATGGGGTTCCTGCCCGCGACCCGCGAGAACGCCGCGGCCCTGCTGTCGGCCGGCGCGGCGACCATCCTCTTCCCGGGCGGGGACCACGACTCGTTCCGGCCGACCAGCGAGCGCAACAAGGTCGACTTCGCCGGTCGCACCGGCTACGTCCGGACGGCGCTGGAGGCCGACGTGCCGATCGTCCCGGCGGTGAGCATCGGGGGGCAGGAGTCCCAGCTCTACCTCACCCGCGGGGAGGCCCTGGGGCGGCGCTCACCGCTGCGGCGCTTCTTCCGCACGGACATGGCCCCGGTGCAGCTCGGGTTCCCCTTCGGACTGGTGATGACGGCCCCGATCAACCTCCCGCTGCCCACGAAGATCGTCACCCAGGTGCTGGAGCCCATCGACATCCGCGCCGAGTTCGGTCCGGACCCCGACATCGACGAGGTCGACCGCGCGGTGCGCTCGCGGATGCAGGCGGCGCTCGACGAGCTCGCCGCGCAGCGCCGGTTCCCGGTGATCGGATGAGCAGGTGAGGAGGCGATGAGAGACGTGGTGGACCGCGTCCGACAGGCGGTGTGGGTGGCACTCACCCTGGTCCGCTGCGGCATGATCGCGCCGCTGCGGCCCGACCGCTACCTCCGGATGCTGCGCGCGCTCCGGCGCTACGGCGCCAACCCCATGACGAGCATCAGCCTCGCCGCGGCCAGGGCACCGCAGCGGACGGCGCTCGTCGACGAGCGCGGCTCCCTGACGTGGGCCGAGGTCGACCGTCGCAGCGACGCACTGGCCGCGGCGCTGGCCGACGTCACCGATCCTGCGCCGGACACGATCGGGATCCTCTGCCGCAACCACCGCGGCTTCGTCGAGGCGCTGACCGCCAGCGCCAAGGCCGGCGCGGACGCGCTGCTCCTCAACACCGGCTTCTCCGGGCACCAGCTCGCCGAGGTCCTCGAGCGCGAGGGTGCGCAGGTCCTGGTCTACGACGAGGAGTTCGCCGGGCTCGTCGAGCAGGCCCGGGAGCGCATCCCGGGTCTGGTGGAGGTCCTGGGCTGGACCGACGACCCCGCCGCCGGCGGCCTCACGGTCGAGGGCCTGGTCGAGACGGGTCGGGGCACGCGCCCGGCCAAGCCTCGCCGACCCGGCCGGGTCATCCTGCTCACCTCGGGCACGACCGGCACCCCGAAGGGCGCCCGCCGCTCCGGCGGAGGGGGCGCCGGGGCGCTGGCCGCGATGTTCGAGCGGATCCCGTGGCGCGCTGAGGAGACGGTGGTCGTCGCCGCCCCGATGTTCCACGCCTGGGGCTTCGGTCAGCTGGCGATCGCGGCCACGATGACCTGCACGGTGGTGACACGCCGACGCTTCGACCCCGAGGCGACGCTGCGCATGGTCGAGGAGCACGGGGCGTCCGGGCTCGGTGTCGTCCCGGTGATGCTCGAGCGGATCATGGACCTCGACGAGGAGGTGCTCGACCGCTACTCCCTCGGGTCGCTGCGGTTCGTCACCGCCAGCGGCTCCCGCATGCGGCCCGACGCGGTGACCGGCTTCATGGACCGCTTCGGCGACCTGGTCTACAACTCCTACAACGCCACCGAGGCGGGGTTGATCTCGACCGCGACCCCTGCGGACCTGCGCGCCGCACCCGAGACCGCGGGTCGAGCCGTGCGTGGCACCCGGCTGCGGATCCTGGGCGACGACGACCGGGTCCTGCCGCCGGACGAGGTCGGGCGCATCGTGGTGCTGAGCGGCTCGTCCTTCGAGGGCTACACCTCCGGCGACACGAAGGACTTCCTCGAGGGCTACATGGTCTCCGGCGACCTCGGGCGCCTCGACGGCGACGGCCGCCTCTTCGTGGTCGGCCGCGACGACGAGATGATCGTGTCCGGCGGCGAGAACGTCTACCCCCTGGAGGTCGAGCAGACCCTCGGCGACCACGAGGACGTCGTCGAGGCCGCCGTGGTCGGGGTCGACGACGAGAAGTTCGGACAGCGGCTCGCGGCGTTCGTGGTACGCCGTCCGGGCGCCGAGGTGGACGAGGACGCCCTCCGCAGGCACGTGAAGGAGCAGCTCGCGGGCTACAAGGTGCCGCGGGACCTCACCTTCCTCGACGAGCTGCCCCGCAACGCCTCGGGCAAGGTCATGAAGCGCGAGCTGCCGGTCGAGGATGCTGCCGGCTGATGGAGCGCATGGAGGGCGTGGACGCCGGCTACCTGTACATGGAGACCCCCTCCATGCACATGCACACGCTCAAGATCGCGATCCTCGACCCGCAGGGCCCCTTCGACTTCGCCACGTTCACCCGTGAGCTGATGGGACGCCTGCACCACCTGCCGCCCCTGCAGCGCCGCGTCGTCCCCGTGCCGCTGGCCCTCAACCACCCGCTGTGGGTCGTCGACGACGACATCGACGCCACCCGCCACGTGTTCCGGCACCGGCTGCCGCGGGGCGCCGGGATGCGCGAGCTGGAGGACCTCATCAGCGAGGTCGCCAGCACCCCGCTCGACCGGTCGGTGCCCCTGTGGGAGGTGCACGTCGCCGAAGGTCTGGCCGACGGGCGGATCGGGGTGATCGGCAAGATCCACCACGCGGTCGCCGACGGCGGCGCCGCCAACGCGCTCATCGGCAACGTCAGCGACCAGTTCGGCCCCAGCGAACCGCCCCCACCGCTGCCGCACGAACCGCTGCCGGGTCGGCCCACCCAGGTGCGGATGGCGCTGGCCGACGCGATCGCACAGCTGTGGACGCTGCCCGGGATCGTGGTGCGCACCGTCAAGGCCCTGACCCGCCTGGTGCGGCTCAAGCGCGCCTCCGACGTACGCACGCCCGTGCCGCTGCTCGACGCCCCCCGCACCCCCTTCAACGACGCGCTGACCCCTCGCCGCAGCTTCGCGACCGTCACGCTTCCGCTCGCCGACGTCAAGCGCGTCAGCAAGACCCACGGCGTGACGCTGAACGACGTCGTCCTCGGCGTCGTCTCGGGTGCGCTCCGCGAGTGGCTCGAGCGGCACGGCGGACTCCCTCGAGGCTCGCTCGTGGCCGGCGTGCCGGTCGGCACCGACACCGGCGAGGGTCCGCCGCGGCTGCACGGCAACCGGGTGTCCAACCTCTTCACCACCCTGGCCACCCACGTCGAGGACCCGGTGGCGCGGTTGCAGCTGATCTCCACGGTCACCCGTGAGTCCAAGAAGGTGCAGGACGTGCTCGGGCTCGACCTGCTGCGCACCTGGGTGCAGTTCACTCCCCCGGCCCCCTTCAGCGCGCTGCTGAACCTCTACTCGCGGCATCGCACGGCCGGGAAGCACCGGCCCCCCTTCAACGTGATCGTCTCCAACGTGCGCGGCCCCGCGAAGGACGTGACCTTCTCGGGCGTCGTCCTCTCCGACCTCTTCAGCGTCGGGCCACTGATCGAGGGCATCGGCCTCAACATCACCGCCTGGTCCTACGGGGGCCGGCTGAACTTCGGGCTGCTGAGCTGCCCGGACCTGGTCCCGGACCTCCGGGAGCTCGCCGTGGGCCTGCCTTCCGCGCTGGAGGAGCTGATCGGCACTACAGTGGGCGAGCAGGCGTCAGGAGACACCCCGCACGCCGGGGCGCCTCGTGGTGGGCCGGAGGGGAGCTGAGTGTCATGACGTGCGACAGGACCAAGCGGGTCGCCCGCAGGATCGCGGGACGCGGGGCCCAGGTCGTCCGCGCCGGCGTCGTCGCCGGTCTCACCGAGCTGCTTCCCAAGACCCCCGAGCTCGGCGAGCTCCCGCAGGGCGAGATCGTGGAGCTGCCGGGTCGCGGCCGCACCTACGTCGTCGACGTGCCCGGCCCGTCGCCCGACGCGCCCACCGTGGTGCTGCTCCACGCTCTGGGGTGCACCGCCTACCTCGGCTGGGCCGCGGCGATCGACGCCCTCGCCCAGCACTACCGCGTGGTGACCTTCGACCAGCGCTGGCACGGGCGCGGCATCCGGTCCACGCAGTTCCGCGTCACCGACTGCGCCGACGACGTCGCGGGGCTGCTCGACGTGCTCGAGATCGACCAGGCGATCGTGGTCGGCTACTCCATGGGCGGCGCCATCGCGCAGGAGACCTGGCACCGCCACCCCGAGCGGGTCTCGGGCCTGGTGCTGTGCTCGACGTCCTGCCGCTGGCGCGACCATCTCGGCGAGCAGGTGTTCTTCCCGCTGGTCTCGGTCGCCATGCACCCCCTCTCCGCCTACGCCCTGGCCAAGGTCGAGACCCGCGCCGCGCTGCTTCCCGAGTCGCCCGTGCTCCAGGTGGCCAACCCGCACCGCTGGAGCGCCGAGGAGTTCCGCAGCACGAGCCTGTGGTCGATGCCGGCCGTGCTCGCCGACCTCGGCCGGTTCGACTCCCGCCGCTGGCTTCGCGACGTCGACGTGCCGACCTCGGTGGTCATCACCGAGCGCGACCACGCGATCCCGCCGGAGCGGCAGCGTGCCATGGCCGACTGCGTCCGGGGGGCCCGCACCTTCCACCACGAGGGCGGCCACGCCTCGGTGTTCATGGACTACGCCCGCTGGAGCCCGGTCTTCCTCGAGGCGGTGCACGACGTGGCGCTGCGCGCCTACGGCCCGACGCTGAGGGTGCCGAGGCTGGCGGCCAGCGGCTGAGCCCAGCCGAGCGAGGCTCGAGCCGTCGAGGCTCAGCCGTCCAGGAGGGCCTGCAGCTGCCGGTCGGTGAGGCGCTTGAACTTGCGCTGCTGGGTGCGGGTGCGGTCGAGGACGGCAGCCTCGAGCGACTCCACCGGGATCTCCCGGCCGCTCCCGGTCTCGTTGTAGCCGAGGGACTCCACGGCGAGCCGCACCGCCTCCGCGAGCGACAGACCCGCGCGGTAGTGCTCCTTGATGTGGGAGGTCACCTCGTCGGCCGACCCGCCCATGGCGGCGAACTGCTGCTCGTCCGCGACCTGGCCGTCGTAGGTCAGCCGGTAGACCTGGTCGTCCTCGGGGCCGTCGCCCACCTCACCCACGAAGATCTCGACCTCGTAGGGCTTCTCGCCGCTCGAGGAGAAGATCGCCCCCAGCGTCTGGGCGTAGGCGTTGGCCAGGGCACGGCCGGTGACGTCGCGACGGTGGTAGGAGTAGCCCCGCATGTCGGCCAGCCGGACGCCGGCGATGCGGAGGTTCTCGAACTCGTTGTAGCGGCCGACGGCGGCGAAGGCGATGCGGTCGTAGATCTCGCTGATCTTGTGCAGGGCGGCGGACGGGTTCTCCGAGACGAAGAGGATCCCGTCGGCGTACTGCAGCACCACGACCGAGCGGCCGCGCGCGATGCCCTTGCGTGCGAAGTCCGCCCGGTCCTTCATCAGCTGCTCGGGCGAGACGTAGAAAGGCATGCTCATGGCGACTCCAGGGTGTCAGGCGAGTACTCGGTGGTCGAGCCCTGTCGAGACTCAGGTGAGGGGGGCGGCGGGGCCGTCCGGACGTTGCATGCGCGCCCCGACGACCCGGTCGGCGATGGCAGCGACCTCGTCGTCGGGCATCCGGTGGTAGCCGTCGGGGGTGATCACCGCGACGACCGGGAAGATCCGGCGGGTCATGTCGGGGCCTCCGGTCGCCGAGTCGTCGTCCGCGGCGTCGTACAGCGCCTGCACCAGGGCCGTCACGCAGCCCTCGGCGTCGAGGTCGTCGCGGTAGAGCTTCTTCAGCGCGCCGCGCGCGAAGAGGGACCCGGAGCCCACGGAGTGGAACGCGGTCTCCTCGTACTTCCCGCCGGTGACGTCGTAGGAGAAGATCCGGCCCTGGTCCGCGACCAGGTCGTAGCCGGCGAACAGCGGCACCACGGCGAGGCCCTGCATGGCCATGGCGAGGTTGCTGCGGATCAGCGCGGCGAGCCGGTTGGCCTTGCCGTCCATCGACAGCGGGCTGCCCTCGATCTTCTCGTAGTGCTCGAGCTCGGTCTGGAACAGCCGGACCAGCTCGACGGCCAGGCCGGCGCTGCCCGCGATGCCGACGCAGCTGAACTCGTCGGCGGGGAACACCTTCTCGATGTCGCGCTGGGCGATGATGTTGCCCATCGTCGCGCGACGGTCGCCGGCCATGACGACGCCGCCGGGGAACGTCGCCGCGACGATCGTGGTGCCGTGCGGGGCGAGGTCGCCGGCCCCGGACGTCGGGGGTGTACGCCGAGCGGGCACGAGCTCAGGCGCCTGTGCCGCGAGGAAGTCCGCGAAGGAGGACGACCCCGGCACGAGGTAGGCGTCGGGAAGCCGCGATGAGGTCACTGGCCGCCTTTCTGGATGAAGGACTTCACGAAGTCCTCGGCGTTGGTCTCGAGCACGTCGTCGATCTCGTCCAGGATCGCGTCGATGTCCTCGTCCAGCTGCTCCTTGCGCTCGGAGACGTCGCTGGCCGCCGACTCCTCGACCTGCTCGGTCTCGTCGCCGGTCTTCTTGGGCTGGATGCGTTCCTGTGCCATGGCTGCCTCCCCGCTCGTCTGTGGCCAACCTAGCGCGTGACCTCCGCATTCCGAGCGGACTGGCTCGGCTGGGGTGGACGTTTCGGACCCACCTGGTGGACCAACGCGTCCACCGTTCAGGACAAGGCCCTGCTCAGGGGCGGGTGAGCGCCTGCATCAGCTGCTCGGCCGTCTCGCAGCGGTCGAGCAGCTCCCCCACGTGGGCCTTCGTGCCGCGGGTCGGGTCGATGGTGGGCACGCGCTGCAGCGACTCGCGGCCCGGGAGGTCGAAGATGACCGAGTCCCAGGACGCCGCGGCGATCTGCTCGGCGTACTTCTCCAGGCAGCGCCCGCGGAAGTAGGCACGCGTGTCCTCCGGCGGCTCGTGCACGGCCCGCCTGACCTCGTCGTCGGAGAGCAGCCGGTCGATCTTGCCCATCCCGACGAGCTTGTTGTAGAGCCCGCGGTCGGGTCGCAGGTCGGCGTACTGCAGGTCGACGAGCTGCAGCTTGGCGTCGGACCAGTCGAGGCCGTCGCGGTCGCGGTAGCGCTGCAGCAGCTCCAGCTTCGCGACCCAGTCGAGCTCGCGCGCACACAGCATGGGGTCACGGTCGAGCCGGTCGAGCACCGACTCCCAGCGGTCCAGCACGTCGAGGGTCATGTCGTCGGCGTCGCTGCCCAGCCGGTCCTCGACGTGCTTGCGCGCCAGCGCGAGGTACTCCAGCTGCAGCTGCACGGCGGTGATCGTGCGGCCGCTGCGCAGCCGCAGCGTCTGCCGGAGCGTGGGGTCGTGGCTGACCTGCCGCAGCGACCGCACCGGGTTGTCGACGGAGAGGTCGTCGTTGATGAAGCCGTCCTCGACCATCGCGAGCACCAGGGCCGTGGTGCCGACCTTGAGGTAGGTCGCCACCTCGCACAGGTTGGCGTCGCCGATGATGACGTGCAGCCGACGCCAGCGCTCGGGATCGGCGTGCGGCTCGTCGCGGGTGTTGATGATCGGCCGCTTGAGCGTGGTCTCGAGACCGACCTCGACCTCGAAGAAGTCGGCCCGCTGCGAGATCTGGTAGTCGTGCTCACGACCGTCCTGACCGCGGCCCACGCGCCCGGCGCCGCAGAAGACCTGCCGCGACACGAAGAACGGCGTCAGGTGCCTGACGATGTCGCCGAACGGCGTCGAGCGGCTCACCAGGTAGTTCTCGTGGGTGCCGTAGGAGGCGCCCTTGTTGTCGGTGTTGTTCTTGTAGAGCTGCAGCTGGCCGGCGCCCGGCACGGCGGTGGCGAACCTGCTGGCGTCGTACATCACCTGCTCCCCCGCCTTGTCCCAGAGCACCACGGCGCGGGGGTTGGTCACCTCCGGCGTGGAGTACTCCGGGTGGGCGTGGTCGACGTACAGCCGGGCGCCGTTGGTGAGGATGACGTTGGCGAGCCCGAGGTCCTCGTCGGTGAGCTGGGAGGCGTCCGCGCTCTCGCGCGACATGTCGAAGCCCCGGGCGTCACGAAGCGGCGACTCCTCCTCGAAGTCCCATCGCGCGCGCCGCGCGCTCAGCGTCGCCGAGGCATAGGCGTTGACCACCTGCGAGGAGGAGACCATGGGGTTGGCCTGGGGCTGTCCGGCGACGCTGATGCCGAACTCGGTCTCCATGCCCATGAGGCGGCGGACGCTCATGGCGGTCAGCCTACGTCCGCGGACCTGGAAATTTTCTGTGCGGAACCGCGTCATGGTCACGCGTCCTGGTCGTCCCTCATGCAGAAGACGCCACGAGCGAGCTGGTTCGGGAGGCCCGGCGTGACGCCGTCCGACACGTCTTGCGCGAGCAGGACACGGCTGTGGGGGCTGGTCGGACGGGGTCCCTCGTGGGTTGGACGCCGGCCCGGGGCAAGGGAGAGCCCCGGGCCTTGGCGTCGCCACGCTCGGCTGCCAGGGGTTGGCGAGGGTGAACATGACCGGTGGCGGCGAGGCCTGTGCCTCGCCGCCACCGGTGTGTTCAGGGTGCTGGGGCCGTGGCTCGGTGGAGCCGTGGCCCTCGCCTCAGACGCGCGAGCGGCTGCGTGCCATGAACATCCGTGCCAGCCACAGCACCAGCAGGATGACTACGATGGCGACGATGATCTTGCCCATGTCGGTTTCCTTTCCGCGCCCCTGACGGGCGAGCTCACGACGCTGGTTCGGCGTCGTTCGTGTAGTCCGTAATGTCCCCCGCAGGATCGAGGTCAAACGATGACCTGGTGCCCCGAGCAGCAGGCGACACCGCGGTGAGCGGGTCGGACGCAGCGGTCGAGGCCGCCCGTGCGCTGGGGCTGCAGTTCGCGGTGACCAGGCACGGTCGGGTGCGGTCGCTGGAGGAGGCGGCAGCGGCTCGCGGGGTGACCCCCGCGCAGGTGGTCAAGACCATCGTGGTGAGGCTGGCCGACGACGACTTCCGTTTCGTGCTGGTGCCCGGAGACCGGGAGATCGCGTGGCCCAAGCTGCGGGCGCTGCTGGGGGTCAACCGGCTCTCGATGCCCGACGCCGACGTCGCCCGCGACGTCACCGGCTACGAGCGCGGCACCATCACGCCCCTCGGCAGCACCCACCCCTGGCCGGTCGTCGCCGACGAGCAGGTGAGAGGCACCGTCTCCGTGGGTGCCGGCGAGCACGGCGCGGCGCTGACGGTGGATGCCGTCCAGCTCGTCGAGGCGCTGTCCGCCACGGTCGCCGACGTCACCGAGCCGAGCTGAGGCCGTCAGCCGGCGACGGGGCGGATGCCCAGCTCTCGGTCGCCACCCACCGGGCGAAACGCTCCGCTCCGACGGCCGCGACCAGGCCCGCCGTCTGCGACTCCTGGATCGACAGCGCCTCGACCTTGCGCTCGAGCGCGCGCCCGGACAGCTGCAGGCGCAGCACCAGCTCGTCGTCCTCGCACGTCCGGGGACGGCCGAGGTCGAAGACTCCGAAGTCCTCGTCGAGGGCTGGGTCGACGGCGGGCTCCTGCGTCACCGCGTGCAGCAGCAGGGGTCGTGCTCGTGCCTGGCGCAGCGCCGCGTCGATCCACCGGCTGACCGTGCAGTGGTCCGGATGCCCGGTGAAGCCGTCCGGCCCGAACGTGAGCACCGTGTCTGGGCCGATGTCGTCCACCAGCGCCGCCAGTCGTGCGACCACGGGCCCCGGAGCGACGCCGGCGCATCCGCCGTCCGGCAGGTCCAGCCAGTGGTGCTCCGCCACCCCGAGGTGACTCAGGGCTGCCTCCAGCTCCTCGGTCCGGAGGGCTGCCAGGTGCGCTCGCTGGGCGGGCGTGGCCGCGGGATCGGCGGCCTCGCCGCGTGTCGCGGTCACGCAGACGACGCGGTGACCGGCCTCCCGCAGGGCCGCCATGACTCCCCCGGCGAGGTAGGTCTCGTCGTCCGGGTGCGCCCAGACCGACAGGACGGTCCCGAGGGCGGTGGCGTCACCGATGTCGGGGCTGCCGGACACGCCGACCTAGCCCCCCGCTGCCCTGCTGCGCACCTGGCGTCTCAGAGGTACTGGCCTGTGTTGGACACCGTGTCGATCGATCGGCCCGGCTCGGTGCCCTGCTTGCCGGTGATGAGCGTGCGGATGAACACGATCCGCTCGCCCTTCTTGCCCGAGATCCGCGCCCAGTCGTCGGGGTTGGTGGTGTTGGGGAGGTCCTCGTTCTCCTTGAACTCGTCGACGCAGGACTGGAGCAGGTGCTGCACCCGGATGCCCTTCTGGTCCTGCTCGAGGAAGTCCTTGATCGCCATCTTCTTGGCCCGGTCGACGATGTTCTGGATCATCGCGCCGGAGTTGAAGTCCTTGAAGTACAGGATCTCCTTGTCACCGTTGGCGTAGGTGACCTCCAGGAAGCGGTTCTCCTCCGACTCGGTGTACATCCGCTCGACGGTCGCGCGGATCATGCCGGCAGCGCACGCGTCGCGGTCGCCGCCGAACTCCGCGAGGTCGTCCGGGTGCAGCGGCAGGTCCGCGACGAGGTACTTGGTGAAGATGTCACGCGCGGACTCGGCGTCCGGCCGCTCGATCTTGATCTTCACGTCGAGCCGGCCCGGTCGAAGGATCGCCGGGTCGATCATGTCCTCACGGTTGGAGGCGCCGATGACCAGGACGTTCTCGAGGGTCTCGACGCCGTCGATCTCGCTGAGCAGCTGCGGGACGATGGTGTTCTCGACGTCGGAGGACACCCCGGAACCGCGGGTGCGGAACAGCGAGTCCATCTCGTCGAAGAACACGATCACCGGGGTGCCGTGGCTGGCCTTCTCCCTCGCCCGCTGGAACACCAGACGGATGTGGCGCTCGGTCTCGCCGACGTACTTGTTGAGCAGCTCGGGGCCCTTGATGTTGAGGAAGTAGGACTTGCCCTCCTGGCCGGTGCGGGCAGCCACCTTCTTGGCCAGCGAGTTGGCGACCGCCTTGGCGATGAGGGTCTTGCCGCACCCGGGCGGGCCGTAGAGGAGCACACCCTTGGGTGGCTTCAGCTGGTGCTCCTCGAAGAGATCGGGGTGCAGGTAGGGCAGCTCGACGGCGTCACGGATCTGGTCGATCTGGCTCTTGAGGCCGCCGATGCTCTCGTAGGCGATGTCGGGCACCTCCTCGAGCACGAGCTCCTCGACCTCGCTCTTCGGGATGCGCTCGTAGACGTAGCCCGAGCGCGGGTCGTGCAGCAGCAGGTCACCGGCCCGCAGCGGCGCCTCGCGCAGCGGGTCGGCCAGGCGCACGACTCGCTCCTCGTCGGCGTTGGCGATGCAGAGCGCGCGCTCGCCGTCGGCAAGCAGCTCCTTGAGCATCACCGTCTCACCGACGGTCTCGAACTCGAGCGCGGCGACCACGTTGAGCGCCTCGTTGAGCATGACCTCCTGGCCCTTGCGCAGGGCCTGCACCTCGACGTTGGGGCTCACGCTCACCCGCAGCTTGCGCCCGCCGGTGAAGACGTCGACCGTGTCGTCGTCGTTGTGCTGGACGAAGACGCCGTAGCCCGAGGGCGGCTGCGCCAGGCGGTCGATCTCCTCCTTGAGGGTGATGATCTGGTCGCGCGCCTCCCGCAGCGTCTGGGCGAGGCGCTCGTTCTGCGCGGTGACGCCCGCGAGCGACTGCTGGGTCTCGGCGAGCCGCTGCTCGAGTGCGCGTGCCGAGCCGGGCGCGTCCGAGAGTCGGCGGCGCAGGCTGGTCACCTCGCGTTCGAGGTAGGAGACCTGCGCCTGCCAGTCCTCCGGAGCCCGGGAGGCACCGGAAGAGTCGTGTCCTGACCCGTGACCTGACATCGTCATGCGTCTCACCTCCGAGCGCGTCGTCGAGCGCTGTTCCTCCAACCTACTGCGAGGCCGAGAGCGCGACCACTGTCGACGCGCCCCCGGCGGGTTGCGATCAGGACACGTCGTCGGTGGCGGGCTCGGTGTCCCCGGGGTCGAGACCAGGCTCCGGTTCGACGACGTCACGGGGCCGAGGCCCGCCGTAGTCGGCGCCGTAGGCCCCCGGCGCCGGCCGGCGCTTCTTCAACGGCGCCCGCTCCCCGTGCGCCATCCGTCGCGAGGTCACCAGGAACCCCGTGTGCCCGACCATCTTGTGCCCCGGTCGCACCGCGAGGCCCTCGACGTGCCAGTCGCGCACGAGCGTCTCCCAGGCCTGCGGCTCGGTGAACCCGCCGTGCGCGCGCAGCGTCTCCACGACGCGGCTGAGCTGGGTGGTGGTGGCGACGTAGGCGCACACCATGCCCCCCGCCACCAGCGCGTCGGCCACGGCATCGATGCACTCCCACGGCGCGAGCATGTCGAGGACGACGCGGTCGACAGCACCGTCGTCGCCTGCGGGCAGCTCCTCAGCGAGGTCGCCGACGGTCAGCCGCCAGGTGGCCGGCTCACCGCCGAACCACTGCGCGACGTTGCGACGCGCGACGTCGGCGAACTCCTCCCTGCGTTCGTACGACGACACCGTGCCCTGCGGGCCGACCGCGCGCAGCAGGTAGCAGGTCAGGGCTCCCGACCCTGCTCCCGCCTCGACCACCCGGGCTCCCGGGAAGACGTCGGCCAGGGCGATGATCTGGGCGGCGTCCTTGGGGTAGACCACGGCCGCGCCGCGGGGCATGGAGACCACGAACTCGTGCAGGAGCGGCCGGAAGACGAGGTACTCGCTGCCGAGGGAGGAGGTGACGGTGAAGCCCTCCTCGCGGCCGATCAGGTCGTCGTGCTCCACGTGGCCCTTGCTGCTGAAGAACCGCTTCCCCGGCACCAGCTCGAAGTTGTGGCGCCGGCCCTTGCTGTCGGTCAGCCGCACCCACTCCCCCGGGCACAGGGGGCCGCGGCGCGCGGCGTACGCCTCACCCACCGGCGGAGAACGCCGCATCGACGTCGGAGGTGACGAGCACGCCGTAGACCGAGCCGTCCGCCTCGACGAGGAGGTACTCCGACGCGGGGGCCTGCGCCATCGCGCGGATGAGCGCCTCACCGGAGATGTCGACCGGCAGCGAGATCTCCGGCGCCAGCGTCCGGGTCACCGCCCCCACCGTCACCCACGGATGCCGCTCCGCCGGCGTCGCACGCACCGCCCCCTCGCTGACCACACCCACCGGCCGGCCGTCGACCCCGAGGGACACGATGGCGCCGGCCCGTCCGTCGCGTGCCCGGCGCACCGCCTCGGCGAGCGGGAGGTCCTCGGGCACCGTCAGGGTCCGTCGCGCGAGCCCCCTGGCGTGGAGCCGGGGCAGTCGCGACCGCACCTTCGCGCTCGTGATGGCCGAGGTGGCGGCGGTCCAGAGGAACCACCCGATGACCGCGGCGATGACGTAGTCGACGACGTCCACGGGGTGTCCCGCCACGCTGATCGCGGCCGGCGCGAGCAGGACGAGGCCGGCCACCACGCGACCCGCCCACCCCGACACGAGCAGCCCTCGGTGGGGGTTGCCGGTTGCCTTCCAGACCACGGCACGGAGCACGCGGCCGCCGTCCAGCGGCATCCCCGGCACGAGGTTGAGCGCGCCGACCAGCAGGTTGGCGTACGCCAGCAGCCCGACGACCAGGCTCAGCAGGCCGGCCGGGGTCACCTGGAGCAGCGCCAGGGCCGCGCCACCCACGGCGAGCGAGGTCACCGGACCGATCGCGGAGATCGCGAACTCCTGCTTGGGCGTCTCCGGCTCGCCGTCGATCGCCGTGACCCCTCCGATGAAGTGCAGCGTGATCGACCGCACCCGGATGCCGAAGTGCTGGGACATCCATGCGTGCGAGAGCTCGTGGAGCAGCAGTGACAGCGCGAGCAGGACGGCGAAGGCCACTCCCGCCACGAAGGTCAGCCCGCCCGTGAGCTGCGGTGCGGCGTCCTCGATCATCGGGATCAGCAGGAACGCGATGAGGGCGGCCATGAGGAACCACGACCATCGCACCAGGACGTCGACGCCCCCGATGGACCCGATCCGGATCGCGTCGCGGTCGCCGCGCCGGGCGGGCGCTCCGAGTCCGTGGTCACTCACGGCCCCAACGTACCTGTGGTCGCGTCGCTCGCTGCCCCTGGCGTGGGACGGCGGAAATGTCGCCCCGTCCACCTATGGTCTCGACCATGACCGCGACACCTGCCGCCGAGGCCCTTGCGACGGTGCCGCTGCCGCGCTCGCGACGTCAGCCTCGGGGCGAGGGCGCGCGCGAGGTCGACGGCGTCGAGGTCGTCGGCTCCCTCTCGCCCAGCCGTGCCGGCGACTTCATGACGTGCCCCTTGCTCTACCGCTTCCGCACCATCGACCGGCTGCCCGAGGAGAGCTCACCGGCCGCCGCCCGCGGCACGGTCGTGCACAAGGTGCTCGAGGACCTCTTCGACCTGCCGGCCGCCCACCGCACCCCCGAGCGGGCCGAGGAGCTGGTGGGCCCGGCGTGGGAGCACGTGCTGGCCCAGGAGCCCGAGCTGGCGGAGATGTTCACCGGCGACGGCGGCGAGGGGGTCGTCACCTGGCTGCGGTCCTGCCGCGACAGCGTGCGTCGCTACTTCACCCTCGAGGACCCCCGGCGGCTCGAGCCCGCCGAGCGTGAGATGTATGTCGAGACCGTGCTCGACAGCAGGCTCCTGCTGCGTGGCTTCGTCGACCGCGTCGACGTCGCACCCACCGGCGAGGTGCGCGTGGTCGACTACAAGACGGGCCGGGCACCGGGCGAGGCGTTCGAGGCACGCGCGCTCTTCCAGATGAAGTTCTACGCCCTGGTCCTGTGGCGCCTGCGCGGCGAGATCCCGGCGATGCTGCAGCTGATCTACCTCGGCAGCGGAGACGTGCTGCGCTACCGGCCCGACGAGTCCGACCTCCGCGCCGTGGAGCGCAAGCTCGACGCGCTCTGGACCGCGATCTCGCGGGCCGCGGAGAGCGGCGACTGGCGACCACGCACGAGCGCGCTGTGCGGCTGGTGCTCCCACCAGGCGCTGTGCCCCTCCTTCGGGGGGACGCCGCCGCCGCTCCCCCCGGTGACCCGGCGCCAGATCGTCGACCCCGGCATGGCGCAGGAGGACGTGGACTGACGCTCGCGTGCTGCTAGCCGGGT
>CAVXMY010000006.1:0-129974 GCA_963763065.1 uncultured Actinomycetota bacterium
GGCCACGACCATCGCGAACGGCGCCAGCACCCGCGCTGCACCGCGGCCGCGCACCCGCGCCACCGTGTGCACCACGGTGCCGGCCGTCCCGTCGCGCTCGGCGTCCTCGAACAGCAGCGTGCCGTACGCCGTGAAGGGGCCGGAGCTGCCGACCTCCGCCCACACCGCACCCGGCTCCATGTGCGTGATGCACAGGTGGAACGGCGGAGCGCCGTGGACGTGGTCGATCCAGCGGGTGCCGACGCGGGGCGGCCCCTCGTCCAGGACCTCGACCCTGCGCAGGCTGGCCTGCCACTCGGGGCGGTTGCTCGGGTCGGCGAGGTAGTCGTAGACCCGGCTGCGCTCCGCGGGGACGAACACGGAGGGGTCCCAGCGACGGACGTCCGCGAGGGTGTGGGCGGTGAACTCGCCCGTCACGACCGGAACCGCTCCCCGGTCAGGCGCTCGTAGGCCTCGACGTACTTCGCCCGGGTCTGCTCGACGACGTGCTCCGGCAGCGGCGGGGGCGCCTCGCCGGAGTGACGGTCCCACCCCGACTCGGCGGAGGTCAGCCAGTCGCGCACGTACTGCTTGTCGTACGACGCCTGGGCACGCCCCGGGCTCCACCGGTCGGCGGGCCAGAAGCGGGAGGAGTCCGGAGTGAGCACCTCGTCGCCGAGCACCGTCGTGCCGTCGCTGCGCGCACCGAACTCCAGCTTCGTGTCGGCCAGGATGATCCCGCGCCCTCGGGCGATGCCCTCGGCGCGCGCGTAGACGCGCAGGGTCAGGTCGCGCAGCTCCGCCGCGCGCTCGTCGCCGACCGTGGTGACGACCGCGTCGTAGGAGACGTTCTCGTCGTGGTCGCCCACGGCGGCCTTCGTCGCGGGCGTGAAGATCGCGTGCTCCAGGCGGCTGCCGTCCTCCAGCCCCGGGGGCAGCGCCACACCGCAGACCTCGCCGGTGGCGCGGTAGTCGAGCAGGCCCGACCCGGCGAGGTAGCCGCGGGCCACGCACTCGACGGGATACATGTCCAGGGACTCGCACCGGACGGCGCGGCCGCGCACCTGCTCGGGCACGTCGGTCGACAGCACGTGGTTGGGCACCAGGTCGGCCAGCCGCTCGAACCACCACAGGGACATCCGCGTGAGGATCTCGCCCTTGTCGGGGATCGGCGTCTCGAGCACGAAGTCGTAGGCCGAGATGCGGTCGCTGGCCACCATGAGCAGGGTGCCGTCGTCGAGCCGGTAGAGCTCCCGCACCTTGCCGGAGTGCACGTGCTGCGCCCCCGGCAGCTCTGCAGGGGCGGGCAGCGAGGTCGCGGGACCGGCGGCGTCCATGCCGGAGAGCGTAACCACGGGCGCGACGCGCCAGGGACCCTCGGCCCGAGGCCGGGTTCCGGCCGGGTCAGCAGCGCGCTCACCCCAACGGGTGTTTTTTCGCGGTCCTGAGCGTGGAGTGGCCCCGGTCACAATTTTGCCCTGTGGGTCGGTATGGCCCTGTCTTTACCTGGGTACTAGGTTTCTGGCGCGGCGTTGGGAGCGTTGCGGGGATCTGAAAGGCAGCTGCCATGATCGAGCACCGGATCGGCACGTCGCGTCGATCTGACGCCGTGCACGCGATCTCCAAGGTCGTCGTCCGGCCCGCGCTCAAGTTCGCGCCCATGACCGGCTACGCGCCGCACCTGCTCCGACTGGTCGACCGCGCGGCGAACGTGATCCCACGTTCGGGCGGGTGCTCCCACACCGAGGTCGTCGCCAAGACGTGGCGCGGCGAGCTGGTGACGCCGATCGACGGCACCACCGCCGACGGGGTGATCCTCTACGCCCACGGCGGTGCCTTCATCTCCTGCGGCATGGCCACGCACCGGCGGATCGTCGACCGGCTGGCGCGCCGCACCGGCATGGCCGTGCTCAACCTCGACTACCGCCAGCTCCCCGTCGGCACGGTCGACGACGCGGTCGCCGACTGCGTCGACGCCTTCGGCTGGCTGACCCGCCAGGGCTTCCCGCCCTCCTCCATCGTGCTGTGCGGCGACTCCGCCGGCGGCCACCTGGCCTTCGCCGCGGCCCTCGCGCTGCGCGAGAAGGGGCGGCCCGGCCCGGCCGGCATCGTCGGCCTGTCGCCCTGGGTCGACTTCGACCATCGCGCCAAGCTGCGCCACCACAACGCCCGTCGCGACGCCTACATCCCCGTGCGCAAGCTCCGCCGCGTCGGCCGGATGGCGATCGGCTGCCGCGTCGAGGACCACCACTCCCCCGTGAACGCCGACCTCTCCACGATGCCCCCGACGCTCATCATCTGCGGCGAGGACGAGGTGCTCCGCGTCGACGCCGAGCTCATGGCAGAGCGGCTCCTCGACGCCGGCGTGCAGTGCACCCTCCAGGTGTGGGAGCGCCAGGTCCACGCCTTCCCGGTCATCGCCGACCTCAACCCGGAGAGCATGGCCGCCATCGAGGAGGTCGCGGCGTTCGCGAAGGACGTGACCGCCCCCGCAGCCGCCGCACCGGTCGCCGGGCTGCGCAGCATCGGCGGCGTCGCCTGACCCGCAGCTTCTGAGACGGACCCGCGCGGCCCCTCGACGCGGGCACCCTCCTCGGGCCAGACTGGCCCCGACGTCGCTGACAGTGAATCTGTCACGGTCATGCTGCGTCGAGGAGGACCATGAGCCAGACCGAGGTCGACGCCGGCCCCGCCTCCGGGCTGGTCTCGTCGAGCGCTGGCCTCGCGGGCCTCGCCGACCGCCTCCGCGCGACGTACGCCGGTGGACGCACCCGTCCGATCGAGTGGCGGCGCGACCAGCTGCGCGCGCTCATCCGTCTGCTCGAGGAGCGGGAGGACGAGCTCCTCGACGCCCTGGCGGCCGACTACGACAAGCCCCGCCACGAGGCCTGGGTCACCGACCTGCGTGCCCCCGCTCGCGAGATCGAGCACCTCCGCCGTCACGTCGCCTCCTGGGCGCGACCGCAGCGGTCCAAGGTCCCGCTGCTGCTGCGGCCCAGCACCGCCGCCGTCCATCACGAACCCCTGGGCGCCGTCCTGGTCATCGCACCGTGGAACTACCCGGTGCACCTGCTCCTGAGCCCGCTGGCGGCGGCGCTCGCCGCCGGCAACACCGTCGTGTGCAAGCCCTCCGAGGTCACACCGGCCACCTCCGCGACCCTGGCGCGACTGCTCCCGCAGTACCTCGACCCGGACGCCGTGGTCGTCGTGGAGGGCGGCGTGGCGGAGACGACGGCCCTGCTCGAGCAGCGGTGGGACCACGTCTTCTACACCGGCAACGGCACCGTGGGCCGCATCGTCGCGCAGGCCGCCGCCCGGCACCTCACGCCGGTGACGCTGGAGCTCGGTGGCAAGTCGCCCGCCGTCGTCGGCCAGGACGCCGACCTCGAGCTCGCCGCCTCTCGCGTCGCCTTCGCGAAGTGGACGAACGCCGGCCAGACCTGCGTCAGCGTCGACCACGTCTGGGTGCACCGCGACGTGGAGCAGCGCTTCCTCGACCTGCTCGCCAAGGAGGTCCGGCGCAGGTACGGCCACGACCCCCGCACGTCCCCCGACTACGGCCGCATCGTCAACGCCGGCCATGCCCAGCGCCTCAAGGACCTGCTGGACGCGGGCTGGTCACGAGCTCGTGATCGGCGGCGAGGTCGACGTGGCGGACCGGTACGTCGCTCCCACCGTGCTGCGGGGCGTGCGTCCCGACGCCGCCGTGATGGGGCAGGAGATCTTCGGGCCGATCCTGCCGATGCTCACCTTCGGCGACCTGGAGGAGCCGCTCGCCGCGATCAACGCCGGCGACAAGCCGCTGGCGCTCTACGTGTTCGCAGGTCGGGAGACCGCCGACCGTGTGCTCGACCGGACGTCGTCGGGCGGAGCGTGCGTCAACGACGTGATGGTGCAGGTGGGCATCAGCGACCTGCCCTTCGGAGGCGTCGGCGCGAGCGGTCACGGCGCCTACCACGGCAGGTGGGGCTTCGAGACCTTCAGCCACCGCAGGGCGGTGGTGCGCCGTCCCTCGTGGCTCACCGACCTCCCGGTGCTGCGACCGCCGTACTCCGCCTGGAAGCGCGCGATCGTGCGGAGGCTCTACTGACCATGGCGCTCCCCCACCCTTCGCTCCCGCGCGGACCCAGGCCGTCCGCCGTGGTCACGCTGCCCGCACGGACGATGCGCCGCGCCCTGCGTGAGGCCCGCCGCCGGGCACCGTCGCTGGCGCACTACCCCGGCGACCGCTACCTCGAGCACGTCGTCCGCGGCGTGCACGGCCGCGCGGCGAAGCTGGCCGACCCCCCGGAGGGGACGGACTGGAAGCCGCTGTGGGGCGAGCCCGGCCCCCCGCTCATCGGCAAGACGCTGATGTTCATGCGCTACGGGCCGGCGCTGTCGCTGGAGCAGTACGAGAAGTTCGGTCCGGTGTCGTGGACCTCGATCTTCGGCATGAAGGTGTGCACCGTCATCGGTCCCGAGGCCGCCCAGGTCGTCCTGGTCAACAAGAACAAGACGTTCTCGCAGAACGGCTGGGAGTGGTTCATCGGACCCTTCTTCAACCGCGGCCTCATGCTGCTCGACGGCGAGGAGCACCGCTACCACCGCCGGATCATGCAGGAGGCCTTCACCCGGACACGCCTGGAGGCCTACACCCGGCAGTTCGGCTCGATCATCGAGGAGGAGGTGCCCGGCTGGCCCAGCGGGCGGCCGGTGCGCATCTATCCGCTGATCAAGGACCTCTCCCTGCGCATCGCGACCGAGACCTTCATGGGTGCGCGCCAGACCGAGGAGTCGCGGCGGATCGCCCGGGCCTTCGAGGACTGCGTCCGCGCGGGACTCGCCTTCGTCCGCTTCCCCGTGCCCGGCCTGCGCTGGGAGAAGGGCCTGCGCAGCCGCAAGGTGCTCGAGGACTACTTCCGCGACCGCATCCCGGAGAAGCGTGCCTCGGCGGACGAGGACCTGTTCGCGGCGCTGTGCCACGTGGAGACCGACGAGGGCCACTCCTTCAGCGACGAGGACATCGTCAACCACATGATCTTCCTGATGATGGCGGCGCACGACACCTCCACCATCACCGCGACCGCCGTGTGCTGGTTCCTCGCCAAGCACCCGGAGTGGCAGGAACGCTGCCGCGAGGAGTCGCTGGCGCACGGCGACGGACCCATGGACCTCGCCGGCACCGAGAAGCTCGAGACCCTCGACCTGGTCTTCATGGAGGCGCTGCGGCTCGTGACGCCGGTGCCCGGCATGGCCCGCCGCACCACCGAGGACACCGAGATCCTGGGCAGCTTCGTCCCGCAGGGAACGATGGTCACCGTCGGTGCGTGGGCCTCCCACCTGATCCCGACGCTGTGGGCCGCGGCCGACTCCTTCGACCCGTCGCGCTTCGACGAGCCCCGGCGCGAGGACAAGCAGCACCGGTTCGCCCACATGGCCTTCGGCGGCGGCGTGCACAAGTGCATCGGCATGCACTTCGGCCGCGCCGAGGTGAAGGCGCTCGTGCACCGGATCCTCCTCGAGTACCGCATCGAGGTGCCGGCCCGCTACGAGGTCACCTGGGACATGACGTCGCTGCCGAACCCCGACGACGGCCTGCCCGTCACCCTCAAGCCGCTCCACGCCGACGAGGCGGGGAGCACACCGGACAACCCCACGAAGGGATCCTCATGAACAGCACCATCGCCGGCAGGGTGGTCGTGATCACCGGTGGCGCCCGTGGCATCGGGGCCGCGACCGCGGCTCGCCTCGTGCGGGACGGCGCCAAGGTCGCGATCGGCGACCTCGACCTGGACGTCGCCCGCGCGACGGCCGAGCGCATCGGAGGCGGCACCCTCGCCGCGAGGCTCGACGTGACCGACAAGGCGAGCGTCGTCGAGCTGCTCGACCTGGCCGAGTCCGAGCTCGGCCCGGTGGACGTCTTCGTCAACAACGCCGGGATCATGCCGCTCGCCCCGCTGCTCGACGAGGACGACGCGATGACCGCGCGGATGATCGACCTCAACCTGCGCGCCGTCATCGTGGCGGCACGGGAGGCCGCACGCCGCATGGTCGAGCGCGGTCGGGGCGGGCACATCGTCAACGTCGCCTCGACCGCCGGCAAGGCGGGGCTCGTCGGTGGCTCGACGTACTGCGCCACCAAGGCCGGCGTCATCGCCTTCTCGGAGGCGATCGAGCAGGAGCTCGCCGACCAGGGAGTCCACGTCTCGACCGTGATGCCCGGCATCGTGCGGACCGAGCTCGCCACGGGGATCGCCGACCTGCCCGGGCTGAAGGCGATCACACCGGAGCAGGTCGCCGACGGCATCGCGGACGCCCTGGCGAAGCCCCGGCTGGAGGTCTTCGTGCCGAGGTCGGCCGGGCCCCTGCTGATGATGCCGCGACTGCTGCCTCGCAGGGCCGCGCTGTGGGTGGGCCGCCGCCTCGGAGCGGACACGGTGCTCGTCTCGGCCCTGGACGATCCCGACCGCAAGTCCTACGAGGACCGTGCCGCGCGCCAGGACACCAAGGCCGAGGAGGCGGCGCGGCCCCGCTGACCTCCCCGCCCGAAGACGGCTGGCATCCTGTGCAGATGAGCGCCGCCGGTGACGTCCCCGCCTCCACACCGGAGTACTCGGGTCCCGGGGTGGTGCGCCCGCTGGAGGAGCCCGACGTCCACAAGGTGCTCGCCCTCAACCAGCTCGAGGTGGAGAAGCTCGCGCCGATGGACGAGGACAAGCTCCGCGAGATCCAGGCCTTGGCCGACCGGTTCGACGTCGTCGAGCTCGACGGCGAGTTCGTCGGCTTCGTGGTCACCGTGCGCCCGGGCACCGACTACGACTCCGCCAACTACCGGTGGTACGCCGAGCACTTCGGCGACCGGTACTACTACCTCGACCGTGTCGTGATGACCGAGGAGACGCGGGGACGAGGTCTCGGCAGCCAGGTCTACGACGCTCTGGAGGCCCGGGCCGCGGAGTTCGGCCGGCTGGCGCTGGAGGTCAACATCGACCCGCCCAACGAGGTCTCGCTGGCCTTCCACACCTCGCGCGGCTACCAGCCGGTGGGTGAGGTCAGCGACGAGGCGGGGCACCGCCGCGTGATGCTGGTCAAGGAGCTCGCCGGATGACAGGGAGCGAGCGTCCCGACGCCCGCGCCCTCATCGACCTCGTCCTCGACCCCGGTTCCTGGGAGTCCTGGGACACCCCGCCCCAGCACCCGGAGGTCGGTGCGGCGTACGCCGACGACCTGGCGCGGGCGGAGGAGCAGGCCGGCACCGACGAGGCACTGATCACCGGGGCTGCGACGGTCGACGGCCGACGGGTCGCCGTGGTGGTGGGCGAGTTCGGCTTCCTGGCGGGCTCGATCGGGGTCGCCACCGCGCGGCGGTTCGTCGACGCCGTACGCCGGGCGACGCGCGATCGCCTGCCCCTGCTCGCCGCGCCTGTCTCCGGCGGCACCCGGATGCAGGAGGGCACGCCGGCGTTCGTGTGGATGGCGCGGATCGCGGCGGCGGTCGCCGAGCACAAGTCGTCCGGCCTCCCCTACCTGGTCTACCTGCGTCACCCGACGACCGGCGGGGTGATGGCGTCGTGGGGGTCGCTGGGCCACGTGACCATTGCGGAGCCCGGCGCCCTGCTGGGGTTCCTGGGGCCACGCGTCTACGAGGCGATCCACGGCGAGGCGTTCCCTCCGGGCGTCCAGACCGCGGAGAACCTCCACGGCCACGGCCTGCTCGACGGTGTCGTCGCTGCAGAGGACCTGCGCGACGTCGTGGTGCGGGCCCTGACGATCCTGCAGTCACCGGGGGAGGCACGGCTCCCGACGCAGCCGGACGCCGTGCCGGCCCCGTCGCTTCCGCCGGTGCCGGACATCGACGCGTGGGAGTCGGTCACGCGGTCGCGCCGCGAGGACCGTCCCGGCGTCCGAGCACTGCTCGAGCACGCGGCCTCCGACTTCGTGCCGCTCAACGGCACCGGGCAGGGCGAGAGAGGCCCCGGCCTGCTGCTCGCGCTGGCCAGCTTCGGTGGCACCTCCTGCGTGCTCATCGCGCAGGACCGGGCGCGTCAGTCCGCCGACCACCCGCTGGGCCCGGGGGCGCTGCGGCTCGCCCGCCGCGGGATGCGGCTCGCCGAGGAGCTCGGGCTCCCGCTGCTGAGCGTCGTCGACACACCGGGTGCGGACCTGTCGGTCGAGGCCGAGGAGGGCGGCCTCGCCGGGGAGATCGCGCGCTGCCTCGCCGACCTCATGACGCTGCACACCCCGACGCTCTCGCTGCTCCTCGGCGAGGGCACCGGCGGAGGCGCCCTCGCGCTGCTGCCGGCCGACCGGGTGGTCGCCGCCCAGCACGCGTGGCTGGCGCCGCTGCCGCCGGAGGGGGCGAGTGCGATCGTGCACCGCGACGTGGACCACGCCCCCGACATGGCGCGCGCCCAGGGGGTGCGCTCCCTGGACCTCCGCCAGGCAGGCATCGTCGACGTGGTCGTCCCGGAGCTGCCCGACGGGGCCGAGGAGCCGGAGGCCTTCTGCCGCCGCGTGGGCGAGGTGCTCCGCCACGAGCTCGACCAGCTGCGCGGCCGTGACGTCGCCGACCTCCTGGCCGCACGCATGCCCCTCGACTGATCCCCTCCCCTCGCACCTCCCAGGAGACCCGATGAGCACCTACGTCGTCAGCGGCACCGCATCCGGCATCGGCGCCGCGACTGCGGCGCTGCTGCGCGAGCGGGGGCACAGTGTCGTGGGCGTGGACCGCGTGGACTCCGACGTCGATGCGCCGGTCGTGGCCGACCTGAGCACCGACGAGGGCAGGTCCGAGGCCCTGCTTGCGGTCGGCGACGCGCTCGGTGACGGGCCGCTGCACGGGGTCGTGCCGTGCGCGGGGCTCGCCGGCCTCACCGGCGTCGACCCGGCGCTGCTGGTCTCGGTCAACTTCTTCGGCGCGACCCGGCTGGTGAGCGGGCTGCACGACCGGCTGCGCCGGACCGCCGAGGGCGGCGAGGACGCGGCAGTGGTGCTGCTGTCGTCCAACTCCACGACCTGCCAGCCCGGATGGGCCCTGGACGTGGCCCGCGCCTGCCTCGACGACGACGAGGAGCGGGCCCGGGCCAGGGCTCGCAGGCGCGACGCTGTCCACGTCTACCCGTCGTCGAAGGCGGCCCTGGCGTGGTGGGCCCGCAGCGTGGGCACCGGACGCGGCTGGGCGGGCGCCGGCATCCGCGTCAACGCGGTCGCCCCTGGCCTCATCGCCACACCGATGACCGACGGGCTGCGCGAGGACCCGGTGCTCGGGCGGTTCGCCGACACCTACCCCACGGCTCTGCGCCGGCCCGGTCGGCCCGGGGAGGTGGCTGCGCTCATCTGCTTCCTGCTGTCGCCGGAGGCGAGCCTGATGGTCGGCTCGGTCGTCTTCGCCGACGGCGGCACCGACGCGCTGCTGCACCGGCGGTGGCCGCGCACGCACTTCGTGCCGGCGCCGGTGATGAAGGCGGCGCAGCGGGCGCTCCCCGTGGTCGCCCGGTTGCAGGAGAGGCGCAAGCCGTGAGCGACCGCGCGAGCGGTGCGGCCGTGACCTCACCGGAAGCGGTGCATCGCCACCTCTCCGCCCGCCTGCGGGCGGCCGGATGCGTCTTCGCAGAGGACGAGGCACGCCTGCTGGTGCAGGAAGCCGGGTCGGCCGCCACCCTGGACCGCTGGGTGCTGCGTCGCTGTGCCGGCGAGCCACTGGAGATGGTGCTGGGGTGGGCGGAGTTCCGCGGTCTGCGCGTCGCCGTGGCTCCCGGCGTCTTCGTGCCTCGTCGGCGGACGGCGGGTCTGGTGGACGCCGCGTTGGAGGTGGCGCCGGAGCACGGCGTCCTCGTGGACCTGTGCACCGGCACCGGCGCGGTCGCGCTGGCGGTGGCGCACGCACGTCCTGACCTGTCGCTGTACGCAGCCGACATCGCGCCGGCCGCCGTACGGTGCGCGCAGGACAACCTCACCGGGCTCGCGCACGTCGTGCGCAGCGACCTGTTCGAGTCGCTCCCGCCGCAGCTGCGTGGTCGGGTCGACGTGGTGACCGCCAACGTCCCCTACGTGCCGAGCGACGACCTGGACCTGCTGCCTCCCGAGGCCCGCGACCACGAGCCGGTGGCGGCCCACGACGGCGGCGAGGACGGGCTCGACGTGCTCCGGCGCGTCGTGCACGACGCGAAGGGGTGGCTCGCGCCCGGTGGTGAGGTGCTGCTCGAGGTCGGCCGCCACCAGCAGGCGTCGGCGAGGTTCGCCGTCGCGACGTCCGGGATGCGGCCCAGGGTCGCGCTGGACGAGGACGACGGGACCGTCGTCCTGGCCGCCACGCCGCGGTGACGGTCGATGATGGGGGGATGAACGAACCCAGCACGGTCGACGGTGTCATCGAACGACTGCGTCAGATCGACGCCGAGCTGCCCGGCGACGACGGGGTGGCGGTCTTCAACCGGGTCTACCTGGAGGTGACCGAGCGGGTCGGTGGTCTGCTCGACGGTCTCGCCGGCCCCTCGCCGTTCTCCGACTCGGAGCTGCTGGCCGAGCTGGACGTGCGGTTCGCCGCCCTGTGGCTGCACGCCTACGACGCGGAGCGCTCCGGCCGACCGGTGCCGAGCGCGTGGCGGCCGCTCTTCGAGGCCCGCCGGGGGACCCAGCTGCCCGTGCAGTTCGCGCTGGCGGGCATGAACGCCCACATCGAGCACGACCTGCCGCTGGCCGTCGTGCGCACCTGCCGCTCGCGCGGCGTGGAGCCGGAGGAGATCCATCGCGACTACGAGGCGGTCAACGACGTGCTCGCCGCCGTCGAGGCGCGGATCCGCCGGTCCTTCCTCACCGACGTGGGCCTCGCGGTCGACGACCGCGTCGGGGCCGTCGTGCACCTGGTGAGTGCCTGGAACATCGAGAAGGCACGCGACCTCTCATGGGTGACCACCGAGACCGTGTGGGCGCTGCGCGACACCCGTCTGCTGCTCGGGAGGTTCCTCAACGCCCTCGGCCACACCGTCGGCATGGGGTCGCGCACCCTCCTGGCGCCCGTCTGCTGAGGCCTGCCCGACGTCGGCTCAGTAGCTGAGGGCGCGCGCGGGCTCCTCGATGATCGCTGCGACGTCGGCGAGGAACTGCGAGCCCTTCGCCCCGTCGATGAAGCGGTGGTCGAAGGACAGCGCCAGTGTCGTCACGTCACGCGCCTTGACCTTGCCCTTGTGCACCCAGGGCTGCTTGCGCACGGCGCCGAGCGCGAGGATCGCGGACTCGCCCGGGTTGATGATCGGCGTGCCGGCGTCGACGCCGAAGACGCCGACGTTGGTGATCGTGAAGGTGCCGTCCGCCATCTCCGCGGGCTGGGTGCGCCCGTCGCGAGCCGTGGCGGTGAGCTCGTTCAGGGCGCGACCGAGGTCGGCGAGCGACATCCGGTCGGCGCCCTTGACGTTGGGCACCACCAGCCCTCTGGGCGTCGCCGCCGCGACGCCCAGGTTGACCGACCCCCGGAAGACGACCTCCTGGGACTCGTCGTCCCAGACCGCGTTGACCTCCGGCGTACGCCGCATCGCCAGGCACACCGCCCGGGCGGCGACCAGCAACGGCGAGACCCGGATGCCCTCGAAGGCGCGGTCGCCCCGCAGCTGCTCGACGAGCCGCATCGTGCGCGTCGCGTCGACGGTGATCCACTCGGTCACGTGGGGGACCGTGAAGGCGGAGGTCACCATGGCCTGCCCCATCATCTTGCGCACGCCCTTGATCGGCTCGCGCCGGTCCTCCAGACCCGGCGACCCGACGCTCACGCCCGGCGCAGGCCGGACCTCGAGCTCCGCCCCGCTCGGAGCCCCGCTCGGCTCGCTGCCTGCCGCGGCGCGGACCTCCTCCGCGGTCACGATGCCCCGCGGGTCGCCAGGGGTGATCGCGCGCAGGTCGACCCCGAGGTCGCGTGCGAGCTTGCGCACCGCCGGCTTGGCCAGCACCGAGCCGACCGACCAGACCCCGGGCCTGGACTGCTCGGACGCCGGCTCCGGCCGCTCGCGGGCGGACGTCGCGGGCACCGGCGGCTCGTCGTCCGCGACGACCTCCGAGGTGTCCCGCGCTCCCGGGTGGAACGACCCCTGCACCTGCATCTGCGCCGCCGAGCCGGCCATCGTCCGCGCCGTCGCGGGCCCTCTGCGAGCGCGGCGCATCGCAGCGCCCGAGCGCGGGCCGTAGCCCACCAGGGTCTGGTTCTCGCCACCACCGGTCGCCGCCGGGTTGGAGAGGTCCATCTCGCCGGTCCCGCCCGACTCCTTCGTCGCCCCGCCGCCGGTGCCCGCCGATGCCTGGGTGTCGTCGCCCGTGCCGTCGGAGACCGCGATGATCGGGGTGCCGACGGGCACCGTCGTGCCCTCGTCGACCAGGAGAGCGGTCACCGTGCCGGCGTACGGCGACGGGAGCTCGACCAGCGACTTGGCCGTCTCGATCTCGACGACCACGTCGTTGACCTGGATGGTGTCGCCCACCTTGACCTTCCAGGTGACGATCTCGGCCTCGGTCAGCCCTTCGCCGACGTCGGGGAGCTTGTACTCGTTGACAGTCATCTTCTTGTCACTCCAACAGGAATCGGCGGGTCAGTAGGCGAGCGAGCGGTCGACGGCGTCCAGCACCCGGTCGAGGTCGGGCAGCCACTCCTCCTCGACGCGTGCCGGTGGGTAGGGAGTGTCGAAGCCACCGACCCGCAGCACGGGGGCCTCGAGGTTGTAGAAGCACTCCTCCGTGATGCGCGCCGCGACCTCCGCCCCCATCCCGAGGTTGGCGTGCGCCTCGTGCACCACGACCGCACGACCGGTGCGGCGCACGGACTCGTGGACCGGGTCGAGGTCGAGCGGCGACAGGGTGCGCAGGTCGATCACCTCGATGTCGGTGCCGTCGGCCTTGGCGGCCTCCGCCGACTGCAGGCACAGCTTGACCGTGGGGCCGTAGGCGAGCAGCGTGACGTCGGCGCCGGCGCGCACCACGCGCGAGGAGAAGAGCGGGTCGGGCTCGGCGTCGGGGTCGAGCTCGGCCTTGTCCGCGTGGTACTGCCGCTTGGGCTCGAGGAAGATCACCGGGTCGTCGCTGGCGATCGCCTGCTGGATCATCCAGTAGCCGTCGACGGGGTTGGAGCACGCCACCACCTTGAGCCCCGGCGTGTGCGCGAACTGCGCCTCCGGCGACTCGCTGTGGTGCTCGACCGCTCCGATGCCGCCACCGAACGGGATGCGGATGACGATCGGCATGGGCACGCGCCCCTGGCTGCGGAAGTGCAGCTTGGCGACCTGGCTGACGATCTGGTCGTAGGCGGGGTAGACGAAGCCGTCGAACTGGATCTCGCACACCGGGCGGTAGCCGCGCATCGCCAGGCCGACCGCCGTGCCGAGGATGCCGGACTCGGCCAGCGGCGAGTCGATCACGCGGTCCTCCCCGAAGTCCTTCTGCAGGCCGTCGGTGATGCGGAAGACGCCACCGAGCTTGCCGACGTCCTCACCCATGACGAGGACCTTGTCGTCGGCCTCCATGGCCTGGCGCAGCCCGGCGTTCAGCGCCTTGGCGAGCGTCACCTTCATCGCGCACCCCCGGCAGCCCCGGCAGCTCCGGCGGCCTCGACGGCTCCGGCGGTCGAGCTCGTCGAGACCCCTGGCTCCTCGAAGGTGTCGAGGTAGGCGGCGAACCCGGCCCGCTGGCGCGCGAGCTCCTCGGTCTGCTCGGCGTAGACGTTGTCGAACACGTCGAGCACGTGCGGGTCGGGCATCGCCCGGCAGCCCTCGCGCAGCCTGGCGCCGAGCTCCTCGGCCTCGGCGGCCACCGTCGGCGAACCAGTCCTGGTCGGCGATGCCCTGCCTGCGCAGGTAGACGCGGACGCGCTCGATCGGGTCGCGCAGGCGCCAGGACTCGACGTCCGAGGACAGCCGGTAGCGGGTGGGGTCGTCCGTGGTGGTGTGGGCACCCATCCGGTAGGTGTAGGCCTCCACGAACGTGGGGCCCTGGCCCTCGCGGGCACGCTGCAGCGCCGCCTGCGTCACGGCGTACGTCGCGAGCACGTCGTTGCCGTCCACCCGGACGCCGGGGAACCCGAAGCCCAGGGCGCGCTGGTAGAGCGGGATGCGGCTCTGCCGCTCGATGGGCTCGGAGATCGCCCACTGGTTGTTCTGGCAGAAGAACACCACCGGTGCGTTGTAGGACGCTGCGAAGATGAACGCCTCGTTGACGTCTCCCTGGCTGCTGGCGCCGTCACCGAAGAAGGCCACCACGGCCGCGTCGCGCTCCGGGTCACCGGTGCCCACGTGGCCGTCACGCTGCACGCCCATCGCGTAGCCGGTGGCGTGCAGGGTCTGGGCGCCGATGACGATCGTGTAGAGCCCGAAGTTGTTGTCGGCGGGGTCCCACGACCCCTGGTCGACCCCGCGGAAGAGGCCCAGCAGCTTGAGGGGGTCGACCCCGCGGCACCAGGCCACACCGTGCTCGCGGTAGGTCGGGAACACGAAGTCCTGCGGACGGAGCGCCCGGCCGCAGCCCACCTGGGCAGCCTCCTGCCCGAGCAGCTGCGCCCAGATGCCCAGCTCGCCGTGCCGCTGCAGCGCGGTCGCCTCGGTGTCGAGCCGGCGCACCAGCACCATGTCGCGGTAGAAGCCCTTGATCGCCTCGTCGTCGAGGTCGAAGTCGAAGCTGGGGTGGTCGACACGCTCGCCCTCGGGGCTGAGCAGCTGGACGAACATCGGGTTGGGTCCGTCGGTCCCGTCCGCGGGGCCCGGGGGGGCCGACTGGCCGCGGTGGACCAGGGTCGGGCCGAAGTGATGGGCGAGGACGTCGTCCTGGGCTGGCATGCAGCGAACTCCTTCGTCAGGCACGGCGCGCGGGGTCGCCGCGGCCGAGCGGGGTGGAGCTGCCACCGAGCCGTTGGGGAGGGTGTTCCCGGCCCGGCTCGGAAGGCGTGACCGGTGTCACACCGATCAGGACCAACGGTACACAGTCTCGACCGCCCGCAGCACTCGGGCGGGCGGGGAAGCCGACCCCCGGTCACGTGCGGCTGACCGTCCTCGAGCTCCGCCGTGTCCTCACCGAGGTACCAGACGGTGCCAGCGGAGTCCTGGGCGTACCAGTCGAAGGTGTCCTCGACGACCTCCCCGTCGAGGAGCGACGGTGTCGCGAACGACGCGGGCCGTCACGCCGTTCGCGAGTCGTGGGTGATCGGGGTGGAGGTGACGACGACGCTGAGACGCTCACCGTCCTCGGCCACCTCCCGGTACGTCCACCGGGTCGCGGGACGGAGCGGGAACCATGGGTTGGTCACCTCGGGGGTGAGCTCGGAGGGGTCGAGCTCGACAGGCTCGTCGGACTGGGGAAGGGAGGTCCCGGCGTCGGTGGTCGGGGACGTGTCGGACCGCGGGCTGGCTGACTCCTCCGTGCTGCAGCCGGCGAGCGAGGCGGCGAGGAGGGCGCTCATCGCCGCGACCCTGACACGCACGACGCGCTCAGTCGTCGGGATCGTCGCGCGGGTTCGTCCGCGTCGCCGTCGGTCTCGGCGCCCACGACGTCGGCGCAGACCCGTCACGTGCACCTGACGGCGCACGAGCATTCCGACGTACAGCACGCTTTGGTGGCGTTGAGGCGTGCCACACGTCGGAGAGCTCGACGACTGCCACGATCCGTCGAACACGGTCTGCCGCCGCCTCCGGACCTTCAGGTCTTGGGCTCGAAGGACTCGGCGACGGCAAGGAAGACGTCGTTCGCCTCGGGCTCGCCGATGGTCACGCGGACGCCGTCGGTGGCATAGGGACGCACCATGATCCCGGCCGCCTCGGCCTCGGCCGCGAAGCGCGGGGTGTCGTGCCCCAGCGGCAGCCAGACGAAGTTGGCCTGGGTCTCGGGCAGCCGCCAGCCCTGCTCGGCCAGAGCGCCGACGACCCGCTCGCGCTCGGCGACGATGGCCTCCACCTGCTCGAGCAGCTCGTCCTCGACCCGGAGCGAGGCGACCGCGGCAGCCTGGGCCACCGCGGAGACGCCGAACGGCAGGGCGCACGCGCGCACGGCCGCGGCGATGGGCTCGGGCGCGACGAGGTAGCCGACGCGCAACCCGGCCAGGCCGTAGGCCTTCGCGAACGTGCGCATCACCACCACGTTGGGACGGCCGGTCGCGAGCTCGACCGCGTCGAACCTCGCCTCGCCCCGCACGAACTCGCGGTAGGCCTCGTCGACCACGACCACCACGTGCGGAGGCACCTGCTCCAGCAGCTGCTCGACCTCGGCGCGCGTCACCGCAGGGCCCGTCGGGTTGTTCGGGGTGCACACCAGGAGCACCTTGGTGCGCTCGGTGACCGCGGCTGCCATGGCGGCGAGGTCGTGGCGGCCGTCGGGCGTGACCGGCACCTGCACGGGCACCGCACCGCACACCGCCGTGGCGATGGGGTAGGCCTCGAACGACCGCCAGGCGAAGACGACCTCGTCGCCGGTCTCGCAGAAGGCCTGCACCAGGTGGTAGAGCAGGGCCACCGAACCCGTGGCCGCCGCCAGCCGGCCGACCGGGACCCCCAGCGAGACGCTGAGGGCGTCGTACATCGCGGTGTTGCCCATGTCCGGGTAGCGGTTCATCCGGGCCGAGGCGTCCTCGACGGCGGCCAGCACGTCGGGCAGCGGCCCGAAGGGGTTCTCGTTGGAGGAGAGCTTGTACGTCGGGCGGCCGTCGAGCGGCAGCGCGGGCTTGCCGGCGACGTAGGCGGGGACTGCAGCGAGTGCTGCACGCGGGACCGGTCCGGTGGACGACGGTGCGGCGGCGGTCTGGTCGCGGGCGGACGAGTCGGTCACGCGGCCAGGGTATGCCCGCCCCCGGGACGCAGGTCGGGCCTCGTCCCGGACGCGTCCTCCCACAGCGCGACCGGGACGAGGCCCGTAAGTTCCCCCGAAGCTCCCCCGTGTTCCCTCTTGCTCCCCCGACCCCCCGGCCCCCCGGTGCTCCCCCGTCTGTGCCACCCCTCCTCCGACGCTCCCCCGCCGGGTCGGAGATGGGGTGCCGGGTCGGCCCGCGCCCCCACGGGCCGCCCGGCGAAGCGCTCGATCCCCTCCCACACCCACCATGAAGTCCGGGTCTCGAGCGTGGTACCACGTTAGCCGCGTAAAGGGACAAACCGCCTCGGGTTCCTGGTCAGTTGTCCAACACCGGTCGGACCCCTTGCCGCGACCGGTTGGGGAGGGGGTCCATGACCCGTTCGGGCTACTCGGACCCGATCAGGTGCCGGCGAGCGGTCCCGGCTCGTGCGCGACCCCACGGCCGGTCTGGGCCGCGACGACTCCCACCATCACCAGCGTGCAGCCCGCCAGCGCGACCGCACCCAGCTCCTCGTAGAACCAGACCCACCCCAGGACGACCACGCCCACCGGCTCCAGCATCGCCACGGTGGTGACCGTCGAGGCCGACAGGTGGCTCATCGCGGCCAGGACCAGACCGAACGGCATGAGGGTGCCCATCACCACGACGAACAGGAGCAGCAGCCAGCCCGGCGCGGTCGTGGCCTCGAAGCGGCCCAGCATCGAGAGCTGGTCGTCGAGCACGTCGACCGGGAACTGCCAGACCGGGTCGGCGAGGTTCATCGCGACGGCGCCGACGGCGAACGACCAGAGCACCACGCGGACCGGCTCGACCTCGGCGATCCCGTGCTCGCCGACGAGGAAGTAGGTCGCGAAGCAGACCGCGGCGCCCAGCCCGGCGATCACGCCGAGGCCGTCCAGCCGCAGCTCCCCCTCGACCACCCCCGTGGCCATCGCCAGACCGGTGAGCGCGAGCCCCAGGCCGACCCACGCCCGCGCCCGGAGCCTCTCGGACTGCACGAACCGCGCCCAGAGCGCGACGAGCAGCGGCGCGAGGTACTCCAGCAGCAGCGCCAGCCCCACCGGCAGGCGGTCGATCGCGACGAAGTAGGTCCACTGCAGCGCCGCGACGCCGACGACGCCGTGCAGCAGCAGCAGCCAGGCAAGCCGCCCGGTGGGCGGCCGGAGCGCCGTACGACGGACGGCGGCGCAGACCAGGAGCAGCACCAGGACCGTGCCCGTGATCCGGGCCGTGGTCAGCGAAGCGGGATCCACGCCCTGGCGCAGCAGGACCCGCGACACCCCGGCGTTCAGGATGAAGAGGCAGGCGCCGGCGAGGACCAGCGCGTAACCCACCCCGGGACGTCGCTGCACCATGCGCGTCAGTGTGCCGGAGCGCCACCTGCCTCCCTGCGCCCCCTACGCTGGTGCGTCATGGGCTTCCTGCTGCGCGTCGCCGTCAGCGCCGCCGCGCTCGCCGCGGCCGCCTGGCTGCTCGACGACATCCGCTTCACCGGGCCTGACAACGAGGTCCTCACCCTCCTCGGGGTGGCACTGATCTTCGGTGTGATCAACGCGTTCGTCGCGCCCATCGTGAAGCTGCTGTCGCTCCCCTTCATCATCCTCACGCTGGGGCTGCTGCTCTGGGTCATCAACGCGGTGATGCTCATGCTGACCAGCGGCATCGCGGACGTCTTCGGACTCGGCTTCGAGGTCGACGGCTTCGGCACCGCGCTCCTGGGCGCCCTCATCATCAGCGTGGTGACCGCTGTGCTCAACGCCGTCCTCGATGACTGAGGCTTCCGAGCGGCTGCCTGACCCTGCGACCCCCGGCCGCTACCGCATCGCCCTGGTGTGCCTGGGCAACATCTGCCGCTCGCCGATGGCACACGTCGTCCTCGAGTCGGCGCTGGAGGAGGCAGGACTCGACCACGCGGTGGAGGTGATGAGCGCCGGCACCGCGGACTACCACGTCGGGAGCCCGATGGACCGGCGCGCGGCCGCCACCCTCACCACCCACGGCTACGACGCCAGCAGGCATCGCGCCCAGCAGCTGCCGCTCTCCTGGCTCGACGACTGCGACCTCGTGCTGGCGATGGACCGCGACAACCTGGCCGAGATCCTCGAGAGCGCCGCCGACCTGCCGCCGGGCCGGGTGCGGATGTTCCGCGACTTCGACCCCCGGTCCGGCGGAGTCGACGGGGACGACGAGGGGGACGTGCCCGACCCCTACTACGGCGAGGACGACGGCTTCGAGCGGGTGCTCGCGATCGTCACCCGCACCAGCCGTGCGCTCGTCGACCGGCTCCGCCCGCTGCTCCTCGGCTGAGGCTCGCGGCCGAACGGCGTGCCGACGAGCCTCGTGCACGCCTCCTCAGGCGAGGTTCAGGACGCGATGGCACCCTGGGACGGTGGACAGGACAGGGGACGCCGTGCGGCCGCGCATCCTCGTCGTCGACGACGACCAGGCGGTGCGCGAGTCGCTGCGACGGTCGCTGCAGTTCAACGGCTACGACGTCGCGATGGCCGGCGACGGGGCCGAGGCGCTGGCGAGCATCGCCCGGGCCGCACCGGACGCGGTGGTCATGGACGTGATGATGCCCCGGCTCGACGGCATCGAGGCCACCAAGGCGCTGCGCACGTCGGGCAACGACCTGCCGATCATCGTGCTCACCGCGCGCGACAGCGTCGGTGACCGCGTCGAAGGTCTCGACGCCGGCGCCGACGACTACCTGACCAAGCCGTTCGCGCTGGAGGAGCTGCTGGCCCGGTTGCGTGCGCTGCTGCGCCGCGCCGCGCCGCTGGCCACCGACGACCTCAGCGCCGAGGAGCTCGTGTTCTCCGACCTCAGCCTCAACCCGCTGACCCGTGAGGTGCGGCGCGGACCACGGGAGATCGAGCTGACCCGCACCGAGTTCGCGCTCCTCGAGATGTTCATGCGCCGGCCACGGCGCGTGCTCGACAGGTCCTTCATCCTGGAGGAGGTCTGGGGCTACGACTTCCCCACGACGGCGAACTCCCTCGAGGTCTACGTCGGCTACCTGCGTCGCAAGACCGAGGCGGAGGCCGAGCCGCGGCTGATCCACACGGTGCGCGGCGTGGGCTACGTGCTCAAGGAGAGCTGACCGGGTGGGCCCGCAGCACCCTCACCCCAGCGCCTCCGGCGCGCCCGCGCAGGTGCGCTTCCGGGGCACCCTGGCGAGCCGAGTGGCACTGCTCGCGGCGATCGCGGTGACCGCGTCCCTGGTCTTCGGCTCCGCGGCGGCGTACGCGATGGTGCGCCACCAGCTCTACGCCGCGCTCGACAGGTCACTGCTCGACCGCGCCGGGGCCGCCGCCGAGTCGCCGGCCCTGACGCGGCTGACGCAGGAGAACGTGCCGGGCTGGGCGCTGGGAGCCGCCGACATCAAGATCGCCGTGCTGCACCCCGACGGGCGCATCGACGAGGCGGAGCCCGCCCGCAGCGGCGAGACACCGATCAAGCTCGAGGAGGAGGAGCTCGCCGTCGCCCAGGGCGACTCCGAGGCATCCACACGCACGGTCATCTCGGGGGGCGAACGCTTCCGGGTGGCGGCCGTCCCGGGCAGCGAGCCGGGCACCGCGCTGATCCTGGCGCAGTCGCTGGACCCGACGTACGACGCCCTCGGCAAGCTGGGCGCCATCCTCAGCCTCTTCGGGCTGCTCGGCGTCGTGCTCGCGGGCGTGCTGGGGTGGTTCGTCGCGCGCAGCGGGCTGCGCCCCGTGCGCGAGCTCGCGGAGTCGGTGGAGGACATCGCCCGCACCGAGGACCTGCGGCCCATCCAGGTGCACGGGCACGACGACGAGGTGGCCCGGTTGTCGACGGCCTTCAACCAGGTGCTGGCGGCGCTCGACCGGTCACGCACCCGTCAGAGCCAGCTGGTCGCGGACGCCGGGCACGAGCTGCGCACGCCGCTGACCTCGCTCCGCACCAACCTCGACCTGCTCCGCCAGGCCGACGACCCGGCCAACCCGGGGTCGCTCGGCGATCACGAACGCGCCGAGGTGATGGCCGACCTCCGCTTCCAGATCGACGAGCTGACCCAGCTGATCGGCGACCTCACCGAGCTCGCCAGGCAGGACGCCCCGGAGGTGCACAGGGAGCATGTCGATCTCGTCGAGGTCCTGGAGCGAGCCGTCGACCGGGTCAGGCGGCGGGCCAGCACGCTGGACTTCGACCTGCAGCTGTCGTCCTGGTGGGTCCACGGCGACCCCCAGGCGCTGGAGCGCGCAGTCACCAACCTGCTCGACAACGCCGCCAAGTGGAGCCCGCCGCAGGGGCGGGTGTCGGTGACGCTCGAGGACGGCGTCGTCAGCGTCCTCGACCAGGGTCCGGGCATCCCCGAGGCCGACCTGCCCCACATCTTCGAGCGGTTCTACCGCTCGGTGGAGTCGCGCACGATGCCCGGCTCCGGGCTGGGGCTCGCCATCGTCGCGAAGGTCGCCCAGTCGCACGGCGGATGGGTGCGCGCCGGGAGTGCCCCCGAGGGGGGTGCGGCGTTCTGGATGGGTCTGCCGGGGCAGGCGTCGGCGCGGGAAATGACAACCGCTTCCCACGAGCCTCTCAGTCGCGCCTCAGCAACCCCACCCACGCTGGACCCATGACCGAGCGCGACCACGACGCCCCGAGCCACGACGACCCGAGCCAGGACGACCCGACAGGGCACGACCGTCCCCCCGCTGGCACGGACCGGGGGGAGGAGCACACGACCCGCATCCCCGGCACCGAGGAGCGCGAGGACACCAGCGTCTTCGGGCCCTTCACCTTCCGCAGCGAGCCGGAGCGGTCACCGGCAGCAGTCACCGAGCCCCGCCGCTCGCGCGGCCGCACCGCCGGCGTCCTCGTGGCCGCCCTCCTGCTCGGCGCCGCCGGCGGAGTGGCCGGAGCCGCCGGTTACGACGCAGCGGACGGCGGCATCTCCGACGACCCGGCGACCACCACCTCCACCACCAGCGACGAGGTGGGCACGCCGTTGCGCCCCGGCGATCGCGTGACGACGGAGCAGGACGAGCAGGACGACAGCCCCGCGCCCGACGGCTCGCCCGAGGCCGTCGCCCAGGAGGTGCTCCCCAGCGTGGTCAAGATCAACGTCGCCGGCACCAGCGCGCAGGGCTCCGGTTCGGGTGTGATCCTGAGCCAGGACGGCGAGATCCTCACCAACGCCCACGTCGTCGAGGTGGCCGAGAACGGCGGCGACATGACCGTCGACTTCAGCGACGGCTCGTCGGCCGACGCCGAGATCGTCGGCACCGACCCGGTCACCGACCTGGCGGTCATCAGGGCGTCCGACGTGTCCGGGCTGACCCCCGCACGCATCGGCGACTCCGAGGCGCTCGGTGTCGGCGAGGAGGTGGTCGCCATCGGGTCGCCGTTCGGCCTCACCGCAACGGTCACCAGCGGCATCGTCAGTGCCCTCAACCGACCCGTCTCGGTGGGTCAGTCGGAGTCCGACAGCACGACGTACCCCGCGATCCAGACCGACGCGGCGATCAACCCCGGCAACTCCGGGGGCCCGCTGGTCAACCTGGGCGGTCAGGTCGTCGGCATCAACTCCTCGATCCGCTCCAGCAGCGCACTGGGCGGCGAGGGGGGCTCCATCGGGCTCGGCTTCGCCATCCCCATCACCAACGTGCTCCCGATCGTCGACCAGCTCCGCAACGGCGAGACACCGACGCACGCCCGGCTCGGGGTGACCGTGAGCCAGCCCGGCAACCCCAACGACCCGACACGAGGCGGTCTGGTGACCGGCGCCGGGATCGAGGCGATCGAGCCCGGCTCGTCCGGCGAGGAGGCCGGGCTGGAGGAGGGCGACGTCGTCACTCGCGTGGACGACGAGCACGTCACCGGCGTCGAGTCGCTGGTCGCGACGATCCGGGGCTACCGGCCGGGCGACGTGGTGACGCTGACGGTGCTGCGCGACGGCGAGACGCTCGACCTGAAGGCCACGCTGGAGAGCGACGCCGAGGGCGACACGTCCTGAGGGCCTCAGCCCGGGGCGCCTCCGCCGTGCAGCGCGGCCCGGAGCCTCGCGGCCTTCCAGCGGCTCTCCGCCCACTCCTCGGCCGGGTCGCTCTGCACGGTGATGCCGCCGCCGGTGCCCCACTCGTAGCGCCACCCGCCCGCCTGCTCGGTGGCGACCAATGAGCGGATGACCACGCTCAGGTCTGCCCGGCCGTCGCCGGAGATCCACCCGAAGGCGCCGGCATACACGCCGCGCGGCGTGGACTCCACGGCGTCGATGATCTCCATCGTGCGGCGCTTGGGTGCGCCGGTCATCGAGCCGGCCGGGAAGAGAGCGCGCAGCGCCTCGATGGTGCTCACCTCGTCACGGAGCCTCCCCCGGATGGTCGACACCAGCTGGTGGACGGAGCGGTAGGACTCCACCTCCATGAGGTGCGGCACCTCGACCGTGCCGGGCCGGCAGACCATCGCCAGGTCGTTGCGCAGCAGGTCGACGATCATCAGGTTCTCCGCGCGGAACTTCGGGTCGTGCCCGAGGCGCGCCCGCTCGTCCTCGTCCTCGTCCGGGTCCACGGCTCGTGGGGTGGTGCCCTTGATCGGCTTGGCCTCGATGTCGCGGTGACGGTTGACGGTCGCGAAGCGCTCGGGGCTGGAGCTGAGCAGGTGCACGCCCCCGTGGCGCAGGTAGCCCGAGTACGGCGCGGGGTTGAGCTGCCGCAGTCGCAGGTAGGTCTCGACCGGGTCGCTCGGGGAGCGCAGGCTCTCGCGATAGGTGAGGTTGACCTCGTAGGAGTTGCCCAGCCGGAGCTGGCGCTGCACCTCCTCGTACGCCGTCAGGTAGCCGGACGGCAGGGGCTCCTCGGCAGGCCCCGGCACCGGAGGTGGCTGCGGTGCGCCGGCCACCGGCTCCTCGAGCACGTCCGGGTCACGGACCCGCATCCACACGGCGTCGGGCACGTCGTCCGCGGCTCGCCCGGGGAGGTCCGTGCGGCAGCCGTAACCGAGGTAGCCGACCCAGCTCACGCTCGGGTCACCGCCGTCGAGCGCCACCTGGTCGGAGAGCACCGAGAAGATGTCGTCGCCCACCTGTTCGCTCCCGCCCGAGGCGTGCCGCAGCACCGAGCGGGCAGAGGCGTCGAAGGTGAGCGAGACGTCGTCGGCGTCGAGCACACCGATCACCGAGCGCCTTCCGGACCACGGGGTCGCCCCGCCGCCGTCCAGCCAGAACATCCTGTCCGCGCCCCCGGCGGCGTGCCGGAACCGGTCGACGGAGGTCACGACGCCACCGAGTCGCTGGGGACGGCCAGGAAGTTGGCGACCATCGCGGCGCCGTGCTCGGTGAGCACCGACTCGGGGTGGAACTGCACACCGACGAGCGGCAGGTCGCGGTGGGCGACCCCCATGACGACGCTCGCTGCGTCGTCGGTCCACGCGGTGACGCGCAGTGATCCGGGCACGTCCACCGCGGCCAGCGAGTGGTAGCGGACCGCGCGGAACGGTGACGGGAGACCGGCGAAGACACCGGTGCCGTCGTGGGCGACCGACTGCACGAGCCCGTGAGCAGGCGGCACCTGCCGCACCCGCCCGCCGTACGCCGTCACCATGCCCTGCATGCCCAGGCAGACGCCCAGCACGGGCACCCGCGCCGCGCGCAGGAGCTCGGCACCGACGGAGAAGTCGGTCGGCCGGTCGGGGGTGCCGGGACCGGGCGACAGCACGACGTGGGTGAAGTCGTCCAGGGCCGCGGCGGTGACCTCGTCGTGCTGCACGACCGTGGGCAGCTCGCCGGTGACGCCGGCGACCAGGTGGACGAGGTTCCACGTGTAGGAGTCGTAGTGGTCGACCACCACGACGCGCAGGTCACCCACGCGGCCCACGATCAGCCGATCAGGTCGAGGATCACGTCGCGCAGCAGGTCGAAGCCGTCCTCGGTGAGGATCGACTCGGCGTGGAACTGCATCCCGCGGTAGTGGGGTCCGGCGATCATGTGGACGTCACCGGTCTCGTCGTCGGCGGCGACCGTGACCCCGTCCGGGAGAGACCCCGAGGGACGGGCGACGAAGGTGTTGTAGAAGCCCACCACCTCCTCCCGGCCGGGCAGCACCCCGCCGAGGCGCACCCGCGACTGCGTGCCCTGGAAGACGATGTCCTTGAAGGCCAGGTCGATCCCGAGACGCTCGCACAGGACCTGGTGCCCGAGACACACCGCCAGGAATGGTTGTTTAGTTGACAAGAGATGCTCGACCACAGCGCGGAAGTCGGCGATCTTCGGACTGTCGCCGTCGCGCGGGTCGCCCGGGCCAGGGCCGACGACCACCAGGTCGTGCCCCGTCAGCGCGGCTGGCGTGGCCTCCTCGTGGGGCACGACGACCGACTCCATGCCGAGCATCGCGAGCACGTGGCGCAGCATGTTGACGAAGTCGTCCTCCCCCTCGACGATCGCCGCTCGCCGGCCCTCGAGCGAAGGGTGTCTCCGCGAGCCTCCCTGGTCGGTCAGCCAGAAGCGGCTCAGCCGCTGGTTGCGCGACCCCAGTGCGATGAGCACGTCCTCGTCCCGGGCGAGCTCCGCGACGCCGTCGGTGGGCGATGGTGGCGAGTCGGTGAGCCCGAAGGCGGTGAGGATGCCGCCCGCCTTCGCCCAGGTCTCCTCGACCTCGAGCGCCGGGTCGGAGTCCCTCACGAGCGTCGCCCCGGCCGTCACCGTGAGGCTGCCGTCGAGCCCCACGTCCGCGGTGCGGATCACGATGGGGCTGTCCGCGGTCGGCGCTCCCTCGCCGTCGCGGCCCAGGAGCGCCAGCGCCGCGCCGTAGTAGCCCCGTCCCTCGGACTCGTACTTCGTGATGAGCCGGCAGGCGTTCTCCACCGGCGCACCGGTGACCGTTGCGGCGTACATCGTGTCGCGCAGGACCTCGCGCACGTCGCGTGAGGTGCGGCCTGCGAGCAGGTACTCGGTGTGCACCAGGTGCGTCATCGGCTTGAGGAACGGCCCCAGCACCTGGCCGCCCTCGTTGCAGACGTCGCACATCATCTTCAGCTCCTCGTCGACGACCATGAAGAGCTCGTAGATCTCCTTCTCGTCCGCGAGGAACTCCAGCAGACGCGCCTTGCGCTCGTCGGGCGAGACGCCGCGCAGCCGGAAGGTGCCGGAGATGGGGTTCATCCTCACGTCCCCGCCGTGGACGGAGACGTGACGCTCCGGGCTCGCACCGACGAGGTAGCGCTCACCGGTGAAGAAGAGGAAGGTCCAGTAGGCGCCGCGCTCGCGCTCGAGCAGTCGGCGCAGCACGGTGAGTGCCTGCGGGGGCCCCCATCCGTCCAGCCGCGCCCGGTAGTGCCGTCCGACGACGAGGTTCGCCCCCTCCCCCTGGCCGATCTCGTCGGCGATGATCGCGCGCACCACCTCGGCGTACTCCCCATCACCGGTCTCGAAGCCGCCCCGGTCGGCGAAGCCGACCTCCTCGTCCGGCAGCGCCTCGAGCAACGCCTCCAGGGGCACCTCCAGCTCGGTGTCGATGTCGACCACCGTGAGCGGGGCGCCGTCGTCGTGCGCCTCGAACCCGCGCTCCCGGACCTGCCGGAACGGCACCGCCAGGAGCCGGTCGAACCGACGGCCCCCGTCCGGAGGCCCCTCCTCCAGCGGCACGTCCATGAGCGAGGCGACCTCCCGGCGGGAGCCCGCGACCAGCGTCACGGTCGGCGCCTCCTTGACCCTGATCAGCGCCCACGCCTCGGCCGCCACCAGCTCCCGGAGGGCGGCGCGGACGTCGGGCTGGACGTCGGGGCCGGGCAGAGTCATGCCCGAACCGTACCGAGGGTTCAGGAGACCAGAGTCAGCTGCTGCGTCGCACGCGTGAGCACGACGTAGAGGGTCGCGCGTCCTGTCGGGGACTCCGCCTCGACCTGCTCGGGGTCGACCACGACGATGCCGTCGAACTCCAGCCCCTTCGTCTCCAGGCCGGTCAGCACCGCGAGCCGCGCGCGGTCGCCGCCCTCGGCGTCGGGGTGCCCCGCGAACCAGTCGCGCACCTCCGCGCGCCGGCCACCGGCCGCGACGACGCCGACCGTGCCGGCGAGCTCGGCGAGCATGCGGTCGACCTCCTTCACCGTGCTCCCCCGGACGTCGCCGGTGTCCGCGAGCACCGTCGGGTCCACCCCGGTCGAGCGGACCGCGGTGGGCAGGTCGATCTCGAGGCCGACCCGGTCGGCGTACTCCGCGGCGAAGCGGTAGATCTCGGAGCTGTTCCGGTAGTTGGTGTCCAGGTGGTAGCGGTAGCGGGGCTTGGAGCCGAGCGCCTGGTCGCGGGCCTGCTCGGCCTCTGCGGGGAAGGGCCACGACGACTGCGCGGGGTCGCCGACGATGGTCCAGGTCGCCGTCCGCCCGCGGCGACCCAGCATGCGCCACTGCATGGGGGTGAGGTCCTGCGCCTCGTCGACGAGCACGTGGGCGTAGGTGTCGTCGTCGGTACGCCGCGTGGCGCGAGGCCCGGCGAACTCGCGGTCGCTCATCGTGGTGAGCTCCGGCATGTTGGCGTCGACGAGGTGAGCCAGCGGGTCGTCCACGGGGTCGGGCTCCTCCGGGGGCTCGCCCAGCAGGTGACGCAGCTCGTCGACCAGGGCGACGTCGTCGACGGACAGGTCGTGCTCGTCACGCCCCCACGCGTCGGGCCGGGCGAGCACGTCGATGTCGCCCGGCGTGAGCACGCCCTCCCCGACCCTGCCGAGGAAGTCGCGGTCGCGCAGCCAGCCGAGCACCTGCGCGGCGAACAGCGGCGGCCACCACTCCCGCAGGAACAGCAGGAACCTGTCGTCGTTGAGCACGGTCTCGCCGAAGTCGTCGCGCGAGCGCTCCAGCGCGCGCTCGCCCCCGACCTGGCGCCACATCAGGTCGACGAGCAGCGCACCTGCCCGGGTGCGGGACACCGCGTTGCGGCGTCCGTGCCCCAGCAGGCTGCGCCGGGCCTGAGCCAGGTCACGCCGGGAGAGGCGCAGCACGTCGTCGCGGTAGAAGTAGCGGAGCTCCTCCGGCGCCCCGGGCACCGCCTGGCGCGCCGCTCGGCGCAGCAGCTCCGCAATGCGCGCCGAGCCCTTCACGGCCGCGACCTCCGGGGCGTCGTGCCGGGTCGCCTCGACACCGTCCACGACCTCGCCCATCGCCCGGAGCGAGACGGAGGTCTCCCCCAGCGACGGCAGCACACGCTCGATGTAGCGCATGAAGACACCGGAGGGACCGACGACGAGGACGCCTCCCCGCTCGTAGCGCGAGCGGTTGGTGTAGAGCAGGTAGGCCGCCCGGTGCAGTGCCACCACGGTCTTGCCCGTGCCCGGGCCGCCGCTGATCTCGACGACGCCGATCGCCGGTGCCCGGATCGCCTGGTCCTGGGCCGCCTGGATCGTCGCGACGATCGAGTGCATGGACCGGTCGCGTGCGCGGGAGAGCTGCGCCAGCAGGGCGCCCTCGCCGACCACCGGCAGGTCGCCGGCCGCCTCGGAGTCCAGCAGGTCGTCCTCGACGCCGATCACGCGCTTGCCGCGGCAACGCAGCACGCGGCGCCGGGCGACACCGCGGGGCTCGGTGGGCGTCGCCTGGTAGAAGACCGCGGCCGCGGGGGCCCGCCAGTCGATGAGGATGGACTCGTGCTCGTCGTCGCGGAGGCCGATCCTGCCGACGTAGCGGGCCGCCTCGTCGCGGTCGGCGAGGTCGAGCCGACCGAAGACGAGACCCTCGTGCGCGGCGTCGAGCGTCGCGATGCGCTTGGCGGACTGGTAGACCATGGCGTCGCGCTCGACCAGCCCGCCCTCGTGCCCGAGACGGGCGCGGTCGTGCCCCTCCTGCGCCAGGAGCGCGGCGTTGCGAGCCGCCTTGTCGAGCTGCTCGTAGACCGTGTCGACGACGACCTGCTCGTGCGCGATCTCGCGCGCCTCCAGGTCACCCGAGGTCTGGTCGGTCACGTGGTCCGCTCCTGCCTGCAAACGGTTCGATCCAAGGCGAACAAGCCCTCCAGCCTACCGCTAGCCCGGCGCGGGGGCTCGCCCGCCGCTCCCGCCGCGGCCGCCTCCTCCGTGTCCGTCGACTCCCCGGAACTCTCGCAGCCACGCCTCCCAGTCCCACCGCTCCAGGAAGCGGCGCGCCGAGGCGGCCCCCGCCTCGCGCAGTCGTTGCTGCTGGGCCCGGCTCAGGTCGAAGTCGATCGGGCTGACCTCGTCGGTGGTGACCGCGATGCTGCGGGCGACGTTCTCCGGGGTCAGCACGTGCTCCGCCTGGCAGGCCTCGATCGAGGTGGCGATGACGGCAAGTCCCATGGCGGCGGCTCCCCGGACCCTGTCGACGGGCCCGTCGGAGCTGAGGTTGAGCGCGTCGAGACGCACTCCGATGGTCGGCCAGCGCGGCGTCTCACCGTCGTCGCGGTCGAAGATCGAGATCGGGTAGTTGGAGACCAGTCCGCCGTCGACCAGCGTCGCGGTCCCGTGCGTGCCGCGCAGCTGGACGGGCTCGTAGAAGAAGGGGATGGACGCCGAGGCGCGGACGGCGTCGACGACCTGCTGCTCGTCCGGGTCCAGTCCGTAGTCGGGATAGTCCCAGGGCAGCTTGACCAGCCGGCGTCGCGACAGGTCGCTCGCGGTCACCACCAGTGAGTACCGGTGGTGCAGCCCGCCGTCGTCGCCGGGGTCGTCGCGGCGCAGGTCGCCGAAGGTGCGGACGCCGAGGTCCCGCAGCACGCCGCGAAGCCAGTTGCGGAGGTAGTCGCCCTCGTAGGCGCCCTCCTCCAGCACCACGGCCAGCGCGTCGGCGAGCAGCCCGAAGGGTCCGGGCGGGTTGATGGGGAGCCCCCGGTCGCGGAACTTGCGGTAGTCGAGGGTGACGGCGATGTCCTCGAGCCGGCCCAGGTCCTCGCCGGCTGCCTGCAGCGCGGCGAGCACGGCCCCGACCAAGGCTCCGGCGGACGTGCCCGCGACCCGGGGGAACGTGTACCCCGCCTCGTGCAGCACCTCGAGGGCTCCGACGAGCGCCAGGCCCTTGACCCCGCCTCCCTCGAGAACGACGTCGGCGGTCGGTGACGTTGACCCGCTGTCCATCGGCTCAACGTAGCGAGGGCCACCGACCGGGAACGCGTCGAGGGCTCCTCGGACCGCGCAGGGGGTGCCGGTGCCCGCTAGGGCGAGTCCCCTGACGTGGACCAGGGGGCGGGCGAGGCGCCGCCGTCAACCACGCCCACGGCGTAGGCACCGGACAGCGCGAAGGCGACCAGCAGTGCGTCGGCCGCCAGGATGAGACCGAGGCGGGAGGCGGCCCGACGGCGGACCAGGCGGTGTGCTTCGGCCTGGTCGGCGAGGTGGAGCGCCCGCAGGCGCCGGCGCTCGTCGGTGGTGAGAGGGACTGCCGGTGGGGTGGGCATCTTCACGGGCTCTCTGTCGGGCGATGGGCTGGACAGCGCAGGTGCACGCTCCGACTGGGAAGCGGTGACGCGTCGTCGTGCTGCCTCCCGATCAGCGACGTCGTCCGGTCACCCCCTGCCCCAGACCCCGGTGACGCTACGGATCAGCCGCGCCGGCGACGAGGTCGCAACGGGCAGGAGATCAGGACCTAGGCCCCCAATGCCCGCGTGGCGGTGCGGTGCGTCGCCTGACCCCTCAGGGCCCGGCGGTCCCCAGAGCCGACCACGCGGCCGCCTGCAGGACACCGGCTGCCGCGGCGGTGGCGTAGACACCGGCGATGACGAAGACGATCACCAGCACCCGGGCTGCGAGCACGACACCCGGCGACACCGCGCCGCGGCCGGTCGCCAGTGCCGCGTCCTGCTGGTCGGCGAGATGGCGTGCCCGCAGGCGGGCACGGTCGGCGGCTGACAGGGACGGCGCGGGCTGGGGTGTCATGGCACCGGCTCCTTCTGGTCGTGGCTACGGCTTCCCAACGAGCCAGGCGAGGCCGAGGTCAGAGGTGAGCGCCGAGATTTTGCCCTTGTCCAGTCCACCGGGGGCCTCGGCGAGAGCCCCGGGGGCGCTACCCACCCTGGGCTAGCGTGACGGTGTGACGAGCAGTCCCTCGACCACCACCACGGTCCCCGCACCCCCCACCGACCTGCCGCGCACCCTGGGCGAGCTGCGAGCCTCCGGCCACCGGCAGAAGCACCTGCGCGTGGAGCTCCGCGACAACCTGCTGGTCAAGCTCCGAGCCGGCGAGGACCCTTGGCCGGGGCTCCACGGCTTCGAGGAGACCGTCATCCCCCAGCTGGAGCGGGCGCTCATCGCGGGGCACGACGTCGTGCTGCTGGGTGAGCGCGGCCAGGGCAAGACCCGGCTCCTGCGCAGCCTGATGTCGCTGCTCGACGAGTGGACGCCCGTCGTGGAGGGCTCCGAGCTCGCCGAGCATCCCTACGAGCCGATCACCCATGCGTCCCGCGGGACGTGCCGCGTCGCTCGGCGATGCGCTGCCCGTGACGTGGCGTCACCGCACCGAGCGCTACTCCGAGAAGCTCGCGACGCCGGACACGTCGGTCGCCGACCTGATCGGCGACGTCGACCCGATCAAGGTCGCGGAGGGCCGGTCGCTGGGCGACCCCGAGACCATCCACTTCGGGCTGATCCCTCGCAGCCACCGCGGCATCGTGGCCATCAACGAGCTGCCGGACCTCGCCGAACGCATCCAGGTCGCGATGCTCAACGTGATGGAGGAGCGCGACATCCAGATCCGCGGCTACGTGCTGCGCCTGCCGCTGGACGTGCTCGTGGTCGCCTCGGCCAACCCCGAGGACTACACGAACCGTGGGCGCATCATCACGCCGCTGAAGGACCGGTTCGGCGCGGAGATCCGCACCCACTACCCGACCGAGCTGGACGACGAGGTCGCGGTGATCCGCCAGGAGGCGCAGCTGGTCGCCGAGGTGCCGGCCGTCGTGCTGGAGATCCTGGCGCGCTTCACCCGCAACCTGCGGGAGTCCAACGCCGTCGACCAGCGGTCAGGGGTCAGCGCCAGGTTCGCGATCGCCGGCGCGGAGACCATCGCCGCCGCGGCGCTGCACCGGGCGACGACCACCGACGACGAGGCGGTCGCTCGCCTGGTCGACGTGGAGACCGCCGTCGACGTCCTCGGCGGCAAGGTGGAGTTCGAGACCGGGGAGGAGGGGCGCGAGCACGAGATCCTGACCCACCTGCTGCGCACCGCGATCGCGGAGACGGTGAGGGCACACCTCGGCGGCATCGACCTCGGGCCGCTGGTGGCCGCACTGGAGCGCGGCACCATGGTGACGACGGGCGACCAGGTGACGGCACGCGACTTCTTGTCCCAACTACCAGTGATCGGTGAGTCCGACCTCTACGAGCAGGTCATGGACCGCCTGGGTGCCACCAGCGAGGGACAGCGAGCGGGGGCCGTCGAGCTGGCGCTCGAGGGCCTCTACCTGGCACGTCGCATCGGCAAGGAGTCGGGCGGCGGAGAGACCGTGTACGGGTAGTCATGGCCGACTCGACCGGACGTCGCCGCCACGGGCACCGCTCCCGCTACTCCCGGTACGACGGGGGGCCGGACCCGCTCGCGCCACCCGTCGACCTCGCCGAGGCGCTGGACGCCATCGGCGAGGACGTCATGGCCGGCTACTCCCCCGAGCGCGCCATGCAGGAGTTCCTCCGGCGCGGCGGACAGGCCCAGACCGGTCTCGACGACCTGGCGGCGCAGGTCGCGCGGAAGCGGCGGGAGCTGCTGCAGCGGCACTCCCTCGACGGGACCTTGCAGGAGGTGCGCGAGCTGCTCGACCGCGCCGTGCTGGAGGAGCGCAAGCAGCTCGCGCGTGACGTCGAGCTCGACGACGACGACCGCACCTTCCGCGAGATGCAGCTGGGCAACCTCCCGCCGTCGACCGCGGCCGCGGTGAGCGAGCTCTCGTCGTACGACTGGCAGAGCAGCGGAGGCACGCGCCGACTACGAGCGCATCAAGGACCTGCTGGGGCGTGAGGTGCTCGACCAGCGGTTCAAGGGCATGAAGCAGGCTCTGGAGGGCGCCACGGACGCCGACCGCGCGGCGGTGTCGGAGATGCTGCAGGACCTGAACGAGCTGCTGGACAAGCGGCGCCGTGGGGAGGACACCGAGCAGGACTTCGCCGACTTCATGGAGAAGCACGGGGACCTGTTCCCGGAGCAGCCGCAGGACCTCGACGAGCTGCTCGACGCCCTGGCGCAGCGGGCCGCTGCGGCACAGCGGATGCTGAGCTCGATGACGCCCTGAGCAGCGGGAGGAGCTGATGCAGCTCTCCGCCCAGGCCTTCGGATCACCCGAGCTGATGCAGCAGATGGCGCGCCTCGACGACAACCTCCGCTCGCTGCGTCCCGGTGAGGACTGGGACGGCTCCGAGAGCTTCGAGGGCGAGGAGGGCCTGGGGCTGGGAGACGGCACCGGTGCCCTGCAGGACCTGGCCGAGCTCGACGAGCTCTCCGAGCAGCTGTCCCAGGCCTACGCCGGCGCCCGCCTCGACGACGTCGACCTCGACAAGCTGGCGCGGCAGGTGGGTGACCGCGCCGCGGTCGACGCGCGCACGCTGGCCGACCTCGAACGCGCCCTCAAGCAGACCGGCTACCTCAAGCGCGGGGCCGACGGGCAGCTCAAGCTGTCCCCGAAGGCCATGCGTCAGCTGGGCAAGGCGCTGCTGCGTGACGTGGCGCAGCGCATGTCGGGCAGGCAGGGGCAGCGCGACCTCCGCCAGGCGGGGGCGGCGGGCGAGCTGTCCGGCGCGACGCGACCCTGGGCCTTCGGCGACACCGAGCCGTGGGACGTCACCCGCTCCATCACCAACGCCGTCACCCGCACCGCGGCCGAGGGCTCCGCCGGCGGAGCAGCGAGGCGTGGCGTCCGCCTCACCATCGACGACATCGAGGTGTCGGAGACCGAGGCCCGCACCCAGGCGGCCGTCGCGCTGCTGGTGGACACGTCGTTCTCGATGGTGATGGACGGGCGGTGGCTGCCCATGAAGCGCACCGCCCTGGCGCTCCACACCCTCATCCGCTCACGCTTCCGCGGCGACCACCTGCAGCTGATCTCCTTCGGTCGCTCGGCACGCGTGATGGAGATCGAGGAGCTCACCGCGCTGGACCCCCGCTACGACAAGGGGACGAACCTGCACCACGGGCTGCTGCTGGCCAACCGGCACTTCCGCAAGCACTCCAACGCCCAGCCGGTGCTGCTCGTCGTGACCGACGGCGAGCCGACATCGCACCTCGAGCCCGACGGCGAGGTCGCCTTCTCCTACCCGCCGCACCCGCTGACGATCGCCTACGCGGTCCGGGAGCTCGACAACGCCCAGCGCCTCGGCGCGCAGACGACGTTCTTCAGGCTGGGTGAGGATCCAGGGCTGGCCCGGTTCATCGACTCGATGGCGCGCCGCGTCGACGGCCGGGTCGTGGCGCCCGAGCTCGACGACCTGGGTGCGGCGGTGGTCGGGTCGTACCTCGGCGTCGCGAGGTCCCGGTGGCCTGGGCGACCACCTGGGCGACTGGTACGGCAGCCGCGGCTTCTGGGTCGGGTGAGCCCTGCCGGCCGGCTCGCGGCGCGTGTGCGGCGCGCTCAGAGGGCCGCGGCCATCGCGGCCAGCGTCTCCTCGCTCGTGTACTGCGGCTTCCAGCCGAGCTCGCGCTTGGCCCTCGAGGTGTCCATGACCACCGGGGTGCGCGCGACGTGGAGCCACTCGGCGATGGCCGGCACCCACGGCAGCCGGGCCAGCACCTCGGAGGCTGCGGTCGCCGCGGCGCGCGGCACCGGGACCGCAGTGGCGCCGAGCGCGGCAGCGATGTCGGAGAAGCTGACGACCCCGTCGGCCGCGAGGTTGTAGGCGCCCGTGGCGCCGTCCACGGTGGCCGCGGCCGCGATGGCGGTGGCGACGTCGTCGTGGTGCACGAGCTGGATGGGGATCCCCGGGGTCGGGGAGCACCGGTCGCACGCCGGGCACCGCGGCGATCGCCTTGCGCACCGCGTCGGGGAGCAGGTCGCTGAGCTGGCGCCACGGCATCGAGTCGGCGAGCATCGGTCGCTCGCTCCCCGGCCACGATGCAGGGCCGCAGCACGTAGACCTCGAGGCCGGAGTCGGCCGTCGTCTCGGCGAGCACCGCCTCGCACTCCGCCTTCTGGGCGGAGTAGTAGTGCTCCTCGGAGCCCCGAGGCCGGGACGTCCTCCGTCAGCGGCTGCGGGTTGTCGGGGTGGTAGCCGTACGCCGCCACCGACGAGGTGTAGACGAGGCGCCGGGGCCGGTCGGCGCGTGCGGTCGCCTCGAACACGTTGCGCGTGCCGGTCAGGTTGATGTGCCGGCTCTCCTCGCGCGAGCCCATGATCAGGTAGGCGAGGTGCACGACCACGTCGGCGTCCTCGACGAGCGCGGCCACCGCGTCCGCGTCGAGGATGTCCCCCTGCCGGTACTCGGTCTTCTCCCATCCGTGGGTGGAGGGGTCGAAGGGACGCCGGGCCATGCCGAGGATGCGGTCCACGGACGGCTCGCGCTCCAGCGCGCCCACGGCGGAGATGCCGATCTCGCCCGTGGGACCAGTGACGGCGACGGTGATACCCATGGCCGGACCTCTACCCCGGCGCCAGCCCCGGCTACGCCGTCTCGCACCGGTCAGGTGCGGGCCGACAGGAACTCTGACCACCAGCTCGCCGACCTCCTCGGGGCGCTCCAGGCTGGGCAGGTGTCCTGCCCACGGGAGGTGCCGGTGCTCGGCCCCAGGAATCGAGGAAGCGAGGTGCTCGGCGACGTCCTGGAAGTGCTGCAGGTCGTGCCCACCGCTGACGACGAGCGTCGGGACGGCGATGTCCGCCAGGTCGACCTGCCCCGGCACGTGCTCAGGGGGCGGGTCCTGGCTGTCCGCGGCGAGCTGCACGTCGAACGCTCGCCGCTGCATGCGGCGGACCAGGTCGCGGGCCCCGGTCGAGGCCTCCGGGCCCAGCCAGGTGCGTGACGTTCAGCTCCACGGCGCCGTCGACGTCGCCGCCCTCGAGCAGGGCGTCCTCCCGCTCCCCGAACGCAGCTCAGCTCCGGTGACGCAGGCACCCCCCGGTACGCCGGGCAGAGCAGCAGGAGCGCCTCGACCCGGTCGGGTCGCGAGGGCTGCCACGTCGAGCGCGACCTGGCCGCCCAGCGACGCTCCGACGAGGACAGCCCGTTCGATGCCGAGGCCGTCGAGCAGGCCGACGACGTCCTCGGCGAAGGAGAACTCCCCCGGCGGCATCGGTGTCTCGCCGAAGCCGCGCAGGTCGGGCGCCACGACGCGATGGCTCCCACGCAGGTCGAGCCACCAACGGCGCCCACATCCTGCGGTCCGCGACACCTGCGTGGAGGAGGACGACGACCGGTCCGGCGCCCTCGTCGTCATGGGCGAGCGTGGTCGTGGACACGTCAGTCCGCCGACTTCTCGGCCTCGGAGCGGAGGATGCAGAACTCGTTGCCCTCCGGGTCGGCGAGCACGACCCAGCCTGTGCCCGGGCCGTACTTCCCCCGCAGGTCCGCGACCTCGACGGCACCGAGGTCGCGCAGCCTCGACAGCTCCTCGTCGCGCGTGCCCTCGCGCGGGCACAGGTCGAGATGGACGCGGTTCTTCACCTGCTTGGCCTCCGGCACCTCGATGAAGAGGAGCCGGTGACCGCTCTCCGGGTCGAGGATCATGCACTCCTCGTGGCCCGGCAGGTTGGGGTCGCCCGCCACGTCGACGTACCCCAGCACCTGCTTCCACCACTCGGAGAGCTCGTAGGCGTTGCGACAGTCGATCGAGGTGTGCGACACGAAGGCGGTCATCCGGGCACTCTCGTCCAGGTGCTGGCGGATCTCAACGCATTTGCGGCGGCGCAGAGGCCTCGGCGCTGGAGGCGGGCCGGATTTCGTGCCGGTTTCCACAGGTTCTGCGTGAGCCATTGACTCGCACACGCTGTTCGAATAGGGTTGTGCCATGACGTTGCTCTCCGACCTGCCGGCGGTGGGGCTCTCGCCCGCCTCCGCGGTCGCGGGGGTGCACGAGCTGCTGGACGCACTCGCTCCGGTCGAGGCGTTGGCGTCGCTGCCGCGGGGGGAGTACGCGGTGCTGGTGCGTGAGACCGACCGGGCGCTGACCCGGCTGCAGGCGCTGAAGCTGAAGCTGCTGGCGGCTGCGGACAAGGCGCGGGTGGCGGCCGAGACGGGTGCGTCGTCGACGTCGCAGTGGCACGCCAAGGCCACCAACAGCGAGCCGGCGGAGTCCTCGCGGCAGACCAAGCTCGCGAAGGCGTTGGACGAGGAGGCGTTGGCCGGCACCGCTGACGCCTTGGGTGCGGGGTCAGTGTCCGCGGCGCACGCGGCGGTGATCGCGGCGGCGATCCAGGCGCTGCCGCAGGGACTCTCGACGGCGCAGGTCGCGGCCATCGAGGCCGACCTGCTGGCCAAGGCCCAGCGGATGAACCCGAAGGAGCTGCGCCGGGTCGCCCGCCGCGCCCTGGCCGCGGTCGAGCCCGACCGCGACGGCGGTCGACGCCCACGAGGACCGGCTGCTGCGCGACGAAGAAGAGCAGGCGCGGCGCAAGCTCCGGTTCACCGCCCACGACAACGGCGACGGCACCATGAGCGGCACCTACACCGTGCCCACCGTCACGGGGGCGATCATGCTCAAGATCGTCAACGCCGAGGCCTCACCCCGCCGCGGCCGGCTCGGGTCGACCAGCGCCCAGGCCGGGGAGGTCGGCAACCCCTCGAGCGAGGGCTTCGACTGGGCGCGGCGCCGCGGCGAGGCGTTCACCAGGCTGCTCGAACGGCTGCCGACCGACCACCTGGGCGGCAAGGTCGCCGCCACCATCCTGGTCACCACCGACCTGGAGACCCTCCGCGGCGGCCTGCACCGACCGCCGGCCTCGACACCGGCGACGTCATCTCCGCCTCCGAGGTCCGCCGGCTCGCCTGCAACGCCGCCATCATCCCCGCCGTGCTCGGCGGCGCCTCCCAGATCCTCGACCTCGGCCGCACCCAACGGTTCTTCACCCAAGCCCAACGCCTCGCCGGCGCCCTGGGCCACCAGACCTGCGCCGCAGACGGCTGCGAGACCCCCTACGCCTGGGCCGAGCTCCACCACCGCCACGGCTGGGCCCAAGGCGGGCGCACCGACCAACGCGACCTCGTCCCGCTCTGCGGGTTCCACCACCAACGCATCCACGACCCGAAGTACCACCACCGGTATCGACCCGACGGTGCGATCACCTTCACCAGGCGCACGTGATGGTGGGCTACCCCTTCTTCCCCTCCAGGAAGGCGAGCATCGCCTCGCGTGCCTCGTCGGAGCCGAACAGCCGCCCGGACAGCTCCGCCATCTCCTCGCCGCGCCGTTCCAGCTTGTCGAGCAGCTCGACGTTGACGACGCGCTTGGACTCGCGCAGCCCCTGGGGGTGCCCCTTCAGCAGGTCGGTGACGACCTTGTCCACTGCGGACTGCACGTCCTGCGCGACCTCGGTGACCAGGCCCCACTCGACCGCGGTGGCCGCGTCGAACGTCTCACCCGTGAGCACCGCGCGGGTGCCGGCCCGGCTGCCCATGCGGTGGAAGACCGTCAGCGAGATCACCGCCGCGGCCAGGCCGAGCCGCACCTCGGTGAGGGCGAAGCGTGGCCTCCGGTGCGGCGACCACGATGTCGGAGGCCGCGACGATCCCGATGCCGCCGGCCCGCACCGGTCCGTCCAGGCGGACCACGACCGGCTTCGGCGACGCCACGATGCGGCGCTGCAGCTCCACGATCGTCCTCGCGCCCTCGACCATGCCGTCGGCGGAGGCCTCGGAGAGGTCGGCCCCGGAGCAGAAGACCCGGTCGGCCGAGCGCAGCAGCACGACCTTGACCTCGTCGTCCTCCTCGGCACGGTCGAGGCGGTCGAACAGCTCGGAGACCAGCTGGCGGCTCAGCGCGTTGCGGTTGTGCGGGCTGTCGAGCGTGACGGTGGCGACTCCGTCGGCCACCTCGAGGTGGACGAGCTCGGGCATGGTGCTCCTCCGGTCAGTAGGACTTGGGCAGGCCCAGGGAGTGCATCGCGACGAAGTTGAGGATCATCTCCCGCGACACCGGCGCGATACGCCCCAGCCGGGCGGCCAGCAGCATGTTGCCCAGGCCGTACTCCGAGGCGAGACCGTTGCCGCCGTGCGTGTGGACGGCGACGTCGGTGGCGTTGCAGGCGAGCTCACCGCCGGCGTACTTGGCCATGTTGGCGAACTCGCCCGCGCCGAAGTCGTCGCCCGCGTCGTAGAGCGCGGCCGCCTTCTGCTGCAGAAGCTTGGCCTGCTCCAGCTCGACCTTCACCTTGGCCAGCGGGTGCGCGATGCCCTGGTGCGCGCCGATCGGCGTCTTCCACACCTGCCGCTCCTTCGCGTAGGCGACCGCCTTGTCGAGGGCGTAGCGGGCCATCCCGATCGAGAAGGCTGCACCCATGATGCGCTCGGGGTTGAGCCCGGCGAACAGCTGCATCAGCCCGGCGTCCTCGTCGCCGACCAGTGCGTCGTGCGGCAGGTGGACGTCGTCCAGGAACAGGTTGAACTGGTTCTCCGGAGCCACGATGTCCATCGGGATGACCTGGGCCTCGAAGCCCGGCGAGTCGGTGGGCACCACGAACAGCGCGGGCTTCAGCTTGCCGGTCTTCGCGTCCTCGGTGCGGCTGACGATCAGCACCGCCTGCGCCTCGTCCACCCCGGAGATGTAGGTCTTGCGGCCGTTGAGCACCCAGCCGTCGCCGTCACGGGAGGCGGTCGTCGTGATGTTGTGCGAGTTGGAGCCGGCGTCCGGCTCGGTGATGCCGAAGGCCATCGTGAACGATCCGTCGGCGATGCCGGGCAGCCACCGCGACTTCTGCGACTCCGTGCCGTACCTTGCGATCACCGTGCCGCAGATGGCCGGCGAGACCACCATGAGGAGCAGCGGGGCCCCCGCGGCCGCGGCCTCCTCGAGCACCGCCGCCAGGTCGGCGATGCCACCGCCGCCGCCGCCGTACTCCTCGGGGAGGGACACCCCGAGGTAGCCGTGCTTGCCCATGTCGCGCCACAGCTCGGTGGTCTTGTCGCCGTTGCGCACCTGCCGCTCGATGTACTCGCGGCCGTAGCTGCCGGCGAGCTTGGCCACTGCCTTGCGCAGGGCCACGCGCTCCTCGGGCTCGGTGAAGAGGGTCTCGGTCATGCCTCGGCTCCGTTCGGGTCGGTGTCGCTGGTTGCTTGGTCGAGGGGCTGGACGACGGCGAGCACGTCGCCGGCGTTCACCTGGGTGCCCGGCGTCACGGGCAGCTCCGCCACCACCCCGTCGTACGGCGCGGACACGGTGTGCTGCATCTTCATCGCCTCCATGACGAGCACGGTCTGCCCGCCGGCGACCTGCTCGCCCTCGGTGCACCGGACGGCGATGACCGACCCGGGCATGGGCGCCAGGAGCGAACCCTCCGCCACCTGGTCGGCTGGATCCACGAAGCGCGGCACCGCCCGCAGGGCGAGGTGCCCGCCCGACCAGTCGACGTCGGCGCGGCGGTGGGCGCCACGGCCGGTGACGGCCACGTCGAACGGCAGGCGTCGGCCCTGGTGCTCCAGGACCACGCGCGCCGCGCCGGCGAGCTGCGGCGACCTCCACGCAGGTGGCCTCGTGCGGCTCCCCGTCGACGTCGTGCAGCCGATAGCCGTCCCGGGTGCTGTGCCAGCCGACCGCCACCTCGCCGCCCTCGAGCTCGAGCGAGGTGCGCTGCGGCGCCGAGGTCACGTTGCGCCACGCGGTGGGGACGCCCCGCATCGACGGGCGCGCCGGCCGCGGCGTGCTCGGTGAGCGCGACCGCGGCGGCGAAGCAGGCCAGGGCGCGCGTCGCGTCGGCCGGCGTCGCCGTCGGCCCGCGTGGCGGCCAGGTCCTCCGAGGCCAGGAAGGCGGTGCTCACGTCGCCGGCGAGGAACCTGGGGTGCCGGAGCACCTCCACCAGCAGGTCGCGGTTGGTCCGGACGCCGTGGAGTCGCGCCCGGCGCAGCGCTGCCGCGAGGCGGCGGGCCGCGGCCTCACGGGTCGGTGCCCACGCGATCACCTTCGCCAGCATGGCGTCGTAGTGGGTCGACACCTCCGACCCCGTGGCGAAGCCGCTGTCGAGCCGGACGCCCGGCCGCGCCAGCGGCTGCAGCTCGACGTCGACGTCGGGGACGTCGAACCGGGTCAGCACCCCGGACTGCGGCTGGTAGTCGGCCGCCGGGTCCTCGGCGTACAGCCGCACCTCGATCGCGTGGCCGCTCGGGCCGCGCCGGCTCGGTCGACGAGATCGGTCACGCGGCCACCTTCGGCGACGGCCAGCTGCAGCTCGACGAGGTCGAGGCCGGTGACGCACTCGGTCACCGGATGCTCCACCTGCAGGCGGGTGTTCATCTCCAGGAACCAGAAGCGCTGCGGGTCGACCGCGTCGACCAGGAACTCCACCGTGCCCGCGCCGACGTAGTCGATCGCCTCCGCGGCCGCGCGCGCCGCGTCGTGGAGCGCCCTGCGGGTGTCGTCCCCGAGCCCGGGCGCCGGCGCCTCCTCGACCACCTTCTGGTGACGGCGCTGCAGCGAGCAGTCACGCTCGCCCAGCACCACCACGTGCCCGTGGGTGTCGCCGACACCTGCACCTCGACGTGACGCCCGTGCTCGACGTAGGGCTCGACGAAGACGGTGCCGTCGCCGAACGCGGACTCGGCCTCGGCCGACGCCTGGGTCACCGCATCGGCCAGGCCGGCCAGGTCGCGCACGACGCGCATGCCGCGACCGCCACCGCCGGCGCTCGCCTTGACCAGCACGGGGAGGTCGGCCTCGGTGGCGGACTCCACGGTCGAGCTCGGCGAGCACCGGCACCCCGGCCTTCTCCATGAGCTGCTTGGCGCCCACCTTGGAGCCCATCGCCTCGATGGCGTCAGGGTCGGGGCCGACCCAGGTGAGCCCGGCGTCGATGACCGCGCGGGCGAAGTCCGCGTTCTCGGAGAGGAAGCCGTAGCCCGGGTGCACCGCGTCGGCGCCCCGCGCTGCCGGGCGGCCTCCACCACGAGGTCGGCGCGCAGGTAGGTGTCCGCCGGCGAGCTGCCCGGCAGCGGCACCGCGACGTCCGCCTCCCGCACGAACGGCAGGCCCGCATCCGCCTCGGAGTGCACCGCCACCGTCTCGACGCCGAGCCTGCGGCAGGTCGCGAACACCCGCCGCGCGATCTCGCCCCGGTTGGCGACCAGAGCGGTCCGTGACCGTGGTCGCTTGTGGTCATCATCTCTCACATCCTGAAGACGCCGAAGCGGTCGGTGCCCTCGATGGGCCTGGGTGGCGATGACGGACAGGCAGATGCCCAGCACCGTACGGGTGTCGCGCGGGTCGATCACCCCGTCGTCGTAGACCATGCCGGAGAGGAAGAACGGCAGGCTCTGCTCCTCCACCTGCGCCTCGACGAAGGCACGCATGCCGGCGTCGCCCTCCTCGTCGTACGGCTTGCCCTTGGCCTCGGCCGCCGCTCTCGCCACGATGGACAGCACCCCCGCGAGCTGCGCCGGGCCCATCACCGCGGACTTCGCCGACGGCCAGGTGAAGAGGAAGCGGGGGTCGTAGGCGCGACCGTTCATGCCGTAGTTGCCCGCGCCGTACGACGCCCCCATGATCACCGACAGGTGCGGCACCTTGCTGTTGCTGACCGCGTTGATCATCATCGCGCCGTGCTTGATGATGCCGCCCTGCTCGTAGTCCTTGCCGACCATGTAGCCGGTGGTGTTGTGCAGGAACAGCAGCGGCACGTCGATCTGGTTCGCGAGCTGGATGAACTGCGCGGCCTTCTGCGCCTCCTCGGAGAAGAGGATCCCCTGCGCGTTGGCCAGGATGCCGATCTGGTGACCGTGCAGCTTCGCCCACCCGGTGACGAGCGAGGAGCCGTAGAGGGGCTTGAACTCGTCGAACGCGACCTCGTTGCCCGGACCGGTGCCGTCACAGATGCGCAGGATCACCTCGCGCGGGTCGAACGGCTCCTTGAGGTCGGTCGGGATGAGGTCGAGCAGCTCCTCCGGGTCGAGGTCGGGCTCGGCGGACGCCGACGTCGGCGTGACGCGCGGCGGTCGACCCGATCGGTGGCTTGCGACGGTTGAGCCTCGCCACGATGCGCCGCCCGATGCGGATCGCGTCGACCTCGTCGACAGCGAGGTAGTCGGCCAGGCCGGAGACCTTCGCGTGCATCTCGGCGCCGCCCAGCGACTCGTCGTCGGACTCCTCGCCCGTGGCCATCTTGACCAGCGGCGGCCCACCCAGGAAGACCTTGGCGCCCTCCTTGACCATGACGACGTAGTCGCTCATGCCGGGGATGTAGGCGCCGCCGGCGGTGCTGTTGCCGAACACGAGCGCCACGGTGGGGCGCTTGTCCGCGCTGGCGCGGGTGATGTCGCGGAAGATGCCGCCGCCCGGGATGAAGATCTCCTTCTGGGTCGGCAGGTCGGCGCCGCCGGACTCGACCAGGTTGATCGTGGGCAGGTCGTTCTCCGACGCGATCTGCGCGGCCCGGAAGGACTTCTTCAGCGTCCAGGGGTTGCTGGCGCCACCCTTCACGGTGGGGTCGTTGGCGACGATCATGCACTGGACACCGGAGACCACCCCGATACCGGTGACGATGCTCGCGCCGACCGTGAAGTCAGAGCCCCAACCGGCGAGGGGCATCAGCTCCAGGAACGGCGACCCCTCGTCGAGCAAGAGCTCGATGCGCTCGCGCGCCAACAGCTTGCCGCGCGCCTTGTGCCGATCGTTGTAGCGGTCGCCGCCGCCCGCGACGGCCTTGGCGTGCTCGGCGTCCAGGTCGGCCAGCTTGGCCAGCATCGCGGCCCGCCGCCGGCTCACCTGCGTGTCGCCCCCGGCCGGCTCGGTCACGGTCATGAACCACCTCCAGCGTTGAAGCCCAGCAGCTTGGCGGCGAGGTCGTCGAGCACCTCGTTGGCGCCGCCGCCGATGCCCAGGATCCGTGCGTCCCGGTAGTGCATCTCCACCTCGGTCCCCTTCATGTAGCCGGTCCCCCCATGGACCTGGACGGCCTCGTCGACGCAGTACGTCGCTGCCTCGACACCCAGCTTCTTCGCGTGCAGCGCCTCGACGAGGGGTTGCTCGCCGGCGTCGTACCTGCGCGCCACCTCGCGGGTGTAGACGCGGGCAGCATCGACGCGGCGCTGCATCTCCACGAGCTTGTGGCGGACCACCTGCCTGTTGACCAGCGGCTCGCCGAAGGTGCGGCGCTGCGTGGCGTGGTCAACGGTGAGCCGGAGGCACCGCTCCGCGGTGGAGTAGCCCTGCACCGCCAGCCCCACCCGCTCGGTGACGAACGCCGTCGCGATCTGCACGAAGCCGCTGCCCTCCTCGCCGACGAGGTTCTCGGCCGGCACGCGCACGTCGTTGTAGGCGAGCTCCGCGGTGTCGGAGCAGTGCCAGCCGAGCTTCTCGAGCTTGCGGGTGACCTCGAAGCCCGGTGTGCCACGCTCCACGACCAGGAGGCTGAGCCCCGGTGGCCGGGACCGCCGGTGCGAACGGCTGTGGTGACGAAGTCGGCGCGCACCCCGGAGGTGATGAACGTCTTGGCGCCGTTGACGACGTAGTCGGCCGCCGTCGAGGACGGCCCTGGTGCGGATGCCTGCGACGTCGGAGCCCCCGTCGGGCTCGGTGACGGCCAGCGACCCGATCTTCTCCCCGGCCAGCGTGGGTCGCACGAAGCGGTCGACGAGGTCCGTGCTGCCGGACCTCACGATGTGCGGCAGCGCGATCCCGTGGGTCATGAGGCTCGCGATGACGCCCCCGGAGGCACCCGCCTCCATCATCGCCTCGGTCAAAGCGACCGTCTCGAGCAGTCCGCCGCCCTCGCCACCGACCTCCTCGGGGAACGAGACTCCCAGCAGGCCGTGCTTGGCGGCCTCGAGGTGCAGGGCGCGGGGGAGCTCCTGCGCCTCCTCCCAGTCCGCGAGGTGGGGCAGCACCTCGCGCTCGACGAACGTGCGCCCGCTCGCCCGAAGTGCTTCTTGTTCTGCTGACCAATAAGTCACAACAGCGCCTCCGGGACATCCACGACGCGGGATCGCGCCCACTCACCGAGTCCCTTCGCCTGCGGGTCGAAGCGACTGCTCGCCGCAACACCCAGGCCCAGCAGTCCCTCGACGACCACGTTGACGGCGTTCAGGTTGGGCAGCGGGTGCACCTGCACGGCCAGCCCCGCGGTCTCCGGCAGCAGCGCCCGCACCCACTCCGGCGTCACCGTGCGGAGCAGCCACGACGCGCGCTCCTCGGCGCGCTCGTCGCGTGGGCTCACCCACAGCCCGAGGTTGGCGTCGCCGCCCTTGTCCCCCGACCGCGCGTGCACGAACGTGCCGAGCGGCACCCCGCGGGTGGGGGTCTCGACGAGCTCGACCGCCGGGTCTTGCTGTGAGGGGGACGAGGACGTTGCCGCTGCCGCGGCCGGGGTGCCTGCGCCGAGCTCGACCGCCGGGTCGTGCCGTGAGGGGGACGAGGACGCCGCCGTCGACAGCACCTCCGGCGGAGGGACCACGGTCGTCGAGCCGTCGTGGTGGTGCACCACGTGCTCGACAGCGTGCTGCGGCACGTAGGCCGCGCGATACACGCCGTACGGCGTCCCCGGCATCGGCGGCGTGGTGGCGGTGAAGCCGGGGTACGACGCCAGCGCGAGCTCGATGAGCGGCGCGGTCAGCCCCTTGCCGACCTTGTCCGGCGAGGGGTCGCGGACCACGAGCCGGAGCCGCGCGCTGGCCGCCTCCTCGGTCGAGGCGTCGCGGTGGTCGGTGCGCGCCAGTGACCAGTCCATCTCGGCGGGACGCCGGTCGCCGAGCGTGGCCTCGACCTGGCTGCGCACCCACGCGGCCTTCGCCTCCACGTCCAGCCCTGTCAGCACGAGCTCCATCTGGTTGCGGTGTCCACCGAGCTCGTTGACGCAGACCTTGAGCAGCGGCGGAGGAGCCTCACCGCGGACTCCGGAGATCAGCACCCGGTCGCGGCCCTCCTGCGTGACCGCGACGGTGTCGAGGCGGGCGGTGACGTCGGGGCCGAGGTAGCGCTGCGACTGCACCTCGTAGACCAGCTGGGCGGTGACGGTGTCCACGGTGACCATGCCGCCGGTGCCCGGGTGCTTGGTGATGACGCTGCTGCCGTCGGCGGCGACCTCGGCCACCGGGAACCCCAGCGGCCGGTCGGCCAGGCCGGCCTCGACGAGCTCGCGGAAGCCGCTGTAGTTGCCCCCGGTGGCCTGGCAGCCGCACTCGATGACGTGCCCGGCCACCACCGCGCCGGCCAGGGCGTCGAGATCGTCGCGCCCCCAGCCGAAGTGGTGGATCGCGGGGCCGACGACGACCGAGGCGTCGGTGACGCGCCCGGTGACGACGACGTCGGCATCGCCACGCAGTGCCTCGGCGATGCCGAACGCACCGAGGTAGGCGTTGGCGGTCAGCGGCGAGCCGCCGAGGTCGAGCTCAGCGGCTCGCGGCATCAGGTTGTCGCCGTCGACGTAGGCGATGCGCGCGTCGAGGCCCTGGTCCGCCGCGATCGTGCGGAGCTGCTCGGCCAGGCCGGCGGGGTTGAGCCCGCCGGCGTTGCTGACGATCCGCACCCCCGAGCGCAGCGCGAGCGCGAGGCAGTCGGTCGCCTGCTTGAGGAAGGTCCGCGCGTAGCCGGCCGAGGGGTCGCGCAGCTGGTCCCGGCCGAGGATGAGCATGGTGAGCTCGGCCAGGTAGTCGCCGGTGAGGACGTCGAGGTCGCCGCCCTCCAGCATCTCGCGCATCGCGCCGAGGCGGTCGCCGTAGAAGCCGCTGCAGTTGCCGACCCGGAGCACGTCGCTCACCGCTCACCTCGCGGGGTGCGGCCGTTGCCGCTGGGCCCGGCGAAGGCCTGGGCGATGTCGAGCCAGTGGTCGGCGTCGGTCCCGGTGGCCTGCACGTCGAGGTCGGCCCGGTGGCCGCGCTGGGTGACGAGCACCGCGAAGTCCCAGGCCGCGCCCGTGACGCGCTGCTCGGCGTCGTCGGGCCCGTAGGCCCAGGTCTCCCCCGAGGGGGAGGTGAGCTCCACCCGGAACTCCTCGGCGGGCGGCTCCTCCTCGCGGTTGCGGAACGAGAAGTCGCGCGTGCGCACGCCGATGTGCACGACGTGGCGGACGCGGTCGTGCGGCTCGACCGCGACGTCGAGGGCCTGGGCGATGTCCAGCCCGTGGGCCCACGTCTCCATGTAGCGGGCCGTGGCCATCGACGTGGGGCTCATCGGCGGGCCGAACCACGGCATCCGCTCGTCGCCGGGGTGGTCGGCGAGCACCCGCGCGAGCTCCTGCCGCGAGGAGCGCCAGCGCGCCAGCAGCTCCTCCGGAGGTACGGCGCCGCCGCGGAGTGCGGCCGCGTCGACGAACCCCTCCGGGTCGGCGAGCGCCTCCAGGACCAGCTCGTCCCAGGCCTGCTTGCCCTCCGGGCCGCTGGTGGCCGCCGCGGCCATCACCGCGGCCTCGTCGGTCCACGCGAGGTGGGCGACGGTCGTCGCGATGTCCCAGCCCGCGGCGGGGGTGGGCCGGCGCCAGCCGTCCTCGGAGAGGTCCACGACCAGGCTCTCCAACCAGTCACCCTCGTGGGAGAGGTCGGGCAGGACACCCAGGATCTTGGCGGTCTCGGTCACGGGGTGGGTCCTTCCGCCGGGAGCGAGCTGGGCGTGGAGGACCTCGGACCAGCGGTCGAGGATCCGGGTGCGCCGGGCACTGTCGTCGCTGAGGGTGTTGGCCAGGCCCAGGCCCCGGACCAGGTCGAGCGTCGCCTGCACGAGCTCGCGGTTGCCGGGCACGCTCTCGTCGATGCCGAGCGCCTCGACGGTGCGCCGGTGGGCGTCGCGCCCGAGGCGAGCCTCCAGCCCGATCACGGCGTCGCGCAGGTTGGCGTCGGTGCGGGCCGCCACCCAGAGCTCGAGCGCCGCCCGGAAGGTGGGTCCGGTGAAGAGCTCGCTGAGCTGCTCGAGCACCCGCCGGGTGCGCGCCACGCCGGCCGCGGGCAGGTCACCGTCCGGGGTCACCTCGAGGGCCCGCAGCGTCGTGAGGTGGTCGATCGCGGCGAGCACGAGGTCGTTCTTGGTGGGGAAGTGGTGGAGCTGCGCGCCACGGCTGACCCCGGCGTGCTCCGAGACGAGGGTGGTGGAGGTGCCGGTCCAGCCGTGCTCCACCAGGCACGCGATCGTGGCCTCCATGAGGCGCGCGCGGGTCGCCCGGCTGCGTTCGCCCTGGGGCACTCGCGCGACGTCGACCATGGAGGTAGCCTGACGCGCGCACAAACAAACAGTCAAGCCTGCTTTTCGTCCGAGACGGGACGTAGGTCATGACCTGGAGGGGGTCGCGTCATACCTTCGGGTGGCCGGCCGTCTCATCCGTGCACCACCCACCACCCCCATCACATCCCCCGGACCCCGGTCCGTCCGTGCCGCGCGCTCGATGAAACTCCTGAGGCCCAGGAGACACCCCACTAGGGTGTTCTGCATCCACGCGGCGGACGTGACGCGAATCGGGGCGACCCGATACGAAGGAGCTCAGCACGATGGACACCCTGCTGCACGACGAGCGGATGCGTCTCGTGCTGCGCCAGGTGCCACGCTTCCTCTCAGCGTCGGTCCCGCTCGCAGACAAGCTGGACGAGCTCTGCGCCGTGGCGGTCGAGACCCTCGACGCCGACTGCTCCGCGGTGCTCGTGCTCGAGGAGGGCGCGATCGAGCTGACGCAGACCGGCGCCGTCCCGACCGCCGTGCTCGACCGCCTGCGCGACCCCGACGTCGCCGCGACCCTGCTGTCGCGGCGCGGCGTCACGCGGGAGGACGACGACGACGCGCACGGCCTGGTCGTCCCGCTGCGCAGCGAGTCCGAGGCCTTCGGGGCGCTGTACGCCGCCCGGTCGGGTGCCGACTTCAGCCGCGAGGACGAGGCGGTGCTGACCCTGGTCGCCGAGGTGCTCGGTCCGGTCGTGCACCACGGGGTGATGCTGCGCAGCACGCAGCGTGCCGAGCGATGGACCCGGGCTGCGGTCGCTGTGGCCGAGCGGTTCCTGGCCGCGGACGTCGACGACCCCGCCGCCGAGGTCGTCGACCAGGTGTGGCAGCTGGGCGAGGCCGACGCGGTCGGGATCATGGTGCCGCGCGGTGACCAGGCCGTGGTCGCCGCCGTGCGTGGGCTCGGCTTCGAGTCGCTGCCGCAGGGGCCTGCCGACTTCCCGCCGGAGTTCAGCCTGGCGATCATGGAGCGCCGCAAGGGCCTGATCCTCGACGACCTCCAGGAGCACTCCAGCTGGCTGGCGGAGAACACTCCGGGGCACGAGATCGGACCGCTCATGGCGGTGCCGCTGCAAGGGAGCCAGCGTCCGTTGGGCGTGCTCTACCTCGCGCGGCGTCCGGGCGCCGCGCCGTACACCCCCGAGCACATGCGCGTGGCCGCGACCTTCGCGGTCAACGCCGCGGTGTCGATGGAGTGGCACGCGGCCCGCCGCACCCAGGACGAGCTGCGGATGCTGCACGAGCGCAACCGGATCGCCCGCGACCTGCACGACAACGTGGTGCAGCGGCTGTTCGCGACCGGCCTCTACCTCCAGCAGGCGTCGCGCACCCTGGACGGTGAGCCGAGGACGCGGGTCGAGGACGCGATGACCGCGATCGACCAGACGATCCGCCAGATCCGCAACACCATCCTGGTGCTGCGCAGCACGGCCGCGGACCGGCTCGACAACCTGCTGACCTCGATCGTGGCCGAGACCTCGCCGCTGCTGGGCTTCAGCCCCACGATCACGATGGCCCCGGACGTCGCGCGCGTGACCGGCCCGCTCGCGGCCGACCTCGCACTGTGCGTCCGCGAGGCGCTCTCCAACGTCGTGCAGCACGCACAGGCCACGGCGGTGGACGTGGAGGTCTCTGTCGAGGACGCGAACGTCGTGCTGCGGATCTCCGACAACGGCGTGGGCATCGAGGGCGACCGGCGGCCCGGCGGTGGGCTGGAGAACCTCGACGAGCGGGCCCGCGCGCACGGCGGCACCTTCACCTACTGCAGCGACCCCGGGGAGGGCACCACGCTGCGCTGGCGGATGCCGCTCACCAAGCCCTGACCCCGGGCGTCAGCGGTCGGTCAGACCTCGTCGGTGAGGTCCTGGTCGTTCTCCTCACGGGCGCGCCGGGCTGCCTCGCGGATCTCGAAGACCTCGGTGGCGAAGCTGCCCACGGCGTCGACCACGTCGCGCACGGCTCCGGCGAGGATCGTGGTGACCGAGGCGACCGTGTCGGCGCCGGCGCTCAACGTGTGCTGCACCGCGTCCTTGGTGATCTCACCCTTGCTGAGTCGTTCCTTCATCTCCCCTACTTCGTGTCGAGAACCTGACGACGCCGGCGCACCCAGTCTCTCACTGGGCGCACCGGCGTCGTACGTGTCGTGCGTCTCGCTCCGGCCGCAGTCAGGTCCGGTCAGGCACCGACGAGGACGCGGTCCTCGGGCTTCTCGTCCGCGGCTTCGTCGGTCTGCTCCGCGGCCCGCTTGCGGGCAAGGGCCTCGCGAGCCTGCTCCTCCTGCCGGAGCCGCAGCGCCTCCTCGTGGGCGCGCTTCAGCGACTGGCGCTTGACCTCGTCCTTGCGGATCCCGGTGAGCCGGTCGGGCAGGGCGAGCTTGGCGATCTTCAGCCACACGCTGCCGAGCTGCTTGGTGAGCGACCCGGTGTTGTACTCCAGGCCGTACTTCTCCGCGATCGCACGCACCTCGTCGGCGATCTCGGGGTAGCGGCGGGCCGGCATGTCCGGGAACAGGTGGTGCTCGATCTGGTGGGACAGGTTGCCGGTCAGCACGTGGAAGAGCTTGCTGCCGGTGATGTTGGCCGAGCCGAGCAGCTGGCGGTAGTACCACTCACCGCGGGTCTCGTTCTCGGTCTCCTCCCGCGTGAAGCTCTCCACGCCCGCCGGGAAGTGGCCGCAGAAGATGATGTTGTACGCCCAGATGTTGCGCATCAGGTTCGCGGTGGCGTTGCCCGCCAGGGTGAGCGGGAACAGCGGCCCGGTCAGCAGCGGGAACAGCACGTAGTCCTTGAGCGTCTGTCGGCGCACCTTGCGCAGCATGCCGCGGTGCAGGTGCCTGGTCTCGCGCCACGAGCGCTCGCCGCTCCAGATGCGCTCGACCTCGAGGTCGTGCATCAGCACGCCCCACTGGAAGAAGGACATCAGCAGGAAGGCGTAGACCGGGTTGCCCAGGTAGTACGGCGACCACTTCTGGTCCTTGTCCATCCGCAGGATGCCGTAGCCGATGTCACGGTCCTTGCCGAGGATGTTCGTGTACGTGTGGTGGATGTAGTTGTGGGAGTACTTCCACTGCTCGCTGGGGCAGACGGTGTCCCACTCGTACATCCGGGAGTTCAGCTCGGGGTCGCCCATCCAGTCGTACTGGCCGTGCATGACGTTGTGGCCGATCTCCATGTTGTCGAGGATCTTCGACATGCCCAGGCTGGCGACCGCGAGCGGCCACGCCGGCGGGATGTAGAACAGCGCGCGCCCGGCGCCCTCGAAGGCACGCTGGGCCTTGATGACGGACCGGATGTAGTCGGCGTCCTTCTGGCCGAGGTCGTCCATGACACGCTGACGGATCTCGTCCAGCTCGCGGCCGAACTCCTCGAGCTGCTCGGGGGTGAGTGTGTAGCTCATCGTTGGTTCCCTTCGTGGGTCGGTCTCGGTGGTCGTGCGGTGCGGGTGGCTCAGACCTCGACGGCGCAGTCGCCGACGGCGGCGGAGACGCAGATCTGGATGTCCTCGTCGGGCTCGGACGACTCCTTGCCGGTCATGACGTTGCGGACCGTGCCCTCGGTCTTGCGCGAGGTGCAGGAGAAGCAGATGCCCATGCGGCAGCCGAACTCCGGCTTCAGCCCGAGCGCCTCGGCCTGCTCCAGCAAGGTGTCGCCGGAATTCTCCGACTCCTCCCCGCTCGCGGTGAACGTCGTCGTCCCCTCCACGTCGAGGTCACCGCGGGGCTTGGTGGAGGTCTTGAAGTACTCGACCCGCAGGCGCGGGTTGTCGGCGTAGGTCTCCTGCACCAGCTCGATCAGGCCCGCGGGGCCGCAGGCCCAGGTGTCGAGGCCGGCGTAGTTGGCGACCATGCCCTCCAGCTCCTCCGTGCAGTAGACGGGGTCGCCGCACTCGGGGTAGAGGAGCCGGACGCGGACGTTCGGCGGGAGGTCGCCGAGCTCGTCGGCGTAGATCTGGTGGTCCGGCGACTGGGCGTAGTGCACGAAGTGGACGGTGCCGCCGTACCCGCGCCGCAGCAGGGTGCGCAGGATGGACATCACCGGGGTGATGCCGGACCCGCCGGAGATCAGCAGCAGCTCGTTGGGCAGCGGGTTGGGGAGGGTGAACTCCCCCTGCGCCTGCGACAGGTAGAGCACGTCGCCGCGCCGCGCGTCGTTGACGAGGTGCTTGGACACCACGCCGTCGGGGTTGGCCCGCATGGTGAGCGTGATCAGGTCGCCCGGCTTGGACTCCGCCGAGGACACCGTGAAGGCGCGCGTCCTGCGCTTGCCGTCGACCTCGATGCCCACCTGGACGTACTGCCCGGCCTGGTGGCCGCGCCAGGTGCGGCTCGGCTCGAGCGTGACGGTCGCCACCGGCTCGCCGGCCCGGGTCTCCCGCGTGACGTCGACGATGCGGGCGCGCACCTCGCGCACCACGCCCATCGGGTTGACCAGCTCGACGTAGCGGTCGACGCCGTGAGGCGTCGCGAGCGCGGCCGCCAGCGGCGATCGCAGCAAGGTCTGGGTCAGTGTCACGGCTACTCCCTTTCAGTGAACATCCGTACACCGAGTGTGTTCCCCGCCTGCTCCAGATGCAACGTCCGGGGTCCGTGAGCCGCCTCACGCGCGTGGCCCGACACACAGGACGGCGGCCACCCCGAGGGGGTGACCGCCGTCCTGGCTGTTGCTGTTGCTCAGGTCAGAGCTGACCCGACTCCCCCGGCCGGCGGGTCGTGAACGACGTGGTGCTCGTCCCCGCGTCGGCGCTCGTGGCGCTCGTGGCGCCGTAGCTCGAGGCGCTGCCGGTGTCGCTCGAGGCGGACCCCATCTGGTGCTCGCCCCGGGCCCTGCCGGTCTCGATGTCGCGACGCGCCTGCTCCTTGGCCTCCGAACCCTTGCGGTAGGCGTCCTCGAGCATGCGCTGGGCGACGGAGCGACCGCCGAGGCCGAAGGCGAGTGCCAGGCCGAGCGCCAGCGCGAACATCACGGCGGCGAAGGCGATCCGCACGATCTCGGGAGCGATCTGCAGCTGCTCCAGGATCATGAACATCGCGATGACCATGACCAGCGCCGGCACGATGGTGGCGACGATCTTGCCCGTGGGGGTGTCCCCCATCACCTTGGCGACGCCCGCTGGCGACCGCGCCCGAGAGCAGGGCGGCGACCACGAAGATGAACATCGCGACCAGCACGTTGGGCAGGTAGGCGAGCACCTGCTCCATGAACCCGGTCAGCGCCGGGACCTTCAGCGCGCCGATGGCGGTGAACAAGAAGAAGATGAAGATGATCCAGAAGACGAGTCCGGCCGGTGCCGTTGGCGATCGAGGCGTTCGGCGCCACCTTCGCGACGTACTTGTTGGCGTCGGAGTTGCGCACCTGGGAGTCGACGTCGGTCTTCTCCAGCACCTTGCGCACGATCCCGGCGACGACCTTGCCGATGATGAACCCGACGAGCAGGATCAGGAGGAAGGCGATGAGGTTGGGGAGGAAGCCGACGATCTCGGAGAGGCCGTCCTCCAGAGTCTGTCCGATGTCCACTGTGCAGGTCCTTTCGGGTGCGTGTTGATCAGCCCCGAGACAGGACCGACAGCGGACGCTTACCCCGTAAGTCAGGTCTCACGCACACAATTAGTCGATCAGAGCGATCCATCGGTGGACAGTCGTTCGCTTACTACACTGTCCGGGTGCCAACTCCGACCCGCAGCGAGCGCAAGGAGGCGACCCGACAGGCCATCCTGGACGCCGCCCTGCGCCTGAGCATCGACACCGGCCTCGCCGGGCTGTCGCTGCGGTCGGTCGCCAAGGAGGTCGGCATCGTGCCGACGGCCTTCTACCGGCACTTCGCCTCCATCGAGGAGCTCGGGGTGGCGCTGGTGTCGCAGTCGTTCGCCTCGCTGCGGCAGGTGCTGCGCGACATCCGGCAGGACATGCACGTCGAGCGCGTCATCGACGACTCCGTCTCCATCCTGCTGCGCAACGTCACCGAGCGACGCGAGCACTTCATGTTCATCGGCCGGGAACGGGTCGGCGGCCTCGGGAGCGTCCGCTCGGCCATCCGGCACGAGCTCGGGTTGTTCGAGCGCGAGCTGGCGATGGACGTCGCTCGGCTCCCGGGGGTGTCGCACTGGTCCTCCGACGACCTGCACGTGCTCGCCAACCTCATCGTGAAGCTCATGGTGGAGACGGCCACCGACCTGGTCACGCTGCCGCCCAAGCGCCCGGACCTCGAGGCCGAGGTGCGCCGCGTCGCCGAGCGGCAGCTGCGGATGGCCGTCGTCGGTGCCGCCAACTGGGGCGACCCCGACGCCCCGGAGCGCCGGACCAGCTAGCGCTTCATCCGGCCAGCGGGGTCGGCGGCTGGGGCGAGAGCGGCTCAGCGGCCGGTCGGCAGCGGGTCACATGAGCCGGCGGGCGAGCGGGAGCGGAAGGTGCTTGAGCGCCGTACCCACCGCGGTCCAGGGCCACTGGGGCACCAGGGCCGAGGCCTTCTCCTTCTCGATCAGCTCGACCATCTCGCGCACGCCCTTCTCGGTGCTCACGATCAGCCGCTTGTTGCTCTCCGAGCGCGCGGTCATCTCCGACTCGATGTAGCCCGGGTAGAGCACCGTGACCTTGATCCGGGTGCCGGCCAGGTCCGCCCGCAGGCCCTCGGCCAGGTGCGCGGCACCGGCCTTCGTCGCGGCGTACGTCGTCAGGGTGCGCGGCATGCCGCGCATCGCCGAGACCGACGAGATCATCACCAGCTGGCCGTCGCCCTGGTCGCGCAGGATCTCGGCGGCGGCCTCGGTCTGGGCCAGTGCGCCCACGAAGTTGGTCTCGGCCGTCTGCTTGTTGGCGTAGAACTTGCCGGTGCCCAGAGGTGCGCCCTTGCCCAGGCCGGCGTTGATCACGAACTTGTCGATCCGGCCGAAGTCCTGCCGGAAGGCACGGAACACCTCGAAGACCGCGTCGTAGTCGGTCACATCGAGCGCCCGCACCTCCACCCGCCGGTCGGGGTCGGCGGCGACGATCTCGTCGCGCAGCTCCTCCAGCCGATCGGTACGCCGCGCGCACAGCGCCAGGTCGTGGCCCTTGCCGGCGAACTGCCGTGCCATCTCGGCGCCGAGCCCGGAGCTGGCGCCGGTGATCAGGATCGTGCTGGCCATGTGGTGTCCTCGCTGGTGGTGGGGGTTGGGGGCGGTCGGTGGTTTTTCATGTCCTGTCACCGAATTGCCACTCCCCTGGCTAGGCATCAGGAGGGAAGTGGCAATTCGGTGACAGGACATGGGAAACCAGCCCGCCCGCCTAACGGTAGGTGAGTGCGTCGCCGGTCAGGTGGGCGTGCTCGTTGACGGAGACGAGGTTGACCCCGCGGCTGCCCGTCACGATCTTGGTGATGCCGGTGTTGACGAGCACGGGGTTGATCCGGGCCCACTGCGGCACGCCCATGTCCCACAGGCAGGCAGCCACCCAGGCGATGGCGCCGCCGCTGGTGAAGACGACTCCCGTCTCGCCGGGCCCGAGCGCGTCACAGGCGTCGCGCAGCGCCTGCGTCACCCGATCGGCGAAGGCGCCGAAGGGCTCGGCGTAGTCGGCGTCGTGCCGGCCACCGGTCCACCGCTCGACGGCGGCGTCGAAGAAGGCGTTGAAGTCGCCGGGACGGTGCGCGTCGTCGGTGGTCGCCGCGTCGTAGATGCGGACCAGCTCGACGTGGTCGTACTCGCTCCACCCGGGGTCGGTGACGACCTCGGCGTCCCAGCCCACCGCGGCCATCGCGGACGTCGCCGTCTCGTCGTGGCGACGCAGTCCGCCGGACCAGATGCGTGCCGGCTCGACCCCGAGCCCGGCCAGGTGTCTGCCCAGCAGCCGGGACTGCTCGTGCCCCAGGTCGGAGAGCACGTCGTAGTCCGCCGAGCCCCACGACGCCTGCCCGTGCCGCACCAGCAGCAGGACGCTCATCGCAGCAGGCTCACGATGCGGGCACGCAGCAGGTGCACGGCCGGGCCGAAGAGCGCGAAGACCTCGTTGCTGGTCTGGCCGTGGAAGAAGCGGTAGTAGATCTGCTGGGCGATGACGGCAGACCGGAAGTAGCCGAAGACCTCGTAGAAGCTCCACTCCTCCGGCGTGACGCGCAGACCCGTGCGCTCGCAGTAGGCCTCCACGAACTCCTGCCGGGTGAGCATGCCGGGCAGGTGGGTGGGCACCCGGCGGAAGTGCTCGAACTCCGTGTCACCCGCCTCGACCCAGTAGGCGAGGTTGCCGCCCAGGTCCATGAGCGGGTCGCCGAGCGTGGCCATCTCCCAGTCGAGGACGCCCACGATGCGGGTGGGGTCGTCGCGGTCGAAGACCAGGTTGTCCATCTTGAAGTCGTTGTGGATGACGCAGGTGGCGACGTCGTCCGGCTGGCGCTCGGCCAGCCAGGTCATGACCTCCTCGAAGTCGGGCGCGTCGTCGGTCATCGCGTTGCGCATGCGCGTCGACCACCCCTCGACCTGGCGGCGGACGTAGCCAGCGCCCTTGCCGATGGACTCCAGGCCGGCCTTCGCGGGGTCGATCGCGTGCAGCTCCGCCAGCACGTCGACCATCGCCAGGCACATCCCGCGCGCCTGGTCGGGCGACAGCTCGACCCCGGGCGGCATCTCCGCCCGCGGGATCATCCCGTCGATGCGGTCCATCACGTAGAACTCCGCCCCGATCACGCTCTCGTCGTCGCAGAAGCCGACCATGGGGGCGACGTAGGGGAAGACGGGCTCGAGGGCGGACTGGATGCGGAATTCCCGGCCCATGTCGTGCGCGCCGCGGGCCTTCGTGCCTCGCGGGGCCCGGCGCAGGATGAGGTCGCGGCCGGGGAACCGCAGCAGGTAGGTGAGGTTGGACGCCCCGCCGCTGAACTGCCGGACCTCCGGAGTGCCCTCCGGGAGCTCGGCGCCGGCGTCGCGGCGCAGCCACGACGTGACGGCCTCGACGTCGATGGCGTCCTCCTCGCGGACGCTTCGCGTGCCTTCGGGGGTCTGGCTCATCGCCCCGCCCCGCCGTCGTGCTCTCCGTCGGCGAACGAGTCGAGCTTGCGTGCCTGCGCGCGCATCACCTCGTCGTACGCCGCCCGGTCCGTGGTCTTCAGGTGGTACGCCGCGCGTGCCGCCGGGTCGGGGAGGATGAGCTCCTCCCCCTGGTCGATGGCAGCCAGCACGGCCTCGGCGACCTCCTCGGCGCCCAGGGGCGCGCGTGTGACCAGCTCGGCCATGACGTGACCGACAGCCTCGTCTGCGCCCTCGAGCGAGTCCATGAGGTTGGTGCGGAAGTACGACGGGCACACCGCGTGAGCACGCACGCCGTACGCCGCCAGCTCGTGGCCGACGGTCTCGGTGAGCGCCAGGACGGCGGCCTTGACCGCGTTGTAGGAGGCCATCCCTCCTGGGTGGACGAGTGCGGCGAGCGACGCCACGTTGACCACCCGCCCGGAGCGCTGCTGCTTGAACACCGGCGTGAACGTGCGGATCCCGCGGACGGCGCCGTACAGGTTGACCTCGAAGATCCGGTGCCACTCCTCCATCGTGCAGCGGTCCAGGCGGCCACCGCCGGCGATGCCGGCGTTGTTGACCAGGACGTCGAGCCCACCCCAGGCCCGCTCGACCCAGGCCAGCGCCGAGCGCCAGTCGTCGTCCGAGGTGATGTCCAGGCATCGGAGCAGGTCGACCTCCTGCGAGTCCCAGCCGACGTCGGCCCGCGCGTCGGTGGCCAGCACGAGCGCGCCACGTGCACGCAGCTGAGCGACCAGCGCGGCACCGAGCCCCGAGGCGGCGCCGGTCACGAGGACGCGTGCGCCCCGGCCGATCCCGGACTCGGGTGCGGGGTCGAGTTCGGTCACGAGGCGACCCTAACCAAGCCTCGCGACCGCGACAGCACGGCCTGTCGCCTCGGACTGCGTGGCTATGCTGCGACCATCCGAGGGACGGGGCAGGGACATGGCGACACGCACTCGCGCGTTGACGCGTGCGCTCCCCCTGGCGGTGACGCTGGCGCTCGCGGCCTCGGGGTGCAGCGACTCCAGTGACGAGGAGCGCGCGGTCGCCGCACTCAAGGCGGACATGGTCGCCAACGCCGGCATGACCTCCGGCCGCGCCGTCAGCGACGGGCAGACCACGTGCGTGGCCAGGGGGGCGGTCAAGGAGCTGGGCGTCGAGAAGCTGCAGGAGTACGACCTGCTCACCGACGACCTGCGCGCCGATGAGTCCATCGACGGCGTCGACCTCTCGTCCGAGGACGCCGACGCGCTCGCGGCGGTGTTCGCGGAGTGCGTCGACGGGGAGATGGTGCTGGAGCGCCAGATCGTCGCCGGCCTGGACCTGCCGCGACGCCAGGAGCGGCGAGCCGCCCGGTGCGTGCGCAAGGAGGTCACCCGGGAGCTGGTGACCCGCACCATGTCCCTGGAGTTCCAGGGGCGGGACAACCCCGTCTTCGCGCGGCTGCGGGACGACCTGGAGTCGTGCCTGCGCTGATTCTCAGCGGCGCCCAGGCGGCGCCGTACATCCATCGAAAGGTAGCCATGATGAACAAGCTCGTGGCGGCGGCTGCCGTCGCCGTGCTGTCGCTCGCACTCACCGGGTGCGGGGGTCAGGAGGACGAGGCGACGACGTCGATGTCCGAGAGCTTCCAGGACCAGGACCTCGGCGGGATGCAGGTCGACGAGGAGCAGGCCGACTGCATGGCCGGCGACATCGTCGACGGCGTGGGGGTCGAGCAGCTCCAGGAGTACGACATCCTCGACGAGGACGCCAAGGTCAACGAGGACCTGGAGAACGCCGAGCTGAACGAGGAGGACGCCGACACGGTCGCCGCTGCGCTCGTCGACTGCATCGGGGCTGAGACCATCGTCGAGGAGCAGGTCCTCCAGGACCAGATGACCGCAAGCCAGCAGGACTGCATCAAGGAGGCCATGAGCGGGGACCGCCTCAAGGAGCTGATCTCGGTCGGCTTCCAGGGCGCGGACCAGAGCGAGGAGTCCGTGCAGGAGCTGCAGGAGGACATGACCGCCTGCATGAAGAAGTGACGCCGGCAACCCGACGTCGAGCCACGACCGTGCGAGGAGCACACATGAAGAAGATGACCGTGACCGTCCTGGTGACCGTGAGCATGCTGCTCACCGGTTGTGGCGCGAGCGACGACGACAAGGCCAAGGAGAACATCAAGGCCAGCATCTTGGAGGAGGACGAGATCGCCGGCACCGAGGTGACCGAGGAGGACGCCACCTGTCTCTCCGACGGCATCGTCGACGAGATCGGCACCGACAAGCTCAAGGAGTACGAGCTGCTCAACGACGACCTCGAGGTCGAGAGCGAGGTCGGCAACGTCAAGATGGACGAGGGTGACGCCGACGCGATGGCGAACGTGTTCGTCGACTGCGTCGAGGCCGAGAAGATGCTCGAGGAGCAGTTCTCCAGCATGACCGGCAGCCTGACGCCGGAGCAGCAGGAGTGCATGAAGGAGGTCCTCGACGAGGACAAGGTCAAGGAGATCATGTCCGCGACCTTCCAAGGCGACACCGCCGGCATGCAGTCCTCGCTGCAGGAGGACTTCATGACCTGCGTCCAGCCGCAGCAGTAGCGCACCACCCACGCCCGCGGGGCGCCGCCGGTCACGGCGGCGCCCCGCTGGCTTTTCTTGCCGATGGATGGGGCGCCCGGCCCGACGGTGCGCCGGCGCACCCTCGGCGGGGGCACGAGCAGGGCGGGTCAGCTGGCGACGGTGGCGACGACGCGGGCGCGGGTGCCCGGCTGGGTCCAGGTGCGCCCGGTGCCCACGAGCCGGGCCGCGGAGACCAGCAGGAACGGCGTCGCGATGAGCACCGACCACTCCCACGGCACCCTCGCCAGCACCGAGAAGAACATCCCGACCAGCGTCGTGGCGAGCGCCAGCCGCGACGAGTAGCCCACCATGACCAGCGGCGGCGCAGGCGTGGCGCGCGCGGACCGCAGGTCGACCGAGAAGGGCCTGCGCACCGACCACCGCAGTGAGGCCGACACGACCTGGAACACCACGACCAGGGTCGCCGCCCCGACCGCCGCGAGCTCCGAAGGGGACGGCACACCCGCCCGCAGGCTCGCCAGCACCATCGTGCCTGCGCTGGCGAGCAGGAGCACCTCGACCAGCACGTAGACCCGGGAGGCGAAGACCACGCGCGGGTCGACGGGCAGGCTGTCGCGCCACAGCGCACCGCGCCCGTCGAGCGCCCAGCTGTTGACGCCGAACAGCAGCGCCCCGCCGGAGGCGACCAGTCCCGGCAGGATCGGCAGCATGTGCCACTCCAGCCCGCCGGCGATGGCGACCAGGCCAGGCATCACCATGAGCACGAGGAGACCCCGCCGCAGCGGGACCGAGCGCCAGATCCCCACCCGGTCGGTGCGCACCATCGCCATGAAGTCGGACGTCGGGTGCGTCCGGGGCTGGTACGCCGACGACTCCAGCCGCAGCTCGTCGCGTGCGGGCCGGCGTACGACGGCAGCGGCCATGAGTCCGCCCACCGCGACCGCCAGCACGGTGAGGGCGATCAGGATCATCACCACCAGGGCGTACCAGGTGTCGACCTGGGTCTCCGCACGCAGCGAGGCGATCGTCACCTGCAGCGTGGGGCTCTCCTGCAGCAGCGGCACCAGCTGGTCGGCGGCGATCAGGTAGGCCAGCAGCAGGCCGAACACCACGGCGACCGTGCGGATCGCCCAGACGCCGTAGGGGCCGCGGCGCACCCACTCCATCGTCCAGCCGATCACCTGCGCGATGGACGTGGCGCAGATCAGCCACAACAGGACCGGCATCTGCACGAGCGGCAGGCGCACGGACGGGCCGATCACGTAGGCGGTGGCCCCGAGCAGCGTCCAGGTCTGCAGGAGCCAGGCGATGTTGAGCGGTGCCATGAGGAGCGCACCGAGGTGGTCGGTGAGCGGGCTGACGGGGTAGCTGACCGCCTGCTCGCGCGGCAGCAGCTCCCGGCCACCGGCGGAGGCGGCTGCGGAGATCACGGCGATGACGAGGATCCCGATCATCGCGGTGGGGAGCAGGGAGAGCACGTCGGTGCGGCGGCCGTCGCCGGTCGGCAGGTAGGCCGGCAGCCACGAGGCTGCCAGCGTCAGGAGGGCGATCACCAGCACGCCGTACGTCGCGAGGCGGCGTGACCGGCCGCGCAGCGTCGAGGCCCGGAAGGCGAACAGCGCCCGGGTGTCTGACGTCGCGCGGCGTACCTCGGCCCAGGCGCCGGAGCGGTCGCCCCGGGCGGGGCTCACTGCAGCGGTCGGCTCAGTCGAGGAGAGCCCGGTAGGCATCGGCTCCGGCCTCCCCACTCATCTCGGCCGCGGGCATCTCGGCCACCGCGGACCCGCCCCGCAGCACGAGCGCGTCCTGACAGACCTGCACCGCGAGCTCCCGCAGGTGGGTCGAGACCAGCACCGCCGCACCCCGGGCGCGGGCGTCGGCGATGACGTCCATGGTGGCGTCGACACCGAGCGGGTCCACGCCGTCGAAGGGCTCGTCGAGCAGCAGCACCTCGGGCTGGTGGAAGGCGGCCAGGATCACCGACATCCGGCGACCCATGCCGTGGCTGAACCCGGCGGTGACCCGGTGAGCGGCCGCCCCGAGGTCGAAGCGCTCCAGCAGCTCCCGGGCGCGGTCCTCCCACCCCTGCAGCCGACGGAGGCGGGCGGCCAGCTGCAGGTGCTCCCACGGCGTGGCGCGTGGGACGAGTCCGCCGACGTCGGGGCAGTAGCCGGTGAGGCGCTTGACCGACATCGTGTCGGCGCGCAGGTCGTGCCCCAGCACCCGCACCAGGCCGTCGGTCGCGGGGATCACGCCCGCGAGCACCCGCATGGTCGTGGACTTGCCGGCCCCGTTGCGGCCGAGGAGCGCGGTGGCCGTGCCGGGTGCCACCGAGAACGTGATCCCGCGGACGGCGTCGACCTCCCCGAAGCGCACCCACAGCCGGTCGACCTCCACGACGGCACCGTCGACGACGGGACGCGGATCGTGGGGCATGGGCAAAGTCTGACAAGCGACCCCAGGTCCTCGCTACGGATTGCCCAAAAGGTCCGAGCGAAGCGAGGAGGTTGAGGTGCGAACGGAGTGAGCCTCGAAACCGTGTCGGGGCGAGGAGCGCTAGCGAGGAGCCAGCGAAACCTGTCGGCGTACCGGTCAGACCGTGAAGGGCTCACCCTTCTCTGCGCGCTCGACCAGGCTCGCCGGGGGCTCGAACCGCTCGCCGTACGTCGCCGCCAGCTCCTGGGCGCGGGCCACGAAGGCGCGGACGCCGGTGCCGTCCGCCCCCTCGTAGCCGTTGACGAACTGCGCGGCGCCGCCGGTGTTCGCGGGGAACCCGATGCCGAAGATCGAGCCGATGTTGGCCTCAGCGGTGGAGTTGATGACGCCCTCGTCGAAGCAGCGGACGGTCTCGATCGCCTCGATGAAGAGCATCCGGTCCTTGAGCACCTGGAGGTCCGCCGGCTCGTCGCCGCCCGGGAACTCCTCGGCGAGGCCGGCCCACAGACCCTGACGCTTGCCGGACTCGTCGTACTCGTAGAAGCCGGCACCCTTGAGCTTGCTGGGGCGACCGATCTCGATCATCCGGTCGATGACCTTCTCCGCCGGGTGGGGGGTGTAGGTGCCGCCCTCGCGCTCCACGGCGGCCCTGGTGGCGTTGCGGATCTTGACCATCAGCTCCATGTTGAGCTCGTCACTGATCTGCAGCGGACCGACGGGGTAGCCCGCCTGCAGGGCGGCGCGCTCGACGCTCATCGGCGCCACACCCTCACCGAGCATCGCCAGCCCCTCGTTGATCTGGGTGCCGATGACGCGGGAGGTGTAGAAGCCGCGGCTGTCGTTGACGACGATCGGGGTCTTCTTGATCTGCTGCACGACGTCGATGGCCTTGGCCACCGCGGCCTCGGAGGTCTTGCCGCCCTTGATGATCTCGACCAGCGGCATCTTGTCGACCGGGGAGAAGAAGTGCAGGCCGATGAAGTCCTCGGGCCGGTCCACTCCCTCGGACAGCTCGGTGATCGGGAGCGTCGAGGTGTTGGAGCACAGCAGCGCGTCGGGAGCGACCGCCGGGACGATCTCGGAGAAGACCTTGTTCTTCAGGGCGGGGTCCTCGAAGACCGCCTCGATGACGAGGTCGGCGCCGGAGGCTGCCTGCGGGTCGTCGGCCGGGGTGATCCGGGCGAGCAGCTCGTCGGACTTCTCCTGCGTGAGCTTGCCCTTGGCGATCGCCTTCTCGTTGATCTTCTGCGAGTAGGCCTTGCCGCGCTCGGCCGCCTCGAGCGAGACGTCCTTGAGCACGACCTCCATGCCGGCGCGGGCGCAGACGTAGGCGATGCCGGCGCCCATCATGCCGGCGCCCAGCACGACGACCTTCTGCGCGGCGTACTGGTCGTGGCCCTTGGGGCGCAGCGAGCCGGAGTTGATCGCCTGCAGGTCGAAGAAGAACGCCTGGATCATGTTCTTCGCGTTCTGGCCGGTGGCGAGCTCCACGAAGTAGCGACCCTCCACCCGCTCGGCACCGGCGAAGTCGAGCTGCGCACCTTCGACGGCCGCCGCCATGATCGCGCGCGGAGCCGGGTAGTCGGCACCCTTGAGCTGCTTGCGCAGCGTCGCGGGGAACGCCGGCAGCATCTGCGCCAGCGCAGGGTGCGAGGGCGTGCCGCCGGGCATCTTGTACTTCGCCCGGTCCCAGGGCTGGGTCGCGGCCTCCTCGTCGTCCTTGTGCTCGACCACCCAACGCCGGGCGGTGTCCACCAGCTGCTCGGCCGGCACGAGCTCGTCGACCAGGCCCTTCTCCTGCGCGGCCTCGGGCTTGTAGCGCTGGCCCTGCAGCAGCACCTCCATCAGCGCGGTCTGGATGCCGAGCATCCGCACCGTGCGGGTGACGCCGCCGCCGCCCGGCAGCAGGCCGAGGGTGACCTCGGGCAGCCCGATCTCGTAGCGGCCCTCGGCTGCGACACGGTGGTGGCAGGCGAGCGCGATCTCGAGACCGCCGCCGAGCGCCGCGCCGTTGATCGCCGCGACCACGGGCTTGCCGAGGGTCTCCAGACGGCGGAGGTCGGCCTTGATCGACATGCTCTCCTCGAAGAGGCGCTGCGCGTCGTCCTGGGTGGCCTGGATCAGCATGTTGAGGTTGCCGCCGGCGAAGAAGGTCTTCTTCGCGGAGGTGAGGACGACGCCGACGACGTCGTCCTTCTCGGCGTACAGGCGGTCGATCGCGGCCGACATCGCCTCCTTGTAGGCCTCGTTCATCGTGTTGGCGCTCGCGCCCGGGTCGTCCATCGTGAGGGTGACGACGCCGTCGGCGTCGCGCTCGTAGCGCACCGCACTGCCACCGGCGGTCGAGCTTGTCGAGACCCCGGCCGTGTTCTGCTCAGTCATGTGTGTGTAGGTCCTTGCTTCTCGGAGTACGTGGCCGCGGTCAGACGCGCTCGACGATGGTGGCGATGCCCATGCCGCCGCCGACGCACAGCGTGGCGAGGCCGCGTCGCAGGTCGCGACGCTCGAGCTCGTCGATCAGGGTGCCGAGGATCATCGCGCCGGTGGCGCCGAGGGGGTGGCCCATCGCGATCGCACCGCCGTTGACGTTGACCTTCTCGTGGTCGAGGCCCATGTCGCGCATGTAGCGCATCGCGACCGCCGCGAAGGCCTCGTTGATCTCGACGAGGTCGATGTCGTCGATCGTGAGGCCGGCCTTGGCGAGCGCCTTGCGCGACGCCGGCGCGGGACCGGTGAGCATGATCGTCGGGTCGGCACCGGAGACGGCCGCGGCGACGATCCGGGCACGGGGGGTGAGCCCGAGGTCCTTGCCCGCCTGCTCGTTGCCGATCGCGACCAGCGAGGCGCCGTCGACGATGCCCGAGGAGTTGCCGGCGTGGTGGACGTGGTCGATGCGCTCCACCCAGTGGTACTTCTCGAGGGCCACGGAGTCGAAGCCGATGTCGCCATGGAAGGCGAACGACGGCTTGAGGCCGGAGAGGCTCTCGACGGTGGTGCCGGGACGGATGAACTCGTCCCTGTCCAGCACGGTGAGGCCGTTGCGGTCCTTGACGGACACGAGGGAGCGGTCGAAGTAGCCGTTGGCCTGTGCCTTGGCGGCGCGTGCCTGCGACTCGGCGGCGAAGGCGTCGACGTCCTCGCGCCCCCAGCCCCCCAGCGTCGCGATCAGGTCGGCACCGATGCCCTGCGGCACGAAGGCAGTCGTGAAGGCTGTGGTCGGGTCGCTGGCCCAGGCTCCGCCGTCGGACCCCATCGGCACGCGGCTCATCGACTCGACGCCGCCGGCCAGGATCAGGTCCTCCCAGCCGGAGCGGACGCGGCCGGCGGCCTGGTTGACGGCCTCGAGGCCGGAGGCGCAGAACCGGTTGAGCTGCACGCCCGCGACGGTGTCCGGGTAGCCGGCGGCGAGCGCCGCGGTCTTGGCGATGTCGCCGCCCTGGTCACCGATCGGGGAGACCACGCCCAGCACGACGTCGTCGACGCGCTCGGGGTCGAACCCGTCGTTGCGGACCTGCACCTCGTCGAGCAGCGTGGTGACCAGGTCGACTGGCTTCACCTCGTGGAGCGACCCGTCCTTCTTGCCCTTCCCCCGCGGGGTCCGGATCGCGTCGTACACGTACGCCTCTGGCACAGCCATGGTCCCTGCTTTCCAACCGGACAGCCGCGGCCGAGGTGCCGCGGGCATGAGGACTTGATTGTGACACCTTCACTGTCACGGTCAATGGGAGCCGCTTGTGACCCACCTCGCACGCGCCCAACACCCCGCATGTAAATCGGGGTTACGGTCGCTCAACATTGCGTACGCCGCACGACAAGGTGCTCTACACCGACGCAGACATGCAGAAGGCCGACTGGATGACTGCCGCCGGCACCATCGTCGGCGTCCTGTGCATCGGCGTCGGCTGGTGGTGGGGCGACGCTGTGGCGGCGCTCTTCATCTCCGTCTCGATCGTGCGCGACGGCTGGACGAACCTGAAGTTCGCCGTCGGAGGGCTGATGGACCAGCGGGCCCGCACCTACGACGACAGCGAGCCCGACCCCCTCAACGACCGGATCCGCGACACCCTGTGCGGGCTGACGTGGGTGGCCGACGCCCGCTGCCGGGTGCGTGACATGGGGCACGTGTTCCACGTCGAGGCCTTCGTGCAGGGCCACGAACCTGGACGTGACGCTCGAGCAGGTCGAGCAAGCGGTGTCGGCGCTGCGGTCGCTGGACTGGAAGGTCAACGACGTCGTCGTCATGCCGGTCAGGTCGCTGCCGGACGACATCCCGGCGGAGTGAGCTCGGCTCGTTCAGTCGGCCTGGACGGCGGCGCCGGAGGCGAGCAGGTCGTCCACGCCGGTGACGCCCCACGCCTCGAGCACGGCACGCGTGCCGCCACCCGGCTTCGACGGCCCGCTGGTGAGCGTCGGCTCGGTCCGTGAGAACCGCGGCGCCGGTGAGGGCTGCAGCAGGCCGTCGCGCTCGACGTAGACCTCCCGGGCGCGCATGTGGGGATGATCGGCGGCCTCGCTGAGCGGGAGGACGGGGGCGACGCAGGCGTCGGTGCCGTCGAAGACCTCCGCCCACTCCGCCTGCGGCCTCGTCCGGAACGTGTCGGCGAGCACCTGCCTGAGCTCGCCGAGCCGCGAGAAGTCGTTGCGGTCGGGCACGTGGTCCTCGATGCCCATCAGCCGGACCATCTCGGCGTAGAACTGCGGCTCGAGCGCGCCGACGGACATGTGCTTGCCGTCGGCGGTCTCGTAGAGGTCGTAGTAGGGGATGCCACCGTCGAGGAGGTTGGCGGCGCGCTGCTCCTGCGCCCACCCACCCGCCAGGAGTGCCGCCCACATCATGTTGAGATGGGCCGCGCCGTCGACGATGGCCGCGTCGACGACCTGGCCGTGCCCGCTGACGCGTGCCTCCAGCAGGGCCGCGAGCACCCCGATCACCAGGTACGCCGACCCGCCGCCGAAGTCGCCGACGACGTTGCTCGGGAAGTGCGGCCGGCCCTTGTCCTGGCCGAGGCCGTGGAGGACCCCGGCGATGCTGATGTAGTTCATGTCGTGGCCGGCGGTGTGCGCGAGCGGCCCGTCCTGGCCCCAGCCGGTCATCCGCCCGTACACGAGTGCGGGGTTCGCCTCCAGGCAGGCGTCGGGGCCGATGCCGAGTCGCTCGGTGACGCCGGGCCGCATGCCCTCGAGGAGCACGTCGGCGCCGGCGATCAGCTCCCGCAGCGCGGTGAGGGCGTCGGGGTTCTTGAGGTCCATCGCGACGCTGGGGCGCCCGCGCGTGAGCAGATCGGACTCGCGCGGGCCCGCGCTGGCGGCACCTCCCGGCTTCTCCACCCGGACGACGTCGGCGCCGAGGTCGGCCAGGATCGTGGCGGCGTGGGGCCCGGGACCGATGCCGGCGATCTCGACGACCTTGATGCCGCGGAGCGGGCCGGTGCCCTGGTTCAGCGCGTATTCAGCCATGGCCGCGATTCTGACAGCACCACTGTCATCGTGGACGGTCGGTGGCTCACGGATGCGGGTGGCCGAGCTCCTCGTGCGCGCGGTGGGAGGCGGGCTCGACCTGGAACGTCGTGTGCTCGAGGTCGAAGCCGTCGCCGACGCACGCGCACAGCGAGTCGAGCATCTGCCCCAGCCCGGCGGCGTCGAGCACGGCGTCGTCCACCACGACGTGCGCGGAGAGCGACGGAAGGCCGCTCGTGATCGTCCAGACATGGAGGTCGTGCACCGCGGTCACGCCGTCGAGCGACGCGAGCCGCTGCCTGATCTCGTCGGCGTCGAGGTGACGCGGGGTCGCCTCCAGGAGCACGTCGACGGCCTCGCGGAGCAGCAGGAAGGCCCGGGGCAGCACCAGTGCGGCGATCAGCAGGGTGGCGATCGGGTCGGCCCGGTCGAATCCGGTCGTGATGACAAGAATCGCTGCCGCGACCACAGCGAGAGACCCGAGGCCGTCGGTGAGCACCTCCAGGTAGGCCGCCCGCATGTTGAGCGTGCTGTCCCGGCGGCTGCGGAGCAGGGCCAGCGCCACGAGGTTGCCGAGCAGACCGATCGCCGCGACGACCAGCATCACGTCGCCCTCGATGGCGTGGGGGTCGCTCAGCCTGCGGACGGCGGAGACCACGAGGTAGCCGCAGAGCACGACGAGGACGACGGCATTGGCCAGGGCCGCGAGGATCTCGGCACGGTGCAGCCCGAAGGTGCGCCGGTCGGTGCTCGGCAAGGTGGCGAGGTGGGTGGCCGCCAGGGCGATGGCGACCGCGGCCGAGTCGGTGAGCATGTGCCCGGCGTCGGCGAGCAGGGCCAGCGAACCGGAGGCGAGAGCGCCGCCGACCTCGATCACGAGCACGGTCAGGGTGACCGCGAGGACGGCGCGCAGCCGGCGGCGGTCCTCGGCGCGGCCGGCCTGGAAGTCGTGCCCGTGTCCGTGCCCCACGGCCGTCACTGTAGGACCACGGCGAGGGCGGCGTACGCACTCCGCACGTGCTGTTGACGCTTCGCACCCCGCACAACGCGAGTGGAGCGACCGTAACCCCGATTTACATGCGGGGTGGGGCGCGGGCTTGGGTGGGCGGGTGGCGCACCGCGGATCTCGCGGGCCTGCCCGGTAGGGACCGGACACGCCCCCGGGGGATCGACCCTCGGCGTGATCGCCACCCGCCCTAGGCGAGAGCGGTCCTCCACACCGCTCATCGCCAGCGGTCACCGCCTCCAGGGGCGGCGGTCACCGCCCGTGTCCCGGGAGCTTTCCGGACCGGACTTGGAGCTGTGGGAGATTCCGGCCCGTCTGCGACCGCTGACGACGCAGAGGGCAGCTGAGAACGCTGCGCCGTCGACACGGCCGCTGCGGAGGGCGCATCCCGGTGACACGATCGCTACGCCCCCCACGACTGGGGTCAGGGTTCGCCGGTCAATCTCATCACCGGCCTCAGCCGGCCCCTCCCTGACATGAACGCACGGCAGTGGGTTCGGTCCATCGCTGTGCCCTCCTGCACGAACCTAGTGGCGATGAGCACGCAGTCCCTCGGCCGCGCACGCCACCCGATCAGTATGAGCCTTTACGTGGATTCCTACCAGTGAAGGACGAAAGTCCTGGCCCCCGTCTTTCGGGGGCCGCAGGCGATGGCCCTCCGGGGCTAGACCAGGGTGGCCGCTCCTGGACCAGGCGCCGCCGCTCAGGCGAGCAGCACCGGCAGGGCCTCCGGCAGCACCCGGGCGGTCAGCGGGAGGTCGCCGACGCGCTCGCCGTCGCCGTAGCCGACCACCCCGTCGGCCGCGACCTCGACCGTCGTGCCGCGCAGGACGGTGACGCCGGGCAGCTCGACGTGCGTGCCGTCGTACACCCGGGGGAGGCGGCGGATCATGGACAGCCGCGACCCAGCGGGGAGCACCACCACGTCGAGCGCACCGTCGTGCAGGTCGGCCATGGGCGCGATGTGCATGCCGCTGCCGTAGTAGCCCGAGTTGGCCACGACGACGTTGAACGCCTCGTGCTCGTGGAGCACGCCGTCGACAGTGACCCGGAAGCGGCGGGGCCGGTACGTCGCGAGCGCCCGGATCGCAGCACTGGGGTACTGCAGCGCCGACGGGAGCCGGCGCGAGCGGTCGACGATCTCCGACGCCAGGGAGTCCACCCCGGCGTACAGGCTGCCGAGCACCACCACCGGCTCTCCTCCCCCGGTGACCTCGATGACGTCGACCGGCGTCGGGTCGCCCTCGAGCAGGCAGTGCGCGACGTCCTCGGGGCTGCCGCCGAGGCGCAGCATCCGCGCGAAGTCGTTGCCCCGGCCGCTGGGGATGATGCCGAGGGTGCCGCCGGCCGCCATGACGGTGCCGGCGACCGAGGCGAGCATGCCGTCACCGCCGGCTGCGACCACCATCTCCCCCGCCGCTGCGGCTTCGCGAGCCGACACCTGGCTCCGCTCGACGGACCGGCTGTGCTCGACCGTCACGGTCGCTCCGGCCTGCTCGAGCAGCGCGGTGACCTCGATGACCTTGGCCGGAGCCGACCCCCCGCCGGAGAGCGGGTTGACCAGCACGCGGAACCGCCGGTTCACGGCACCATCACCCCCGGGTTGAGCACGCCCGCGGGGTCCAGCCGCTGCTTGACCGCGCGGAGCACCTCGGTGCCCACCGGCCCGATCTCCTGCTCGAACCAGGGCTTGTGGTCGCGGCCGACCGCGTGGTGGTGGGTGATCGAGGCGCCGTGGGCGATCATCGCGTCGCTGGCCGCCACCTTGGCCTGCTCCCACTGGGACAGGCCGTCCTCCAGCTCCTTGGCCGCGACGGTGAAGTAGAGCGAGGCGCCGGTCTCGTAGACGTGGGAGACGTGGCAGAGCACCAGCGGAGGGGTGCCCTGCTCCGACAGTGCCTGCTCGACCGCCTGCTTGACCCCGGAGTAGAGATCCTGCAGACCGGACCAGAACGTGACGGTCTCGAAGGTCTCCACCAGCACGCCGACGTCCAGCAGCGAGTCGCGGAGGTAGGGGCCGTCGAACCTGTGGTCCGCCCAGGCCTGCCCCACCTCGGTGCCGAGGTTGCGGCCGCCCGCCTCCTCCAGCACCGCGGTTGCCGCCTCGCGGGAGCGCCGCACCTGTGCGTCGGTGCCCTCGTGCCCGGCGATGAGCAGGCAGCCCCCGGAGCTCTCCGCGCCGACGGCGTCGGGCCTGGCGAGGTTGACCGAGGTCTCCGCCTCGTCCGAGAGCCGCAGCACGGTCGGCAGGGCCTTGCCCTGCGCGAGACTGCGCATCGCCTCCGCACCTTCGGTGAAGGACTCGAAGCGCCACCCCTCGTAGACCTTCACCTCGGGCACCGGCTTGACCTTGAGGGTGACCTCGGTGATGACGCCGAAGGCACCCTCCGACCCCATCGCGAGCTCGCGCAGGTCCGGCCCGGCCGCGTTGGCCGGCGAGCTGCCGATCTCCCAGTCGCCGAGGGGGGTGGCCACGCGCAGCCGGACGACCATGGCGTCGAACCGGCCATAGCCCGCCGACGACTGGCCGCTCGACCTCGTGGCGGCGAAGCCACCGATCGAGGCGTAGCGGAACGACTGCGGGTAGTGGCCGATCATGAGGCCGTGGCCGGCCAGCAGGTCCTCGGCCTCGGGACCCAGGAGCCCGGCCTCCAGGGTGGCGGTGCCGGACACCTCGTCGACCGCGACCAGCCGTGTCAGCCGACGCAGGTCGAGCGAGACCACCCCGGCGAAGCCGTCGCGGCGGGCGGCGAGACCGCCGACCACCGACGTGCCGCCGCCGAACGGCACCACGGCCACGTGGTGGTCGGAGCACCACCGGACGACTGCGGCCACCTCGTCGTGACCCTCGGGCCGCACGACGGCGTCCGGGGCGTCGTCCGCGTCGCCCTCCCGCATGCGCAGCAGGTCGGGGGTGGACTTGCCCCGGGTGCGGGCGATCCGCCACTCCGCGTCGGTGCGCACGTGGTCGTCGCCCACGAGGCCGCGCAGCTCGTCGAGCAGGGCGTCGTCGAGGCCGACCGGCGGCAGCCGCACCTGCTCCTGCGGGACGGCCGGGCGCTCCTCGATGCCGCCCACGAACAGCTCGAGCAGCTCGCGCATCGAGTCCGAGACCGGGTGGGCCTGGTCGGGATCTCCCCAGCGGGCCCAGTGCATCTGTGAGTCGAGGTCGATCATGCGATACAGTGTGACACATGATGTCAATCCGTCACATCGAGTCGGCCGTGCCGCCCGACGCGGGCCGCCGTACGCCGGGCGTCCACGACGTCGCGCTGCTCGACGCCGCGAAGGAGAGCATCCTCGCGGTGGGCTGGCGGCGTACGACGCTCACCGACGTGGCGCGACGTGCCGGCGTCTCGCGGATGACGGTCTACCGACGCTGGCCGGACATGCAGTCCCTGCTGGCCGACCTGCTCGTGCGCGAGTGGGACTCGGTGCTGGGCGAGACCCCGCTGGCCGACGACGGCGCCGTCTCGCCGTCCGCCCTGGCTGCCGGCGTGACCTCCGTGGTGCGCGCGCTGCGCGAACAGCCACTGCTGCGGCGCATCGTCGACGTCGACCCCGAGCTCCTGCTCCCCTACCTGCTCCACCGGCGAGGCCGCAACCAGGACCGCGTCCTGGACCTGCTGGCCGAGGTGGTGCGTCGGGGCCAGGAGACCGGCACGGTCCGCGAGGGCGACCCCGTGCTGATCGCGCGGAGCGTGGTGCTCGCGGCCCAGGGCTTCGTGCTCTCCGCACCCACGATGACCGGCCCCGAGATCGACGCCGAGGCGCTCGACGAGGAGCTGCACCGCCTGGTCGAAGGACACCTGACGCCATGACCGGCTCCCTGACCGACGCGGCGATCACGGCCGAGGGCCGTGCCGCCCACCTCGCCGCCCTCGCCGACGGCAGCGACGTGGACGTGCTCGTGGTGGGACTGGGCGTCACCGGTGCCGGGGTCGCGCTCGACGCCGCCGCCCGCGGGCTCCGCGTGGCCGCGGTCGACGCCCACGACCTCGCCTTCGGCACCTCGCGCTGGAGCTCCAAGCTCGTGCACGGTGGGCTGCGCTACCTGGCGCGCGGCCAGGTCGCGGTCGCCCACGAGTCCGCCGTCGAGCGGGGAGTGCTCATGACGCGCACGGCCCCACACCTCACACGCGCCATGCCGATGGTGATCCCCCTCAACGGAGCGATCGGTCGCTCCCAGGCCACGCTGGCCATGCAGGGCCTCCGCGCCGGCGACGCGCTGCGCCGCGTCGCCCGCACACCCAGCGGGCTGCTGCCACGCCCCCGGCGGCTCTCTCCCGAGGAGACCCTGCGCCGGGCTCCCACCGTGGGCAGGGACGCCCTCCGCGGCGGCCTGCTCTCCTACGACGGCCAGCTCGAGGACGACGCCCGCCTCGTGGTCGCGCTCGCCCGCACCGCCGCGGCGTACGGCGCCAAGGTGCTGACCCGCGTCCGCGCCAGCGGGCTCACCGGTGACGGCGCCACGCTGACCGACGAGCTCACCGGCTCCTCCTTCAGCGTGCGCGCCCGGATCGTCGTCAACGCCACCGGCGTGTGGGCGGCCGGACTCGTGCCCGAGCTCCGGCTCACACCCAGCCGCGGGACCCACCTGGTGCTGCGGTCGCGTGCCCTGGCCGGTGCCGGGGTCGCCGTGTCGGCGCCGGTGCCGGGCTCCCTCAACCGGTTCGTCTTCACGCTGCCGCAGGCGGACGGGCTCACCTACCTCGGCCTCACCGACGAGCCGGCGCAGGGCATCCCCGACGTGCCCGTGCCCGAGCAGCACGAGGTCGACTTCCTGCTCGCCACGATCAACCGGGTGCTGGCCGACCCGCTCGGGCCCGGCGACGTCGTGGGCCGCTTCGCCGGCCTCCGCCCCCTGCTGGCCGCGGACGGCAGCACCTCCGACCTGTCCCGCCGTCACGCCGTGATGGTGAGCAACCAGGGCGTGGTCACCGTGGTCGGCGGCAAGCTCACGACCTATCGGCGGATGGCCGAGGACGCGGTCGACGAGGCGGTGCGCACCGCCGGGCTCTCGGCGGGTCCCTGCCGCACCACCGACCTCCCCCTGGTCGGTGCCGCGCCGCGCCCGGAGCTCGCACGGGTGCAGGCGCCGGCGCGTCTCGTCCGCAGGTACGGCGCCGAGGCGCCCCGGGTGGTCGCCGACGCCGCCGAACGCACCGACGAGGACCCGCAGCGCCTGCTCGCGCCACTGGGCCCGCAGGTCCCGGTCACCCGCGCCGAGCTGCTGTGGGGCGTCACCCACGAGGGCGCCCTCGACGTGGCCGACCTGCTCGACCGCCGCACCCGCATCGGGCTCGTGGACTGCGACCGGGAGGCGGCCGAGGAAGCCGCGCGCTGGGCCCTGCGGGCGGGATCGCCGGGCCAGTAGGGTCGCCGGATGGACCACGCCACCTCGCTCTCCCTCGCCCGCATCGTCGTCGGCGCCGCCTCCTGGGTCGCTCCGCAGTTCTCCCTCAAGGCGGCCATGCTCGACCCGGCGGCGCCGCAGTCGCCCTACATGCTGCGGCTCTTCGGCACCCGTGACGCCGCGCTCGGTCTCATCACGCTGATGGCGAAGCCCGAGCACAAGCCGCTGCTGCTCAAGGTCGGGCTCGGGGTGGACGCCGGCGACGCCGCGGCCGCGCTCCAGGCGCTGCAGGCCGGCCAGCTCAAGCCCCCGGCCGGCATCACCTTGGCAGCGGCGGCCGGCTCGGCCGTCGTCGCAGGCATCGTGGCGCTGAAGCAGCACGGCGCCTGAGCCGCTCAGGTCGAGGCAGGACGCCCCAGGTCCTCGACCACCTCGGCGCCGGGGAGGTCGGGCAGCAGGTCGCCGGGCACCAGCAGCTTGGAGCGCCGGACGCCGCTGCCGATGACCACCATCGGCAGCGCAGTCAGCGACCGGTCGACGAACAGCCGCCAGTCGTCCGGCAGCCCGAGCGGCGTGATGCCGCCGTACTCCATGCCGGTCTGCGCCACCGCCTGGTCGGTGCTGAGGAACGAGGCCTTGCGCACGTCGAGGCGACGCTTGACGAGGTTGTTGACGTCCGCGCGGGTGTCGGCACGCACCACGCAGGCCGCGACCCGCTCCTCCCCCGCCCGTCGACCTCCCACCACCACGCAGTTGCCGTTGGACTCCTCGGGCAGGCCGTAGGCCTCGGTGAGGGCAGCGGTGTCCGCGAGATCCGGGTCGATCTCGACCACCCCCACGCCGGCCGCCCCCGGCCAGCCGCGCAGCGCCGCCGCGACCGGCGGGGCGAGCAGGTCGGGACGGTCGAGCGCGGGGCCGGCGACCAGCTCACCGACCTGCCAGCGGGGAGGCGTGCTCACTCGTCGTCGGAGCCGGGCTCGGGGCGCTCGTCGGTGGAGTCGGTGTCGGGGTGTGCGACCTCGCCCCAGCCGAGCGTGCTGAGGTCGTCGGGCACGTCCATCGCGCACTCCTGCAGCGCCTCGATCGGCACCACGTCGAGCGCCCGCTCGTGGGTGGCCGAGAGCACGACCGGCGCGGGGACGCCGGCGAGGTAGGACTGCAGCCACCGGGCGGCGAGCACGCACCAGCGGTCCCCCGGCGTCAGGCCGGGGAAGCCGTACTCCAGCTGCGGGGTGACGAGGTCGTTGCCGATGGACACCTGGTGCTCGAGGAACTCACGGGTCATCACCGCGGCGACCGTGTGCCCTCCCAGCGCGTTGGCCCCGGGGCGGCAGAAGCCGTCGCGGTAGAAGCCGGTCAGCGGGCGCGTGCTGCACGTGTCGAGCGGTCCACCCAGGACGTTGCGGTCAACGGCCAGACTCGGTCCGGCGTCCTTCGCGGCACCCATGCCGCCCAGGTTATCCGCGACACGGGGTCAGATCGGGGGACCTCCGGTCCCTGTCGTGTCGGCAAAGTTAAGAGACCATCGAGACATGAAACGTCTGGTGATCTGCTGTGACGGCACCTGGAACCGTGCCGACACCAAGACCGTGACCAACATCGAGAAGATCGCACGCACCGTGCAGCTCGACCCCACGCAGGCGCTCGGTGCCCAGCAGATGGTGATGTACCTGCCGGGTGTCGGCACCGCCGGCTACCAGACCGACAAGATCCTGGGCGGTGCCTTCGGGCTGGGCCTCTTCCACCACGTGCTCAACGCCTACCGGTTCCTGTCGATCAACTACCAGCACGGCGACGAGATCTACATCTTCGGCTTCAGCCGGGGCGCCTACACGGCGCGATCGCTCGCCGGGATGGTCGGCAAGGTCGGGCTGCTCAAGCGCGAGGCGATGATCGCCGGTCTGCTGCCCGAGGTGGGCGAGCGCTACCAGCACGGCCCGGAGGAGCCCTGGCCCGACGACTGGGCCGACCCGGAGGCGTTCCGCCGGGAGCACTGCCACCCCGAGGTCCCGATCCGCTTCCTGGGCGTCTTCGACACCGTGGGCGCGCTCGGGGTCCCGGGTGCGCTCAGCCGCCGTCACCAGTTCCACGACGTGCGCCTCGGCAAGGCGGTCCACGTGGCCAGGCAGGCGCTGGCGATCGACGAGCCGCGGATGAAGTTCGAGCCCTGTCTCTGGGAGGTGGTCGACACCCCCGGCCCACCCGACCGCATCAAGCAGGTGTGGTTCGAGGGTGCGCACTCCGACGTCGGTGGCGGCTACGAGGAGGCCGGTCTCGCCGACACCGCGCTGCTGTGGATGGTCACCGAGGCACAGGCACAGGGTCTCGTCTTCGACTGCGACCTGTTCCGGCTGCAGCTCGGCAAGGGCACCCCGTCGTTGCGGCACGACCCGGGCAAGCTCGTCTTCCGTCTGCTCGACGGGGCCATCCGCCTGCGGATCGCCCTGAAGCGAGCCAGCGGTGCGGCCTTCGCGGGGTCACGGCGCCGGCTTCACCGCGCCGACTGCGCCGGGGTCCTGCTCGCCAGCACCGCGGCGGACCGCTACCGCTCGCCCGAGGGTGACTACCGCCCGACCAACCTGGCGGCGTACGCCGAGGCGACCGGTGAGTTCGCCGACGTGCTCGAGGAGACGATCGTCAACCCGAGCGAGGCCTACGAGGCGCTGCTGACCAGGTTCGCCTCGGAGTGCGCGGTGGCCTCGGAGGCGTCCTCGGTCACGGAAGCCGTCCCCACGCCCGTCTCAGAGCCGGCCCAGCGCCCGTAGCCCGGCCACGGCGTCCGTGATCGTCTCGACAGGCTGACGGAACCGCACGCCGAGCTCCTGCTCGATCGGGCCGTTGTCGGCCTCCGGCATGCGGGTGAAGTACTCCATGCGCGACTCCGTCACCGGGGTGGGCAGGTGCAGCCGGTCCTGCACCCGGCCGAACCCGCGCAGCAGGCCGTCGGGCACGGGCAGGTGCACCATCCGGCGGCCCGATGCCTCGCCCAGCAGGTCGCTGATCTGCCGGGCGGAGATCCGGATGCCCCCGGCGGCGTACCGGCGGGGACCCCGCCCGGGCTCGAGGACGGCCGCGTGCACCCGCCCGAGGTCGCGGACGTCGCACACGGTCCAGGCCGCCTGCCGACCGGGGATCACCCGCAGCTTGACGCCCTTCTCGATCCCCTCGGTCGCCTCGCCGGTCTGGGTGCCCGCAGGCGGTCCGAGCACCATCCCGGGGTAGGTGATCACCACGGGCGCGCCCTCCTCCTGCAGGCTCCGGGCGTAGGTCTCGACCTCTGCCTTGGAGACGCCGTAGGCGTCCAGTCCGGGCGCCACCGGCAGGTCGGCGGTGAGGCGGGCCAGCGTGGGGTCGAACACCGCGGCGATGCTCGAGACGTGCACGACCGGGTCGAGGCCCATCTCGACCGCCTGCCCGAGCACGTGGCGAGCCCCCGCCAGGTTGGTGCGCGACATCTCCTCCGCGGCACCGGGCCCGAAGGCGACCACCGCGGCGCAGTGGACGACGGCGTCGCAGCCCGCCAGCGCCTCGCGCACCGACTCGGCCTGCGTGATGTCGCCGACGACGTGGTCGCTGGTGTCGAGGCCGAGCGCGCCGACGCTGTCCTCCAGCTTCGCCGGCGTGCGCACCAGGTAGCGGACCTCGTGTCCCGCCGCCACGATCGCGTGGGCGGTCCAGGCACCGACGAACCCGGTGCCCCCGGTCACCAGCACCCTCACGCCGTGCCCTCCTGCGCCGCAGGCCGGCCCGCGGAGGTCCCGGCATGGTGGGCGCGGAGCTCCTCCAGGCCTTCCGCCGGCGAGACCACGGGGCGATAGCCCAGGTCGCGGCGGGCACGCTCGTCGTTGACGGTCATCTCGTGGCCGCCGAGCGCGACGGCAGTGCGCGAGACCGTCGTCTCCCCCGTCCGTCGGAGCACCCGGCGCGAGCCGTCCGAGACCCGCGCGGCGGTGCGTGCGACGGCTCGCGGCACGGAGCGCGAGGGCATGTCGACGCCGTACGCGGAGGCGAGGTCGGTGATGAACTCGCGGAACTGCACCGGCGGCCCGTCGGTGACGAAGTAGGCCTGCCCCGAGTGGGCGCACTCGGCCGCCCGCACGATCGCCTCGCAGGCGTTGCTGACGTGGCAGGTGGAGGTGAGGTAGTCGCCGCCGTCGACCCAGGCCCAGCGACCGTCGCGCACCGCGTCCAGGATCGCGGGCATCACCGTGGTGTCCTCGGGCCCCCAGATGAGACGCGGTCGCACCACGATCGTGCGGAGCTCGTGGCTGTCCGCGGCGAGCGCGATCTGCTCGGCCAGGGCCTTCGTCCGGGGGTACTCGCCGGCGTGCCGGGCGGGGTACGGCGCGTCCTCGTCGACGTAGCGCAGCGGGTTGCCGTCGGCGAGCACCGCCTCCGTGCTGACGTGCACCAGGCGCGACACTCCGGCTGCCCGGGCGAGCTCCACCACCGCGCGGGTGCCCTCCACGTTGGCGTCGTGGAGCTGCCCACGACGTGCCCCCTGGTCGGTGGAGGCGGCCGCGTGCACCACGACGTCGGTGCCGCGCACCGCCTCGGTGAGGTCGGGCAGCGCCTCGAGGTCCCCCCGCACCGGCTCGGCGCCGAGCGCCGCGACGGTGGCGGCCGCCGCGTCGGAGCGCGCCAGTGCCAGCACGCGATGACCGTCGGCGACCAGGCGCGCGACGAGGTGCCTGCCCAGGAACCCCGAGCCGCCGGTGACGAAGAACTGCACCCGGTCACCGTAGTCCGAGCGATGCGCGAGGTCCGAACGAAGTGAGGTCCGAGCGCGAGCGAGGAGGTTGAGGTGCGAGCCGCTGGGCGAGCCTCGAAACCCGGTGACACGGTCCGCGGACCCCTCACCAAGTTTCGGGGCTCACTCCGTTCGCACCTCAACCACCGGTGGTGGACATTCGGCCGATCGGGCTGTCCTCGAGCGCGTCCAGCAGCGCCGCCGGGTCGTCGTACACGTCCTCGGCCCCGGCCTCGCGGAGCGTGTGCTCGTCGATCCCGCCGCAGGTGAGCGCGATGCAGCGCAGCCCGGCCCGGTGCGCGCCCTCGACGTCCCAGACCGTGTCACCGACCACGACCGTGCGGTCGGGGTCGAGCCCGACCTTGGCCAGCGCCGTCGTGAAGGGGTCGGGTGACGGCTTCGACTCGTCGACGTCCCCGGAGGTCAGCACGCCGTCGAGCTGGTCCTCCTCCACGCCGAGCGCCGGCAGCATCCAGTCCAGGTCGTCCTTGCCGCCACTGGTCGCGAGCGCGATCCGCAGCCCTCGCCGACGGCACCCCTCGATGAGGTCGGGCACCCGGGGGAAGGCGCGGACGTCGTCCTTGAACGCCTCGTAGTGGGCGCTGTGCCCCTCGACGACCTGCTCGTCCTCCTCTCCGAGGAGGTGCTCGACGAGCACGTCGCTGGTCAGGCCGATCGCCCGGTGCAGCCGCGACATCGGGGGGTTGTGCCCGGCGTCGCGGAAGGCGCGCGCCCACGCGACCGCGTGCAGGTAGTTGGTGTCGAGCAGCGTGCCGTCGACGTCGAAGATGACTCCGGCGTCGCCGCGTCCGTCGTTGCCCATCAGGTCCCTCTCGTCGTGGTGCCCGGCTCCCCGGTGACCTACCCGGTGGCGCGTCCTCCTATCCCCGTCGGGTGCCGTGGCACCCGCCACGCGGGGAGGGGCGTCTAGCCTGGCTCCCGTGGACCTCCCCAGCTTCGCCGCCTCGCCGACCGCGGTCGGTGTCTCCAGCGAGGTGGGACGCCTGCGCACCGTGCTGCTGCACCGCCCCGGCCCCGAGCTGGAACGGCTGACCCCCCGCAACAACGACCGCCTGCTGTTCGACGGCATCCCCTGGGTACGCCGCGCGCAGGAGGAGCACGACGCCTTCGCCGAGGCGCTGGGCGAGCGCGGTGTCGAGGTGCTCTACCTGACCGACCTGCTCACCGAGACGCTGGCCGAGGACGAGGCGCGAGCGATCGCGATCAGCTCGACGGTGGAGGGCCTGCACCTCGGCGACTCGCTGCGGGCGTACCTCACCGCGATGATGCACGACCTCGCGCCCGACGACCTGACGCTGGTCCTCAGTGCCGGGCTGCGCAACGACGAGGTGCCGACGGCACCGCGCGGCCTCGTCACCAGCCTGCTCTCCGACGACGCCTTCCTGGTCGACCCGCTGCCCAACCTGCTCTTCACCCGCGACTCCAGCGTGTGGGTGCGCGACCACGTCGTGCTGACGTCCCTCGCGATGCCGGCCCGCAACCGCGAGACCCAGCTCACCGGGCTCGTCTACACGCAGCACCCGCGCTTCCGCGACGTCCCGGCGATCCCGAGCGCGCCGCACGAGTTCGTCGAGGGCGGCGACGTGCTGATGCTGTCGGAGGGAGTGGTGGCGGTCGGGGTCGGCGAGCGCACGACCCCGGCGGGAGCCGAGCGCCTGGCCCGGCGGCTCTTCGAGGCGGGCCTGGCCGAGACGGTGCTCGCCGTCCCCATCACGCAGGAACGCGCGACCATGCACCTCGACACCATCTGCACGATGGTCGACTCCGACACCGTCGTCATGTACCCGAACGTCGCCCACCACCTGCAGGCCTGCGCGGTCCGGCCCTCGGACAGCGGCGAGGGGGTCGAGCTCGAGGTGGGCGAGCTCCAGCCCTTCCTGCACGCCGCGGCGGAGGCCATGGGCATCGACGAGGTCCGCGTCATCGACACCGGTCTCGACCCGGTCACCGCGGAGCGCGAGCAGTGGGACGACGGCAACAACACGCTCGCCATCGGCCCCCGGCTCGCCGTCGCCTACGAGCGCAACACCCAGACCAACCGCCGCCTCGAGGAGGCCGGGATCGAGGTGGTCGCGATCGCCGGCTCCGAGCTCGGCTCCGGCCGCGGCGGCCCCCGGTGCATGTCCTGCCCCATCCTCCGCGACCCCCTCTGACCCGAGCCGCCCACTGGCGCCCGCAGGAATTGGTGAGAGACGACTCCGAATCGGGCGTTCTTGATGTCATCTCCCACCCATTCCTGCGCGCCGTGCGATCCTCGAGCCGTGCAAGACATGAGCTTCGACGAGCTGATGGAGCTGGTCGTGCGAGCGTTCGAGCTCGGTGGGGTGGCGATCCTCGTTATCGGGTCGCTGGCCGCGTTCGTGACGGCCGCCCTCTCCTACCGCGAGGTTGGCGCGGTGCGTGCCTACGAAGGGGCGCGACGCAACGTGGGGCGCTCGATCCTGCTCGGTCTTGAGTTCCTGATCATCGCCGACATCGTGCTCACCATTACCGTGGATCCGACGCTGTCGAGCGCTGCGGCCCTCGGGCTCATCGTGCTTGTGCGCACCTTCCTGAGCTTCTCCCTCGAGGTCGAGCTCGACGGCGCCCTCCCCTGGCGCCGCGCCGCCTCGACGCGCCACCCCGCCAGCCCCGGGGCCTGACCCACATCGTCGTCGCTGGTCCCCCGTCGCAGCGGGCCGGGCACACCGTCGGACAGCTTGCAACCTCGTCGAGGTATCAGACGAAAAGCGCCTCGCGAGGCGCCCATGAGGCGCTCACCGTCGGAGAGCGCGGCGTAGAGCCCGTGCCCGCCACGAGCAGGCTCAGCCCAGGGCGTTGAAGACGGCGGGGTCGACCTCGATCCAGATGTGGTCGGCGTGGGCGAGCAGGTCGCCCTCGGCGTCGTACAGCTCGCTGCGGGTGCGTGTCTTGCGTCCGTCGACCTCGACCTCGGTGCCCACCACGACGTACGACCCTCCTGCCGACGGCAGCCGCAGCACCTCGGCGGTGATCTGCCCCAGCACCATCGGCCGCTCCTCGATGTCGGAGGACCAGCCGCCCACGCAGTCCAGCGCCGCCCAGGTCACCGGTACGTCGACGTCGTGGGCCCGCCACACCGCCGCCACCCGGCCGTCGGGCAGCCGCCCGGGGAAGATCCGGAGCCCGTCACCCTCCGCCCGCTCCGGCCCGCAGGAGAAGCAGCCAGGGAAGGGGTGCTTGACGAACCCGCGGTAGCCCGCCGACGCCACAGCCGCCTCCTCCGGCGTCACCGGGTGCCAGTCGCCCATCGGGCGCGCGGTCATCGAGGCGCCGCCGGAGGCGGTCGCCACCGTGCGGTCGCCGTCCCGGAGCTCGACGACGTCGCCGTCGGCCTCGACGTCGAGCGGGGTGTCGAGCGGCGGCGGGAGCATCAGCCGGACCGAGACCGGTCCGGACGCCGGGACGTGCTCGGCCAGTGCGCCCGCCGTCCAGCCACCGTTGCCCGACACACGAGGTCCGTTGCAGCGGGCCGGCACCACCAGGGTGGTCACGGACCGGCTTCCTGCCACGCCTCGTAGGCTCCGCCGACCTTGAAGCTCCAGCCCGGCGCGGACGACATCGTCCAGCTGGCCTCGTAGGTGCGCTCGTAGCCCACGTGCGAGAAGCGCCAACCGTCGGACGTGCGCACGCAGCGGTCACGGTAGAAAGCCGCACCCTCGATCGCCACGTCGTACGCCGGCACGAAGACCTTGTCGTGGAGGTACCAGACCGCGGTCGCCTCGTCACCGGTCACGGTCACCTCGGGATGGTGAGCCTGGTGGAAGGTGATCAGGTCTGCGGGGAGGTTGCCGCGCATGTAGCCCACCAGCTCCTCGCGCGAGCCGAAGTCGAGCCCGGCGTAGGCGCCGGTGGCCTCAGGCACGAACAGCTGCTCGAACTCGTCCCACAGCTTCAGGTCGAGGGTGCGCAGGTAGGCGTACTTGAGGCCGATGACGGCCTCGACGTCCGATCGGGTGTCGTGCACGCCCCTCACCGTAGCCCTCGGCGACGGCCGGCCACACCGGGGAAGCCTGCTCCCACCAGGTGGAAGCAGGCCTCCCCGATCCCCCCGCACCGCGGCCCCGTCAGCCCGGTCAGCCCCGCAGTCAGCGCCGAAGACCCGGGCGCAGCCCGAGCACACACGCGAGTGCGCCGGCGCCGGCGACCGCGGACCAGAAGCCGCGGGTGGACCCCGTGGCGCCGTCGTACGGATAGATCGGGTCCAGCCCCAGGAACATCCCCACCACGACGACCCCGACCAGCGACATCACGATCAGCGAAGCCAGCGACGACCCGGGAGTCGGCACCGAACGACGCGACGCGGCCGCCGCGAGACCCACCGACAGCAGGATGGCCGCTCCCCCGACGGCCAGCCACGCACGCTGCGCCACCAGGAGGCCGCCGGGGCTCACCCACACGACGACGCTCCACACCGCCAGCGGCACGCAGGCGAGCGCGAGCCGGGCCGAGCGCCGCCAGGTGGCTCCCCGCGGCGTCACCTCGACCACGGGAAGCGTGACCTCGTCGAAGGCGAACGCCGCGGCTGCGGCGCAGCAGGCGACGAGCGCGGGCAGCAGCACCAGCGCGCTCGAGGGCCACCTGCCGACCAGGAGCGCCACGAGCACCGCCGCCGCGCAGCACCCCAGCAGGGCGGTCCACGTGACCGCCCTGCGGAGGTACCACCAGCGCTGCGTCATGGTCAGTCGTCGACCTTGTAGGGGACCGGCTCGGAGCTCATGTTGTCCTCGTTGCCCGTGGTCATCGCCAGGGCCAGGCACGCCAGGCCGACCACGGTGACCGCCGCGATCGCGATCCGCAGCCGCGGGGTGCGGGCGGTCTTGTCGTGCCAGATCGCCATGAGGGCGGCGGCCGCGCACAGGCACAGCAGGTAGCCGAGGTAGAAGGCGGGGTTGCCCGCGAGGAGCGCAGCCGTGCCGTCGGTCTCGGTGCCACTGTGGAACATCGCCCACGGCAGCCACAGCCGCAGCTCCGACACGCCTTCGTAGGCCACGGGCAGCTGCCCGACCATGCAGACCACCACGAGCGCGATGACGACCACCGCCGAGGCGCCGGGGAACCGCAGCCAGCGACCGGTCAGGACGCCGAGCAGGGCCCCACCGAGGCAGGCGACCGGGCCGAGCGCGAGCAGGATGCTCCAGACCTGCCAGTCGGGCATGGTGCCGAACCACCACTCGTACTCGTGCACGCCGCGGGACGCCGTCATCGCGAGCTGCACGACCGTCCAGAGGAGCCCGGCCAGCAGGGGCACGACACAGGCCACGACCAGCGCCGCCGTACGACGGGACTCGGTGCCCGGCGCGGTGCCGATGGCCTCCACGGTGACCTCCGTGGACCGCGTCAGCCGGGCGGTCGCCAGCAGGCTGGTGAGACCGATGAAGAACGCCGGGATGACGGGCATGGAGAGCACGTCACCGAAGTCCGGGGCGTCGTCCATGAAGTACATGAGCGCGAGCACGCCGAAGGCGAGCACGTTGCCGACCACGAAGGCGGGATGACGTGCCAGCCGCTTGGCCTCGATGCGGGCCATCGGGCCGAGGCCGGTGGCGCCGGATCGATCCATGGAAAGAGTGGACATGACAATTACTCCTTGTGTCGAGATGAGGCACTACGAGCAGGAACGGTGACGGTCAGGCAGGTGCTACGGCGCGGGCGTCGGCGCCCAGCATGAGGAGGTAGGCGTCCTCCAGCGTGGGATCGGTGGGTACGGCGCCCGGCGGCGGTGGGCCGCCGACGACGTGGTGCCGCCCCGTGCCGGTGCGCCAGCTCACCACGGCGTCCGGGCTCGGCTCGTCGGCCAGCCACACCTGGCCGGCGGCGGTGCCCACGAGATCGGTGACAGCACCGTCGAAGCGGACACTGCCTCCCGCGAGGACGACCACCCGCTCGCACAGCGCAGCGACGTCCTCGGTCTGGTGCGTCGACAGCAGCACGGCGCACTGGCCGCCCACCACCGACAGGGTGCGCCGCAGGTCCGCCCGCTGGGCCGGGTCGAGGCCCGTCGTCGGCTCGTCCAGCACGAGGATGCGCGGGTCGCCGAGCAGGGACTGAGCCAGCCCCACGCGGCGGCGCTGGCCGCCCGACAGCTTGGCGATCTTCTTGCTCGCGAGGTCGCCGAGACCCACCAGGTCGACGACTCGACGCACCTCACGGGTGCGCCGCGGCCGGTCGTTCCACTCCTTGAGGACCGCGACGTACTCGACGAAGCCGAAGACGGTCATGTCACCCGGGTAGCCGAGCTCCTGCGGCAGGTAGCCCAGGTGACGCCGGATCCCCGTCACCTCACCGTGCGAGCCGAGCGGGTCGTGGTCCAGCAGCCGCACGGTGCCGGCGTCGGCGGCGATGGACGTCGCCACGATCCGCAGCAGCGTGGTCTTGCCGGCACCGTTGGGTCCCAGCAGCCCGGTGACTCCGCGGTCGAAGGAGACCGCGACGTCGTCCAGGGCGCGCGTGCGTCCGTAGGTCTTGGTGACTCCGGTCAGCTCCACGAGGTTCACAGCACCGCTCCGATCTGTCGGTCGCGCCAGGCCCTGACGAGCAGCACCACGAGGGCAGCCGCCGCGGTGGCGAGGTAGAAGGACTGCTGCGCCGGCTCGAGCAGCCAGGTCGCCGGGAACCCGCGCAGCGTGCCGAGCACCGCGCCGCTCCACACCACCGCCAGCAGCGCTGCGGCGTTGCGGGGGCCGATGAAGCTGGCCACCGCCATCATCACGGGCACCATCGTCAGGGCGGGTCCGAGCCAGGCCACGGCCAGCCACTCAGGCCCGGGCAGGAGAAGCCCCAGCAGCACCGCCACCGGCAGCACCGAGACCAGCACGCCCAGCGTGCGCAGCAGGATCAGCCGGGTGCGTCCGTACGGCGCGGTCACCACGAGGCTCTCGAGCGAGTCGTGCTGCGGCCCGTACGCCGCGGCCACCCCGATCACCGGCACCATGGGCGCCACCAGCAGGAACGGCGCGATCGCCGAGCCCCCGGCCCACGCCACCGCGAGCACGGCGAAGGCCAGAGCGACGATCGAGCTCACGACCCACGACGTCCGCAGCGAGGCGGTCGCCGCCAGCAGCACGGCGGTCGACTCGGGGAGACCGCAGCGGCGGGCCAGCCTCATGGGCAGTGGCAGCGCAGGGACCTCGACGGCGTCGCGGACCCCGGCCCAGGCCCGGTCCAGAGCGTGCCGGTCGACGAGCGGCGTGATCGCTGCGCGGCAGGCCTCGCACCGAGTGAGGTGCTGCTCCACCGAGGCCCCCTCGATCGCGTCGAGCCCCCCGCCGACGTACGCCTCGAGCAGCGCTCGGTCCGCGTGCCAGGTCTGTGTGCTCATCGGTGACTCACCTCCACCCTTCCTCGAGCCCTGCTCCGGCGAGGGAGCCCCGCAGCTGCGCCTTGGCGCGGTGCAGCCGGGTCTTGACGGTGTTCTCCCGGACGCCGAGCAGACGGCCGGCCTCCTTGGTGGTCAGGCCGTCGAGCACGACCGTCTGGACGACCGCTCGGAACTCCGGGGAGAGCCGGCGCATCGCGACGGCGAGGTCGCCGTACTCGACCCCGAGCAGCACCTCGTCCTCGGCGGCGGGGCTCTGCCCGAGCGCCGAGGCGAAGGACGGCCCCTCCCAGTCCGGCAGCAGCACGACGTCCTTGCGTCCACGCAGCCGCGAGACCATGCGGCGGAACCCGATCCCCCAGAGCCATGCGGCGACGTCACCGTCACCGCGGAACTTGCGTGCGTCCTTCCACAACGCGACGAACGTGTCCTGCACGACGTCGAGCACGACGTCGGGGTCGTTGCACCGCCGCATGAGGCGCGCGTGGAGCCAGGCGGCGTGCCGGTCGTAGAGCACGCGCAGCGCCTGGCTGTCGGCGTCGGCGACGCGGGCGACGAGGACGTTGTCGCCCTGCTCGTCGGTCGCCCCCGGGCTCTCGCCCCTCGGCCGCGTCGCCTCCATGCCCTCACTGTCGCACCGGGGGGCCCAAAAGGTTCCCGCCCTGCGGAGGGTTTCTAGCGGCGACCCACCTTGAAGAGGCCGCGGGCGATCTCGCGGGCCGCCGTGCGCATGAACTCCTTGGCCGCCGGCGACTGGAGCACGTCGGAGACCGAGGTGTCCTTCTTCGGCGCGGGCTTGGGGGCCTTGGTCGGCTTGGTCGACCCCGAGCCCTCGGGGTAGCCGATGGTGTCGGCGCCGCGTCCGGCGCGCTCGGCCGCCTCCTTCTCCGCCCCGGCCTTGGCGGCACCCTGCTCGAGCCTGTCGGCGAGCATCTCGCGCGCGGACTCGCGGTCGATGGGCGCGGAGTACTTGCCCTGCAGCTGCGAGCCGCCGAGTGCTGCGGACATCAGCTCGGGCGTGGCCGGACCCATCAGCGACTCCGGTGCCCGCAGCCTGGTCCACGCGACCGGGGTCGGCGCCCCCCGCTCACTCATCACGGTGACCACGGCTTCGCCGATGCCGAGCATGGTCAGCACCTCGCCCAGGTCGTCGTAGCCGCTGGTGGGGTAGGTGTCGACGGTCGCCCGGAGGGCCTTGCCCTCGTTGGGGGTGTGCGCTCGCAGCTGGTGCTGGATCCGCGACCCGAGCTGGGCGAGCACGTCCTCCGGCACGTCGGTCGGCGACTGGGTCACGAAGAAGACCCCCACGCCCTTGGAGCGGATCAGCCGCACGGTCTGCGTGATCGAGCTGAGGAACTCCTTCGAGGCGTCCCGGAAGAGCAGGTGCGCCTCGTCGAAGAAGAAGACGAGGCTCGGTCGGTCGGGATCCCCCACCTCGGGCAGGTCGTGGAAGAGGTCCGCGAGCAGCCACATGAGGAACGTCGAGAACACCGCCGGGCGGTCCTGCAGCTCGGGCAGCTCCACCAGCGAGATGACGCCGAGCCCGTCGGGGTTGGTGCGCAGCAGGTCGGCGGTGTCGAACTCCGGCTCACCGAAGAAGGTGTCGGCGCCCTGGTCACCGAAGGTGATGAGCTCCCGGAGGATGACGCCCGCGGTCGAGGTCGCGAGACCGCCGAGCTGCTTGAGCTCGTCCTTGCCCTCGTCGGAGACGAGGTGCTGCACGACGGCGCGGAGGTCGGCGAGGTCGAGCAGCGGCAGCCCCGCCTTGTCGGCGTAGTGGAAGACCAGACCGAGGGAGGACTCCTGGGTCTCGTTGAGCCCGAGCACCTTGGCCAGCAGCGTGGGGCCGAAGGAGGACATCGTGGCCCGCAGGGGCACGCCGGTGCCCTTGCCTCCGATGGCGTAGAACTCCACCGGGTACGCCGTGGGCGTCCACACCTGGCCCACGGCGGCCGCGCGCGCGGTGATCTTGTCGTCCGGTCGCCCGGCGGTGGAGAGCCCCGAGAGGTCGCCCTTGACGTCGGGTGCGAAGACCGGGACGCCGTGGGCCGACAGCTGCTCGGCGAGCAGCTGCAGCGTCTTCGTCTTGCCGGTGCCCGTGGCGCCCGCCACGAGACCATGGCGGTTGAGCATGCCGAGCGGGATCCGGACGCTCGCGTCGGCCTGGGTGCGAGCGTCGAGCATCAGGCCGCCCAGCTCCAGGGCAGGGCCCTCGAACGTGTAGCCGGCCCGCACCTCCTCGACCAGCGGGTGCTCCGGACCCGGCGAGGGCGCGGGCGTGCTCGCGGTGCTGTCAGGCATGGGGGGAACGCTAACCGACCCCGAGGGTCGCCTCTATCCTTGTGCGGTGATCTTCAAGCGCGTGGGCTCCGGGCGGCCGTACCCCGATCACGGACTCGGCTCGGACGGGTGGTCGGACATCACGCCGCAGCAGGTGAAGCTGAGCGAGCTCGTCACCACCAAGGACACGCTCCACCTCGAGACCCTGCTCGACGAGGACTCCACGTTCTTCGGTGACCTCTACGCCCACGTCGTGCAGTGGAAGGGCGAGCTGTACCTGGAGGACGGCCTGCACCGGGCGGTGCGCGCCGCGCTGCAGCAGCGCGCGGTCATGCACGCGCGGGTCCACGAGATGGGTGACGAGTGAGCCCCACGCGCGAGGAACGCAGGTCGCTGTCCGCGATCACCCTGCTGGTGCTGGTCGGCGTCCTCGGCGTCTTCCTGCTGGTCGGGTGGCGCACGGTGACCGCGCCCGGGCCGTGGGACGACGACGGGCCGAGCGCGGCCGACTGCGTCGAGGGGCTCGACAAGGGTGACCTCGTGCGCACCACCGACGTCACCGTGAGCGTCTACAACGCGGGCACCCGCTCCGGGCTCGCCGGGCGCACCCAGGAGGAGCTCCTGGCGCGTGGCTTCCTTCCGGGCGACCTCGGCAACGCGCCGGACGACATCGGCAAGGTCCCGCTGGTGGCCGTCCTGGCGCCCAACCAGGAGGACCCTGCCGCGATGCTGGTCGCCCGGCAGTTCGGTGCGGCGACCAAGGTGCGCGCCTACGACGAGGAGCTCGGCAGCGGTGTCGAGGTCGTCGTCGGCGACCGTTTCAAGGGCCTGGTCCCGGCACCGCGGCGCATGAGAGCGCAGGCGGACGGCTCCGGCTGCTGACGAGCCGGGGTCCGGTCACTGGAGCCAGGTGGCCAGGCGCCCCCGCAGGGAGACCGCCTTCAGCCGGTCCTCGGTCTCGCTGCGCTGCGCGCGGGGAGTGACGACCAGCAGCTCGTCACCGGCGCGGACGACCGTGCGCGGCCCCGGGACCACGGTGCGGCCATCGCGCACCACCAGGTTGACCGAGGCCCCCTCGGGCAGGCGCAGCTCGCCCACCTCCACGCCGTGCATCCTCGACCGCTTGGTGACACGGATCTGCAGCAGGTCGACGGCGATCCGGTCCAGTGGAGCGGCCTCGATCTCGAGGTCGCGCAGCGAGGAGGGGTCCAGCAGCCGGAGCCTGCGGGCCACCAGCGGCAGGGTCGGCGCGGTGACGAGAGTGTCGATGACGACCAGCACGAACACCACGTTGAACAGCGTGCGTGACCCGTCCACGCCAGCAGCGAGCGGGATGGTCGCCAGCACGATGGGGACGGCGCCGCGCAGTCCTGCCCACGCGAGGAAGACCAGGTCGTTCCAGGGGGGACGTTGCCAGGCCAGGCTTGCCAGCACCGAGAGCGGCCTGGCCACCAGGGACAGGAAGGCACCTGCGACCACGGCGATGCCGACGCTCTCCCACGTCACCAGCCCGGGGGAGAGCAACAGCCCGAGCATGACGAAGAGCCCGATCTGGGAGAGCCATCCCAGGCCCTCGATGAACGACTTGGTGGCGGTGCGGTGGGGCAGCTCGGAGTTGCCGAGCACGACGGCGACGACGTAGACCGCCGCGAACCCGGAGGCGTGCGCGAGCACCGAGGAGCCCGAGTAGGCGAGTACGCACAGGGACAGCACGGTCAGCGGGTAGAGCCCGGAGGAGGGGAGCGCAGCCCGCCGCATCGCCCAGGCACCCACGAAACCGACCGCGAGGCCGATGAGGACGCCGGCAGCCAGCTCGTAGCTGACGAGCGCGGCGACGTGCCACCACGGGAGCTCGAACAGCGTCTCGTTGCTCGCCGCCACGACGAGGAGCACCGTCGGGGCGTCGTTCAGGCCCGATTCCGCCTCCAGCTGCCCCTCGATGCGTTTGGGCAGCGGCACCTTGCGCAGCACGCTGAAGACCGCCGCGGCGTCCGTGGGGGCGGTGACGGCCGCGAGCAGGATCGCCAGCTGCCAGTCGAAGGAGAGCACGTAGTGCGCGAAGAGCGCCATCGCAGTGATGGTCGTCGCGACACCCACGGTGGCGAGCAGCGACGCCGCTGCTCATCGACGGCCGGAGGTCGCTCCAGGCGGTGGTGATGCCGCCCTCGGTGAGGATGATCATCAGAGCCGCGAACGCCAGCGCGTGCGCCGCATCCGCGTTGTCGAAGCGGATCCCCAGCACGGAGTCGCCGAGGAGCACGCCGAGCAGCAGGTAGAACAGCAGGCTCGGCAGCCCGACGCGCACCGAGACCCGCACCGCGAGCACCGCCACCAGGATCAGTCCGGAGGCAGCGAGCAGGCTCAGGTCGAGCTCGTGCAGGTCGAAGCTCACAGCACCTCTTCGAGCCGGGGAGCGAGCGCGCTGCGCACGCGCCGGGAGGTCGGGGCCTCATCGTAGTGGCGCCCTAGGGTGACCTCATGCCATCTCCGTCCCCGTCGCGGCTGCGGGTCGCGCAGCGTGCGGCGGTGCCGCCGTTCCACGTGATGGACCTGCTGGCGAGGGCCGGGGACCGGCAGCGGAGCCACGGCGACCTGGTCAACTTCGTCGCCGGGCAGCCGTCCACGCCGGCACCGGGACCCGTGCGGGAGGCCGCCAAGCGGGCGATCGACTCCCAGGTCCTGGGCTACACCGTCTCGACCGGGATCCCGGAGCTGCGCGAGGCGATCGCCCGTCACCACAACGAGCGCTACGGCATCGACGTCGACCCGGACGAGGTGGTGGTGACGACCGGGTCCTCCGGCGGGTTCCTGCTGGCGTTCCTCGCCGCCTTCGAGCCCGGCGACCGCGTGGCCATCGCCCGGCCCGGCTACCCCTGCTACCGCAACGTCCTCACCGCGCTCGGGTGCGAGGTGGTGGAGCTCCCGGCGGGGCCGGAGTCGCGGTTCCAGCCCACGGTCGAGATGCTTGCGGCGCTGGACCCGCCCGTGCAGGGGCTCGTCGTGGCGAGCCCGGCGAACCCGACCGGCACGATGCTCCTGGCCGAGGAGCTGGAGGCGCTCACCACCTGGTGCGACGCCCACGGCGTGCGGCTGATCAGCGACGAGATCTACCACGGCATCACCTACGCCTCGGCTCCCCCGGCCGCCAGCGCCTGGCAGTGGTCACGCAGCGCCGTGGTGTTCGGGTCGTTCTCGAAGTACTTCTCCATGACGGGCTGGCGCATCGGGTGGCTGCTCTCCCCGCCGGACCTGCGTCGGCCGGTCGACGTGCTCACCGGCAACTTCACGATCTGCCCGCCGGTATTGTCCCAGCACGCCGCGCTCGCCGCCTTCGACCCGGCGTCGTACGCCGAGTGCGACGGGCACGTCGCGCGCTATGCCACCAACCGCGAGGTGCTGCTCGAGGGCCTGCGGGACCTGGGCTGGACGCGGCTTGCGCCGGCCGACGGCGCCTTCTACGTGTACGCCGACGTGGGCCACCTGACCGACGACTCGATGGCGTTCGCGCTGCGGCTGCTCGCCGACACCGGGGTGGCGCTCACCCCGGGCGTGGACTTCGACACCGCCGAGGGCGGTCGCTTCGTCCGGCTGTCCTTCGCGGGCACGGCCGAGGAGATCACCGCGGGTCTGCAGCGGCTCCGGCGATGGCTTCACCGCTGAATCGGACATTTAACTCATTTAGTACAGCGATTCTCCTGCTCGGCGGCCCGCGGACCGGCACACTTTCCGTCAGGTACGGAGCTCAGACCAGCCGGAGTTGTTCCTCGTCCCTGTCTCCCAGCAACGCCGCGAGGTGTGGTTCGGGATGAGGGCACAACGGCGCGGCTTGACGGCCCGGTTGCGTGGGGCACCGGGTTGCAGTCAGGTGGAGGCCGCGCCGAACGGACGCCCCGGGTGATATCCCCGCCCGGGGCGTCCTGCATGCTCCCCTGGCTTGCCTGTGCGCGCGTCGCCGTCGCACTGAGCATCGCCGCCGAACCGCAGTTGATACCCGGCTCGGCACCCTTCAAACATTTCGCGTAAAGCAGACATTTTACGTAACTCATCCTGAAGACCCCTCGTTTACTGGTCAGTAGCAAGAAATTCGACCATCGAGGGAGTAAAGATCCATGCGCACCCATGCCACCCGCACCACCCGAGCCGCCGTCGTCCTGTCGGGGGCGCTCGCCGCTCTCCTCATCGGCGGCACCGCTGCCCCTGCGGCGTACGCCGAGGCGCCGGGCAAGTCGCACGCGAGCCACGGCAAGAGGGTCGGCCACGCGAAGAAGGCCGGTAGCGCGAAGGCCTCGCACGACCGCAAGTCCGGCGGCGACCACCGCGCGAGCAGCAACAAGGACGGCGCGGGCCACAACGACCAGTGGCAGGCCCAGGCCGACCCCGACGGCATGGAGAACGGCGGCATCGACCAGCCCGGCGGCAACGGAGGGTACGACCCGAAGGGCTGGGACGGGAACAACGGCACCGGCAACGACCCCGACTGCGAGGACGACAACCGCGGCAAGGGTGTGCCGGGCCACTGCAAGGACCGCCCGGCGAGGCCGGCCGAGGCTGCTACGCCGGGCTCCCCCTCGGCGAAGCCGACGTCGCCGCAGGCCGAGGGCGAGTCGTCGCAGGAGACTCCCGGGCTGACCGGCGCATCCCCCTCCGACGACAGCACGACCGTGACCGACGTGCTGGGGATCGAGCGTCACGTGAGCTCGACCGCAGCCGGGCGGGCGCCGGCAGTCGCAGATGCCGCGGAGGCCGCACCTGCCGCGGAGGCCGCCGGCGTGCTCCCGAACACCGGCGCCGACGCCGCCATGCTCGGGCTGCTGGCCGGTGGTCTCGCGGCGGCTGGCGCGGGCACCGTGCTCGTCCGACGCGGTCGCGCCACGCAGAGCTGAACGAGAACGCGAGCCGCCTCCCGGTCACTCCGGGGGGCGGCTCTCCTCATGCAGGACCTCTGCGAGACCAGAGCCCCCCGCCACCCAGGACCGAGGTCCCTCGTCTCGAGTGTCTTCCTACCTGAATCGCCTCACCGTTCGTCCAGTTGCGACCGTTTCCTCTGGGTTTGTGCGGTTTGCGCTCCCATGCTCGAGGTCAGGAACACCGGGCACAGAGGGAGTCATCATGGGAACCACGAAGAGCACGGGCATCGCCACAGCGGCCGGCAGCGCCATCGCGGCTCTGCTGCTCGCACTCAGTGCAGCTCCTTCCATGGCTGCTCCCCCTGAGGGCGTCGAGGCCCCGGGGCAGAGCCAGGGCGGTCAGGGCAAAAACGACGGCCAGGGCCACGCGGACGAGCAGGGCAACGCCCATGCCGATCCCGACGGCGACGCCAACGGTGGCGTGGACGCAGGTGACTCCAACAACGGCTCCGGCAACGACGCCGACGGCGAGGACGACAACCTGGCGCGGGCCGGCCAGGGCAACGAGGGCAACCAGGGCGGCAACGGCGGCAACGGCGGCCAGGGCAACGAGGGCGGCAACGAAGGCAACCAGGGCGGCAACGGCGGCCAGGGCAACGAAGGCGGCAACGAAGGCAACGGCGGCAACGAAGGCAACCAGGGCGGCAACGGCGGCAACGGCGGCAACGAAGGCAACGAGCGGCAACGGCGGCAACGGCGGCAACGGCGGCAACGGCGGCCAGGGCAACGAAGGCAACGAAGGCAACCAAGGCGGCAACGGCGGCCAGGGCAACGAAGGCAACGGCGGCAACAAGGCGGCAACGGCGGCAACGGCGGCAACGGCGGCCAGGGCGGCAACGGCGGCAACGGCGGCAACGGCGGCCAGGGCAACGAAGGCAACGGCGGCAACGGCGGCAACGGCGGCCAGGGCAACGAAGGCGGCAACGGCGGCAACGAAGGCGGCAACGGCGGCCAGGGCAACGAAGGCAACGACGGCAACGAGGGCAACGGCGGCAACGGCGGCAACGGCGGCAACGGCGGCAACGGCGGCCAGGGCAACGAAGGCGGCAACGGCGGCAACACGGCGGCAACGGCGGCCAGGGCAACGAAGGCGGCAACGGCGGCAACGGCGGCAACGGCGGCAACGGCGGCAACGAAGGCGGCAACGGCGGCAACGGCGGCAACGGCGGCAACGGCGGCAACGGCGGCAACGGCGGCAGGGCAACGAAGGCGGCAACGGCGGCAACGGCGGCCAGGGCAACGAGCGGCAACGGCGGCAACGGCGGCCAGGGCAACGAAGGCGGCAACGGCGGCAACGGCGGCCAGGGCAACGAAGGCGGCAACGGCGGCAACGGCGGCCAGGGCAACGAAGGCGGCAACGGCGGCAACGGCGGCCAGGGCAACGAAGGCGGCAACGGCGGCAACGGCCAGGGACCTGACCCGGTGATCCCGGAGGTCCTGGGTGTGGACAACGACAACGACAACGAGGCCGGCGACAACGGCAGCAGCGACGGCGGTCGGGGCAACGGTGACGCCACGTCGGAGCCCGAGGTGCTGGGCAGCTCCGACGGCGCCGACGAGGGGACCGCGAGGACCCTGGGCGTCGCGGCCGACCGCAGCGGAGTCAGCACGGACACGGTGGCGACCCTCCCCGAGACCGGGGCCGACGCTGCACTGGTCGGTCTCCTGGCTTCCGGCCTGGTGAGCAGCGGAGCTGGGCTGACCCTGCTGCGACGGGGACGCCGCACCTCCTGACTCTCGAGGTCATCTGGGGCGTCGTCGCCGCGACCGGAACCACCGGTCGCGGCGGCGTCGTCCCTCTCGTCTGCGCCGGCTGGCGCTCGAGGGGTGACCGGATGAAGTCGATCCGGCCTACCCGAAGTGGTGATGGCGGAGCAGAGCAGGCGGGCCGCACACTGGGCGCATGGTCATCGCGCTCAGCATCCTCGCGGTCATGGCGCTCGTCGCCCTGGCCACCGCTGGTTGCGACGCCATCGCCAACGGCCGGCGCCCACGCCGCCGCGCGGCTCAGGACCTGCGTGCCGAGGATGCATTGTCCGGGCGCCGCGACGCTGCGCACACCACCGCTGACGCCCTCTCCGCCGCTGAGTTCGACCGCAAGCGATTCGACCTCAGCGCCCTCGGGTTCTGACCGGCGCCCAGAGCGGGCCAGGAGCACGAAACCCCGCCCGGGGCACTTCCCAGGCGGGATCTCGTCACTGCGGTAGGGCCGTCGATCACGACCCGTGGCGGTGGCGGAGGGATTTGAACCCTCGGTGGGCTTTCACCCACAAACGCTTTCGAGGCGTTCTCCTTAGGCCGCTCGGACACGCCACCGCGGACGAGGGTACTAGAGGCGCGGCCGCGCTCACGGACCGAGGTCGCGCTCACGATGCTGCTCGAAGAACCCCCGCAGCAGCTCGCCGCACTCCCGCTCCAGGACACCCGGCACGACCTCGGGTCGATGGTTGAGCCGTCGGTCACGGAGCACGTCCCACAGCGAGCCGACGGCCCCGGCCTTGGGGTCGTAGGCGCCGAACACCAGTCGGTCGATGCGTGCGAGACCGACCGCGCCCGCGCACATGGTGCAGGGCTCGAGCGTCACCACGAGGGTGCATCCGCTCAGGCGCCAGCCACCTCGCACGCCCGCGGCTTGACGGAGCGCAACAACCTCCGCGTGGGCCGTGGGGTCGTGGTCGAGCTCGCGTCTGTTGTGCCCGCGACCCACGACTGCACCTGACTCGTCGAGCACCACAGCACCGACGGGTACGTCGTCGCCCGCTTCCGCGGCCACGTCCAGTGCCTGGCGCATGGCAGCGGCCCAGCGTTCGACCTGGGCAGGAGGCAGGGAGGTCACGAGGCGGGACGCCCGGCGGTCAGGCGTTGACGCCGACGGCGTCGTCGTACAGCGATCCGAAGCCGAGCTTGTGCGCGATCTCGGCCAGCACCTCGTCGGGGTACAGGTCCTCGTCGTCGAGCATCGCCCCCATGTCCATCGCGGGCAGCCCCAGGTCGGCAAGGAGCGCGAGGTCGCCGGCAGGCTCCGGGTCATCGTCCTCGTCGGGCATCGGCAGCTCGAGGCTCTCGATGACCGAGCGCGCCAGCGGCCACTCGGTGGCGGCGGTGACGTCGGACAGCAGCAGTCGCACCTGGGGTCCGGCGACCCGGGCGATCACGAAGAAGTCCTCGTCGATGGACACCAGCCCGATCGAGCCGAAGTCGCCGGGCCACCGGCGCAGCTCGGCGGCCAGAGCGTCCACGTCGTGCAACAGGTCGTCGGAGACCTCATCGAGGCGCCAGACGTTCTCCTCGCGGTAGACCACGAGCGCGAAGTCGACGCCCTCGATGTCGTCGTCAGTCGGCATCGTGACCCGTCCTTCCCAGCACTCGTGTGTCTTGCTGCCCCGGTGGGCTCGTCGATCATGACACCCGGGGCGGCCGATTCCCAGGGCACGTGGACGCCGATCCAGGGCCCACCGGCGCGTCACGGGCACACGTCACCGGTTCGTTACCGTGACGACATGCGCGTTCACGTCGTCGACCACCCGCTGGTCTCGCACAAGCTCACCGCGCTGCGCGACGAGCGCACCGACTCCCCCACCTTCCGCAGGCTCGCCGACGAGCTCGTGACGCTCCTGGCCTACGAGGCCACCCGTGAGGTGCGCGTCGAGGACGTCACCGTGCAGACCCCGGTCGCTCCAGCACACGGCGTGCGCCTGGCCACGCCCACACCCCTGGTGGTGCCGATCCTGAGGGCAGGGCTCGGCATGCTCGAGGGCATGGTGCGGCTGCTCCCCACCGCCGAGGTCGGCTTCCTCGGCATGGTGCGCAACGAGGCCACCCTCGAGGCGGCGACCTACGCCGAGCGGCTGCCCTCCGACCTCTCCGGTCGCCAGTGCTACGTGCTCGACCCGATGCTCGCGACCGGCGGCACCCTGGCCGCCGCCATCCGGTTCCTGGCCGTGCGCGGCGCCGACCACATCACCGCGATCTGCCTGCTGAGCGCGCCGGAGGGCGTGCGGCGCGTCGAGCGCGACCTCGACGACCTGGGGCTGCCGATCACGATCGTCACGGCCGCCATGGACGAGCACCTCGACGACAAGGGCTACATCGTGCCCGGCCTCGGCGACGCCGGCGACCGGCTGTACGGCGTCGCGCACTGACCGCCCGCCAGGGCCGGCAGGGAGCCTGGACGTTCCGACTCACCTGGTGAGTCAACACGTCCACTCAGGCGTGCTTCGCCGGCTCCGCAGGCTCAGAGCGCCTCGACGGACTTGAGCACCTTGCCGAGCATCTCCTTGGCGTCGCCGAAGAGCAGCGTGGTCCGCTCGTCGAAGAGCAGCTCGTTCTCGATGCCGGCGAAGCCCGGACGCATGGACCGCTTCATGAAGACGACCTGCTTGGCCTCGTCGGCGTTGAGGATCGGCATGCCGTAGATCGGGGCGCCGGGGGTCGTCTTGGCGGCAGGGTTGACCACGTCGTTGGCACCCACGACCAGCACGACGTCGGTGTCCTTGAAGTCGCCGTTGATGTCGTCCATCTCGACCAGCTGCTCGTAGGGCACCTGCGCCTCGGCGAGCAGCACGTTCATGTGCCCGGGCATGCGGCCGGCCACCGGGTGGATCGCGTAGTCGACGCGCGTGCCCCGGCCGACCAGCAGGTCGACGAGCTCGCGCAGCGTGTGCTGCGCCTGGGCCACCGCGAGCCCGTAGCCGGGCACGATGATGACGCGGTCGGCGTAGTTGAGCATGATGCCGACGTCCTCGGCGCCTGCCGACTTGACCGGACGCTCGGAGGCCTGGCCGGCGCCGAGGGTCGATCCGCCCTTGAGCGCGCCGAAGAGGATGTTCGTCACCGAGCGACCCATCGCGCGGGCCATGAGCAGGGTGAGGAACGTGCCTGCTGCGCCGACGAGCGTGCCGCCGACGAGCAGCACCAGGTTGGAGAGCAGGTAGCCGCCCGCGGCGACCGTGAGTCCGGTGAAGGCGTTGAGCAGCGAGATCACGATCGGGACGTCCGCCCCGCCGACCGGGAGCACCAGCAGCGCACCGAAGACCAGCCCGACGACCAGCAGGATCACTCCGACGGTGAGCGAGGGGGCCGTGACGGTGAGCACCGACAGGACGAGCCCCGTCACGAGCATCACACCGAAGACCACGGGCAGACCCGGGAAGACCAGGGGTCGCGACGACATCAGCTCTTGCAGCTTGGCGAAGGTGACCGCGGAGCCGGCGAAGGACACCGCGCCGACGAAGATCGTGAAGGCCGTCGCGGCGTAGACGAACCAGCCGTAGGGGTCGGCCCCGGCGGGCAGCGACTCCTCGACCGCGAGGATGTGGTGCAGCTCCAGCAGCGCCACGAGCGCTGCTGCACCGCCCCCGACGCCGTTGAACAGCGCCACCATCTGCGGCATCTGCGTCATCTTGACGCGCTGGGCGCCGAAGACGCCGCCCGCGGTGCCGACCACGATCGCGAGCAGCATCAGCGGGATGTGCTGCAGGTCGTCGATGTAGAGGAAGGGCAGCACGCACGCCACCGTGGCCGCCGCCGCGCCGACGAGGTTGCCGCTTCGGGCCGTCTTCGGGCCGGACAGACCCTTGAGCGCGAGGATGAACCCCACGGCGCACAGCAGGTATGCGACTTGGACCCACGTGGGCATCAGGCGGCCTTCCCCTCGTCGGTCGCCGTGACGGTCTTCTTCTTCTTGCGCGTGAACATCTGCAGCATCCGGTCGGTCACCACGAAGCCGCCGACCATGTTGACGGTCGCGAGCACGATCGCGAGCAGCCCCACGAGCGTGGCGAACCAGTGGTCCGTCGAGCCGGTCGCGATGATCGCGCCCAGGAGGATCACGCCGTGGATGGCGTTGGCGCCGGACATCAGTGGCGTGTGCAGCGTCGAGGAGACCTTGGAGATCACCTCGATGCCGACGAACACGCTCAGCACGAAGATCGTGAGCCAGATGACTCCCTCACTCACCGGTCTTCTCCTTCGTCGTGGGTCGGCATCGCGATGGTCGCGTCGGGGTCGTAGCGGGTCGCTCCGCCCTCCGCGGCCGGGGCGTCGGCGCCCGGCTCGGCCGGAGGCTCCGATGCGAGCTCCTCCGCCTCGGGGGCCGCGGTGAGCTCCTCGTCGACGGGGTCGGGCCCCTCGATGGCCTCGCGGGTCGCCTGGTGGTGGATGCGCCCGCCGTGGGTCACGCAGCACCCGGTGACGATCTCGTCGTCGAAGTCGGGGGCGAAGGCCGCCTGGGTGTCAGGTTGCCCCTCGGCCCCGGTGGATGCGGGCACCGTCATCAGCTGCACGAGGTTGACGACGTTCTGCGCGTAGAGCTTGGAGGCGGGCGCGGGCAGCTGCGAGGGCACGTTGGCCCCACCCCACACCTGCGCGGCGCCGATCCTCACGACGTCGCCGGGCACGGAGCCCTCGACGTTGCCGCCGGTCTCCGCGGCCAGGTCGACGACGACCGACCCCGGCTTCATCGCCTCGACCATCGCGCTCGTCACGAGCAGCGGCGCCTGCCGACCGGGCACGGCGGCGGTGGTGATGAGCGCGTCCGCGTCGGCGATGTACGGCGCGAGGAGCTCCATCTGCCTCGCAGCCCGCTCCTCGGTCATCTCGCGGGCGTAGCCGCCCTGGCCCTCGAGCGTCTCGAGCTCGAGGGTGATGGCCTCCGCGCCGACCGACCGGATCTCCTCGGCTGCCGCAGCGCGGACGTCGTAGGCCTTCACGACCGCACCGAGACGCTTGGCGGTCGCGATCGCCTGCAGGCCGGCGACACCGGCGCCGAGCACCACGACCTGTGCCGGTGGCACGGTGCCCGCCGCGGTCATGTTGAGCGGGAAGAAGCGGCGCAGCATGCCGGCGGCCACGATCGCGCAGCGGTAGCCGGCGACCAGGGCCTGCGACGACAGCGCGTCCATCGACTGGGCTCGGCTGATGCGCGGCACGAGCTCCATCGCGAAGGAGGTCACGTCGCAGTCGCGCAGGTCGGCGACGAGGTCGTGCGACTGGTTGACCGGGAGGAAGGAGATCGTGCTGGCGCCGGGACGGAGCCGGCGGACCACCGACCGCTCCAGCGGGTTGACCGAGACCACGAGGTCGGCGCCGTCGTAGGGGTCCGGGCCGACCTCGGCGCCCGCCTCGGTGAAGTCGGCGTCGGAGTACAGCGCCTGCTCACCGGCGCCCGCCTCGACAGCCACCACGTAGCCGACCTTGACGAGCTTCTCGACGAGCTCCGGGACCAGAGCCACGCGCGCCTCACCCGGTCGGGACTCCCTGGCCACAGCGATCTTCACGAGCGGTGACCCTAGTTGATCGCGCGGACAGCACCCAATCGTTGAGACGCGCGTCTCACATCCCGTCCAGCACGGTCAGGTGCTGGCCCGGCGGAGGTGCAGCCTGAACTCGGTGCCGCCGTCCTCCGGCGAGTGCACCGACACCTGTCCGCCCTGTGCCTCCATGAACTGCTTGACGATCGCCAGGCCGATGCCTGTGCCCGGCGTGCTCTGCGCGGTCGAGGGCACGCGGTAGAAGCGGTCGAAGATCTTCTCCTGCTCGGCCTCGGGGATGCCGACGCCGTGGTCGCGGACGCTCAGCGTCAGGCGGTCGCCCTCCGTGCGTGTGTAGACCTCGATGGTGCTCCCCGGCGGTGAGAACTTCGCCGCGTTGGTCAGCAGGTTCTCCAGCACCCGCATATACGTCGAGCGGTCCGCCAGGACCAGCGCGCGCTCGACGTTCTTGACGACGTGATGGTGCTCCAGCGCGCTCGCCGCATGCTGCAGTGCCTCCTGGACGTGCACCCGGAGACTCAGGGGTGCGATGTCCACCTTGAGCTGCCCGCGCTCGAGACGTGAGAAGTCCAGGAGGTCCTGGATCAGGAAGTCGAGCCGCCCACCGGCCTGGTGGATGCGGCGGACCATCTCGCGCTTGCGGTCCTCCTCGGTGAGGTCCCACGAGTTGGTGAGCCACTCGGAGAACCCCTTGATGGCGGTCAGGGGGGTGCGCAGCTCGTGGCTGACGGTCGAGAGGAAGTCCGACCGCATGCGGTCGATCTCGCGCAGCCGAGCGGCGGCCTCCCGCTCCCGCTCCGCGGCCAGCGCCTTCGCCTCCTCCACCATGCGGCGCTCGCTCACGTCGCGGATGGTCGCGCAGGTGAGCGCCGCGCCCGATTCCTGGTTGAGCGGGCTCAGGGAGATCTCGATCGCGAACTCGCTGCCGTCCCGGCGCAGCCCCGCGAGCTCCAGACCGTCCCCCATCGGCCGCGCGCTGGCCATGCCGTGGAAGCCGCGCCGGTGGCCGACATGGCGGTCACGGAAACGCGCCGGCACCAGCATCTCGACCGTCTGGCCCACGAGCTCCTCGCGCTCGTAGCCGAACAGTCGCACCATCTGGGCGTTGACGAGCTCGATGGTGCCGCTCTCGTCGACGATCACCATGGCGTCGGGGGCGGCCTCCACCACCGCACGGAAGCGCTCGTCGGCCCGTCGCCGCTCCGAGACGTCGCGCAGGGCGGCCACCGTCGTGAGGCCCTCCTCGGTCTGGTACGTCGACATGCTCACTTCCGCTGGGAAGGTCGAGCCGTCCTGACGTCGCGCCAGGACCTCGACCGGCGCCTGCACCGGCTCAGCGATCTCCCCGTCGGGCCCCGGAGCGTGGGGTCGCGGCGCCGGCACCAGCCCCCGGGCGGTCGTGAGCAGGTCGATGCGTCGCCCGACGAGCTCCTCCCGTGGGTAGCCGAAGACCTGTTCGGTGCGACGGTTCACCAGGGTGATGAAGCCCTCGGCGTCCACCGCGACGAGGGCGTCAGGGGCGGATTCGAGAAGTCCGCGGAACTGGGCCTCTCGCCGTCTCTGGTCCGTGACGTCACGGATGGTGGCGGCGTAGGCGCCGCTGCCGTCGTCGAGCGGGCTCAGCGAGACCTCCACCGGGAAGCTGCTGCCGTCAGCGCGCAGCGCGTGGAGGTCCTGGTCAGGGACCTGCCCGCGACCCTCGGCGGGAGCCCAGGTCGAGCGGGGTCGGGTCTCCCAGACGCGACCGGGCACGAGCACGTCGAGCGGCTGCCCCAGGAGGTCCTCCCGCGACCTGCCCCAGAGTGCCTCGGCCCGGCGGTTGACGAGCTCGATCGTGCCGGTCGAGTCGATCACGACCAGCGCGTCCGGAGCCTGCTCCAGAAGCTGCTGGTGACGCTGCTCGGCGACCACCCGCGCGGTGATGTCGCGGGCGATGGCAGAGGCGCCGACGACCGTGCCCCGATCGTCCAGCACCGGGGAGACGCAGAGCGACACGTGCAGCCGCCGGCCGTTGCGATGGAGCCGGATGGTGTCGAAGATCTGGACGGTCTCGCCCCGCCCCACCCGGCGGAGGATGTCGGGGATCTCGTCCTCGGTCTCGCGCGAGGTGAGGATCGAGATGTGGCGGCCGAGCGCTTCGGAGGCGTGCCAGCCGTAGAGCTGCTCGGCTCCGTGGTTCCAGAAGGTGATCTCGCCGTCGAGGGTCTTGCAGATGATGGCGTCGTGGGCGCCCTGGATGACGCCGGCGAGCCAGGCGTCGTCGCTCCAGGCGGGTGGTGTCCCCCGGGTGCCACCTGCCGGCCGGGGCACGAAGTGGTCGCCGTTCTCCCCGGTGAGGAGGCCGGCGGCACCCCGAACCACCTGCACCAGCTTGTCGCCGTCGAAGGGCTTGGTGACGAAGTCGGTCACCCCCGCCTTCCAGGCGGCTCGCTGGTCACGCTCGTGCGTGCGTGCGGTCAGCATGACCACGGGGATGGCGCGGGTGTCGGGCTGCTCGCGCAGCTGCCGCATCACCTCGACCCCGTCGAAGTCGGGAAGCATGTAGTCGAGCAGGATCACCGACGGGAGCTCGGCGCGTGCGATCTCGACCGCGCTGGCGCCGTCCGCGGCCTCGAGCACGGTGAACCCGGCGGCCTCGAGCTGCAGGGTGCAGACGAGTGCGATGTCGGGGTCGTCGTCCACGACCAGCGCGACATGCCCGTCCACCCTCACCACTCCCGAGTCCCCACCACCCGGCGGTCCCAACCATGGTCACGCCTGCCCGGACGGTGTGCCGGGTCCGGACCAGCGTAAACGGCCCGGGGCGCTCGCGGGGCGTCCCGAAGGTCCCTCCGCGCGTGGTCAGCGGGTCAGCGGTGGTCCTGAACGATCGTGTGGGCGAGCCCCGTCAGGTGGGCCAGCCGGGCGATCTCGGACTCCAGGATGTCAGGACCGCCGCGGCGCCCGATCACGACGAGCTCCCGGTCGCCGAACGGCGCGCCGGCCACCACGTTGTGGGCGAGCTGCGCCCACTCCGAGCGCACGTGCAGGCGTGCTGCACGCCGAAGCGGGAACCACCCCGCCTGCTCGTCACCGAGGTCGGGGGCGGCGCTCGTGGCGTGCACCTGCTTGAGCCCGCTCTCGGTGGAGAGCAGCCGCGCCGCCCAGTCGGCGCGGAAGGCGACCGGGAGCAGGTCGACCAGGTCGTCGCAGGCGGTGTGCGGCGTCTGGGTGATCTGTTCGACCACCTCGAGGTCGAGGAAGAGGTTGCCGCCGGCGGCATACCGCGAGACCCAGATGACGTGGACGCCGTCGAGCAGGTTGCACGCCGAGACCACCGAGTCCGGCATGGTGCCGGGCGCGAGCTCGAGCAGGACGTCGTCGACGGCCGTGCCGTCGGAGCGGTGCTCGACGATCTCGATCGCCTCGATGTCGCCACCCGCCTCACCGATCGCGGTGGCGACCCGGCCCAGCGAGCCGGGGACGTCGGGAAGCGAGACACGAAGCAGGTAGGGCACCGCTCGACCTCACTCCCCGGGACGTGACCTCACCCGACCGGGTGGTGACAACCACCGACCATATCCCTGCACAGTCACAGCGGTCATCCCTCCCGACCGAGGGAGAAGACGTCGGTCACCTCGTAGCGCGGCCTCCCCCTCGGGCCCTCGCCCAGGTGGGAGCGGACGAGGGCGAACTCGGTCACCTGCCACGCGCGCGACTCGTAGGTGTCGAGCAGCCTGAGCCACCGCACGACGTCGGTCGGCCGACGGAGCCGCGCCAGCGTGAGATGGGGGCGGAAGCGGCCGCCGTCCACCGCGGCGCCGCTCCTCGTCGCGGCAGCACGAGCACCCGTGGCGAGGCGCCGCAGCTCCTCGAGGTCGTCCGGCTCCGCCTCCACGCGCGCATAGACCAGCTTCGCCCTCGCCGCGCCCGGGAAGGCCCCGCCCCCGCCGAACCGGAGGTCGAAGGGACGACGTCGCGCGCCCGCCCGCCCCAGGCGCTCGACGAGGTCGTCGAGGCTGCGCTCCGCCACGTCGGGCATGAACCCGAGGGTGAGGTGCCACGAGTCCGGCAGCGTCCAGCGGTACGGCGCGCGCTCCTGGACCGTGTGCTCCCGCCGGGGCGCCAGGAACTCGTCGAGGTCCTCCACGACGTCCTGGGGTGGGAGCACCGCGGTGAACATCCGCACGAGGACGCGCTCCCGCCCTAGAGGATCTCGACCGGCGAGTACGCCGCCGCCTCCGGATGGCGTGCGGCGAGCTCCTCCACGCGGCGTACGACCTGGGCGACCTGGGCGCGCGCGGCGCCGGTGAACTCGATCGGCTCGGCGACCAGCCGCGCGAGCTCCTCGCGCGACAGGCCAAGACCAGCGTCGGACGCGAGCCTGTCGAACAGGTCGTTGGCCGACTGGCCGCCCCGCATGTCGAGCGCGACGCCGACCGCAGCCCGCTTGATCGCCTCGTGCGCCGTCTCACGACCGACGCCCGCACGCACCGCGGCCATGAGGACCTTGGTGGTCGACAGGAACGGCAGGTAGCGGTCGAGCTCGCGCTGGATGACGGCGGGGAAGGCACCGAACTCGTCGAGCACCGTCAAGAACGTCTGGAAGAGCCCGTCGGTGGCGAAGAACGCGTCGGGGAGCGCGACCCGCCTGACCACCGAGTCCGAGACGTCGCCCTCGTTCCACTGGGCGCCCGCCAGCTCCGCCACCATCGACAGGTGCCCGCGCAGCACCACCGCCAGGCCGTTGACGCGCTCGCACGAGCGGGTGTTCATCTTGTGCGGCATGGCGCTGGACCCGACCTGGCCCTCCTTGAAGCCCTCGGTGACGAGCTCGTTGCCGGCCATGAGCCGGATCGTCGTGGCCAGGCTCGAGGGTGCTGAGACCAGCTGCGCCAGCGCCGAGACCACGTCGAGGTCGAGCGAGCGGGGATAGACCTGGCCCACGCTCGTCAGGACCCGGTCGAAGCCGAGGTGCGCCGCGACGCGGCTCTCGAGGTCGGCCAGCCGGGCTTGATCACCGCCGAGCAGGTCGAGCATGTCCTGGGCCGTGCCGACCGGGCCCTTGATGCCCCGCAGCGGGTAGCGCCCGATCAGCTGCTCCAGCCGCTCCGTCGCCACGAGCATCTCGTCCGCCGCGCTGGCGAAGCGCTTGCCCAGCGTGGTGGCCTGCGCGGCCACGTTGTGCGAGCGGCCGGTCAGCACCGTCGCCTCGTGCTCGGAGGCGAGCCTCGCCAGACGCACGAGCGCCGCCACCGCGCGGTCGCGCACCAGGTGCAGGCTGGCCAGCACCTGCAGCTGCTCGACGTTCTCGGTGAGGTCCCTCGACGTCATGCCCTTGTGGATGTGCTCGTGACCGGCGAGCGCGCAGAACTCCTCGATCCGCGCCTTCACGTCGTGCCTGGTGACCCGCTCCCGGGCGGCGATGCTCGCGAGGTCGACCTTGTCGACCACCCGCTCGTAGTCGTCGACGACTCCCTCCGGCACCTCGACGCCGAGGTCGCGCTGCGCCCGCAGGACGGCCAGCCACAGCCGCCGCTCCAGCACCACCTTGTGCTCGGGGGACCACAGAGCGGCGAGATCGGGGGCGGCGTACCGGGCCGCGAGGACGTTGGGGAGGTCGGTCACCGCAGTCCCCGAAGGTCGAGCTTGTCGAGATCCGCGATGTCGGTCCGGTGGTGGGCGCCCTCGAAGGAGATCCGGCGGACCCCCTCGTAGGCGCGGGCTCGGGCCGCGGCGACGTCGTGACCGACCGCCGTGACCGCGAGGACACGTCCCCCTGCCGTCACGAGGTCACCGTCGCGCTCGGCGGTCCCCGCGTGGATGACGTCGACGCCCTCCAGTGCGTCGGCGTCGTCGATGCCGGTGATGCGGTCGCCCTTGCGGGGCGACTCGGGGTAGCCGGCGGCGGCGAGCACCACGGCCACCGCGGCGCCCTCACGCCAGCGCGGCGGATCGACCTCCGCCGAGCCGCCCCTCGGCCGCGGCCTGGAGCAGGGTGCCCAGCGGGGAGTCGAGCCGTTGCAGCAGCGGCTGGGTCTCGGGGTCGCCGAAGCGGGCGTTGAACTCGACCACCCGCACGCCACGCCTCGTCAGCGCGAGGCCGGCGTAGAGCAGCCCGGCGAAGGGGGCATCACGCTGCGCCATCTCCCGGACCGTCGGCACCAGCACGCGCTCGAGGACCTCCTCGACCAGGCCGTCCGGGGTCCACGGAAGCGGGGTGTAGGCACCCATCCCCCCGGTGTTGGGGCCGGCGTCCCCGTCGAAGGCGCGCTTGAAGTCCTGCGCCGGCTGCAGCGGGTAGACCGTCTCGCCGTCCGTGATCGCGAACAGGCTCACCTCGGGGCCGTCGAGGAACTCCTCGACGAGCACACGCCCGCACGCCTTGGCGTGGGCAATGGCGGTCTCGCGGTCGTCGGTCACGACGACGCCCTTGCCGGCTGCGAGGCCGTCGTCCTTGACGACGTACGGCGCCCCGAAGCAGTCGAGCGCCTCGACGACCTCCGCCTCGGTCTCGCAGACACGCGCCATCGCGGTCGGCACCTCGGCCGCCGCCATGACGTCCTTGGCGAAGGCCTTCGACCCCTCGAGCCGGGCCGCCTCACGGCTGGGGCCGAAGCACGGGATCCCCGCCTCGCGCACGGCGTCCGCGACGCCGGCGACCAGCGGCGCCTCCGGTCCGACGACGACGAGGTCGGCGCCGACCCTCCGCGCCAGCGCGGCGACGGCGTGGCCGTCCTCCGGGTCGACCTGGTGCACGGTCGCGAGGGTCGCCATGCCCGGGTTGCCCGGTGCGGCGTGGACCTCGGTGACGCCCGGGTCGCGTGAGAGCGCGAGCGTCAGGGCGTGCTCTCGCCCCCCGGAGCCGATGACCAGCGTCTTCACGCGCCCAGGCTAGTGGTCTGCCCGGACTGGACCAGTACGGCCCGCTGAACCGATACGCTCCCGCGGGGCCGTCTCCTCGCTGGGAGGATGCCGGTGGGCGGTGGGAGTTTCCCTCAGGGAGGTGTGGAGGGTGCGTGTGGTGGTCGCGGACAACGATCCCGACGCGCTCGAGCTTGCCCTCACCGACCTGCGACTCGAGGGGCACGAGGTGCACGGCGCCGCCGACGCCGGGGCCGCCCGGACGCTCCTGGAGCAGCTGAGCCCGGACGTCCTGGTGCTCGACCACAGGATGCCGCCCGGACCGACCGGGCTGGAGCTGGCCGAAGAGCTGGTCGCGGCTGACACCGCTGTGCGGATCGTGATCTACAGCAACTACCAGTCGCCGCAGCTGAGGTCGCGCGCAGCGCGGATCGGGGTGCCGTTCCTCGCCAAGGGCAACCTCCGCACCCTCCGTGGGGCGGTGAGGGGATGAACCTGAGCAGGCTCGGCTGGGTGCCGCGCGCGGTGGCGGCGGCCCTCGTGCTGCTCGGCGTCCTCGCCGCGCTCGGCGTCCTGCTCACCGCCCGCAGCATCGCAGCGCTCGAGTCCGAGTCCGAGACGCGGGCCGCGGCTGCCGAGGCGCTCCCAGCGGTGGCCGCGACGCTGCGCACCACGCTGGAGGACACGGCCTCCGGAGCCGGCACGACCGGGCAGCGGATCGCGTTCGACGAGGCCGAGTCTCGCGGGATCGACCCCAACACCGCGGTGCGTGCCCGCGACACCGGCCGGCCGCTCCTCCACCAGTCCGGCGTCGTCCTGGTCGCGACGTACGACAGTCCGACGCCGCCGGCCGACGTCGCCGGACGTCGGGCTGCGATCTCCGGGCTGTACGTCGTGCCGCTGCACCTGGAGGGCACGATCGACCGGCTGCGCCCGGACGAGGGAGGCATCCTCGTCTCCGGCCCGGACCGGGTCGTCGCCGACATCCCCGGCTCGGTCCCGGAGGGTGCCACGGCGTACTCGGCATCGCTGTCGCCCGTACTGGTGCGTGACTGGACCGTCACCCTGTGGCAGGAGTCCCCCGGCATCCCGCTGGGCGCCTGGGCCATCGCCACAGCGGTGCTGCTGCTCGGTCTCGGCGCCGCCGCCCTGGTGCTGCGCCGGGAGGAGAGCGCCACGCGGACCGCCGAGGAGGTGCGTGGGCTCCGGATCCAGAGCACCACCGTGGCCAGCCTGGCCTCGGTCGCGCAGCGGAGCCTGGACCTCGCCGACGTGCTGCCCGCGCTGACCACGGAGGTCTCCGACGCGCTCGGGCTGCGCGGGCTGGTGCTCACCGAGCCCACCGCCGTCGGGGAGCGGCCCTTCTTCAGCACCGGAGAGGCGTTCGAGCTCGCGGAGTCGCGCCGAGTTCCCGCGACGGTGGCGGCCGGCGAGAGGGTCGCGATCCTGCTCGCCCAGGGCGGACGCACGGTTGCCAGGCTCCACGTCCTCACGGGTCGCCCGTTGGACACGCACGAGGTGACCACGCTCCTGGCCGTGAGCGAGATCCTCAGCTCCGCGCTCGCCAACGCCGAGGCCTTCGCCCAGCAGCGCGAGGTGCTGCAGCGGCTGCGTGCTCTGGACGAGCTGAAGACGGTCTTCCTCGCGACCGCCTCCCACGAGCTGCGCACCCCGGTCGGGGTGATCACCGGCTTCGCGCGGCTGCTGTCGAGCAAGATCGACCGGCTGACCCCCGACCAGATCCGCACCTACGCCGACCGCGTCGACACCAACGCCCAGCAGCTGGCCACCCTGGTGGAGAACCTGCTGGACTTCTCGCGCCTGGAGCGAGGGGTGGGCCTGGACTCCGAGCAGGGCGTGCTCGACCTCGGCGAGATCGTGGGCCGCATCCTCGACCAGCAGCCGGATCTCGCGGCGGACCACGTCGTCACGCGCCAGACCAGGACCGGGCTGCTGGTGCGGGGCACCGAGCAGGCGGTCGAGCGGGTGCTGACGAACCTGGTCGGCAACGCCGGGAAGTACTCCCCCATCGGCACCACGATCCGCGTGCAGGTGCGCGAGCGCGACGGGCGCGCGGAGATGCTCGTCGACGACGAGGGCGCAGGAGTGCCGGCAGCGGACCGCGAGCAGATCTTCAGCAGGTTCTTCCGGGGCCGCGGCGACGCGGTCGTCAACACCCGCGGGGCAGGTCTCGGGCTCGCCATCGTGAGCGAGTTCGCCGCCACCATGGGCGGTGTCGTCTCGGTGACCGCAGCGCCCTCGGGAGGCGCGCGGTTCGTGGTCTCCTACCCGTTCGCCGACCCGGAGCAGTCCTCCGAAGGAGAGTCAGATGTCGCCTCGTGAACGCATCCTGCCCGCGGCCGCAGGCCTCGCCGTCCTCCTCGTGGCGGTGGTGGTCGTGCTGCTGCTGCGCAGCGCCCAGAACGAGGGAGTGAGCGCGCTGGAGGACGCCAAGGTCGCGCAGGTGCGCACCACGGCCAAGAGCTTCGACAACCGCGTCAAGTCGAGCATCGAGCAGCTGGGCGGTCTCGGACAGCAGCCCTGGGCGCTGACGATGAAGGACCCGGCGGACGCCGCGACGCTCCAGACCTTCTCCATCGACCCGGAGGCGGAGTCGGGGATCTTCCTGCTCGACAGCCGCGACCGGATCGTGAACGGCACCCTGCTGCGGCCGGGCATGCTGGGGTCGACGTACGACACGCCCAGCTGGGAGGAGGCCAAGGCCAAGCTGCGACAAGCGCCCGCTGTGGTGCTCCGCGTCTCCCCCGAGGGCGTGACCACGGAGCTCCCGAGCTACGCCTTCGCCGTGGCCATCCGCGGCAAGACACCCACGAGCCTGCGGGGCGCATTCGTCTTCGAGTCGGCGCTGACCGACGACTCCCCCTTCAGCCAGGAGATCCAGGGCCTTGCGGACGACAACGCCGCCACCGAGAACTGGCGGTTCCTCGACGACCAGGGCCAGGTGGTCGCGACCACGACGGGCACGGGCCTCGGCGAGCCCGCTCGCGACCCGAGGCTGGCGACCCTGTCGGAGGGGTCGCACCTGATCGACGACGAGCTCGTGGTGAGCGCCGACGTGCCGACCGTCGGCTGGCGGGTGGTCTTCTCCCAGGACCGCGAGGAGTTCAACGCCCCGCTCGCGGGTCCCCTCCAGAGCGTCGGCCTCATCCTCGTCCTGATCCTGCTGGCCGTCGGCCTGCTGCTCACCTACGCCCTGGCCCGTCGCCTGCGCCAGGCCCGCGAGGAACGCCGGCGTCTCCTCGAGCTCAACCGCTCCCAGGAGGAGTTCATCTCCGTGGTCTCGCACGAGCTGCGCACGCCCGTGGCCGGAGTGCTCGGCTTCCTCCAGACCAGCCTCGACCACTGGGAGACCATGGACGAGCAGGAGCGCTACAACGCGGTGCGCCGCGCCTTCACCAACGCCCGCCGCCTCCAGGCGATGACCCGCGACGTGCTCGACACCGAGAGCATCGAGTCCGGGCACTTCGGCTACGTGCGTCACGAGCTGGACCTCGGCGACGAGGTGCGCACGGCGGTGGACGCCTTCAGCACCGACGCCGCCGGCGACGTCCGCGTCACCGTGCCGGACGAGCCGGTCCTCGTGGACGCCGACGCCGACCGCATCCAGCAGGTGCTGGCCAACCTGCTCGACAACGCGCGCAAGAGCGCCCCGCCCGACACCACCGTGGAGGTGGGCCTGACCCTCGACGGAGGCACGGCGCGCATCACCGTCGAGGACCGAGGGAGCGGGATCGACCCCGACCAGCTGGAGCGGATCTTCGACAAGTTCGTCCGTGGCCGCGGAGGGTCGGTCTCGGGCACCGGTCTCGGGCTCTACATCTCGCGCCGCATCGTCGAGGCCCACGACGGCCGCATCTGGGCGGAGAGCACTCCGGGGCGGAACACCCGATTCGTGGTGGAGCTGCCCGGGGCCGAGGCACCCGCCCGTAGGATCCCGACATCATGATGACCGCACCCAGACCGACCGTGCTCGTGGCGGACGACGAGCCGGACATGCGCGAGCTCGCGCGCACCTTCCTCGAGATGGACGGTTTCGAGGTGGTGAGCGAGGCCGTGGACGGCGCCGAGGCCTACGAGCGCTACGTCGACCTCGACCCTCCCCCGGTGCCCTCGGTGGTGCTGCTCGACAACCGCATGCCCGTGCTGACCGGGCTCGAGGCAGCGGAGCGGATCCTGGGCCACCACCCCGAGCAGCTCGTCGTCCTGTTCTCGGCCCACCTCGACGGTGCGGTCGAGTCGCGGGCGCGTGACATCGGCGTCGCGGCGTGCATCTCCAAGATGGACACCGCCAACCTGCCGACGATCCTCCGCGATCTCCTCGCCGACTGATCCCGCGCGCCGGGCTTGCCCGCCCGTCAGGTCAGCGCACGGTGACTGTCTGCTCGCGACCGGGGCCGACGCCGACGCCCCAGATCGGCGCCCCCGACAGCTCCTCGAGCCGCCGGACATAGGCCTGCGCGTTGGGTGGGAGCTCCTCGAAGGTGCGGCAGCCGGAGATGTCCGAGCGCCAGCCCGGCAGCAGCTCGTAGACCGGCTCCGCGCGGTGGAACTCGGTCTGGGTCATCGGCATCTCGTCGACGCGCCGGCCCTCGATCTCGTAGGCGACGCAGACCGGGATCTCGTCCCACTCCCCGAGGCAGTCGAGCTTGGTGAGGAAGAACTCCGTGAGGCCGTTGACCCGTGCGGCGTAGCGCGCGATGACCGCGTCGTACCAGCCGCAGCGGCGCGGCCGGCCGGTCGTGGTGCCGAACTCGGCACCCACCTCGCGCAGGAGGTCTCCGTCGTCGTCGTGCAGCTCGGTCGGGAACGGCCCTGACCCCACCCGGGTGGTGTACGCCTTGACCACGCCGATGATGCGGTCGATCCGCCGCGGCCCGATGCCGGCCCCGGCGCCCACGCCGCCGGCGATCGGGTTGGACGACGTCACGAAGGGATAGGTGCCGTGGTCGACGTCGAGCATGGTGGCCTGGGCGCCTTCGAACAGCACGGTCTCGTCACGGTCGAGGGCCTGGTTGAGCACCAGCGAGGTGTCCGCGACCATCGGCTTGAGCCGGTCGGCGTAGGCGCCGATCTCCTCGAGGATCTCGTCGACGGCGATCGCGCGCCGGTTGTAGACCTTCACGAGCAGGTGGTTCTTGATCTCGAGGGCTGCCTCGATCTTGGCGGCCAGGATCTTCTCGTCGAAGGCGTCGGCGACACGGACGCCGATCCGGTTGATCTTGTCGGCGTAGGCCGGCCCGATGCCGCGGCCGGTGGTGCCGATCTTGCTCTTGCCGAGGAAGCGCTCGGTGACCTTGTCGATCTCGGTGTGGTAGCTGGTGATGAGGTGCGCGTTCGCGGAGACGAGCAGCCTGGTCGCGTCGACACCGCGCTCCACGAGCCCGTCGATCTCGGTGAAGAGCACCCGCGCGTCCATGACGACGCCGTTGCCGATGACAGGCGTGCACCCCGGCGTCAGCACCCCGCTCGGCAGCAGGTGGGTGGCGAACTTCTCGCCGTCGACCACGATCGTGTGCCCGGCGTTGTTGCCGCCCTGGTAGCGCACGCAGTAGTCGATGGCCCCGGCCTGGTCCGCCCCGAGGAGGTCGGTCGCCTTGCCCTTGCCCTCGTCCCCCCACTGGGCACCGAGTACGACGATCGCTGGCATGTTCCACTCCGCTGATCACGTGGGTTGTCGCGTCCACAAGATTCAAGCCCCGGCGCACTGGCACTCGGGGCTCTTTGCCACCCAACGCTAACACCGGCGTTGCACCCCCTCCATACTCGTCAGGTGGAGGAACTCTTGCTCATCAGCAACGCCACCGCCGGGACCAACGAGGAGCAGGCCCTCATCTCCGCGGTGGACGTCCTGATGGAGAAGTACGACGTGGACCACGTCGAGACCTCCGACGCCGACGAGCTCGGTGAGGCTCTCAGCCTGGCGGCCGAGCGACGCATCGTGGTCGCGGGCGGGGACGGGAGCCTGCACGCCGTCGTCAACGCGCTGTACTCCCTGCGGCTCCTGGAGAAGTCGCGGCTGGGCCTCATCCCGCTCGGCACCGGCAACGACTTCGCCCGTGGCGTCGGCATCCCGCTGGACCCCGAGGAGGCGGCCCGCGTCATCAACGCGGACCACGAGGTGCCCGTCGACCTCATCGTCGACGACCGCCACCGGGTGGTCATCAACAACGTCCACCTCGGTGTCGGCGCCGAGGCGAGCCGACAAGCGGAGAAGTGGAAGCCGCGCTTCGGCAAGCTCAAGGTCGGCAGGCTCGGCTACGTCGTCGGGTGTGCTCAACGCGAGCGTGAACCCCGAGTTCATCAAGGCGACCGTCACCGTCGACGACGAGGACCTGGCGCCCCGGGGCCACATCGCGCAGGTCGCGATCGGCAACGGCTCCACCGTCGGCGGCGGCACCGAGCTGGTGCCGGGGGCAGAGGTCAGCAGCGGGAACCTGGTCGTGATCGTGTCGCGGGCGGCGGGACGCCTGGCCCGCGTGGCCTACCTGCTGCGGCTGCGCACCGGCAAGCACCACCTGATGAAGGAGGTCACCCGGGTGACCGGTCAGAAGGTCCGTGTCGAGGGTGAGCCCTTCCACCTGAGCGCGGACGGGGAGATCGACGGACCTCACACCTGCCGGGAGTGGTACGTCCGAGCGGGTGCCGTCCGGATGTTCCTGCCGGAGACGACCCCGGAGGCGACCACGGAGACCACCATGGAGACTGGCCCGGCCTGACTCCTGCGACCGTCAGCCGCGCCCGGCCATCAGCTCGGCGTACGCCGTGGGGCTCGAGTCACGCAGGAAGTCCGCGCAGCGCTGTGCCTCCGGCGCCTCCCCGATGCGCTCAGCGGCGCCGCTGAGCAGCGCCAGCGACCGCAGGAACCCGCGGTTGGGCTCGTGCTCCCACGGCACGGGCCCCTGACCCTTCCAGCCGTTGCGACGGAGCCGGTCGAGCGACCGGTGGTAGCCGACCCGGGCATAGGCGTAGACGGTGAGGTCGTCGGCCCCCGCTGTCTCGGCGTCGGCGGCGAGCGCGGCCCAGGCCGCCGGCGACTCGGGGTGACGGCGTACGACGGCACCGACGTCCGAGCCGCCGTCGAGCTCGGCGTCGGCCGGGTCCTCGGGCAGGTGGGTCGGTGGTGGTCCGGCCATCAGGTCCATGCGCTCCATGGTCCCGTTCTACACGCCCCACGTTCAGCCCGGCGGCAGCGCCCCTGACCCGTCGGGTCAGCACGCCGCGAAGAGCACCGGCCCCTGGCCCAGGTCGCCCATGAGCGTCTCGGTGCGTGGCTCGATGCTCATCGTCACCAGACGTCCGTCGACCTGGGACTGCTCGACGGTGAAGCGTTCGCCGAAGTCGCCGCCCTGCCCCGGGGCGGGGCCGCGGGCGAGGTCGGTGCGAGGCTGCAGGTCGTCGTCCGCGTCCGCCTCGGAATCGAACCACATCGCGATCGTCGCCGACTCCCCGCCGGTGCGCGCGACCACCAGGCCGTCGAGCGGGTGGACCCCGCCCGCCTCGTCGACCAGCCGTGCGCCCTCCTCCTGGTCGATCGCGTCCGCTTGCGACATGGCCAGGTCCGTGCAGGCGAAGTCTCGCGACCACAGCTGCGCGGAGACCGCCTCCTCGGACGCCTCGACCAGCGGGTCCACGCCCGGCACACCGCGCAACGACGGCTCGTCGCCCTCGACCACGGCGCGGGTCGTCTCCAGGTAAGCCTCGTCGTCAGAGGTCAGGATCAGCCGCTCGTCCTCCAGCAGCAGGACGTTGATCTGGATCGTGGTCATCGGCGACTCGAACTCGACGACCAGGTCGCCGCTGCCGCGCCACACACCGTCGTCGGCGTCCGGCACGTCGTAGCCGGCCTCCTCGAGGTTGGCCGCCACCTCGTCGAAGTCGACGGAGTCGTCCACCTTGAGCACGTCGACGGCACCGTCGGGTGACTGCCCGTAGGCCTCCCACTCCGCCTGGGCCGGGCTGTAGCCGAAGGTCAGCGCCAGCCCGGGCAGGACGTCGAGCAGCGTCGACCCCGTGACGACGTCGGCGTCGTAGGCGGCGTCGAGGAAGTCGCGGACGCGCTCGGCGTCCTGTGCCTCCTCGACGTCGGGCACCTCCAGCTCCTCGTCCACCCGGCTCCAGTCCGTGAAGGTGCTGCGCAGCGTGCCCTCGGGCAGGGTGCCCATCGCGTCGGCGTAGGGACCAGCCGGGCCGCGGAGCAGCCACCAGCCCGCGGCCGCGAGCAGCAACAGCAGGAGCAGGACCGTCCCGCCGACGACGAGGGGCCATCGGCGACGCCACGCGGGGGGCCGTGACGTGGTGACGCCGGAAGCCATGGTGTGACACTAACGGCATGCCCGAACCGGACCTGGTGGTCGCCGCCGGCGCGGTGACGGTCCGCCGCAGGCGCGGCACCACCGAGGTCCTGCTCGTGCACCGCCCGCGCTACGACGACTGGTCCTGGCCGAAGGGCAAGCTCGACCCGGGCGAGACGCCGCGGGAGGCGGCTGTCCGCGAGGTCGAGGAGGAGACGGGCCTCGAGGTCCGGCTCGGTCCGTCGCTGTCGCCGCAGGTCTACGCGGTCGGCAACGGAAGCGTGCGGCCCAAGGTCGTGCACTACTGGACCGCGCACAGCACCGGCGACGACGACGTCACCGGCTACGAGCCCAACCCCGAGATCGACGAAGTCCGCTGGGTGCCGGTGGCGCGGGCACGTGAGCAGCTGACCTACGAACGGGACCGCGACCTGCTGGTCGAGGCGCGCCCGTTCGAGCGCAGGTCCGTGCCCCTGCTCGTGCTGCGGCACGCCCAGGCGTCTCCCCGCAAGCAGTGGCGCGGCGACGACCGCCTCCGACCCCTCGGCCCGGAGGGCCGCGACCAGTCCGACCGGCTGGTCCCCCTGCTGGCGGCGTACGGGGTGCGCCACGTGGTGTCCTCGAGCAGCGAGCGCTGCGCGCAGACCGTGGCGCCGTATGCCGAGCGGGCCGCGCTCGACCTGGCGGTCACCGACGCGCTCTCGGAGGAGGACGCGACCCCCGAGAGCGGTGCTGAAGGAGATGGACGCGCTGCTGGAGCTGCGTCACCCCACGGTGGTGTGCGGCCACCGCCCGGTCCTGCCGATGATGCTCGAGGCCCTCGGGCTCGACCCGGCGCCGCTGGATCCCGCTGCGGCGGTGGTCCTGCACCACCGTCACGGCCGCGTCGTGGCCGTGGACCGGGTCGGACCCCCTCCGCGCTGAGGTTCGAACCTCGACAGGTGCTGTTCACCGGCCGTTCACCGTCACCGGCAGGTCGGTTCACGGGGGCTTCCTACGTTCACGACGTCAGATCAATGCAGGCCGCGGCCCAGGAGTGCGCGGCCCGAACCGGAAGGTCGTCTCCACAGTGACACGACGCACGATCATGCAGGCCGCCGCGGCCCCCGCCGCGCTGGTCCTGACCCTGACCCTGGCCGCCTGCGGCGGCAACAACCAAGCATCCGCCGACGGCGACAGCGTCAGCGGCGAGGTCGTCGCGGACGGCTCGTCGACCGTCGAGCCCCTGACCTCCGCCGCCGGCGAGCTGTTCCTGGAGGAGAACCCCGACGTCAACGTGTCGGTGGGCACCTCCGGCACCGGCGGTGGGTTCGAGAAGTTCTGCGCCGGCGACACCGACATCTCCGACGCCTCGCGGCCGATCGACGACGAGGAGGAGGTGCCGATCTGCGAGAAGAACAAGGTCGACTACACCGAGCTCCAGGTCGCCACCGATGCCCTGACCGTGGTGGTGTCCGCGGACAACGACTTCATCACCTGCCTGACCACCGAGGAGCTGAAGACGCTCTGGGAGCCGGGCGCCGAGGGCAAGGTCACCACCTGGGACCAGGTGAACCCGGAGTTCCCGGCGGAGAAGATCAGCCTGTACGGCCCGGGCACGGACTCGGGCACGTTCGACTACTTCACCGACGAGATCAACGGCGAGGAGGGCGCGAGCCGCTCCGACTACAACGCCTCGGAGGACGACAACACCATCGTCAGCGGGGTCTCGGGCGACGCGAACGCCCTCGGCTACTTCGGCTTCTCCTACTACGAGGAGAACGCGGATGCCCTCAAGGCCGTCGAGGTCGACAGCGGCGACGGTTGCGTCGCGCCCTCGGTCGAGACCGCACAGGACGGCAGCTACACCCCGCTGGCCCGCCCGTTGTTCGTCTACGTGAGCAACAAGTCCTACGCGGACAAGCCCCAGGTGTCGGCCTTCATCGACTTCTACGTCGAGAACGTGGCGGACATCAGCGAGGCCGCGCAGTTCATCCCGCTCAACGACGAGCAGACCGGTGAGCTGGAGACGCAGGCGAAGAGCCTGAAGGGCTGACGTCGAGGGTTGGGCGGACCCGGGTCCTCCCAACCGGACAGGAATCATCAGTGAGCAGCAGCACCGTCACCCGAGGGGGCCCGTCCGCAGGGACGGGTCCCCGTCGGGCCTCCTCGGGTCCCGAGGAACCGTCCTTCCTCCAGACCGGATCGCGACGGCCCGGCGAGAAGATCGCCTACGGTCTCCTCGTCGGATCCGCCGGGCTGACCATGGCTGTCACCGTGGGGATCTTCCTGTCGTTGCTCTTCCCCGCCGTGGAGTTCTTCCGCGAGGTCGACGTGATGGCGTTCCTGACGGGCACGCGATGGGCCCCCACGTTCTCCGACGCGGACTTCGGCGTGCTCCCGCTCATCACCGGCACAATGTGGACCACGTTCATCGGGCTGCTGATCGCGGTCCCCTTCGGACTCGGGGCGGCCGTCTACCTCTCGGAGTACGCCGGTAGCCGCACGCGCAAGGTGCTGAAGCCGGTGCTCGAGGTGCTGGCGGGCATCCCCTCGGTCGTCTACGGCTACTTCGCGCTCTACTTCGTCGCCCCGACGATCCTCGAGGACATCCTGGGGCTCGAGATCGGCACGTTCAGCGTGCTCGCCGCCGGGCTCGTCCTGGGCGTGATGATCATCCCCACGGTGGCGTCGTTGTCCGAGGACGCGATGTCGGCGGTCCCGCAGGCGATGCGGCAGGGCTCCCTTGCGCTGGGCGCCAACCGGATGCGCACCACCACGCGCGTGGTGTTCCCCGCCGCGATCTCCGGCATCACCGCGTCGATCGTGCTCGCCCTGTCGCGTGCCATCGGCGAGACCATGATCGTCGCGCTGGCAGCCGGCACCCGCGCCCAGGTCGTCGGCTCGCCGCTCGAGGAGGGTCAGACCATGACGGGCTTCATCGCCCAGACCGCCACCGGCGAGAGCAGCCCGGGCACCCTCGGCTACAACACCTTGTTCGCAGTGGGCATGTTGCTCTTCGTCATCACGCTGATCTTCAACCTGGTCGCCGCGTCCGTCGTCCGTCGCTTCCGGGAGGCCTACTGATGACCGCGCTCATCGAGACCCGCTCGCGCGCCTCGTCCCCCCCACCTCTCAGGACGGCCCGAGCGGGCGACCGCAGCGTCGCCTCGATCGGCTTCCTGATCGCACTCTGGTTCGCGCTCGCCTTCTCCGTCTTGTGCCTGGTGGTCCTGCTCGTCGACTCCTTCCTGGACGGGATGGGCCGGCTCGACCCCGAGCTGTTCACCAACTACTCCTCCCGCCTGGAGCCCGAGTCGACCGGCGCCCGCGCCGCCATCCTCGGCTCGGCCATGGTGATCGGCTTCACCGCGTTGATGGCGGTGCCCCTGGGTGTGGCTGCAGGGGTCTACCTGGAGGAGTTCGCGGATCACCGGAAGTGGTACAACCGGCTGGTCGAGGTGAACATCACCAACCTCGCGGCGGTGCCCGCCATCGTCTACGGCATGCTGACGGCCGGCCTCGCCCTTGCCATCGACCTCCCCCGCCGGGTGGTGCTGAGCGGCGCGATCGCACTGGCCCTGCTGATCCTCCCGGTCATCATCATCGCCACCCGCGAGGCGGTTCGCGCGGTGCCACGGGAGATCCGGGACGGCTCCCTGGCACTCGGCGCCACGCCGATCCAGACGACCTGGCGCCAGGTCCTGCCCTCGGCGATCCCCGGGATCGCCACGGGCTCGATCCTCGCGCTGTCACGCGCTATCGGCGAGGCCGCGCCGCTCCTGCTTCTCGGCGGGCTCGTGTTCGTCACCTATGACCCCAACGGGCTGATGTCGGGCTTCACGGTGCTGCCCATCCAGATCTTCAACTGGGCGCAGCAGCCTCAGGAGCCCTTCCACCAGGCCGCCTCGGCCGCGATCATCGTCATGCTGGGTCTTCTCCTGCTGATGAACGCGGTGGCCATCATGATCCGCAACCGCTACCAGAAGCGTTGGTGAACACATGGGTTACTTCACGACCGGCAGCACCATCCAGCAGTCGCGCCGCCCGGCGTCCGACCTCGAGGCGAAGGACCCGATGAACAATCACGACACGTCGCACGCGAGTGACGAGCCGAGCTCGGGCGAGGAGGTCGGCACCATGGTCCTCCCGCACCACGAGTCGGACCGTGTGCTGCCCTCCCAGCCGGACCCGATCATGGCGTGCGAGCAGGTCAACGTCTACTACGGCGACTTCCGGGCGGTGACACGCGTCAGCCTCGACTTCGGCACGAACGAGATCACCGCGCTGATCGGCCCGTCGGGGTGCGGCAAGTCGACGCTCCTGCGCTCGCTCAACCGGATGAACGACCTCATCGACGGCGCGCGGGTCGAGGGCCACGTGACCTACCACGGCAAGAACATCTACGCGCGCGACGTGGACCCGATCGAGGTGCGCCGCCGGATCGGCATGGTCTTCCAGAAGCCCAACCCCTTCCCGAAGTCCATCTACGACAACGTCGCCTACGGACCGCGGGTGACCGGCATGAGGGTCCCGGACATGGACGCCTGGGTGGAGGAGTGCCTGACCCGGGCGGCGCTGTGGGACGAGGTCAAGGACAAGCTCAAGGACTCCGCCTACAGCCTGTCCGGCGGCCAGCAGCAGCGGCTCTGCATCGCCCGCACCATCGCCGTGAAGCCCGAGGTGATCCTCATGGACGAGCCGTGCTCGGCACTCGACCCGATCGCCACCGCGCGCATCGAGGACCTCATGACCGAGCTGCGCGACGACTACACGATCATCATCGTCACCCACAACATGCAGCAGGCCGCACGCGTGGCGGACAGGACGGCGTTCTTCACCGCGCTGGCCGACGAGGGCAGCGGCAACCGCACCGGGCTGCTCGTGGAGTACGACCTGACGGCCAACATCTTCCGCTCACCGCGGGACAAGCGCACCGAGGACTACATCTCCGGCCGCTTCGGCTGAGCGACGGCGTCAGGGGAGCTGGACCAGCCGGAGCAGCCAGTACGTCGCGGCGGCAGCGGCGCCGGCCATCGGGAAGGTCAGCACCCAGGCGCCGACGATGTTGCGCGCCACGCCCCACCGCACCGCCGAGAGCCGCTTGGTCGCACCCACCCCCATCACCGCCGAGGTGATGGTGTGCGTCGTGGAGATCGGGGCCTCGAAGGCGAAGGCAGTCGTGTAGAGCACGCCGGCCGCGACCGACTCCGCGGCGAAGCCGCGTGGCGGGTCGAGGTGGATGATGCGGCGGCCGAGGGTGCGCATGATCCGCCAGCCGCCGGCGTAGGTGCCCAGCGAGATCGCCGCCGCGGCGGAGAAGATCACCCAGGGAGGGAGGTCGTCGCCGGCTGACACGTAGCCGCCGGTCAGCAGCGCCAGGAAGATGACGCCCATCGTCTTCTGCGCGTCCTGCAGGCCGTGTCCCAGGGCCATGGCCGCGGCACTGACCGTCTGCGCCAGCCGGAACCCGCGGTTGAGCTTGTGCGGGTTGCCGCGACGGAAGAGCCACATGATGCCGATCATCAGCGAGGGCCGCCGCGGCGAAGCCGAAGAGCGGCGAGGCGATCATCGGGATGAGGATCTTGTCGAGGATGATCTGCCAGTGCACGACCCCGCAGGCTCCCGCGTCGGCGGCCGGCTGACCGTTGACCAGGCACGCGTCGTCGACGTACTCCGCGCCGGGCTGGCCGGTGAGGTACTCGTTGCCGTCGGTCAGGGCGAAGGCGATGCCGGCCCCCATCAGGCCGCCGATGAGCGCGTGCGAGGAGGAGGACGGCAGCCCGAAGTACCAGGTGAGCAGGTTCCAGCTGATCGCGCCGATGAGGCCGGCCATGACCACGGTGAGACCGTGGGTGTTCTGCGGCAGCGTGATGACGCCCGCGACGGTGTTCGCGACCTCCTGGCCGAGGAAGGCGCCCACGAAGTTCATGATCGCGGCCATGCCAAGGGCCACCCGAGGGGTCAGCGCCCGGGTGGACACCGACGTCGCGATGGCGTTCGCGGCGTCGTGGAACCCGTTGGTGTAGTCGAAGATCAGCGCGACCACGACGACCGCGATGACGATCGCGAGCTCCACGCTCACGACTCCTTGACGGAGATCTGCTCGATCACGTTGGCGACGGTCTCGAATGCGTCGATGGCCGACTCCAGGGAGTCCACGACGTCCTTGAGCTTGAGCACCTCGAGCGCGTCGTACTCCCCGCTGAAGAGCTTCGCGAGGATCTTGCGGTAGCACTTGTCGCCGGCGTTCTCGAGGCGGTTGATCTCGATCCAGAACTCGTCGAGGTCCTTCATGGTCTTCAGGCGCGGCATCGAGTCGGCGGTGATCTCCGCGCAGCGCTGGATGACCTGCACCTGCTCGGCCACCTCCGCCGGCAGGTGGGTGATGTCGTAGAGCAGGACGAGGTCGACGGCCTCCTCCATGAAGTCCATGACGTCGTCGAGCGAGGAGGCCAGCGAGTAGATGTCCTCGCGGTCGAAGGGGGTCACGAACGTCGAGTTGACCCGCCGGATGATGTCGTGGGTGGCCTCGTCGGCGAGGTGCTCCTCCTCGCGCATCCGCTCGGCGACGGACTCCCTGTCAGCGCCCTCGGTGAAGACCGAGTTGAGCAGCTCGGAGCCCTGCACGAGGCGCTGGGCGAGCTGGGTGAAGAGGTCGTAGAAAGTGGCGTCGACCGGACGGAACCGTAGCGGCACGGGTCGCTCCTCGCAGCAGGGTCAGGACCGTCAGACATGCTAGGGGTAGAGGTGTCGGGCCCCTAATCCCTGGGGGTGATCTCAGGCACGTGGCGCGCCGGCCGCCGGATCCTTAACCCGGCGTTCACCTGGCGTCCATCTTCAGCCGCCGTCGGTGGGCTCCTCGATGCCGAGCAGACGGTCGACCTCGGCCTGGTCCAGGGGCTCCTCGGCGGACCCTGCCTGGATCATCAGGGTCGAGAGCAGCTCGACCTCCTCCAGGAGGACGGGGTCCTCGAGCGGGACGTCGAGCTCGTCCCCGAGCGCGCGGTGCGCGGCCGGGCCGCGCGCAGCACTGGAGTCGGAGGGGGCCATGTCGTCACCTTGCCTCACGGACAGGGGCCTGAAACGCCGACGGCCCCGGCAGAAGCCGGGGCCGTCGGTGGGACCTCCAGGGTCCTACGAGTCAGAGGGCGCGGACGTTCTCCGCCTGCGGGCCCTTGGGGCCCTGGGTCACCTCGAACTCCACGCGCTGGTTCTCCTCCAGTGCCTTGTAGCCCTGCATCTGGATCGCGGAGAAGTGGACGAAGACGTCGTCGCCGCCACCCTCTTGCGCGATGAAGCCGAAACCCTTGTCGGCGTTGAACCACTTGACAGTGCCCTGAGCCATGCCTACTTACTCCTCTTTCGGAAACAGGACCGCCGCTGCGGCGACCCGCTCCGGACTTGACGATGACGAACCCCGCGGGACGACACGCGACGGCGCATGGGTGGGCGTCTCGTGCCAACAAACACAGTCGTTCTTGGTCACGACCGGACCTGTAGACATCCGAAGCAGAACCACAGTACCAAGTGACGTCGGGGTCGGGATGAAGACGTGCCGCGTGTCAGGCGCCGGCCGACTGACGCCCTCCGGTCAGTCGAGGCAGGGGCCTGAGGCCGCCGGGTCGGCGCGGGACGAAGGTCCCCGACGTGCCGGACATTTGCCCTGTCTCTCCCGCAAATGTCCGGAATCATCCGCCTGAAGCGTGACCTGCGTGGCTCTGCTCCCTACGGTGGAGGGAGAGAGCGGCCCACAGTCCCCGTGCGGGTTCCGGGGCACGAGCGGTCTGGGAGGCAGCCGATGGTGCGCAGCAGGATTCGCCGACTCGTGGTGGCAGCGCTGACCGCCGTCCTCGCGACAGGTGGGGCCCTCGCCGTGCCGGCCACCGCCGCTCCGGTGAGCCTCGACCTCGGCTCGGTGGGCAAGACGCTCGCGCTCGCCACGTGCGCGACCGACGCCTTCGTCGACGGGCGCCCGGGCGCGCTCCGGGTGAGCTACGGGATGCTGCAGCTGACGCCCGACGTCGCAGCGCGGCAGCTTCGTGCTGCGCAACCACGCCGGCAGAACCCTGTTCTGCGACATGCTCGGACGGCAGCACCCCTCGGTGCGCCCCTTCCCGACGACGAGCGCGAGCCGCCCCGCCGTCCACTACACCAACTCGGTCGAGGAGTGGTGCCTGGTCGCACAAGGGTGCATCTCCACGGTCCTCTTCCGGACCAACGCATGGCTGAAGGTGCAGGACCCGGTGCGGTCGGCGCGGATGCGTTACTTCGTGGACGGCGTCGCCGGCCCCTGGTTCGTCTCGCAGCGCCAGGGTCGCTTCGTGCACCTCCAGAGCTGGCTGCTCGACACGGCCGTGCCCGCCGGCGTTCCCCTGAAGATCCAGACCCAGGTGCTCAACGGGTCCGGCGCCGTGCTGGACGTGGCCGGCATGACCAGCCACCCCCGCCGACTGGTGCCCGGCATCGACATCGGCTGACCTCGTGGAGCCCGGCGCGGCTCCCCGCCCCTCGGGATTAGGTCACCCCTGCGGAGGGCAGGCTTTCCATGTCGCTCGTCGCGACGCCCTGAACGGTGCCGAGTCGCGGCATCACTGAACTCTAGGAGCTGTCATGGGACTGGGAGTCGGCATCTTCCTCGTCGTGCTCGGCCTCATCTTCCTGCTGGGTGTCATCAACGTGGACCTGCCCGCGATCGAGGACACCACGCTCGGGTGGATCCTCCTGCTGGCAGGCATCGCCGCGATCGTGCTGGGGCTGATCGCCAGCCGCAACGCCCGCACCCGCACCGTCGAGGAGCGACGCATCGACTGACCGCCGACGTCGCCGACGTCGAGCACCACGGACAGGCACGAGGGCCGATCGCCGAGATCTCGGGGGTCGGCCCTCGTGCCATGTCCGGCGGCCTCAGCCGCGGGCTGGGAGCGCCGCGCCGCGATGGGCCAGGATGAGGCATGAGGGTCGGTCGCCGCCTCCGCAGGGTCGCAGTCGGCCTGGTCGTGTCCCTCGTCGTGGGAGGTCTCGTGGTCTCGGCACTGTGGGCGCTGCAGCGCCGCCTGATCTACTTCCCCGACACGGCCTCCCCCGGCCCGGCGGCGCGCGCCGTCCCGGCCGCCGAGGACGTGTCGCTCCACACGGCGGACGGGCTGCAGCTGGCTGCCTGGCTCGTCCCCGCCCGGCCGGAGGTCGACCGCGGGTGGGCGGTCCTGGTGCTGCCCGGCAACGGCGGGAACCGCGCCGACCGCGCCGGGCTCGCGGACCTGCTCAGCCGCGAGGGGTTCTCCGTCCTGCTGGTCGACTACCGCGGTTACGGAGGCAACCCCGGCGATCCGTCGGAGGAGGGGCTCGCTCACGACGCCGACGCGGCAGCCTCGTGGCTCGTGGAGCGGGGATTCACCGCCAACCGGACCATCTACCTCGGCGAGTCCCTGGGAGCCGGCGTGGCGACCGCCCTCGCGTCGCGCCGTCCACCCGCCGGCCTCGTGCTCCGGTCACCCTTCACTGCGCTGGCGGACGTGGGGGCGCACCACTACCCGTGGCTGCCGGTACGCCGGCTGCTGCGCGACCGGTTCCCGGTGCTCGATCTCGTCCGTGAGCTCGACGTCCCGGTCGTGGTCATCCGCGGGACGGCGGACGAGATCGTGCCACCGTCGATGAGCGCACGCGTCGCGGCGGCTGCCCCGAGACTGGTGGAGGAGAAGGTGCTTGCCGGCGCCGCCCACAACGACCCGGTGATGTTCGGCAGGCCGGTGGCCGGTGCGGTGACGACCCTCGTGGAGTCGACCTGATCAGTGCGGCTCGTGGACCGCGTGCCCGTCCACGAACGTGTGGGTGACGCGCACGTCGCCGACCGCCTGTGGCTCGACACCCAGGATGTCCGCATCGACGGCGACGACGTCCGCGGCGTGGCCGACCTCGAGCACTCCGCTGGACCGCTCGAGACCGTTCAGGAACGCGCTTCCCGCCGTGTAGCCCTGGATGGCCTCGGCGACGCTGAGCGCCTCCCCGGACAGCAGCGGTGGCACGCCGTGCTCACCAGGGGGTGTGCGGTTGACCGCCACGTGCATGCCGAGCAGGGGATCGGCCGACGAGACCGGCCAGTCGCTGCCACAGGCGACCCGTGCACCCGCCCTGCGCAGGGAGCCGAAGAGGTACTGCCGGTCACGGGCCGCGACGGGCAGGTAGTCGAGGGTGAGCTGGTCCATCACCCCGTCGTGGCACGCCCACAGCGGTTGGATGTTCGCGGTCACGTCGAGGTCGGCGAACCGGACGACGTCCTGAGGGGCGACGACCTGCACATGGGCCAGGTGGTGGCGGTTGCCGCGAAGCCCGTTGACCGCCACGGCGTGTGCGACGGCATCGAGGCTGTCCCGCACCGCTCTGTCCCCCAGGGCGTGGACGTGGACCTGGAAGTCCTCGGCGTCCAGGGCAGCGACGTACGTCGCGAGGTCGCCGGCGTCGATGAAGGAGAGTCCGTGGTCGGCGGTGCGGTTGCCGCGGTCGTCGAGGTAGGGCTCCAGGAGCGCGGCCGTGTGGGTCTCGCAGACCCCGTCCTGCATGATCTTCACGCTCGTCGCGTGCAGCCCGGCTGCCGACGCCCGCCGGCGGCGCTCGACCAGCTCGGGCAGCTGCTCGAGGCCGCGCTCGCGGTCCCACCACAGGGCGAGCCGGACCTTCGCGGTCAGCCGTCCTGCGGCGTGCGCGGCCAGGTAGGTGGGCAGGGAGTCGGCCATGCCGAGCCCCTCCCCGACCAGTGCGTCCTGCCAGCCGACGATGCCCAGCGAGTGGAGGTGCGCCTGCGCCGTGAGCAGTGCCTCGAGCAGCTCCTCCTCGGTCGGCGGCGGGACCAGCGAGGCCACGAGGCCCATGGCTCCCTCGTGGAGGGCACCCGAGGGGCTGCCGTCCGCGTGGCGCTCGATGCGCCCGTCGGCGGGGTCGGGCGTGGCGGCGTCGATGCCGGCCAGCTCGAGGGCACGGGTGTTGACCCAGGCGGAGTGATGGTCGCGGTTGGGCAGGTACACGGGCCGGTCCGGGCACACCTCGTCGAGCAGGTCGGCACCGGGAACGCCGCGCGGGAAGGACTCCATCGACCAGCCCCCGCCGCTGATCCATGCCCGCTCAGGGTTCGCCGCCGCGTAGGTGCGCACCCGCTCGAGGTACTCACCGACGTCGGTGGTGCCTGTCAGGTCGCACTGGTGCATCTCCCGGCCGGCCTGCACCGGGTGGACGTGCGCATCGTGGAAGCCCGGCAGCAGCCACCGCCCGGCCATGTCCCTGACCTCGGTCGCCGAGGTCACGAGCGGCGCCACGTCGTCGGACGAGCCGATACCGACGACGAGACCGTCGCGGACCGCGAGGCAGTCCCCGTCCCACCGGCCGTCGCGGAGGACCGGTGCGCCGCGCAGCACCAGGTCGGCCGGGCGGGGGTCGCTCTGCGTGCTCACACAGGTCCTCTCACCACGACAGGCGTGGATGTCGGCTGCCCCCAGCGAGCGTCAGTCTGCCCTGGCCCGGCCGGCCGCCGACCACGACCCCGTGGCGGAGAGCCCCCGACGGGCCTCGAGCGTGCCGTCGCGCCGTCAGCCCCGCTGTAACCAGTCGTCGACCGCCGTGGTCTTGCCGTCCGTGCTCTGGATCTCGATGCGCTGGAACGTCAGGAAGATGCGCTCGAGCTCGTGGGCGTCCGCGGCGGCCACCGGCTCGTCGCCCGCGAGGTACTGGTCGATCTCGGTCACGGCGGCGTTCGTGAGCGTGACGGAGTGGTAGACGTACTCCTCGCCGTTCGCGTCGGTCCTGACGAACTCGAACAGCACGGACTTGAGCGACTCGTTGGTGCACAGCGCCTGGAAGAACTGCGGCGTCGAGGGGCCCCATCGCTTCACGAACGACACCGGCTGGTGCACCCGCTTGCCGCTGGCCATGCCGCTGGCGGCGTCCCGGGGCGACTTCACGTTGTAGTGGAAGGAGATGCCGGGGATCTTGCCCCTGTGCTTCTCCCGGGGCGTCTCGCTCTTGAACGCGCCCTGCTTGGTCCCCTCGACCTTGACGTAGAACTCATAGGCCATGAGCGCCTCCATTCGGTCTCCGCGATCCACGACCGTGGGCCCATCCTGACACCGGGGTCCGGGGAGCAGGAAGTGGCCGAACGGCCACCCCGGGGGGTCTCACCGGCGTAACCCGGGGACCCACGCGGCGTTGAGACAAGCATGACGCCCCCACGCCAGTCTCCCTGCTGTCACGCCGTCCGGCTCTCGGTGCGCTGGCCGTCTCCGCGCTGCTCGGCTTCACGCTCGTGCCGCAGGGCCCGGCATCGGCGCACGAGGGCATCGGCGACGTGGCCACCAACACGCGGGCGGCGAAGGTCGCCACCCAGGGTGAGGGCAAGGCGATGCGTCACGTCGCCAACCTCCAGTACGACCGGAGCGGTGAGGCGCAGAACGGCTCCGACATCGAGTTCATGCGCATCGGGAGCCGTGAGTTCGCCCTCGCCGGCACCCTGGACAAGGGCATGCAGATCATCAACATCACCGACCCGCGCAACCCGCGCCGCGTCGCGACGTACGACTGCGACATCAGCCAGGGCGACATCCAGGTGTGGACGCGCGACGGACGGGTGCTGGCGAGCTACACCGCGGACGGCACGGTCGGGGCCGCCGGCGCCGCCTCGAGGTGCGGACGCGACCTGCGCCTCGGGCCCAACGACGCCGGCACCGTCATCGTGGACCTCACCGACCCGCGTCAGCCGAGGACGCAGAGCTTCCTGCCGGTGGAGCGCGGGTCGCACAACATGACCATCCACCCCAGCGGGCGCTTCCTCTACAACTCCAACTCCGACCTGATCACCAGCACCGAGCCGAGCATCACCATCTACGACATCAGCCGGCCGCAGCGGCCGGAGAAGGTGCAGGACTTCCCCATCCCCTTCGTGCCCACGTCCCTGGGGTCGGAGTCGCACGACATCACCTTCAACGCCTCCGGGACCCGCGCCTACTCCGCGGCGCTCTCGCAGACCCTCGTGCTCGACACCACCGACCCCCGGGACCCCGAGATCATCTCGGAGATCGTCGACCCGACCGTCAACGTCGCCCACCAGGCCGACCCGGTCACGCTGCGCCGCAAGGACGGCAGCAGGCGCACCGTGCTCGTGGTCACCGACGAGCGGGCGGGCGCCGCCGCGAGCGCGGAGTGCCCCGGCGGAGGCCTCCACCTCTACGACATCACCGGCTCCCTCGAGGAGGACCCGCAGAAGATCGGCACCTGGTTCATCCCCACGGTGCAGCCCCAGGACGGCGCCACCTGCACCTCCCACGTCCTGCGCATCTACCCGCGCCAGAAACTGCTCACGATCGCCTGGTACGCCCAGGGCGTGCGCGTCCTCGACATCTCCGGCCTGGCCGACTTCGAGGGCAACGCAGCCGCGGTCGGGGTGGGCGACGGGGTCGGCATGCGCGAGGTCGGGCACTACGTGATGCCGGACTCCGACACCTGGTCCTTCAAGACGAACAAGATCAGGCGCGACGGCTCGTTCTTCGGCTACGGCAACGACCTGGTCCGCGGCTTCGACGTCTACCGCTTCAACGGCAAGCCCATCGGCCGGGTGCCGGCACTGGTGCCGCGCGACCTCAGGAAGGCCGCCGGCACCACCGACCGGAGCGCCGCCTGGACCGCAGGCGCCGCCATCGTGGCGCCGGCACTGCTCCTCGCCGCCGGGCTGCGTCGCGCCGCAGCCCGCCGGAGGCCGCGGGAGGACGCGTGCTGAGCCCGGGCGCGGCCGGGGCGGCGTGACCTAGGCCCCTTGCGAGGCCCCCGCTGCCCGGCCGATGCTGAGGGGTCGCGCTGGAAGGCGCCGTGAGGGAGGCGCGATGTCCAAACCCACCATCCTGGCCGTGGACGACGACCCGGGGGTCTCGAAGGCGATCGTCCGGGACCTCGCCTCCCGTTACGGCGCGGACTACCGCGTGCTGCGGGCGACGTCCGGCAAGGACGCCCTCGCGCTCCTCGCCGACCTGACGCTGAGGGACCGGTCCGTGGCCCTGGTGATCTCCGACCAGCGCATGCCGGAGATGACGGGCATCGAGATGCTCGACCAGGTCAGTCGCGAGTCACCGGAGACCAAGCTGCTCCTGCTCACCGCGTACGCCGACACGGACGTGGCGATCAAGGCCATCAACGACATCGGGCTCGACTACTACATGTTCAAGCCCTGGGACCCGCCCGAGGAGCGGTTGTACCCCGTGGTCGACGACCTGCTGGGCGACTGGGCCGACGCCCACCCACCCGAGACCTCGGAGGTGCGCGTGGTCGGGCACCGTTGGTCGGAGCGCGCGATGGACGTCAAGACCTTCCTGGCGCGCAACCACGTGCCTTACCGGTGGCTTGACGTGGAGGCCGAGCAGGACGCCCGACACCTGCTGGAGCTCGCGGACGCCGGTGCGGAGGACCTCCCGATGGTGCTCGTCCCCGACGGCTCGGTGCTCCGCGCGCCGACCAACGTCGGCCTGGCGGA
>CAVXMY010000007.1:0-401382 GCA_963763065.1 uncultured Actinomycetota bacterium
AGCCGACGCCGTGGTCGCCGTACGGCGTCACGCTTGCATCGGGGGCACCCTCCGAGCTGGCCGCGGTCGCCGAGGGGCGCGCCGGAGTCCAGGACGAGGGGTCCCAGCTCGTGGCTCTCGCGGCAGCATCGGTGCCCGTGGATGTGGACGCCCGGTGGCTGGACGCGTGTGCCGGGCCCGGCGGCAAGGCCGCGCTGCTCGCATCGCTCGCCGTCGGTCGCGGCGCTGGGCTCGTCGCCGCCGAGAGGTCGGAGCACCGCGCCCGGCTGGTCGCTGAGGCTGTGGGACCCGCGGGGCAGGGATGCCTGGCGGTGGTCGTGGCCGACGGCACCCGCCCGCCGTGGCGGCCCGCGACCTTCGACCGTGTGCTGGTGGACGCGCCGTGCACCGGTCTCGGCGCCCTGCGCCGCCGCCCGGAAGCCCGCTGGCGTCGCAGCGCAGAGGACCTCCCCGGCCTCACCGCTCTGCAGCACGCGCTGCTCGACCGGGCGGTCGAGGTGACCCGGGTGGGCGGCATCGTCGCCTACGCCACCTGCTCGCCGGTGCTCGAGGAGACCACGGGCGTCGTACGCCGGGTGCTGGCGGAGCGGCACGACGTCGAGCTCGAGGACGCCCGAGCCGCGGTGCGCCTGGCAGCCGGGGTCGAGGTGCCCGACTGCGACGGCCCCGTCGAGGGCACCGTGCAGCTGTGGCCGCACCGGCACGGCACCGACGCGATGTTCCTCGCGCTGCTGCGGCGCACCCGCTGACGAGCGGTCGTCAGCCCGCGAAGGGCCAGGTGATGAGGGTGACCATCGCCTCCGGGTCGTCCCCGGGGGACGGCTCGGTCACGTAGGTCTCCCACATCAGGTCGCCCATGACGTGGTCGCCGTCGTGCACCCAGGACTGCAGCCGGGCGTAGCTCTCCGGGAGCCGGTCGTAGGCGCCCCGGTGGGTCAGCTGGATCGCACGGCCGCCGGGCAAGGTGGCCGGTGCCACGCCGTGGTGCGGCGACACCTCGGCGGAGGTGGGGAAGCCCGCGCCCAGGTCGACGGTCTCGCCGGGGATGGAGAAGTACACGCCGAGCGCCGGCCCCGTGGGAGGGAGCGACTGGTCGCGCAGGACGCGGATGACCGTGCTGAAGGCCCGGTCGTAGAAGTCCCGGAGCTTCTCCATCGAGACCGTCTCGCGCAGCAGTGCGACGGTCGACGGCTCGACGATCACCTCGGTCGGTTCGTCCTGGCTCATGGCCTCACCTCACCTCGTCACTGCAGGCTACTGGCCCGGGCCACCTGCAGGTCGTCGTAGGCCACCAGGAGGGGCACGTTGGTGATCGATGCCGGGATGTAGCTGCTGAGCCCCACGGAGCCCGCGGTCTGCAGGGCGGCGGAGGAGTCAGTGGCGGTGAGCAACCACGAGGTGGGCTCCGGCGTCCCGACCTTCCACACCCGCATCCGCAATGTCGTGGGCGACGTGCCGGTCGCCCGGGTCCTCACGTTGAGGGCGTCGCCGGGCGCGTAGGTGAGCCCCGGCACGGTCATCTCGGTGCCCAGGGTGGACCCGGACCCGGCCACCTGGCGGAGCAGGCTGGCACGGACAGCGCCAGTGCTCAGGACGCGGACCCTGGCGCGGTAGTAGTTCGAGGCGCTGATGCGTCGTGCCAACGCCGACACGGAGACCGACGCCCCCGAACCCGAGGGCAGCTTGTCGAGAGCGGCGTTGAAGACCATGTCGGTGTCGGTGGACGAGACTCCCGACAGGGTTGCGTTCCGGCTCGTGTCGAGGACCTTCAGGCTCGTCCGCGCCTTGCCGCCGGACACGGAGGAGACGCCTGCCAACGTGCTGACGGCCCACGCCCCGCCCACGTCGGCGCTGCCCCAGCCGTTGACGACGGAGCGCTCGAAGCTGTCCGCCGCCAGCACGACCGGGCTGGCCGTGCCGGAGACCGTGACGGGCGCCGTGTGCGAGCTGGTCCCTCCGTCGTCGTCGGTCACTGTGAGCTTGACCGTGTAGGTGCCGGCCTGGGCATAGCTGTGACCGGGCGTGGACCCGGTTCCGGTCTTCCCGTCACCGAAGTCCCATGCGTAGGACACGATCGCGCCGTCCGGGTCGGTCGATCCCGACGCGTCGAAGGCGGCGTCGAGACCGTTCGTCGTGCTGGTGAAGGTGGCTGCCGGCGACTGGTTGGGCGGTGGCGGCGTGGTCGACTTGGTGAGGGTGAAGCCGTCACTGAAGGTGCCGCCGGCAGCCCGCACGAAGCGGACCGCGAGCGAGTCCGGGGTCGCATCGAAGTCGCCGAAGCCGTAGGTGAGGTTCTGGTTCGCGCCCGCCGTGGCGGAGAAGTACGGAGCCTCGGGGTCACCGGTCACGACGTCGCGCTGAGTCACGCCCCCAGTGCCGATCGTCATGAAGACGGTGCCGGCGCCCGCCGTCAGGTCGTTGTCGGAGTCCACGACGCAGTCCGCGTCGTAGCTGCCGATGGCGAGCGCGGGGCACCCGGCGCCGAAGGAGACCTGCTTGCTGCGCTGGTAGTTGTGCTCGTGGCCCGAGAGCACCAGGTCGACGCGCTTGGCGACGAGGAGGTTCGTCAGGTCCGGGCCCGGGTCGCAGGAGTAGATGCCGACCGAGATGCAGGGCTTGTGCATGGCGACCACGACCCACTCGACGCCGTCGGCGCGTGCGTCGTCGATCGCCTGGGCGGTCCAGTTGTAGCGCGGCGAGCCCGCGGAGTAGTCCCAGGTGCCGTCCGGGTAGGTCAGCCCCGGCGAGATCATCACGAAGCGGACCAGCGGGTCGACCTGGGGGGTGTCGACGTAGTACTGCCGCCCGTAGGTGCCGACCAGCCCGGGCAGCTGGTTGGGCAGGCAGGCGGAGAAGTCGTTGATGTTGCCGTTCTGGCCGTTGCTCTCGTGGTTGCCCGAGATCAGCTGGAACGGGAAGCCCTCGCCCACCCTGCCCTTGACGAAGTCGCACCAGGCGTTCTCCGCCCCGGTCGTGCCGTAGGAGAGGTCACCGAGGGCGAAGTGGGCGTCGGGAGCCGCAGCGCGCACGCCGTCGAGCACGGCACCGGCCGTGGAGCCGGACGACCCGACGTCGCCCGCGGCAGTGAAGTGCACCCGGGTGGCGGTCGGCACGCCGACGGCGCTGCTGGAGAACAGCAGCGTGCCGGCGAGCACCAACCACGCGATCCGAGAGAGCCGCATGCGCCCAACGTAAGCCGCCCGGACCACGTGGACATGGTCCGGACGGCCGGACCATCAGGACGAAGGCCCCACTGCCGGGCTGGCCTCGCCGACGCCCTCAGACGCGGCGGTCGGTGCCGCCGGTCTCGTCGGTGTCGGTGTAGCGGGGGTCGGTCTCGGAGTAGCGCGGGTCGGTGCCGGTCGCACCGGTGCCGGTCGCGCTCGTCGAGCCCGTGCCGGTGGTGCCGCCGGTCGTCCCGGGAGCACCCGTGGTGCCCGTGGTGCCTGTGGTGCCGTGGTGCCCGTGGTGCCCGTGGTGCCGTGGCCGGGGGTCGTCTCGCCGTGGGTGGTGTGGTCGATCCGGCTCGGGTCGGGGGCGTAGTCGTCGGACTTGTGGTCGACGTTGGGGTCGAGCTTGTCCGCGGTGCGGATGCGCTCCTCGACGTGGGCCTCCCGCGCGTGGGCCTCGCTGCGGCTCTCGTGCGCCACCTGCTCGGCGCGCTGTGCCTCCAGGCGCGCCTCCTCGGCCCGAGCCTCCGCTGCGGCGGCGGCCTGCTTGCGCTGCTGGGCCTCGCTGAGCTCCTCACGGGCGACCGTGCGGTGCTCGTGCGCCTCGTGGAGGCGACGTTCCGTGCGCTTCTTGCTCAGCAGCCTCAGGGCCAGCCCGAGCACGAGCAGCGCCACGATGATGACGACGATGATCCAGATGAGCTCCACAGGTCTCTCCCTTGGTCACCAGCTGGGCGCTGGAATGTCCGGTAGCGGTGTGGTCGGGTGTGGTGTCGAACACGCGACTTCTGACCCCTACCCACCGAGTCCGCAGGTAACCGCAGGTCACCGGGCTCGCTGCGTAGGATGCCGACCACCATGGGAATCCAGATCGCGCCGAGCCTGCTGTCGTGCGACTTCGCACACCTCGCCGACGAGGCCAAGCGCGTGGCCAACGCCGACTGGCTGCACGTCGACGTCATGGACAACCACTTCGTCCCCAACCTGACGCTGGGCGTGCCCGTGGTCGAGGCCCTCGGCCGGGCCGTCGAGACACCCATGGACGTGCACCTCATGATCGAGGACCCCGACCGCTGGGCTCCGGCGTACGTCGAGGCGGGCGCGCGGTCGGTCACCTTCCACGTCGAGGCGGCCACCGCGCCGGTCCGGCTGGCCCGCGAGCTGCGCGCGGCGGGCGCCCGCGCCGGGATGGGGCTGCGTCCCGCGACCCCGGTCGAGCCCTACGAGGACCTGCTGCCCGAGCTCGACATGCTCCTGGTGATGACGGTCGAGCCGGGTTTCGGCGGTCAGAAGTTCCTCGACCTGTGCCTGCCCAAGATCCGTCGTGCCCGCGAGCTGGTCGAGCGTCACGGGCTCGACCTGTGGCTGCAGGTCGACGGCGGTGTCTCGCTGGACACCATCGAGCGGTGTGCCGAGGCCGGTGCCGACATGTTCGTCGCCGGGTCCGCCGTCTTCGCCGCCGACGACCCCGCGGCGATGGTCGACCGGCTGCGCGAGGCCGCCGCGCGGACGTGACCCTGGTCGCACCGCGACGACGCCGCACGCCTGGTTGTGGCAGGCTTGTCCGCACGAGCGAAGTGCTCGCGTGCTCTGGGGTCGGTGAAATTCCGAGCCGGCGGTGACAGTCCGCGACCCGGTCATCTCGGTGGCCGGTTGACCAGGTGGAACTCCTGGACCGACGGTCAAAGTCCGGATGGGAAGCGCACGCGGCGCCGGGCGCGTACGACGTGTGCGTGCGCCGCGACGCCTGCCGACCCGTCACCCCGCCGCACCAGGCAGGACGAGACGGATGGGCAGGGTCGACAGGCGATGAGCGGGTTCAGCGAGGCCGAGCGGGCCGCGATGCGGCGCGCCCTGGCCATCGCCACCACTCCGGGAGTCCCTCTCGGGCCCAACCCGAGGGTGGGCTGCGTGCTGCTCGACGCCGACGGCGAGCAGGTCGCCGAGGGCTTCCACCGCGGCGCCGGCACCGCCCACGCGGAGGTCGCGGCACTCGAGGCCCTGGGCCGGCCGGCGGTCGGGCTCACCGCAGTGGTCACCCTCGAGCCCTGCGACCACACCGGGCGCACCGGACCGTGCACGCGGGCGCTGGCCGAGGCGGGCGTCGCGCGCGTGGTGCACGCGATGGAGGACCCGAACCCCGAGGCAGCGGGGGGCGCGGCGACACTGCGGGCCGCGGGCGTCGAGGTCGCCGGTGGCCTGGAGTCGGAGGCCGCCGCCCACGCCAACCGGCACTGGCTCCACGGCCTCGAGCACGGGCGACCCTTCGTCACGTGGAAGCTCGCGGCGAGCCTCGACGGACGCAGCGCCGCGGCGGACGGCACCAGCCGCTGGGTCAGCAACTCCGCCTCGCGCGAGGACACCCACCGGCGACGCGCCGAGGCCGACGTGATGATGGTGGGCACCGGCACCGTGCTCGTCGACGACCCCTGGCTCACGGTGAGGGACGTGGACGACCAGCCGCTCCCGCGGGACCTGCAGCCGCTGCGCGTGGTCGTGGGGGAGCGGCGCTTGCCCGCGTCAGCCAGGGTGCTCGACACCGCCGCGGAGACCTGGGTCCCCGGCCACCGCGACCTGGCAGCCGTGCTCGACGAGCTCTTCCGCCGAGGACGGCGCCACGTCTTCGTGGAGGGAGGACCCCACCTGGCGGGCGCGCTCGTGCAGGCAGGGCTCGTCGACGAGGTGGTCGCCTACGTCGCCCCGCTGCTCGTCGGAGGCGGTGTCCATGCCGTCGAGGGTCTCCCGGTGAGCACCCTGGCCGAGGCGCTCCGGCTCGACGTCGTCGAGGTCGTGCCCCTGGGTGAGCCGCCCGAGACCGACGTGCGCCTCGTGATGCGACCCCGCCGAACCCATGTCTCCCAGGAGGTCACCTGATGTTCACCGGCATCGTCGAGGAGCTCGGCGCCATCGAGTCCATCGAGGACCAGGCGGAGGCGCTGCGGCTCACCGTGCGCGGTCCGCACGTCGTCTCCGACGCTGCGCCCGGCGACTCGATCGCCGTCGACGGCTGCTGCCTCACCGTCGTCAGCCGCGACGGGGAGACGTTCACCGCCGACGTCATGAAGGAGACCCTCGACAAGACCAGCCTCGGCGCCCTGCACCCCGGGGCCCGGGTCAACCTCGAGCGCGCGGCCACCCTGGCCACGCGCATGGGGGGCCACCTCGTGCAGGGGCACGTCGACGGGGTCGGTGACATCGTGCGCCGCAGCCCCAGCGAGCACTGGGAGGTCGTCGAGATCACCGTGCCGTCCGGGCTCGCGGTCTACCTCGTGGACAAGGGGTCCGTCACCGTCGACGGCATCTCGCTCACGGTCGTGCACGTCGACGACGCGCGGGGCACGTTCACGGTCTCGCTCATCCCCGAGACGCTCGAACGCACCACGCTCGGCAGGAAGGGCGTCGGCGAGCCGGTCAACCTCGAGGTCGACGTGGTCGCGAAGTACGTCGAGCGGATGCTGGCGGCTCGCCTGCCCCGCTCGGCCGAGAAGGAGGAGCAGTGAGTCGCCAGGACAAGATCCGCCTCGACACGAGTCGCGGAGGCGGTGGCCGACATGGCCGCGGGCAAGCCCGTCATCGTGGTCGACGACGAGGACCGCGAGAACGAGGGCGACATCATCTTCGCGGCCAGCAGGGCCACCCCCGAGCTGATGGCGTGGACGATCCGCCACAGCTCCGGGGTCATCTGCGTGCCGATGCCGGCCGAGACCCTCGACCGCCTCGAGATCCCGCTGATGACGCCGCACAACCGCGACCGGATGCGCACGGCGTACACCGTCTCCGTGGACGCCCGTGACGGGGTGACCACCGGCATCAGCGCCGCGGACCGTGCGCACACCGTGCGCACCCTGGCCGACTCCGCGACGGAGCCGGGGGACCTGACCAGGCCCGGTCACGTCTTCCCGCTGCGCTACCGCGAGGGCGGAGTGCTCACGCGCCGCGGGCACACGGAGGCAGCCGTCGACCTCACCCGGCTGGCCGGGCTGACCCCGGTCGGGGTGCTCGTCGAGGTGGTCAACGACGACGGCACCATGAAGCGCGGCCACGAGCTGCGGGAGTTCGCCGACGAGCACGGCCTGGCGCTGATCTCGATCGACCAGCTCGTGCACCACCGGCGTCGCGTCGAGAGCCACGTGCACTGCGTCGCTCGCACCCGGCTGCCGACGAGGTTCGGCGACTTCACCGCCTTCGGCTACCGCATCGAGATCGACGGGTCCGAGCACGTCGCCCTGGTGTACGGCGACCCCGAGCGACTCCAGGGCGGGGAGTCGGTGCTGTGCCGGGTGCACTCCGAGTGCCTCACCGGCGACGTCTTCGGCTCGGCGCGGTGCGACTGCGGGCCGCAGCTCGAGGAGGCACTGGAGCGGATCGTCGCCGAGGGCAGCGGGGTGGTGGTCTACCTCCGCGGGCACGAGGGCCGCGGCATCGGCCTGCTCGCGAAGCTGCAGGCCTACCAGCTCCAGGACGGTGGCCGGGACACCGTCGACGCCAACCTCGACCTCGGTCTCCCGGCGGACGCGCGCCACTACGGCACCGCCACGCAGATCCTCAAGGACCTGGGCGTGGTCTCCGTGCGCCTGCTCACCAACAACCCCGCGAAGACCGAGGGCCTGGAGGCCTACGGCATCCCGGTGGTGGAGCGGGTGGCTCTGACGCCGCACCCCAACGACCACAACATCGCCTACCTGCGCACCAAGCGCGACCGCATGGGCCACGACCTGCCCGACTCCGTGCTCGACTCCGTGCTGGGCGGGCAGGCGGCCGGCTCGGTGCAGGACGGGTTCGAGCCGGGCGTGACGGAGACGCTTCGGGCACCGAGCGACCCCGACGACCCCGTCAGCCACATCCCCGACCGTCCCGAACCCACAGGAGGAGCCCGATGAGCGGCCACGGATCACCGACCCTGCGCCTCAAGTCCGACCCCGTCGACTGCAGCGACCTCAAGGTCGCCGTCGTCGCGTCGAGCTGGCACGACCGCATCATGGCCGGGCTCGTGACCGGCGCCGAGCGTGCTCTCGCGGACTTCAGCGCGAGCGCGGAGGTCCACCGGGTGCCCGGCTCCTTCGAGCTCCCCGTGGTCGCTGCCGAGCTGGCGAGCTCGGGCCACGACGCGGTGGTCGCGCTCGGCGTGATCATCCGCGGCGGCACCCCGCACTTCGACTACGTCTGCCGCGCCGCCACCGACGGCCTGGCCAGGGTCGCGCTCGACCACGGCGTCGCCGTCGGCTTCGGGCTGCTCACCTGTGACGACGAGGACCAGGCCATCGACCGGGCGGGGCTCGACGGCTCGCAGGAGGACAAGGGCTACGAGTCGACCGTGGCCGCGCTGCTCACCGCACGCACCCTCCGCGACCTGCGGGGATGACCTCCGCCGATACGCTGGGCCGGTGAAGACGTTCGAGGAGCTCTGGGCCGAGCTCAGCGAGAAGGCGCGCAGCCGTCCCGACGGGTCGGGCACCGTGCGCGAGCTCGACGCCGGGGCCCACGCCATCGGCAAGAAGCTCGTGGAGGAGGCTGCCGAGGCGTGGATGGCGGCCGTGCACGAGACGCCCGACCGGGCGGCCGAGGAGATCAGCCAGCTGCTCTACCACGCGCAGGTGATGATGCTCGCCACCGGACTCGAGCTCGACGACGTCTACCAGCACCTGTGAGGAACCCCCGATGACTACCGCCCCCGACACGGGACGACCCGACGCGGAGACCCCGCCGCTGCGGATCGCCGTGCCCAACAAGGGGTCGCTCTCCCAGGCCGCGAGCGACATGCTGCGCGAGGCCGGCTACAAGCAGCGCTCGGACGGCAAGCAGCTGTCGATGACCGACACCGCCAACGGGGTGGAGTTCTTCTACCTCCGCCCCCGAGACATCGCGGTCTACGTCGGGGAGGGCACCCTCGACCTCGGCATCACCGGTCGTGACCTGCTGCTCGACTCCGGGGCCAAGGCCGACGAGATCCTGACGCTGGGCTTCGGCCGCTCGACGTTCCGGTTCGCCGCGCCGCACGGCGTCCTCGGCTCCCCTGGCGACCTCGCGGGCAAGCGCATCGCCACGTCGTACGCCGGCATCGTCGCCCGCCACCTGGAGGACCGCGGGGTCGAGGCCACGCTGATCCGGCTCGACGGGGCGGTGGAGACCAGCATCCAGCTCGGCGTGGCCGACGTCATCGCCGACGTGGTCGAGACCGGCAGCACGCTGCGCCAGGCCGGCCTGGAGGTGGCAGGTGAGGTGATCCTGTCCTCCGAGGCGGTGCTGATCGGGCAGCCGACCACCACCGACCACCCCGGCCGGGGGATCTTCCTGCGGCGGCTGCAGGGCGTGCTGGTCGCCCGGGCCTACGTGATGATGGACTACGACCTGCCGTCGGAGCGCATCGACGACGCGCTCGCGCTGACACCGGGGATCGAGAGCCCCACGGTCTCGCCACTGGCGCGGGAGGGCTGGGTCGCGGTGCGCTCGATGGTGCCGCGCGAGCAGGCGCAGTCGATCATGGACCAGCTCTACGACATCGGTGCTCGGGCCATCCTCACCACCGACATCCATGCCTGCCGCATCTGAGCCCGTCAGTCCGCCCGCACTGCCCGTACGCTTCCGTCCCTTCGGCGTGCGGATGGCCGGCTGGCTGTTCGGCGGGGCCCTCTTCGTCGTGGGGGTGGCGGTCTGGCTCGCGCTGCCGCCCGAGGCGCAGGACTCCTTCACCCCGCTGCAGCGCGTCACGGTGATCGCGATGTTCCTCGGCGCGGTGGTCATCGGCCACGCACTGGGGCGCTGCCGGGTGGACGCGGGGGAGCACGGCATCCGTGTCGTCAACGGCTATCGCACGCACGAGCTCTCGTGGCCCCAGGTCGTGGCGGTGAGCCTCCGTCCCGGCAACCCCTGGGCGACGCTCGACCTGGCCGACGGCACCAGCCTGTCCGTGATGGGCATCCAGGGATCCGACGGTCAGCGCGCGCGACGTCACGTGGCCCAGCTGCGCGCCCTCATCGAGGCTCACGCCGGCCGGGAGCCGGGGTCCTGACCTCCCCGGTCAGCCCGTCCACGACGACCTCGGCGTGCTCGCGCGCGCCGGTGCGGGCGTGCAGCCGTTCCTCGTCGGCCAGGAACTCGACCCATCGCTCGCGCAGGCGCTCACCGTCCCGCTCCAGTCCGCGCGCCAGTCGCACCTCGCGCGGTGCCTCGACCCAGACGAGCAGGGTGACCAGCTGGGCGTACGCCGGGTCGTGGCAACCGACGCCCTCGAGGACCAGGAGCTCGGGCAGCGAGACCTCGTGCTGCTCGGCGTACGCCTCGAGGTGCCAGTCGAAGCGCCGGTAGGTCCCCGCACCCGTCTCCTGCAGGGACCGCAGCAACGACTCGACCGGCGCTGCCACGTCGAGCACGCCCCGCCAGCCGGCGTAGAGGTCGTCCATGTGCACGACCCGCGTCTCGATCCCGGCGGCCTCCGCCGCCGCTGCCACGGCGGCCGCCAGGGTGGTCTTGCCGGACCCCGCCGGCCCGTCCACGCAGACCACGCGGCAGCGCCCACGCAGCGTCGCCGGCCGCCGCCGCACCACGTCGAGCACGTGCGCAGCGGCCGCTCCGGGCGTGTCGTCGGGGCTCACTCGATCCCGTGTCGGCGGAGGATCGCCTCGATGTCGTCCTGGTCCTCCAGGACCTCCTGCTTGCGGCCGGTCCGCCGCTTCCCGGTGGCCCCTGCCGAGGAGGTCAGGGGTGGGGCACCGTGCGGCCCGCCACCGACCTCGGACTGCCCAGAGCCCACGCGGTCCGGGGTTCGGCGGCGCAGCAGCAGGCTTCCCGCGACGTGCAGGGCGAGAGCCACCGCCGCGACGCAGAGGCCGATCCATGCGAGCGGGCTGAAGACCATGCCCACCGCCCAGCGCAGCAGCGAGTCGAGGAGCTCCCAGGCCAGGCGCAGCAGCCCGGTCAGCCCGGCGGCGAGGGGGACGAGGCTCCAGCCGGCGGCCCTCAGCCCACGTCCGGGGCCCGACCGGCGCCACACCACGACCGAGAGGGCGAGGCCGATGAGGGTCAGCACGAGCCCCAGCGCCTGCCAGGTCGTCGAGTCGATCTGCTGGCTGAGCACCAGCGGAGTCCCCATGCCCCCAGCGTACGGCGGCCGGACCACCGCTCGGCGGCGTCGCTTGCGAGGATGGGGCCTGTGAGTGACGACGCCGGGCAGGCAGCGGGCGAGACCGCCGCACCCCGTCACAGGGACCTCCTCGACACCGGCTTCGGCGACGACGACGGCACGGCCGCTCCTGACCTGGTGCGGGCCCTCGCGGCGTACGCCGGCGACCCCTCGACCTACCGCGAGGCCCTCGAGGTGCTCCAGGACACCCGGCTGCTGGTGCCGGTCGTGGCTCTCCTGGGCGAGGTCGAGCACGGGCCCGACGGCCTCGCGCGGGACAAGTCGTCCGACATGGCCACCGTCCTCATGACGAGCAGCACGGGGCGCACCGCCCTCCTGGCCTTCACGTCGATGGAGTCGATGCGGGCGTGGCGGGCGGACAGCCGGCCGGTGCCGGTCACGGTGCCGCAGGCCGCCCGCGCAGCACTGCAGGACGGGGCGGAGACGCTTCTCGTCGACGTCGCCGGCCCGGTGATGCTCGTGGTCGAGACGCACGACGTGCGCGCGCTGGCCGAGGGTTTCCGCATGGTGCAGGTGGCCGGTCGCCTTGCCTGGGCCAAGGCCGTGGCCACCGACGAGGAGCAGCCGGAGCCCGGTGCCTGACAGCCCCGGACCGGGCCGGTCCGGTGTGGCAGGGTGACCGCATGACTCGTGCTGTGGGTGTGGACGTGGGCGGGACGAAGATCGCTGCCGGCGTGGTCGACGACGACGGCCACATCATCGACCGGACCCGGATCCCCTCGCCGCAGGACGACCCCGACCAGCTCATCGCGGCGATCGGCCTCGCGGTGGACGAGCTCCGCTCACGTCACGAGATCAGCGCGGTCGGGGTCGGCGCGGCCGGCTTCATCGCCGCCGACCAGAACCACATCCACTTCTCCCCGCACCTGGAGTGGGGCCACGGTCCCGTCGCCGACCAGCTCTCCGAGCGGCTGGGGCTGCCGGTCGTGATCGAGAACGACGCCAACGCCGCCGCGTGGGCCGAGCACAAGTACGGCGCCGGCCGCGGCTTCGACGACCACCTGATGCTCACCGTCGGCACCGGCATCGGTGGTGGTCTCGTGCTCGACGGCGAGCTCTACCGCGGAGGCGGAGGCATGGCCGCGGAGGTGGGGCACCTCACGCTGGTGCGCGACGGGCGGCAGTGCGAGTGCGGCCGGAGGGGCTGCTGGGAGGAGTACGCCTCCGGGTCGGCGCTCGAGCGCGACGCCCGCGACGCCGCGGCCCGGGGCGACGCACCCGGTCTGCTGGCCGTCGCCGGCAGCGTGGCGGCGATCACCGGCTCGCTGGTCACCGAGCAGGCTCAGCAGGGGTTGGAGGAGGCGGTCGTCATGCTCGGGGTGCTGGCCGAGTCGCTGGCAGCGGGGATCTCCTCGCTCGTCTCGATCCTGGACCCGTCCGTCGTCGTCGTGGGCGGGGGTGTGAGCGCTGCCGGACCCTTGCTCCTCGAGCCGCTCACCACCGCCCTGCACGCGGACCTCAGCGGCGGCTCGCGCCGCCCTGCGCCCGAGCTGCGGCTCGCGGTCCTGGGCAACGACGCAGGCATCGTGGGGTGTGCCGACCTGGGCCGACGCACCGCCCGCGTCTGATCCCGCCTGGCACCTCCGACCGGGGTCAGCAGGCTCCGCGACACGGGTTCGCCCAGGTCTCAGCCGTGACTCAGGTTGGGTCACTACGATGGCGAGGACCCTGCAGAGGGCTCCCACTCGAAGCGAGGTAACAGACCATGCAGAGCAGCAACCCGGTCTTCAACCGGTCCGAGGGCTTCAACGGGCGCGGCTCCCAGAACGCCTACGGCAGTGCCGCCAGCGCCGGCAGTGCCATGAGCTACCCGACGTACGGCGCACCGACCGACACCTGGTCCGGAGGCCCCACCGGGCAGGTCGACCAGGGGCGGATGACCATCGACACGGTGGTGCAGAAGACCGCTGTCACCCTCGGTGTCGTCGTGGTCTTCGCCACGCTCACCTGGCTCTTCACCGGCGACGTCCGGGCGACCGGCTCCGAGGGTGAGACCGCCCGCTCGCTGACCTACACGCTGGCGATGGTCGGTGCACTCGGTGGTTTCGCTCTGGCGATGGTGAACTCCTTCAAGCGCGTCGTGAGCCCGGGACTGGTCCTGCTCTACGCGGTGCTGGAGGGTGTCTTCGTCGGAGCCTTCTCCAAGGTGATCGCCGCGCAGTTCGGCGGAGACGACGGCGGGATGTCCCTGGTCGTGGGTGCGGTCGTCGGCACCTTCGGGGCGGTGGGCGGCACGCTGGCGGCGTACAAGTTCTTCGACATCCAGGTCACCAGCCGGTTCCGCAAGTGGGTCATCGCGGCGATGTTCGGCTTCGTGGCGATCTCGTTGTTCAACTTCGTGCTGGGCTTCTTCGGCGCCGACTTCGGCTTCAACGGCTACGGCACGATGGGCCTGATCTCCAGCGTCGTCGGCCTCGCGCTCGGCGTCCTGATGCTGATCCTCGACTTCGACTTCGTCGAGCGAGGCATCGCCGCCGGCCTCCCGGAGCGGGAGTCGTGGCGGGCGGCCTTCGGCCTCGCGGTGACGATCATCTGGATCTACATCGAGCTGCTGCGCATCCTCGCGATCCTTCGCGGCAGCGACTGACCTCGGCCAGACCAGCACCACCAGCAGGGCCCCGGCAACCGCCGGGGCCCTGCTGCGTGCGGGGGCACCTCTTGACAGGAAACCAAATGGTTTCCTATCATGGACAGGTGGAGCGGGTGTTCAAGGCGATGGGGGACGCCACCCGGCGCGCCCTCATGGACGCCCTGCTGGAGGAGGACGGGCAGACGCTCGGCGCGCTGGCGACGCGGCACGAGATGACGCGGCCCGCCGTGGCCAAGCACCTGGGCATCCTCGAGGACGCCGGGCTGGTGGTCAGCCGACGCCGGGGGCGCCAGAAGCTCCACTTCCTCAACGTGGTCCCCATCCGCGAGGTCCACGACCGCTGGATCACCAAGTACACCGAAGGCTGGGCAGCAGGGCTCGCGCAGCTGAGGAGAGAGCTGGAGCAACCCATGGAGAAGGTGTTCGAGATCTACATCCGGACGACCCCGGAGCGGCTGTGGGAGGCGATCACCGATCCCGAGGCCCGGACGAAGTACCAGTTCGGTGCCTCCGTGCACTCGGCCTGGAGCGAGGGATCGACGTACAGCATCGACCACCCCGGGGCCGCGCGCCCGCTGGCCGACGGGCAGAACCTGGTGGTGGAGCCACCGACCCGCCTGGTGCAGTCGATGCGCGCCTTGTGGTCCGATGCCGCGGAGGAGCAGGGGACGACCCGGGTCACCTGGGAGATCGAGCCGGTCGGCGACTCCTGCCGGCTGACGGTCACCCACGACCAGCTGCCCGACGACGCGCCCCCGGAGCTCTACGGCGGCTGGCCGATGGTGCTGTCCGGGCTGAAGACGTGGCTGGAGACGGGCCAGACACTCACCACGCCGGGCTCGCTGATGTACGGCGACCCGGCCACGACCACCACAGCGACTGGCACGAGGAGCACCTGATGAGCACGCCGCTGGACCACACGTTCACCGCCGTCCTCGAGCGCAGCGACGCCAAGGGCGGGTGGACCTACCTCTGCACCGACTGGACTGCCGACTTCTTCGGCACCCGCGGCCTCGTCAAGGTCACGGGCACGATGGACGGGCACCCCTTCGAGGGCTCCTTCATGGCGCTCGGCGACGGCAGCCACAAGCTGCCGGTGAAGGGCGACCTCCGCCAGGTGCTCGGCAAGGACGTCGGCGACCCGGTCACCGTGCACCTCACCGCGCGTCGCTGAGGCCGTCGGGGAGGGGGCTGGTCCGCTCAGGCCATGGCGGCGACGGCGGCCTGCGCCAGACCGAGGGCCGCGCACACCCCCAGCACCCGGAGCACCGACCAGCCCCTGACGAACAGCAGCAGCGCTGCCACCGCCGTGATCGCGACCGCCACCCAGTCGACGCTGGTCACGACCGGGAGCTCCAGGGTCGCCACCCCCCACTCCACGGTCCGGGACTCGGTGAAGAGCGTGTGCAGCCCGAAGTAGACCGCGAGGTTGGCGATCACGCCCACGACGGCAGCGGTGATGCCGGCCAGCGCCGCGGTGAGCGAGCGGTTGTGGCGCAGCCGCTCGACGTACGGCGCGCCGAGGAAGATGAAGACGAAGCAGGGCACGAAGGTCACCCAGGTCGTCAGCAGCGCGGCCAGCACCGCCGCCACCCAGGGCGGCAGCGAGCCGGGGTCGCGGTAGGCGCCCACGAACGCCACGAACTGCACCACCATGATCAGCGGGCCGGGGGTGGACTCGGCCAGCGCCAGGCCGCGCACCATCTCGCCGGGGGCGAGCCAGCCGTAGACCTCCACCGCCTGCTGGGCGACGTAGGCCAGCACCGCGTAGGCGCCCCCGAACGTCACCAGTGCAGCGCCGGAGAAGAACAGGCTCTGCTCGGTGAAGACGCTGTCCATGCCGGTCAGAGCCACCACCAACACCACCGGGACGCCCCAGGCCAGCAGACCGATCGCCAGCACCCGGAGGCTGTGGCCGCGGTCGGGCGTCTCGGCGTGGAGCGCGTCGTCGGGGATCAGCGGCGCAGGCCCACCGTCATCGTCAGCCTCTCGCTCCTGGTGAGCCGTGGTGGCGGGAGCCCAGCGGCCCAGTGCCCACCCGACGACCGCGGCGGCGGCCACCACCACGGGGAAGGGCACCGCGACCACCGTGAGGGCGAGGAAGGCAGCGACCGCCACCCCGACGAACGCCGGGTGTCCCAGCGCCTTGCGACCCACGCGGACCACGGCGTGCACCACGACCGCCAGGACAGCGGGGGCCAGGCCCGCGAAGAGCGCCTCGACCGCGGTCGTGTCGCCGTAGCCGATGTAGAGGGCGGAGAGCCCGAGCAGCGCGACGACGCCGGGCAGCACGAACAGCACGCCAGCGACCAGGCCGCCGCGCACCCCGTTGAGCAGCCAGCCCACGTAGATGGACAGCTGCTGCGCCTCGGGCCCCGGGAGGAGGGTGCAGTAGGAGAGGGCGTGGAGGAACCTGCGCTGGCCGATCCACCGGCGCTGGTCCACCAGCTCGCGCTGCATGACCGCGATCTGTCCCGCAGGCCCGCCGAAGGTCTGCAGGGAGATGGCGAACCAGGCGCGCACCGCCTGGCCGAAGGGCACGACATCGTCTCGTCGGCCGGGCTCGACGTCGTGGGGTGGCACGGGTGCATGCAAGCACGCCGCCGATGCAAAGTCGAGCGGCGGGGTGGTGTTTCGGGGGCGCTCGGCTCCTGGGCCTACTCTGCCGCGCCCGCGGACGCTGCGTCGTCCGTCACACCCCGCTCGGGGTGCGCGCCCTCGACGTCCGCTCCGCCCTCGACAATCCGGTCGGGAGCACCCTGAGGGCCGGGCACCCCGGGCTCGGGACTCTCCGGTCCGGGCGTCTCCTGGGCCGCCGGCCCGGTGACCTCGGCCTGCGGCTGGTGACGGCGCCGGCGCAGCAGCGCGAAACGGCTGCGCTCGCCCGGGGGTGCGCCGACGGGCTCCACGGAGGCGCCCGGGTGACGGGCCGCCTCGTGCACCGCCTGCGCCAGCGGCAGCACGCCCTCGCCGCGCAGCGACTCGGGCACCTCGTCGGCCGCCAGCCCGATCGAGGCCAGCACCGTCGGGAGCACGGCGTTGATCATCCGTGCGTACCCCGCTGCCGACGGGTGGAAGCGGTCGGGGCCGAACAGCAGGTCGGAGAACGAGCTGAACTCGTCGGCCAGGATCGAGCCGAGCGCCACGGCGCGCCCGTCGCACTCCACGACAGCCCGGGCCTGGGCCTCGGCGAGGCGGCGGGAGGCGTAGCGGGCGTACTGCTTGAGCGGGGGAGCGAGCGGCTCGATCGTGCCGAGGTCGGGGCAGGTGCCGACGACCACCGCGACGCCGGCGCGCTTCAGCCGGGCCACGGTCTCGCGCAGCAGCCGTTCGGAGATGCGCGGGCTCACCCGGTGGGTCACGTCGTTGGCGCCGATGAAGATCGCCGCCACGTGGGGCTCGACAGGGAGCACCTGGTCGACCTGCCCGCGCAGGTCGGTGGTGCGGGCGCCGACCTTGGCGACCGAGGTGAGGTACACGCGGCGGTCCGCGGCCTCGGCCACGCCGGAGGCGAGGTGGGCGCCCGGGGTCTCCTCGACGTCCTCGACGCCGTAGCCGGCCGCCGAGGAGTCACCGAGCAGCGCGATCTTGATGGCCGGCCCCGGGCGGCCGTGGCCGTACCACCCCGACGAGGTCGGGGGGTCGCCCTCGGCGACACCGATGGCGTGCCGGGCGAGCTTCACCTCGGCCATGATCAGGCCGTACAGCGAGCCGCCGAGCAACGAAAGGCCGCCGCCGCCGTACGCAGCGGCGGCGGCAAGCCTGCGTGCCCCCATTTCCGTCATCACCTGCAAGGTTACTCGGGCGTCCGATTAACGGTTCGCCGCCCTTTTCTCCTAGACTGGTGCGTCGGCCCAACGTGGTCTCGTTCTGTGCTGCCTCGCGGCTGCTCGCCTCTCCCCCTTCATCGGCGGTCCGGCGGGTCGGGGTGCGCAGGCGTCCACGAGGTCCACCGCTCCTCAGCCGCGTGCAGTTCCAGCGCTGCGGGGCGGGCGGTTCGCGGGCCACCCGGTGGAGACACACTCACACAGAGAATGCGGAGGACATGCCGAAGAAGGAAGGCGTCATCGAGATGGAGGGCACCATCGTGGAGGCCCTCCCGAACGCGATGTTCCGAGTCGAGCTGAGCAACGGGCACAAGGTGCTCGCGCACATCAGCGGCAAGATGCGGCAGCACTACATCCGCATCCTCCCGCAGGACCGGGTCGTCGTGGAGCTCTCGCCGTACGACCTGACTCGCGGCCGCATCGTCTACCGGTACAAGTAACCAGCCGACTCACCGAAAGAGACCGTGATGAAGGTCAACCCGAGCGTCAAGCCGATCTGTGACAAGTGCAAGGTGATCCGTCGCCACGGCCGCGTCATGGTGATCTGCGCGAACCCGCGCCACAAGCAGCGCCAGGGTTGATGCGCGAAGCGCATCAAGGTTGAGGTGCACGAGCCGCCAGGCGAGTGCCTCGAAACCAAGAGCCAGAACCCGGCGTCACAACTGAACAACAACTGAAGACACGATCAACTGCATCGTGATCGCTCGTCCGCGGCCCGGCCGCGGACGTCACCCCCGGTCTGGAGGCCGGGGCCCGCTCCGGGCACGACCCGGACGCCGGCGGGGCGCGACACGAACACGACACCTCCAGACGAACCGGAGGACTCCGTTCCTCCACAGAAAGGGCCACGACATGGCACGCCTTGTCGGTGTCGACCTCCCGCGTGACAAGCGCATCGAGGTGGCACTCACCTACATCTACGGCATCGGCCGTACCCGCGCCCAGGCGATCCTCGCCACCACCGGCGTGGACCCCGAGATGCGGGTCCACCAGCTCGGTGACGAGGAGCTGGTGAAGCTCCGCGACGAGATCGAGTCGAACTTCAAGATCGAGGGTGACCTCCGACGCGAGGTCCAGGCGGACATCCGCCGCAAGATCGAGATCGGCTCCTACCAGGGCCGCCGGCACCGGATGAACCTCCCGGTCCGCGGTCAGCGCACCAAGACCAACGCGCGCACCCGCAAGGGTCCCAAGCGCACCGTCGCCGGCAAGAAGAAGGCCAAGTGATTCCGCAGGGCTCACTGACCGACTTCCCTCAGACTTCACCAGACACACAGGAGTAACGCATGCCTCCCAAGAGCCGTCAGGCTGCGGCCAAGACCAAGGTCCGCCGCAAGGAGAAGAAGAACATCGCCCAGGGCGAGGCTCACATCAAGAGCACGTTCAACAACACCATCGTCACCATCACCGACCCGACCGGTGCGGTGATCTCGTGGGCCTCGGCCGGCACCGTCGGCTTCAAGGGCTCGCGCAAGTCCACGCCGTTCGCCGCCCAGATGGCCGCCGAGGCCGCGGGTCGTCGCGCGATGGACCACGGCATGAAGAAGATCGACGTGTTCGTCAAGGGTCCTGGCTCGGGCCGCGAGACCGCGATCCGGTCCCTGGGTGCGATCGGCCTCGAGGTCGGCACCATCCAGGACGTCACGCCCACCCCGCACAACGGATGCCGGCCGCCCAAGCGCCGCCGCGTCTGACCCCGACGATCGCGAACAGGAGACATCTGACATGGCCCGCTACACCGGCCCCATGACCAAGAAGTCGCGTCGACTGGGTCTCGACCTCGTCGGCGGCGACATGGCGTTCGAGCGCCGTCCCTTCCCGCCCGGCCAGCACGGCCGCGGCCGCATCAAGGAGTCGGAGTACCTCCTCCAGCTCCGCGAGAAGCAGAAGGCCCGCTACACCTACGGCGTGCTGGAGAAGCAGTTCCGGCGCTACTACGTCGAGGCGTCGCGTCGTCCCGGCAAGACCGGCGACAACCTGCTGCAGCTCCTCGAGTGCCGCCTGGACAACGTGGTCTACCGCGCCGGCTTCGCCCGCACGCGTCGCCACGCCCGCCAGCTGGTGACGCACGGTCACTTCATCGTCAACGGTCGCAAGGTCGACATCCCGTCGTTCCAGGTGACCCAGTACGACGTGATCGACGTCCGCGAGAAGTCGCTGGAGATGACGCCGTTCATCGTCGCCCGCGAGACGTTCGGCGAGCGTCTCGTGCCCGGCTGGATGGACGTCGTGATCGACCGCATGCGCATCCTGGTGCACCAGGTGCCCACCCGCGCGCAGATCGAGATGCCCATCCAGGAGCAGCTCATCGTCGAGTTCTACTCCAAGAAGTGAGCACAGCAATCCATCACCCCCGGGGACCCGTCCCCCTCCGCTCGAGACCTTCATATAGCGGTCGGTCTCGGAAAGGAACACATCAGTGCTGATCACCCAGCGCCCCACCCTGTCCGAAGAGGTCGTCGACGACTTCCGCTCCCGGTTCTCCATCGAGCCGCTGGAGCCGGGTTTCGGCTACACCCTCGGCAACTCGCTCCGTCGCACGCTGCTCTCCTCGATCCCCGGTGCCGCCGTCACGAGCATCAAGATCGAGGGCGTCGACCACGAGTTCTCGACCATCGAAGGCGTCACCGAGGACGTCACCGAGATCATCCTCAACCTCAAGGAGCTCGTGGTCTCCTCCGAGCACGACGAGCCGGTCTCGATGTACCTGCAGCGCCAGGGCCCCGGTGTCGTCACCGCCGGTGACATCGAGCCGCCCGCCGGCGTCGAGGTGCACACCCCCGAGCTGGTCATCGCCACGCTCAACGACAACGGGTTCCTCAAGATCGACCTCGTCGTCGAGCGCGGTCGTGGCTACGTCAGCGCGACGCTGAACAAGGGCATGGACAACGAGATCGGGCGGATGCCGGTCGACTCGATCTACAGCCCCGTGCTCAAGGTCAGCTACAAGGTCGAGGCGACCCGTGTCGGTCAGCGCACCGACTTCGACAAGCTGGTCATCGACGTCGAGACCAAGAAGTCGATGCGGCCGCGTGACGCGCTCGCCTCGGCGGGCAAGACCCTGGTCGAGCTGTTCGGCCTCGCCCGCGAGCTCAACGTCGAGGCCGAGGGCATCGACATCGGCCCCTCGCCGGTCGACGAGCAGCTGGCGGCCGACCTGGCGCTGCCGGTCGAGGACCTCAACCTCACCGTCCGCTCCTACAACTGCCTCAAGCGCGAGGGCATCCACACCGTGGGTGAGCTGATCTCCCGCTCCGAGCAGGACCTTCTCGACATCCGCAACTTCGGCGCCAAGTCCATCGACGAGGTCAAGCTGAAGCTGCACGAGATGGGCCTCGGCCTCAAGGACAGCGGCCCGGGCTTCGACCCGACCGCGGCCCTTGCGGCGTACGGCGACGACGACGACAGCGCCTTCGTCGAGGACGAGCAGTACTGAGACCCCGCGGCGCCGGGGCGTCGCGGCACTGACCGCGTCGTCCCGGCACCACAACTACCCGGGTACCTGGTACGGCCCGGGAGAGAGTAGGAACCATGCCCACTCCGAGGAAGGGTGCCCGCCTCGGCGGCAGCCCCGCCCACCAGAAGCTGATGCTGGCCAACCTGGCCACCGCGCTCTTCGAGCACCGGCGCATCACCACCACGGAGGCCAAGGCTCGCGCCTTGCGTCCCGTCGCCGAGCGCCTGATCACGAAGGCGAAGCGAGGCGACTTGCACAACCGTCGCCTGGTGCTGCGCACGATCCGCGACAAGGGGGTCGTGCACGAGCTCTTCACCGAGATCGCGCCGCAGTTCTCCGAGCGGCCTGGTGGCTACACCCGGATCACCAAGATCGGGCCCCGCAAGGGCGACAACGCCCCCATGGCCGTGATCGAGCTGGTCGCGGAGCCCTACGAGCCCAAGCAGCGCGCCGCGAAGCCGGCCGCCGCCCCGGCCACGGCGGCCGCACCCGCCGAGACGGCGGAGCCTGTCGAGGCGTCGGCCGACGACGAGGCGCGCGCCGGTGAGGCCGTGGTCGAGGCGCCCCCCGTCGAGGAGGCTCCCGTCGAGGAGGCTCCGGCCGAGGAGGCTCCCGTCGAGGAGGCTCCGGTCGGCGAGACGTCGGTCGACGAGACGCCCGCCGAGGCAGCCGAGGACGAGGCCGGCGAGGAGCCGGCTTCCGAGGCTGTCGAGGACGACAAGGCCTGAGCGGATCGACCACGGCCCCGCCCACCACGTGTGGGCGGGGCCGTGGCCGTTGCTGCGCCTCGTGGCAGTGGTGGGTCTCAGGCGCGGCGGTCGGCGATCTCGGCGCGAGGGCCCGGCTGGTGCACGTCGAGACGCAGGATCCGCGCCACCAGCATCACCAGCGGTCCCCTCAGGACGACGGAGGCGATGGTGCCGGCGCCGGGAGGGACACCCAGCCACCAGCCGGCGAGCGCGGTCAGCAGCGCGATGGCGTCCCGCCGACCAGCTGGATCAGGCGAGGGGGGCGGGCAGCGCCCACCCTAGGTCCGCGGCTGCTGACAGGATGGCGGAGTGCGGCTGCGTCTCGACCTCGCCTACGACGGCACCGGCTTCCACGGCTGGGCCGCGCAGCCGGGCCTGCGCACGGTGCAGGCCGAGGTGGAGGCTGGCCTGGGCACGGTCCTGCGCCGGCCCGCGCCGCTCACCTGTGCGGGGCGCACCGACGCCGGCGTCCACGCGCAGGGGCAGGTGGTGCATCTCGACGTCGAGCCGGCCGTCCTCGACCAGGCGGCGGGACGCTCCGCCGGGCCCCCGGCGGAAGCCTTGCTGCGCCGTCTCAACGGGGTGCTTCCTGCCGACGTCCGGGTGCTGCGAGCGGCTGAGGCCGCCGAGGGGTTCGACGCGCGCTTCTCGGCGCTCTGGCGGCGCTACGTCTACCGCCTCTGCGACGTTCCCTCGGCCGCGGACCCGCGGACGCGGGCCTTCGTCGTGCCCTGGCCGCGGCCGCTCGACGAGGGCGCCATGAACGACGCCGCCCGGGCCCTGCTGGGGGAGCACGACTTCGCCGCCTTCTGCAAGCAGCGCGAGGGCGCCTCCACCGTCCGCGAGCTGCTGGAGCTGCGCGTCGTGCGGACCCGCGAGGGGCTGGACACCACGGTGCGAGCCGACGCCTTCTGCCACAGCATGGTCCGAGCGCTCATGGGGTGCTTGGTGGCTGTCGGAGAGGGGCGCCGTCCTGCCTCGTGGGCGGGCGAGGTGCTGGGCTCGAGGGTGCGCGACCCCGCGGTCACGGTCATGCCCGCCCACGGCCTCACCCTGCACGAGGTCTGCTACCCCGGCGACACCGAGCTCGCAGCCCGGGCCTCTGCGACTCGTCGGCTGCGGGTGCCGGAGGGGTCGTGAGCGCGCTCGACGACCTGCGTCGGTGGGAGGACTTCGGGGGTGCGTGGGAGGTGGTGGCGCGGCGGGGTGAGGTGCGGGTGGTGTCGATGTTGCGGTGCGACGGGGGTGAGGAGGTGAGTCGCCTCAGCAGCGACGACCCCGACCTGCGCGCGTACGTCGACCGCGTGCCCGACCACCCCCGGTGAGCTGACAGACGTCGTGCCCGTGCGACTCCGAAAATGGGCCGCCCACCCGCTGATCGAGCAGCGAGCTTGCGAGCGACCGTCGAGATCACCGGGCTTTCCGACGACAAGCGCCTCGGAGGGGCATTCTGAGGCGCTTCTCGTCTGAATGCAGTCGGGTGCGCCGAGCTGTCAGACGTCGTGCCCGTGCGACTCCGAAATGGGTGTGAGATGACGCTGATCTGAACCGTTCGCTGCAATCTCTCTCCCATTGCCTGCGCGCCGGCCCAACCCGCCGAGCGTCGGGGGTCTCGACGGGCTCGACCGCCCCGGGCGGGGTCACGAGGCGCTCGGAGGTGGGGCCTTGGATGATGGGCGCGTGAGCGAGCCGGAGCACTACTTCAGCGCCGACCCGGCCGTCGCGTTCCAGCGCACGCCGGTGCGGGTGAGGGTCTGGGGCCTCGACCTCGACCTCGTGTCCGGGAGCGGGGTGTTCGCCCGCGGGAAGCTCGACCCGGGGACCGCGGTGCTCTTCCGGGAGACCGAGCCGCCCACCGGTCAGGGGCCCTTCCTCGACCTCGGGTGCGGGTACGGCGTGATCGCAGCCGCACTCGCCGTCTCGGCCCCGGACGCCGAGGTCTGGGCGGTCGACGTCAACGAGCGCGCGCTCCTCCTGGCCCGCGAGAACGCCGAGCGGCGTGGGGGTGGCCGACCGCGTCCACGTGGCGCTGCCCGCCGACGTGCCGGACTCGCTGCGCTTCGCCGAGATCTGGTCGAACCCCCCGATCCGCGTGGGCAAGCAGGCGCTGCACGATCTGCTGCTGACCTGGCTGCCCCGGCTGACCCCCGGCGGCCGCGCCGTCATGGTGGTCGGCAAGAACCTCGGCGCCGACTCCCTGCAGCGCTGGCTCGGGGAGCAGGGCCACCCGTCGTCGCGTTTGGCCAGCGCCAAGGGGTTCCGCGTGCTCGAGGTCCGCGCGCAGGTCTGACCCTGCGGGCGGTGCCGCCGCCGACAGGCTTGAATGGCCACATGACGAAGTACGTGTACGACTTCACCGAGGGCGGCAAGGACCAGAAGGACCTCCTCGGCGGCAAGGGCGCCAACCTGTGCGAGATGACCAACCTCGGCCTGCCGGTCCCTCCCGGCTTCGTCATCAGCACCGAGGCGTGCCGGGCGTACCTGGCCTCGGGCCCGGCCGCGGACCGTGGCCTGCCCGAGGGCCTGGCGGAGGAGGTCGACGAGCACCTGGCCGCGCTGGAGCAGGCGATGGGCAAGCGGCTGGGCGACCCGGGCGACCCGCTGCTGGTCTCGGTGCGTTCCGGTGCCAAGTTCTCGATGCCCGGGATGATGGACACGGTGCTCAACGTCGGGCTGAACGACCAGTCGGTGCACGGGCTGGCCGAGCAGGCGGGTGACCAGCGCTTCGCGTGGGACTCCTACCGCCGGCTGCTCGCGATGTTCGGCGAGACCGTGCTGGGCGTGGAGGGGGCGGTGTTCGCCGACGCCCTCGACGAGCTCAAGGTCGACCGCGGGGTCGAGCAGGACGTCGACCTCGGGCCGGACGACCTCCAGGCGCTGGTCGCGACGTACCGCTCCGCCATCGCCGAGCACAGCACCGTCGACTTCCCGCAGGATCCCCGTGAGCAGCTGGACCTGGCGGTGCGCGCGGTCTTCGACTCGTGGAACACCGAACGTGCCCAGCTCTACCGCCGCCAGGAGCGCATCCCCGCCGACCTCGGCACCGCGGTCAACGTGTGCTCCATGGTCTTCGGCAACTGCGGGCCGGACTCCGGCACCGGGGTCGCGTTCACGCGTGACCCCGCCTCGGGCGATCAGGGTGTCTACGGCGACTACCTGCAGAACGCGCAGGGCGAGGACGTCGTCGCCGGCATCCGCAACACGGTGCCCCTCGCCGACCTCGAGAAGCTCGACAAGCCGTCGTACGACGAGCTGATGACCATCATGCAGCGCCTCGAGGAGCACTACCTCGACCTGTGCGACATCGAGTTCACGATCGAGCGGGGCAAGCTCTGGATGCTGCAGACGCGTGTGGGCAAGCGCACCGCTGCCGCGGCCTTCCGGATCGCCGTCCAGCTCGTGGACCAAGGCCTGATCGACATGGACGAGGCGCTCCGCCGCGTCACCGGCACACAGCTGGCCAAGCTGATGTTCCCGCAGTTCGACCCGGACGCCGACCGCACGCTGCTCACCAAGGGGATGAACGCCTCCCCGGGGGCCGCTGTCGGCAAGGCCGTCTTCGACTCCCACACGGCGGTCGAGCTCGCGGAGGAGGGTGAGCAGGTCATCCTCGTGCGACGGGAGACCAACCCCGACGACCTGCACGGCATGGTCGCCGCCGCGGGCATCCTGACGTCTCGCGGGGGCAAGACCTCGCACGCCGCGGTGGTGGCGCGGGGGATGGGCCGCACCTGCGTGTGCGGCGCCGAGGAGCTGGACGTCGACGTGCGCGCGGGGAGGTTCCGCGCCAGGGGCAGGGAGATCAACGAGGGCGACGTGATCTCGATCGACGGCACCACAGGTGAGGTCTTCCTGGGCGAGGTGCCGGTGATCGACTCGCTGGTGGTGCGCCACTTCGAGGGTGACACGGACGTCGACGACGACGACGTGGTCTCCGCCGTCGTGCGGGTCATGCAGCACGCGGACACGACGCGTCGCATGGAGGTGCGCGCCAATGCCGACACCCCGGGCGACGCCGGTCGCGCCCGCAAGTTCGGCGCGCGGGGGATCGGGCTCTGCCGCACCGAGCACATGTTCCTGGGCGACCGTCGCGAGCTGGTCGAGCACCTGATCCTCGCCGAGGACGACGAGGGGCGGGAGAAGGCGCTGGCCGCCCTGCTGCCGCTGCAGCGGCAGGACTTCGAGGAGATCCTCGAGGCGATGGACGGGCTGCCGGTCACGATCAGGCTGATCGACCCGCCGCTGCACGAGTTCCTGCCGGGCTTCACCGAGCTGTCGATGAAGGTCGCGGTCGCCGAGGCCCACGGGCGCCCGAGCAAGCGCGACGTACGACTCCTCACCGCGGTCAAGCGCATGCACGAGGAGAACCCGATGCTGGGCCTGCGTGGGGTGCGGCTGGGGATCGTCATCCCGGGACTCTTCGCGATGCAGGCCCGCGCCATCCTCGAGGCGGCGGCCGATCGTGTGAAGGCCGGCGGTGACCCACAGCCGGAGATCATGATCCCGCTGGTCGCCACCGTGCAGGAGCTCGAGCACATGAAGTCCGACGTGGACGACGTCGCGCGGCGGGTGGCCGAGGAGACCGGGGTCCGCGTGCCGTACAAGGTCGGCAGCATGATCGAGCTGCCCCGGGCGGCGGTGACTGCGGACCAGATCGCGGAGCAGGCGGAGTTCTTCTCCTTCGGCACGAACGACCTCACCCAGATGACGTGGGGCTTCTCCCGTGACGACGTGGAGGCGGCGTTCTTCAGCCAGTACCTCGAGCGCGGCATCTTCGGGGTCTCGCCCTTCGAGAGCCTGGACCGGCTCGGGGTCGGGTCGCTGATCCACCGGGCGGTGGAGCTCGGACGGCGCACGCGTCCCGACCTGCACCTCGGCGTCTGCGGAGAGCACGGCGGCGATCCCGACTCGATCCACTTCTTCGACGAGGTCGGCCTGGACTACGTCTCCTGCTCCCCGTTCCGCGTGCCGGTCGCCAGGCTCGAGGCCGGGCGCGCGTCGCTGGCGAGCGACTGAGGCCTCGGCTCAGCCGAGCCTGGTCACCCGGTCGCCGACGCGCACGTCTCCACCGGTGACGACCCTCGCGTTGATCCCGCGCAGGTTGAGCTCGCGCCCGGAGGGTCCGTTGACGAACCGCATCACGTCCTCGCCGTAGCGCCGCAGGAACTTCGCGCACCCGCGGTGGGGCACGGCGGTCACCTCGACCACCGCGTCGTCACCGATCAGGAGCCGGGTGCCAGGTGGCACGTTGGCGGGTGAGAGGTCCAGGTCGACGTGGAGCTGGTCGCCGGTGCCGGCGCGCACCATGGGGTCGGCGGCGAGGAAGGCGCTGAAGCGCGCGTTGACGATGTTGATCTGCATGTCCGGGTGGGGTGACCTGTCTGGAGTCAGCCGGCAGGGCCTGGTCACCCAGTCGTCGCCGATCAGCCCCTGGGTCTCGTCCAGCCGCGCCTCGGTCAGCACCTCGCGCTCGCCCTCGGAGGGGCGGCAGAGCAGGAAGTCGAGGCGCCCGTCGACCAGCGGGGAGCCGCGCACCTCGTCGAGATGAGCCGTGAGCTCGGCCGTGGTGCGGTGCGCGTCGAGGAGCATGGAGGAATGGTCTCCCGGACACCGGTCCGGGGCCACGCATTTCCCACCCTGCGGTCGCGGCGGGCGGATCGCAATCGGTTCGACGGCCGGGGTGGTGGCAGGCGACAATCCCCGTCATGGGACACGTGGACGTCGCCGGCGTGCGCTTCGAGCTGCCCGATGGCCGGGTGCTGCTCGACGACGTGTCGTTCCGCGTCGGGGAGGGCGCCAAGGTGGCCCTGGTCGGGGCGAACGGCGCCGGCAAGACCACGCTCTTGCGCATCGTCACCGGCGAGCTCACCCCGCACGCCGGCGCGGTGACCCGCTCCGGCGGCCTGGGTGTGATGAGCCAGATGGTGGGCCGCGGCTCCCTGACCGTCGCCGACCTCCTGCTCTCGGTCGCGCCGCCGAGGGTGCGCCGGGCGGCCGAGGAGATCGAGCGTCTCGAGCTGGCGCTCATGGAGTCCGAGGACGGCGCCACCCAGATGCGCTACGCCACCGCCCTGGCCGAGTGGGGCGACGCCGGGGGATACCAGCTGGAGGTGACCTGGGACGTGGTGTGCACCGCGGCGCTGGGGCTGCCGTACGAGCGCGCCAAGTACCGCGAGCTGTCGACGCTGTCCGGCGGCGAGCAGAAGCGCCTGGTCCTCGAGTACCTCCTCGACGGGCCGGAGGAGGTGCTGCTGCTCGACGAGCCGGACAACTTCCTGGACGTGCCGGGCAAGCAGTGGCTGGAGCGGCGCATCCGCGAGTCCGCCAAGACCATCCTCTTCATCAGCCACGACCGTGAGCTGCTGGCGAACACCGCGACCCGCGTCGTCACGGTCGAGCTGGGCGCCGCGGGCAACACGGTGTGGACCCACCCCGGCGGCTTCCGGACCTACCACGAGGCCCGCCGCGACCGCTTCGCGCGCTTCGAGGAGCTCACCAAGCGGTGGGAGGAGCAGCGCGCGAAGCTGCGCGCCCAGATGCTGATGTACAAGCAGAAGGCGGCGTACAACTCCGACATGGCGTCGCGCTACCAGGCCGCGCAGACGCGGCTGCGCAAGTTCGAGGAGGCCGGACCTCCCACGGGCCAGCCCCGTGAGCAGCAGGTGCACATGCGCCTGCAGGGCGGCCGCACGGGCAAGCGGGCCGTCATGTGCGAGCAGCTCGAGCTCTCGGGCCTGATGAGGGCCTTCGACCTCGAGGTCTGGTACGGCGAGCGCGTGGCGGTGCTGGGCTCGAACGGCTCCGGCAAGTCCCACTTCCTGCGGCTGCTCGCAGCGGGCGGCTCCGACCCGGACGTGGAGCACCGTCCGGTGGGCGACGTCGACATCAAGCCTGTCGCCCACCGGGGTCGCGCCCGGCTGGGTGCGCGCGTGCGCCCCGGATGGTTCGTGCAGACCCACGCCCACCCCGAGCTGGTGGGCCGCACGCTGCTGGAGATCCTGCATCGCGGCGACGCGCACCGGGCGGGCATGCCGCGGGAACAGGCCTCGCGCGCGCTCGACCGCTACGAGCTGGCGATCGCCGCCGAGCAGCGCTTCGAGTCGCTCTCCGGTGGTCAGCAGGCGCGGTTCCAGATCCTCCTGCTGGAGCTCTCCGGGGCGACGCTGCTGCTGCTCGACGAGCCGACGGACAACCTCGACCTGGAGTCCGCGGAGGCGCTGGAGGAGGGGCTGGCCGCCTTCGAGGGGACGGTGCTGGCGGTGACCCACGACCGCTGGTTCGCCCGCGGGTTCGACCGGTTCGTGGTCTTCGGGTCCGACGGCGGCGTGTACGAGTCACCCGAACCCGTGTGGGACGAGCGACGGGTGGACCGCGTGCGCTGATCGGGGCGACCGGCTCATCGATCTGCCTCAGGGGCAGGATGGGCCCATGAGCTCCAGCCGCGCCGGTCAGCCCGCCACCCCCGCGGACCTCGTCGACGTCCCGCACCTGGTGACGGCGTACTACACGCAGCAGCCCGACCCCGAGGACGTTGCGCACCAGGTCGCCTTCGGCACGAGCGGTCACCGCGGGTCGAGCCTGACGACGTCGTTCAACGACGCGCACATCGCGGCGACCACGCAGGCGATCTGCGACCACCGGCGGGAGCGGGGCTACGACGGCCCGCTGTTCCTCGGGCGCGACACGCACGCGCTGTCCGAGCCGGCCTGGACGACTGCGCTCGAGGTGCTGGTCGCCAACGACGTCGCGGTCCTGGTCGACTCACGCGACGGCTACACCCCGACGCCGGCGGTCTCGCACGCGATCCTCGCGGTCAACCGCCCGCAGCTGGCGGCAGTGGTCCGGGGGGAGTCCGCGCGCGGCCTCGCCGACGGCATCGTCGTCACCCCCTCGCACAACCCGCCGGCGGACGGTGGCTTCAAGTACAACCCCCCGCACGGCGGCCCGGCGGACAGCGACGTGACCGGAGCGATCGCCGAGCGCGCCAACGCCCTCATCCGGGACGAGCTGCGCGAGGTGCGGCGGGTCCCCTTCGCTCGGGCCCGGGCCGCCGCCGAGTCCTACGACTTCCTGGGCACCTACGTCGACGACCTGCCCCAGGTCGTCGACCTCGACGCCGTCCGCGAGGCGGGTGTGCGGATCGGGGCGGACCCGCTGGGAGGTGCCAGCGTCGACTACTGGGGCGCGATCGCGGAGCGTCACCGCCTCGACCTGACCGTGGTCAACCCGCTGGTCGACCCGACCTGGCGGTTCATGACCCTGGACTGGGACGGCAAGATCCGGATGGACTGCTCCTCGCCGGACGCGATGGCCTCGCTCATCCGGCGTCGCGGGGACTACGCGATCGCCACCGGCAACGACGCGGACGCCGACCGGCACGGCATCGTCACGCCCGACGGCGGCCTCATGAACCCCAACCACTACCTGGCCGTCGCGATCCAGCACCTCTTCGGCGGAGCCCGCCCGCAGTGGCCGGCAGGCGCGCGCATCGGCAAGACACTGGTGTCCTCCTCGATGATCGACCGCGTCGCCGAATCCCTCGCTGCGCCCCTCGTGGAGGTGCCGGTCGGGTTCAAGTGGTTCGTGACCGGCCTGGTCGACGGCTCGTTCGGCTTCGGGGGCGAGGAGTCGGCGGGTGCGTCGTTCCTGCGGCGCGACGGCTCGGTCTGGACGACGGACAAGGACGGGATCATCCTCGCGCTGCTCGCCTCCGAGATCCTCGCGTCCACGGGCCGCAGCCCCCACGAGCACTACCTCGACCTCGTCGCCCGGCACGGCGACCCGGCGTACGCGCGCATCGACGCCCCTGCCGACCGCGAGCAGAAGGCGAAGCTCGGCAGGCTGACCGCCGAGGACGTCACCGCCACCGAGCTGGCGGGGGAGCCGATCTCCGCGAAGCTCACCGAGGCCCCTGGCAACGGCGCCCGCATCGGCGGGCTCAAGGTGACCACCGAGTCGGCCTGGTTCGCTGCCCGGCCCTCCGGCACCGAGGACGTCTACAAGATCTACGCCGAGTCCTTCCGAGGGCCCGAGCACCTCGCCCAGGTGCAGGCCGAGGCCCGCGAGGTCGTCGGCGCCGCACTCGGCTGAGGGTCCCCGCGGCGGCCGGCCAAAGAGTGGCGGGATATTGCAGTTCTCAAGGCCCCAACCGTGCAATATCCCGCCACAAAAGCGTGGCAGGCTGACGGCGCCGGCAAGAGCCACAGAAGCTCGACCGGGCCACGGCCGGCGGCAGAGCTCAGCCCTGAGCCCAGCGCTCCTCGCGCGCGGTGAAGTCCAGGCCACGGTCGCCGGTGTAGATCTGCTTGGGCCGCGCGATCTTCTGCTCCTTGTCCATCACCAGCTCGAGCCACTGCGCGAGCCAGCCCGGGGTGCGCCCGATCCCGAAGAGCACCGTGAACATCTCCGGCGGGAACTGGAAGGCCTCGTAGATGAGCCCGGAGTAGAAGTCGACGTTGGGGTAGAGCTTGCGGTCGATGAAGTAGTCGTCCTCGAGCGCGATCTTCTCCAGCTCCAGCGCGATCTCGAGCAGCGGGTTGACGCCGGTCACCTCGAAGACGTCGTCGCAGGCCTTCTTGATGATCTTGGCCCGGGGGTCGTAGTTCTTGTAGACGCGGTGGCCGAAGCCCATCAGCCGCTCGTTGCCGTCCTTCACGCCCTTGATGAAGTCGGGGATGTTCTCCTTCGAGCCGATGCGGCGCAGCATCTTCAGCACGGCCTCGTTGGCGCCGCCGTGCAGCGGGCCGTAGAGCGCGCCGACGCCGGAGGCCACGGCGGAGTAGGGGTCGACCTGCGAGGAGCCCACCGACCGCACCGCGTTGGTGGAGCAGTTCTGCTCGTGGTCGGCGTGGAGGATGAACAGCACGTCGAGGGCGCGCGAGAGACGCTCGTCGGCGACGTAGCGCTGCTCGCTCATCTTGAAGAGCATCGAGAGGAAGTTCTCGGTGTAGCTCAGCTCGTTGTCGGGATAGATGTAGGGCTTGCCCTGGGCGTGGCGGAACGACCAGGCGCCGAGCGTGGGCATCTTCGCGATCATCCGGACGATCTGCAGGTGACGGTTCTCCGGGTCCTTGATGTCGTTGGACTCGGGGTAGAACGTCGACAGCGCGCCGACGGAGGCCATCAGCATGCCCATCGGGTGGGCGTCGTAGCGGAAGCCCTGCATGAAGCTCTTGACGTTCTCGTGGACGTAGGTGTGGTAGGTGATCTCGAGCACCCACGCCTCGTACTGGTCCTTGGTCGGCAGCTCGCCGTAGATGAGGAGGTAGGCGACCTCCAGGAACGTCGACTTCTCCGCCAGCTGCTCGATCGGGTAGCCGCGGTACTCCAGGACGCCCTTCTCGCCGTCGATGAAGGTCACGGCGGACCGGCACGACGCGGTGTTGGTGAACCCGGGGTCGTAGAGCGCCAGCCCCGGCGACTCCTCGGAGGCGCGGATCTTGGTGAAGTCGGCTGCCCGCAGGGTGTTGTCGGTGATCTCGAGGGTGTAGTCCTTGCCGGTGCGGTTGTCCCGCACGGTCACCGACTCCTGGCTCTCCTCGGCCGCGTCACCCTGGTCGGACTCGTTCGCGGTGGACTGAGCGGTGTCGGACACGTCGGCTCCTGAGATCAGCGGTGTCGGAATTGCCTGCGCTGCTGTCAACCTAGTGCCCACGCCACCACGGGGGAAACGCCCGCCAGGAGACGGCTCGCGAGGTGGACGGCACCCGGCGACGACAGCGCGCTCCTGAGCGTTTTGACCCTCGCTCCCGGCCGCCGGTAAGGTGGCTCGTTGCGGCCCTTGCCGCGTCCCCGCTCCGCACGGGCGTGGACGCAGATCCGAGACCGGCCACCCAGGCCGGAGTCCGGGCAGTGTTCGTCAAAGGCCGTGCATCACCACCGTACGGCGTCCGCCGGCCGGTCACGAACGAGGAGAAAGCAGCTCACGTGCGCACGTACAGCCCCAAGCCCGCTGACATCCAGCGCGAGTGGCACGTCATCGACGCATCGGACGTCGTGCTCGGCCGCCTGGCGGTCGCCACTGCCAACCTGTTGCGCGGCAAGCACAAGCCCACCTTCGCCCCGCACGTCGACGGCGGTGACTTCGTCATCGTCATCAACGCCGAGAAGGTCGCGCTGACCGGCAGCAAGAAGACCTCGAAGATGGCCTACCGCCACTCCGGCTACCCCGGTGGCCTCTCGGCCGTCGCCTACGGCGACCTCCTGGAGAAGGACCCCCGCCGGGCCATCGAGAAGGCGGTCTGGGGCATGCTCCCCAAGAACCGTCTCGGCCGTCAGGTGCTGAAGAAGCTGAAGGTCTACGCGGGGCCCCACCACCCGCACCAGGCGCAGCAGCCGCAGCCCTACGAGATCACCCAGATCTCCCAGTAACCGCCACCAGACCAGCACCTGACCCGCAGAGCAACGAGGATTCCTTTCGTGACTGACACGACTTCCGAGCAGGACACCGACGAGACCTTCCAGGCCGACGAGCAGGGTGTGGCGTACTCCTCCGAGAGCGCACCCTCCGCCGACGCCCCGGCGCGCCCCGCGACCATCGCCCCCGCGGCCGCGACCGGCCGCCGCAAGGAGGCCGTCGCCCGCGTCCGGCTGGTGCCGGGCACCGGTCAGTGGACGGTCAACGGCCGCCCGCTCGACTCCTACTTCCCGAACAAGCTGCACCAGCAGGTCGTCAACGAGCCCTTCGTGGCCACCGACCTGGCGGGCCGCTTCGACGTGATCGCGCGCATCCACGGCGGCGGCATCACCGGCCAGGCAGGCGCCCTGCGGCTGGGCGTGGCCCGTGCGCTCAACGCGATCGACCTCGAGGCCAACCGTCCGTCGCTGAAGAAGGCGGGCCTGCTCACGCGCGACGCCCGCGTCATCGAGCGCAAGAAGGCCGGCCTGAAGAAGGCCCGCAAGGCGCCGCAGTACAGCAAGCGCTGAGCCCGGCCGTGGGCCGCATCTTCGGCACCGACGGGGTCCGGGGTCTCGCCAACGGCTCGCTCACGGCGGAGCTGGCCCTGGACCTGTCGGTCGCGGCTGCCCACGTGCTGGGGGAGACCGGTGTGTTCGCCGGTCACCGTCCGCGGGCGGTCGTCGGCCGCGACCCGCGGCTCTCCGGCGAGTTCCTGGAGGCTGCTGTGGTGGCGGGGCTCGCCTCGGCCGGCGTCGACGTCCTGCAGGTGGGCGTCCTCCCGACACCCGGTGTCGCCTACCTCGCGCAGTCGCTGGACGTCGACCTGGGCGTGATGATCTCTGCCAGTCACAACGCGATGCCCGACAACGGCATCAAGTTCCTGCGGCGGGGCGGCTTCAAGCTCGAGGACGACGTCGAGGCCTCGATCGAGCGTCGCCTGCAGGAGCCGTGGGACCGGCCCACCGGCGCCGCCATCGGGCGCGTGAGCCGCTACTACCAGGGCATGCACCAGTACGTCGCCCACCTCGTCGGTGCCCTGCCGACCGGTCTGGAGGGGCTGAAGGTCGTCGTCGACTGCGCTCACGGCGCGGCGTACGCCTCTGCGCCGGCGGCGCTGCGCACGGCCGGCGCCGAGGTCGTCGCGATCAACGCCGCCCCCGACGGCCACAACATCAACGACGGGTGCGGGTCCACGCACCTCGAGCCCCTGCAGGCGGCGGTCGTCGAGCACGGCGCCCACGTCGGCTTCGGGCTCGACGGGGACGCCGACCGGTGCCTCGCGGTCGACTCGAACGGCGAGGTCGTCGACGGCGACCAGATCCTGGCGATCCTGGCGCTCACCCTGCGTGACCGGGGCCGCCTCGCCAACGACACCGTGGTCGCGACGGTGATGAGCAACCTCGGGTTCGTCAACGCCATGGAGCGTGCCGGGATCTCGGTGCTGCAGACCAAGGTGGGCGACCGCTACGTGCTCGAGGCGATGGAGCAGGGTGGGCACACGCTGGGCGGCGAGCAGTCCGGCCACGTGATCCTGCGCGACCACGCCACCACCGGTGACGGCACGCTCACCGCGTTGATGGTGATGAGCCGGATGATCGAGACCGGTCAGTCCCTGTCGGGGCTGGCGTCGGTGATGACCCGACTGCCCCAGGTGCTGGTCAACGTGCCCGACGTCGACAAGTCGCGCACCGATGCCGACGACGAGCTGAAGGCGGCGGTCGCCGCGGAGGAGGAGCAGCTCGGGTCCAACGGCCGGGTGCTGCTGCGCCCCTCAGGCACCGAGCCCGTGGTGCGGGTGATGGTCGAGGCCGAGACGGCCGAGGGCGCGCAGGACGTGGCCGAGAGGCTGGCAGGGGTGGTCAGGGAGCGACTGGCTCTCTGAGGCTCGCGCGGATCAGCGTCCCTTGACCGGGATCTCCTCGGCACCGAGCTCGGCGGTGAAGGCCTTCGCGAAGCGGTCACCCATCCGCTTCATCACCTGCGACATGACGCCGCTGACCATGCGGTTGGCCGCCTTGGGCAGGGGAAGCGAGATGCAGATCTCGAGGTAGATCTCGAGATAGGTGCCCTTCTCGTGGTCCTCCAGGGCGTACCAGCCCTTGACCGCCGCCGGCTCCCGGCCGCCCTGCGGGGCGTGGTCGTACTCGATGCGCTCCGTCGGCTTGAAGGTCATGCGCTCGGTGAAGGTCGGCGCGAACTTCACCGGCAGCCCGGGGATGTTCGTCATGCGCCAGATCCACAGGTCGCCGTCGGTCTCGATGCTCTTGACGAACGGGGTGAGGCGAGCGACCGCTTCAGGGTCGGTCAGCAGGTCCCACACCCGGTCGCGAGAGGCCGTGACGATGCCGGCGCTGTTGGTGGTCCCGGTGAATCTGGTCATGCCTGCGGTGTACCCGCGCCGACGGCCCGCGACACCAGCGGCGAGGCGTGATCGGCGTCCCACGAGGGAACCGGTCACAGCTTGCGGAGTCGCACCCAGTCGACGGAGTGGTCGCCGGCCTTGCGGAGCACCAGGCTGGCGCGGCTGCGCGTGGGGACGATGTTGTGCTCGAGGTTGGGGCCGTTGATCGTGTCCCACAGTCGGTTGGCCTCGAGGTCCGCGTCGGAGTCCGTGAGCTCGGCGTACTTGGAGAAGTACGACGTGGGGTCGCGGAACGCCGTCTCCCGCAGCCGGTGGAACCGCTCGACGTACCACCGCTTGATGTCGCTCGTCGCGGCGTCGACGTAGATGGAGAAGTCGAAGAAGTCGCTGACCGCCAGGCCCGTGCGGCCGTCGTCGCGCACCCGCGCCGGCTGCAGCACGTTGAGCCCCTCGATCACGACGATGTCGGGGCGCTTGACCACGACCGGGTGGTCCGGGAGGACGTCGTAGGTGAGGTGGGAGTACGCCGGGGCGGTCACCACCTCCTTGCCGGACTTGATGTCGATGACGAAGCGCAGCAGCCCCTTGCGGTCGTAGGACTCCGGGAAGCCCTTGCGCTCGAGGATGCCGCGACGCTCCAGCTCGGCGTTGGGGAGCAGGAACCCGTCGGTGGTGACCAGCGAGACGCGTGGGTGCTCGGGCCAGTGGGCGAGCATCTCCTGCAGGACGCGCGCGGTCGTGGACTTGCCGACCGCGACGGATCCGGCGAGACCGATGACGAACGGCGTCCGTGGTGGCTGCGCCAGCTGGAGGAAGTCCTCCTGCGCCCGGTGCAGCTGGGCCGCTCCGTCGACGTACAGGCTGAGCAGCCGGGAGAGGGGCAGGTAGATCTGCTCCACCTCGGCCATGTCGAGCTCGTCGCCGAGGCTGCGCACCCGCTCGACCTCCGCGGGCGTCAGCGGCTGCTCGGTGGCGGCGCCGAGGGCGGCCCACGCGCTGCGGTCGAGCTCGACGTAGGGCGAGCCCTCGCGGCTGCGCACAGCCCCGTCGGGCGCGCTCGTGGCGCCCCCGACGGACGGCCCTTCGTCCGGTCGGCTCGCACCGCGGGTCCCCCGTCGGACGACTGCCATGGCGGCATTGTTCCGCACCGCCGTCGCTAGAGTGACGACCATGTGCGGAATCGTCGGGTACGTCGGCCCCAAGTCGGCGGAGCACGTGGTCGTCGAGGGTCTCCGGCGTCTGGAGTACCGCGGCTACGACTCGACCGGAGTCGCACTGGTCCACGACGGCGCGCTCGTCGGCTGCAAGCGCAAGGGCAAGCTCGCCAACCTGGACAAGGCGCTGGCCGAGGCGCCGCTGCCCGAGAGCAACACCGGCGTCGGGCACACCCGGTGGGCGACCCACGGCGCGCCCACCGACCGCAACGCCCACCCGCACCGGGGCACTGCCGAGCGGGTGGCGGTCGTGCACAACGGCATCATCGAGAACTTCTCGGCACTGCGCGCCGAGCTGGAGAGGGCCGGCGTCGAGTTCGCCTCCGACACGGACACGGAGGTCGCGGCCCACCTGCTCGAGCGAGCCCTGGACGAGGGCGCCGACCTGACGGCCGCGATGCAGCAGGTCTGCCGGCGCCTGAAGGGTGCCTTCACCCTGGTCGCCGTCGACGCCCAGGACCCCGCGCGCGTGGTCGCCGCCCGGCGCAACTCGCCGCTGGTGGTCGGCCTCGGCGAGGGGGAGAACTTCCTCGGCAGCGACGTCGCCGCCTTCATCGAGCACACCCGCGAGGCCCTGGAGCTGGGCCAGGACCAGGTCGTGACGATCACCCGGGACACCGTCGAGGTCACCGACTTCGACGGCAACCCGGTCGAGGGCAGGCGGTTCCACGTCGACTGGGACCTCACCGCCGCCGAGAAGGACGGCTACGACTGGTTCATGCGCAAGGAGATCTTCGAGCAGCCCCGTGCGGTCGCCGACTCCCTGCTGGGCCGTCACGACGGCAACGGGCGGCTGCAGCTCGACGAGATCCGGATGAGCGAGGACGAGCTCCGCGGCGTCGACAAGATCATCATCACCGCGTGCGGCACCGCCTTCTACGCCGGGCTCGTCGCGAAGTACGCGATCGAGCACTGGACCCGGATCCCCTGCGAGGTGGAGCTCGCCCACGAGTTCCGCTACCGCGACCCGATCCTGACCCGCGACACCCTCGTCGTCGCGATCAGCCAGTCGGGGGAGACCGCCGACACCTTGATGGCGATCCGCCACGCGCGCGAGCAGCGCTCGAAGGTGCTGGCGATCTGCAACACCAACGGCGCCACCATCCCGCGCGAGTCCGACGCCGTCATCTACACCCACGCCGGGCCGGAGATCGGGGTGGCGTCGACCAAGGGGTTCATGACGCAGCTGGTGGCCTGCTACCTGCTCGGGCTCTACCTCGCGCAGGTGCGCGGCACCCGGTTCGGCGACGAGATCTCCCGCGTGATGGACCAGCTCTCGCTCATGCCCGACAAGATCCAGCACCAGCTGGACAAGGCGGAGGAGGTGTACGAGCTGGCCAGGTCGCTGCAGGAGCAGGACACCTCGTCCGTGCTGTTCCTCGGGCGGCACGCCGGGTTCCCGGTGGCGCTGGAGGGGGCGCTCAAGCTCAAGGAGCTGGCGTACATCCACGCCGAGGGCTTCGCGGCCGGGGAGCTGAAGCACGGGCCGATCGCGCTGATCGAGGAGGGCATGCCGGTCTTCTGCGTGGTGCCGCCGCCGGGTCGCGACTTCCTGCACGACAAGATGCTCAGCGGCATCCAGGAGATCCGTGCTCGCGGGGCCTGCGCGGTCGTCCTCGCCGAGGAGGGCGACGAGGCCGCTGCCGAGAACGCCGACGTGCTGCTGACGATGCCCAGCAGCTCGACGCTGATGCAGCCCCTCACCGCGGTCGTGCCGCTGCAGCTCTTCGCCTGCGAGCTCGCCACGCTCATGGGCCACGACGTCGACCAGCCGCGCAACCTCGCCAAGTCGGTCACCGTCGAGTAGACCCCGGATGATCCTCGGCATCGGCGTGGACGTGTGCGACCTGGCCCGCTTCGAGGCGGCGTCACGGCGCACCCCCGCCATGGCCGAGCGCGTGCTCACCGCAGGTGAGCGCGAGCTCCCCGTCGCCTCGCAGGCGGCCAGCTTCGCCGCCAAGGAGGCCCTGGCCAAGGCGCTCGGCGCCCCCGCGGGGCTCGGCTGGCACGACGTGGAGGTGGTCCGCGACGAGCACGGCAGGCCGGGCTTCCGGATGCAGGCGACGGTCGCGCAGGCCGCCGACGACCTCGGCGTCCGGCGGGCACACCTCTCGCTGTCCCACGACGCCGGGATCGCCACCGCCTTCGTCGTCCTGGAGGGCGACGGATGAGGCGCGCCCACACGGTGGCGCAGGTGCGCGAGGCCGAGGAGGCGCTGCTTGCCGCGACCCCCGAGGGGGCGCTGATGAAGCGCGCAGCGACCGGGCTCGCCCACGCCGTCGCGGACTACCTCGGCCGCACGTACGGCGCCCGGGTGCTGCTGGTCGTCGGCGCCGGCAACAACGGCGGCGACGCGCTCTTCGCGGGGGCGGCGCTGGCCAGGCGGGGAGCGAAGGTCGACGCGGTGCTGCTCTCGCCGGACAAGGCGCACGCGGCCGGGCTCGCTGCGCTTCGCGCTGCGGGCGGCAGCGTCGTGGACGCCCCGCGAGCGGCGTACGACGTGGCGCTCGACGGCATCGTCGGCATCGGCGGCAGCGGACCGCTGCGGCCGGAGGCCGAGGCGGTGGTCGCCCGCGTGGGCGACGTCCCGTGGGTGGCCGTCGACGCGCCCTCGGGCGTCGACGTGGACACCGGTGAGGTCGAGGGGCCGCACGTGGACGCCGCCCTGACCGTCACCTTCGGCACGCACAAGCCCGCCCTGCTGGTCGACCCCGCGGCGCAGGCGTGCGGTGCGGTGCACCTCGTGGACATCGGGCTCGACCTCCCGGAGGCCGGCATCGAGTCGCTGCAGGCCGACGACGTCGCCGCTCTGCTGCCGCGCCCGGAGGAAGACGCGCACAAGTACACCCGCGGCGTCGTGGGTGTCCGCGCCGGCTCGGCGCAGTACCCCGGCGCCGGACTGCTGTGCGTCGCGGGCGCCTCCACGGGGCTGGCCGGCATGGTCCGCTACGTCGCCGCCGAGCCCGAGGCGGGCGAGGAGCGCGCACCGGTGGAGGCCCTGGTGCCCGCGACCCACCCCGAGGTCGTCCTCGGCGAGGGCCGGGTGCAGGCGTGGGTGGTCGGCTCGGGGACCGGATCCTCGGCCGCCGGGCAGCTGCGGGCAGCGATGGCCGACGAGGTGCCGCTGGTGGTGGACGCGGACGCGCTGGCGGTGCTGGAGGAGTGCGGGGGAGTGTCCGGCCGTCCCGCGGTCCTCACGCCCCACGCCGGCGAGCTGGCGCGGATGCTGGACCTCCCGCGCGAGACGGTCGAGGCCGAGCAGCTGACCCGGGCACGGGAGGCCGCCGAGCGTTTCGGGTGCGTGGTGATGCTCAAGAGCCGCCACACGCTCGTCGCCCGTCCCGACGGGCGCGTGCGGGTGACCACCGTCGGCCCGCCCTGGCTCGCCTCGGCGGGAGCCGGCGACGTGCTGGCCGGCCTCGTGGGCGCACTGCTCGCCAGCGGCCTGACGCCGTACGACGCCGCGTCGGTGGGCTCCTGGTTGCACGGCGCCGCAGCCGCGCTGGTGCGTGCCGACGGGCCGCTCGTCGCCGGAGAGGTCGCGCGGGCGGTCCCCGAGGTCTGTGCCCGGCTGCTGCGTGCCGGTTGACCCCCGCACCGCAGGTGTTTGGAACGATGGGCCGATGACCGCACCCGCTGCCGCGACCCCGCGTGCGGAGATCGTGGTCGACCTGGACGCGGTGCGCGACAACGTCGCCCACCTGGCGGCGCACGTCGCCCCTGCCGCCGTCATGGCAGTGGTCAAGGCCGACGGCTACGGCCACGGCATGGTCGAGGCCGCCGGGGCCGCACGACGAGGCGGGGCCGACTGGCTGGGCGTCGCCTTCCTCGACGAGGCGCTGGCGCTGCGCGAGGCCGGCGACACCGGCCCGATCCTGGCGTGGCTCGCCGTGCCCGGCGAGGACCACGCCCCGGCGATCCGCGCGGGGGTGGAGGTCGCGGCGTACTCCGTCGAGCAGGTGCAGGCCGTCGCGGAGGCCGCAGCGAGGGCCGGCAGTGCCGCGCGGGTGCAGCTCAAGGTCGACACCGGGCTGAGCCGCGGCGGCGCCGGCCTCGACGACTGGCCGGCGGTGGTGGCGGCAGCACGACGAGCCGAGACCGACGGGCTGCTGGAGGTCACCGGCATCTGGTCGCACTTCGCCTGCAGCGACGAGCCCGCCCACCCTGCCAACGACGCGCAGGAGGCGGCGTACCTCGAGGCGCTCGGCGTGGCGGAGGAGGCGGGCCTGACACCGCGGCTGCGCCACCTCGCCAACTCGGCAGCAGCCCTCACCCGGCCGTCCTCCCACTTCGACCTGGTGCGCTGCGGGCTGGCGGTCTACGGCCTGTCTCCGGCGCCCTCGGTGAGCGATGCCGCCGGCTTCGGGCTACGGCCGGCCATGACCGCGCGCGCACAGGTGGCCCTCGCCAAACGGGTGCCGTCGGGCGCCGGGGTGTCCTACGGCCACGCCTACACCGTGTCGGCCACCGGGGGCTCGACGGTCGGTCTGGTGCCGGTCGGGTACGGCGACGGCGTGCCGCGCGCGGGGTCGTCGCGGGCCGAGGTGCTGGTCAACGGCGAGCGCCGGCGCATCGCGGGACGGGTCTGCATGGACCAGTTCGTGCTGGACGTCGGGGACGACAGCGTGGCCGCGGGCGACGAGGTCGTGCTCTTCGGTGACGGCGGGTCGGGGGAGCCGACGGCCCAGGACTGGGCCGAGGCGTGCGACACCATCTCCTACGAGATCGTCACGCGCATCGGCGGCAGGTTCGTGCGGCGCCACGTCGGGGGTTCCGCGGGCCGCGGGGGCACGGAGTGAGCAGGACAGGCCGGATGACCAAGCTCGCGGTCGGGATCGTGGGCGCAGGGGCCACCGGCTACTACTCGAAGCGGTTCATCGGCCGGCGGATGCGGGCCGTGGCCCTCGACCGCGAGGAGGACTTCGGCTCGCTGCGCGGCACCGAGGGCAGCGTGACGGCCGACGACGGGCTGACCCTGCACACGGACGTCGACGAGCTGGCGCCGTACACCGACGAGCGGCCTGACAGCCGACAGGCCACGGTGGTCTTCGTCCACGGCTTCGCCCTCAGCCTGGATTGCTGGCACTTCCAACGGGCCGCCTTCCGGGGTCGGCGCCGGATGATCTTCTTCGACCAGCGCTCGCACGGACGCAGCGAGGTCTCGACGCAGGAGCGCGCGACCATCGAGCAGCTCGGCCTGGACCTGCGGTGCGTCATCGACGAGCTCTCGCCCGACGAGCCCGTCGTGCTCGTCGGTCACTCGATGGGCGGGATGACCATGGTCGCCCTCGCCGAGGAGCTCCCGGACTACTTCGGCGATCGTGTGGTCGGCGCGGCGCTCATCTCGACCACGGCCGGCAAGCTGCGCCCCCACAAGGTGCTCTCCCGCTACATCCCCGACGCCATCGGGCGGCGAGCCGTGGAGCAGGGGCTGACCATCGCCGCCCAGCGTGAGCGGCTCCTCGACCTCATCCGCCGGCGCGGCACCGCCTTCGCCCTGGGCGTGGTCAGGGAGTTCGCCTTCGGCGACACCGACGTGCCGCTGTCGTGGGTCGCCTTCGTCAACGACATGATCGCGGGCACGCCGCTGCAGGTGCTGGTGGAGTTCATCCCGCACTTCGGGGAGATGGACAAGTACGCGATCATCAAGGCCTTCGAGCGCGTGCCGACCCTCGTCATGTGCGGCACCAAGGACAAGCTCACCTCGGTGGGGCACTCCCGCAAGCTGCACTCGCTGATCGATGGATCGCGTCTTGTCGAGCTCCCCGGTGGCGGGCACATGCCACTGCTCGAGTTCCAGGACCGCGTCAACGAGGAGCTCGACCGGCTCTTCACCGATGCGGACGCGCTGGTGGCGCAGCGGAGGACCGCATGAGCGGGGCCGGGCAGGGCGCGTCGTCACCCGCAGCCGTGTCCGACGACCTGTCCGCCGACCCGGCGGCGGTCGTGGTCACGCAGGCCCATCAGGGGCAGGCCGGCGAGGTCGCCGACGTCATCCGCGAGGCTTTCTCCGCACGGCCAGCCCTGGACCCGCCGGCGCCCGCGCTGGCGGAGGACGAGGAGTCGGTGGCAGCCGCGCTGCGCGACGACGGGGGGCTGGTCGCCGCGGTCGACGGCCGCATCGTGGGCACCTGCCTGCTGGCCCGGCGTACGACGCCCTGGGGCGAGGCGCTCGAGCTGAGGCGGGTGAGCGTGCGGCCGGACGCCCAGGCCCTGGGCGTCGCGCCTGCGATCGTGGCGGCGGCCGAAGACCTGGCGCTGGCCCGAGAGCTGCCGCGGGTCACCCTGACCGCGCGCACCGAGCTGCCCGCGACGGTGCGGTTCTGGCTCCGGCTCGGCTATCGCGAGGTGGCCCGCCGCGGCACGGTGACCACGATGGCGCGTGAGCTGCCGGTGCGCCTGCCCGCCGACGACGCCGAGACGATGCGTCGTCTGGGCGAACGGGTGGCCACCCGGCTGCGACCGGGTGACGTGCTCCTCCTGACCGGCGAGCTGGGCGCCGGCAAGACCACCCTGACGCAGGGGATCGGCGCCGGGCTCCAGGTGCGCGGCGACGTGACGTCGCCGACGTTCGTGCTGTCGCGGGTGCACCCGTCGCTGGTCGGCGGACCGGCCCTGGTGCACGTCGACGCCTACCGCCTCGGCGGCATCGCCGAGCTCGACGACCTCGACCTCGACGTGAGCCTGGACGAGTCCGTGACCGTCGTGGAGTGGGGTGGCGGCGTGGCCGAGGGGCTGGCCGAGGAGCGCCTCGAGGTGGTGATCGGGCGGTCGGGGACCGCCGACGACGAACGGCGCACCGTGACGATCGTGCCGGTCGGCGCACGCTGGGTGGGCAGCGACCTCGCCCGGCTCGCCCGCTGACTGCTGCCATCCGTCGAGCTGACCCGTTCCACGGCGGTCGAGACCCGCTTCCGTCGGTCGAGCCTGTCGAGACCCGTTCCGTCGGCCGGTCGAGCCCCTCGCTGCTCGATCGCGGAGCCCAGCTCCCGGCGGTCGAGCTTGTCGAGACCCCGCTCCTCGATCACCGGCGACACCGGCCTCACGCGCCCCGACTAACCTCGACGCGTGCTGCTCGCGATCGACACCTCCACGCCCCTGGTCTCGGTGGCGGTGTGCGACGCGCGCGACGGCAGGACGCGGGCTTCCGCTGCGAGCGAGCGGCCGATGGCACACGGGGAGTCGCTCGCCCCTCTCGCCCACGAGACGCTCGCCCGTGCCGGCGTCGCACCGGAGGGCCTCACCGCGATCGTCGTCGGCACCGGGCCCGGTCCGTTCACCGGTCTGCGCGTCGGCCTGGTGACGGCGCGGATGCTCGGTCTGGCGCTCGGTGTCCCGGTCCACGGCATCTGCTCCCTCGACGGCGTCGCGAGGCAGGCCGTGGAGGCTGGGGTGTCGGAGCCGTTCGTCGTCGTCAGCGACGCCCGCCGCAAGGAGCTGTTCCACGCCGCGTACGACGAGACCGGTCGCCGGACGGACGGGCCGCACGTGGGGCGCCCCGACGGGGTGCTGGAGGGGTCGAGCCCGGACACGCTCGTGGTCGGGCCGGGTGTGGGCCTCTACCCGGAGTCGTTCGCCCGGACTGCCGGCCCCGACCGGGTCGAGGCGGCCTCGCTCGCGGGCCTGCTGGTCTCCGGAAGGGCTGAGGTGACCGGCCCCGAGCCTCGCTACCTCCGCCGCCCGGACGCCGTCGTCCCCGGCCCTCCGAAGCGGGCCTCGTGAACGCCGAGCGGGTCCCGCCCACCGCGGAGCGGGTCGTCCTTCGTGGTGCGCGTCCGGCAGACGTGTCGGCGATCGCCTCCCTGGAGCAGGAGGCGTTCGGCGCAGGGAGCCTGGTCCGAGGATGCCGTGGCGCGGGAGATCACCGGTCCGGGGCGCCGGACGCTGGTCGCCGCCGGGGGCAGCCACGTGCTCGGCTACGCCGTCTCCTGGAGCACGGGCGAGGTGGCCGACCTGCAGCGCGTCGTGGTCGCAGCCGTCGCCCGACGCCGCGGCCTCGCCGCCGGGATGCTGCGCGAGCTCCTGAACGAAGCCGCGGCCGAGGGCGTGCAGCGGGTCCTGCTGGAGGTGTCGGAGCACAACGTCGCCGCGCTGGCGCTGTACGCCCGGTCGGGGTTCCGCGAGATCGACCGCCGTGCCCGCTACTACCAGGACGGCAGCGACGCCGTGGTCCTGCAGCTCGACCTGGCCACCGGCCTGCCGCCGTCCGACGAGGGGGAGGGGACGCCGTGAGGTCCGACGCGCCCCTGGTGCTGGGCATCGAGACCTCGTGCGACGAGACGGGCGTCGGGCTGGTGCGGGGCACCACGCTGCTCGCCGACGTGATCGCCTCGTCGGTGGAGGAGCACGCCCGCTTCGGCGGCGTCGTGCCCGAGGTCGCCTCGCGAGCGCACCTGGAGGCGATGGTGCCCACCGTCGAGCGCGCCTGCGACCAGGCCGGGGTGCGCCTCTCCGACGTCGACGCGATCTCGGTCACCAGCGGCCCGGGACTGGTGGGAGCGCTGCTGGTCGGGGTGGCTGCCGCCAAGGCGCTCGCCGTGGGGCTGGGCGCGCCGCTCTACGGCGTCAACCACCTGGCAGCCCACGTCGCCGTCGACCAGCTCGAGCACGGACCGCTGCCGCAGCCGTGCCTGGCGCTGCTGGTCAGCGGCGGCCACTCCTCGTTGCTCCTCGTCGAGGACGTGACGACCGACGTACGGCCTCTGGGCGCGACCATCGACGACGCGGCAGGGGAGGCCTTCGACAAGGTCGCCCGCCTGCTGGGGCTGCCGTTCCCCGGCGGGCCGCACATCGACCGGGAGGCGCGCTCCGGCAGCAGCGTCGCGATCGACTTCCCCCGCGGACTGAGCTCCCGGCGTGACCTGGAGAGGCACCGCTTCGACTTCTCGTTCTCCGGGCTCAAGACCGCGGTGGCCCGGTGGGTGCAGGCCCAGCAGGCCGCAGGGGAGGAGGTGCCCGTGGCGGACGTGGCCGCGTCGTTCCAGGAGGCGGTCTGCGACGTACTGGTGCGCAAGGCGCTCGACGCGGCGGCCGACCGCGGCGTCGACCACCTGCTGATCGGGGGCGGGGTCGCGGCCAACTCCCGGCTCCGCGCCATGGCGGAGGAGCGCGCCGGACGCCAGGGAGTGACCGTGCGGGTGCCGCGCCCCGGCCTGTGCACCGACAACGGTGCGATGGTCGCCGCGCTGGGGTCCGAGATGGTGGCGCGGGGCCGCGAGCCCTCCGCGCTCGACCTCCCCGCCGACTCCAGCCTCCCCGTCACCGTCGTCCAGACCTGAGCGCGACCCCCCGGGCATGTAAATCGGGGTTACGGTCGCTCAACATTGCGTACGACGCCGCGGAAGCGACCACAGCCCCGCGGTAGTCGCACGGCCCCCACCCGGTCGTCCGGGAGTCAGGGCTGCTGCGCCAGCACGAGCGAGGACTCGAAGTCCTCTCCCGGCACCGCGTCCGTGGCGACCTCCTGCGTCCCGTCGAGGCCGACGCGGACGACCTGCCAGTCCCCGTCGGAGTGGACGGTCAGCAGCAGGTGCTCGTCGTCCTCCCACACCCAGTCGGCGATGAGGTCGCCGGCCCGCGTGTCGACGTCGTAGGTCACCACAGGGTCGCCGGTCGCCGAGTCGAGCAGCGCGACCGTGGAGCGGCCGGAGCCGTCGAGGTAGGCATCGGTCCCGACGAGGTGCGCGCCGTCCGGGGCGAAGTCTCCGAGTGAGTGCTCGCAGGTCCGCCACAGCTGACGCCGCACCTCGAGGACGGCGGAGCACGACGACGGCTCGAGGTCGTCGTGCGGAGACCTGGCCCGCCCGGCGCCCGTCCGGGGCCACCGCGTCCAGCCGCTCGAAGGGACCCGCGTTCTCCAGGTGACCGTCCCCGACGGAGAGCACGTTGACGCCGGCGTCCGGGCCCGGCACCGCGTAGTAGACCGAGCACTGGGCGTCGCACGGCGCAGTGCCGGTGACCGCGACGGGTGTCTTGGCCTGTCCTGGCTGCGTGTCCAACGGCGTGGGCTCGGCGGCGCCCGCCTGCAGCAGCGAGAGCTCACCCGCGCCGTCCGAGAAGACAGCCAGCGTCGCGTCGGCGGACACCGCGAACGAGTTGGTGGTCGCGTGGCTCTGCGTGACCGACCCGTCGCCGTCCAGCAGCTCGACGACCCGCTCGCCCGTGTCGTCGTCCACGATGCCCTGCACCACGTAGCCGTCTCCGAAGGCGGCCACCTGTCGATAGCTGCGTTCGAGCTCGATGCGCTCACCGCCCGCGGTCACCAGCGTCGTGCGGTCGAGCCACGGGACAGAGGGTGCCGCGCCCGACGCGAGGCGGTCGACGTCGAGGTCCTTCCGCCCCAGCGGCGTCGGATCGGCGGTGCTGGCGTCGGCGGGCTGGGTCGTGTCCGGGTCGTCGAGGCCGCCGCCGACCTGGAGCCCGAGCGGGACGGCGACCGCGACGACCGCTGCGGCCGAGAGCGCCGCGAGCGTCGTGCGGCGACGGCGGATCCGGCGCGCGGTCGTGGTGACGGCGTCGAGGTCGACCGGGCGGGTGCGACCGCGGTCGGCGTGTGCGCGCAGGGTGGCGCGGAGCTGGTCTTCGTCGTGGGTGCTCATCGGGCGTCCTCCTCGGTGAGGTGGGAGATCTCGGCCGAGCGGGCGCGCATCGCGGCCAGCGCCCGGCTGGTCTGGGACTTCACGGTGCCGACGCTGACGCCGAGCACCTGCGCGGTCTCGGCCTCGCTGAGCTCCTCGTAGTAGCGCAGCACCACGGCCGCCCGCTGCTTGCGGGGCAGGGTCTGCACGAAGTCCCACAGGTCGGTGTCGCGACCCTGCTGCTGGGGAGCAGCCTGCTCGGGCAGGTGCTCGGCGGTCGTCTCGCGCCGCTTCCATGGCCGCCGCCACAGGGAGTTGTGCTCGTTGACGAGGATGCGGCGCACGTAGCCGTCGAGCGAGTCGCGGCGATCGACCTTGTCCCAGTTCAGGTAGAGCTTCGCGAGGGCGGTCTGCACCAGGTCCTCGGCGGTGTGGGTGTCGCCGGTGAGGAGGTACGCGGTGCGCAGCAGCGCCGGCTGCCGGGCGCTCATGTACTCGGCGAACTGGGCGTCGCGCCCTGCCTTGTCTGCCATCGGCGGTCTCTCTCGACTCGGGACGCGGGGCATCGAGGCCGCCGTCGGCGGTGACATCGTCGCGGACCGGTGCATGCCCGGCCTCCTCTCGTCCAAGCCTCCCGCCGAGTGACGGGTTCTGGGACCAAGACGCGCCCGGCGCGCAGAAGGTTGCATCCGCGATGGACGCCGTACGCCGCACGCCGTACGCCGGCCCGCCGCTTGTAACGCGGTGTTACGGACGCTTGGTGAGCGTCGTGACCAATGTTGAGCGACCGTAACCCCGATTTACATGCGGGGAGCGGGCGGCGCTACTCGGGGCGGCCGGTCTGCGAGCGCGAAGCCCACCAGGTGGTCGACAGGGACGAGCATCGGGCCAGTGTGGCGGACGTCGGGCGCGCTGGGCACCCGCATTTCGTCCGGCACGCAGGGTCGTCAGCGGAGCGGGCGCACGGAGAGCACGGTGGCCCGCCCGGCGACACGGGTGACGACGATGGTCGCCTCGCCGTCGCCGCGAAGACTCAGCTGCTTGCGCAGCTGCTCGGGCACGACCGCGACCCCGCGCTTCTTGATGGTGAGCCGCCCGATGCCGCGCTCGCGCAGCGCGGCGCGCAGCCGCTTCTCGCCGTGGGGCAGCTCCTCCACCACCTCGTAGCCGGTCGCGAAGGGGGTCGACACCCGGCGGTCGGAGGTGACGTAGGCGATGCGTGGGTCGAGCAGCCCGCCGCCGACCAGGGCTGCCACCGCGGTGACCAGCCCGGCCCGGACGACGGCGCCGTCCGGCTCGTAGAGGAACCCCAGCGGCGGGGAGGTGCCGGCCGACTCGGGGCCGGGATCGTCCTCCGAGGTCAGGCTCGCCAGCCCGGCACGAGTGATCACCGTGGCCCGGCGGGCGGTGGTGGCCAGGTGGCGGCTCCACAGCGCCGCCTCCTTCACCTCGCCCCGCCAGCTCACCAGCTCGGTCTCCACCCCGGCCGGCACGCGGTCGTGGGGGACCCCGGGCGCCACCTTCACCACCGCCGGTCGCTCCAGCAGCGACTCGACCCACGACCACGACGGGACGTAGGAGTCGGGGTCGAAGGTCCGTCCGCGCCCGGAGCGTCTCGCCGGGTCGGCGACGACGACGCCGAAGGCGCTGAGGTCGAGCTCGGTGGCGTCGGCTGCGCTGACCGCGCCGGGCAGCTCCAGGGCACGCAGGTTGGCCGCGGCCAGCGCTGCGCGGACCGGGTCCGACTCGACCCCGGCGACGGGGGTGCCGAGAGCCGCGTGCCGCTCGGCCAGCGCGACCAGGTCACCGCCGATCCCGCAGCCCAGGTCGACCACCGAGGAGGGGTGGGCGAAGGACACGCGTGCAGCCCGGTGGGCCGCCACCTCCCGCCGGGTGCTCTGCTCCAGCGCGTCGAGGGTGAAGTACATCCGCGCGGCGTCGTCGCCGTGCTTGTCCCTGGCCTTGCGGCGCAGGACCACCTGGCTCATCGCCGCTGCCGCGAGCCCCGGGTCGACCGAGGTGCGGAGCGCGCTGCCCGCACGCACGGGGTCGTCGTACGACGCATGCAGCTCCTCGGCGCGCGCCAGGGCGCGCTGCCCCTCGTCGGAGAGCAGCCGCTCGACGGTCGCCAGGTCCATGCCCCGATCCTCCAACACCTGCGGAACCGGCGTGCGAGGGCCGGGTCCGCCGGAAGCAGCGAGGACACTTCGGACACGTCTGGCACTCGACTTGACCGAGTGCTAAGCGCGGCGTACTTTCTGGTTAGCACTCTCCCCCTGAGGGTGCTAACGCTCGGAGGGCACGACCCCCGCGACGGCGTGCCTCGCCCGGGCGGAAGCTTGCACATCTCGACGAACGAGAAAGTGGAGGTCGACGAACAGTGTCGGTCAACATCAAGCCGCTCGAGGACAGGATCCTCGTCAAGACGCTCGACGCGGAGCAGACCACCGCCTCTGGCCTGGTCATCCCGGACACCGCGAAGGAGAAGCCCCAGGAGGGCGAGGTCATCGCGGTCGGTCCCGGACGCTTCAACGAGGACGGTGACGAGCGCATCCCGCTCGACATCTCCGTCGGCGACAAGGTCATCTACAGCAAGTACGGCGGCACCGAGGTGAAGTACTCCGGCGAGGAGTACCTCATCCTGAGCGCGCGCGACGTGCTCGCCATCGTCGGCTGAGTCCTCTCAGCCGTCGCTTCACCATCGACTCCGCCCCGGGCGGCCCTCCGGGCCCTCGGGGCGCAGTCGCTTCCCCGACTCTGACTCACCATCACGAAAGGCAGTGATCTCTCGATGCCGAAGATCCTGGAGTTCGACGAGCACGCCCGCCGCGCCTTGCTGCGCGGCGTCGACAAGCTCGCGAACACGGTCAAGGTGACGCTCGGCCCCAAGGGCCGCTACGTCGTCCTGGACAAGAAGTGGGGCGCCCCCACGATCACCAACGACGGTGTCACCGTGGCTCGCGAGGTCGAGCTCGACGACCCGTTCGAGAACCTCGGCGCCCAGCTGACCAAGGAGGTCGCCACCAAGACCAACGACATCGCGGGCGACGGCACCACGACCGCGACGGTCCTGGCCCAGGCGATGGTGCAGCGCGGTCTCCACGCGGTGACCGCGGGCGCCAACCCGATGGGGCTCAAGCGTGGCATCGACCAGGCCGCCGACGCCGTCAGCGAGGCGCTGCTCAAGGCCGCGCGCGACGTGGACTCCAAGGAGGACATGGCGGCCGTCGCCACCGTCTCGAGCCGCGACCCGCAGATCGGCGAGCTGCTCGCCGAGGCCTTCGACAAGGTCGGCAAGGACGGCGTCATCACCGTCGACGAGTCCAACACCATGGGCACCGAGCTCGAGTTCACCGAGGGCATGCAGTTCGACAAGGGCTACATCTCGCCCTACTTCGTCACCGACGCCGAGCGCATGGAGGCGGTCCTCGACGACCCGTACATCCTGCTGCACCAGGGCAAGATCAGCGCGATCGCCGACCTGCTGCCGCTCCTCGAGAAGGTCATGCAGAGCGGCAAGCCGCTGTTCATCCTCGCCGAGGACGTCGAGGGTGAGGCGCTCTCCACGCTGGTGGTCAACAAGATCCGCGGCACCTTCAACGCCGTCGCGGTGAAGTCGCCGGCCTTCGGCGACCGCCGCAAGGCGATGATGCAGGACGTCGCGGTCCTCACCGGCGGCCAGGTCGTCGCTCCCGAGGTCGGCCTCAAGCTCGACCAGGTCGGTCTCGACGTGCTCGGCCAGGCCCGTCGCGTCGTGGTCACCAAGGACAACACCACGATCGTCGACGGCGGCGGTGACACCGCCGAGGTGTCCGGCCGCGTCCAGCAGATCAAGCAGGAGATCGAGGCCTCCGACTCCGACTGGGACCGCGAGAAGCTGCAGGAGCGCCTGGCCAAGCTCGCCGGTGGCGTCTGCGTCGTCAAGGTCGGCGCCGCCACCGAGGTGGAGCTGAAGGAGAAGAAGCACCGCATCGAGGACGCCGTCTCCGCGACCCGCGCCGCGATCGAGGAGGGCATCATCCCCGGGGGTGGCTCCGCGCTGGTCCACGCCGCGGCGGCGCTCGACGGCGACCTGGGCCTCTCGGGCGACGAGGCGGTCGGTGTCCGCGTGGTCCGCAAGGCGGTGGACGAGCCGCTGCGCTGGATCGCCGAGAACGGTGGCGACAACGGCTACATGGTCGTCGCGAAGGTCCGCGAGGCCGGCGAGGGCACGGGTTACAACGGTGCCACCGAGACCTACGGCGACCTGCTCAGCGAGGGCATCCTCGACCCGGTGAAGGTGACGCGTTCGGCGCTGGTCAACGCAGCCTCGATCGCCGGCATGCTGCTCACCACCGAGACGCTGGTGGTGGAGAAGCCGGAGGACGACGAGGACAACGGCGGGGCCGGTCACGGCCACGGCCACGGGCACGGCCACTGAGCCGCACCCACCTCACGTCGCAGCGCCCCGTCCCTCCCTCCGGAGGGGCGGGGCGCTGCTCGTGTGCCCTGGGGACGAGCTCAGCCGACTCAGCCGACGGTGGGCAGCTCGACCTTGAGGTCGGTGATCTGGATGACGCCGGGGGTGCGGCTCGACATCCCCGCGAACATGTCCTGCTGCGGGCTCGCCATGAGGAAGAGCTTCTGGCCGGCCGGCACGTCCACCGCCACCGAGGGGAGCTCCATACGGCGGTGGACGCCCGAGACCATCTCGGGCTCACGCAGCGGCAGCATGTTGTTCTGGACGATCCTGGCGTCAGCCGGCGAGGTGCCCACCGCGAGCGCGAAGAACGCCCGGGTGTCAGGGCCCAACGTGGTGACGGTGCCCGACCAGTACGACCGCCCCGCGATGCGGAGAGGCCCCGCCGCGACCTCGGTCGACATCGGCACGCCCGCGGCGGTGGTGAGCACCTGGTCGGGCAGTCGCACAGTGCGGTCGGGGGCGACCGAGCCCACGGTGGTGCACGTGCTGTCGGCCGTGGCGAGGTGGAAGCGGCCGAACCCGGTCAGGCCGCGGTCGCGCCCCTGGAGCTTCTCCTGCAGGAAGCGCAGCGCGAGGTCGCCGAAGCTCGAGCTCCCCAGCTTCTGGCTGCACGGGTCGCCCGCGACCCCGACGCCGGCCGGGAAGGCCGAGGGCAGGGTGTGGCCGCCGTTGTAGCCGACGAAGATGCTGCGCTCCTTCGCGGATCCTGTCAGCGCACTGGTCCAGTTCTTCAGTCCCTGCCGCAGCGGGAAGAGGTTGTCGGTCGCGCCCTGCCCGAACAGCACCGGGATGTCGAGCCGGCGCCCCTGGCTCACGTGCCAGGAGGGGCCGTTCTTGCGGAAGAACGCGTCGAGGTCCGCAGAGCCCGGGGTCGAGCCGTCGGGCCAGTTCCCGGTCGCGGCGCCCTCGGCGGCGGCCACGACGACTTCCTGCGGCAGCGCGTCGCTGGGCAGGCTGGCTGCGGTCAGTGCGGCCACCCATCCGGTGCGCACCACCTCGTCCGGGGCGAGGCTCTCCTTGAGGTCCCACCAGGTGATCTCGGGGGCCAGCGCGTCGAAGACCGGCTTGCCCTGGAGGCGCAGGTGCTCGAAGGCGCCGAGGAACTGGTAGCCGCCGCCGTAGCTGCCGCCGATCGCTCCCAGGCGGGGGTCGCCCGGCGCGTCCTTGCGCACCCAGCCCTGCTGGGCGATCAGGTCGACCAGCAGGCGCACGTCGCGCCCCTCGAAGTCGGGGTTCATGATGTGCGCCTTGCCGCCGCTCTCGCCGAAGCCGCGCTGGTCGAAGGACAGCACGCCGAAGCCGTTGTCGAGGTAGCGGTCGAAGGCGGCCGGGTCCTTCTCGCGCTGGCCTCCCCACCCGTGGCTGTGCATCACCAGCGGCACCTGCTGGCTCGCGGTCGCGCCGGCCGGCCTGAACAGCGTGTAGCAGATCTGCACGGGCTCGGTGCTGCCCGGCTCGGGCCTGCTCGCGACGCATCCGTCGGTGGCCGTGTGGCCGGCCGCGGCGCCGGCCGGGCTCATGGACACCAAGGGGGTGCCGGTGGCTGCCAGCGCCACGGCGGCGACGGCGGCTGCGATGCGTCGGTTGCTCATGCCCTCACCAACGAGTGAGGACAGGCGGGGTCATGTGGCGTGCGTCACTCCGGCAGCCGTCACCGGGGGGTCCGTCCGCTCCGGACGTCGCCTCGCGATCGCGACCCCGACCATGGCCAGCCCTCCGCCGACGTAGGCCAGCGGGGCAGGCGTCTCCCCGAGCAGCACCCACGCCATCACGATCGTGATGACCGGCACGAGGTACGTCGTGACGCCCAGCCGCGAGGCGTCCATGTGCGCCAGCGCGTAGGCGTACGTCGTGAACGCGATCGCCGTGGGGAAGAGGCCGAGGTAGACGAGCCAGACGACCGACGACGTCGGGGAGTCGCCCACCTCCCGCACCAGGTCGCCGGTGAAGGGTAGGCAGATCACCAGCCCGATGGTGCAGGACAGCCAGGTGACCTGGCCGGCGGGCATGCGCGACATCAGCGGCTTCTGCACGGTGGCGCTGACGGCGTAGGACACCGCGGCGAGCAGGCAGAGCAGCACGCCCAGCACGTCGCGGTCGCTGCCGCCGGACTGCGAGAGGGTGATGAGCGCGACGCCCACGAGCGCGACGACCAGGCCGAGGCCCAGCTCGCGGGTGAAGCGCTCACCGAGGAAGGTCGCGGCCAGCACTGCCAGCACGACGGGCGCGAACTGGATCAGCAGCGCGGCGGTGCCGGCGTCCACGCGCTGCTCGCCCTCGTTGAGCGCCACGTTGTAGACGGCGAACCACAGGGTCCCGATCGTCAGGAGCCGCCACCAGTCGCCCCGCGACGGCCGGAGCAGTCCCCGCCGGGCGGCGTACAGCCCGAGCACGAGGGACGCCACGGCGAGCCGGCCCACGGTGAGCGCCCCCGGCGAGAAGTCGTGACCCAGGTGCCGGATGGCCACGAAGGCCGAGGCCCACAGCACCAGCGTCGTCGCGACGGCCAGCACGGGAAGGGCGAGCCGGGAGGGTGGGGGCACCCGCCGAGGCTAGCCAGCGCCGGGGTGCGCGAGCACGCGACTTTCGGCCGGTAAACTGGGTGCACGTCGCCCGGACCGGAAGGCATTCATGGACATCAGCTCCGCGGGAGTCCCCGACAAGTTCCTGCCGCTCGGGCTGACCTACGACGACGTGCTGCTCCTGCCGGGGGAGACCGACGTCATCCCCAGCGAGGTCGACACCACGACCCGGCTCACCCGCGGCATCTCGCTGCGCATCCCGCTGATCTCCAGCGCCATGGACACCGTCACCGAGAGCCGGATGGCGATCGCGATGGCCCGCCAGGGCGGGCTCGGCGTGCTCCACCGCAACCTGTCGATCGCCGACCAGGCCTACCAGGTCGACCTGGTCAAGCGCACCCAGACGGGCATCATCTCCAACCCGGTCACGATCCGCCCCGACCAGACGCTCGAGCAGCTCGACGAGAAGTGCGGCGAGTACCGCGTCTCCGGGCTGCCCGTGGTCGACGCCGACAACCAGCTCCTGGGCATCATCACCAACCGCGACCTGCGGTTCACCCCGGTCGCGGAGTGGGCCACCACCAAGGTCGACGAGGTGATGACGCCGATGCCGCTCATCACCGGCCCGGCCGGCATCAGCCGGGAGGAGGCGACGCTGCTGCTGCGCAAGCACAAGCGCGAGCGGCTGCCCCTGGTGGACGACTCAGGTCACCTCGCGGGCCTCATCACGGTCAAGGACTTCGTCAAGAGCGAGCAGTTCCCCCACGCCTCGAAGGACGCCGACGGCCGCCTCATGGTGGGTGCCGCCGTCGGCTACTTCGGCGACGCCTGGGAGCGCGCCACCACCCTCATCGAGGCGGGCGCCGACGTCCTGGTGGTCGACACCGCCCACGGTCACGCCCGGCTGCTGCTCGACATGATCCGGCGCCTCAAGTCCGACCCCGCGACCTCCCAGGTGCAGGTGATCGGGGGCAACGTCGCGACGCCCGAGGGCGCGCAGGCGCTCGTGGACGCTGGGGTCGACGCGGTCAAGGTGGGTGTCGGGCCGGGCTCGATCTGCACCACGCGCGTTGTCGCCGGCGTCGGCGTCCCCCAGGTCACGGCGGTGCACAACGCGGCGCAGGTGTGCGAGCCCGCGGGTGTGCCGGTCATCGCCGACGGCGGCCTGCAGTACTCCGGAGACATCGCCAAGGCCCTCGTGGCGGGCGCGGAGAGCGTCATGGTCGGCTCCCTGCTGGCCGGGTGCGAGGAGTCACCGGGCGACCTCGTCTTCGTCAACGGCAAGCAGTACAAGTCCTATCGCGGCATGGGTTCGCTGGCCGCGATGTCCAGCCGGGGCAAGAAGTCCTACTCCAAGGACCGTTACTTCCAGGCCGACGTCGCCACCGACGACAAGATCGTGCCGGAGGGCATCGAGGGGCAGGTCGCCTACCGCGGCCCGCTCGCCGCGGTCGCCCACCAGCTCGTCGGCGGGCTCCACCAGTCGATGTTCTACGTCGGGGCGGCCAGCATCCCCGAGCTGCGCTCCAAGGGGCGTTTCGTGCGGATCACCGCCGCCGGGCTGAAGGAGAGCCACCCCCACGACGTACAGATCACCGCCGAGGCGCCCAACTACAGCCGGTGACCCGATGGCGCGGCCGGGTCCACCACCACCCTCAGGCCCGCGCGACGACGCACCGCGCGCGGACGGGGAGCTCGAACGCAGCGGTCTCGTCGGCGAGCCCGATCCGCTCGGCGCAGCGACGTCGCACGGCGGCCCGGTGCTCGTCGTCGAGGGTCGCGACGTAGGCTCCGGACGGGCCCGACGCCGTAGGTGAACGGCTGCCACCACTCGTCGAAGGACCCGAAGGCCACCGCGAGCTCGAGCGGTCGCTCGTCGACGCACCTCGAGGCCGGCCGAAGCGCACCAGGTGCGCGAGCGCTGCCGGGCCTCGCCCCCGGCAGGTGGATCTCGTGGGGCGCGGTCGGGTCGAGGTCGTGGGTGGCGGCGTGGAAGAACCCGAGCGGGCCGGCGTCCTCCGAGAGGTCCCACACGCGTCGCCGCCACCGTGCCGCCGTCGCGGACCACGCGACCCATCTCGCGCAGCCCCCGTCCGGGCTCGGTCATGAAGCTGACGACGAGGTTGGCCGTGGCCAGGTCGAACGAGTCGTCGGCCCAGGGCAGCGACTCGGCTCCACCCCGTCGTACGTCGACGCCCGGCAGGCGCTGACGCGAGCGCGGTGACGAACGGCTCGGAGGGGTCGATCGCGGCGACCGCGTCCGCACCCAGCCGGTCCACGAGCTGCGCGGTCGAACGCACCCGGTCCCGCGCCGACGTCCACGGCCCGCTGTCCAGGAGGCACAGGACGACGCGCTCGAGCAGGGCCGCCGCGAGAGGACGGGAGAACCGCCCCATGAAGCCTGTCGTAGGCGCTCGCCGCGACGTCGAAGCTCATCCGGACCACACCCTTCGTGCTCACGTCCTCGCTCACGCCGCACGTTCGCCCGCCGTAGGGTTCGAGGGTGCAGGAGATGGAGATCGGCCGCGCCAAGCGCGCCCGCCGTGCCTGGTCGTTCGACGACATCGCGATCGTGCCGTCGCGCCGCACGCGCGACCCCGAGGAGGTGTCGACCGCGTGGCAGATCGACGCCTACCGGTTCGAGATCCCGGTGGTCGCGGCACCCATGGACTCGGTGATGTCGCCGGCGACCGCGGTGCAGTTCGGGCGGTTCGGTGGCCTCGGTGTCCTCGACCTCGAGGGGCTGTGGACCAGGTACGACGACCCCAGCGACATGCTCGCCGAGATCACCACCCTCGACGAGGCCGCAGCCACGCGCCGGCTGCAGGAGATCTACGCCGCGCCGATCCAGCCGGAGCTCATCGAGCGGCGGCTGCGTGAGATGCGCGAGGCGGGGGTCACCGTCGCGGGCAGCCTGTCGCCGCAGCGCACCAAGGAGTTCGCGAAGGTCGTGGTCGACGCCGGCGTCGACATGTTCGTCATCCGCGGCACCACGGTCTCGGCGGAGCACGTCTCCGGGCAGGCGGAGCCGCTCAACCTCAAGGACTTCATCTACGAGCTCGACGTGCCGGTCATCGTGGGTGGCTGCGCGACGTACCAGGCGGCGCTGCACCTGATGCGCACCGGCGCCGCCGGGGTGCTGGTCGGCTTCGGGGGAGGCGCCGCGCACACCACGCGCGCAGTCCTCGGCGTCGCCGTACCCATGGCGAGCGCCGTCGCCGACGTGGCCGCGGCACGCCGCGACTACCTCGACGAGTCCGGGGGCCGCTACGTGCACGTCATCGCCGACGGCTCCATCGGACGCTCCGGCGACCTGGCCAAGGCGATCGCGTGCGGCGCCGACGCGGTGATGATCGGCACCGCGCTGGCGCGCAGCTCCGAGGCGCCCGGGCGCGGGTGGCACTGGGGGTCCGAGGCCTGGCACTCGCACCTGCCGCGCGGCCAGCGGATCCAGATCGGCACCGCGGGCTCCCTCGAGGAGGTGCTCTTCGGCCCCTCCACGACGCCCGACGGCACGATGAACCTCATCGGCGCGCTCCGCCGGGCGATGGCCACCACCGGCTACACCGAGCTCAAGGAGTTCCAGCGGGTCGAGGTGGTCTTCCAGTAGCTGATCGCCACCTGGGCGTTGTGCGCTTCGGAGTCGATCTCCTGGCTCCGAACCGCACAACGCCTCCCCGGTGTGCGCTCGACGCCGAGCGCAGTGCGGCCCGCACGAGCGCGCCTGTCCCCGCCAGCCCCGCTGGAGGAGCACCGCGACGACGCCTGACGCGGTCGTGCACGGCTCGAGCTCGGCCTCGTGCCACCCCACCCTCAGCGGTGAGAAGACCCTGGCGGCGGCGTCGAGGTCACGTGCACGATCCGACGCGCGGTCCCGGGCGGTCTCGTGGCCCAGACGTCCGTCGAGGGCTCCACCAGGACTCCCCAGGTGCGGTAGAGCGCGTCGCGGTAGACCACCCCCTGCGCACGTCGCCTGACGCACCTGGCCGCTCCGCACGCGGCAGGCCGTGCGCTCGCTCGACGCGGCGGAGGTACACGCTCTCGAGCACCGACTGCACTCCGTCGGCGGTGCTCGCCGAGCACCTCGAGCAGCCAGGCCCGGTCGCGGGTGTTCTGTCGTGCCGCGATCGTCCCGATGGAGTCGCGCGGGCGTGGTGCGGCGACTGCGACACGCGTCGGTCAGCAGATCGACCGCCTGCCGGCGTGATCCCTCGCTGCACAGCGAGATCACCGCGTCCTCCAGACGCTGGCGCGGTGGCGTGCGGTTCCACTGGATCCTGGAGTCGAGCTCACGAAGCCGGTGCACCAGGACGACCGGGCTCCGCCGCGAGGCCCGAGCGTCCCTCGCGCCACGGCCAGGTGGATCACGTCACCCGCCAGGTGCACGGCCGACCCAGCGCGAGCGCGGCCGGCCAGTAGCGCTGCACGCCGGCCCACGCTCGCGAGGACCAGCGACAGCGGGTCCGGTGTGGTTGACGTAGACCCCCTTGTGGACCGGGGTCAGGTCGCGTGCCCGCAGCCACCGGCGGAGGTCCGGAGAAGTCGCGCCGGCCTCGAGCAGCTGACGACGCGTCGATGATGCCCGACTGCTCGTCCAGGAGCGGCCGCAGGTCGATGAGCTCCACCCGGAGACGGTTGACGTGCCGGGCGGACGCGGTCGCCACCGGGTGCATCCATCCTGTGGATGGCCGGGCTGACTGACAGACTGGGCCGATGACCGCTGCGCTGAGCCCCGACAGGCGGGCCGGCTCGCTCGCGGCGATGGCCTCCGAGGAGCTCGACGTCCTGGTCGTGGGCGGCGGTGTGACCGGCTGCGGCGTCGCGCTGGACGCGGTGACCCGAGGCCTCGCGACCGGGCTGCTGGAGCAGCGCGACCTGGCCTCGGGCACCTCCTCGCGGTCGAGCAAGCTGATCCACGGCGGGCTCCGCTACCTCGAGATGTACGACTTCGGGCTGGTGCGCGAGGCCCTCGCCGAGCGGGGGCTGCTGCTCACCCGGCTCGCGCCGCATCTCGTGCGTCCCGTGCCGTTCATCTACCCGCTGACCTCACCGTCGAGCGGGCGTACGTCGGCGCCGGGCTGGCGCTGTACGACGCGATGGCGGCGGCCGGCCCCTACCCCCGCGGCGTGCCGGTCCACCGGCACCTCACGCGGCGCAAGGCGCTGCGGCTGGTGCCCGACCTCCGGCCGGAGGTGCTGAGCGGGGCGGTGCAGTACTACGACGCCCAGGTCGACGACGCCCGCCACACGATGATGCTCGGACGCACCGCCGTCGAGCACGGCGCACACCTGGCGACGCGGGTGAAGGTGACCGGTTTCCTGCGGGAGGGTGAGCGGGTCACCGGGGTGACCGCGCTCGACCTCGAGACCGGCGAGGACCTCCGGGTCCAGGCCCGTGTCGTGGTGAACGCCGCGGGCGTGTGGACCGACGACATCCAGCAGCTGGTCGGCGGCCGCGGCATGCTCCACGTGCAGGCCAGCAAGGGCATCCACCTCGTGGTGCCGCGTGACCGCATCCGCTCCGGCACCGGGATGATCCTGCGCACCCCCACCAGCGTGCTCTTCGTCATCCCGTGGGGGCGCCACTGGATCATCGGCACCACCGACACCGCGTGGGACCTCGACAAGGCCCATCCCGCCGCGTCGCGGGCCGACATCGACTACCTCCTGGGCAGATCAACGCGGTGCTGCGCGAGCCGCTCCGGCACGAGGACGTCGAGGGTGTCTACGCCGGCCTGCGACCGCTGCTGGCGGGGGAGTCGGAGCCGACCAGCCGGATCTCCCGCGAGCACACCGTGGTGACACCGGTGCCGGGCCTGGTGCTGGTCGCCGGCGGCAAGTACACGACGTACCGGGTGATGGCCAAGGACGCGGTGGACGCCGCTGCCCACTCGCTCGGCGGGCTCGGTGCACCCCTCGATCACGGCGCGGGTGCCGCTGGTCGGGGCCGAGGGCTTCGAGGCGCGACGCAACCAGGCGGCGACGGCTGGCCGGCAGCGCAGGCGTGCACCGTGCCCGGGTCGAGCACATGCTGGGCCGCTACGGCGACCTCGTCGACGAGGTGCTCGACCTGATCCGCCGACGACCCGAGCTGGGCGAGCCACTCCCGGGCGCGGAGGACTACCTGCGTGCCGAGGTGGTGTACGCCGTCACCCACGAGGGCGCCCGCCACCTCGACGACGTGCTGGCCCGGCGTACCCGGATCTCCATCGAGACCTTCGACCGGGGCGTGGAGGCAGCCCGCCCTGCCGCGGAGCTCATGGCCGAGGGCCTCGGGTGGGACGACGCCCGGCTGCGAGCGTGAGGTCGATCACTACCTCCGCCGGGTCGCTGCCGAGCGCGACAGCCAGTCGAAGACCAGCGACCAGGAGGCCGACGAGGCGCGCATGCGGGCGGGGGACGCGCTCGGCACGTGGCAGCGGTCGTGAGCAGTCCTCACCGCGGTCGTGGCACGAACCCGTGGTGCCGGCCTTCGGTGGGCACGGCCGGCCGCCTCCGGCCGCTGCGCGTCCCCCCACGACCGCGGCCGGGGGTGGTCCTCACCCGACCGCTCGGATACCCTCGGTATATGAACTCTCCTGACCCTGACGGCGCCGCTGCCCTCGACGTCCGCGACCCCGACCACGACCCGACCGCGTCCTACGCGCTCGACCCGGCGCGCGTGCGGCAGCTCACCGGCCTGGTGCGGTCCACCAGCGGGGAGTCGAAGCGTTCGGTCTCGCCGGTCAACGGTCAGCCGCTGGGTGACATCCCCCAGTCGAGCGAGGACGACGTCGCAGAGGCCTTCCGCAGGGCGCGCAAGGCGCAGCGGGCCTGGGCACGCACCTCGTTCGAGGAGCGCGCTGCGGCGATGATGCGTCTCCACGACCTCGTGCTGGACCGCCAGGAGGAGATCCTCGACCTGACCTGCTGGGAGTCGGGCAAGGCACGCAAGCACGCCTACGAGGAGCTCGTGCACGTCGCGCTGACCGCTCGCTACTACGCGCGGACCGCGCGGGAGCACCTCACCACCCGGCGGGTGCCCGGGCTCGTGCCGGCCCTGACGCAGGTCGAGGTCAACCGCGTGCCGAAGGGCGTGGTCGGCATCATCGCGCCCTGGAACTACCCCTTCACCCTCGCCCTCTGCGACGGCCTGGCCGCGGTCATGGCCGGCAACGCCGTCGTCTCCAAGCCCGACTCGCAGACCCCCCTCACCGCCCTCATCGGGGTCGAGCTGATGCGGGAGGCGGGTGTCCCCGACGACGTGTGGCAGGTCGTCGCCGGCCGGGGCAGCGTGCGTCGGCACCGCGATCATCGAGCGCGCCGACTACATCTCCTTCACCGGCTCGACCGAGACCGGCAAGACCATCGCCCAGCAGTGCGGTGAGCGGCTCATCGGCTGCTCGCTGGAGCTGGGGGGCAAGAACCCGATCCTCGTCCTGCGCGACGCCGACCTCGACCGCGCGGCCGAGGGTGCGGTGCGCGGGGCCTTCTCCAACGCCGGGCAGCTGTGCGTCTCCATGGAGCGGATGTACGTCGCCGACCAGGTCTACGACCGGTTCATGCAGAAGCTGGTCGACCGGACCAACGCGATGAGCCTCGGCGCCGGGCTCGAGTGGGGCATCGACATGGGCAGCCTGATCTCGCAGGACCAGCTCGACACGGTGCGCCGGCACGTCGACGAGGCCAAGCAGAAGGGCGCCCGCGTGCTCACCGGGGGGCGGCACCGGCCCGACCTGGCGCCGTACTTCTACGAGCCGACGGTGCTCGAGGGCACGACGCCGGAGATGGCGTGCTTCGGCGAGGAGTCGTTCGGTCCCGGTCATCTCGGTCTACCGCTTCCACGACGAGAACGAGGCCGTCGAGCGCTCCAACGACGGCGAGTACGGCCTCAACGCCTCGATCTACAGCCGCGACACCCGCCGCGCGCGTGAGCTCGCGAAGCGCATCACGTGCGGCACGGTGAACATCAACGAGGCGTTCGGCGCCACCTTCGGGAGCATCGCCGCCCCGATGGGCGGCATGCGCGAGTCGGGCATGGGGCGACGCCAGGGCGCCGAGGGCATCTGGCGCTACACCGAGACCCAGTCGGTCGCCGTCCAGCGGGTGATGCGCATCGCACCCATGTTGGGGATGAGCGACGAGACCTATGCCAAGGTGATGACCGCCGGCGTCCGCATGATGACCAAGCTCGGCAGGAAGTGAGCACAGGGATGACCACGTCCACGTCCGGAGACACGGGCTCCGGGTCGTACGACTTCGACGTCCTCGTCATCGGCTCCGGCTTCGGTGGTTCGGTCGCCGCGCTGCGGCTCACCGAGAAGGGCTACCGGGTCGGTGTCATCGAGGCCGGTGCGAGGTTCCGCGACGAGGACTACGCCAGCACCTCGTGGGACCTCAAGCGCTACATCTTCCGCCCGGAGATCGGCTGCTACGGCATCCAGCGGATCGAGGCCGTGCGCGACTCGCTGATCCTCGCCGGCGCCGGCGTGGGTGGCGGCTCCCTCGTCTACGCCAACACGCTCTACGAGCCGCTCGAGGCCTTCTACCGCGACCGCCAGTGGGCGGACATCACGGACTGGAGGGAGGAGCTGGCGCCGTTCTACGACCAGGCGAAGCGGATGCTGGGCGTCAACGACTACCCCCACCACACGCCGTCGGACGAGCTGATGCTCAAGATCGCCAGCGAGCTGGGCGTCGAGGACACCTTCCACCCCACGCCGGTCGGGGTGTTCTTCGGCGGGCCGGGCGTGAAGGAGGGCGAGCGGGTCGACGACCCGTACTTCGGCGGCGCCGGCCCGGACCGCAACGCGTGCAAGAACTGCGGCGAGTGCATGTCGGGCTGCCGGCACAACGCCAAGAACACCCTGGTCAAGAACTACCTCTACCTCGCGGAGCAGAACGGCGCCACGATCCTGCCGCTGACCACGGTGCACCGGGTCAGTCCGCTCGAGGGCGGCGGTTACGAGGTCGGGGTGAAGTTCACCAAGGCCAGGCGCGCCACGAAGCGCACCACCCGCACGCTGACCGCCGAGCACGTCGTCTTCGCGGCGGCGGCGATCGGCACCCAGAAGCTGCTGCACAAGATGAAGGCCACCGGCGAGCTGCCCAGGCTCTCGGACCGGTTGGGCTTCCTGAGCCGCACCAACTCCGAGTCGATCCTCGGCGCGATCGCCCCCGACCTGTCGGTGGACTACTCCCAGGGCGTGGCGATCACGTCGTCGTTCCACCCCGACGAGCACACCCACATCGAGCCGGTGCGCTACGGCAAGGGCCACAACGCGATGTCCCTGATCCAGACCGTCCTCACCGACGGTGACGGTCCGCGCGCCCGGTGGCGGACGTGGCTGCAGGAGCTGTGGAAGCAGAAGGCGAACGTCCACAACCTCTACGACTTCAGGCACTGGTCGGAGCGCACGATCATCGCGCTGGTGATGCAGACGCTCGACAACTCGATCACCACCTACGCGAAGCGCATCCCGGGCACCAGCAAGTGGCGGATCACGTCCAGGCAGGGCCACGGTGAGCCCAACCCGACCTGGATCCCGGTCGCGAACCAGGTCGTGCGCCGGATGGCCGAGATGATCGGCGGCACCGCCGGTGGCGGCATCGGCGAGCCCTTCAACATGCCGATGACGGCGCACTTCATCGGGGGAGCGGTGATCGGGCACTCGCCCGAGGACGGCGTGGTCGACGCCTACCAGCGGGTCTTCGACTACCCGGGCCTGCATGTCGCCGACGGCGCGGCGATCTCGGCCAACCTCGGGGTCAACCCCTCGCTGACCATCACGGCCCAGGCGGAGCGGGCGATGGCGTTCTGGCCCAACAAGGGCGAGGAAGACCCCCGCCCGCCGCTGGGGGCCCTACGAGCGGCTCGTCCCGGTGGAGCCACGCAACCCGTCGGTGCCCGAGCACGCCCCCGCGGCGCTGCGCCTCCCGATCGTCGGGGTCAGCTGACCGCCGGTCGCCCGCACCCGTCGCCCACGCCGGTCGAGCCCCATCCGCCGGTCGAAGCCGCTCCGTCGTCGAGCCCCTCCGGAGCCCGGTCGAGGCGCCCACCGTCGGTCAGACCAGCACTCGGTCGGCTCGGGCCGAGCGACCCGTCGGTCGAGCCCACCCCGTCGGTCGACCCACCCCGTCGGTCGAGCCCACCCCGTCGGTCGAGCTTGTCGAGACCACGGTGGAGAGGGTGCTGACCCTGGGCGAGGTGACGTGCTCCGGGGGCCAGGCCCCCGGAGCACGTACCTCGCCCAGGGCTGCTTCCCCCGCGTAGACGGCCAGGGCCCGACCTGAGGGAGGGAGAGAGAGCGGCCGGGCCCTGGGCTTGTCCACGCAGCTGCCTGGACGCATCAGACCCCGGCCTGGGAGGGAGAGAGTCACCGGGGCTGACGACTGCTCAACGACGGGCCCCACGAGGGGTTACGTCCGTCTCGGAACTCGGCTCGAAATATCTGCCGACGGTGTTCGCCACCCCGAGACCGACCTGCCGGCGACCGCCGGCCAGCCCCTGCGGACCGCGGCCGACCGACCCCGACCGCCAGCCCGGCCGCGGATAGACTGCCCGCCTCACTCTCCCCGGAGACCCGCCCCGCCTGGAGGAATGCGTGACCACCGATCACGACCTGGTCCTCGTCGTCGACTTCGGGGCGCAGTACGCCCAGCTCATCGCGCGACGCGTGCGCGAGGCCCGGGTCTACTCCGAGATCGTGCCGCACACCACGCCGGTCGCCGAGATGCTCGCCCGGAGGCCGAGGGCGATCATCCTGTCCGGCGGGCCGTCCTCGGTCTACGAGCCCGGCGCCCCGCGGTCGACCCGGCGATGTTCCGGGCCCAGGTGCCCGGTCTTCGGGATGTGCTACGGCTTCCAGGCGATGGCGCAGTCAATGGGGGGCGAGGTGCGCCGCACCGGCCGCTCGGAGTACGGCCGCACCCCTGTCACCGTGACCGAGCCGGGCACGCTGCTGGCGGAGGTGCCCGAGCAGCACCGGGTCTGGATGAGCCACGGCGACTCCGTGGTGTCCGCCCCGGAGGGCTTCGAGGTGCTCGCCGAGACCGTCGGCTCCCCGGTCGCTGCCTTCGAGGACGTCGGCCGGGGCCTCGCCGGGGTGCAGTGGCACCCGGAGGTGTTGCACACCGAGCACGGGCAGAAGGTGCTCGAGCACTTCCTGCACGAGATCGCCGGCTGCCGCCCCACCTGGACGATGGTGAACATCGTCGAGGAGCAGATCGAGAAGATCCGCGCCCAGGTGGGCGACGGCAGGGCCATCTGCGGTCTCTCCGGCGGTGTCGACTCGGCGGTCGCCGCCGCTCTGGTGCAGCGCGCCGTCGGCGACCGGCTGACCTGCGTCTTCGTCGACCACGGTCTCCTGCGCCAGGGTGAGGCAGAGCAGGTCGAGCGTGACTTCGTCGCCTCGACCGGCGTCTCGCTGCAGGTGGTGAACGCGCAGGAGCGCTTCCTGTCGGCGCTCGCCGGGGTCTCCGACCCGGAGCAGAAGCGCAAGATCATCGGCCGCGAGTTCATCCGGGTCTTCGAGCAGGCCGAGATCGACGTCATCGGCGAGGCCGCCGCCCAGGGCGACAAGGTGCAGTTCCTCGTGCAGGGGACGCTCTATCCCGACGTCGTCGAGTCCGGAGGCGGCACCGGCGCAGCCAACATCAAGTCCCACCACAACGTCGGCGGACTGCCGGAGGACCTCGAGTTCGAGCTGGTGGAGCCGCTGCGTCTGCTGTTCAAGGACGAGGTCCGGCTGGTGGGGGAGCAGCTCGGGCTCCCGCCGGAGATCGTGTGGCGGCATCCCTTCCCGGGCCCCGGGCTCGGCATCCGCATCGTCGGCGAGGTGACCGCCGAGCGCCTCCGCATCCTGCAGGAGGCCGACGCGATCGCCCGCGAGGAGCTCACGCGGGCCGGGCTCGACCGCGAGATCTGGCAGTTCCCCGTGGTGCTGCTCGGCGACGTCCGCTCCGTCGGCGTCCAGGGCGACGGCCGCACCTACGGTCACCCGATCGTGCTACGGCCGGTCACCTCCGAGGACGCGATGACCGCCGACTGGGCTCGGGTGCCGTACGACGTGGTGGAGACCATCTCGACCCGGATCACCAACGAGGTCCCCGAGGTCAACCGCGTCGTCCTCGACGTCACGTCCAAGCCACCCGGCACCATCGAGTGGGAGTGAGCCGCCCATTCTGACCTGCAGCTGTGCGGGCCGCCATCGGCAGTGATGTCGGGGGCGGACTCTACTCGTCGGACGGATAGAGGCGGAGCACAGGGCTCGATGGGCAGTCGAAACGTCCGCTCATGGCGATGAGCGGATGCATGGACAGTGACCGCCCCGGCACGGACGGCCCACGCGGGTCCGTACCCACGATGGAGGCCCACGCGAGCTCTGCGTCCGTGGCGAGCAACGGGTCTCCGGCTCCGCCGCGGTCATGACCGGGGTACCGTCGCGGCCATGGAGACCGTCGAGGTGGATGGCCTCAGCCTCGCGTACCGCCGTACCGGTCACGGTCGAAGTGTGATGTTCGTGCATGGTGGCGCTGTGGACAGCCGTGCCTGGACACCACAACTCGACGCACTCTCTGACGAGTTCACGGTGATCGCCTGGGATGAGCCGGGCGCCGGCGGATCCGACGGCGTACCCGACGAGTTCGGCCTATCCGACTACGCCGACTGCCTCGCCGGGATGATCCGCGCGCTCGGCGTCGCCCCGACGCCGGTGGTCGGACTCTCGTGGGGCACCACCGTGATCCTCGAGCTGTATCGACGCCATCCCGGGGTGGTTCGCAGCATGGTCCTGGCCGACGGGTACGCCGGGTGGCGCGGGTCGCTGGGCGCTGAGGAGGCCGACGCCAGATTGGCCGGCGTGCGCGCGGCGCTAGCTGAGCCGGAGGAGCGGTTCGACCCGACGCTGCCCGGACTCTTCGCGGGTGATCCACCTGCACGGTTCGTGCCCCTGCTGGAGGCGATGGCGGCTGACGTCAGACGCAGCAGCATGTTGACTGCCCTGACCGCAATGGCGCAGGCCGACCTCACCGACGTTCTGCCGACGATTCGGGCGCCTACGCAACTGATCTGGGGTGCTCTCGACATTCGATCGCCGTTGGCAGTCGCGCACGAATTCGAGCGCCGAATTCCCGGAGCGACCCTGGCAGTCATCCCTGATTGCGGACACGTCTGCAACCTCGAGGCGCCGCGAGCGTTCAACGAGGTCGTTCGCACTTTCCTCGCCAGCCAAGGCTGACGGCAGCGCCAAGGAGGAGGCTCGACTCGGGCCGGGCGGGTGGCGCAGCCGACTTGCTGCTGCAGCAGATCGCACTCATCTGCCGCTGAGCGGTCGTGCGTCAGACTGAGCGCGTGTATCGCGTCTTCAATCTGAATGACCTGAACTGGATGCTGGACAAGCACGAGTCCGACCCTCGGGTGGCCCTTCAGGAAGCTCTGACCATCGCCGACGGGGAGGGCATGGACCTCGTGGGCGTGGTGCCCGCCACCCCTCCCCAGTGGCCGGAAACCCTCTTCATCTTCCGGGACAAGGGGACCTGACCGTACGTCCGCTCACTGCGCGAAGGTCTATCCACCGGTGGCGGTTCCCGGCACGGTGATGAGTGCCGGGGACGACAGGGTCGCCGGCGCATCCCTGGTTCCCGTTGGGTCATCGCCGCGTCCGCAAGATCGGAGAGGTCCCGCATGAGTCATGCGAGGCCCAACGGCCCAGGACACGCGGACTGGCGACAGGGCTGAGCGCCACCAGAGCGCCGATCAGTGAGCGACCGGCAGTCGTGTCCCGAACCGTCGGGGGTGCCCACCTGCTGCGCCAACAGCAAGGGAGCACAGCACCATGATTGACCGGCACGATGGATCCCGGGAACCCGCTCCGACCGCGGGCATTGACTGGGCCAGCAGTGAGCATGCGGCGGCCGTCGTTGACGCCTACGGCCAACCGATCGAGCGGTTCGACGTCCCTCACACCGCTGCGGGCCTTCGACAACTGACACGGCGGCTGCGGCGAGCCGGGGTCGAGGAGGTGGCGATCGAGCGCCCCGACGGCCCCGTCGTCGACGCGCTGCTCGAGGCCGAGCTGACGGTCTTCGTGATCGATCCCAAGCAGCTCAAGAACCTACGCGGCCGCTACGGATCGGCCGGCAACAAGGACGACCGGTTCGACGCCTACGTGCTGGCCGATGTGCTGCGTACCGACCGCGCCAGGATGCGCCCGCTGACCCGTGACAGCGAACAGACGATCACGCTGCGGATGACCGTGCGCGCCCGCCAGGACCTCGTGCACGCCCGGGTCGCGATGGCCAACCAGCTCCGCGCCCACCTGCAGACCACGCTGCCCGGGGTGATCGGACTGTTCCGCGACATCGACTCGAGGATCACGCTGCGGTTCCTGACCCGGTTCCCCAGCCAGGACAAGGCCGACTGGCTATCCCGCACCAGGCTCGGCAACTGGTTGGCATCGGTCGGCTACAACCACCTAGCCAACCTCGACCGGCTCTGGGACCACCTGCACGGCGCCCCCGGAGGAAGCAGGGGAACCGAAGCCGCTGGCCGCGCCGAGATCACCCTCGCCCTGGTGGCCGCGCTGATCAGCCTGCGCGACCAGATCAAGACCCTCGAGGACCAGATCACCGCCCAGCTCGCTACTCACCCCGACGCCGCGATCTTCACCTCGCTGCCCAAGGCCGGCACCGTCCGGGCCGCCCGACTCCTGGCCGAGATCGGCGACGCCCGCGGCCGCTTCCCCACCCCCGAAGCACTGGTCTGCCTGGCCGGCGCGGCACCGTCCACCAAACAGTCCGGCAAGATCAAAGTCGTCACCTTTCGCTGGGCGGCCGACAAACAACTCCGCGGCGCCGTCATCGACTTCGCCGGCGACTCCCACCACGACAACCCCTGGGCCGCGGACCTGTATAAACGCGCCCGCAACCGAGGCCACGACCACCCCCACGCCGTGAGGATCCTCGCCCGCGCCTGGCTCCACGTCATCTGGCGCTGCTGGCAAGACCGCGTGCCCTACGACCCCGCCAGACATCACGCGCTACAACGCGTCCTCGCTGCCACCGCTTGACAAGGGCTACTCATGCCGCTGAGCGTGCGGTCATGCCGATGTGCGGGCTCGTCGCGGTCAGGCGTTGACCGCGTCGGCGTGGCGATGGGCCACCCGCCACTGGCCGTCCTCTCGGCGGTACACCTGAGTCGCCCGCAAGGTATATGTCCGGGGCTCCCCTTCGACCGACGCGGAGGTGTGCTCGAAGCCTTCGGTGTAGGCCATGTCTCCGCGCACGTCATAGGACAGCAGCTCAAACTCATATGACGAGCAGTCGGAGAAACGCGCCTCAAGGGTCTCGAATAGCAGGTCCAGCTCCTGTTGCCCGTGCGCGTTCATCCATGCACCTAAGACGCTGACAGGATCATGTCGGGACCACACGGCCCGTCTCGGTCCTGCGTCACCGTTATGAACGGCCACCTCGGCGTCGCGCAATTCCGTGCGCAACCATGTGAGGAACTCGTCGCGGTCAGCCATGACTCATGATGCACCGCTTTCCGTACGGCAGCACCAGCGATCTGCACGAACGGCAAGCGCCCCAATCCGCTCTTGGCGCACGCTCATGCCGATGTCAGTGCGCGAACTGTCGATGAGCGCGGATGATGGTAGTGCTTGCTGGCAGGTGCTACCGCTTCCCCCGACCGAACATGAGGCGCAACCGGTCCGCCATGGACCTTGCCGGCTTGATCTCGACCAGGGTTGACCCATCGGGCGCCGGAAGGTTCATGACCTGATCCGCGGAAAGCGTCGTGCGGACGTAGGTGGTGCGGATCGAGTCGATCTGAGGGGCGTCGACGAAGCGTGTCCCTTCCGCGGTCTGGACGACGATGCCGTCGAACACTGAGACCTTCTCGTCGACCAGAACGGCCTGGACCGTGGCGAAGGGGTGCCCGTCGCTCGTCTGCACCGGCGTGCCCGGCTGGAGCGCGGTGTAGGCGATCGGGTGGTCATGTGCTTCAGGCATGCGGCAACCCTACGGCCGCCTCGCGATGACGGGCAACGACGTTGCAGCGCACTCATCTGCCGCTGAGCGTGCGGCTGGGCTTGACGAATCCGAGCCCTCGGGGCGATGACGGAGCATGGCCACCTCTTCCTTCCACACGTTGACGTCGTCCCAGGCTGACGCGCCCGCGCGCCAGTCACTCGAGATGGCGATCAACGGCTTCTTGGCGAACTTCAAGGGTCAGACCCGAGTTCACGCCGAGTCGGACCTCTCCTGCTTCCTCCGCTGGTGCCAACGCGCTGAGACCCGGCCGTTGGCCGCGAGGCGTGTCGATCTCGAGCTCTACCTGCGCTGGATGGAGAACGACCGCCGGTTCAAGCCCTCGACCGTCTCCCGCCGCCTCGCCGTGGTCGCCGGCTTCTACCGCACCGGCGTCATCGACGGGATGCTCGAGCACTCACCCGCAGAACACGTCCGACGTCCACGTGTCCCGCCCGAGTCGCCAACCCTGGGACTGTCGCACCTGCAATTCGAGGCGCTGCTCAGCGCCGCGCGACTCCCACAACGTCAACGACCTCGCACTGGTCGTCATGCTCGGTCTCCTCGGGCTACGCATCCTCGAAGCCACCGGGTCCGACATCGAAGACCTCAGCGAGGTCCACGGACAACGAGTGCTGCGCGTCCATGGCAAGGGGGACAAGGTCGCATTGACGCCACTGCCGCCCGCGATCGCCAGAGCCATCGACCGAGCCAAGGACGAACGCAGCTCAGGCCCAATCCTGCGCAGCCGAGCCGAGACACGAATGAGTCGCCATGTCGCGACCAGGCGCCTCAATCGACTCGCCCCCCTAGCCGGCCCCGACCTCGCACGGATGCATCCCCACATGCCGCGCCACACCTTCGTCACCACTATGCTCGACGCAGGGGTGGACCTCCGCGACGTGCAAATCGCGGCCCGCCATGCCGACCCGAGGACCGCCATGCGTTACGACCGCGCCCGCAAGAACCTCGACCGCCACCCCAACTGCGTCCTGGCGGCCTTCATGGCATCAGGAACCTAACCGCTCAGCGGCATGAGCGTGCGCTTCCGGTCCCGCCCGAATGAAGGCCACGCGTCGCCGCACCCAGTCGGCGTGCGGCTCGCGCACGAACGTGAGGTCCTGTGGGCGGGCCGTCCCGCGTCAGCCGGGTGACGAGCCCTGCCGGATGAATAGGTCGTCGTCCCGTTTGGAGGAGTCCTCAATCGCGCTGTAGAGGTGGTCCGCGATATCCCGGATGACAACCACCTTCGACTTGATCGCTCGCGCGGGGACGTGGGCGCGTACTTGGGCACGTAGATCATCCACGGACTCGAGGAGCTGATCTGTCAGCTCCTCGACCCTGCGGTCATACGTCGGGTCGATTCGGGGCATGATCTCCCTCTCCTTGGAGTCCGTCTCAATGTGCCCCCCGGCATGGCGCCCAACCACTGGCCCAAGACGGCTGGCGCTCCCGACCGCCAAGGCAACTCGGGGGTGTTTGACGGCGGGAGCCTCCCAATGCGGCGACGGTACTGATGGGGCTGAGGGGGTTTGGGTGATTGCCCAAACTTTGTCCCAGACCGCCCGTCGCTCAAGTCTCCGCGGACGGGCTCAGTATCCGCCGTCAGGGCCAAGTCTTAACCGTATAAATCAGACAACTCGGCTACGATTGGGTCTCCTCCCGCGTTGCGTCGCTTCTTTGGGTGCGGGCGCGACACTGAGCCGCCTCGTCCCTGTTTTCCTCCCGTTTCCAGGGCCGGGGCGGCTCTGAATTGCAGCGGCATGCCGACACGGCCGGGGCGAGCACTTGCCCAGTGGTGGAGGTTTCGCGGCGTGCGTGGCGGGCACCACCTGTGCAAGCGCTGGCGCCCTTTCACCCCACGGGAATGGTGCCGGGTACGGGGACGCGAAGGGGAGTCCCCGCTGCCTTGTAGAGAGATACGAGAAACGCACCCGGCAACGGGGACTCCTTGTCTCGGGAGCATAAGGCGAGTCGTGTGACCCCTGCTAAGGTCGCGTGGCCCGCCGTCGCTGGCTCGAGCTGTTGGCGAATAAAACGCGGGCGAGGACAAGCGACCGCCCCGGCCGTTCTGCTCGGCCGGGGCGGCGCCCTCTTGGCCCCCTGACCCCAGCTTGGGAGCCCCACGCCAGGCTGGGAGGTCGCCAGGGATAAAGCGAACCGGACGTGAGGCCCGCTGGTCACGGACTTTACGTTGGTGAGGCGGGGTCGGTAAGGGACCAATGTCCGGTACGCGGGATGGGGGTCTATCAGCGCCCGGGTCGTGTGCACGATGTGGCCGATGAACACCACCGCGGCATGGCTGACCTCGGCGATCTGGCTCGGCGTCCTTCTCTTCACCGCGGCCGTCTGGACCTTCTTCGTGGCCCTGATGGCCGAGCTCGCGACTCGTTTGTAGGGATTGGCCCCGGCGCCGAGGAGCCGCGGGGTTCCGAGCATGACCGCTCAGCGGCATGAGTAGCCCTGTGTCAAGCGGTGGCAGCGAGGACGCGTTGTAGCGCGTGATGTCTGGCGGGGTCGTAGGGCACGCGGTCTTGCCAGCAGCGCCAGATGACGTGGAGCCAGGCGCGGGCGAGGATCCTCACGGCGTGGGGGTGGTCGTGGCCTCGGTTGCGGGCGCGTTGATACAGGTCCGCGGCCCAGGGGTTGTCGTGGTGGGAGTCGCCGGCGAAGTCGATGACGGCGCCGCGGAGTTGTTTGTCGGCCGCCCAGCGAAAGGTGACGACTTTGATCTTGCCGGACTGTTTGGTGGACGGTGCCGCGCCGGCCAGGCAGACCAGTGCTTCGGGGGTGGGGAAGCGGCCGCGGGCGTCGCCGATCTCGGCCAGGAGTCGGGCGGCCCGGACGGTGCCGGCCTTGGGCAGCGAGGTGAAGATCGCGGCGTCGGGGTGAGTAGCGAGCTGGGCGGTGATCTGGTCCTCGAGGGTCTTGATCTGGTCGCGCAGGCTGATCAGCGCGGCCACCAGGGCGAGGGTGATCTCGGCGCGGCCAGCGGCTTCGGTTCCCCTGCTTCCTCCGGGGGCGCCGTGCAGGTGGTCCCAGAGCCGGTCGAGGTTGGCTAGGTGGTTGTAGCCGACCGATGCCAACCAGTTGCCGAGCCTGGTGCGGGATAGCCAGTCGGCCTTGTCCTGGCTGGGGAACCGGGTCAGGAACCGCAGCGTGATCCTCGAGTCGATGTCGCGGAACAGTCCGATCACCCCGGGCAGCGTGGTCTGCAGGTGGGCGCGGAGCTGGTTGGCCATCGCGACCCGGGCGTGCACGAGGTCCTGGCGGGCGCGCACGGTCATCCGCAGCGTGATCGTCTGTTCGCTGTCACGGGTCAGCGGGCGCATCCTGGCGCGGTCGGTACGCAGCACATCGGCCAGCACGTAGGCGTCGAACCGGTCGTCCTTGTTGCCGGCCGATCCGTAGCGGCCGCGTAGGTTCTTGAGCTGCTTGGGATCGATCACGAAGACCGTCAGCTCGGCCTCGAGCAGCGCGTCGACGACGGGGCCGTGCGGGGCGCTCGATCGCCACCTCCTCGACCCCGGCTCGCCGCAGCCGCCGTGTCAGTTGTCGAAGGCCCGCAGCGGTGTGAGGGACGTCGAACCGCTCGATCGGTTGGCCGTAGGCGTCAACGACGGCCGCCGCATGCTCACTGCTGGCCCAGTCAATGCCCGCGGTCGGAGCGGGTTCCCGGGATCCATCGTGCCGGTCAATCATGGTGCTGTGCTCCCTTGCTGTTGGCGCAGCAGGTGGGCACCCCCGACGGTTCGGGACACGACTGCCGGTCGCTCACTGATCGGCGCTCTGGTGGCGCTCAGCCCTGTCGCCAGTCCGCGTGTCCTGGGCCGTTGGGCCTCGCATGACTCATGCGGGACCTCTCCGATCTTGCGGACGCGGCGATGACCCAACGGGAACCAGGGATGCGCCGGCGACCCTGTCGTCCCCGGCACTCATCACCGTGCCGGGAACCGCCACCGGTGGATAGACCTTCGCGCAGTGAGCGGACGTTCCGCATCTCGACGGCCCGTGTCCCGAGTGCTTCCCTCGACCGAGGGTCAGAGCGACAAGGAACGCGAGGTCGAGCTTGACCGTCGCGAGGCTCTCGTGGCTGCTCGGGAGGCGGCTCTGGCTAAGCGCATGGAGGCCGCAGAGGAGATCCTGGCCGCGGCCGACGAGCGCGATGCCAATGCCGATGCCCGGGACAGGGCCGCTACCGAGCGTGAGAGTGCCCTGGACCAGGAGGAGTTCGTGAGCCGGGAGGCCGGGTATGGCAGTCACTGGTCGGAGCGGCGCGCAGCCGACCTCGATCGCGCGGACTCGAAGGGCGACCGCACGGCATCGCAGGTGGATCGGCTAGCACTGACCGAAGGCCAGGACGACCCCAAGGGTGCTCCAGATCAAGACCCCTCCTGAGGCTCCTCGGTAGCGCACCGTATGGACCAGTCCTCCAAGGGGTCCCGTCCCGGTCTCGGCGTTGGGCCTCGCGGGGTGACCATGAGCCTCACGCCCGGGTGTGAGGGGGCCCGTGCAGGGTGGGCAGCCCGAGCGCGAGGCCCATTGACTTTCACGCTACGCCGCCCCAGCGGAGGCGCCAGACGGGCCTAGCCCTTTACTTTGGCGGGGCGTACTGTGTGCAGACGCCCCGGATTCGTCCAGACCCTGCGTCGCGAGGCTTTCGCACAGTCAAGCCGCAGGGAGACGACATGGCTATCGATGCCGCGGAGCCGCCGCGCGTCAACGCCGCGCCTTACTGGTCGCATCAGACGGTCCTGGACGGCCAGCCGATCGGCAGCCTGGCGCGGGCGGTCGTGCGTCGCCACCTTGCCGCGCACCGCCTCTTCCACCTCGTGGACATCGTCAGCCTGGTGACCGTCAGGCTCGCGACTGACTCCTTCGCCCGCCGAAGCCAGGTCGTGGCGCTGTCGCTGTCGCAAACAGATCACGTAGTGCTGTTGCGAATGGACGACGCGTCGCTGGCCGCGGCGGCGGAGGAGACGTCCGCGGGAACTGTTGACGAGAGTATCGGGGCGGGGGTCTTCGGCCTGCTCACCCTGCAGTGGGGCGTCAGCCGGATCGCCGACGAAGCAAGGGGCTTGTGGGCCAGCTTCGTCGCTCACCGCCACAAGCAGCATGCTGTTGCGACCTTTGAGGACAGCGTGCCCTTCACCGAGGACCGTCCCCTAGGGCACTGGAGGGGCGGCACTTAGTGAAGATCCTGGGCGCGCTAGTCGCCCAAGCTCGAGTCCCGTGGTGCGGACGACTCGAGAAAATCGCGCCCCGATGAGGGGTGGGGCGCCGATGACTGGCAGTGAGACCCCCACCGGGCAGCCTCCCTTTGCAAACTGGCCGGTGGGGGTCTCGCATGCGAGATTACGCGCCGTCTGCGCCTGGTTCCACGTCTAAGAGCGTGACATGAGCGTCCTTGTGAACGTACGCCCGCAGCCAGTCTGCGTGGTCGGCGCACGTCGCCAGCTCCGCGAGGTCGTCCTCGACGATCAGCCGCACGGTAGCGGCTGCGTGCGAGTACAGGACGGGAGGCCGCAGGGTCTGGGTGCCTCATGCACAACTCGGGAACTTTGCCGCCGAGTGATCCCTTGACCTCACCCGCGAGGGGGAAAGCGAGCCCCGCGCCACCGCGGGGGTGGAGTGAAGCGGGGCTCTATGCGCGGTAGCGCAGCGCACCCTGAGGGATCGGTGCGCGGCCAGGCCGCCACCTCACGATACTCCGTCAACGGCGCCGGAACGGGCCGGTTGGTCCGAACGAATAGCGATGGTGGCCCGTCGACGTGGCGCGGGTCGCTGCGGGCGAACGCTCGGCCCACCCTGCTGTCGCCATCCAGTCGTATGCAACCCGGCCAGTGCCGTCGTCGGCGCGTGATGCGCCCGCTCATCGGCATGCGCGGACGATGGGTCACTCCATCGCCCGCCGCTGCTCCATCTCCGCTCGGTCTCCTCGTAGCACCACTGGATGTACGCCTCGGGCCGGCTCCATCGCGTGCCCGACGCGTCACTTCTTGATGGGCCGCTGCGCTCCCGAACGCAGCGGAGGGTGTGGGGTGTCGCTCCCCGTGTCGCCTGCGATGGTGTAGACGCCTGCTGGCGCGACGGTGGGGCTTCTGCGGGGCCCAGCCTCGACCTTGGAGGAAGCTGGGCGGTCCCGCCGCGGATGATGGGTCATGCCGGCTGCGGGAGAGCCGCTTCTCCGCTTGGTTGGTGCGTGCGTGACGCACGCAAGGTGAGGAGCGCCCAGACGGTTCTGGCGATCCCCCAGACAAGCGCCACGATGCCGCTGACCAGCAGAGTGAAAGCAATGTCGGGAAGTCCTTGCGTGAGCGTGAACAGAGGAACCCCGAGCTGTTTGGGTAGGAGGATGAGAACGAGGACCGCCCAACCGAGGTTGGTCATCATGGAGACCACCATGCGGCTCTTGCGGAGGAATGGTCCGGTGGGCAGCTGGCGGCGCCTGAGCCGAGAGATGCTGTGGAACATCCCGGCGGCCTGGATGCAGATCGCAGCGAACAGCACGGTGAAGACGATGAACAGCGGCGCGCGCGACGGCGGGGCGGGGGGTTGTTGGCCTTCCAGCATGCTGGCCACGCCTGTAGCGATGGTGCCCATGCGGCCACGGGTGAACAGGTCAACAGAGTTCTCTGCGTTCATCAGGATGACGACGCCTTCGTCGCTCTCGGGAAGGAGCACGATGTTGGCGTGGTAGGTGAAGGTCTCTCCCTGATGGAAGACGGCGGGTAGGTCATTGACCGGTCCGACGAACCAGCCCATGCCGTAGGACGTTTCGGCAGCAGCAGTCGGAACGGCTGCTCGGTGCATCTCGGCGGTTCCGACGCGCGAGAGGATGGCTGAGTCGTCGTAGGTGCCCTCGTGGAGCTGAGCGATCAGGTAGTGAGTCATGTCTTCAGCGCTGGAGATGAGGTACCCGGCGGGCAGGATGCCGCGGTTGTAGGCGACGTCTGTGGCCGTGGGCCGGCCGAACCAATAGTTGTGACCGGTCGCCAGACCTTGTGCTTGGGCGTCGCCCTCCGAGGTGAACGAATTCTCCATCTGCAGAGGGGTAAAGATCCGCTGCTGTACGTACTCCTCGTACGGCTTCGCCGCTCACCTCTTGGACGATGAGACCCAGCACCGCGTAGTTGACGGTGCTGTATTGGAAGGTCGAACCGACCGGTTCGCTGAGCTGGGCGGTCTCGAGCTTGCGGACGGCGCTCTCGAGCGCCTCGTTGCTGAGGTCCCCGTTGCCCTGGGCGGCCTTCCCGGTCTTCGCGGAGATGCCACTCGTGTGGTTGAGGAGCTGTCGGACTGTGATCTCTTCCGACGCGGCCGCATCAGAGACCTTGAACCAGGGAGGTACTGACGCACCGGAGCGTCCAGGTCGACCTGGCCGGCTTCGACCAGCTGCATGATGGCGACCGCAGTGAACGACTTGCTCAGCGAGCCGATGATGAACGGAGTCTGTGGCGTGACGTCCCGGCCGGACGCGTCGGCCTCGCCGAATCCCTGCTGGTGGACGGTCCGGCCCTCACGAACAATTCCGAGCGACAGCCCTGGGATCCGCTGAGCGCTCATCTCGCCCTCGATGTAGGCGTCGATGGCTGCGAACTCGCCGGTCGATACCGAGTCGCCATTCGATGAGATGTCGGAGCTGCCGGGCGTGGTTGCAAGGTAGGAGCAGGAGAGGACGAGCACAACGAGCAGCACGAACACGAGGACCCGCGACAGCGGCGTGCCCGCCCGGCTTTGCCCGCTGGTCCGCGCTCCGGAACGAGGGGGCGACGCGGGAGGCTCGATCGAATCGGGTGGAGCCTTCGGCTTCTCGTCCCGGGGGTCCTGTTGCATCACTCGCGTCTTCATTTCCTGCCCTTTCGACGGCGACGTACCCAGACCACTCGACTCGTCGAGTGCGCTGACGCCTTCATTCGGTGAGCGCCGGCGGCGAGAGGCGACTTTGAGCTCGGCGCGGCCGGCCCGCGGCCTGCCGTTCGTGGATGAGGGCGGCGATGAAGAGGCTGCCGAAGGCGATGGTGCCGAAGGGTGCGGGATGGCCCAGCATCAGGAAGAGGGCCGCCAGCCCGATGAACACCCACTCCGACCGCGCTGCCCGCGCGGCGCGGGCGGCGACCGCTAGGTAGCCGACTGCGAGTACCCACCCGCCCGTGCCGACGATGCTGAGCCAGAACACCAAGGGCTCCAACGCCGGCCAGTCGTCCACGATCTCGAACAGGGCTTCCTGCTGGGAGATCGGAAGGTCGCGCGCGCTTCGCATCGCGAGTCCGGTGCCGATGCCGGCCAGCGTGTCGTAGGCGCTGAAGTAGACGAGGAAGATGCCCATGCCCAGGCAGGTCTGCCATGCATGGGCGCGATGGAACTGGTCCGCCAGCACGAACACCGAGACCGCCACCAGGCCGACCAGGCCGAGCTGGATCATGTGAAAGCCCATGAACCACGTGGAGGCGTCGGTGAGGGCCCTGGACGCTGTGGTCCGGGTTCGGGTGGAGGACGGTGAACAGGGCCAGCACGAGCGGTGGTGCCAGAAGGAGAAACCGCCGAGTGCGGCCCGAGAACTGCCAGATCGTGCCTTGACCTGGTTGCGGTCGGGACTGTGTGTTGCTCATTTCGTGTTCCTCTGCGAGGAGTCGTGGGGCTCCATGAGCGCATGGTCGAAGAAGCTCACGACGCGCTCCTCGTACTCGGTGGGCCCGGCGTCGAATCCGTGGCTGTGGCTGGCCGCGGGGACCTCCCAGATGGTCTTGGGCTCCCCGGCGGCCGCGAAGTACTTGGGCTGTCGGGTGCTCGCCACCGGCGCCGGGATCGGCATAGATGAGCAGGACCGGGCGCGGCGAGATGGCTCCGATGCGGTCGCGGATCGGAGGTGGCGGCATGTGGTTGGAGAAGATGGCGGTGGCGGCCTTCATCGCCGCTTGTGAGGGGTCGACCAGTAACCGGGCGATCCCGGAGACGTCGGTCTCGCCGACGTCTTCGCCGGCTCCCTCCGAGACGACGGCGCGGATGCTGTCGGACTCCGAAGCTGCGCGGAGCAGCATCTCCCCACCGATGGAGAAGCCGATGGCACCGATCCGGTTGGCGTCGACCTCGGGACGCTGCTGGAGGTAGGCGGCGCCTGCCAGCAGGTCCTGATCTCCGGCCCAGCGCACGGTGTCGCCCTCGCTGCCGCCTTGTCCACGGGGATCGAGCAGCAGCACCCCGTACCCGTGCGCCAGCAGCATGCGCGCCTCCGCTGACCGGCTTGCGCCCGGGAAGAGCAGAACCGCGGCCCGGTTCCGCGAGGGTACGTAGCTGGCAGTCAGCTCGAGCCCGTCATCGGTGGTGATGACGACATTCTGGTACGGCACGCCGAGGGTGGGCTCGGCCGGCACGGGTGCGGTGTGGGTGTAGACGTACCCGAGGCCGACCGGAAAGACGAGGAACCACGCGACCGCCACCGCGATCACCGGAGCGCAGAGCACCGCCACCGCGCGGCGCAGATAGCGCTGCCGCCGGCTCCCTTCGGTACCTCGACTGCGCCACAGGATGACAGGGCCCACCAGCAGGAGGACGACACCGGCCACGCCGGCCAGCAGCCCCGTGTAGTGATCGCCCTGCATGCCTCCATTCCGGAGGTAGTAGGCCGCGGGTACGCCGACCGCCACGCCGAGCGCCCCAAGGGTCATCGCCACGACCGCGCGGCCGCCGGCACGCAGGCGCGGATAGGCGGCCGCGATCGCCACAAGCAGCAGAACCGGAAGCAGCCCGCTGACAAGATGATCGCCCGCGGCGGTGCCGGGCGGTGGCTGCACGAAGTTCTCGTCGAGCAGGTGCGCTGCGACCACGGCGACGCACACCACCACAAGCGTGGTCTCGCGCCGCCCGGCGGCGCCTCGGTCACGCGGGGGGAGCGGCTCCGCCCATAGGCATCGGAGTCCTCCGGTCCCCAGGCCGACACCGTCTCCGTTGCCGTCCGGGCCGATCGTGTCTCAGCCATGCCGTCCCTCCCCGGGGTCGCGTGGTGCTGCCCTATCGGACGGGGTCCAGCTCGGGCTCGGGCACGGCGGTCTCGGCGGGCTCGTCGGGCTCGTAGCGGCCGTGCTCGAGGCGGGGAAGCCACTCGAGCCATCCGGGCAGGTACCAGTTCCACCGGTCCAGCAGGCTCATGGAGGCGGGCAGGAGGACGGCGCGGATCACGGTGGCGTCGATCAGGATCGCGGCCGCGAGCCCGACTCCGAACTGCTTGAAGATCATCGCTTGGAGCACGCCGAAGATGGAGAAGACCCCGACCATCACGATGGCGGCGCTGGTGACGACGCCGGCAGTGGTCTTGATGCCGTGTGCGACCGCGGCCTGTGTGGTGAGGCCGTCGTCGTAGCTCTCCCTGATCCGGCTGAGGATGAAGACGTGGTAGTCCATGGACAGCCCGAACAGGATCACGAAGAGCAGGATCGGGCAGGAAGGGGTCGATCCCACCGGTGGCCTCGAAGCCCAGCAGCCCCTTGCCCCAGCCCTCCTGGAAGACGAGCACCAGCACGCCGTACGCCGCCGCGACCGAGAGCAGGTTCAGCAGCACCGCCTTGACGGCGATGACCAGTGACCTGAACGTCACCAGCATCAGCAGGAACGCGAGCAGCAGCACGAACGCGAACACCAGCGGGGCCGTGGTGCTCATCTGGCCGTCGAAGTCCCGGGTCTGGGCAGTCATGCCGGTGACCGCGACCTCGGCGTCGTCCAGGGAGCCCACGGTTGCGGGCACGATGTCGTCGCGGAGCGCGTCCAGGGCTGCGTTGGACGGTCCGTCGCTGCCGTTTCCGGCGACCGGGATGGAGACCACGGCGACCGTGCCCTCCGGGTTGACGCTCACGTCGACCGGCTGGTTCATCACGTCGGTGCGCCACGGCGGCGTCGGTCAGCTCCTGGATCTCGCTTGAACCTCCGGCGACTCGACGTCGGCGGCCTTGACCACCACGGCGGCGGAGATCTCGGTGCCGGGGAACGCGGCGTCCAGCCGGTTGTAGGTGGTCAGCAGGTGCTGGGGAAGGTGTCGATCCCCGGCTGCACCGTGGTCATCTGGAGCGCGGGGGCGGCGAGGGCGAGCAGCAGTCCGCCGGCGAGCACCACCGAGACCACGGGGCGCCGAAGCACCCGGTCCAGGATCGCGCCCCAGATGCGCCCCTCGCCGTCGGTACGGCGAAGCCGGCCGATGAACGGCACGCGGCCGCGGTCCACCCGGTCGCCCAGCTTGGAGAGCACCGCAGGGAGCACCGTCAGCGAGCCGAGCATGGCGACCGCCACCACCATCATCGTGGCGATCCCGAACGAGGCGAAGGTCGCGTCCCGGGTGAGCAGCATGCCCGACATCGCCACGATCACGGTGACGCCCGAGACGAGCACCGAATGCCCGGAGGTCGCGGCGGCCGCCTCGAGTGCGGCGCCCTCACTGCGGCCGGCGGCCCGTTCCTCCCGCTCCCGCTTGAGGTAGAACATCGAGTAGTCCACCCCGACGGCCAACCCGATCAGCAGGACGAGGGCCGAGGTGCTCTCGGACATGGGGACCACGTGGCTCACGAGCGAGACCAGGCCCAGGGTGCCGAGCACGGCGCTCAGCCCGAGCAGCAATGGGATGCCGGCCGCCACGACTGCGCCGAACGCGATCAGCAGGATGAGCAGCGTCAGCGGCACCGAGTACAGGCCCGCGGTCTTCAGGTCCTCGGCGAACGAGTCGTTCAGCGCCTTGTTGGTGCTCTCGCCGAACGAGCCGACGTAGAAGTCGGGATGCGCCTCCTGGACGCGCGTCGACCGCCGACACGACGGCGTCGGTCTTGTCCGCGGCGTCCTCGGGCGGACCGGCGAACTCGAGCGGCACCAGCGCGGAGGCCTGGTCCGCCGAGACCAGTCCGGTCTCGCCCCTGGCCGTACGGCGACTCGACGGACGCGACCTCGTCGAGGGAGCCGACTGCCTCGACCACTTCCTCGACGACCGCCTGGAACTGCGGGGACTGCGCGGTGAACTCCGTGCTCTGGACCAGGACGCTCTCCTCGGCGGGTCGTTCGAAGTCCTCGTAGAGGATCTTGTCGGCGCGCCCGGACTCGCCCGGTCCGGAGGTCTCGAAGACGATCATGTTCATCGGGGAGACCAGGCTGAACGCGAACAGCGTCGCCATCAGCCCCAACCACCCGAGGACGGCGACCTTGCGGTGACGGCCGCTCCAGCGGGCCATGCGTGCGGCCAGGTTGTGGTGCTGCGTCGGCTGGGGCATGACTCCTCCTTCGGGACCTGACCAGGCAGGTCCGGCGGCCTGATCGCCTGGTGGCGATCAAGGGATGTCGATGTGCGCCACCTTGGTGGCCGTGGTGCGTTCGACGACGAAATAGGGCAGGAGTCCGAGTGCCTCCGTCTCGTTGGCGGCCTCCACGGTCCACCACATCGCGTGCCCGCCGTCGCCGCAGGAGGCAAGCGCAGCCTGGTGGCGAAGCGGGCTGGTCTCCTCCCTTGAACGACGCGTACGCCGCCCCGCACTCCTCCGCAGCGTGACGGTGGTGGAGCAGGAACGAGAGCCATGGGCCGAGCCTGATCGCCCGCACCCGACCCGACATCGGGGTAACACCCTGATCTCTCGGGCCTGCGGCCCTGACCTCCCGGTGGCCTAAGGCCTAGAGTGAGACGCGGAGGAAGAACATGGGCGTTGCTACCGCCCCGCTCGTCGGCCGCGCCGAGGAGCTCGCACTCCTCGACGGCGCCCTGGCCGAGCTCGCGCGCGGGGAGTGGAAGGCAGTCGAGCTGGTGGGCGAGCCCGGCATCGGCAAGACCCGGCTGCTCGCCGAGCTCGCCACCCGTGCCAGTCACCGCGACCAGCTCGTGCTCTCAGGCTCCGCCTCCGAGCTCGAACGGGACCTGCCCTTCTGGGTGTTCGTCAACGCCCTCGACGACTACGTCCGAGGCCTCGACCCACGCCTGCTCGAGCTCCTCGACCCCGACGTCCGCGCCGAGCTCGGCAACGTCTTCCCGTCACTGTCCCCCCTCGCGGACCAGGACGATGCACTCCAGCGCGAGCGGTACCGCACCCATCGTGCGGTGCGTGAGCTGCTGGAACGGCTGACAGCGACCAGGCCGCTGGTGCTGATCCTCGACGACGTCCACTGGGCCGACCCGGCATCCGTCGAGCTCCTCGGGTCGCTGCTGCGCCGGCCACCCGACGCCGGGGTGCTGATCGCACTCGCGGCCCGCCCGGAGCAGCTACCGGCCGGCTGAAGACAGAGCTGGACCACGCGCACCGGACCGACACCCTCACCCGCGTCACCCTCGCGGCGATGACCAGGGCCGAGGCGGACGAGTTCCTGGGACCCTCCATCGACCCGGCGACCGCGTCCACCCTGTACGACGAGAGCGGCGGCAACCCGTTCTACCTCGAGCAGCTCGCAAGGTCCCTGGATCGCCAGACCACCCGGGCGCCGGCGATTCCGAGGATCGCCGCGGACCTCGGCGTGCCCGCGCCGGTGGCCTCCGCGCTCGCCGACGAGCTGGCTCTGCTCAGCGACACCGCACGTCTCGTGCTCCAAGGAGCAGCCGTCGTGGGCGACACCTTCGAGCCGGAGCTCGCAGCCGCCGCCGCCGGAGTCGTCGAGTCCGTAGCCCTCACAGCCGTCGATGAGCTGACGGCCGTCGGTCTCATCCGACGCACCGACGTGCCCCGCAGGTTCCGCTTCCGGCACCCGCTGGTCCGGCGAGCGGTCTACGACTCCGCCCCCGCAGGCTGGCTCCTGGCCGCGCACGAACGGAGCGCCGAAGCCCTGGCCGACCGCGGAGCGACCGCAACCGAACGCGCACACCACGTCGAGCGCTCCGGCAGACAGGGGGACGCCCGGGCCGTCGCCGTCCTCCGCGAGGCCGGCGAGGAAGCCGCCCACCGTGCCCCGGAGAGCGCCGCCCGGTGGTACGCCGATGCGCTGCGGCTGCTCCGAGACGATGCCCCCGCGCCGGACCGGGTCGAGCTTCTCCTGGCGCGCGCGGGCGCGCTCGCGACCTGCGGCCACTTCGCCGAGAGCCATGCCGCCCTGCTCGAGAGCTACCAGCTCGTCCCCGCCGACGCCGTCGCGCTGCGGATCCGGCTCACCACCGCCTGCGCCGGGACAGAGCATCTCCTCGGTCTCCACGAGGCGGCCCACCAACGCCTGACCGACGCGCTCGCGGGCCTCGACGACCCCGCCTCACCCGAGGCCGTTGCCCTCATGCTGGAACTCGCCATGGACGGCGTCTACACGATGCGGTTCCCCCAGATCGCCCAACTCGCAGAGCAGGCGCTCGAGACCGCCCGACCCCTGGGCGACCCACCCCTGATCGCCACCGCCGCCGCCGCGCTGGCGTGGGGCACAGCACTGTGCGGTCTCGTCCCCGAGGCAGAGGAGTACCGCGCCGAGGCCGCCGCGCTGGTCGACGGCCTCTCGGACCGCGACCTGGCCTTGAGGCTCGACTCCGCCGTCCACCTCGCCGGCGCCGAGCTCTACCTGGATCGGTTCGCGGCCGCCGGTGAACACGCTGAGCGCGTCATCGCCGTGGCCAGAGCCACCGGCCAACCCGCCTTCATCCCGTTCGGGTTCATGCTCCTGGCCTGGGTGCGGATGCTGCGCGGCGAGCTCGCCGACGGCGCCGCAATCCTCGACGCGGCCATCGAGGAGTCCCGGCTGCTGGGCAACGATCAGAGCCTCGCCGGACTGATCCTCAACCGCTCACTCACCGCGTTGGCGGCGGGCGATCTGGAGCTCGCGGTCAGCACAGCGCGGGAGGCGGTCGACCTGACCCGGGACGTGGACGCCGGGCTCGTCTGCCGCTGCCGCCCCCTTGGCCCTGTGCGCGGCTCTCCTCGAGTCCAGCGATGCCGGACTCGGCGACGCCGTCGAACTCATGGTCCAACGATGTGGAGGTCCCGGGCTCCCGCTCATGCCAGGCGGAAGCTTCCGCGCCAAGTGGCTCGAACTGCTCACCCGCTGCTCGCTCGCGCTCGGACGCCGGCAGACGCCGAACGGGCCGCTGCCTGCGCGCAGGACACCGTGGGTCCCGATGGGAGGACTCCGGATGGCCACGGCCATGGCCGAGCGAGCAGCGGCCACGATCGCTCTCGAGGCGGGAGACCACGAGCTCGCCGCTCGAAGGGCGCTCGCGTCGGCAACCGCCGCCGACGACGTCGGAATCCCGATCGAGGCCGCCCTCTCACGCACCCTCGCCGGGCGTGCGCTCGCGAGGCCGGTGAACCCGAACGCGCCGTCGCCGAGCTCGAAGCCGCCGCCACCGCGCTGCACGCCTGCGGTGCCTCGCGGTACCGGGACGCAGCGGAACTCGAACTGAGACGGCTGGGCCGTCACATCCACCATCGAACCGGTCCCGGCGAGACAGGCGGGCACGGACTTGCGTCGCTGACCGAGCGGGAGCGGCAGGTCGCCGACCTCGTCGTCGCTCGCTACACGAACCCCGAGATCGCCGCGGCTCTCTTCCTCAGCCCCAAGACCGTGGAGACCCACCTTCGACACATCTTCCACAAGCTCGACGTCACCTCGCGCGTCGAGGTGGCCCGCACCGTCGAGGCAACACCTCAACGAGAGGCTCAAGCTTGAGGATCCGCGACGCGAAGATCGCCCCCGTACTGTTTGTCCCGCGGAACACTGGCCGTATCAGGCGGACATCGCTGGTGGTGTTCGACGGGCTCGCCCGGGCGCGCCCGCCCCCGTACCAGGGGGCGGCCCGCCAGGCTGATCTCTGTGGTTGCCCTCGAGGGCGGTGCTGCTCAGGGGCTCACGAGGCCGTTCGTTGACGGGTTTCAACGGCCGCCACTAGGGTGCAAGAGCATGTATCTCGCGGGCAAGTGAACTCGTTCCACCCGGCGAAAGGGTGCAGCAGTGAACGCTGAAAGCTCGAGCGGCTCGGCCCCGAGGGTCAGCGACGGCCGACTGCACTGGGACTTCGTGGACAAGTCGCGGCAGAACGGGCTTCCACTGCGGATCGTCGAGGACCGCAACGAGCACCTCAGCTGGATGCATGATCACGTCGCCGCCGAGACGCTGGTCGCACGGCTGGACCCCGAACCGGCGCTCGGACCGGTCCAGCTGCGTGGTGCGGCCCACCCGGCTCCGCTCAAGGCTCCTGCCGAGCACCTCAAGCCCATCCTCCCCTACTGACACGACAGGGCGCCGCCATGACATCGGAATCCACACCACCCACCACACCTTCCAGTGCGGACGAGGAGAGCCCACCTGATGGCTCTTGGCTACTCCGGCACCGACTTCCACCGGTCGATGGGCCTGGCGGCCAACCTCGCGCTCGGCTTCACCTACCTCTCACCACTGGTCGGGGTCTACTCGCTGCTCGCCTACAGCCTGTCGCTCGGCGGGGCCGGCGGCGATCTGGTGGATCGTCATCGTCGGGGCAGGCCAGTTCATGGTGGCGCTGGTCTTCGGCGAGGTCGTCTCGCAGTTCCCGCTCGCCGGCGGGATCTATCCGTGGTGCCGGCGCCTGTGGGGTCGCAAGTACGCATGGGTCGTGTCGTGGGTGTACCTGTGGGCGGTCATCGTGACCGTCACTTCGGTTGCGGAGTTCGGCAGCGGGTTCATCGCCGCGCTGTTCGGCATCGAGGCCACCAGGGAGGTCGCACTCGTGACCGCGGTGAGCCTGCTTCTCCTCGCCATGGCGTTCAACTACAGCGGCACCCACATGCTGGCGCGGGTGGCGCAGATCGGCCTCTTCGCGGAGCTCATCGGCGTCATCGCGCTCGGGTTGTACCTGCTGATCTTCCAGCGCGAGAACTCGTTCTCCGTCTTCTTCGACTCCATGGGCGCGGGCGGCAACGACGCCTACATCGTGACGTTCTTCGGAGCGTCACTGGCCGGTCTCTTCCTGTTCTACGGCTTCGAGGCCTGCGGGGGCGTCGCGGAGGAAGTGGCCGACCCGACGCGCCGGACCCCCGAGCGATGCAGATGACCATCCTGGTCGGTGGCGTCTCGGCCCTGATGTCGTACGCCGGCTACGTGCTGGCCGCGCCGAACCTCCAAGCCATCGTCGACGGCGAGGTCGCCGATCCGATCCCGTCGATCCTCGAGGACACGTTGGGAACGGTGGGTTCCAAGTTCTTCCTCCTCATCGCGATCACGGCATTCGTATCCTGCGTGCTGTCTTTGCAGGCCGCCGGCAGCAGGCTCATCTACTCCTCTGCCGAGACCACATGCTGCCGTTCAGTCCGTGGCTCTCGCACATGTCCGCCAAGCATGCGGTGCCCACGAACGCGCTGCTGGTGGCCTGCGTCGTCCCGATCCTGATCTGTCTCTACGTCTACGCCTACCCCGAGCAGCTCACGAAGGTGACCGCGTTCGCCGTGCTGGGCATCTACATCGCCTTCCAGGCTGTCGTCCTCGCTGCACTGCGGCAGCGCGTCAAGGGTTGGCGTCCAGCGGGCAACTGGAACCTGGGTGGCGCAGGGATGGTCGTCAACGTGGTCGCGCTGGCCTACGGGATCATGGCGATCTACCTGCTGATCAGGCCCGGCGACACCGGCGTCTTCGTCGACGACTGGATCGTCGCCCTGGGGCTGCTGGTCGTGCTGGGCACCGGGCTGGCGTACCTGTTCCTCGCCAAGCCCGACGCCCACTGGGAGGACAAGCCGGAGGGCGACGCGATCGAGGTCGCCAACCTGCTGCGGTCCCTGCGAGAGCGGTCGGGGAATCCCTGACGGGCCCTGTGCGCGCCGACCACCCCGGTGGTCGCTGCCGACCCAGCGGACGCCCACTGTGACGTCTCCCGACCGGACACGGGCGAGCGCCTCCCGGCAGTGAGTCTGCCAGGAGGCGCCTGCGTCGCTCAGTGCACCAGCTCGCGGGGAGGTGCATCTGACACCGGTCGGGGCGGGCTGGAGGTCTGCTCGGTTCCCTCGAGGTCGATCGTCGGCAAGCGACGTTCGAGCGATGCCGGCAACCACCAGGCCCGGTCACCGAGCAGGCTCATCGTTGCCGGGACCAGGACCATGTGGACGCCAGCGTCACGTCCAGCAGGACCGCCAGCGAGAGGCCGACGCCGAAGAGCTTCGTCGTGACGTCGCCGTGCCGAGCCGACCCCTCACTAGGCTGTCCGGCATGCACCGCGGCCCCAGCATCTCGGTCATCACCCCGGTCTACAACTGCCTGCCCGACCTCCACGACACCGTGGCCTCCGTGTATCACCAGACGCTGCCGCGGGATGCCATCGAGATGGTCGTCGTCGACGACGGGAGCACCGACGGCAGCTCTGAGGTCCTGGAGTCGTGGGCGGGCAGGTGGCCACAGCTCACGCTGATCAAGCAGGAAGCCTCAGGAGGCCCGAGCAGGCCCCGAAACGTGGGGATCGAGGCAGCCCGGGTGAATACCTGTTCTTCCTGGACGGCGACGACGCGCTGGCGCCCCGCGCACTGGAGGTCCTGCTGCAGACAGCACGCCGCAACGACTCCGACGTCGTGCTGGGCAAGCTGGCCGGGGTCGGACGGAAGACGCAGGTCAGCGTCTTCGCGAAGGACGTGGACAGGGCGGCACTTCCGCTGGCGTGGAGCTCCCTGACAGCGTCCAAGCTGATCCGTCGCTCGCTCGTCCTCGCGAACGAGATCAGGTTCCCCGAGCACATGCGGGTCAGGGAGGACGGGCACTTCGTCGCCCGCTGCTACCTCGCATCGACCGTCATCTCGATCGTGGGGTCGTACGTCTGTCACTACGCTGTGCGACGCCGCGACGGCTCGAGCCTGACCAGCGAGGAGCTGCGCTACGACACCGTGGTGCGACAAGGCGAAGAAGGGATCGAGCTCCTGTACGAGCGCGTCGCCGAGCAGAGCTGCGCGAGAGGCTCACCGTTCACTTCGTCGAGCGGGACCTCCTCCACGCGTTCAGGACACGCTTCCTCGCGATGTCCCCGGAGGAGCAGCAGGCCGCGATGTCCACCGCTGCCCGCGACGCGGAGCGCTGGGTGACGGAGGGAGCGCTACGGCACCAGCCCCTCCCGGACCGGCTCAGAGTCTTCGCGATCAGGCTCGGCTCCGCCCAGTGCATGGCGGGGCTCATCGCGTGGGAAGGGGCCGGGGCGCACGTGCCACGGCTCTGCGGGGCGGCCGATGGTTTGCTGACGCGCCGATCCTGCGCCGACTGCCCGATGTGCCGGAGCAGCTGCCGGAGCAGGCGCCCCCGGGTGTCACCGCGCACGTCGACCTGTGCGAGTGGCGGTCGACGACGCTGGTGATCCGGGGCCACGCCTACCTCGAGGGGGTGACGTCAGCGGAGACATCCCTCCGGATCGCGCTGCGCCGGCGGGGTGGTGCCGACCAGGCGGTCATGGGGCGCTCCGAGCCGCTGCCCTCGCCCCACGTCAACGCGGTGGCCGGCGGGGGCGTGGCGGACTACTCCACATGCGGGTTCTAGGCAGAGCTCGACCTCCAGTCGGTGCTCGAGCGGAGGCGCCCGGCGGGACCATGGCGCCTCGAGCTCACTGCCACCCACGGCGCCTTCGAGGCCCAGACGTTGCTGGGGCGCTCCCGCGCCGGCGACGCCCTCCCCGCCGTCCCGACCGTCACGCAGCGCCTAGGGGGCAGGACCTTCGACGCGACGGTCGAGGTCGCTCCGAAGGGACACCTCAGGTTGGTGGTGCGACGTCGCTAGCGCCGGACGGCGCGGCGTCCGGCCGCCCGGGCGCTCACAGGTCCCGCCCCGGGGGCCGAAAGGCCCCGAAGCGGGCGCGTCGGTAGGCGGGCGGTCGCGCGGTTACCTAGACTGCGGCCACCTTCGACCGGTGGAGGACCGATGCCGGCTCTGCTCGACCGCGCCAGGGCGTCCACCCGCGGCTGGATGATGCGTCGCGCCGGGGGCCTCGACCTGTCCAAGGTCGAGCGCGTGCCGGACCGCCTGGTGTGGCCGCTGCTGCGGCGAGGGTTCGATCCCGTGGCCCGGGTGGGGGAGCTGCGCGAGCAGGCGCCGGTGGCCAAGCTGACGTCCTTCATGGGCATGACCGTCTGGCTCGTCACGGGGGACGACGAGGCCCGCGAGGTGCTGGCGCACACCACGGCGTACAGCAACGACATCAGGCCCTACGTCGGGCAGGCCGGCGACGCCGAGGCCGGCGACATCGGTGGCCTGGGCTTCACCGACCCGCCCCACCACACCCGGCTGCGCCGGCTGCTGACGCCGGAGTTCACGATGCGCCGCCTCGAGCGGCTGCGCCCGCGCATCAGCGAGATCGTCGAGGACCGGCTGGAGGAGACGGCGGCGATGGGGGCCGGAGGGGGGCCGGTCGACCTGGTCCCGACGTTCGCCTTCCCGGTGCCCTTCCTGGTCATCTGCGAGCTCCTCGGGCTGCCGGCCGACGAGCGCGAGACGATGCGAGACCTGGCGACGGCGCGCTTCGACGTGTCCCAGGGAGGGATGGGGTCGTTCGGCGCGATCTCCGGGTCCCGCCAGCACCTCATGGACTTCGTCCGGCGTGAGCGCGCGGCCCCGGGGCCAGGGCTGGTCGGCCAGATCATCCGCGAGCACGGCGACGAGATCAGCGACTTCGACCTCGGCGGCCTCGCCGACGGGGCGTTCACCGGTGGGCTGGAGACCAGCGCCAGCATGCTCGCCCTCGGCACGGCAGTCCTGCTGGAGCACCCGGAGTGGTACCACCGGCTCGGCGACGACCCGACCTGCGTCGACGCCGTCGTCGAGGAGCTGCTGCGCTACCTCTCCGTGGTGCAGGTGGCCTTCCCGAGGTTCGCGCGGGAGGACATGGAGGTGGGTGGGCAGCCGGTGCGCGCCGGTGACGTGGTGATGTGCCACCTCGCGGCCGCGGGACGTGACCCCCGCGTCGGCCACGACGACAGGTTCGACCCCGCCCGCCCGGCACCGGCCGCCAGCTGGCCTTCGGGCACGGCTTCCACCGGTGCGTCGGGGCCGAGCTGGCGCGGATGGAGCTGCGCATCGCCTACCCGGCCCTCGCCCGGCGCTTCCCCGACCTGCGGCTCGCGACGGACGACCTCGACTTCCGCCGCAAGTCGATCGTGTACGGCGTGCACAGCCTGCCCGTCACCCTGGGCTGAGTCCTGCCCTCCGCCTCAGCGCGGACGGGCACCTCGCCGTACGTCGTGGTGCGCTGGCGGACGGGGCGCCCCACCCCGGCCGCGATCTCCGTCAGCTCCTCGACGGTCTTGGCCGAGCCGTGCTCGGAGCCGGCCATGCGCGAGATGGTCTCCTCCATCAGGGTGCCGCCGAGGTCGTCGCAGCCGGACTGCAGCATCATCCGCGTGCCCTCGACGCCGAGCTTGACCCACGACGTCTGGATGTGGTCGATCCGCCCGTGCAGCATGATCCGCGCCATCGCGTGCACCGCGAGGTTGTCGCGCAGCGTCGGCCCCGGCCGGGCGACACCCGCCAGGTAGATGGGGGCGGAGGTGTGCACGAACGGCAGCGGCACGAACTCGGTGAAGCCACCCGTCTCGTCCTGGATCCGCTGGATCACCCGCAGGTGCCCGACCCAGTGCTGCGGCCGGTCCACGTGGCCGTACATCATCGTCGCGCTCGACCGGATGCCGAGCCGGTGCGCGGAGGTGACGACCTCCACCCACGCCGACGTCGGCAGCTTGCCCTTGGTCAGGATCCACCGCACGTCGTCGTCGAGGATCTCGGCCGCCGTGCCGGGGATGGTGTCGAGCCCGGCCTCCTGCGCCTTGAGCAGCCAGTCGCCGATCGACAGCCCGGTGCGGGTGGCGCCGTTGACGACCTCCATCGGCGAGAAGGCGTGCACGTGCATCTCGGGGACGCGCCGCTTCACCGCCGCGGCGAGGTCGAAGTACGCCGTGCCGGGCAGCTCCGGGTCGATGCCGCCCTGCATGCAGACCTCGGTCGCACCCAGTCGCCACGCCTCCTCGGCCCTGTCCGCGACCTGGTCGAGGGACAGCGAGAACGCGTCGGCGTCCGTGCGCCGCTGCGCGAAGGCGCAGAACCGGCAGCCGGTGTAGCAGACGTTGGTGAAGTTGATGTTGCGGTTGACGACGTAGGTGACGTCGTCGCCGACGACGTCCCGGCGCATCGCGTCGGCGAGGGCGCGCACGGCGTCGAGCTGCTGGCCGTCGCAGGTCATCAGCGCGAGGGCCTGCTCGTCGGTGAGGCTCGTGGGGTCCCGCTCGGCCTGCGCCAGGGCGGCGACGAAGGTCCGGTCCCCGGAGACCGAGACCCCCGGAGCGGCGGAGACCTGCTCGCGGAGGGTCGCCCAGTCGCCGTAGACGTCGTCGAAGTCGGTGCGACGGTCCGCGGTGCGCCCGGTGGTGTCGATGGTGTGGTGCAGGTCGGTGCGACCCCAGCCGCCGGAGAGCCCTCGGCGCCGGAGAGGACGCCGCCGTCGGGCTCCTGCCACGGCAGGCCGGTGGGGCGGGCGCCGTCGACGAGCAGGCCGTCGGGCCCGGCGAGCGCATCGACGTGGGGCCGCACCCGTGGGTCGATCCAGGGGTCGCCCGCCAGCACGTAGCGCGGGTGGGCGGTGAGGCGGGCACGGAGGTCGAAGCCCGACTCCTGGGTCACCTGGCGCAGCCGGTCGAGCGAGGGCCAGGGCCGCTCGGGGTTGACGTGGTCGGGGGTGAGCGGGGAGACGCCGCCCCAGTCGTCCACCCCGGCGGCGAGCAGGTCACGGCACTCGTCGAGGTCGACGAGGTTGGGTGGCGCCTGCACCCGCATCCTCGGACCGAGCACGAGCCGGGTGACCGCGACGGCGGCGAGGAACTCCTCGAACCCCACGTCGTCGACCGACCGCATCGCCGTGTCGGGCTTGGCGCGGAAGTTCTGCACGATGACTTCCTGCACGTGGCCGTAGGCGCCGGCGACCCTGCGCAGCGCGAAGACCGACTCGGCCCGCTCCTCGACGGTCTCGCCGATGCCGATGAGCAGCCCGGTGGTGAAGGGCACCGACAGCCGGCCGGCGTCCTCCAGCACCCGCAGGCGCACGTCGGGGTCCTTGTCGGGTGAGCCGAAGTGCGGCCTCACCCCGCTCCTCGAACAGCCGGCGCGACGTGGTCTCCAGCATCATCCCCATGGACGGCGCGACCGGCTTGAGCCGGTGCATCTCCTCCCACGACATGACGCCGGGGTTGAGGTGGGGGAGCAGGCCGGTCTCCTCGAGCACCCGGACCGACATGGCGCGCACGTAGTCGAGCGTGGAGTCGTAGCCGTGCTCCTCGAGCCACTGCCGCGCCTCGGGCCACCTGTCCTCGGGGCGGTCGCCCAGGGTGAAGAGCGCCTCGGCGCACCCCAGCGCCGCCCCCTCCGACGCGATCCGGACGACCTCGTCGGGGGAGAGGTACGGCGCCTGGCCGGCAGCCGCGAGCTTGCCCGGCACCGTGACGAACGTGCAGTAGTGGCAACGGTCGCGGCAGAGCCGCGTGAGGGGGATGAACACCTTGGGCGAGTAGGTGACGACGCCCGGCCGCCCCGCGGCCTCCAGCCCCACGTCGCGCACCCGGGCCGCGTGCTGCATCAGGGTGCGGAGGTCGTCCCCGCGGCACTCCAGCAGGGTGGCGGCCTCGGTGACGTCGAGCGCGACCCCTCGGCCCGCGCGGGCCAGCGCCCGGCGTACCGACTGCGGGCTAGGGGTCACCGACCGAGGGTAACGAGAAGGCCCCTGCGGTCAGGGGCGGGTCCCGCCACCCGGAAGCCCGCACCCGACCGCCGTCAGCCGCGGCGGGTGGCGCGGGCGAGACCGGCCACCAGCCCTGCGGCGCCGACCACCACCAGCAGCAGCGGCACCAGGAGGTCGAAGTCGGCCACCTCCACCGCGCCGAGCTCCTGGGCGAGCCAGATCCCGGCGATGCCGAGGAAGACGAGCCCGGTGACGAGGTAGCCGACGCTGAACGTGTTGCGGGCCGGCTCCTCCTCGTAGGACGCGGCCTCCCAGGCAGGGGGAGCGTGCTCAGCCGGCGGGGTCGTCCCGGGCGTGTCGTCCAGGCGGGCCGTGTGCTCCACGTCGGGGCCGGTGTCGGCTCCGTACGTCCGCCTCGGGGTGCCGGCTCCGCCGGGTCGTGCGACGGGTAGGGGTTCTCGGTGCTCATCACTGGTTCCTCACGTGGATGCGGCCGAATGCGACGTCGAGCTCGGCGGTGAGCGTGGCGCGGCTGTCCTCGTCGTTGACGAGCTCGTCGACCTCGACGCCCCAGCCGTTGCGGGTGCCGTCGGGCGTGCTGATCTCGCCACCGGCGCCCACCTGCGCGTCGAGGTCGACCTCGAGGCCGTCCGGCACGATCAGGACGATCTCCCCGGCGTTCAGCTCCACGCGCAGGTTGCGGCCGTCGAGCGACTCCAGGTCGCGGATCCCGCGCAGGTCGATCTCGGCCCTGCCGGCCGGCACGTCGTAGTGGGCGGCCAGCCCCGCCGCCGTCGTCGGGCGTGCGACCAGCTCACGGTCGCCCTCGAACCTCGGCTCGACGACGCTGGTGACGCTCAGTGCGACCACCGCGACGAGCCCGAGCAGGATCACGCCCCCAGGGCGGCCGAACACCGAGCCGACGACGAGCCACGCACCGATGACCGCCAGGGCCAGAGCGGGGTACGCCGCGTCCGGCACGGCGGTTCCCGAGGCATCCACCATGCCGAGGACGCCGAGAGCCAGGACCACCGAGGCCAGGACCAGACCGAAGAGCAGGGGGCCGCGTCGCCGGGGGGTGGGCCGCCCGCCGTACGTCGGTGTCCCCGGCGGGGCTGTCGGAGCAGGCGGGACGGAGTAGCCGCCGAAGCTCGAGGACTGCCAGCCGGCGCCCGCCTCGGGCGCTCCGGCGACCGGCTGCTGCGCGGTGCCGGCCGGCGCGCGGCCTCGGCGGACCGAGTCGCGCGTCAGCAGCACGGCCGCGACCACCGTCCCCAGGATCAGCAGCCCGACGAAGGCGCCGCGTCCCCGTCGAAGCCGGAGGGCAGGGCGATGAGGAGTGCCACGACGAGCGCCACCACGATCACCACGTTGCGGGCGCCCTCGTTGACCGGGATCAGCGCCCTGTCGGAGCCCTGCTCGGGCACGAAGACCCAGAGGGCGGCGTAGAGCAGGAGCCCTGCCCCGCCGAACAGCGTCAGGACCACGATGACCACCCGCACCAGGGTCGGGTCCACGTCCAGGTGGCGGGCGAGCCCGCCGCAGACACCGGCGATCTTGCGGTCGTGCCGGTCGCGGCGCAGCGCGCGGTAGTCGCGCAGGTGCTCGGTGTCGATGCCGCCCGGCGACTCCTGGGCGGGGCCCGTCTCCGCGGTGGGGGCACCGGGGGGTGGCGATGCTGTCTCGTTCATGACCTCAGCCTGCTCGCGTGACGGGCTCGCCACCATCGGGGACCACCCTGACGCACCCCGGATCCGCCGCTGGGCGGGCCCGGGTCCGGCCGGGGTTCGTCCTCATGGGCGCGGTGTCCTGGGTGTGTGACCATGACAGGACGATGACCAGCACCGAGCCCGGGACACGCTCGCCGGTGGCCCCGACCGTCGAGGGCGGAGCCGGCGGGCTCGTCGTACGCCTGGGAGCCACGCCGTGCGGTGCGCAGCTCGCACAACGTGCTGGGCGGTGTGGCGGTGGGGCTCGCCGCTCACCTCGGTCTGCCCACGGTGTGGGTGCGCGCGTTCTTCGTGGTCTCGACCCTCTTCGGCTTCGGGCTGGTGCTGTACGCCGCCCTGTGGATCGCACTCCCGCTGGAGGCGCCGTCGATCACCCAGGCGCCCGGCCTCGAGGCAGCCGAGCGCCGCGGCATGCGGCCTTCCCGTCGCAGGCCCGCGGTCGACGCGGGGGTGCTGGTGGCGCTGGGCGCGCTGGGCATCGGTGCCGCTGCGCTGCTGGACGTCGCTCTCGGCGGCCTGCGCTTCTTCTGGCCCGCCGTCGTCGCGGTCGTCGGCGTCGCGGTGCTGTGGCGGCAGGCCGACGAGGCGCAGCGCGAGCGGTGGTGGGACGGCACCGAGCGCCTCGGCGTCGGCAGGATCCTGCTGGGTTCAGGAGGTCTCGCGGCCTACGCGCGGGTCGCAGTGGGCATCGGCCTGCTGGTCGCGGCACTGGCGATCTTCGCCGCGCAGACCGGGCAGCTCGACGAGGCGCGCGACATCCTGCTCGCCGGGGTGCTCGGCATGGCGGGCCTCGCGGTCACCCTCGGCCCGTGGCTCCTCCGCCTCGCGGCCGAGGTCAGGGCCGAGCGGTCGGAGCGTGTGCGCAGCCAGGAGCGCGCCGACGTGGCGGCCCACCTCCACGACTCGGTGCTGCAGACCCTCGCCCTCATCCAGAGCAGCTCCCACGAACCGGGACGCGTCGCCCAGCTCGCGCGGGCCCAGGAGCGCGACCTGCGAGCCTGGCTCTACGGCGCCACGGACGCTGCGACCGACCGGCTGGCGGCCGCGCTCGCGGCGGCCGCGGCGGAGGTCGAGGACACCCACGGCGTGCCGGTCGAGGTCGTCACCGTGGGGGACGCAGAGCTGACGCCGCGGCTCCACGCGCTCGTCGCCGCGACCCGGGAGGCGCTCGTCAACGCCGCCCGGCACTCGGGCGCCGACCGCATCGACCTCTACGCCGAGGTCGCGGACGGGGTGGCCGAGGTCTTCGTGCGCGACCGGGGGCGCGGCTTCGACCGCGAGGGCGTCCCGCTGGACCGGCTCGGTGTGCGGGGGAGCATCGTCGACCGCATGGACCGGCACGGCGGCCGCGCGACGATACGCACCGCGCCAGGCGAGGGCACCGAGGTGCGCCTCGAGATGCGCGACGTCGAGGCAGGGCGCCAGGACAGCGATGCCGCGGCCGGCGGGTCCACTGGTGACGACGAAGGGACTGAGGGCTCATGAGGACCGTCGTTCTGGTCGACGACCACGGCATGTTCCGCACGGGCGTGCGCAGCGAGCTCGCCGGGAGGGTGGACGTGGTCGGGGAGGCCGACGACGTCGACTCCGCGGTCGAGGTCGTGCTGCGACGCCGCCCCGAGGTGGTGCTGCTGGACGTCCACCTGCCCGGCGGCGGTGGAGCCGAGGTGATGCGCCGTACCGCCACCCGGGCACCCGAGACCCGCTTCCTGGCGCTGTCGGTCTCCGACGCCGCCGAGGACGTCATCGGCACCATCCGCGCCGGCGCCCGCGGCTACGTCACCAAGACCATCACCGGCCCCGAGCTGGTGAACGCGATCGAGCGGGTGGCCACCGGCGACGCGGTCTTCTCGCCCCGGCTCGCGGGGTTCGTGCTGGACGCCTTCGCCGGCACCATCGAGGTCGCGCAGGTCGACGAGGACCTCGACCGGCTCACCGAGCGTGAGCGCGAGGTGATGCGCCTCATCGCCCGCGGCTACTCCTACAAGGAGGTCGCCTCCGAGCTCTTCATCTCGGTCAAGACGGTGGAGACCCACGTCTCCAGCGTGCTGCGCAAGCTGCAGCTGTCCTCGCGCCACGAGCTGACCCGCTGGGCCACGGAGCGGCGGCTGCTCTGATCACTGCGCGGCCGCGTCGTTGTCCGGTCCCACTACGGTGAACCCATGACGGGGAGCGACAGGGCCGGCGGGGGCGACTCCAGCGACTCGAGCGACAGGGCGCACGAGATCCGCACCGTGCTGGTCGCCGGCGCCTCCGGTTTCGTCGGCCGCAGGCTGTGCCCGACTCTGCGCGACGCCGACTTCGACGTCCGCGCGATGACCCGCCACCCCGAGTCCTACAGCGGTCACGCCACCCCCGTGTACGGCGACGTGCACGACCCCGAGTCCCTCACCGCCGCGCTCGACGGGGTCGATGCGGCGTACTACCTCGTCCACTCCCTGGACTCACCCGACTTCGAGCGGCTCGACCGTGAGGCGGCGCGCGCCTTCGGCCGCGCGGCGGCGGAGGCGGGCGTGAAGCGCATCGTCTACCTCGGCGGCCTCGGCGCCGACGAGGACCAGCTCTCCCGGCACCTGCGCAGCCGCCGCGAGGTGGAGCGCGTGCTGGGCGAGGCGGGTGTGCCGGTCACCGTGCTCAGGGCAGGCATCGTCCTCGGCCACGAGGGGCTGTCGTGGGAGATGACGAGGCAGCTCGTCGAGCGGCTGCCGATGATGATCACGCCCCGGTGGGTCTCCACCCGCACTCAGCCGATCGCGCTCGCGGACGTGGTCCGCTACCTCGCGAAGGTGCTCGAGGTGCCCGAGACGACGGGCGAGACCTACGACATCGGCGGCCCGGAGGTGCTGCGCTACTCGGACATGATGCGCAGGGTTGCGCAGATCCAGGGCCGCTCGATCGTGGTGCTCCCGGTGCCGGTGCTGACCCCCGAGCTCTCCTCCCACTGGCTCCGCCTGGTCACCGACGTCGACACCGCGGCCGGCCGCTCACTGGTCGACTCGATGGTCAACGAGGTGATCGTCCGCGACGACCGGCTGAGCACGCTGATCCCGATCCGCCTGCGCACCTTCGACGAGGCGGTGACCGAGGCACTGGAGGAGCGGCAGCGCGAGCTGGAGGCGAAGGGTGGCCTCCGCGCGAAGCTGCGCGCCAAGCTGCCGATGTCGCTGTCCTACAAGGTGCCGATCCGCCACGACGAGACGCCGGAGGTGCGCCGCAAGCGGCGCAGGGTCGTCATCGGCACGTCGGTGGTCGGCGCCAGCCTGCTCGGCGCCGGCCTCAACACCCGACCGGGCTCCAACGCCTTCTACGGCACCACGCTTGCCGTCGCGGGCATCTACACCGCGGGCGGGTTCGTCTCGGGGCCGCTGCACCTCGGGTGGATCCAGCTGCAGGACCGGTCGATGCGCCGGCCGATCATCACCCCCGTCGCCACGGGCGTCGCGGCGTTCGGCGTCTTCTACGTCGGCGGGCACCTGGTCAAGCTGGTGCCGCCGCTCGGCCGCGCCGTCGCCTCGGTCACGCAGTTCGCCGACGAGGGCGATGAGCGCCTGGTCACGTTGACCACGCTCGCCAACGGGGTGGCGGAGGAGATCTTCTTCCGCGGAGCGGTCTACGCGGCCCTGGAGAACCACCAGCCGGTGCTCAGCAGCACCGCGGTCTACATGGTCGCCACCGCGCCCACCCGCAACCCGGTCCTGGTCTTCGCGGCCGGTCTCATGGGGGCGCTCTGGGGGGCCCAGCGGCGTGCCTCCAACGGCCTGCAGGCGCCGGTGCTCACCCACCTGACGTGGTCGTCGCTGATGCTGCGCTACCTGCCTCCGGTCTTCGCCGACGTGCTGCCCCAGGACACCGGGAGCGCACGCGGGACAGCCCAGCGGCGTCCGCGCTGAGGCCGGCCCAGGAGACTCCGCGCCCTCACCACCGGCGAGCAAGCATGAGGGCATGAGGTCCTGGCCGGGGCGCAGGCGCGTGGCGCGTCCGCCGGCGCGGCTGCCGGCCCTGGGGCTGGCCCTGGTGCTGGGCCTGGTGGCGGGCGCGCTGGCCGCGTGCGGCGGAGGTGACGTCGCCCCCGGAGGTGACAGGACGGCCGCGCGCGCGACGCCGTCGTCCGGTGCGGCGTCGCCGCCGAACCCGACCTTCGCCGACGTCGAGCCGCGGTCGAGGCTCTCGCCGGATCGCAGCCGCCGAGCCGGCCTGGACGACTGGGACGTCGGCGGCCGCGTGCTGCCGACGCGACCGGACGGCTTCGGTGTGGTGCGCCGTACGCCGGCCGAGCTCCGGGTGCGGCTGATGCCGACCACCGACCTCCTCCCGCCGCCACCCGACGAGCGGTTCCACTCCCGCGTCGAGCCGGTCACGCGCGCGTGGGCCCGGCGGACATCGTTCGCGTGGACGCCGGGGTGCCCGGTGCCGATCGCCGAGCTCCGGCTGCTGCGGCTGACCTTCCGCGGCTTCGACGGTCTCCCGCACGCTGGCCAGATGGTGGTGCACCGACGGGTCGCCCGTGACGTCGTCGGCGTCTTCCGCACCCTCTTCGCAGCCGACTACCCGATCGAGCAGATGGCGCTCGCCCGTCTCGAGGACCTCGACGCCCCGCCCACCGGGGACGGCAACGTCACCGGCGCCTACGCCTGCCGCGCCACCCGCGGGGCCACCACCTGGTCGGCCCACGCCTACGGCCTCGCCGTCGACGTCAACCCGTTCACGAACCCGTACGTCGACGACGACCTCGTGCTGCCCGAGCTCGCCTCGGCGTACACCCACCGCGGCTGGCGACGGCCGGGCATGATCCGGCGGGGCGACGTGGTCACCCGTGCCTTCGCCGAGATCGGCTGGTCGTGGGGCGGCAACTTCCGCTCCGTGCGCGACCCGATGCACTTCTCCGCCACCGGTCGTTGAGGTGGGGCAGCGTCGGTCGACCGACGTAGGGTGATGCGGGAGATGACTGACGCGTTCCCGATCCCCCCGCACATGAGGCAGGCAGCCCGGATGGTCCCCGACGAGCAGGCCTTGTTCCCGGCCCAGTCGTCGTCCCAGTCGTCGTCCCAGTCGCCGGAGACCGATGCCCCGGCCGGGGCGGAGCCACGGCGTCGGCGGGGGCCGAGCCCGGACGAGCTGCTCGAGGGCCTCAACCCTCCGCAACGGCAGGCCGTGACCCACTCCGGCTCGCCGCTCCTCGTCGTGGCCGGAGCCGGGTCCGGCAAGACCAGAGTGCTCACGCGTCGCATCGCCTGGCTGATCTCCGAGCGCAAGGCCCACCCCGGCTCGGTCCTGGCGATCACCTTCACCAACAAGGCCGCGGCAGAGATGCGCGAGCGCGTCGAGGACCTCGTCGGCCGGCGGGCGCGCATCATGTGGGTGTCCACCTTCCACTCGGCCTGCGTGCGCATCCTGCGCAAGGAGATCGAGCGCTTCGGCTTCAAGTCCAGCTTCTCGATCTACGACGCCGCCGACTCCAAGCGCCTGATGACGCTGGTCTGCAAGGACCTCGAGCTCGACCCGAAGCGCTATCCGCCCAACGCCGTCCTCAACTGGGTCTCCAACCAGAAGAACGAGCTGCTCGACCACGAGGCCGCCGCGGCCGGCGCCGCCAACGACCTGGAGCGGGCGTACGCCGAGGCCTACGCCGACTACCAGCGCCGGCTCCGCGCCGCCAACGCACTCGACTTCGACGACCTCATCATGACGACGGTCCACCTCATGCAGGCCTTCCCCGACGTGCGGGAGACCTACCGCCGCCGCTTCCGGCACGTGCTCGTCGACGAGTACCAGGACACCAACCACGCGCAGTACGCCCTGGTGCGCGAGCTGTGCGCCCCGCTGCCGGAGTCCGGCGACGACCCGGTCGGCCCGGCCGAGCTCATGGTGGTCGGTGACGCGGACCAGTCGATCTACGCCTTCCGCGGCGCCAACATCCGCAACATCCTCCAGTTCGAGGAGGACTTCCCCGACGCGCGCACGATCCTGCTGGAGCAGAACTACCGCTCCACCCAGAACATCCTGAGCGCGGCCAACGCGGTGATCAGCCGCAACCGCGGCCGCAAGCCCAAGAACCTCTGGTCCGACCAGGGGCCGGGGGAGCCGATCGTCGGCTACGTCGCCGACGACGAGCACGACGAGGCACGCTTCGTCGCCACCGAGATCGACCGCCTCACCGACGTCAAGGCCGCGCGCCCCAGCCAGGTGGCGGTTTTCTACCGCACCAACGCGCAGTCACGAGTGTTCGAGGAGGTGTTCATCCGCGTCGGGCTGCCGTACAAGGTGGTCGGCGGGGTGCGCTTCTACGAGCGCAAGGAGGTCCGCGACGCCCTCGCCTACCTGCGCACGCTCGCCAACACCGCCGACGAGATCAGCCTGCGCCGCATCATCAACGAGCCCAAGCGCGGCATCGGCGACCGCGCCATCGCCTGCGTCGAGGCGCTGGCACGTCGCGACGACATCACCTTCTTCGAGGCGGCGCAGCGCGCCGAGGAGGCGCCGGGCATCGCGACCCGGTCGGCCTCGGCCATCCGCTCCTTCGTGACCGTCGTCGAGGAGCTGCAGCAGATGGTCGCCGCCGGTGAGCGGGCCGACGTGGTGCTGGAGTCCGCGCTGGCCCGCAGCGGCTACCTCCAGGCGCTGGAGGAGAGCGACGACCCCCAGGACGAGACCCGCGTCGAGAACCTCGGCGAGCTCGTCGCGGTGGCGCGCGAGTTCGCCGACGAGCCGGTGGCCCCGCCCTCCGACGACCCCGCCGACCTGCGCCCTGCCACCCCCGGCGTGCCGGAGTTCCTCGAGCGGGTGGCGCTGGTCGCCGACTCCGACCAGATCCCCGACGCCGACGAGGACGGCGGGGGAGTCGTCACGCTGATGACCCTCCACACCGCCAAGGGGCTGGAGTTCCCGGTCGTCTTCCTCACGGGCATGGAGGACGGCGTCTTCCCCCACATGCGCTCGCTGGGCGACCAGACCGAGCTCGAGGAGGAGCGGCGGCTGGCCTACGTCGGGCTCACCCGCGCCCAGCAGCGCCTCTACGTCTCCCGGGCCCTGGTGCGCTCCGCCTGGGGCGCGCCGTCGCACAACCCGGCGTCCCGCTTCCTCGACGAGCTGCCGTCCGACCTCATGGACTGGCAGCGCACCGAGGCCGAGCAGACCTCCTGGGTGCGCAGCGTGATGCCGCAGCTGCCGACGCGGCGTACGACGGCGAGCTTCGGGTCCAAGGCGGCCGCGGCCGACGCACGAGCCAAGGGGCAGAAGCGTGAGGTGCCGTCCCTGAGCCCGGGTGACCGGGTCACGCACGACACCTTCGGGCTGGGGAGCGTGGTGACGGTGGAGGGTGCCGGCGACCGCGCGGTCGCCTCGATCGACTTCGGCTCCCACGGCGTCAAGCGGCTGCTGCTCCGTTACGCCCCCGTCGAGAAGCTCTGACCCGACCACACTCCGGCGCTCGAGCTCGTCGCGCCCCACGGCCAGCACCGGCGGTCGAGCTTGTCGAGACCCGCGGCCACTCCGCCGGTCGAGCTTCCGATACCCCCAACAGTCCGGCGGTCGAGCTTGTCGAGACCCCTCGATCCGGGGCGCCCGGATCAACGGCACTCCGCGCCCCCGCCGTGTCGTCCGGGGCCCTCGCTGTGCTTGCGCCGGGCGACGGGACGCCCACGCCTCCTCAGCGCGCGGAGCACCGCCGACCCGGCCACCCCTCAGCCGTGACCGCTGGCCTGGCACGAGCGGGTGGTGGCCATCGCGTGCCGCGGATCCGATCCGAGGTCAGGGCAGGGCGTCGGACAGCTCGGCCGGGCCGGGGGTGTCAGACGAAAAGCGCCTCGCCGGAGCCGGCACGGGCGCTTTTCGTCGGAGAGCTCGTGACTAGGGCGTGACGCCGTGGAAGGCGAGGGCTTCGGCGGGGTCGACCGCGTCCCCTCCACCCGGGCGCACCTCGAGGTGCAGGTGGGGGCCGGTGGAGTTGCCGGTGCTGCCGACGCGGCCGATGACCTGGCCGGCGAAGACGTTGTCGCCGGCCCGCACACCGACGTCGAGCTGGTGGCAGTACCAGGTCTCGGTGCCGTCCCGGTGCGTGATGACCGTGCGGTTGCCGTAGGCGCCGGCCCAGCCGACGCCGCTCACCACGCCGCCTGCCACCGAGCTGATCGGGGTGCCGCTGGGCGCGGCGAGGTCGAGGCCGGTGTGGCAGTGCGCCCAGAGCCCGCTGCACTGCCCGAAGCCGGCCGAGATCCGGTAGACCCCGCGCGGCAGGGGGAGCTGCCAGGCGTCGTCGGCGAGCTTCTTCGCCTCCTTCTCCGCGCTCGCCGCGAGCTTGGCCGCCGCGGCCAAGGTGCCGCTCTCGCGGCGCTGCGCGGACGATGCCGGCGAGACCTCCTGGCCGGCGGCGGCAGCCATCGCCTGGCGCGACGAGTCGCGGCTGGCCCGGATCCCGGCCTCGCGGGACCCGGTCACCATCGCCTGACCGGTGTGCCCTGGCCAGGCCGCGGTCACCGCGCTCGTCGCCCGATCCGTCTCGTCCGGGGCCGTCCCCGACGACGACGCCGCCCCCGCTGCGGCGCACGCCACGACCACGCCGAACGACGCGGCGACCAGCGCCGACCGGGGGGACATGGGCACATTGTTCACCAGTGACGCACTCCCGCGACAGGGCGACCCGCAGCTCGTGGGTACGGCGCCCGGTCGGCCCGAACGGGCAGCCCGTGCGTGAGCGAGATGTCACACCGGGCTGTCCTGCCCTGCCGGGACCTTGGGCACTACGCTGAATCGGGTGACGACCCTCACTAGGTCCCCGGCGGCCCGCGCCCGGACTTCGACCATCGTCCTCAAGATCACGATGGCCCTGACCGGGCTGGTCTTCATCGGCTACGTGCTGGCCCACATGTTCGGCAACCTCAAGGTCTTCGCAGGCAAGGAGTCGTTCGACTCCTACGCCCACCACCTGCGCGTGATCGGCGAGCCCATCCTCCCCGAGAGCGGCCTGCTCTGGATCATCCGCTTCGTCCTCATCGGGTCGCTGCTCGTCCACGCCCTCTCGGCGTACTACCTCTGGGCGAAGGCGCACGGCGCCCGCAGCACGAAGTACGTCGCCCGCAAGGCGGTGGCCTCGTCGTTCTCCTCGCGCACCATGCGCTGGGGCGGGACGGCGCTGCTGCTGTTCGTGATCTTCCACATCCTGCACCTGACGACCCGCACCATCACGCCCGGCAGCGACTCCGACAGCCCTTACGAGCGGCTGGTGGCCGGCTTCCAGCCGGAGCAGTTCTGGGTGGTGGCGATCTACCTCGGCGCGGTGTTCGCGCTGGGCATGCACCTGCGGCACGGGCTGTTCAGCGCCGCGCAGACCCTCGGCCTCACCAACACCCCCGCCGCACGCAAGGCGTTCAGCCGCCTGGGGGGGCTCCTCGCAGTCGTGGTCGCCGGCGGGTTCGCGATCGTCCCCTTGTCCGTCGTCGTCGGCATCGTCGAGTGAGGCAGGTCCCCATGGCCACCATCTCTACTGACACGCGCCCAGGCGGCGGCGACGCCGAGGGCTTCTTCCTGCACGGTGAGCCGATCCAGGACACCAAGGCCCCGCAGGGGCCGATCGACGACCGCTGGCGCAAGCGGCAGTTCGACGCCAGCCTGGTCAACCCCGCCAACCGCCGCAAGCTGAGCGTCATCATCGTCGGCACCGGGCTGGCCGGCGCCTCGGCGGCCGCCACGATGGGCGAGGCCGGCTACGCGGTCAAGGCGTTCTTCTACCAGGACTCCGCCCGCCGGGCGCACTCGATCGCCGCGCAGGGCGGCATCAACGCCGCGAAGAACTACAAGGGCGACGGCGACTCGGTCCACCGGCTCTTCTACGACACGGTGAAGGGCGGCGACTACCGGAGCCGGGAGTCCAACGTCTACCGGCTGGCCGAGGTCAGCGTGAACATCATCGACCAGTGCGTCGCGCAGGGCGTCCCCTTCGCCCGGGAGTACGGCGGGCTGCTCGACAACCGCTCCTTCGGCGGGGTCCAGGTCTCGCGCACGTTCTACGCCCGCGGCCAGACCGGGCAGCAGCTGCTCATCGGCGCCTACCAGGCGCTGGAGCGGCAGGTCGCCGCAGGCACCGTCAACGAGTACTCCCGGCACGAGATGCTCGAGCTCATCGTCGTCGACGCCCCTGATGGTCCGAGAGCCCGCGGCATCGTGGCCCGTGACCTGGTGACCGGTGAGCTGGAGACCCACCTCGCCGACGTCGTCGTGCTGGCCTCCGGCGGCTACGGCAACGTCTTCTACCTCTCCACCAACGCGATGGGCTCCAACGTCACCGCGACCTGGCGGGCGCACCGCAAGGGCGCCTACTTCGGCAACCCCTGCTACACCCAGATCCACCCGACCTGCATCCCGGTGACCGGCTCCTACCAGTCCAAGCTCACGCTGATGAGCGAGTCGCTGCGCAACGACGGCCGCATCTGGGTGCCGAAGAACAAGGAGGACTGCGACAAGGACCCGCGCGACATCCCCGAGGAGGACCGCGACTACTACCTGGAGCGGATCTACCCCAGCTTCGGCAACCTGGTGCCGCGCGACATCGCCTCGCGCGCCGCGAAGTACGTCTGCGACGAGGGCAGGGGTGTCGGGCCCGAGACCGAGGGTGTGCGCCTCGGCGTCTACCTCGACTTCGCCGACGCGATCGACCGCTTGGGCGCCAAGGCGGTGGAGTCGAAGTACGGCAACCTCTTCGACATGTACGCCCGGATCACGGGGGAGGACCCCTACGAGGTCCCGATGCGGATCTACCCCGCGGTGCACTACGTGATGGGCGGGCTCTGGGTCGACTACGACCTGCAGTCCACGATCCCGGGGCTCTTCGTGACGGGCGAGGCGAACTTCTCCGACCACGGCGCCAACCGGCTCGGCGCCTCGGCGCTGATGCAGGGTCTCGCCGACGGCTACTTCGTGCTGCCGAACACCATCCGCGACTACCTCGCCCACGGACCCTTCGAGAAGGTCGAGGAGGACCACCCCGCGGTGGTGGAGGCGCTGACGTCCGCGAAGGACCGCGTGGAGAAGTTCCTGACGATCCAGGGCACCCGCAGCGTCGACAGCTACCACAAGGAGCTGGGCCACATCATGTGGGAGTACTGCGGCATGGAGCGCACCGAGGAGGGGCTCAAGAAGGCCATCGAGCTCATCCGCGCCCTGCGCGAGGACTTCTGGCGCAACGTCAAGGTGCTCGGCTCCGCCGACACGCTCAACCAGTCGCTGGAGCGGGCCGGCCGGGTCGCGGACTTCCTCGAGCTCGGTGAGCTCATGTGCATCGACGCGCTGCACCGGCGCGAGTCCTGCGGCGGCCACTTCCGCGCCGAGTCCCAGACCGAGGACGGCGAGGCGCTGCGCCAGGACGACGACTACGCCTACGTCGCCGCCTGGGAGTGGGGCGGCGAGGACGGTCACCAGATGAAGGAGCCGATCCTCCACAAGGAGGACCTGGTCTACGAGTTCGTCGAGTTGAAGCAGCGGAGCTACAAATAATGAGAGTCACGCTCAAGATCTGGCGTCAGGAGAGTCCGGACGTCCCCGGCGCGATGAAGACCTACCGGCTCGCCGAGGTCTCGGAGGACATGTCCTTCCTGGAGATGCTCGACGTCCTCAACGAGAAGCTCCTCGCCGACGACCAGGAGCCCATCGCCTTCGACAGCGACTGCCGAGAAGGCATCTGCGGCATGTGCGGCCTCATGATCAACGGCGTGGCACACGGCCCCGAGGTGACCACCACCTGCCAGCTCCACATGCGCTCCTTCAAGGACGACGACGAGATCACGATCGAGCCGTGGCGTGCCGACGCCTTCCCGGTCATCAAGGACCTGTGCGTGGACCGCGGCGCCTTCGACCGGATGGTCCGCGCCGGCGGCTACGTCTCGGTCAACACCGGCTCGGCCCCTGACGCCCACGCGACCCCGGTGCCGAAGGCGAACGCCGACCGCGCCTTCGACGCCGCCGTGTGCATCGGCTGCGGGGCCTGCGTGGCGGCCTGCCCCAACGCCTCGGCCTCGCTCTTCCTCGGCGCCAAGATCACCCACCTCGGTGAGCTGCCCCAGGGGCAGGCGGAGCGGCACAGCCGGGTGCTCGGCATGGTCGCCCAGCACGACGAGGAGGGGTTCGGCGGGTGCACCAACATCGGTGAGTGCGCCGCCGCGTGCCCCAAGGAGATCCCGCTCGACGTGATCAGCCAGCTCAACAAGGACCTGCGCACCGCGCTGCGGCACGCCGAGGCCTGACCCGGCGCGGCTGGCCCGCCCGTTGCCCCAGGTGGTCGGGGGCGAGGACTGGACCGCGCCCCGGTGGGGAAGGTGGCGGCGAGCCGTCCGCGCAGGTGGCGGATCCCACGCGGCCCGCATGGTGGCCGGAGGATCCGGACCACTAAGGTCGGACGCGGTAGTCGCGCGCCACGACCCGGCGCGGGTGAACCCGACAGACAGGCTGAACAGTGGATCTCATGGAGTACCAGGCGAAGGAGCTCTTCGCCAAGCACGACGTCCCGGTCACGCTCGGCAAGGTCGTGGAGGACGCTGACGACGCCGTCGCCGCAGCCGAGGAGCTCGGCGGCAAGGTCGTGGTCAAGGCCCAGGTCAAGACCGGCGGCCGCGGCAAGGCCGGCGGCGTCAAGCTCGCCGACGACCCGCAGGACGCCAAGGCCAAGGCCGAGGAGATCCTGGGCATGGACATCAAGGGCCACACCGTGCGCCGCGTCCTGCTCGCGCCCACCGCCGACATCGCCGAGGAGTACTACTTCTCGTTCCTCGTCGACCGCGCCAACCGCAACTACCTCTGCATCGCCTCCGTCGAGGGCGGCGTCGAGATCGAGGTGACCGCCAAGGAGAAGCCCGACGCGGTCGCCAAGGTCGCCATCGACCCGCTGGTCGGGCTGGACGACGCCAAGGTCGACGAGATCGTCAGCGCCACCGGCTTCCCCGACGAGATCGCCGACCAGGCCAAGGACATGGTCCGCAAGCTCTACGACGTCTTCATCGAGGAGGACGCCTCCCTGGTCGAGGTCAACCCGCTGGTCAAGCTGGGCGACGGCTCGCTCGAGGCGCTCGACGGCAAGATGACCCTCGACGGCAACGCCGACTTCCGCCAGGAGGACCACGCCGGCTTCGAGCTGCGTGACGAGACCGACCCGCTCGAGGCTGAGGCCAAGGAGAAGGGCCTCAACTACGTCAAGCTCGACGGCCAGGTCGGCATCATCGGCAACGGCGCCGGCCTCGTCATGTCGACGCTCGACGTCGTCGCCTACGCGGGTGAGGACCACGGCGGCGTCAAGCCGGCCAACTTCCTCGACATCGGCGGCGGCGCCTCGGCCGAGGTGATGGCCAACGGTCTCCACATCATCCTGGGCGACCCGCAGGTCAAGAGCGTCTTCGTCAACGTCTTCGGCGGCATCACCGCCTGTGACGCGGTCGCCAACGGGATCGTCGAGGCACTGAAGAAGCTCGGCGACGAGGCGACCAAGCCGCTCGTCGTACGCCTCGACGGCAACAACGTCGACGAGGGCCGCCGCATCCTCGACGAGGACGACCACCCGATGGTCACCCTCGCCGAGACCATGGACGGCGGCGCCGACAAGGCCGCCGAGCTGGCCCACAGCGCCTGACCGACCGACCCAGATCTCACGTAGACCGAGAGAAGCGACAGACAATGGCAATCTTCCTCACCGAGAACAGCAAGGTCGTCGTCCAGGGGATGACGGGCTCCGAGGGCATGAAGCACACCCGGCGCATGATCGCGTCGGGCACCCAGATCGTCGGCGGCGTCAACCCGAAGAAGGCCGGCGAGAAGGTCGACATCGACGGCACCGACGTCCCGGTGTTCGGCGGCGTCGAGGAGGCGATGAAAGAGACCGGCGCTGACGTGTCGGTGGTCTTCGTCCCGCCGTCCTTCACCAAGGTCGCGGTCAAGGAGGCGGTCGACGCCGGCATGCCGCTGATCGTGGTCATCACCGAGGGCGTGCCGGTGCACGACACCGCCGAGTTCTACCGGTACGCCGAGCAGGGCGGATCGCGCGTCATCGGCCCGAACTGCCCCGGCCTGATCAGCCCCGGCAAGTCCAACGCCGGCATCATCCCGGCCGACATCACCAAGGCCGGCAAGATCGGCCTGGTGTCGAAGTCCGGCACGCTGACCTACCAGATGATGTTCGAGCTGCGCGACCACGGCTTCACCACGTGCGTCGGCATCGGCGGCGACCCGATCATCGGCACCACGCACATCGACTGCCTCGAGGCCTTCGAGAACGACCCCGACACCGAGGCGATCGTGATGATCGGCGAGATCGGTGGCGACGCGGAGGAGCGGGCGGCCGACTACATCAAGGAGCACGTGACCAAGCCGGTCGTCGGCTACGTCGCGGGCTTCACCGCCCCGGAGGGCAAGACCATGGGCCACGCCGGTGCCATCGTCTCCGGCTCCTCCGGCACCGCGGAGGCGAAGAAGGAGGCCCTCGAGGCCGCCGGGGTCAAGGTCGGCAAGACGCCGTCGGAGACCGCCCGCCTGATGCAGGACATCCTCGACAAGGCCTGAGCGGTTGTCGGTTTCCCACGTTCACCTGGGAATCTGGCACTTCTCACGTGCTGCAGCACGTGGGAAGTGCCAGTTTCCTGTGTTCACATGGGAAACCGACGACCCCAGCCTCAGGTGACGGCGAGGCGGGCGCGGAAGCGCGGGTCGCGGTGCTCGCCCTGCTCGAGCACGGCAGCGAGGTGGTCGACGGCGTCGTAGACGTCGACGTGGCGCACGTACAGCGGCGCGAAGCCGAAGCGGGCGATGTCGGGGTCACGGAAGTCGCCGACCACACCCCTGGCGATCAGCGCCTGTACGACGGCGTAGGCCTCCGGGTGGCGGAAGGAGACCTGGCTGCCGCGCCGGTCGTGCTCCCGCGGGGTCACCACCTCGACCTGGTCGCCGAGCCGCTCGTCGAGGAGGTCGATGAAGAGGTCGGTGAGCGAGAGCGACCGCTCCCTCAGCTCGGCCGGGCTCACCCCGTCGAACACCTCGAGCGCAGCCGCCGTCGCGGCCAGCCCCAGGACCGGCGGGGTGCCGCTGGCCAGCCGCGTGATGCCGGGCGCGGGCTCGTGGTCGCGGCGCATCGCGAACGGCTCGGCGTGACCCCACCACCCGGTGATCGGCTGCTCGAGGTGCGGCTGCAGGTCCGGCCGCACCCAGGCGTACGCCGGGGAGCCCGGCCCGCTGTTGAGGTACTTGTAGGTGCAGCCGACCGCCATGTCGGCACCTGACCCGACCAGGTCGACCGGGACCGCCCCTGCGCTGTGGCAGAGGTCCCAGAGCATGATCGCGCCGGCGTCGTGCACGGCGGTCGTCAGCGCGGGCAGGTCGAACATCGCGCCGGTGCGGAAGTCCACGTGCGTCAGGCAGAGGACCGCGACGTCCTCGTCGACCGACGCGGCCGGGTCTGCGGGGTCGCACCACCGCAGCTCGAGGCCGAGGGTGCGGGCCGACGCCGGCCGCGACGTAGCCGTCGGTCGGGAAGGTCGTGGGCTCGACGACGATCGTGCTCCGCTCCGGGCGCAGCCGCGCCGCCGCCACCAGCAGCTTGAAGAGCGTGACGGTGGTGGAGTCGCCGAGCGTGATGTCGTCGGGCTCGGCGCCGATCAGCGGGGCGAGGCGGGTGGCGCAAGCGGCGGAGAGCTCGGTCCAGCCGTCGAGGTTCCAGCCCGACACCAGGTTGGTGCCCCACTGCTCGGCCACCGTTGCGGCGACGCGGCCGGGGACTGCCCGCGGCAGCGCTCCCAGGGAGTTGCCACACAGGTAGATCAGGCCGTCGGGGAGGTCGAAGAGGTCACGGCGCTCGCTGAGCGGGCTCGCGGCGTCCAGGGCGGCCGCGGCGGCACGATCGGTGGTCACGTGCCGACGCTAGCCGGTTGCCGGGTGATCTCGACAAGCTCGATCGACGGGGCCACCCCGCCGGTCGAGATCGTCGAGACACTCCGGCCGGCGGAATCGTCACGGGGTCTCGAGGCTCGGGCCCAGGGGGCCTTCGCACCTCGACCGCCGTGCAGGGCGTCAGCCGCCGGACACGGTCCGGCGGGAGATCCGTTGCCGGTCGACCTGCGCCGCGGTGAACGGGAACGCCACCCACTTCTGCTGACCGAAGAGCCGGGTCTGGTCGTGGTTCCACCGCGAGGTGGGGTCGGTGGACTGGCCGTAGGTGAGGATCGTGCGTGCCGCGAGCCGGCCGCCGTCCAGGAACGCGACGCCCTGGATGTGGGACGAGCCGTAGGAGATCGGCCGCAACCGGTCCGTGTTGGTCGCCGGCAGCCGGCTGGCGAGCGCGTTGGCGTTGCCGGCATCGGCGTCCCCGCCGCCGAGCCCGATCGGGGGCGCACCCTCGTCACCGGCGACCTGCATCTCTCCCCAGGGGGTGCCGGGTTCGATCCCGCGCTCCTCCAGGTAGGCGAGCGCGTCCCGCATCGCCTGCACGACCTGGGGGTTGGTCTCGTTGAGGTCGCGCGGGGTGGTCAGCGGCTGCTCCGGGTCGAAGGGCACCGTCCAGGCCGACTCCGCCGGCACTCGGTTCCAGAACTCCTCGAAGATGTGCGGCCCCACGCTGTCGCGGTCGCTGGTGGTGTCCCACTCCCGCAGCACGTCGCAGGACTCGCCGCCGGAGGCTGCCTCACAGACCTCGAAGAGGTCGTCGTCCTGCTTGGCCAGCTCGGCGCCGTAGACCCGGTTCTGGTGCTCGAAGCTGAGCAGGTCGCGGTGGCTCACCTTGCGTCCCCGCCGCCCGTCGGTGCCGGCCAGCCGGTCCTGCACGTAGCGGTAGACCACGCGGGTGCGCAGGGTGCGCTCGCACTTCTCGCACCCGATGATCCGGTCGTAGCCCTCCAGCCGGACCTCGTCGTTGGGCAGCCAGTAGCTGTCGTTGGCGTTGGCGACCCAGTCGCGGCGGTAGGTCTCCGGCAGGTTGCTGTTGCCGAAGATCCCGGGTCGGCTGGCGTCCGCGTCGCTTCCCCAGGCACAGTCGGACTTCGCCCGCGTGCCGTCGAGCCCGGGCAGGCCCGCGACCTGCAGCAGCACCTGGCCCACCGGGGTCGCGCACTGCTGCACCATCTCGTCGGTGACGTGTGGCACCACCGAGTGGTCGGCGTACACGGTGTCGCCGAAGCGGTCGGCGGCCGTGGTGTTGACCCACGGCATGCCGCCCGCGGCGTCCTGGCGGCGGATCAGGTCGCGGACGGTGCGCGCCTTGCCCATGTGCAGGAAGGTGTCGACGGTGCGCAGGTGCTCCGCGTTGGCGTCGCGCAGCGCCCAGAAGCTGGTGGGGAGCCACGGCATGAGGACGTCCTGGTCGCTGAGCACGTAGCCCTCGTCGGTGCGGTAGAGGTCCTCCTGCACCTGCCCGATCGAGCCGTCGGGCTGCCTGACGTCGATCGTGACCTCGCGGCGCTCGAGCTCCTTCGGGCCCTCGGTGGTGAGGTACGTCGTCGACGAGCCGACGGTCTTGTACTCGTACGGCGTGAAGCGGTAGGCGGTGGAGACGGTGTGGCTCCACGCGACGTTCCTGTTCCACCCGATGTTGACCACCGGCGACCCGATCAGGCTCGCGCCGGCGACGTCGTAGGTGCCCGGGATCGTGAGGTGGGCCTGCTCGAAGCGGTAGCGGCCTCGCCACGGGAAGTGGGGGTTGCCGAGCACCATGCCGCGCCCCGTGGTGGTCGCCCTGGCGCCGACCGCGGTGGCGTTGGAGCCGAAGGGGGAGTCCGGGTCCTTGCCGAGCCGCTTCATCAGCTCGTCGCGGTCGGGCAGGTCGGCGGGCGGCTCCTGGAAGGAGGCCTCGGCGCTCGACTCGGGCACGCCGCCGCCCAGGAGGTCGGGCACCGGGGGAGCGGCCTCGACGATCTGCGGCACGAAGACCCCCGTGGAGGCGAGCAGGTTCGCCGCGTACACGCCGTACCAGAGGTCGAGCGCAGTGGCGTCCGGCTTGATGTAGCCCTTGCCCTTGCAGGTGGGGTCCTTGACTCCCTGGGCGCCGCCGATGTCACGGATGTACTCGTTCACGCCGGCCACGTAGCCACGCACCATGGAGCGTGCCTGCGTGCCCGGCCCGCGCTGGGGGTCGGCGAGGAGCTTCTCGACGACCTCGCGGTTGCGGATGTCGGTGAAGAGGGCGTCGGTCTGCACGTTGGTCGCCGAGAGCGTGACGTGGTCCTCGTACCTGCCGTCCGGGCCGAACCACCGCGAGCGCTCGCCCCGGCCGGTGACCAGCGTGTCGGCGAGGTTGCACAGGTTGGTCTGCGCGGTGGCGTAGCCGTGGCCGAACCCGAGCGAGCCCCATCCGCGGGCGACGATGTGGGGGATGCCGTGCGGCGTCCTGGTGATGGTGGCGCGGTAGGCCCCGGCGCTGCGGGACTGCGGCGCCGCCTCGGCCCCGCCGCCCGGTGAGGCGACGGTGGTCACGACCAGGGCCGGGCCGAGCGTGGCGAGAGCCGTCGCGGCAGCGACGAGCACGGGGCGGAGACGACCGGTGGCACCGGTACGGCGGCGACGTGGCACGCGGGTTCCCTTCGACGAAGACCTGCATCACTCAACGACGAACCTGAACACGGGTTAGGTCCCGCACCCGGTGGCTGAGGCCGCGAGGGCCATGAGAGCCCTCTCATCCGGGTCTCACGGCCCCGTCACCACCGGCGGCCAGGCTGAGGTCATCGACAGGTCGACGACCGGTCAACGACAGAAAGGAACCACCATGAACCCCCTCCGCGGAAGCGTGATCGGACTCGCCGGGCTCGTCGGCGTCGGCGTGCTCGCCTGGCCCGCCATCGGCACCACGAGCGCCGACGGCTACCTCAAGCGCGACGAGCAGGAGGTCGACCTGGTGCTCGTCGACGACGACGGGGACGACACCAACGACAGCTCCCGCTCGCGCTTCACCGGCCACAGCGCCTCGACGCGCGACGGCACCGGCAGCAACTTCACCAAGGTGAGTCGCGACCGCGACCTCAGCCGCAGCGACAAGACCCGCGACTGGACCGGCGACGGCACGAACGACCGCAAGCGCGACTGGTCGGCGAACAAGACCAACGACCGTTCGCGCAACGACAGCCGCGGCCGCTGACGCGGTCACGGGCAGGAGGGACAGCGATGCGCACCGACCGCGACAGCTGGGGCTTCGGTGAGGGCGACGACCTCACCGACGAGCTCTCGGTCATCTCCAGGCTCGGCGGTGGCTCGGCCTACGAGGCCTACCTCGCGTTCGACGAGGTGACCTACGCCGCGGTGGTCGTCAAGGTGGTGCGGCCCGCGCAGGTGACCGACGAGGTCACCCTGCGCGGGCTGCGCCGCGAGATCGACACCCTCGCGGACCTGAACCACCCGGCGCTGGTGCGGGCACTGCGCGCCGCGCCCGACGCCGAGCGGCCGCACCTGGTGCTCGAGCACCTCGACGGACCACGACTCTCCACGCTCGTACGCCGGCACGGCCCGCTGTCGCCCAACCAGTACCTGCCGCTCGGCATCGAGGTCGCGTCCGCGCTGCACTACATGCACGGACGTGGCGTCCTGCACCTCGACGTGAAGCCGAGCAACATCATCATGGGCGCGCCGGCCAAGCTCATCGACGTGAGCGTCGCCCGGAGCGCGAGCGACGCCGCTGCGCTGACCTACCCGGTCGGCACCGACTCCTACATGGCGCCTGAGCAGTGCGACCCGCCTCACAGCGGCGTCCCGGTGGAAGCCACGGACGTCTGGGGCCTGGGGGCGACGCTGTACGAGGCGGTAGCCGGGTCCCGCCCGTTCGCCGACGGCGACGCCCGCGCAGACGACCCGAGGATCCGATGGCCCCAGCTGGTCGAGGAGCCCTACCTGCTGCCGGACTTCGTCCCTCGGCAGGTCGCCGACGTGGTGATGAGCATGCTGGCTCCCGACCCGGGCAAGCGTCCGACGCCGGCCGAGGTGGCCGATGCCCTCGCGCCGCTGCTGGCGCAGCTGCCGAGGGGGAGGCTCAGCGGGTTCAAGGCCGCCCTGGACCGCCGGTGAGCCCCTGCGGCATGCGGTAGCCCATGCCCCGCACCGTGGTGATCGTGTCACTGCCGAGCTTCTTGCGCAGGTAGCCGACGTAGACGTCCACCACGTTGGAGCCGGGGTCGTAGTCGTAGCCCCACACGTGCGACAGCAGCTGCTCGCGGGAGAGCACCTGGCCGGGGTTGCGCATGAAGAGCTCGAGCAGCTGGTACTCCCGGGCCGAGAGCTCTGCGACCCGGCCGTCCCGCGAGGCGGTGCGGGCCAGCAGGTCCAGGTGGAGGGGGCCCACGGTGAGGCTGTCCTCGTGGCCGCGGCTCCGGTTCGCGGTCTGCACCTGCCGCAGCCGCACCCGCACGCGTGCGAGCAGCTCGGCGAAGCGGAACGGCTTGGGCATGTAGTCGTCGGCACCGCCCTCCAGGGCTCCCACCGTGTCGGCCACGGAGTCGCGGGCGGTCAGCACGATGACCGGCATCGAGCTGCCCTGGCGCGCAGCCCGTCGAGCACGCCGTAGCCGTCGAGCCGGGGGAGCCCGATGTCGAGGATCATCAGGTCGAACTCGCCCGAGAGGGCGAGGTCGAGCCCCGTGACCCCGTCGCCCGCGACCGACGTGGTGTGGCCGTCGGCCGCGAGGCCCTTGGACACGAAGGAGGCGATCCGGGCCTCGTCCTCCACGATCAGGATTCGCGCCATCGTGCGCTCCTCTCCCGGGGGACCTCGATCTCGAACCGTGCGCCGCCTCTGTCCGCGTCCACCACGCTCACCGTGCCCTCGTGGCCGCGCACGATCGCCGCGGCGATGGACAGCCCCAGGCCGAACCCTTCGGTCTCGTGACGATGGCTGTCCAGACGGGTGAACCGGTGGAAGATGCGCTCGCGATCCTCCTCGGGCACCCCCGGGCCGTCGTCGCGGACCCACAGACGCACGGTGTCACGCTCGGCGTCGTAGGCCGACCCGACCCCGACCAGCCCTCCTGGCGCGGTGTGCCGCACGGCGTTCTGCACGAGCTGGAGCATCGCCTGGGTGAGGCGTTGCTCGTCGACCTCGGCAGTCACCTCGGCCGTGCTCTCGACCTGCCACTGCCGGTCACCCATGACGACCGCCTTGTCGTGCACCGAGGCGGTCAACGAGGCGACGTCGACCGTCGAGAAGCGCAGGAACCCCGGCCGGTCGGCCTTCGTGAGCAGGATCAGGTCGTCGACCAGCCGGGACATCCGCTCGGTCTCGTCGAGCAGCAGGTCGCGGGTGCGCCTGATCTCGGCGGGGTCCTCGGGGTCGAGCAGCTCGAGATGGCCCTGCAGGATGGTCAGCGGGGTCCGGAGCTCGTGCCCCGCGTCGTCCAGGAACTCGCGCTGCCCCGCGAAGGCCAGCTGCAACCGGCCGAGCATGTCGTTGACGGTGCGGGTGAGCTCGGTGAGGTCGTCGTTGCCGCGTTCGGGGATGCGACGGCTGAGGTCGGTCTCAGAGATCTCCAGCGCGGTCTCCCGCAGCTCCCGCAGTGGCGAGAGCAGCCGCCCGGCCAGCACGTAGGCGACGACGGTGACGAGGACGAGCGCGCACCCCGCCACGACCACGTACGTGCGCAGCAGCTCCCGCAGCTCGCGCTGCTCGTCGGTGACGAAGAAGGCCACGACGAACGCGCCGTCCACCTGCTGGTCGCTGACGGGAAGCACGTCGAGGTAGACCTCGCCCCACTCACCCTCGACCGTCGTGCGTCCGCCGTCGGGTGCGCGGTCGCGCACCGCGGCGACGAAGTCCGGGTCCTTCACGAGCTCCTGGCGCTCGGACGCCGAGGTCACCCTGACCCGGTCGTCCCAGTAGCCGACGAGCAGCTCGGAGGACGCGGGCACGTTGCGTCCCAGGTAGAGGCGGATCAGCCGCTCCACGGACCGCAGCGGCCGGCCGGTCGCCGGGTCGGTGCCGATGCTCTGCAGCCGGGCGAACTCTGCGACCTCCTGGTCGGCCTGCCGGGCGATGCGCTGGTCGATGAGGAGGCCACCGATCAGCCACAGCAGGGCACCCGCGGCGGCGAGCGCGACCAGGACGAGGGCGGAGATCGCGGCGGTGAGCCGCGTACGCACGGACAACCCCCGCGCGCGGCGGGGGCTGCCGGGAGGGTCGGTGGCCTCCCGCTCAGTCGTCACCGTCGCCGCTGTCGTCACCGTCCCCATCATCCCGGTCCCCGACGTCGTCGGAGTCGTCGGCGGGGTCGTCGGCGGGGTCGTCGTCCGCGTCCTGGGGCGAGGGCCGCACCACGTCCACGTCGTCGTCGCGGTCGTCCCGGTCGTCGCGGTCGTCGCGGTCGTCGCGGTCGTCGTCTCGGCCCTCGCGGTCGTCCTGCCGCGGGGACATGGTCCCCCGGGGCTCCTCCGGCGTGGGGCCGGTGCGCCCCGAGTCCACCGGGAGCACCACGGCGGGGCGCTGTGGCACGGGCTCGGGGGCGTAGACCACGCCGACGAGGTACGCCACAGCGGGCATGACGAGTGCCGCAGCGAGCAGCGTCTTCCAGACCATGCACCCATCCTGGCCCGGTGCCGTGGGCGGGCGATGAGCCGATGATGAGAGAGCTCTCATCGAGTCCCAACACGAGTCGTCTCCCGGGCTCGGCACCGGATGCGTCGGCGTGGGAGACCGGGAGCCCGGGCGGAGTCGGCGAGACTGCTGCCGATGACCGAGCTGCTGAGCCGTCACCGGCGCCCGTCGACCCCGGACCTGCCGGCCGGACGACCCCTGGCCGTCAACGCCGCGGTGGCAGGCGTGGCAGCCGTCGGCTCCGGGCTGGGCGTGTGCTGGCTGGTCGCGCTGGTGGGGTGGTTCGCCTCGGACGGCGGGGCGCACGGGGAGTCGACCTCCGCGCTCAAGGTCGGCACGGGGGCCTGGCTGCTGGCCCACGGAGCGGACCTCCACCTGGACGGCGCCGTGGTCACCGCGGTGCCGCTGGGACTCACCGCGCTGTGCCTGTGGCTCGCCTGGCGCGCGGCCCGGTGGGCAGGAGCCACCGCCGAGGTCGAGGACCTCTGGTCACTCGGCCTGGCGACGGTCGTGATGGCGGGCACCTACGGCAGCCTCGCGCTCTGCATGGCGGTCGTGACCACGACGTCGGCTGCGTCCCCGGACCCCTTCGGGGCGTTCCTGGGCGGCGCCCTCGTCGGCGCGGTCGGAGGCGGTGCCGGGCTGGCGCTGGGCTCGGGGCTGCGTCCCGAGCTGCGGGCCCTGCTGCCCGGTCACGCCAGGGCGGTGCTCTTCGGCGCGGCTGTCGGCGTGCTCGCGCTGTGGTCCGCGGGCGCGCTGCTGGCAGCGCTCACCGTCGCGGTGCGGGGGGAGTCCGTCGCCAACGTGCTGGCGCGGCTGCACGTCGACGTCGCCGGCGGCTTCTTCTCCGTGCTCCTGGTGGCGCTGATCGCCCCCAACCTGGCCACGTGGGGCACGTCGTACCTGCTCGGTGGCGGCTTCGCCCTGGGCACGGACACCGTCGTGGCGCCGTCCGGCGTCGTGACCGGGCCGGTGCCTGCGGTGCCCGTGCTGGCCGCCGTGCCCGACCCCGGAGCGTCACCGTCGTGGGTGCTCGCCGTGCTCGCCGTCCCGGTGGCGACCGGTTTGCTCGTGGGGTGGTCGGTCACCCGGCGGTTCCCCACCACCGCCTACCGATGGGCGGTCGGTCGCGCGGCCGGTGCTGCGATGCTCGCGGCCCTCGGTCTGCTGGTCCTGGCCGCGTGGTCGGGAGGCTCCGTCGGCGGCGGACGGATGCGGGAGGTGGGTCCCGACCTGAGCACGCTCCTGGTGATGGCGGTGCTCACCTTGACCTCGGGCGCCGCGGCCGGCGCCGTCGGCACGGTGTGGTGGCGCCACCGGCAAGGCACCGCGACGCACACCACCGACGCCGACCTCGGCCTCGAGCGGCGGCTCCCGTGGCGCGACCAGGAGGCCTCGACGCGACGCACCCACGACCGGCGCACCCGTCGGGCACGCCGGCAGGCGCGGCGGCGCGGGCTGCCCGACGACGGCGTACCTCCGTGGGCACGGCTGGGCGTGTGGGGCGCCTCCACACCGTCGCCGGTGGGTCGGGCCGACGGCGAGCCGCAGCGCCCCGGGGTCGACGCATCCGAGGGCGTCGAGGGCCCGGGCGACGAGGACACGACGTTCCTGTCCCGCTAGTGCCGGAGGCGCCGCGGCCGGCGGTTAGCCTGTGACCGTGCCTCCGCCCCCCACGAGTCCCGCGCGCCTGGTCGTGCTCGTCTCGGGCAGCGGCACCAACCTGCAGGCGCTGCTGGACGCCGCCTCCGACCCTGCCTACGGCGCCCACGTCGTCGCGGTCGGCGCCGACCGCGAGGGCATCGAGGGGCTGAGCCGCGCCGAGCGCGCCCGCGTGCCGACCTTCACGGTCCGGCTCGGCGACCACGCCGACCGCACCGCCTGGGACATCGCGCTGGCCAAGGCGGTCGCCGAGCACGAGCCCGACCTCGTGGTCCTCGCGGGGTTCATGAAGCTGGTCGGCCCGGCGTTCCTCGACCGGTTCGGCGGGCGCTGCGTCAACACCCACCCGGCTCTGTCGCCGGCGTTCCCGGGCATGCACGGCCCCGCGGACGCACTGGCCTACGGCGTGAAGGTGACGGGGGCGACGCTCTTCGTCGTCGACGAGGGCGTCGACACCGGCGCGATCGTGGCGCAGACGACGGTGCCCGTCGCGGACGACGACGACGTCGACACCCTGCACGAGCGCATCAAGGTCGCCGAGCGGCGCATGCTCGTCGACAGCGTGGGCCGGATGGCTCGCGAGGGATTCACCATCAACCACAGGAAGGTCCGGTTCGGTCGATGACGACGACAGCGGATGCAGGGAGGCGAGCGGTACGCCGGGCTCTGGTCTCGGTCTACGACAAGACCGGTCTCGAGACGCTGGCCCAGGCCCTGCACGAGTCCGGCGTCGAGCTGGTCTCCACCGGCTCGACCGCCGGCGTGATCGAGGCGGCGGGCGTGCCCGTGACCCGGGTCGAGGAGCTGACCGGCTTCCCCGAGTGCCTCGACGGACGGGTGAAGACCCTGCACCCGCGTGTGCACGCCGGCATCCTCGCCGACCTCCGGCTGGAGGACCACCGCCGCCAGCTCCAGGAGCTGGAGGTCGAGCCGTTCGACCTGGTCGTGGTCAACCTCTACCCGTTCACCGAGACCGTCGCCACCGGCGCCTCCCACGACGAGTGCATCGAGCAGATCGACATCGGCGGGCCCTCGATGGTGCGGGCCGCCGCCAAGAACCACCCCTCGGTCGCGGTGGTGGTCTCACCCGACCGCTACGCCGAGGTGCAGGAGACGGTGGCCGCGGGCGGCTTCACGCTGGCGCAGCGTCAGCACCTGGCGGCCGAGGCCTTCGTCCACACCGCGACGTACGACGTGGCCGTCGCCTCGTGGATGGGCAACGTCGTGACGGACACCTCCGACGGGTCGGGCTTCCCGGCGTGGGTCGGTGCGACCTGGCAGCGCGGCGCGGTGCTGCGCTACGGCGAGAACCCCCACCAGCCCGCGGCGCTCTACCGCAGCGGCTACCTCAGCGGCAGCGGCGGCCTCGCCGGCGCCGAGCAGCTGCACGGCAAGGAGATGTCCTACAACAACTACATCGACACCGAGGCCGCCCGCCGCGCGGCGTACGACTTCACCGACCCGGCCGTCGCCATCATCAAGCACGCGAACCCCTGCGGGATCGCCGTCGGCGCCGACGTGGCCGAGGCCCACCGCAAGGCCCACGAGTGCGACCCCAAGTCGGCCTTCGGCGGCGTGATCGCGGTCAACAGGCCGGTGTCCGCGGCGATGGCCGAGCAGGTCGCGGAGGTGTTCACCGAGGTGATCGTCGCGCCGGGCTACGACGACGGGGCGCTGGAGGTGCTCACCCGCAAGAAGAACATCCGGGTGCTGCGCAGCCCCGACGTGGAGCCGGCGCAGGCGGCGGTCGAGTTCCGGCCGATCAGCGGGGGCATGCTGATGCAGCACGTCGACAGGCTGCAGGCCGGTGGCGACGACCCCTCCGCCTGGGAGCTGGTGGCGGGGGACAAGGTCGACGACGCCACCCTGGCCGACCTGGCCTTCGCCTGGCGGGCGTGCCGGTCGGTGAAGTCCAACGCGATCCTCCTCGCGTCCGGCGGTGCCTCCGTGGGCGTCGGGATGGGTCAGGTCAACCGTGTCGACTCCTGCCACCTGGCGGTCTCCCGCGCCGGCGACCGCGCCCGGGGGTCGGTGGCGGCCAGCGACGCCTTCTTCCCCTTCGCCGACGGACTGCAGATCCTCATCGACGGCGGCGTGCGCGCGGTGGTCCAACCGGGGGGCTCGGTCCGTGACGAGGAGGTGGTCGAGGCTGCGCGTGCCGCCGGCATCTCGATGTACCTCACCGGCACCCGGCACTTCTTCCACTGAGCGCACCGCTACCGTCGGCGGCACCGACACAGCAGCACGAGGAGCAGCACCGATGACCGCACAGATCCTCGACGGCAAGGCGACCGCCGCCGCGATCAAGCGTGAGCTCACCGGGCGCGTGGCTGCCCTGCGCGACGCAGGGGTCGCGCCGGGTCTGGCGACCGTGCTCGTGGGCGACGACCCCGGCAGCCGCTGGTACGTCGCGGGCAAGCACCGCGACTGCGCCGAGGTGGGCATCGAGTCGATCCGTGTGGACCTCCCGGCCGACGCGTCCCAGGCGCAGGTCGAGCACGAGGTCGAGCAGCTCAACGCCGACGAGAAGTGCACCGGCTACATCGTGCAGCTGCCCCTGCCCAAGCACATGGACGAGAACGCCGTGCTGGGCACGATCGACCCGCTCAAGGACGCGGACGGGCTGCACCCCACCAACCTGGGCTGGCTGGTCCTGGGCAACCCCGGCCCGCTGCCGTGCACGCCGGCCGGGATCGTCGAGCTGCTGCGTCGCCACGACGTCGAGATCGCTGGAGCAGAGGTGTGCGTGGTCGGTCGTGGCGTGACCGTCGGACGGCCTCTCGGGTTGCTGCTGACCCGACGGTCCGAGAACGCCACCGTGACGCTGTGCCACACCGGCACCCGCGACCTGGCGGCGCACACCCGGCGCGCCGACATCGTCGTAGCAGCTGCGGGGGTGACCGGCATCATCCGCGGCGACATGGTCAAGCCCGGCGCCGCGGTGCTCGACGTGGGCGTCTCCCGCGACGCGGAGGGCAAGATCGCCGGCGACCTCGCACCTGACGTGTACGACGTCGCGGGCTGGGTCTCACCCAACCCCGGCGGGGTCGGTCCGATGACGCGGGCGATGCTGCTGGCCAACATCGTGCAGGCCGCCGAGCAGCAGGCCGACCGGACGTGAGCGTCGGTCCGGGGGCCGACCACCCGGGACCGATCGGGCCGGACGAGTCCGGTCGCGACCACGAGCCGACCCCGCACCCGCTGCAGCCTCGCAAGCCCCGCACGCTGGGGGGCGCGGTCTACCTCGCTGTGCTGGGGGTGAGCGCCTTCGCCATGCTGATGGTCGTGCTGGGCCAGTGGCGCCTGGGCCTGACCCTGCTCGGCGGAGCGTTCGTGGCAGCCGCCCTCGCGCGGGCGGCGATCCCCGAGACCAGCTCGGGGATGCTGCACCTGCGGCGCAAGGCGATCGACGTACCGGTCCTGCTGTTCATCGGCGGCTCGCTGCTCGCGCTGGCCGTCGTGATCCAGGAGCAGCCCCTCCTCTGACAGGCGCCTGACAGGGCCCTAGATGAGGCCGAGCTTCTTCACCGCGTCGCGCTCCTCGGCGAGCTCGTCGGCGGTGGCGTCCATCTTGCCGCGGGAGAAGTCGTTGACCTCCAGGCCCTGGACGATCTCCCAGGTGCCGTCCTTCGTGGTGACCGGGAAGGAGTACACCAGGCCCTCGGGGACGTCGTAGGAGCCGTCGGAGTAGACCGCCATCGACACCCAGTCGCCCTCGGGCGAGCCCTGCAGCCAGTCGCGCGCGGCGTCGATGGTCGCGGAGGCGGCGGAGGCCGCCGAGGACGAGCCGCGCGCCTCGATGATCGCGGCACCGCGCTTGGCCACCGTGGGGATGAAGTCGTTCTCGATCCAGTCCTGGTCGTCCACGACCTCCGCAGCGTTGCGGCCGCTGACCTCGGCGTTGAAGATGTCGGGGTACTGCGTGGCGGAGTGGTTGCCCCAGATCGTCATCTTCTTGATGTCGCTCACCTGAGCGCCGGTCTTGCTCGCCAGCTGGGAGATCGCCCGGTTGTGGTCCAGCCGCGTGAGCGCGGTGAAGCGCTCCTTCGGGATGTCGGGGGCGTTGCTCATCGCGATCAGCGCATTGGTGTTGGCGGGGTTGCCGGTCACCCCGATACGGATGTCGTCGGCCGCGACCTCGTTGAGCGCCTTGCCCTGGGCGGTGAAGATCGCGCCGTTGGCCTCGAGGAGGTCGCCGCGCTCCATGCCCTTGGTGCGGGGGCGGGCGCCGACGAGGAGGGCCAGGTTGGCGCCGTCGAAGATCTTGCTGCCCTCGTGCCCGATCTCGACGCCGGCGAGTGTCGGGAAGGCGCAGTCGTCCAGCTCCATCACGACGCCCTCGAGCGCCTTGAGGGCGGGCTCGATCTCCAGCAGCTGCAGCTGCACCGGGGTCTGCGGGCCGAGCAGCTGCCCGCTGGCGATGCGGAAGAGCAGGCTGTAGCCGATCTGGCCGGCGGCACCGGTCACGGCGACCTTGACGGGCTGGTTCACGACAAGCTCCTTGGGCGTGGGTACGTCGAGCGCTGACGACGTGACGCTAGCAGCGCCGCGCTCGGGCGGGTCTTCCGGTCACGGCCGCGATCGTGCCCGATGAGCACGCGTGGAAACGGCCGCCTCAGGCGTCGAGACCCGTCGCCTCCCGCACCCAGCCCCAGACCTGGTCGCGCTGCTGGTCCGTCTCGCGCGTGCGGCCCGTGTAGTGCGCAGGTCGCGGTGCGCGGTCCTGCCAGAGCAGGCCGCCCGGCGGAGTGGGGTCGGCACCGCACAGCCACACCGAGGTGTCGGCGCCTTCCTCTGCATTGCGCAGGATGGGCTTGGTGAGCCGGTGGAAACCGGGCAGCGAGTCCACGATGCCGGGAGTGTCCGCCCATCCCGGGTGCATGGCGTGCACCGTGACCCCTCGGTCGGCCCACCGCTGGGCGAGCACCGGGAGCAGAGCCACCTGCACCCGCTTGCTGCGCGCGTAGGCCACCGGAGGCTTGTACTCACCGTGCAGGTAGTCGGGGTCGTCCACAGGGAGCCGCTGGGTGTACATCCCGCCCGACGTCACCAGCACCACCCGCCCCTTCCCCCTGTCGAGGGCGGGCAGCAGCGCCTCGGTCATGACCAGCGGGCCGAGCACGTGCAGGGCCATGGTCATCTCGTGGCCCTGCGCCGACTCGGTGCGCTCCGGCGGCATGGCCCCGGCGTTGTGCACGACCGCCGCGAGGGCGTCGACGTCCGCGCTCAGCTCGGCGCTGAAGCGGCGTACGTCGTCGAGGTCCGAGACGTCGCAGCGCCGGACGTGGACGCGGGCACCGGGCACGCGCGAGCGGAGCTCGGTGGCGACCTGCTCACCCTTCTCCGGGTGCCGCACCACCAGGTGCACCTCGGCCCCGAGCCGGGCCAGCCCCTCGGCGGTCGCCGTGCCGAGGCCCGAGGAGGCGCCGGTGACCACGACGTGCTCGGCCCTGCAGGGCGCCGGGTGGTGGGTCGGCGGGGTAGTCGGCCAGGCGGCGACGCAGCGAGAGCCCGATGCGCGAGTAGCCCAGCACGACCGAGCGGTCGAGGAAGCGGTCCAGGGCGCTGCCCATGGCAGGGGTCACGCCGTCCTCAACCCGTCGAGGCAGCGGCTCATCCCCTTCTCCGCCTCGTCCCCGAGGCGCTTGAAGGCCAGCCACAGCACCGGCGTCAGCAACGGCGCCACCTTGCCGACGACACCCTTGAAGCGGAAGTCCGCGTCGTAGCGCACCCGGGTGCCTCCCGACGCCGTCTCGGTGAAGGTCATGGTGTCGGTCGCCTCGACGGTCGAGTTGACGCCGCGGAGCTGCACGATGCGGTCGTGCTCGAGCGCGATCACCGTGTAGTCGAGCTCGGTCTCGCGGCCGAGGAAGCTGGAGACGTTGTGGTAGACGGTGCCGACGCCGCCGTCCCCGCTGGTGCGGGTGGTGCGGACCGTGCCGGGGTCCCAGTCGTTCGTGCTCGTGAAGTCGCTGAGGTAACCGAACACCTCGTCGAGAGGCGTGCGGGTCTCGATGGTTCGGCAGATGTTCATGTCCCAGGTTCGCACCCGGCCTCGCGACGGATGGCCCCGAGAGGTGGCCAGGACGGCACCGGCCGGGTGTGCAGGGGCGACGCGAGTGGGCAGGATGGGGGCCGAGCCCCGGGCTCGATATCTTGACGTCAAGACACCCAGACGCGCGACGAAACGGAGCGGCAGTGACGGACTCGAAGATCATCTACACCAAGACCGACGAGGCGCCCATGCTGGCGACGTACTCGTTCCTGCCGATCATCCAGTCCTTCGCGTCCAAGGCGGGCATCGAGGTCGAGACCCGCGACATCTCGCTGGCCGGCCGCATCCTCGCCCAGTTCTCCGACCGCCTGCCCGACGACCAGAAGCTCGACGACGCGCTCGGTGAGCTCGGCGAGCTGGCCAAGCGGCCCGAGGCCAACATCATCAAGCTGCCGAACATCAGCGCCTCCGTGCCGCAGCTGAAGGCGGCCATCAAGGAGCTGCAGGAGGAGGGCTTCGACCTGCCCGACTTCCCCGGTGACCCGAAGTCCGAGGAGGAGCGCGACGTCCGCGCCCGCTACGACAAGGTCAAGGGCAGCGCGGTCAACCCGGTGCTGCGGGAGGGCAACTCCGACCGACGTGCCCCGGCCTCGGTGAAGAGCTACGCCCGCAAGAACCCCCACTCGATGGGCGAGTGGTCCGGCGACTCCAAGACCGCGGTCGCCCACATGGACTCCGACGACTTCCGCTCCAACGAGGAGTCGCGGGTGATGAAGTCCGACGGCTTCCTCACCATCGAGCACGTCGACGAGCAGGACGTGGTCACCGTGCTGCGCGAGAACGTCCCTGTGCAGGCCGACGAGGTCGTGGACGCCACCTTCATGAGCGCGGCCAAGCTCCGTGAGTTCCTGGCGGCCCAGGTGCAGCGGGCCAAGGATGACGACGTGCTGTTCTCGGTGCACCTCAAGGCGACCATGATGAAGGTCTCCGACCCGATCATCTTCGGCCACGCCGTCGAGACCTTCCTGCCGCAGGTCTTCGAGAAGTACGGCGTCCAGCTGGCCGAGGCGGGCCTCTCTTCCAGCAACGGCCTGGCCGCCATCCTCAGCGGCCTCGACGACCTGGACAACGGCGACGAGATCAAGCAGGCGATCGAGCAAGAGCTCTCCGAAGGACCACGCCTGGCGATGGTCGACGACACCAAGGGGATCACCAACCTGCACGTGCCGAGCGACACGATCATCGACGCCTCGATGCCGGCGATGATCCGCACGTCGGGCCACATGTGGGGCCCCGACGGCGAGGAGCACGACGCCCTGGCGGTCATCCCCGACAGCAGCTACGCCGGCATCTACCAGGCCGTGATCGACGACTGCAGGGCCAACGGCGCCTACGACCCCGCGACCATGGGGTCGGTGCCCAACGTGGGCCTGATGGCGCAGGCGGCCGAGGAGTACGGCTCCCACGACAAGACCTTCGAGGTCGGCGCGGCCGGCGTGGTGAGAGTGACCGACGCCGACGGCGAGGTCGTCTTCGAGCAGCAGGTCGGCCCCGGGGACATCTGGCGGATGTGCCAGACCAAGGACGTCCCGATCCGCGACTGGGTCAAGCTCGCCGTCACCCGGGCGCGCGAGTCGGGCGCACCGGCGGTCTTCTGGCTCGACGAGACCCGCGCGCACGACGCCAACCTCATCGCGAAGGTCAAGGAGTACCTCCAGGACGAGGAGCTCGTCGGGAGCACGGACGGGCTGACGATCGAGATCATGTCGCCGGTCGAGGCCATCACCTACTCCCTCGAGCGGCTGCGCAAGGGCGAGGACACGATCTCGGTCACGGGCAACGTGCTCCGCGACTACAACACCGACCTCTTCCCGATCCTGGAGCTGGGCACCAGCGCCAAGATGCTGTCGGTGGTGCCGCTCATCAACGGCGGCGGGCTCTTCGAGACCGGCGCGGGAGGGTCGGCGCCCAAGCACGTGCAGCAGCTGGTCAAGGAGAACTACCTGCGATGGGACAGCCTCGGTGAGTTCCTCGCGCTCGCGGTGAGCTTCGAGCACATGGCGAAGACGACCGACAACCCGAAGGCCCAGGTGCTGGCCGACACCCTCGACCGCGCCACCGGCAAGCTGCTCGACGAGGGCAAGTCGCCGAGCCGCAAGGTCGGGGGCATCGACAACCGGGGCAGCCACTTCTACCTGGCGATGTACTGGGCCCAGGAGCTGGCCGAGCAGGACGAGGACGGCGAGCTCGCCGAGGCGTTCTCCGAGCTGGCGGGCAAGCTGGCCGACAACGAGCAGAAGATCCACGACGAGCTCATCGACGTCCAGGGGGAGCCGGCCGACATCGGCGGCTACTACCGCCCGGACGACGACAAGGCGTTCTCGGTGATGCGGCCGTCGGCCACGCTCAACGAGATCATCGACGGCTTCGCCGGCTAGCCACCCATTTCCTTCGGCCCCGCGGGACCGGCGGACCCGCGGCCCGCGACGGGCACGACCCCCGGCGGCACCCACCCGTTGCGCGGGGTGCTGCTCCTTCGTCGCTGCACCCCGCTCCACGGAGGCCAGACCCATCCACGCCGCCGGGGGCCGCGCCCGCCCCGAGCCGCTGGCCCACGACCCGCCGGCGGAGGGTCAGTCCTTGAGGAGGTCGTAGAGGACGCCGTCGCGCAGGCCCGTGCGGGTGAGGACGTAGGCGCGGTAGACGCCCGCGCGCTGCATCCCGAGACGTTCCAGGACGCCGGCGGAGGCGTCGTTGCCGTCGGCGACGACACCCTGCACCCGCACCAGCCCCAGACCGCCGCGCTCGGCCGGCGCGAAGGCGTGGCCGACCACCAGCCGGCAAGCGGCCGTGGTGAGGCCTCGCCCCCGGGCGGACGGGTGGGACCAGTAGCCGATCTCGGCGTCCCACCCCTCGCGGATCGCGAACAGGTCGATGGCGCCGAGCAGCTCGTCCGTGCCGGGGTCGGCCACGATCCACGAGATGCGCTGGCCGTCGGCGGCCTGCTCCAGCTGGTTGTTGCGCCACCACTGCGCGTCGTCGACGCCGTAGGGCTGCGGCAGGTTGCCCAGCCAGCCGGCGGTCTCGGGGTCGTTGCAGGCCTCGACGATGCGGGGGTCGTCCTTGGCCTCCGCGGGTCGCAGCGCGACGCGTCCGTCGGTGAGGTGTACGGCGCTGCGCCACGGGGTCGTGGGGCGCATCGGGTCCCCGCGGCGCAGGGTGCCGACCCACGCGTCGATGAGCTCCCCGCGCTGCGGCAGCCACGCGCGCGGCGCGCCCTCCACCCGGAACCCGAGGCTCCAGGCCAGCCGGCGCGAGGGCCAGTTGCCGCGGTTGGACCACCAGATGAGGGTGAGCAGATCGAGCGACTCGAAGGCCCAGGCGACCATCAGGCGTACGGCGCGTGCGAGCAGCCCGCGTCCGCGGGCCCAGGGGTGGGCGCCGTACGCCACCTCGCCCCGCCGCTCGCCCTCCATGCGCAGAGAGATGGTGCCGACGAAGCGAGGCGCGCCGTCGTGCTCGGCCTCGACGACGAACACGTACTCACTGTCGTCGTTCCACCGCTGAGGGATGTAGTCGGTGAGGAAGTCGAGCGCTTCCTCCCGGGAGTACTCGAGCGGCACGGTCGTCCAGAGCCGGCTGTCGGGGTCCAGGCACTGCTCCACGACCCCCTCCGCGTCGTCGGTGCGAGCGGCTCGCAGCGTCACGACGCCGTCGGTGAGCTCGGGGACCTCCTCGGGGAACCGCATGCGCCTACTGTGCTGCACGGTCGCGCTCGGTCACCACGTGGTTCGTCACCCACGGAGAACCCGGACTGACGCGCGCGCGTGGCGCTTATCCTGGCCGCATGGACGATCAACGGGCGGTCGCATGACCGACGTCCTGCCGTCAGTCGGGCTCGTCGTCCTCTTCGTCGTCATCGGTGGGGTGTTCGCCGCTGCCGAGATCGCACTGGTCTCGCTGCGCGACAGCCAGGCCCGTGCGCTGGCCCAGCGCGGACGCCGTGGCCGGGTCGTCGCGGAGCTGAACGAGGACCCCAACCGGTTCCTCGCCGCCGTGCAGGTGGGGGTCACCCTCATGGGTTTCCTCTCCGCGGCGTTCGGCGGTGTCACGCTGTCGAGGCACCTCTCGCCGTGGCTGGAGGAGCTCGGGCTCTCCGAGGGGGTCGCGGAGACGGTCGCGCTGGTGCTGGTCACCGTCGGCATCTCCTACCTCTCGCTGGTGCTGGGCGAGCTGGTGCCGAAACGGCTGGGGCTGCAGCGGGCGGAGGCGTTCGCGCTCGCGCTGGGTCCGCTGATCGACCGGGTGTCCCGGCTCTCCCGGCCGGTCATCTGGCTGCTCTCACGCTCGACGGACGTCGTGGTGCGGCTGCTGGGCGGCGACCCCCACGCGCAGCGGGAGCGCATCACCGACGAGGAGCTGCGCGAGCTCGTGGGCTCCCACCACACGCTCGGCGAGGAGGAGCGCCACATCGTCGAGGAGGTCTTCGAGGCGGGAGACCGCATGATCCGCGAGGTCATGGTGCCGCGCACCGACGTGGCCTTCCTCGACGCCTCGACCTCGGTCCACCGCGCGGCGCGTGAGGCGCTCACCCTCCCGCACTCCCGCTACCCGGTGATCCGCGGCTCGTCCGACGACGTCGTCGGGTTCGTGCACGTGCGCGACCTCCTCGACCCCGAGATGGCCGGGCGGGCGGTGCGGGTCGGCGAGCTCGCCCGCGAGATCCTGACGCTGCCGGGCACGCGGCCGATCCTCGCGGCCCTCAACGACCTGCGGCGCGAGGGCATCCACATGGCCCGTGTCGCGGACGAGTACGGCGGCACGGCCGGCATCGTCACGATGGAGGACCTCGTCGAGGAGCTCATCGGCGACATCCGCGACGAGTACGACACCGACGACCACCGGCCGACGCGGCTGCTCACCGGCGAGGTCGAGCTGGACGGCCTGCTGAACCTCGGCGACTTCGAGGACGAGACCGGCATCGAGCTGCCCGAGGGCCCCTACGAGACCGTCGCCGGCTTCCTGATGTCGCGACTGGGCCGCGTCCCCGAGGAGGGCGACGTGGTCGTCTACGGCCTCCACCGGATCACCGTGCTCGTGGTCGAGGGGCGCCGGGTGAGCCGCATCCGGGTCGACCTGGCACCGGTGCCGGACGAGGACGGCGGCGGCGCCGACAGGCAGGGTGGGGGCTCCACGACGGCCCAGGAGTCCGACGGCGAGCCGCACGAGGACGCCCAGGAGGCTGCCGCAGCGGCAGCGGAGCGCAGCAGGGCGGTGCGCGACCGCCTGCCGCAGCAGGCACAATGACGCGCATGTCGCAGATCCCCGACGCCCCGACGACCCGTCCGCGGGTGCTGTCGGGCATCCAGCCCACCTCGGGCTCGTTCCACCTCGGCAACTACCTCGGGGCGACGCGGCAGTGGGCCGCGCTGCAGGACGACTTCGACGCCTTCTTCTTCATCGCCGACCTCCACGCGATCACGCTGGAGCAGGACCCCAAGGCCCTGCGGGCAGCCAGCCGGCAGGCCGCGGCGCAGCTCATCGCCACCGGCATCGAGCCGGAGCGGTCCACGATCTTCCTGCAGTCGCACGTGCCTGCCCACGCCCAGCTCGGCTGGGTGCTGCAGTGCATCACCGGCTTCGGCGAGGCGCGGCGGATGACGCAGTTCAAGGACAAGTCGGCCAAGGGCGGCGAGGGAGCGGCATCTGTCGGCCTCTTCACCTACCCGATCCTGCAGGCGGCCGACATCCTGCTCTACCGCCCGCAGTACGTCCCCGTCGGCGAGGACCAGCGCCAGCACCTGGAGCTCACCCGCGACCTCGCCCAGCGCTTCAACAGCCGCTTCAAGAAGACCTTCCGCCTGCCCGAGCCCTACATCCTGACGTCGACGGGCAAGATCCTCGACCTGCAGCAGCCCACGGCGAAGATGTCGAAGTCGGCCTCCGCCCCGGGAGGCATCGTGTTCCTGCTCGACGAGCCCTCGGTCACGGCGAAGAAGATCCGGGGGGCGGTGACGGACTCCGAGACCGAGGTGCGCCTCGACGACGAGGCCAAGCCCGGCATCTCCAACCTGCTGCGCATCTACTCCGCCCTCACCGGCGACAGCGTCGAGGCGCTGGTCGAGAAGTACGCCGGCCGGGGCTACGGCGACTTCAAGGGTGACCTCGCGGACGTCGTCGTCGAGCTCGTGACGCCCTTCCGGGCGCGCACGATGGAGCTGCTCGACGACCCTGCCCAGCTCGACGACATCCTGCGCCGCGGGGCCGAGCGGGCCAACGAGGTCGCCGAGAGGACGCTCGAGGACGTCTACGAGCGGGTCGGCTTCGTGCGCCCGCCGCGCACCCGGCTCGAGGAGCAGGAGAGCGGCCGCGGATGACCACGATCGGGGTGTCCCTGGCGGTTCCTGACCCCTGGGGCGCCGACCTGCAGCAGTACCGGGTGTCGCTCGGCGACGACGACGCGGCGGGCATCCCCACCCACATCACGCTGCTGCCGCCGATCGACGTCGAGGACCACCTGCTCCCCGACATCGCGAGCCACCTGCAGGAGGCGGCGCAGGCCTGCGCGCCCTTCCCCGTGCGGCTGCGCGGCACCGGGAGCTTCCGCCCGGTCTCGCCGGTCGTCTTCCTCAACGTCGTCGAGGGCATCTCGGGCTGCGAGGTGCTGGCCGCCTCCGTGCGCCGGGGCCCCCTGGCGATGGAGGCCGCCTTCCCCTACCACCCGCACGTGACGGTCGCCCACCACCTGGGCGAGGACGTGCTCGACAAGGCGTTCGACGAGATGTCCGGCTACGAGCTGGCCTTCGACGTCGACCGGTTCGTGCTCTACCAGCACCAGGACCAGAGCGGCTGGGTGCCGCAGCAGGACTACCCGCTCACCGGAGAGCGGGTCGGGTGAGATCGGGCCCGCTGGGATGACGTCGCGCGGTCTCCACCGTGACCGCTGGGGGGTTCCGCACCTTGTCGGTGACGACGTCGCCGACCTCGCCCGGCTGCAGGGCGGGGCGACCGCCACCGACCGTGCGTGGCAGCTGGAGCACGCGCGGAGGCGCGCGTCCGGGCGCAGCGCGGAGATCCTCGGTCCGTCGGCGGTGGAGTGGGACGCCCTGGCGAGACGCGCGGACCTGGACGACCTCGCCCGGCGAGCCTGGGCGCGGACGACGCCTGAGACGCAGGCCTTCGTCGCGGCGTACGTCGACGGTGTCAACGAGGTGCTGCCGGCCGCCCGCTGCCCGGAGCTGGACTTCCTCGACCTGTCCGCCGAGCCCTGGGAGCCCTGGACGCCCCTGGCGGTCTTCGCGGCCCAGCACCTGCTCTTCGCGACCTTCCCGATCAAGCTGTGGCGCCGCCACCTCCGGCAGGTGCTGGGCGCCGGCGGCGCAGCGATCCTGCGCGACGAGGGGCTCGACGTCGCGGGCAGCAACTCGTGGGTCGTCGGTGGCGCGCGCACCCGCACGGGCCGTCCCCTCCTCGCCGGTGACCCGCACCGGTCGTTCGCCGACCCCGACGTCTACGCCCAGGTGCGGCTGACCTGCCCGGCGGAGGGCATCGACGTCGCGGGCTTCACGTTCCCCGGCGTGCCCGGTGTCCAGCACTTCGCGCACGCCGGTGACGTCGCGTGGGGCATCACGAACGCCATGGGCGACTACCAGGACATGTACCTCGAGGAGCTGCGCACGAGGGACGGCGTGGTGGAGAGCCGCGAGGCCGACGGGTGGCGCGAGGCCGCGACGCGCACGGAGCTCGTCGCGGTGTCGGGAGGGGACCCCGTCGAGGTGGTGTGCGTGCGCACGGCGCGCGGGCCGGTGGTCGTCGAGGACACGCACGGCACCTCGTTCAGCCTGCGACGGCCCTCCGACGCGCTCGGCGACCTGGGGTTCGACTGCCTGCTCCCGCTGCTGCGAGCCAGCACCGCGGACGACGTCGTGCGTGCCTTCGACGGGTGGGTCGAGCCGGTCAACAACCTGGTCGCGGCCGACGCGGCGGGGGAGATCCGCCAGCAGGTGGTGGGGCTCGTGCCCCGCCGGGACGACCTCAACCGCCGGGAGCCGGTGCCGGCCTGGGACCCGAAGCACGCGTGGACCGGGTGGGTCGAGCTGCCCGGGCAGCACGTCGCTCCTCACGAGCACCTGGTCACCGCCAACCACCGGATGCCGGGCTTCGAGGAGGTCGGCACCGACTTCGCCACCCCCGCCCGCGCCGACCGCATCGACGCGCTGCTCTCCGGTCGCTCCGACCTCACTGTGGCCGACTGCGCCGCCATCCATGCCGACGTGCTGGCCGGGCAGCCGGCGCACCTCCACCGGGCCCTCGTGGCCCTCGAGGGGCTCGACGGCCCCGCCGAGGACCTCCGCCGCGACCTGGCGGCCTGGGACCAGAGGTTCGACGCCGACAGCCGGCTCGCGTCGGCGTACGTCGGGGTGCGCGACGCCTTCGTCCGGCGCATCGCCTCCTCCCGGGCGCTCGCCGGGCTCGGCCTCTCGCCCTACCCCGAGCTGCTGGCCGCGTGGACCTCGGTGGAGGTGCAGGTCTACCTGTCCCTCGGCAACCTGCTCTCCGACGCGGCGCTCGAGCTGCTGCCCGAGCGCGACGCGCTGCTGCGGGCAGCCGTGGCCGACGTGGCGTCGACGCCGGTGCCGACGTGGGGGGAGCGGCACAGGTACGAGCCGCCGCACGCGCTCGACCACCTCGGCTACCGCCCGACCCGCACGCCCGGGCCCCACCTCGCGGGCGACAACGACTGCGTGCGGTGCGCCGGGCAGGTGCCCGGCGACGACGTGGCCCTGCGAGGGTCGGTCGCGCGCTACGCCTGGGACCTCGCCGGGATGGACAGCAGTGGATGGGTGGTGCCGATGGGGGTCGACGGCCGGCCCGACACGCCGCATCGCGCGGACCAGCTCCCGATGTGGGCCGAGGCCCGCTTGGTGGGGGTCACGGGGATGGAACTGGTCACACCGGCCGTGGATCGCCTCACCACCGGTGGCCCCTGACCTGCGCCTTCCCTAGGCTGCCCGCATGGGCACAGACGTGGGCGACGACGAGCACCTGTCCCTGCTCGCCGGTGCGACCCAGCGCTCCACCCGGGAGGACTGGGAGAAGGCCGCGGCCGACGTGCTGCGCAAGACGGGGCGCATGAAGGCCGACGACCCCCACGCCCGCGTCTGGGAGAAGCTCACCCGCGTCACCCTCGACGGCATCGAGGTGCCTCCGTTGGGCACCCCGGAGCTGGTGGCCGGAGTCCCCGAGGTCGGGGTGCCCGGCCAGGCGCCGTACGTCCGCGGCAGCGCGCTCACCCGCCCCGAGGAGGGGTGGGACGTGCGCGCCCACGTCGCGGACCCCGACGCGGAGCGGTCGGCGGCAGACGTGATCACCGACCTGGAGAACGGCGTCACCAGCCTCTGGCTCCAGCTGGGGCCGGGTGGCATCGCGCTCACCGACATGTCCACCGTGCTCCGTGACGTGCTGCTCGACCTCGCCCCGCTCGTCCTCGACTGTCCCGCCGACCCGCTCGGTGCCGCCCGTGCCTTCGCCGAGGTGCTCGACGAGCGCGGCCTCGATCCGGCCTCCGGCACCAGCCTGGGCGGCGACCCGGTCTCCGGGGGGCTCCGGGGTCATGACGTGGCCGACAGCGAGCAGGTCGTGGTCGGGCTCGCCGACCTGGCCAGCGGAGCGAGGTGTCCTCGCGCTCACCGTCGACGGCACCGCCGTGCACGACCTCGGCGCCACCGACTCCCAGGAGCTCGGCTACACCATGGCCCTGGGCGCGGCCTACCTCCGGATCCTCACCGAGCGGGCCGGCCTCGACGTCGCCACCGCCGCTTCGCTGATCGAGTTCCGCTACGCCGCCACCGACGAGCAGTTCCCGACGATCGCCAAGTTCCGGGCGGCCCGCCGCATGTGGCACCGGGTGCTCGAGCTGTCGGGCGCGTCCGCGGCGCACGGGGCAGGTGCAGCACGCCGTCACCAGCCGGCCCATGATGACCAAGTACGACCCGTGGGTGAACATGCTGCGCACGACCGTCGCTGCCTTCGCGGCCGGTGTCGGCGGGGCGAGCTCGGTGACGGTGCTGCCCTACGACAGCGCGCTGGGCCTGCCCGACACGCTTGCCCGGCGCAACGCGCGCAACACCTCCTCGCTGCTGATCTCGGAGTCGCACGTCGCTCGCGTGACAGACCCCGGGGGCGGGTCCTACGCGATCGAGCGGATGACCGACGACCTCGCCCACGCCGGCTGGGTGCAGCTGCAGGAGATCGAGGGGGAGGGTGGCGTGGTCGCCTCGCTCGCCGACGACGACGGCCTGCTCTGCCGCATCCGCGAGCAGGCCGTGACCGCGCGGGAGCGTCAGGTCGCCACCCGCCGCCGCCCGGTCACCGGTGTGAGCGAGTTCCCCAACCTCGGTGAGGACCTGCCGCAGCGCACGCCCTGGCCGGAGGGTGCGCTGCACGTCCAGCGCTACGGCGCGTCCTACGAGGCGATGCGCGACGACCCGCCGGCCAAGCCGGTCTTCCTCGCCACGATGGGCCCGATCGCCCAGCACACGGCGCGCGCCACCTTCGCCGCGAACCTGCTCGGGGCCGGAGGGGTCGAGACCGTCAGCGCGGGGGCCACTGAGTCGCCGGCCGACCTGGTCAAGGCTTTCGAGGACGTCGACACCGGGGTGGTGTGCCTCGCGGGCACCGACAAGGCCTACGCCGAGTGGGGTCACGACGCCCTCGAGGCGCTGCGCGGAGCCGGGGCGACGTACCTCGTGCTCGCGGGCAGGCCGGGCGAGAGCACGGTGGACGGCGTCGACGACAGCTGCGCGACCGGGGTGGACGCGCTGGCGTTCCTCGGACGCGTGCGAGAGGAGCTGGCCCGATGACCCAGGACACGACCCAGCACGGCGTGCCGGCGAGCTTCGCCGACCTCGGTCTGGGGGAGGACGACGCCCACCCGGCCGACCTGGGAGCCGGCGACGGTGACCTGGGCACGCCCTGGGCGTCGCCGGAGGGCATCGCGGTGAAGGGCCTCTACACCGCTGACGACGTCGAGGGCCTCGACGCCCTCGACACCTACCCGGGCCTGGCGCCGTTCCTGCGCGGTCCCTACCCGACGATGTACACCACGCAGCCGTGGACCATCCGTCAGTACGCCGGCTTCTCCACCGCGGAGGAGTCCAACGCCTTCTACCGACGCAACCTCAAGGCAGGGCAGAAGGGGCTCTCGGTCGCCTTCGACCTCGCCACGCACCGCGGCTACGACTCGGACCACCCGCGGGTGCGCGGTGACGTCGGCATGGCCGGTGTGGCCATCGACTCCATCTACGACGCGCGCACGCTCTTCGACGGCATCCCGCTCGACCAGATGAGCGTCTCGATGACCATGAACGGCGCGGTGCTCCCGGTCATGGCGCTCTACATCGTCGCCGCCGAGGAGCAGGGGGTGAAGCCGGAGCAGCTGGCGGGGACCATCCAGAACGACATCCTCAAGGAGTTCATGGTCCGCAACACCTACATCTACCCGCCGCAGCCCAGCATGCGGATCATCTCCGACATCTTCGCCTTCACGGCCTCGAAGATGCCGCGCTTCAACTCCATCTCGATCTCCGGCTACCACATGCAGGAGGCCGGAGCCACGGCCGACCTCGAGCTGGCCTACACGCTCGCTGACGGCGTGGAGTACATCCGGGCAGGTCTCGACGCGGGTCTCGAGATCGACAGGTTCGCGCCGCGGCTGAGCTTCTTCTGGGCGATCGGCATGAACTTCTTCATGGAGGTCGCCAAGATGCGGGCCGCCCGCGCGCTGTGGGCGCGCCTGGTGAGCCAGTTCGAGCCGCAGAACTCCAAGTCCCTGTCGCTGCGCACCCACAGCCAGACGTCGGGCTGGTCGCTGACGGCGCAGGACGTCTTCAACAACGTCCAGCGCACGTGCATCGAGGCGATGGCCGCGACCCAGGGGCACACCCAGTCGCTGCACACCAACGCCCTCGACGAGGCGATCGCCCTCCCCACCGACTTCAGCGCGCGCATCGCCCGCAACACTCAATTGTTGCTGCAACAAGAATCCGGCACCACCGGCACGATCGACCCATGGGCGGGTTCCTACTACGTCGAGCGGCTCACCCACGACCTGGCCGAGCGGGCCTGGGCGCACATCCAGGAGGCCGAGGAGGCCGGCGGGATGGCGCGGGCCATCGAGGAGGGCATCCCCAAGATGCGCATCGAGGAGGCCGCGGCGCGCACCCAGGCCAGGATCGACGCGGGCACGCAGAAGGTGATCGGGGTCAACACCTACCGGCTCCCGAGCGAGGACGCGCTGGACGTCCTCCGGGTCGACAACGCCGCCGTGCTCGCCTCCCAGACCGCGAAGCTCGAACGGCTGCGTGAGGAGCGCGACGACGAGGAGGTGCGCCGCACCCTCGAGGCGCTCACGCACTCCGCGGAGCAGGGCGCGACGAGGGACTCCCTCGACGGCAACCTGCTGGCGCTCGCGGTCGACGCGGCCCGGGCCAAGGCGACCGTCGGAGAGATCTCCGGGGCGATGGAGAAGGTCTACGGCCGGCACCGGGCCGTCATCCGTACGATCTCCGGTGTGTACCGCTCGGAGGCAGGTGAGGCGAACACGTCGGTCGAGAAGGTGCTGGCTGCGACCGCCCGCTTCGAGGAGCAGGAGGGCAGGCGCCCGCGCATCCTCGTCGCGAAGATGGGCCAGGACGGGCACGACCGCGGCCAGAAGGTCGTGGTCTCCGCCTTCGCGGACCTCGGCTTCGACGTCGACGTCGGGCCGTTGTTCTCGACCCCGGAGGAAGTCGCGCAGCAGGCAGTCGACGCCGACGTGCACATCGTCGGGGTCAACTCGCTGGCGGCCGGGCACCTCACGCTCGTGCCCGCGCTGAAGAAGGCGCTGGCGGACCTGGGTGCGGAGGACACCATGATCGTGGTGGGCGGCGTCATCCCGCCCGACGACGTCGCCACGCTCGAGGAGATGGGGGCAGCGGCGGTCTTCCCACCCGGCACCGTCATCGCCGACGCCGCCATCGGGATGCTCGACACCCTCGCCGAGAAGCTCGGCCACGACCGCTGACCCCCCGGGGACAGCAGGGAACCGCCACCGATGCCGCCCACCAAGGTCGACGTCCCCGCGCTGGTCGCGGGCGTCTCGGCGGGGCAGCGGGCGGCGCTCGCCCGGGCCATCACCGTCGTCGAGTCGTCGCGACCCGACCACCGCGCCGCGGCCAGGGAGCTGGTCTCGGAGCTGGCCAGGTCCAACGCGGAGCGCGGCCTCGAGGTCCCCAGGGTCGGGATCTCCGGCGTGCCGGGGGTGGGGAAGTCGACCTTCATCGAGTCGCTCGGCACCCACCTGACCGGCACGGGGCTCAAGGTCGGCGTCCTGGCGGTCGACCCGTCGTCGGTGCGCACCGGCGGCTCCGTGCTGGGCGACAAGACGCGGATGTCGCAGCTGGCCGCAGACCCGCGGGCCTACATCCGGCCGTCGCCGACCGCGGGCACGCTGGGCGGGGTCGCCAGGGCGACCGCGCAGTCGATGACCGTGCTGGAGGCGGCCGGCTACGACGTGGTGCTGGTGGAGACGGTCGGCGTCGGGCAGTCGGAGGTCCGGGTCGCCGAGATGGTCGACTCCTTCCTCTTCCTGACGCTGGCACGCACCGGTGACCAGCTGCAGGGCATCAAGCGGGGCATCCTCGAGATCGCGGACGTCGTCGCGGTCAACAAGGCCGACGACCGCGAGACCGAGAGCGAGGCGGCGGCGAAGGAGCTGGCGGGCGCGCTGCGCTTCGTCTACCGGGGCCACAAGGGCTGGGTGCCCCCGGTGCTGACCTGCTCCGGCCTCCACGGCCGGGGCGTGCCCGAGGTGTGGGAGAAGGTGCTGGCCCACCGTGACTCCCTGGGGCCGGAGGGGGTGACGCGCAAGCGTGCCGACCAGCAGCTCGACTTCACCTGGGCGCTGGTGCGCGACGAGCTCGAGGACCGGCTGCGGCGGTCCCCGGGTGTGGCAGCGGTCCGGGACGAGGTGCGCCGCGAGGTGCTGGGCGGCACCCTGCCCGCCACCGCCGCCGCCGACCGGGTGATCGAGGCGTTCGACCGTGACCCCGGCACATCACGGCAGGAGTGCGACTAGCCTGGTGGGGTCATGCACCTGATCCCGTCGGCCGCCACCCAGGCCATCTCCGCCACCATCGACAAGCTCGAGTCCGAGCTGACCGACCTGCGGCGCGACATCCACGCGCACCCTGAGCTCGCCTGGCAGGAGACGCGCACCACCGAGTGCGTGGCCAAGCGGCTCGAGGAGGAGGGGATCAGCGCCCAGCTCCTGCCCAAGTCCGGCCTGGTCGCCGAGTTCGGGCACGGCGACGGCCCCGTGGTTGCGCTGCGCGCCGACCTCGACGCCCTCCCGGTCGAGGACCAGACGCCCGACCCCTGGCGCAGCACCGTCGACGGGGTCGCGCACGCCTGCGGCCACGACGTCCACACCGTGTGCCTCATCGGGGCGGGCATCGCCCTCCACCGCGTGCTGGAGGAGCACCCCCTCCCGGGCCGCATCCGGCTGCTCTTCCAGCCCGCCGAGGAGGTCATGCCCGGTGGCGCTCTCGAGATGCTCGCCGCGGGAGCCCTCGACGACGTCGCGCACGTCTACGGCCTGCACTGCGACCCCACCCTCGAGGTGGGCAAGGTCGGTCTCCGCGTCGGCCCCATCACCGGTGCCGCGGACGCCGTCCGGGTGCGCCTGACGGGCCGTGGCGGCCACACCTCGCGCCCCCACCTGACCCAGGACCTGACCTTCGCGCTGGCCACGCTGGTCACCGAGCTGCCCGCGATCCTGAGCCGACGGCTCGACCCCCGCGCCGGCGTCAGCATGGTCTGGGGCATGCTCCGCGCCGGTGTGGCGCGCAACGTCATCCCGGCCTCCGGCGAGGCCGCCGGCACGGTGCGGATGCTCGACCCCGTCGCCTGGGCCGACGCCGAGGTGCTGGTGCGCGAGCTGATCGACCAGGTCGTGGCGCCCTTCGGGGTGACCGCCGAGGTGGAGTACGTCCGCGGGGTGCCGCCGGTCGTCAACGAGCCCACGTCCACGGCCCGGCTGGCGGACGCCGTCGACCTCGTGCTGGGCGATGACGGCATCGTCACGACCACGCAGAGCCTGGGCGGCGAGGACTTCGGCTGGTTCCTGGAGTCGGTGCCCGGGGCGATGGCGCGGCTGGGCACCCGCACCCCCGGCGGGGCGACGTACGACCTCCACCAGGGCGACCTCCGCATCGACGAGCGATCGGTCCCGATCGGTGCCCGGGTGCTGGCGACCGTGGCCTACGAGACCCTCGCCGCGGCCTCCCGCGGGCCCCGGGTCAGCGACGACTGACGGCGCGACGACCGTGACCGGGGAGCAGATGTCCTGGGACGAGCTGCGCGAGCACGCCGCGGCTGCCATGCGCCGCGCCTACGCGCCGTACAGCAGCTACCCGGTCGGTGCCGCCGCCGTGGTCGACGACGGCCGGGTGGTCACGGGGTGCAACGTCGAGAACGCGTCGTACGGCGTCGGCCTGTGCGCGGAGTGCGGGCTGGTGTCGCAGCTGCACCTGACCGGCGGTGGCCGGCTCCGGCAGTTCGTGTGCGTCGACGGTGGAGGCGCGCTGATCATGCCGTGCGGCCGGTGCCGCCAGCTGCTCCTCGAGCACGGGGGCCCCGACCTGCGGGTGCTGACGCCCGAGGGGGAGCTGGAGATGAGTGACGTGCTGCCGCAGGCCTTCGGCCCCGACGACCTGGTGCCCGGACCGTGACCCACGAGCGGCACACGGCGGTGGAGGTCATCGTCACGAAGCGGGACGGCGGCACGCTCAGCGACGACCAGATCGACTGGGTGGTCGACGCCTACACGCGTGGGGTCGTCCACGACGAGCAGATGTCGGCGCTCGCGATGGCCATCCTGCTCAACGGCATGGGCCACGACGAGGTGAGGCGCTGGACGCACGCCATGATCGCCACCGGCGAGCGCATGGACTTCTCCTCGCTGTCACGGCCGACCGCGGACAAGCACTCCAGCGGCGGCGTCGGGGACAAGATCACCCTGCCCCTGGCTCCGCTGGTCGCCGCCTGCGGCGTCGCGGTCCCCCAGCTGTCGGGTCGAGGACTCGGCCACACGGGGGGCACCCTGGACAAGCTGGAGTCGATCCCGGGATGGCGGGCCGACCTCGACACCGAGGAGATCCTCGCCCAGCTCGAGGAGGTCGGGGCAGTCATCTGCGCGGCCGGCGGCAGCCTGGCTCCCGCGGACAAGAAGCTCTACGCACTGCGCGACGTGACGGGCACCGTCGAGTCGATCCCGCTGCTGGCGAGCTCGATCATGAGCAAGAAGATCGCCGAGGGCACCGGCACGTTGGTGCTCGACGTGAAGGTCGGCACGGGGGCCTTCATGAAGCACGAGGAGCACGCCCACGAGCTCGCGGCGACGATGGTGACGCTGGGAGCCGAGGCCGGCATGCACACCGTCGCCCTGCTCACCGACATGTCGACCCCGCTGGGCCGGACGGCGGGCAACGCGCTGGAGGTCGCCGAGTCGGTGGAGGTCCTGGCCGGCGGCGGGCCCGACGACGTCGTCGAGCTGACCCTCGCCCTGGCACGGGAGATGCTGGCCGGCGCCGGCCGCGATGACGTCGACCCGGCGGACAGGCTGGGGGACGGATCCGCCATGGACGTGTGGTGCCGGATGGTCACCGCCCAAGGTGGCGACCCCCGCGCGGACCTACCGGTCGCACACCACCAGGACGACGTGGTGGCCGAGGGGGACGGCGTGGTGACCAGGATCGATGCCCTGGCCGTCGGGACGGCGGCGTGGCGGCTCGGCGCCGGGCGCGCGAAGCAGGGCGAGGCGGTCCAGGCGGGCGCAGGTGTCGAGCTGCACGTGCGACCGGGAGACCGCGTCACCGCCGGTCAACGACTGATGACGCTCCACAGCGACGACGAGCCGAGGTTCGAACGGGCCCGTGCGGCTCTCGAGGGCGGCGTCGAGGTGGGCACGACGCCGCCGGAGCCGCGCCCGCTGGTGATCGACCGCGTGGCCGGCTAGGCAGACCTCGCGGCCCGGCCGATGACCAGCGCCGCGCCCACCGCGAGCATCACGTAGGACCCGCCGACCGGCAGGAAGCCGATCACCCCGCCGATGACCAGCGCCCAGGCCACGACACCCACCTCGCGTCTCATCGCGAGGGCGACGAGGACCCAGCCGATGGCGAAGAGGGCGTAGGCCAGGACCACCAGCGCGAGGTGCGCGCCGCTGATGTCGTCGCCGAGCAGCTGCCTGGCATCGCCGGTGACCACGCCCGGCAGCACCACGACCTCGGCCCAGATGTCGCCGATCACGAACGTCGTGCCGACCATCATCGCCGGGAGACCCACTGCGGCGAGGGGACCCGGGCGCACCACGGACAGCGCCGCCAGGACCAGCACCAGGAGGCCGAGCATGATGGCGAACCCGTGCGCGGTGTAGGCGAGCGTGCCCGCCTGCGTGGGGCGGTCGTCGAGCACGAACAGGTGGTAGTAGTCGCCGGCGAGCACCAGCGCCGCGCCCACGTACGCCGCCGGCGCGACGACCGGGAGCGGCAGCGGTCGCGCGACCGGGCGGGCCACCGGCCGCGGGGAGAGGACGTCGGACATGCGTGACCCTTTCTGGGTCGTGCGGGGATCAGCCCTGCACGAGGTGGAGGCCGGTGGTGGTCTCGTTGACCGAGACCTCGTCGGAGTCCTCGGGGTCGAGGATGACGACGACCGACTGCGCGATCATCGCAGGCTTGTCCTGCCCGTCCACCGAGACCACGTAGTCGAGGGTGAGGCGCCGGCCGCCGGAGACCGGCTCCACGCCGGCGATGGTGACGGTCGCGCGGATGCGGGAGTCGACGGGCACCGGGGCGGGGAAGCGGACCTTGTTCACGCCGTAGTTGAGCTTGGCGCCGCGGTGCTCGATCACGAAGAGCTGCGAGGCCAGCATGGGCAGGAGCGCCAGCGTCAGGTAGCCGTGCGCGATGGTGGTGCCGAAGCGGCTGCGCGAGGCGCGGTCGCGGTCCACGTGGATCCACTGGTGGTCACCGGTCGCCTCGGCGAACCGGTTGACGCGCTGCTGAGTGATCGTCACCCACTCCGTCGGACCGATCTCCTCGCCCACCGCAGCCTCGAGCTCCTCGAGGTCCTTGAACACCCGCATCTCGGCGTCTCCTTCGCGTGATCGACGTCCCGACCCCGAACCTAGCGACGGCGACGCTGCTTGCGAAGGGCTTCGGGCCCGACGTGTCCCTGCGGATCGTGTTCGCCGCCGGGAGGGATGCCGGGTAGTCTGGCGCCACCATGACGCGCAGCCTCGTTCTCCTCCTTCGCTGCCGCAGCGGGGTCTGACAGAGCCGGACCACCTCGCTGCGGAGAGCCTGCTGTGCAGCCGGCCCCCCTCGACCTCAGCGAAGGCACGACATGACTCTCCAGAACTCCGGCTTCACGAACACCCAGCAGCCGAGCGGCATGCCGCTCCACCGCTACCGCGCGTTCCCCCCGATCGACCTGCCCGACCGCTCCTGGCCGGAGCGCCAGATCACCGCTGCGCCCCGGTGGCTCTCGACGGACCTGCGTGACGGCAACCAGGCCCTCATCGACCCGATGAGCCCGGCGCGCAAGCTGACGATGTTCGACCTGCTCGTGCGCATGGGCTACAAGGAGATCGAGGTCGGGTTCCCGTCCGCGAGCGAGACCGACTTCGCCTTCGTGCGGCAGCTGGTGGAGGAGGACCGGGTCCCCGAGGACGTCACGATCTCGGTGCTGACCCAGGCTCGCGAGGACCTCATCGAGCGCACCGTGCAGTCCCTGGTCGGGATCCACCACGCCAACGTGCACCTGTACAACGCGCTGGCTCCGCTGTTCCGGCGCGTGGTCTTCCACGCCTCCAAGGACGAGGTCAAGGACATCGCCGTCCGCGGCACGCAGCTGGTGATGAAGCACGCCGAGAACCACCTGGACGCCTCGGTCATCGGCTTCGAGTACTCCCCGGAGATCTTCACCTCCACCGAGCTGCCGTTCTCGGCAGAGGTGTGCGAGGCGGTCTCGGACGTCTGGCAGCCCGACGACGGCCGCGAGATCATCCTCAACCTGCCGGCCACCATCGAGGTCGCCACCCCCAACGTCTACGCCGACCAGATCGAGTGGTTCTCCCGACAGCTGACCCGGCGCGAGCACACCACGATCAGCCTGCACCCCCACAACGACCGCGGGACGGCCGTCGCGGCCACCGAGCTCGCCGTGATGGCCGGGGCCGACCGGGTCGAGGGCTGCCTCTTCGGCCACGGCGAGCGCACCGGCAACGTGTGCCTGGTGACGCTGGGGATGAACCTGTTCTCCCAGGGCATCGACCCGCAGATCGACTTCTCCGACATCGACGAGATCCGCCGCACGGTGGAGTACTGCACCCAGCTGCCGGTGCACCCCCGGCACCCCTACGCCGGCGACCTCGTCTACACGGCGTTCTCGGGCTCGCACCAGGACGCCATCAAGAAGGGCCTCGAGGACCTCGAGCGACGGGCCGAGGAGCGCGGCATCGGGCTGCACGACATCGAGTGGGAGGCGCCCTACCTGCCGATCGACCCGCACGACGTCGGCCGCAGCTACGAGGCAGTCATCCGGGTCAACAGCCAGTCCGGCAAGGGCGGCGTCGCCTACATCATGAAGAGCGACCACAACCTCGACCTCCCGCGACGGCTGCAGATGGAGTTCTCGCGGGTCGTGCAGCAGCAGACCGACAGCGAGGGCGGCGAGGTGTCCCCGGCGCTGATGTGGGAGATCTTCCAGCGCACCTACCTGGCCGAGGGGGTGCTGCGCCTGGACTCCGTGCACACGTCGTCGGCGGCGGGGGAGAAGGACCACCTCACCGTGGACGTCTACGTCGCCGGTCAGGCGCGCACCTTGTCCGGCTCCGGCAACGGGCCCATCGCGGCCTTCGTCGACGCCGTGAACCAGATGCTGGAGGAGCTGCGCTCGACGGGCGACCCGAGGTTCGCGAACGTCGTCGACGTGCGGGTGCTGGACTACGCCGAGCACGCCCTGTCATCGGGTGGCGACGCGATCGCGGCGGCGTACGTCGAGTGCGCGGTCGGCGACCAGGTGCTCTGGGGCGTCGGGATGGACCCCAACATCGTCACGGCGTCCCTCAAGGCCGTGGTGTCCGCGATCAACCGCGGCTGACCCGAAGGCGGCCCTCGGCACGACGCGGCGTACGCCTGCGACCGCCGCGGTCTGGGAGACTGGTGGCATGCGTGCACACCTCGCGTCGGAGCGCTTCGGGCAGTTCTTCATCGGGGACGACCGCCTGGAGTACACCGAGTTCGGCTCCGGCGACCGCTGGGTGGTGCTGCTCCCCGGACAGCTCATGACGCGCACCATGCACGAGCCGCTGGCACGCGCGCTGGCTGCCAAGGGCAACCACGTGGTCACCCTCGACCCGCTCGGGCACGGGCGGTCGGACCGGCCGGAGGACCCGCGCGAGTACTCCGTCACGGCGTGGGCCGAGCAGGTCGTGCACCTGCTGGACCACCTGGGCGCGGAGTCGGCGGTGGTGGGCGGCACGTCGCTGGGCGCCAACGTCTCGCTCGAGGTGGCGACCATCGCACCCGAGCGCGTCCGCGGCCTGGTCGTCGAGATGCCGGTGCTGGACAACGGGGTGGAGGCAGGCATCCTCGCCTTCGCCCCGATGCTGTTCGTCGCGCGCTACCTGCCGCTCACCATCTGGGCGACCGCCGCGGCCTCGCGGCTGGTGCCGCGACGTCTGGTCGGGCACCTCGCGCTCGTGGTGCTCGAGACCCTCGACCAGCGTCCCGGGGCGATGGCCGCCGCCATCCACGGGCTGTTCTTCGGCAGGGCCGCGCCCCCCTCGCGCACCCGGCGCACCATCGAGACCCCTGCGCTGGTGGTCGGCCACCCCGCCGACCCGATCCATCTGGACGCCGACGCGCGGATGCTGGCCGACGAGCTGACCAACGGCACGTACGTGCGCGCCGACAGCATCCTCGAGTGGCGGCTGCGTCCGGAGCGCCTCACCGACCGCACCGCCGACTTCCTCGACGAGGTGTGGAGCGCCGCGCCGGGGCAGAGCGGCGCGGGCTCGCCGGGCCCCGGAGGGGAGACCAGTGCCGCTCTATCGTGACGAGGCAGTGGTGCTGCGCACCCAGAAGCTCGGCGAGGCCGACCGCATCGTCACCCTGCTGACTCGCTCGCACGGGCGCGTGCGTGCTGTCGCCAAGGGCGTGCGCCGCACGTCGTCGCGGTTCGGCGCCCGCCTGGAGCCGTTCGGGCACGTCGACCTCATGCTCGCGCAGGGCAGGTCGCTCGACATCGTCACCCAGGCCGAGTCCCTGCGCTCGTACGGCGCCCAGCTCGTGGGCGACTACGCGGCGTACACCGCGGGCACGGCGATGCTCGAGGCGGCGGAGCGGCTGGTCGACCAGGAGGGGGAGCCGGCGGTGCAGCAGTACCTGCTGCTCGTCGGCGGCCTGCGTGCGATGACCGACCAGCGTCGGGCTCCGGCCCAGGTGCTCGACGCCTACCTGCTGCGTTCGCTCGCGGTGGCGGGCTGGGGCGCTTCCTTCGACAGCTGCGCGCGGTGCGGCGCCCAGGGCCCCCACGTGGCGTTCAACCCCTCCGCCGGCGGGGTGCTCTGCCCGGTGTGCCGCCTGCCGGGCTCGGCCCGCCCGGCGCAGGAGACGGTCCTCGTGCTCGGTGCGCTGCTGTCCGGCGACTGGGACACGGTCGGGCGCACCGACGAGCGCCACCTGCGTGAGGCCAGCCGGCTGGTGGCCGGCTACGTGTCCTGGCACCTCGAACGCGGCTTGACCTCGCTCAGCCACGTGGCCCGGTGACGCCGGTGGCTCGTCAGTCGCGTCGTGCTGCGTCGCGGGCGGCTCGCCCCGATCCGCGGCCCCCGACCCCGCACCCCTCGGGCGCCCGGCCGCCCGCGATCCCGGCGGAGCTGGTGCCCCACCACGTCGCGATCGTCATGGACGGCAACGGCCGCTGGGCCAAGCAGCGCGGCCTGCCTCGCACGGCGGGTCACGAGCGCGGCGAGCACTCGCTCTTCGACGTCGTCGAGGGCGCCATCGAGATCGGGGTGAAGGCGATCTCCGCCTATGCGTTCTCGACCGAGAACTGGTCGCGCTCACCCGACGAGGTGCGCTTCCTCATGGGCTTCAACCGCGACGTGATCCGGCGACGTCGCGACGAGATGCACGAGCTCGGCGTGCGGGTGCGGTGGGCCGGGCGGGCGCCGCGACTCTGGCGCTCGGTGATCAAGGAGCTGCAGGTCGCCGAGGAGATGACCCGCGACAACGACGTCCTCACGCTCACCATGTGCGTCAACTACGGCGGTCGCGCCGAGCTCGCCGACGCGGCCAGGGCGCTCGCCCTCGACGTCGAGGCGGGGCGGGTCCGGGCCGATCGCGTCGACGAGCGCACCTTCGCCCGCTACCTCTACGTGCCGGAGCTGCCGACCGCCGACCTGGTGTGGCGCACGTCGGGGGAGCAGCGGCTCTCCAACTTCATGCTCTGGCAGGCGGCGTACTCCGAGCTCGTCTTCACCGACGTGCTGTGGCCCGACGTCGACCGGCGCCACCTGTGGCAGGCCATCGACACCTACGCCCGACGCGACCGGAGGTACGGCGGCGCCGACGGCTGATCGGTGCGCTCACCCGAAGGTGAGGCCGTACTTCTCGATGATCGGCAGCGTCGCCTCCAGGTCGCCCTCGCATCCGTAGGGCTCGATGACCGCACCGAGGTCGACGTCGTCCGCCGCGGTGTCGATCACGCGGAACGCCTCCTCCAGGCCTCCCGGGCTGATGACCTCGAGGACGCGGGCAGGCTCGTCCGCGGCGTTCCAGAAGGTGTGCCACTCACCTCGCGGCTTGAAGACCAGGTCGCCCACGGTCGCCTCGAGCTCCTCGCCGGCGGCGTGGTACCACACGCGACCTTCGAGGATGAAGCCGAACTCGTCCTCCTTGGTGTGTCGGTGCATGGGGGCGGCGATCGAGCGAGGAGCCAGCAGGTGCTCGAGCATCGCGAACCGACCGTCCCAGTCCTTGGAGTCGACCAGGAAGCGATCCCGGCACCCGTCCTCCGACCCGAGGATCTCGCCGGCTCCGGCTCTGATGATGCGTCCAGTCATGGGGCCATCGTCCGCCCGTACGGCGCGTCGCGCCATGCCGGCGCAACAGCACGTGCTTGTTGGGGTGGATTGCAGTCACCAGGTGACTGCAATCCACCCCACAAGGCGAAGCGGCTGCCGAAGCGGACGCGCCGTCAGCCCAGCGCGAACGTCCTTGCGCAGCACGTGCAGCAGCGGTGCAGTGGACGGCATGCGCCTCCTCGTCCTCGGCGGAACCCGCTTCCTCTCCCGTGCCGTGGCCGAGCACGCAGTCGAGGCCGGGCACGAGGTCACCTCTGCGTGCCGCGGCACCGATCGGCTGGCCGACGGTGTGCGACACCTGCCGCTGGACCGGGAGGGCGGCTCGGCGGCGGGACTCACTGACGCCTTCGACGCGGTGGTGGACGTGGCTCGCACACCGAGCTGGGTCAGAGCGGCGGTCGCGGCGGTCCCCGCGGCGCACTGGGTCTACGTGTCGAGCATCAGCGCCTATGCCGACCACGCGACCCCTGACGGCGGACCACAGGTCCTGCGGCTGCTGGACCCGATCGAGGAGGACCGTGACCCAGCCGAGTCGCCCGAGACGTACGGGGGCATGAAGGTGGCGTGCGAGCGGACTGTGCAGGCAGGCGCCTCCTCGGCCACCGTCGTCCGCCCCGGGCTGGTCGTCGGTCCGGGAGACCCCACGGGGCGCTTCACGTACTGGCCCGTCAGGCTGTCCGGCGGCGGCCGGGTCCTGGCACCCGGCGACCCCGCCGACCTCGTCCAGGTCGTCGACGTCCGTGACCTGGCGGCGTTCCTCGTGCTGTGCGCGGAGCAGCAGACGGTGGCCACCCTCGACGCCATCGGGCCACCGCTGCCGCGCGAGGAGTTCCTTCGCACGATCGCGGCGGCCGTCGGGGGCGACGCGAGCCTCGAGTGGCGCGACGACGCCTGGCTGGCCGGTCGCGGGGTGGAACCCTGGGCGGGGCAGCGCTCACTGCCGCTGTGGCTGCCCGGGCCGGAGTACGCCGGCATGCTCTGCCACGACCCAGGCCCCGCCGCCGACGCAGGGCTGAGGGTCCGGCCCCTGGCGGAGACCGCCGTCGACACGCTCGAGTGGTGGCGCAGCGCGGGGGACGCACCGCTCACGGGACTCACCCGGGGCGAGGAGTCCGAGCTGCTCGCGTCGTAGCGGCGGCTGGAGACTGCCTCCAGCATCTCGTGCGCAGACCCGGAACGTGCCCTGGTCCGGTCCGCATGACCTCAGCGCTCAGCCTTGCGGATCGGGTTGCAGTCACCAGGTGACTGCAAACCGACCCACAGCGGTTGCCGGGTCGATGGCAGTCACTTGTCGCGGCCTTCGACTTCGCAGACCGCACGGCAGAGTCGCGTCAGGTCAGCGGGGCGTGCGTCGACGTGCACGGGCAAGTAGACCAGCCCCGAGAAGGCGGACGCTGCCTGGGCTGCAGCCAGCTCTGGACGGTCACGAGGCGGGGCCACAACGGCCAAGCTCGTCCGCCCGCGCGTGGCGTCGAAGCCGCGCCTCCACAGGTGCCGGACCAGCAAGTCAGGCGCAGGGCTGGTGACGGGGAACACCCAGTGTGAGTGCAGGCCGGCGTCGGTGCCGACGTGGCCCACCGAAGGAAGGCGTTCCCGCAACGATTCGGAGAGCCGCGTCCGACGCTCGATCCGCCTGAGGTCGAAGGTCCGGAGTCGCCGCTCGAGGAGAGCCAGCAGCGGGTACGACGGCTGGTGCCTGATGCGTGCGAAAAAGTCGGGACCGCTGAACCCGCGCAGGGCCTTGCTGATCACCACGTCGTGATCGGTGCCCAGCGCACGACAGGCGGCCGCCAGCGCACCGTATGGGGTCGGACTGCTGAGCAGCTTGATGGTGGCGTACTTCATCACCTTGCGGAGGAATGCCTGGCGGCTCTGCACTGGCTGAGCGGACTGGACCCGCCGCATTGCCTCCAGCAGGGCGGGGTCCTTGATCGTCAGGATCGCCCCTCCCAGAGCGGTGTTTGTCTTGATCGACCCGAAGCTGAACATGGCGACGTCGCTGTCCGGGTGACCTTCGTACGTGCGGCCGACGTAGGCCTGGGCGCAGTCCTCGATGACCACCAGGCCGTGCCGGCGCGCGAAGGCGATGATGTCGTCGAGCGGCATCCGAGACCCGAAGAGGTGCGCCACCAGCACCGCGCAGGTGCGCGGCCCGATCGATCGCTCCAGATCCTCGATCCGCACTTTGAGGGCGGCCATGTCGAGGTCGACCGGCACGGGCACGAGCCCGTGGTGGGCGATGATCCGGGGCATGTCCTCGATCGTCAGAGCCGAGGTCAGCACTTCGCCGCCCGCCGGCAGGGACAACGCCGTGAGCAGGGTGTCGAACCCGCTCCTGACCGACAGCGCGCACACTGCCCCTCGGTCGGTGGGCCAGGCCGACGCGACCAGACGCCTGGCGTCGTCCCTGCCGCCCGGACGGAAGCACGCCGTCAGTGCGAACCCGAGATCACGCCAGCCGATGTCCAGGTTGCCCCGAGGCAGCACAGGTCCCTCGCTCACTGCTCTCGCGCCGGCGACCCACGTAGGTCCGTCGCCGCTCGACGCTCTCGCCCATCGTCGCATCGCGACGAGCGCTTTCGGCGGATCGGCGGCGGTTCAGGCGCAGTCGCCGCAGGTGCCGAAGAGCTCGAGGGTGTGGCTGACGTCGCGGAACCCGTGCTCCTGCGCCACCGTGTCCGCCCAGCGCTCCACCGCCGGGCCCTCGACCTCGACGGTCCGCCCGCACGTGCGGCAGACGAGGTGGTGGTGGTGACTCCCGCTGCACCGGCGGTAGAGCGCCTCGCCCTCCTCCGACCGCAGCAGGTCGACCTCTCCTGAGTCGGCGAGCGCCTGCAGGGTGCGGTAGACGGTCGCGAGCCCGACGCGCTCGCCGCCGTCGCGGAGCAGCGCGTGGATCTCCTGGGCCGACCGGAAGTCGTCGAAGCGCTCGAGGCACGTCACGACCGCCCGGCGCTGTCGGGTGGGCCGCAGCCCCTCAGTGCTCGTCATAGTGACCTCCGTGGGGTGCGTGCCGGTGCCCGTCGTGCAGGTAGTCCACGTGGTCGCCGTGCGGGACGGCCTCGTGCCCGCAGTCGGGCCCGTGCTGGTGGTCGTGCTCGCCGGCAGGAGTGTGGTCGACGGTGAGCACCGGCGCGATCTCGGGGAAGGGCTCGCGCACCCGCCGGCGGTGACGCAGCCACATCCCCACCGGCCAGGCGGTGGCGAAGCCCGCCAGCGCCAGCAGCACGATCGTCGCGCCCGGAGCGACGTCGACGTTGGCGCTCAGCAGCACACCGCCGACGGAGGCAGCGGTCCCCAGCCCCATCGCGGTGAGGAGCGTCGCGCGGAAGGTCGGCGCCAGCTGCTGCGCGGTCGCGACCGGCACCACCATGAGCGCGCTGACCAGGAGCAGCCCCACGGTGCGCATCGCGACCGTGACGGTGACCGCGGCCAGCACCGAGACGAGCAGGTTGTACGCGCGGACGTTGAGCCCGGCGACCCGGGCGAAGTCAGGGTCGTGGGCGACGGCGAACAGTCGCGGCGACAGCCCGAGCGCGACGGCCACGACCACGACCGCCAGCAGCGTGGTGGCCCAGAGGTCGCCGGAGTCGACGGTGGTGATGGAGCCGAAGAGGTAGCGGTTGAGCGTCGCCGCGTCCCGCCCCGCCAGCCCGGTGATCAGCACACCGCCGGCGATGCCGCCGTAGAAGAGCAGCGCGAGTGCCACGTCGCCGGTCGCGGCGCCCCGCTCCCTGACGAGCTCGATGACGACGGCCGCGACGATCGCCACCACCACGGCGGAGACGACCGGCGAGGTGCCGGTCAGCAGTCCGACGGCGACGCCGGTGACCGCCACGTGCCCGATGCCGTCACCCATGAGGGCCTGGCGCCGCTGCACCAGGTAGGTGCCGACAGCGGGTGCCGCCAGCCCGGTGACGAAGGCAGCGAGCAGGGCGCGCTGCACGAACTCGTAGGCGAGCAGGTTCACAGGGTCTCCTCCTCGTCGGGGTCGAGGGGGGTGGTGAGGCGCGGCCGGTAGTCGACGTGGGCGCGCCGGTCAGCCGGGTGGTGGGCGTGCTCGTGCGGCACGTCCCGGAAGGACTCCAGCGGCGGACCGTCGTACCCGATCCGGCCGTCGCTCATGACGACGGTGCGGCTGATCAGCGGCTCCAGCGGTCCCATCTCGTGGGCCACGAGCACGATGGTGGTGCCGCGTCCGGCGAGCCGGCCGATGATGGCCGCGAAGAGGTCCTGGTGGGCGAGGTCCACGCCTGCGGTCGGCTCGTCGAGCACCAGCAGGTCGGGCTCCCCGGCGAGCGCTCGGGCGATCAGCACCCGCTGCTGCTGCCCGCCCGACAGCGTCGAGCAGCCGTCCTTGCGCCGCTCCGACAGCCCGACGGCGTCGATCGCGTCGGCGACGGCGGCCTTGTCGACACGCCGCATCGGGCGCAGCACGCCTCGCCCCGCGAGCCGGCCGGAGGCCACGACCTCCCAGACCGAGGCAGGCACGCCGGACGTGGCGGTGACTCGCTGCGGCACGTAGCCGACGCGGCGCCAGTCGCGGAAGCGCGGCACAGGCGTGCCGAACAGCTCGACGCTGCCGCGGCGCAAGGGCACCAGCCCGAGGACGCTGCGGACCAGGGTGGACTTGCCGGAGCCGTTCTCGCCGAGCACCGCGACCACCTCGCCACGTGTGACGGTGAGGTCGATGCCCCGCAGCACCGGTCGACCGCCCAGGGTCACGCCGCCGTCGGCGACCGAGATGACCCGGGTGTGGTCGAGGTCGTGCACGCGGCTCACCGACATCCGTTGGCCTCCTGCAGCGCCTCGAGGTTGGCGTCCATGAGCGTGAGGTAGTCGTCGTCGGCGGTCTCGTCGCTGAGCCCCTCGACCGGGTCGAGCACGGCGGTCTCGAGGCCCAGCTCGCCGGAGAGGGTCTCCGCCAGCTCCGGGCCGACCAGTCGCTCGGTGAAGACGGTGGTGACGCCTTCCTCGCTGACCAGGTCGGCCAGGTCGGCGAGGCGCCGTGGGGACGGCTCGGCGTCGGGGGAGAGGCCGGCCACCGACTCGAGCGCCAGGTCGTAGCGGTAGCCGAGGTAGCCGAAGGCGTCGTGGCTGGTCACCACGGTGCGACGCTCGCAGCCGTCGAGGCCGGTGGCGAACCGCCCGTCGACGCCGACCAGGTCGCCGACCAGCTCGGCGGTGCGGGTCCGGTAGTCCTCGGCGTGGTCGGGGTCGATCTCCACGAGGCGGTCCTGCACCTCCTCGGCCACGGTGGCCAGTGCCCGCGGGTCGAGCCAGAAGTGCGGGTCGCCCTCGAGCACCGTCACGGGACGAGCGCCGCCGATGGCCGGGTCACGGGTCCGCAGGACGTCGAGCGCCTCGACCACGGCGTCCTCGTCGGCGTCCTGGGCGACCTCGTCCAGCGCCGGCTGGAACCCCTGCGCGTGGAGCACGAGGTCGGCGTCGAGCACCTCGGCGGTCTGGGCCACGGTCAGCTCCGCGTCGTGCGGCTCCTGGCCGGGCTTGGCGAGGGTGGTGACCTCGACGTGGTCGCCGCCGATGCGCTCCGCGACGTACTCCACGGCGTAGAAGCCCGCGGCGACCTGCACGCCGTCGCCGCCGTCCTCCGAGCCGCAACCTGTCAGGCTGGGGGCCAGCAGCACCACGGCGAGTCCGGCGAGCAGGGAGCGTGGCATGAGAACGATTCTCATCAAGAATGAGAACCGTTGTCAACTGCGGGACGTGGCCGCGTCGTGATCGTCGTGCAGCGCTTCCGGACGGCGGACGCCGACGCGCTCGCCTTCCGCGCAGAGGCGGAGGAGGCGCTCGCGGTGCTCGCGGAGCAGGCCGGCTTCGTCGACGGCCGGCTCGGGCGCAACGTGGACGACCCCACCCTCTGGCTGCTCCAGACCACCTGGGAGGGACCTGGTTCCTACCGTCGTGCGCTCTCGGCGTACGACGTGAAGGTGCGCGCCTGGCACCTCCTCGGCCGGGCGCTGGACGAGCCCACGGCCTACGAGGTGGTCAGGCCGGGGGAGACCCTGAACGAGGCCAGACCACGCGGTCAGTGAGACCCGTTCACCGTTGTAAGGTCTGCCAGATCACCCGTCCTTCCCAGGAGCAGCCGCGTGTCCAGCCAGTCGAGCACCAAGCCGGGTGCCTCCATCGACGCCGTCGTCAGCCTCGCCAAGCGCCGTGGGTTCGTGTTCCCGTGCGGGGAGATCTACGGCGGCACGCGCTCGGCGTGGGACTACGGCCCCCTGGGCGTGGAGCTGAAGGAGAACATCAAGCGTCAGTGGTGGCGCGCGGTGGTCCAGGCCCGTGAGGACGTGGTCGGTCTCGACTCCAGCGTCATCCTCCCGCGCCAGACGTGGGAGGCCAGCGGCCACGTCGCCACCTTCACCGACCCGCTCACCGAGTGCCAGTCGTGCCACAAGCGCTTCCGGGCCGACCACCTCGTCGAGGAGTACGCCGAGCGCAAGCACGTCTCGGAGGGTGACGTCGACCTGACCAAGCTCGCCTGCCCCAACTGCGGCACCCGGGGCGCCTGGACCGAGCCGCGGCAGTTCTCCGGCCTGCTGAAGACCTACCTGGGCCCTGTCGAGGACGAGTCCGGGCTGCACTACCTCCGCCCCGAGACCGCGCAGGGCATCTTCCTCAACTTCACCAACGTCGTGACGAGCGCGCGCAAGAAGCCGCCGTTCGGCATCGCCCAGATCGGCAAGAGCTTCCGCAACGAGATCACGCCCGGCAACTTCATCTTCCGCACCCGCGAGTTCGAGCAGATGGAGATGGAGTTCTTCGTCGTGCCCGGCACCGACGAGGAGTGGCACCAGTACTGGATCGACGAGCGCACCCGCTGGTACACCGACCTCGGCATCAAGCCGGACAACCTGCGGCACTACGAGCACCCGCAAGAGAAGCTGTCGCACTACTCCAAGCGCACCGTCGACATCGAGTACCGCTTCAACTTCGCCGGCTCGGAGTGGGGTGAGCTCGAGGGTGTCGCCAACCGCACCGACTTCGACCTCGGCACGCACAGCCGGCACTCCGGCCAGGACCTCTCCTACTTCGACCAGGCGGCCAACGAGCGCTACACGCCGTACGTGATCGAGCCGGCGGCCGGGCTCTCGCGCAGCCTGATGACCTTCCTCGTGGACGGCTACACCGAGGACGAGGCGCCCAACGCCAAGGGGGGCGTGGACAAGCGCACGGTGCTGCGCCTCGACCCGCGGCTCTCCCCGGTCAAGGTCGCCGTGCTGCCCCTGTCGCGCAACGCCGACCTGTCGCCGAAGGCGCGCGACCTCGCCGGCCAGCTCCGCCAGTACTACAACGTCGAGTTCGACGACGCGGGCGCCATCGGCCGCCGCTACCGCCGCCAGGACGAGATCGGGACGCCGTACTGCGTGACCGTCGACTTCGACACCCTCGAGGACGACGCGGTGACTGTCCGGGAGCGTGACTCGATGTCGCAGGAGCGCATCGGGCTCGGTCAGGTCCGGTCGTGGCTCGCGGAGCGTCTCTTGGGCAGTTGAGCCCTGCTCGTCACCTACGATTCGTGGATGTGGAGACCTCGATGACCGCTCGCATGACCACGTCGACCCGGCTCGGCCGCCGCACCCGGTGGCTGGCGACGGCCGCCGGCGCCGCGCTGGCGCTGAGCGCCTGCGGCGGCGACTCGCAAGGCGACGCGGACGACGACGAGTCGCCGGAGACCGCCTCGCCGACGGCCTCCGTGGAGACCCCGGAAGGGGTCGAGCTGACGGCACCGGGCACCCAGCTGCGGTTCGGCGACAGCGCGACCGTCGACTACAAGCTGCGCCGCCAGGGCACGCTCCTCGAGCTGAAGGTGAAGAAGGCGAGCCGCGGGTCCATCAAGGACTTCGCCGGCTTCACGCTGCGCAACGCCTACGAGAAGAACGCGAACTACTACTACGTGCGCGTCTCGGCGGAGAACGTCGGTGAGGACGACCTCGGGGGCGCGGCGGTGCCGCTCTGGGGGATCTCGGGCGACAACACCCTCCTGCCGCCGGTCGAGTTCACCTCGTCCTTCGACAAGTGCCCGACCGAGCCGATGCCCAAGAAGTTCGGGCCCGGCAAGAAGCACGACACGTGCCTGGTCTTCCTCTCGCCCAGCAAGGGCACCCTCGAGGGGGTCAGCTACCGGCCGGTCGAGACCTTCGACCCGATCGAGTGGCGCGGCCAGGTCGAGGCGCCGGTGACCAAGGCCGAGAAGAAGAAGAGTTCGAAGAAGGGCGGCGGCAAGAAGGGCTCGGGCGGCAACAACTGACCCCTCGGGTCGTCCCGCACAATGGTCGACGTGACCGCAACACTGACGACCGCGCACGCGCCGCTGCGCCTGGGCCCCCTCACGGTGCCCACACCGGTCGTGCTCGCGCCGATGGCCGGGGTCACCAACGCGGCCTTCCGGCGCCTGTGCCGGGAGCAGGGCGCGGGCCTGTACGTCTGCGAGATGATCACCTCGCGCGGCCTGGTGGAGGGCGACGAGACCACACGCCGGATGCTGGTCTTCGACCCGATGGAGGACGTGCGCTCGGTGCAGCTGTACGGCACCGACCCGCGCTACGTCGGGGAGGCGACGCGCATCCTCTGCGAGGAGTACGCGGTGGCCCACGTCGACCTCAACTTCGGCTGCCCGGTGCCGAAGGTGACCCGCAAGGGCGGGGGTGGCGCGCTCCCGTGGAAGCGTGACCTGCTGGGCAGCATCCTCGACGCCGCCGTGCGTGCGGCCGAGCCCTACGGCGTGCCGGTGACCATGAAGACCCGCAAGGGCATCGACGACGAGCACCTGACCTACCTCGACGCGGGCAGGACGGCGCAGGAGACGGGGTGCGCGGCGATCGCCCTGCACGGCCGCACCGTCGCCCAGGCCTACAGCGGGCAGGCGGACTGGGCGGCGATCGGTGAGCTCGCCGCGCACGTCGACATCCCCGTGCTCGGCAACGGAGACATCTGGGAGGCAGGGGACGCGCTCCGCATGGTGCACGAGACCGGTGCCGCCGGTGTCGTCGTGGGGCGCGGGTGCCTCGGGCGGCCGTGGCTCTTCCGCGACCTGGCCGCTGCCTTCGCCGGTGAGCGCGTCACCGCGCTGCCCACCCTCGGCGAGGTGGCCGTGATGATGCGGCGTCACGCCGAGCTGCTCTGCGAGCTCATGGGTGAGGAGCGGGGCTGCAAGGAGTTCCGCAAGCACGTCGCGTGGTACCTCAAGGGCTTCCCGGCGGGTGGCGACCTCCGCCGTGGCCTCGCGCTGGTCAGCAGCCTCGAGGATCTCGGCCGGCTGCTTGCGTCGCTGGACCACGGCGCGCCGTACCCGCAGCACGAGCTGGGCACGCCACGCGGTCGGCAGGGCAGCCCGCGCAGGGTGGCCCTGCCCGAGGGGTGGCTCGACGACCGCGCCACCCCGGCCCCCGCGCGCGAGGACGTCAGCTCCGGCTCCGGCGGCTGAGCCCTGCGGGGCCCGGCGGGAGTCGTCGGCGGTGGGATTGCATGACATCTGTCATGCAGAGAACCGTGACGCTCGGAGTGCGGCTCCTGCCCCGCCGACCGCGAGGATGAACCGCGGCCACGTGACGGGCGCGGAGTCCCACCTCGGAGGGGAGGGCGGAGACCCCGGCCCGGGGCTGACCCCGGGTTACGTTTGCGCCATGAGTGTCGAGACCAGCGAGCGCGATCCCGCCCCCACGGCGGCGGTCGAGGGCCAGGCCGGTCGCTTCACCACGCTCGTGGCCACGGTGTGGCTCCTCTTCCTGATCGAGCCGCTGGTGCGCCACTGGGACGACCGGGGCGAGGACTGGGTCTGGCTGGGCTACGTGAGCACGCTGGTCTTCGCCGCGACCTACGTCGTCATCTTCGAGCTGCTGCGGCGCAGACGAGCCGAGCTGGAGCTCGAGCTGCCGCTGCGGTGGAGCATCGGTCTGCTGGCGGTGCTGGTCATCTGCTGGATCGGCATGCTGTCCGTGTTCGGCCAGGACGGCAGCGGCGCCGTCATCTTCATCACCGTCAGCTCCGTCATGGTCCTCTCGACCACCTACGCGATCTGGTTCGTGCTGCTCGTGTGCGGAGCGGCCTTCTGGGTCGCCGTCGCCCAGACCGGCTGGGAACGCGACCTGGAGCTCCCCCTCCTGGCGCTCATCGGCGGCTTCGTGATGTGGGCGGTGCGCCAGGTCATGGAGCGCAACGTCGAGCTGATGCGCACCCGGCGCGAGAACGAGCTGCTGCTGCTGGAGCAGGAGCGCAACCGCTTCGCCCGCGACCTGCACGACATCCTCGGACACTCCCTCACCGTCATCGCGGTGAAGGCCGAGCTCGCGCGGCGCCTCGTCGACGTCGACAACGAGCGCGCGCTCCGCGAGATCCGCGACCTGGAACGGCTCAGCCGGGACGCCCTGACCGACGTACGCCGGGCCGTGCAGGGGTATCGCGAGATCACGCTCCCCGGGGAGCTGGCCCGTGCCCGCGGCGTGCTGGCCGCTGCCGGGATCGAGGCGGCGCTGCCGTCGTCGGCCGACGACGTGGCCGGCGAGCTGCGTGAGCTGTTCGCCTGGGCGATCCGCGAGGCCGTGACCAACATCGTGCGCCACAGCCGCGCGCGCAAGGCGGAGATCGAGCTCAGCGCCACCACGCTGAGGATCGCCAACGACGGCGTGCGCGACGGCGACGACCGGGCGCCGGGCCAGCGGGTGGAGGGCAGCGGTCTCGTCGGGCTGCGCGAGCGGGTGCACGCACTCGGGGGCACGCTGAGCGTGCAGCGCATCGGGCCCGAGTTCATCGTCGAGGTGTCGGGGTCGTGAGCGCGCTGCGCCTGCTCCTCGCCGACGACCAGGCACTGGTCAGGGGTGCTCTTGCAGCCCTCCTGGGCCTCGAGAGCGACCTCGAGGTGGTGGCGCAGGTCGGGCGCGGCGACGAGGTGGTCGAGGCGTGCCGGGCGCACCAGGTCGACGTGGCGCTCCTCGACGTCGAGATGCCTGGCCTGGACGGGATCGACGTCACCCGGCTGATCAAGGAGCGGCTGCCCGAGGTCCGGGTGCTCATCGTGACCACGTTCGGCCGCCCCGGTCTGGTCCGGCGGGCTCTGAAGTCGGGGGCCGACGGCTTCGTCGTCAAGGACACCCCGGCACGCGAGCTCGCCGACGCCGTACGCCGCGTCCGTCAGGGTCTGCGGGTGGTGGACCCGATCCTGGCCGCCGACTCGATGGCCTTCGGGGACTCGCCGCTGACGCCCCGCGAGACCGAGGTGCTCCGGTGTGCGCAGGGCGGCGCGACGGTCGCCGCGATCGCCAAGCAGCTGGTACTGACCGAGGGCACCGTCCGCAACCACCTGTCCAGCGCGATCGGCAAGACCGGCGCCTCGACGCGCGCGGAGGCGGCGCGCCTCGCGCGGGAGAACGGCTGGCTCTGACCGTCTGACTGGCGGCGCAGGCTTCCCCGCTGTGACCGGGGCCATGTCTTGGACCCAGTCTTTACGGTTGTGAGTCCGCGCACAGACCCGCGTCCCAGCATGACCCCGCGGGGGTGCCTGTGCTTCACTCGGCGACTGATCGACCCCGCACCCACATTTGTTCAGGAGGCTTCTGCATGCCTGAGCGCAGCCCCAAGCACCTGCGCCCCAAGACCCGCACCCCTCGCATCCGCCTTCCCCGGCTGGCCGTGCGCGCGGGTCTGGCACTGGCCCTCACCGCGCCTGTCGTGGTGGCCGGTGTCGCCGCCACCTCCGCCGACGACGCCGCCCAGAGCGCGCTCGAGGCCGCCACCATGTCCACCACCGACGGCGCTGAGGCGCTCGTCGAGATGTCCGACCTCTCGGGGCGTGCGGACCGCGCGTCCCGCAGCGCCGTGCGCGTCATGCGCCCGGTCACGATGGAGCCGCGCCCCGTCGACCGGAGGTGGACGACAGCGCCGCTGAACGTCTGGACCGGTCCCGAGAAGGACGCCGAGAGGCTTCGCGTGATCCCGTGGGGCACGCCGCTGGCCGTCACCGGTCAGCGCGAGGCCGGTCGCGCCGAGGTGCTCGTCGGTGACGAGCGGATCGACCGCTGGGTGACCGCCCGCTACCTCGCCGCCGAGAAGCCGAAGCCGGAGCCCGAGCCGAGCTCCAGCGGCGGCTCGAGCGGATCGACCTCGACCTCCACCGGCCTGTCGTCGGCGCCCTGCCCCGACGGCACCGACATCGAGGGCGGCCTGACCACCAACGCCGACCTGCTCTATCGAGCCGTGTGCGCCGCGGTGCCCGAGCTCACGACGTACGGCGGGCTCGACCCGCACGGCGAGCACTACGACGGCCGCGCCGTGGACTTCATGGTCACCAGCTCGGCGACCGGCGACGCGGTGGCGCAGTACATCCTCGCCAACGCCTCCACCCTGCGGGTCCGCAACATCATCTGGTCGCAGCGGATCTGGACGCCGGAGCAGGCGAGCGCAGGCTGGCGCTACATGGAGGACCGTGGCTCCACGACCGCCAACCACTACGACCACGTGCACGTCTCCGTCTACTGACGCAGCGGCGCACGCGAAGGACCGGTCCGTGCGACCGGTCCTTCGTCGTCTCCGCTCGGTCACGCCGGCCGTCGGTGTGCCCGGCTAGGGTCGCTCCCGATGGGGTCGAGCCAGAGCACCGGTGACTACGACGAGCCCGCCCGCGCGCGGCGCGCGGCGGAGCCGCCGAAGGTCTCTGTGCGCAGCGAGTTCGCCCGTGACCGAGCCAGGGTCGTCCACAGCGCCGCGCTGCGGCGGCTGGCGGCGAAGACGCAGGTGGTGGGCCCGCAGACCGACGACTTCGTGCGCAACCGGCTGACCCACACCCTCGAGGTCGCCCAGGTCGCGCGCGACCTGTCCGGTCAGCTGGGGTGCGACACCGACGTGGCCGAGACCGCCGCCCTCGCGCACGACCTCGGCCACCCGCCGTTCGGCCACAACGGCGAGCGCGCCCTCGACGACGTGTGTGACGACGCCGGGGGCTTCGAGGGCAACGCGCAGACGCTGCGGATCCTGACCCGGCTCGAGGCCAAGACCGTCGACCCTGACGGCCGCAGCCACGGGCTCAACCTGACCCGCGCCACGCTCGACGCGGCCACGAAGTACCCCTGGACGCGCGAGCGGTCGCTGCCTCCCGGCGGCGCCCACAGCGACGGCACCCCGCGGGAGACGGCCAAGTTCGGGGTCTACGACGACGACCTCGACGCGTTCCGCTGGATCCGTGAGGGCGCGCCCGAGCAGCGGCGGTGCCTGGAGGCGCAGGTGATGGACCTCAGCGACGACATCGCCTACTCCGTCCACGACATCGAGGACGGGGTGGTGGCGGGCCGCATCGACCTCCACGTCCTCGACGACGGCGGCCTGCGCGGCGAGGTGTGGCACACGGCCCGGGGCTGGTACCACCCGGACGCCTCGGACGACGAGCTCGACGCCGCGTGGCAGCGCCTGCGCACCGTGCCCGGCTGGCCCGAGTCGTCGTACGACGGGAGCAGGGCGCGGCTCGCGGCGCTGAAGAACCTCACCTCGCTGCTCATCGGCCGCTTCTGCAAGGCCGCCACCGACGCGACCCGGGCGAGCCACGGGGAGCGCCCGCTGAGCCGCTACGCGGCCGACCTGGTGGTGCCTGCCGACACCGTGCTGGAGATCGGCGTGCTCAAGAGCGTCGCGGCCCACCTGGTCATGCGGGCCGCAGACCGCCGCGGCGTGCTCGAGTCGCAGCGTCAGCTCCTGCACGAGCTGGTCGAGGCGCTCGAGCAGCGCGGACCCGCGGCCATGGAGACGATGTTCCAGCACGACTTCCTGGAGGCCTCCGACGACGCGGCCAGGCGCAGGGTCGTCGTCGACCAGGTCGCCTCGCTCACCGACGCCTCGGCGGTCTCCTGGCACCGCACGCTGTGCTGAGCACGCCTGGTGACGTGGGCAGCCGGCTGCATGACTGCGATCGACCCGCTGGTGCTTGTCGGGCGGATCGCAGTCGACGCCCGTGGCGGCACCCTGGTGACGCAACCCTCGACCGTCCGCGCCCGGACGTAGACTGCGGCTCGTGGCAGGGCTGATCCGCGAGGAGGACATCGCGCAGGTGCGCGAGCGCGCCGACCTCGCCGAGATCGTCGGCCAGTACGTCACCCTCAAGTCCGCCGGCGGGGGAGCGCTCAAGGGCCTCTGCCCCTTCCACGACGAGAAGTCACCGTCGTTCCACGTCCGCCCCGGCAAAGGCTTCCACTGCTTCGGTTGCCAAGAGGGCGGCGACGTCATCAGCTTCCTGATGAAGCACGACGGCCTCGCCTTCAACCAGGCGGTGGAGTACCTCGCCGACAAGACCGGCGTCCAGCTCCGCTACACCGAGGGCGACGACCGGCCACGGCGCGACCGCGTGCCTCGCGCGCGGCTGATCGAGGGGCATCGCCGCGCCCAGGAGTGGTACGCCGAGCACCTCACCGGCCCCGAGGCGATGACCGCGCGCAACTTCCTGGCCGAGCGAGGGTTCGACCGGGACTCCGCCGAGAAGTTCGGGCTGGGCTTCGCCCCCCGCGACGGCGACGCGCTGTACAAGCACCTGCGGCAGCAGTCGTTCACCGACGAGGAGCTGGTGACCGCCGGTCTCGTCGCCTCGGGCCAGCGCGGCCACTACGACCGCTTCCGCGGGCGGCTTCTCTGGCCGATCCGCGAGGCGTCGGGGGAGACGATCGGCTTCGGCGCCCGCCGCATCTTCGACGACGACCGGATCGACGCGAAGTACCTCAACACCCCCGAGACCCCGATCTACAAGAAGAGCCAGGTGCTCTACGGCATCGACCTGGCCCGGCGCGAGATCGCGCGCTCGTCGCAGGCGGTCGTGGTGGAGGGCTACACCGACGTGATGGCCTGCCACCTCGCCGGCGTCGGCACAGCGGTCGCGACCTGCGGCACCGCCTTCGGCGAGGACCACGGCCGGGTGCTGCGCCGGCTGCTGCACGACCACGAGGAGTTCCGCGGCGAGATCATCTTCACCTTCGACGGCGACGAGGCCGGCCAGAACGCCGCGCTGAAGGCCTTCGGCGGCGACCAGCAGTTCGTGGCGCAGACCTACGTCGCGGTGGATCCGGACGGGATGGACCCGTGCGACCTCCGCATCCGGTCGGGCGACGCCGCGGTCCGTGAGCTGGTGGCCCGACGCACCCCGCTCTACCGCTTCGTGCTGGGCAACGTGGTCTCCCGCTACGACCTCGACCGCGCCGACGGACGTGTCGACGCGCTGCGCGCAGCCGCCACCCTGGTGTCGTCGGTGCGCGACCGGTCCAAGGTCGAGGCGTTCGCCCGCGAGCTGGCCGGCATGGTCGGGGTCGAGGTGGACGAGGCGAGGGCAGAGGTGCGCCGGGCGTCACGTGGGGGGCAGACGTCTCGGGGCGCCCAGCGACCGAGTCAGCCGGTGCCCGACGCGGGGGCCGCGACCCCGCCGGAGATGACGATGCCCGACCCGCGCGACCCGCGGTTCGCGCTCGAGCGCGAGACGCTCAAGGTGGTCGTGCAGCAGCCCGTCATCGCGGGGCCGGTCTGCGGCGACCTCGGGGACAACGACTTCACCCATCCCGCCTACCTCGCGATCTGGCAGGCGGTGGCCTCCCTCGGTGGGCCGGCCGCGGCTCCCGCGGGCGAGGTGTGGATGGACAAGCTCCGCGGGCTGGTCGGCGAGCGCTCGGGTCCGGTCGTGCTGCAGGTGCTGAACGGCGTCGCGGTGGAGCCGCCTCCGGCGGCGGTCCTCGACGAGGCGTACGCCGCGGCCTGCTCCTACCGGCTCCAGGAGGTCACGGTGCTGCGGCGCATCGCCGACCTCAAGTCGCGGCTGCAGCGCACCAACCCGGTGGAGCAGGCGACGGAGTACAACCGCATGTTCGGTGAGCTCGTGGCGCTCGAGGGCCATCGCCGTACGCTCCGGGAGCGTGCCATCGGCGGGTCCGGGTGAGCCCGAGCCTCCGGAGCCTGTTCGGTGTCGGTCACGGGCCCCGGCTTCCGGAGGCGGTCCGGCAGGCGCTCTCCGGCGAGCGGGCCGCTCGCGGCGGCGCGTGCGGAGGACGACGCGTGGCTCGTGGGCACCCGCGACCGTTTGCACGCTGTGGGGGAGACGTCGCTGTCGTGGCCGTGGGAGCAGGTGCTCCGGGCCGACTGGGACGACGACGAGCGCCGCTTCGAGGTGGTGCCCGTCAGCGACTTCGGCACACCGCTCGAGACGCGCGCGTACGTGCTCGACGAGGCGGCCGACCTGCTGGCCCTCGTGCGCGAGCGGGTCAGCGCGAGCGTCGTCGTGCAGCGGCATGTGCCCGTCTCCGGCAAGCGTGGGTTCCACGTGTTCGCGCGGCGGCCGCCTCGCGGCGGGGCGATCACGTGGGCGTTCGAGCTGGACGACGGGATCGACCCGGAGGACCCCGCCGTGCGCACCGCGATGGACCAGTCGCTGGCCGAGACGCAGGCGTCTTTGGGCGTCGTCGAGGGGTGAGGTCGAGGGCCCCGCCCGAGTTCGGGTCGGGCCCGGCTGCTCTGCTAATCTGTGCGGGCCGCGGACGCCGCGGCACCATCCCCTGTAGCTCAACTGGCAGAGCATTCGGCTGTTAACCGGAGGGTTGTTGGTTCGAGTCCAACCGGGGGAGCCGACCTGAGCCCCCAGCGCCGTCCGCGCCGGGGGCTCTTTGCCTGCTACGCCGGCTCGGCCTCGGCGGGCGTCGTCAGTCGTCGCCGCCCCACGTCAGCGAGTAGACCTCGAAGGTGGTGCCGTACGTCGCGCCCAGCGCGGCGCCGGTGGGCTTGCAGAAGCTCGCCAGCCACTCCTCCTCGTCGAAGTGGTCCCAGCCCAGCCCGTCGATGTAGGCGCGGTGTGCCCGGAGCGACTCGACGCCGAGCGCGAACGTCTCGCTGACGTCGACCGCGTGCTTCGCGCCCGGCGAGCCGCCCGCCCACACGGCCCGCACGCCGTCCCACTTCTCCAGGCCCTGGCTGATCTGGTCGGTGAAGATCCACCGGTTCGAGGCGTCGCGCGTGCCGTCGAGCACGGCCCGTCCAGTGGCGATGTGGTCGGCCTGGTTGAGCGCGCCAGGGGCCCACTCGTCGCGGAAGTTGTTGGTGATGACGATCTCGGGCTGGTGGCGCCGGACGATCTCCGAGACCTTCTTGCGCAGGTCGAGGCTGTACTCGATGGTGCCGTCGGGCAGGCCGAGGAACTCGACGGTGTCGACACCCACGATGCGCGCCGACTCGATCTGCTCGCGCTCGCGGACGCGCTTGGTCTCCTCCGGCTCCATCCCGTCGATGCCGGCCTCGCCGCTGGTGACCATCACGTAGACGATCTCCTTGCCCTGGCGGGTCCACCGGGCCACGGCCGCGGCGCCGCCGAACTCCATGTCGTCGGGGTGGGCCACGATGGCCACCGCCTTGCGCCAGTCCTCCGGCAGCGGCTTGAACTTCGGCTGGTCGTTCACGGTCTCTCCTCACGCAGCGGGTGCTCGCGAGCATGCCACCGAGCGACCACCCTGGCGAGGGTGGGAGGGCTCAGCCGCGGGCGACGTACGGCGTGGGTCCGGCTTCGTTGATGGACGGTGTGTTGAGCTCCATCTCCGACTTGGTCACCTTGATGCGGTTGGCAAGCCCCGTGAGGCAGGTCCTCGGGATGGAGAACCGGTAGAAGTCGGCCGTGTCGTTGTAGGAGAAGGCGAGACCGCCGCAGGCCTTGAGGGTGGTGCCTCGAGACAGCGAGGTCGCGTAGACGTCCTCGCCGTCGGCCTCACCTCCGTAGCAGGCTCGAGTCACGGTGTATCGCGTCCCATCCACATCGCGCATGGTCGCGTTCACCGACCAGTCGCACGAGTCTGCCGCGGCCCTGGGGCCGTACATCTTCAGCACGACGGCGTTCTGGTTGTTGGCCAGGACGAGCTTCTGGTAGACGCCGGAGCCGTTGACCGACGTCGTCGCGCCGACGGCAGCCGGAAGGCCGAGCGTCGTGGACATCAGGATCGCCGCGGCGATCACAACCGCGCTCCGGACCGAGGCAGCATGCTTCATGAGGACCCCCGTTGCTGAAAGCGACGTGCCGGGTCCACCGTGCCCGACGCGCCCTGTCTGTCCACAGAGTCGAAGGACCCGCATTTGTCCCGCTTGTGCTCCGGGTGAATCACCTGCCCCAGCGGCTAGAGTCGCTGCGGGATCCGCGGCGTACGTCGCCCGGTCACCCGGGGCGGTAGCTCAGCCGGTCAGAGCAGAGGACTCATAATCCTTGGGTCGTGGGTTCGAGCCCCACCCGCCCTACTACCTGCAGGATCGCCAGGACGCGATCCCGTCCGAAGGTGGGACAGGTCGGGCAGCTCGAGCGCCACATCGCGTCCTTGCCCCTCAGGAGCGCAAGCGCTTGTTGACGACCTCAGGGGAGTACTCGTGGTCGACGACGAGCCGGGTCAGGCCAACCAGGGGCGCATCGTCACCGAGCCTGCCGAGCTGCAGGGACATGTGCCGGGTCGCGCGCGGCAGTGCGTAGCGGTACAACGTCTCGCGGATGCCCGTGAGCAGGGGAGCGGAGGCCAGCGCCCCGCCGATCAGCGCGACTTCAGGATTGAGCAAGCACACGACGGTCGCCATCACCTCGCCGATGCGCCGGCCGGCCTCCTGGGTCAGCCGCGATGCGTCGGGGTTGCCGGCCCGGAGCAGCTCGCGCACGTCGCGCCCAGAGGCGGCGGGGCAGCCGATCTCGGTGAGCGCCGCCGCCACCGCCCGCCCGCTGGCGACCGCAGCCAGACATCCCTGCATACCGCACTGGCACAGGGCCGCGCCGTCACCCGCTCCGCCACCAGCGACGCGCACGTGCCCGATGTCCCCGGCGCCACCGTCGGCGCCCGTGTAGAGGCGGCCGTCGATGACGATGCCGGTCCCGATCCCGGTCGACACCTTGACCAGGCACAGGGAGCGAAGCCCGTCGTACGCCGCGTGGTACTCACCCAGCGCCGACGCATCGGCGTCGTTCGCCGTGTGCACCGGGATCTCGGGCAGGGCGCTCTGCAGGTGCTGGGCCACGGGATACGCGTCCCAGCCGGGGAGGATCGGTGGCTGGCTCGGCAGTCCCGACGCCGGATCGACGGGGCCGGGCAGGCTCAGGCCGGCCCCGCACAGGTCACCGGGAGTCAGACCGCCCTTGTCGAGCAGCGCCCCGACCGCAGTGGCGATCTGGTCCAGGACCGCCGAAGGTCCGGACGCCACGGGGACGTCGATCTCGGTCTCCTCCAGCACCTGACCGCCGAGGTCGGTCACGGCGATCCGGGTGTGGGTCGTGTCGACGGCCACCGCGAGGACCCGCGCATGCGCGTTGTTGAAGACCAGGACGCGAGGTCGTCGTCCGCCGGTCTCTCCGTCGACGACCATCCCGGCGGCAAGCAGGGCCTCGAGACGCTGCGAGACCGTCATCCGGGAGAGCCCCGTGGCCTCCAGCACGTCACCGCGGGTCGTCGCCCGGCCCCGCCGGATCAGCTCGAGGATGTCGCCGGGCCCTGTCGCCACGAACGACATCGTACACATGTTGTACAGAATCAGGCATTGGATGCTTGACAGGTGTGCCACAGAGGATCAGTGTCTTGACATAGGTGCCACGACGGAGGATCCCCATGACTCACTTCAGGCTCACATCACCCCGACGGCACGTCCGGAAGGCGGCACTGGTAGCAGCGGTCGCCACGCTGGCGGCCACGCTTGCTGCCTGCAGCTCCGATGACAGCGGCGGAGGGGAGGGTGACGCCGAGTCGTCCATCGAGGTCTGGATCGTCGAGGACCTCCCGGACCGGGTGAGGGCCACGCAGAAGATCATCGACGCCTTCAGCGAGGAGTCCGGCGTCGAGGTGAAGCTCACCCCGATCGCCGAGGACCAGTTCAACCAGATCCTGACCTCCAACGCCGCCGCCGGCGAGCTGCCCGACGTGATGGGCGCCATCCCGCTCGGCGCGATCCGCACGCTGTCCTCCAACGAGCTGCTCGACACCGAGGCGGTCGGCAGCGTCATGGACGAGCTGGGCACCGACACCTTCAGCGAGAGTGCTCTCCAGCTCATCAACGACGGGGACACCCCACTCGCGGTGCCGAGTGAGTCCTGGGTCCAGCTGCTGGTCTACCGCAAGGACCTCTTCGAGGCTGCGAACCTCGCCGCGCCGGAGACCTACGACGACGTGCTGGCCGCGGCCGAGGCGCTGGACAGCGACGAGGTGGCCGGTTTCGTCGGTGCCAACATCGCCGGCGACGCGTTCACGGCGCAGACCTTCGAGGAGATCGGCCTGGGCAACGACTGCGAGATGGTCGACGACGCAGGCGAGGTGACCCTCGACAGCGAGCAGTGCGTCGAGGCGATGGACTTCTACGGCACCCTTCTCACCGACTACTCGGTCACCGGTGCGCAGGACGTCGACACGACACGCGCCTCCTACTTCGCCGGCCAGGCGGCCATGGTGATCTGGTCGAGCTTCATCCTCGACGAGATGGCCGCGCTGCGGAAGGACGCCCTCCCGACCTGCCCGGAGTGCAAGAACGACAAGGCGTTCCTCGCCAAGAACAGCGGCGTGGTCACCTCGCTCCAGGGCCCGTCGGGCAGTGAGCCCGCGACCTTCGGCGAGGTCACGTCCTGGACCATCGCCGCCGAGTCGGCCACCGAGCCCGCGCAGCAGTTCGTCGAGTACATGATGACCGACGGCTACCTCCCGTGGATCGAGATCGCGCCCGAGGGCAAGATCCCGGTGCGGACGGGCCCGGAGTCGGGATCGACGGAGTACGCCGACGCCTGGGCCGACATGGAGGTCGGCGTCGACACCAAGGCGCCGCTGAGCGAGTTCTACGGCCAAGAGGTCATCGACGCGCTCACCTCGGGCACCGAGTCCCTGAGCCGCTGGGCGATCCCGCAGGGCCAGGGGGACCTGCTCGGCGCCATCCAGGGCGAGCAGCCGATCGCCAACGCGGTCAACGAGGTCGCGAACGGCATGAGCCCCGAGGAAGGTGTCGCCCAGGCCGCTGAAGCGGTGCAGGCGGCAGCGGACTCGATGTGACATGAGCGGACCCGCCGCTCCCGCGGCCACGACGGTCGGGGCACCGGACCCCGTGCGGCGTGGCCGCAAGCCCTCACGGGGAGGGTCCGCCCGCGCCAAGGAGGACCGGCGCACCGGCTACGCGCTGATCACGCCCACCGTCGTCATCGTGTTCGTGATGGTGGTGCTCCCCATCCTGTGGACGGTCTCGTTGGCCTTCCAGCAGGTGCGCCTGCTCAACCTGAGCACGGCGGGGTTCGTCGGCGACTACAGTCTCGAGAACTTCGAGGCGGTCCTCACCTCACCGGGCTTCGTCGAGGCCCTCGTCAACACCATCGTCTACTCGGTGGCCGGCACGGCCTGCGCGATCGGCCTGGGGCTGGTGGCGGCGATGGCTCTGCGGCAGCCGTTCCGGGGTCGCGGCCTGGTCCGCGCCTGCATGCTGGTGCCCTATGTCGCGCCGGTGGTGGCGGCGGCGTTCGTGTGGACGACCATGCTCAACCCGCAGTTCGGCATCGTGAACCACTACGGCACCACCCTGCTCGGCTGGGACGAGCCGATCGCCTTCCTCAGCTCCGGCAAGCCGGTCAACCTGTTCGGCTTGGAGCTGCCCGTCAGCCAGGCTCTGTTCACCGTCGTGCTGTTCGAGGGGTGGCGGTCGTTCCCGTTCGCCTTCCTCTTCCTCACCGCGCGGATCCAGGCCATCCCGGAGTCCTTGGAGGAGGCCGCGGTCGTCGACGGCGCGACGCCCATCCAGCGGTTCCGCTACATCGTGCTGCCCCAGCTGCTGCCCACGATCGCGGTGCTCACCGTGCTGAGGTTCATCTGGACCTTCAACAACTTCGACGACATCTACCTGCTCACCGGCGGTGGCGCCGGGACCCAGGTCGTCGCGGTCCGGGTCTACGACTACCTGATCAACCGGGGCGACATCGGCGCGGCCGCTGCCCAGGCACTGGTGCTGGCTGCGATCCTCGCCGTCCTGGTGACGATCTACCTCAAGCTCTTCGGGCGTTCGGAGGAGGTCGCATGAGCACCATGAGCAGGGACGCCGTGGAGCGCCGAGTGTTCGGCGTGCTCCGGCCCTTGGTGATCGTCTTCCTGCTGGTGATCACGCTCTTCCCCTTCTACTACATGCTGCTCCTGTCGTTCCGCTCGCTGGATGCGGTGCTCCAGGACCCCGGCGCGCTGTGGGTCCAGCTCGGCGAGATCAACTTCAGCACCTACCGCGACGTGCTCGCCTCGCAGGACGACGGCGGGCAGGGGTTCCTGCGGTTCATCCGCAACAGCAGCATCGTCGCGGTCGGCACGGTGGTGGTGAGCCTGCTCGTCGCGATCCCGGGCGCCTACGCGGTGAGCCGGCTGGAGTTCTTCGGGCGCCGTCAGATCAGCGCGGTGTTCCTGGGGGTCTACTTCTTCCCCGCCATCCTGCTGGCCATCCCGCTGTTCGTGTTCTTCACGCGGATCGAGCAGCGGGGCACGCTGTCCGGGCTGCTCGTCGTCTACGTCGCGCAGGTGGCTGCGGTCTCCATCTACATGCTCCGCAACTACTTCGACACCATCCCTGCCAGCCTCGAGGAGGCCGCGGCCATCGACGGGTGCACGCGTCTGCAGGCCATGCGGCACGTCAGCCTCCCGCTGGCACTGCCGGCCATCGCCTCCAACGCGCTGTTCGTCTTCATGATCGCGTGGAACGAGTTCCTCTTCGCGCTGCTGTTCCTGGTCGAGGAGCGCGACAACTGGACCGTCTCCCTCGGCCTCTCCCAGCTGGCCGGGAGCATCGAGGTGCCGACGACCGTGCTGATGGCAGGATCAGTGATCCTCACCGTGCCGATCATCGTGCTGTTCTTCCTCAGCGAGCGCTGGCTGGCCGGTGGCCTGACCGCGGGCGCCGAGAAGGGCTGACGGTCCGCAGCCCACTGTCCAGGAGGCACCAGTGCCGGAGGTCGTGTCGTTCACCGCACCTGGCGAGGTGGCGCTGGTGCCGTGCCAGTCAGTGCCGCTCGCACCGGGCTCGGTGCGCGTACGCACCTGGTACTCCGGCATCTCGGCCGGCACCGAGCTCACGGCCTACCGCGGGTCGAACCCCTATCTCACCCGCACGTGGGACGCCGAGCGGCGCCTCTTCGTCGAGGGTGCCCCGACGTTCTCCTACCCGGTCGAGGGGTGGGGCTACTCAGAGGTGGGTGAGGTCGTCGAGGTGGCTGATGGCGTTGCGACCCCCTCGATCGGTGAAGTCGTCCACGGGATATGGGGACACCGCAGCGAGGCGGTTGTCCCAGCCGAGGCCGTGCATGGGCGGGTGTGGACCGGTCAGGACGCGATCAGCGGCACCTTCGCGCGGGTCGGCGCCATCGCGCTCAACGCTGTGCTCGAGGGTGAGGTCAGCCTGGGGGACCGGGTGGCGGTGTTCGGGCAGGGCGTGATCGGGCTGCTGGCCACCCGGCTGGCGACGTTGGCCGGGGCCGACGTGATCGCCGTGGACACCATGCCGAGGCGACTCGACGCGGCGCGCACGATGGGCGCCGCGGCGGTCGTGGACGCGACTGTCGAAGACGGTGCGGGGGCGGTCGTGCGGGACTGGTCCGGGGGTGGCGTCGACGCTGCCATCGAGCTGAGCGGCACCGACCGCGCGTTGCACGAGGCGACACGTTCGGTGGTGGTCGACGGCACCGTGGTCGCCTCCGGCTTCTACCAGGGCGGCGCCGCACACCTGCGTCTCGGCGAGGAATTCCACCACAACCGGGTCCGCATCCTCGCCAGCCAGATCTCGAGCGTCCCGGTCCGGCTCGGGACGCGGTGGGACCAACCGCGGCTCGTGCGAACCTTCATGGAGCAGGTGCGCCGCGGACGGGTCGACGCACGCTCGCTGGTCACCGATGTCGTCGACGCGGGCGACGTCGCCTCGATCTTCGCCCGCCTCGACGGCGGAGACCCCGACGTCCTCCAGGCCGTGCTGCGCTTCCCGGCCGCGCCGGAGGAGGGGTGAGGGCCATCGACCTCGACCTGGCGCCGCGGTTCCCCAGCGACCCTGCGGCGCGGGGCGGGGTGGCCATCCTCGGCTGCGGAGCCATCGCCCAGTCGGCTCACCTCCCGGCGTACGCGCAGCACGGCGTCGGGGTCACCGGCGTCTGGAGCCGGTCGCCGGCAACCACCCGCGACGTGCGCGCGAGGTTCGCGGACGTCGGCCGCGTCTACACGAGCGCCGAGGAGCTGCTGGCCGACCCCGACGTTCGCTATGTCGACCTCGCGACCGGTCCGGAGGGTCGGCTGGGCTGGATCGAGGCCGCGGTGGCGGCCGGCAAGCACGTGCTGGCGCAGAAGCCCCTGACCCTCGACCGCGCCGACCTGGCTCGCCTGCCCGCCGTGCTCGAGCGGGCCCGGGCGGCGGGGGTCAGGGTGGCGGTCAACCACAACGGCCGGTGGGCGCCGCCCTGGCGCGCCGCGTCGCTGCTCATCCGCGACGGCGCGGTCGGTGCGGTCACGGGCGTGACCCACCTGCACGACAAGCCGCTGCCGCCGCTGGCCGGCACGCCCTTCGACGACGTCCCCCACATGCTCCTCACCGACTACCTCCTGCACTGGGTGGACATCAGCCGCACCTGGCTGGCCGACGGCGGCGCCGGGCCGGTCACCTGGGTGCAGGCCGTCGACTCCCGGGTGCCGGGGCAGGCAGCCGAGGCGCGCAACCCGTGGTCGGCCACCCTGACGCTGGCGACCGCAGCCGGCGCCACGGCCACGATGCGAGTCACTGGCAGCAACGTCGCCTCCGAGCCCGGCTGCCCGTTCTGGGTGCACGGCACGACGGGCACGGTGCGAGGAAGCGTGCTCCTCGACTCCGACCGGGCCGAGGTCGACGACGGCACCACCCGCACCGCGGTCCCGCTGTCCGGCGCGTGGTTCGTCGACGGGTTCGCCGCGGCCATGGGTGAGCTCATGTGCGCGGTGGTCGAGGACCGCGAGCCGGAGAACTCGGCTGCGGACGCCGCGCGCTCGGTCGAGCTCGTCCTAGCCGCCCGCGACTCCGCCGACCGGGGTGGCGCACCCGTCCTGGTGACGCCATGACCAGCTGGTTCGTCGCCGACGAGGTGCCGGTCGACCGCACATCCGGCCGCATCTACGCCGAGGGCTGGCAGTCCTGGAGCCCGGCCACCTGGTACCCGGTGACCGCCACCGGCAGACGGCCCGAGGGGGAGTGGCAGCACCTGATGCGGTTCCGTCCAGGGACCCCCGTGGCCGAGGTCGGCATCCAGGCCGAGGGGGTCATGGTCGTGGATCCCGGCCACGGGGAGCCCGCCCGTCTGTACGCGGGGGACGACCCAGGTGACGTGCCGACGTTGCACGCCGGTGCTGGAGGGGGGGCAGGTCCGGGTGAGCGCCTCGGGGCCGGTCTCGGTCCGGGTCCACCCGGACGGCGGCGAGGCCGCGCTGGCGGCGTACGGCGACGCCCTGGCCGTCCCGCTCGCGGAGCCGCCGACGGTGTGGTGCTCGTGGTACCGCTACTTCGAGGAGGTCACGGCCGACGACGTGGTGGAGAACCTGCGCGCCTTCGACGAGCACGACCTGTCCGTCGACGTGGTCCAGATCGACGACGGGTGGAGCGCCGGTCTCGGCGAGGGGCTGCACCCGACCCCGCGCTTCGGTTCCCTGCGCGCCGTGGTGGAGGAGGTGCGCGGTTCGGGCCGTCGGGCGGGGATCTGGCTCGCGCCCTTCGTCGTGGGCACGGAGACCACGCTGGCGCGCCGTCACCCGGACTGGCTGGTCGGGCCCGCAGGACGCAACTGGGGCCAGCCGCTGGCGGGGCTGGACCTCACGCACCGCGGCGTCCGTGATCTCCTCCGGGACAGGCTCGAGTGGCTGGTCTCCCTGGGCGTGGACTACTTCAAGCTCGACTTCCTGTACGCCGGCGCGGCGCCGGGCCCGCGCCAGGACGGGTCAGACCCGGTCGCGGCGTACCGATCGGGTCTCGCGCTGATCCGTGAGGTCGTCGGGGCGGACGTGCTGGTGGTGGGCTGCGGTGCGCCCCTGCTCCCCAGCGTCGGGCTGGTGGACGTGATGCGGGTGTCGCCCGACACCTTCCACGAGGGCGGCGAGGACGGTTCGGTCGGTCTGCGCGGCCTGATGCCGATGGCGGCACGCTCCTGGCAGCAGGGGCGCCTGTGGATCAACGACCCGGACTGCGTGGTCGCGCGGCCGACCTACTCGCTGCGTGAGAGGTGGGCGAACGCGGCTCAGGACCTCGGCGGGCTGGCGTCGTTCTCGGACCGGGTCGCAGAGCTCGACGCTTGGGGCCTGGACACGGTCCGCGCCCTGCTCGCGCGGGGCGGCGGCGCTGCACCACTGGACGCCGAACGGCTGCGTGCGGCTGCCCGCCTCGCCCAGACCGAGGCGACTGCATGACCAGCCCGGGTGTGCTGCACTCGCGGCTCGCGGTGTACGTCGAGCAGCTGTACCCCGACCGTTCGGCGGCGGTGTGCGCCGACCTGCTCGAGATTGCCGACCGGTACACCACCATCCTCGCGGGTCGCTCGGTGACGCCGCCGACGGAGCGGACCGCCTGTCTGATCACGTACGGCGACGGGCTACGGCGGGCTGGTGAGACGCCGCTGCACACGCTCTCAGCGTTTCTCGACGAGCACGTGGGCAAGGCCCTCAGCGACGTGCACCTGCTGCCGTTCTTCCCGTGGACCAGCGACGACGGCTTCGCCGTGGTCGACCACCGGCAGGTCAACCCGGCGATCGGCACCTGGGCGGACGTCGCGGACCTGGCGCGTGAGCACGCGGTCATGTTCGACTTCGTCGCCAACCACACGTCGAGCCACAGTCAGTGGTTCCAGGGCTGGCTGGCCGGCGACCCGGCCTACGACGGCTTCTACATCGAGCGGGATCAGTCCTTCGACACCTCATCGGTCGTCCGACCTCGGACCACCCCCCTCTTCCACACGTTCCGGCGGCCGGACGGCGCCACGGCCGAGGTGTGGACGACGTTCGGCGAGGACCAGGTCGACGTGGACGTCCGCGACCCGAGAACGCTGATCGAGCTCACCGACGTGCTGCTGGGCTACCTGGCGCGAGGAGCCTCCGCGGTGCGGCTGGACGCGATCGGGTTCCTCTGGAAGGAGTCGGGAAGCACATGCCTCCACCTCCCGCAGACCCACGCCGTGATCAAGCTGTGGCGGGCTCTCGTCGAGCACGTCGCTCCCGGGGCACGGCTGCTGACCGAGACGAACGTGCCCCACGAGGAGAACGTCTCCTACTTCGGCGACGGCCACGACGAGGCGCACATGGTGTACCAGTTCGCGCTCCCACCGCTGGTGCTCCACTCGTTCGTGTCCGGCTCGACCGCGCGGCTGGGCGAGTGGGCCTCCGGCATCGGGGCCGTCAGCGACACCGCCACCTGGTTCAATTTCCTGGCCAGCCACGACGGCATCGGCCTCCGTGCAACCGAGGGGATCCTCGACGAGTCCGAGCGTGCGGCCCTGGTGGAGCGCACCCGCTCCCACGGCGGCGAGGTCTCCTGGGCCAGCCGTCCGGACGGCTCGCGGGCGGTCTACGAGCTGAACATCGGCTACCTCGACGCGCTGTGCACGGTCGAGGAGGCCAGCGACCCTGCGGTCCTGGCCGCCAAGGCGCTCGCCGCGCACAGCATCCTGTTCGCCTTCCTCGGCGTCCCGGCCGTCTACTACCACTCGCTCGTCGGCTCGCGGCCCGACCTCGAGGGCATGGTCACCAGCCGGATCAACCGACGCATCAACCGGGCCATCCTGGACGCAGACCAGCTGGCCGTCGAGCTGGGGGACGACCCACGCCGGCGTGCGGTCTTCGAGGGGATGCTGCACCTGCTCGACGTACGACGCCGCCACGAGGCCTTTTCGCCCTTCGGCACCCAGCAGGTGGAGCACCTGGACGAGAGGGTCTTCGCGCTGCGGCGGGGGGTCGGCGGACCGGGAGAGCTGCTCTGCCTCACCAACGTCACCGGCGAGCCGGTCGAGCTGTCCGGCGTCGCGGGCGTCGACGTCCTCACGAGCACGCGGGTCGGGCCGCTGGTCCTCGGCCCTTGGGCAGTCGCCTGGATCAAGAAGGCCTGATGCGCGTCGTCGTCGCGCTGGACAGCTTCAAGGGGTCGCTGGGCAGCCGGTCCGCCGGCGAGGCCGTCCGTGAGGGAGTGCTGAGGACGCTGCCCCACGCCGAGGTCGTGGTGCTCGCTGTCGCCGATGGCGGTGAAGGGACCCTCGACGCGGTCGCGGAACGTGTCACGACTCGGGTCGAGGTCGACACGGTGGATGCCCTCGGCCGGCCAGTCCGGGCGCCGTACGTCATCACCGAGGAAGGCAGCGCGGTGGTCGAGGCGGCGCTGACCGTGGGGCTGGGGGTCGTGGGGACCGTGGACGCCACCGTGCCGCCGCGCGCGTCGTCGTACGGCGTCGGTCTCCAGGTGGCGCACGCGCTGGATCACACCGCGGGCAAGGTGTTGGTCGGTCTGGGCGGCACTGCCTGCACCGACGGGGGCACGGGACTTCTCCGGGCACTCGGGGTGGAGATCCTTACCGCCGGCGATGAGGGCAACCCGCTCTGGCTCTTCGATGGCCTCCGAGGCACGCTTCCGGACCTGTCCCGCGTCGAGGCGTTGAGCGACGTCACGAACCCGCTGCTCGGCGAGCTGGGCGCCGCGCGTGTCTTCGGCCCTCAGAAGGGGGCGACCCCTGAGCAGGTCGAGCACCTGGAGCGGCAAATGGCGGACTGGGCAGCCAGGCTGGCCGAGGCCGGTCGGGACGTGGCGAGAGCCTCCGGCGCCGGGGCTGCGGGAGGGATGGGCGCGGCGCTGCTGGCCTGCGGCGCCCGCCTCTCGTCCGGGTTCAGCGCCCTCGCCGACCTGAGCGGTCTGACCGCGGCGGTGGAAGGAGCCGACCTGGTCGTGACGGGCGAGGGTTCTGTCGACCGGCAGACCGCGATGGGCAAGGCGCCGGCGGGAGTGGCGGCACTGGCGCACAGCGCCGGCGCACTCGTGGTTGCCCTCGGTGGCGGCGTCGTCCGGCCGGCTGGCGACCTGTTCGACGCGGTGTTCCCGATCCACGGACGGCCTCGCCCACTGATCGAGGCTCTGGACCCGGGTGTCGCAGCGAGAGAGCTGGCCGAGACTGCCGCAGAGGTCGTGCGGCTGGTGGCCAGGGCGAGCGGGCCTCGGCGCGACCCGATGTGACTGTCTGACGCGGGACCTATGGCCATTCCGGTCGGAACGACCCGCTCGTCGATCTGGACGTCATCGTCAACATCACGCACACGTTCGTGGGTGACCTCGAGGTCCAGCTCGAGTACGACGGTCACACGGTGCTGCTCGCCAACCGCGTGGGCGGGAGCGGGGACAACTTCTCGGGGACCCGGTTCAACGACGGGGCAGCCACCCACATCTCCAGCGGCGCGGCGCCCTTCACAGGCAGTTTCCGGCCCGCACAGAGCCTCAACGCCATGGACGACCTCAGCCCGGACGGGGTCTGGACACTACGGGTCACGGACAGGGCCGGTGGCGACGTCGGCACCATCACGTCGTGGGGTCTCGTCACGAGGACCCGGTGGTGTGACGACGTCGATCGCGACACCGTCAAGGGGAGCTATGACTCGTGCCCCTTCGTGAAGGGCGTCGCTCCCTCAGGCTGCCCGGTGCGCACACGGTCGATCTCGATCTCCTACAACAGGACCGCCAAGGAGTTCCGCGGCCTGCTGACGTGTGCGGCGGCCTCGCGCTGCGCGGACACCCAGCCGGTGCGGATCTACAAGGTCAGATCGGGGCCGGATGCCTTGCTCAGCCGGGCGCACACCGACGCGGCAGGCAGCTACGCCATCCCGAGGGCCAGCGTCAACGGGCGCTACTACGCCGTCGCTCCGCGAGTCTTCGAGGAGGGCATCGCCGAGTGCCGGCGCGCGCAGTCGGCGAACCTGGCGCTCTGAAGCCCGTCTCGGCGGCGGGCGTCCAGCGGCGGAGCGGGGACACCGATGGAGCAGGGGCCTGGTCGCGGCCTCACGACGGGGACTCGTGCCCAGAGGGGACCTCCGGCACTAGCAGCAACGAGACCCCGCCACAAATGGTGGGAAATCCGAATCTTCCACAGGGGGTCACCCATGCTCAAGACGCTCAGCCACGACGCACGCACGGTCCTGATCTCCATCGTCGCCGCCTCCGTCGTCGCCGGACCGAGTGCCGCTGCCGCGGCTTACGTCGCGAACGCCGACAAGGTCGACAACAAGCACGCAGTGGGTTTCGGGGCTACCGCCACTGACCGCAAGGGCAAGCTCGTCGCGACCAACGGCACGACGGGCCTCCTGCCGAACAACATCATCGCCAAGGCGTTGGACGCCGACCTGCTGGACGGTGTCGACTCGGCAGCGTTCCAGAGACGAGTCAGCGGTGCGTGCGGGGCGGGCACGGCGGTCACCGGCGTTCTGGCCGACGGGCAGGTCAGTTGCTCGACTGCCTTCCTGCCCTCGAGTGGCAAAGCGGCCGACTCGGCCAAGCTGGACGGGAAGACCCTGGACGGCGTTCGTTCACGTGGCAGACGCCATGGCACCACCGGCAATCAGACGCTGACCGGGACGGCCACGTCCTTGTCGTCCATCACCGTCAACGCCCCTACTGCCGGAACCGTGGTGGTCTCGGGCTTGGCCGGCCTCTATGCGGACAAGCCGAGTGGTAGCGGAGGCGTGTACGCCCACATCACGGTCAACAGCCTCAGCAACACATCACGGGGGGCTCGCAGGCGCCGGATACTGGGCGGATTCCCGCCGCCGCGGCCAGCGGCACGTACTACGACACAGTGCCCGTCACCGGGTCGTTCGCCGGTCAGGGCCAGGTAGCACCACTTTCCACCTCGTCGGCACCGGCAGTATCGCGATGAACTCATGGTCCACGCTCAACGCTGCAATTCTTTCCCAGCTAACGGCTCCTGACCAGGTCGGTCGCAGGATCGAGAGCCTGCGCCCTGCTGCTGCAGTTGTCACCGAGGACGCCACGCGCCGCCGCTCGCCAGCGGCTCTGGCATTCTCAGCGCCATGACCGATCTGAGGATCCCCCGCGACCGCGACGACGACTACGCCCCCGAGCCGATCAAGGCCCGCCAGGAGTTCATCCGCGACCGGACCGGGTCAGCTCTCGACCACGTCTCGTCGTACACGGTGGACCCGGCGACGCTGCCCGGCAACGTGGAGAGCTTCTTCGGGGTGGCGCAGGTGCCGATCGGCCTCGCCGGGCCGTTGCGCGTCAACGGTGAGCACGCGGAAGGCGACTTCCTCGTCCCCCTTGCCACCACCGAGGGCACCTTGGTCGCGTCGTACAACCGCGGCATGAAGCTGTGCCGCGAGGCCGGCGGCATCACGACGACGATCCTCGACGACCGCATGCAGCGTGCGCCCGTCTTCAGCTTCGAGAGCGCGCGCGAGGCGAGGGCCTTCCGTGAGTGGCTCGACGACCACTTCGAGGAGGTCGCGGCAGCTGCCGAGGAGACCACCACGACGGGGCGGCTCATCGAGATCCAGAAGTTCCCGGTGTCGAAGATGCTGTACACCCGGTTCAACTACACGACGGGCGACGCGGCCGGGCAGAACATGACCGGCAAGGCGACGTTCGCGGCGTGCGCCTGGATCAAGCTCAACTACCCGGGCGAGCTGCACTTCCTGCTCGAGGGGCAGTTCGCGACGGACAAGAAGACCTCGGTCGTCAACATGCTGCACACCCGCGGCAAGCGGGTCGTCGCCGAGATCACCTTGCCGGCCGCGCTGGTCGAGGAGCACATGAACGTCACCACCGACAAGCTCTTCAACGCCCGGATGCGGGGGCAGCTCGGGTCGATCATGTCGGTGCCCAACAACAACGGGCTGCACTCCGCCAACGGCATCACGGCGATCTTCATCGCCACCGGCCAGGACGTCGCGAACGTCGCGGAGAGCTCGGCGCTCTACGGCTTCTCCGAGCTGCTTCCCAACGGCGACTTCTACGCCTCGGTCACGCTCCCGTCGCTGATCGTGGCGACGTACGGCGGGGGCACCGGGCTCGCGACCCAGCGCGAGTGCCTGGAGATGCTCGGCTGCTACGGCAAGGGCGGGGTGGGCACGCTGACCGAGATCGTCGCCGCCACGGTCCTCGCCGGCGAGCTGTCCCTCGGGTCGGCTGTCGTGGCCGAGGAGTGGGTCCAGGCGCACGACGACTTCGGGCGCAACCGGTCCTGACCGGCCGGCAACCGCTTGCGGGGTGGATTGCAGTCACCAGGTGACTGCAATCGACCCCGCAAGAGCCTGGCGCTCCGCGGCCGGGCTGGAGCGAGCCCACCGGGTCGTGCCACGGTGGCTCCATGGCGACGACAGAGGCAGACACCCTCGACCTGACGCGCAGCGGGGGAGTCGCGCGACGCCGCGCCGGCCTGCTGTTCGTCGTCCTCGTCATCACGTCGATCGTCGCGCTCGTCGGCAGCCTGCTCTGGCCGGAGCCGTCGGTGGGGGACTGGTACTCCTACGACGACCTCGCGCCGATCCGCCAACGCTGGTGGGCGCTGCTGTCGGTGATGAGCGTCAGCCTCGTGCTCAACGTGCCTGCGCAGGCGCTCGCAGCCCTCCTGCTCACGCCGGCCCGGGGCGCGGGCTGGACGACAACGGGGGCCGGCCTGATGTGGCTCGGCACGGGCCTGTACGCCGTGGGGGTCGGCGGGTGGGCAGCGACCTACTTCTTCGCCACGGACCCAGTCCTGGAGGCCGACAGTGCCCGGGCGCTCCTGGACCATGTCGGTGAGGATCCTCGCCTGTTCGCCGTGGCGATCCCGGGCGCGCTGCTGGTGGCCCTCGGGACGGTGCTGCAGGCGGTCGGGCTGTGGCGTGCCAGGACCGTGCCGCGCTGGGTGCCGGCGCTGTCCCTGGCCATCGTGGTGTCGTTCGTCGTGCCGGGCAACGGGATCCTCGGGTTCCTCTTCGGCCTCCCTGTCGCCGCGGCCGGCATCGCCCTCGGGTACTACGCCTGGCGACGAGCGGCTGCGGGGTGGAGCGCAGGCACCACGTGACTGCCGTCCGATCCCGCAAGGGTGCCGGCGGCGGGTGCGGCGTCGTCCTACGCCTCCGGCCGCTTGCGCACCCGAGGGTCCATCACGTCGCGCATCGGCCGGCGGGCCGGTCGCAGCATGTCCTGTCGGCGTGCCCTGTCCTCGAGGTCGAGCTCGCGCCGGATCCGCTTCACCGTCGACCCCAGGCTCACGTACAGCTCCGCCAGGCCGGGGTTCTGGTCCGCAGCCCGCTCGAAGAGCAGCGAGCGTGCGGCGTGCATGCCGTCCAGCGCCTCGGCCACCTCGGTGGCGTGCTCCGGCGCCTGCAGGTCCAGCGACGTGGCTTCCGTGCGCACGAGCTGACCGAAGGCGGCCACCGCCCCGGCCAGCGCGCGGAGGACCTCCGTCACGTCCGACGCCGCGTCGCGGCTGGCGTCGTCGATGGGCCACGACTCGTCCAGGGCGGCGTCGCGGATGCCGCGGAGCAGGCTGCGCAGCGCCACCACCGAGTGCTCGAGGACCTCGAAACCCTGCCGGATGCCCGGGGCGGCGTTCGGGGTGCGCGCCATGCGCACGTTCATCTTCCGCCCCTCCTCGACGTGCTCCAGGGCCGCCCCGACGCGCGGGATGTCGGCGGAGATGTGGCGCATCTCCTCCAGCCACCGGTCGGCCGCCGCGCCCAGTCGGCCTCCGTCGCCCTCGGTCTCCGGCACCTCGTCGGCGGCCCGCCTCAGCAGGGAGGCCACCTGGACGGCGATGTCGTCGACGGCGTCGGCGGCGTTGGCGTAGGGCACCTTCGGCGGGAAGAGCAGGTTGACCAGCACGCCGACCCCCGCTCCGACGAGGGTCTCCGCCACGCGGTCCCACGCCGCGGAGTCCGTGGCGGAGGCGCCGACCCCGAGCACGAGCATCGCGCTGATCGGCACCTCCATCAGGTTGGAGCGCAGCCGCAGGGCCTGACCGATGAGGAGAGACGCGGCGATGATGACGGCCAGGCTCCACCACGAGAGGGGCACCGCGATCGAGATGCCGACCGCCAGCAGCACGCCGACGACGACGCTGGCGACCCGGTCGAGCCCGCTGCTGAGCAGGCTCACGGGGGTCGCCTGGATCACCAGGAGCGCGGTGAGCGGAGCCAGCAGGGGGCGGTCGCTCGGCAGCAGCGCCAGAGCGACGACGTAGCTGGCGACCGCGGCCGCGGTCAGCCGCAGCGTCCACAGCGACGCGTCGCGCGCTCCGCGGCGGAACCGTTCGACCGGGCGGCGCAGCCGGTCTCGCAGCGACATCCGTGCCATGGGTCCATCGTGGCAGGTGCCACCCAGGTCAGACCGCCCAGTCCGGCTCGCCGAGTGGGGCCCGCTTCACCGGCCAGACGTCAGGAGCGGAACAGCCTCTCGCAGTTGGACGCACGGTCGCTGCTGTCGATGGTGGCGTCGTCGGTGCCGGAGCCACAGATCACGAAGTCCGTGCCGGTGCCGGCGAAGATCTTGTCGTTGCCGTCGTCGCCGCCGAGGCGGTCGTCGCCCTCCCCGCCGATGACGGTGTCGGCGTTGGCCACGCCGACCAGGTGGTCACCGCCGGCCTCGCCGTCGATGTAGTCGTCCGCGAGCCCAGTGCGCAGCCAGTCGCGGCCCGCGCCGCCCCAGCCCTTGTCGGCGTCCTGAGCGCCGTTGAAGAAGTCGTTGCCGACGCCGAACCTCGCGACGTCGAGCCCCCTGTCACCCAGGAAGGACACGTCCACGAGGTTGGGCAGCGCAGTGGTGTCCAGCGTGTCGTTGCCCAGGCGGGGCCAGACCTCCAGCAGCATCGGCTGAGACGTGGTGGCATGAGCCGGCATGCGGCAGGTGGCGGCGACGCCGTTCGCGACGGAGACCGGGCTGCAGGCCGCCGGCAGGTACTTCCACGACGCGGTGCCGGTGTCGTGGAAGCGCAGCTTGCCGTCCACCATCGTCACGGTCACGTTGTTGTGCTGCTGGCCGCCCCGGAAGAGGTAGCCGTAGTCCGTCGGGTTGATGGCCGCCTGGTTCTTCATGGGGACCACGGTGTTGATCTGGATCTCCTGGACGTACGGGTGGTACGGCCCGACGCCGGCGATCTTCCCGGTCTTGCGAGGAAGGTCCATGGTGGGGTCCTCGTAGCCTTCGGCCTGGGCGACGGTGGCGGAGCCCAAGGCGCCGGCAGCGAGCGCGGCCGCAGCGAGGACGACGGCGAAGGGTCGGCGGATCGAAGTCACGGTTTCCTCCAGTTCGGGACTGCTGCCGAAGGTACCGTGACCAAAGTCCCGAGGAGGGCGTTTTCAGCAAATCTCGCTATCGCGCGCGCATGTGTGGTCTCGACCGTTGTGGCGCCTCACGAGCTGACGGCGGCACGGTAGGCCATCGCACCGAGGTAGCCGAGGACGAGCGCCCATCCCACCGTGACGACGGCCACGAGGAGCCAGGCCGCGGCCGCGCTCCTGTCGATCCGGCGCCGTCCTGGCACCGGCGGCACGGGAGCGGCGGCCGCGGCACCCCAGCTGATCCGATACGACTCGACGAGACCGAGGCTCGGTGGTGGGCCCGGTGCGGCAGTCGTGGCGTCGAGTGGTGCAGGAGCCGGCTCGACGGCAATCTCGACCGTGAGCGACCCCTCCTGGGCCGACAGGGTGAGCTTCACCGGGCCTCGCCCCTGCTGCAGCGCGTTGCCGACGAGGTCGGCGGCGAGCCGCTCGGCGCGGTCGCCGACCTCGGTCGGCAGGTCGCGGCAGAAGCTGCGGACCTGCCCGCGCGCACGAGCGACCTCGGTCGTGCCGAGCTGCAGCTGCACATCTCCGGTACGCGTCATCTCGGGCCTCCCGCCTCGGGTTCGGCCCCACACTCTCCCGGTGATGTCATACCCGATGAATGGGGGTTTGCCAACATAAGCGCCCGGCGCGTCGTGACTGCGGGGACCCCGCGGTGGCGACGCCGTCGCCGGGTGGGACACACTGGCCCGATGACGAAGTCCAAGCGCAGGACCGCCCAGAACGTGATCGGCAACGTCGCCTCGGCGACCATCGTCGGCACCGGCAAGATCGTCGCCACGGCCGCAGTCGCCACCGCCGTCGTCACCGCCGTCGCGATGCCGATCGCGAGGCGCATGCAGTCCCAGCAGCAGTAGCCGGCCGCAGGAGCATCAGGACCGACCGCCGCGGGGGCGCCGGGCGGGGTCAGTCCTCGAGCAGCCCGCGCAGGATGGAAGGCAGCTGGGCCGCGCTCATCTTGGACACGCAGGCGGCCACGCCCAGCTCGCTCGCCTGCTGCTCGACGTGGTCGTCGAGGTGGGCGGAGAAGAGGACGACGACCTGCTCGGGGTTGCGGATGAGGATCTGCTCGGCTGCCTCGAGACCGGTCATCACCGGCATCCTGTTGTCCAGCAGCACCGCAGTGGGCACGGGCGGCGGATCGAGCTCGATGTAGCGCTGGAGGGCCTCGCCACCGTCCGAGGCCAGGTCGACCACGTCGAAGCCGTCCAGCTCGAGGTAGACGCGGGCGAGCTCGCGGAAGTCAGGCTCGTCGTCGGCGACGAGCACGGTGGGGCTTTGCGTGGTCACTGTCATGGTGAGGAGATCGTACGGCCTGAGGCGAGCCTGCCCGCAAACCTTCGCGAGTGCCGGCCCGAAGGTCCCGAGCTGCGCCCTGCGCGTCAGCTGGGCCTGCGCCTCACCCCGGTTGCGTCGCCGCAGCTCCATCGCCTCACGGCACAGGTCCGCGACCTCTGCCACCGCCGCGGCGACCGAGTCGTCCGGCCTCGTGCGTGGATCCGTCGAGGCGGCTCCCGCTGACCCCGGATCCGCGTCGAGCCCGCGCTTGGCCGCCCGGCGTGCCCGACGCTCGACCAGCGCACGCATCCCCTCCACGGCGTCAGCAGCCGCGTCCAGCAGCTCCTGGTCGGTGGGTGGCTGCTGGGCGTCGTCGATCGCGCTCCGATGACGCTCGGTCGCCGAGGTCGGCAGGTCGTCGAGGTCCCCCGTGACCTGTGCCCCGGAGCTGTCGATCGCCGCTCGGGTCCGGCCGGTTCCACTCGATACCGAAGTCGAAGGTGCGCCGGTCCAGGCGCGGCCTCGCCTCCTGCGCGCTCCGCGGCGCGAGCACCTGCCCTGCCAGGTGCTCCCTCACCGTCGCGTTGTACTCCGACAGCGGCACCTCGCCGAGGGCGACGTTGACGCGGCGCAGCAGCTCGGCCGACGCGTAGCCCAGCGACTCGTTCGCACGCTCCGGGGTGGGGCAGAGGTCGGGGTCGAGCCCGATGACGCCCGCGAAGCGCTCCCACAGCAGGCGGGGGTCCGTGCTGCTCGCGGGCACCGTCACCACGTGCAGCCGCTCCGGCGGCACCTGCTGTCCCCAGGCCTGGAGCATGCGGGGCACGTCCTGGAAGCGCCTGAACCTGGCCGCGGTCTGGTCGGAGAACTTTCCCATCCGGCTGCGCAGCCCCCCGGCCCTGCGGATCCTCTTCCTGAAGTCCGGCCAGCTGTCCGTGCGCCCGCTCCTGACCGCCGTCTGCCACTGGGCGGGGATGATCGCGGTCGCGTCGCGGACGGTGAGGATGACGTGCACCTCGGCCGGCGCCAGGGACTCCACCGCGGCGCGCGCCCCCTCAGGGCTCCCGTGGCTGAGGAACTCCATGGAGACGACCGACGCAGCGCCCCGGTGCCGGAGCATGTCGTCAGCGAGGGGCTGCCACGCCCCCCGTGCCTCCGCGCGGAGCACCGGGTCCTTGGGGATGGCGCGGACGATGTCCTGGGCACCCCGGATCTGGGCCTTCCAGGAGTCCCCGGGGAAGAGGAAGCCGTGCGCTGCGAGCGTCTCCTTGTTCTGCACCAGGATCCGCTGCAGGAAGGTCGTGCCGGTCTTCATGGCGCCGATGTGGAGGAAGACAGGGGGGACCCGTGCTCCGGGATCGGGGCGGGACTGCGACGCGTTGCTCATGGGACCTCGAAAACTAGCGTCTCCCGCCCCGGTTCAGTTGAGCAGGCGCATGGTCGACGGGACCCCGCCGCCGCGGTGGACGTCCTCGACGAGCTCCTGCAGCGCGGTCAGCGCGACGTTCTGCGACATCGGTCCGTAGGACACCCGTGCCACACCTAGCTCCTCGAGGCGGGTGAGGGTGGGGACGCCGGGGATGCCGATCATCGTCAGCCGCTGCGGCCCGAAGGCGGCGACGAGCTCCTCCACCTGCCCCTCCGTCAGCCGCGCCGGCACGAAGACCACCGGCGCCCCTGCGTCGAGGTACGCCCGGCCGCGCTCGATCGACTCGGCGACGTTGACCGCCGGGTCGATGCGGCGGCGGAGGTGGAACGTGTCGGTCCTGGCGTTGAGCACGAAGTCGCCGACCCCCTCCTCCTCCGCTGCCCGCATGATCGACTCGACCTGGCGGGCTGCCTCGGCGACCGGCTTGAGCTGGTCCTCGATGTTCGCGCCGACGACACCGACGCCGATGGCTCGGCGCACGGTCTCGGCGGCGTCGCCGTACCCGCCCTCGAGGTCGGCGGAGACCGGCAGGTCGGTGGCGGCGACGATCCGCGCGACCGTGTCGAGCATGAGGTCGAGCGGGATGTTCTCCCCGTCCGGGAAGCCCCACGACGATGCGATGGAGTGGCTCGCCGTCGCGAGGGCCGCGGTGCCGGGGACGTCCGCGACCACGGTGGCGCTGACGACGTCCCAGACGTTGACCATGGTCAGGAGCTTCGGGTCGCGGTGGAGGCGCAACAGCTCGGTTGCCTTGGCCGGCGCAGCGTGGCGCGTCTCAGTCATGCGACCACTCTGGCAGGCGCGGGCAACCCGGCGCGGGTCAGTGCACGGCCTCGGCCAGCCACTTGCGCAGGCCCTTGCCCTTCTTCTTGCCCTTCTTCGTCAGCTTCTTCTTCGCCTTCTTGGTCCGCTTGGCGACCGGCGGGGGATCGGGCATGACCGACCGCGCCTTCTTGCCCGCCTTGGCGTTCACCTCGGACAGCTTCTGGCCTGCCTTGCCGCCCTGCTTCGTGGCCTTCCTGCCCTTCCTCAACCCGGAGCTCTTGGCCTCCTTGACGGGGTGGGCGATGTGCGACGGGAGCATCAGCCGCACCGAGGACCCGAACATGCGACGGGCACCCATCAGCAGCGGGATGCCCAGTGGCAGCCCGATCACCGTCACGCACAGAAGGGCCCCGAGGAGCCCCACGACCGCGGCAAGGATCCACAGCAGCGCCCCCGGAATTGCTCGCACCAGACGCATGGCACGTCACCTCTCTCCGTGGTCAGGATCCCCACTCCGGCCTGCGCGGACACCTGAGGGCTTCCGGACCGGAGCCGGTGGAGCCCGTCGGAGCAACCGTCCGAGCAACCGTCGGAGGCGCGCGTCCCGGCCGTTGTCGGTGGCTGCGACACTCGACGCATGGGCGTCATGGACGAGGCCGAGAGATTCGAGCCGGCGAGCGCGGAGCAGTGGTCCGCGTGGCTGGCAGCGAACCACGCCGACGTCCGGGGCGTGTGGCTGGTGACACCTCGCAGCCGCACCGGTCGCGTGACGGTCGACTACGAGACCGCCGTCGTGGAGGCGCTGCGCTTCGGCTGGGTCGACTCCACCACGCGCACCCTCGACGCGGAGCGGGGGATGATGTGGTTCTCCCCCCGGAAGCCCGGCAGCGGGTGGGCCAGCAGCAACAAGCGGCGGATCGAGATGCTGCGGGAGCAGGGCCGGCTCGAGACGGCAGGCGAGGCTGCCGTGCGCGTGGCGCAGGAGAACGGCTCCTGGCACCTCCTCGACGACGTCGAGCGCCTGGTGGTGCCCGCGGACCTCGCCGAGGCCCTCGAGGCCCGACCCGGCGCGCAGGCGCACTGGGACGAGGCCACCCCCTCGTCCCGTCGGATGGCCCTGACGTGGATCGTCCAGGCGAAACGTGCCGCGACCCGGGCCAAGCGGGTGACGATGACGGCCGACCGGGCCGCCGCCGGCGAGCCACTCGCCCCCGGCTGAGCGCGGATCGACCGGTCGGCTACCCCACAGCGCCGGCCAGCGGCCACAGCAGCGCAGCGATGGCGAAGGCGGACAGCCCGAGGGTCGTCTCCATCACCGTCCACGTCTTCAACGTCGTCTTCTCGTCCATCCCGAAGAAGCGGCTCACCAGCCAGAAGCCGGAGTCGTTGACGTGCGAGAGCACGGTCGCCCCGGCTGCGATCGCGACCACCAGCAGCACCAGCTCGAGGCTCCCGAGCCCGGCTTCGGCCACTGCCGGGGCGAGGAGACCCGCGGCCGTGGTCAGCGCGACGGTGGCGGATCCCTGCGCCACGCGCAACAGGCTCGAGATGATGAAGGCCTGGAAGATCAGCGACATGCCGAGACCGGAGAGCGAGTCGCTGAGGGCGGCGCCGATCCCGCTGAGCTCGAGCACTCCACCGAACATGCCTCCGGCGCCCGTGATGAGGATGATGGAGCAGATCGGGCCCAGGGCCTTGTCGAGGATCGAGCTGACGTCGGCCATGGACCGCCCACGCGTGCCCAGCAGGAAGATGGCGACGAGCGTGGTGATCAGCAGCGCCACGGTGGTGTCGCCCAGGAGCATCAGGAACTCCGCCCAGGTGGCGCCCTCCTCGATGACGCCGGCGGTGAAGAGCGTGTCGATGACGGTGTTGAAGGAGATCAGGACGAACGGCAGGAGCAGCAGCCCCACGACGGCTGCGAAGGACGGGGCGGTCCGGGTCGCGACCGCCGTCCCACCCCCCGGGGCGGACGTGGCTCCAGCACTGCTGTCCCTCTCGGGCTCGTCGTCCCTGCCGCCGTTCATCTCGCCGAAGATCGTCGTGGGGACGTCGACGTAGTAGCGACGGGCCAGGACGCGCGACACGAGCATGACGCCGACGTACCAGGAGGCGACGGCGATCGGCACGCCCACCAGCAGCGTGAGGCCGATGTCGGCCTCGAGGGCCTCGGCCGCAGCCACCGGCCCGGGGTGCGGCGGGACGATCGCGTGCATCGCAGCGAACGCGCCGGCGGCCGGCAGCGCGTAGAGCAGCAGGGAGCCGCCGAACCGGCGGGCCACGGTGAAGATGATGGGCAGGAACACCACGAGACCGGCGTCGAAGAAGATCGGAAAGCCGAAGAGCAGCGCAGCGACCCCCAGGGCCATGGGAGCGCGCTTCTCACCGAACCGGTTGATGAGCGTGTCTGCGAGCACCTGCGCTCCGCCGGTCACCTCGAGCAGGCGGCCGATCATGACGCCGAAGCCGACGAGCAGCGCCACTGAACCGATGGTGTCGGCGAAGCCGTAGAGCAGGGCGTCCGGCACGTCGCCCACAGGGATGCCGGCCGCGACTGCCGTGACCACGCTGACGAGCACGAGCGCGACGAACGCATGGAGCTTGACCACCATGATGAGGATCAGCAGCAGTGCCACCGCAGCAGCTGCGATGAGCAGCAACGTCACGGTGCCGTAGACCGGGTCGATCGCTTCCACGTGGGTCTCCCGTCGTCGATGACTGCCCGGGGCCCGAGATCGCGCGAGGGAGCCCCGGCTGCCACCCTGACCGACTTGTGCTAGGTGCGCAACCGCGCCCTGACCGCCCGACGCGCAGCGTCGACGACCTCCTCCACGGTGCCGGCGACGTCCACCACAGCCCCGTCCTCGTCCGGCTCGAGCGGCTCCAGGGTGTCGAACTGCGAGCGCAGCAGCCCTGTGGGCATGAAGTGACGTTCGCGCTGCTGCATGCGCGGCTCCAGGACGTCGAAGGCTCCGTCCAGGTGCAGGAAGAACATCGCCGGCACGCCCGCGCGCAGGCGGTCTCGGTAGGCCCGCTTGAGCGCCGAGCAGGTCAGCACGGAGCTGCGCCCAGCAGCGGCCTGCCGGCTCGCGCGGCTGCTGAGCTCGTCCAGCCAGGGTGCGCGGTCCTCGTCGGTGAGGGGATCGCCCGCCGCCATCTTCGCCACGTTGGACGGCGGATGCAGGTCATCGCCCTCGATGAAGTCCCACCCCAAGTCCTCGGCGACGACGGTGCCGATCGTGGACTTGCCGGTGGCCGAGACGCCCATCACGACGACCTGCAGCGGAGGGGCAGATGCGTCGTCGTCGGCGGTCGGGTGAGGGGTCATGGTGTCGCCACAGTAATCGGTGGTGAGCCGACCGGCCCGAGCAGCAGGTCGCTGCGCCGCTCGCCTGTCGCGTGAGTGAGCGCACGCCCGCGTGGTCCGTGGCTGCATTTATGCATTACGCCTGCAAGGTCCGAATCAGGACTTTAGTCTGGGGAGGTCGTTCGTTCCCGCTCTCGGAGGATCCCGTGTCCGCCACATCCCTTCGCCGACTCCTGCTCGCGCTGGCCGTGATGGGCCTGTCGCTCGGGTATCTGACCCCGGTGCAGGCCGTCGGCCCGACCGCGTGCACCTACGACACCATCCTCAACGGGCAGTACACCCTGATCCCGTTGAAGAACCAGGCCATGCTCAGTCACGAGCGCTGCGGCTACAGGTTCCGCGCGGGGCAGCAGGACAGCCACCTCGTGATCACCCCGGTCAGCGGGGGGCTCCTCTTCCACGACAGCGGTTCGCGGGAGTGGAAGTCGATCCCCGGCGACTGCAAGCGCGTGTCCGTCGCCAAGGGCGTGGCCGCGACGTGCCCGGTGCCCGGTGCGACGTCCGAGAGCAGCCCGATGCTGATCGAGGTCTGGCCCCGCCTGGGCGACGACTACATCGACGCCTCGGCACTGCCCGCCCAGTTCCAGGTGGCCGCGCTCGTCGACGCAGGCGTCGACACCGTGTACGGCGGCGCCGGCGACGACTTCGTCAACGGTGCCATGCAGCGCGACCGCGTCTGGGGAGGAGGCGGCTCCGACTGGATCCGCACCGGCGACGGCAACGACGAGATCTGGGGCGACGCGGGGGTCGACAAGCTGGTCGGCTCCGGTGGCAGCGACGTCGTCCACGGCGGCGAGGGCGACGACCGGGTCGACGGCGGCGCGGGCGACGACTCGCTGTGGGCGGACGGAGGCAGGGACGTCGTGGCGTGCGGCGGCGCCTGGGACAGGGCGGTCGTCGACACGGGGGACCGGCACAGCCACTGCGAGTCGGTCTCGTCCTCCTGAGCACGGGCGGACCGAGGACGGCCCCGCCCACTGGTCCAGCGAAAATCGAGGGTTCTTGCGCGACGCGAATTTCGGGACCTTAGTCTGGGTGGCCGCCGCCGCCCCACGGAGGAGACCCTCGTGCCCGGACTCACCCCCCGACGACTCCTGCTCGCGCTCATCGCCCTGGTCCTGCCCCTGGTCGCGGTGCTGCCCGCCGACGCCTACGGCCCGAAGTGCTCCTACGACACCGTCCTCAACGGGCAGTACAAGCTCATCCCGCTGAAGAACCAGGCGATGATCACGCGCGAGAGATGCGGCTACCGGTTCCGCGCAGGTCAGCAGGACAGCCACCTCGTCGTGACGGTGGTCGACGACGGCCTGCGCTTCCACGACACCGGCACGCGGGGGTGGAAGTCGATCCCGAAGGCCTGCCGCCGCGCTGCCGCCGCCCGGGGAGTCGCAGCTGTCTGCCCGGTGCCCCGGGACACCTCGAGGCGGCACCCCATGCTGCTCGAGATCTGGCCGCGCCTGGGTGACGACTACGTGAACACCTCGGACCTGCCCCGCCGCTTCCAGGTCGCGGCGCTGGTCGACGCCGGACGCGACGTCGTGCGCCTCGGCGCAGGACACGACTTCGTCAACGGAGCCTTCGACACCGACCGGGTCTCGGGCGGCGGCGGCAGCGACTGGATCCGGACCGGCGAGGGCTCGGAGGTGCTCCAAGGCGGACCCGGCAACGACCGGGTGGTGGCCGGCGACGGTCGGGACGTCGTCATGGGCGGGCGGGGAAGCGACTCCGTCGAGGGCGGTGCGGGCGCGGACGAGCTGTCCGCCGGCGACGGACGCGACCGGGCCCTGTGCGGTGGCGGCCGCGACCTCGCCAGGGTCGGGCGCGGCGACGACACGCACGGGTGCGAGCGCGTCATCCGGCGGCGCTGAGCGGGCTCGAGAGGCCTTCGTCCGCCGCACGACGCGGCGGGTGACGCAGGGCGTCCCGTGCACATGCGTGGCCGCCGGAGACCGTCCGGAGTGGTTCGCGCTCCACCCGAAAGGGTTTGGCCGTCGGCGGGCGGGGGCAGCCATTCGACATGCCTTCGGGAGGGAGGCCAGCAGGTAGGGAGTCCCGTCGCACCCGCGGGCGCCTGCTGAAACCTACACATGCCGAGAACAGTGCGTGGAACAGTCATGTCCGCGTTCGCAGGTCTGTGCGCCACTGCCTTGGTGGTCGTCGGACCCATGGGGGGCGGAACGCCCGCCCAGGCCGCCACGGTGGAGAGAGACGCCCTCGAGTCTGCCCTGCGGCAGCTCTCGGTGAAGTACGCCACCTCTGACCCCTCGCCGAGCCCGTCGACCGTCGAACCGACGCCCGGCGCGAGCGAGTCGCCGAGCACCGTCGAGCCCTCCACCGCGACCGAGGCTCCCGACAATGGCGGCACCTCGAGCCCCGACGACACCAGCGCCCCAGACGACGTGACGTCGCCGGCCCCGTCCGAGGCGCCGGCGCAGCCCGGCGCCACGTCCTCGCCGTCGCAGGTCCCGGGCGAGGACGACCCGTCCGGCTCGGGCGACCCGACGCGGCAGGACGGCACGGACGGCGCGCCCGACAGCCAGGACGGACCGGACGGTGTGGACCCCTCCGCCGTCCTCGACGCGCTCAACGCGGTCGACCCTGCGCTGGCGGACGAGACGTCACTGGACGAGTACGTCGCATCGGCCGAGCCGATCCTCAACGACGGGAGTGACGCCGCCCTCGACGAGGTCGCCCCGACCACGCTGATCGGCGCAGAGCTCACGACACTGCTCGGCTCCCTCCTCGGCTCGGGTGAGGAGGACGCAGCCGGTCAGCTGGTCGACGGGCTGCTGGGCACCGGCCTCCTGGGCGAGCTCGAGGGTCTGCTCGGCTCGACCCTGAGCGGACTCCTCGAGGGCGGGCTCATCGAGGACGCGGTCACCGTGCTCAACGACCTGCTGGGTGGTGGGACGCTCGACGAGCTGACCGGTGCGGTCGGCGAGCTGCTGAACTCCGGGCTCGTCAACGAGGTGACATCGCTGGTGGAGGGCCTGCTCGGCAGCGGACAGCTCGCCGGGGTCACCGACCTCCTGGGCGGCCTCCTCGAGGACGGCGCGCTGGCAGAGGTCACGAACCTGCTCGACTCCCTGCTGTCGTCCGGGTTGACCGACCAGCTGAGCACGGTCCTCGACGACCTGCTCACCCAGCTGCTCGACGGCGACCTCCTCGGCACGGCGACCGACCTCCTGGCCGGTCTCCTCGGCACGGGCACGCTCGACGCCGACCTCCTGGGCACGGTGACCGGCCTGCTGAACGGCCTGCTGGCCGACGGCGGCCTGGAGCAGGTGCTGGGACTCGTCTCGGGGCTGCTCGACGCAGGCCTCGTGGACCAGGTGACCACCGTGGTGCAGGGCCTGCTCGGTGGACTCCTCTCCGGTGACACCCCGCTCGTGGGTCAGGCGGTCGCGCTTCTCATCGGCCTGCTCGACGGCGGCCTGCTCGGGCCCGGCCTGCTGGAGTCGTTGTCGGGCGTGCTGGGCGACGTGCTCGCGGGGGGTGGCCTGGAGCAGGTGCTGGGCCTGGTGACTGGCCTGGTCGACGCCGGACTGGGAGCCCAAGCCACGACATTGCTGCAGGGGCTCCTCGGAGACCTGCTCTCCGGTGACACGCCGCTGGTGGGCGAGGCGCTGGGCCTTGTGCAGGGCCTGCTGGGCGCGGGGCTCCTCCAGCAGGCGCTCCCGCTGGTCGAGGAGCTGCTCCAGTCCGACCTGCTCGGCGCGGTGACCGGCCTCCTGGGCGACCTGCTCGCCGGCGGCAGTCTCGACCAGGTGCTCGGTCTCGTGGACGGGCTGCTGGACGCCGGCCTGACCGCAGAGGTGTCCACACTGCTCGGGGGCCTGCTCGGCCAGCTGCTCTCCGGTGACGCGGATCTCCTGGGCCAGGCCGTGGACCTGCTGGGCGGTCTGCTCGAGGGCGGTCTGCTGAGCCCCGCGCTGCTGGCGTCTCTGTCCGGTGTGCTGGGCGACGTGCTCGCGGGTGGTGGGCTCGATCAGGTGCTGGGTCTCGTGCAGGGTCTGGTCGACGCCGACCTCGTGGCCCAGGCGACGACGCTGCTGCAGGGGCTGCTCGGTGATCTGCTCTCCGGCGACACCCCCCTGGTGGGTCAGGCGCTGAGCCTGGTGCAGGGACTGCTCGGCGCCGGGCTGCTGCAGCAGGCGCTGCCGCTGGTCGAGGAGCTCCTCCGGTCAGACCTGCTCGGGGCGGTGACCGGGCTGCTGAACGACCTGCTGGCCGAGGGCAGCCTGGACCAGGTGCTCGGTCTGGTGACCGGGTTGCTCGACTCGCCCCTGACCGCCGAGGTGACCACGGTGCTCGCAGGGCCTGCTCGGGCAGCTGCTCTCCGGTGACCGCCCCGCTGGTGGACCAGGCTGTCGCCCTGCTGAACGGGCTGCTCGACGGTGGCGCTTCTGAGCCCTGCCCTGCTCGACTCCCTGTCCGGCGTGCTCGGCGACGTGCTGGCCGCAGGCGGCCTCGACCAGGTGCTGGGTCTCGTGCAGGGTCTGGTCGACGCCGGGCTGACGGCTCAGGCGACGACGCTGCTGCAGGGTCTGCTCGGGGGCCTCGCCGGAGGTGAGCTCCTCGGACAGGTGCTCAGCCTCGCCCAGAGCCTGCTCGACGCGGGCCTGGTGCAGCAGGCGCTGCCGCTGGTGCAGCAGCTGCTGAGCGCGGACCAGCTCGGCGCCGTGACCACGCTGCTGAACAACCTGCTGGCGGAGGGCAGCCTGGACCAGGTGCTCGGGCTGGTCGACGGCCTCCTCGCCTCCGGGGCGACCGCTCAGGTCACCGCCCTCCTGGGCGGGCTGCTCGGTCAGCTGCTGAGCGACGGGCTGCTGTCCGAGGCCACAGGTCTGTTGGCGGGCGTGCTGGCGCTCGACGCTGCGGGCCTCACCGGGCTGCTGGACGACGTGCTGCGCGACGTCGCGATCCTGGAGTCCGTGGCAGGCGTGCTCTCGACACTGGCCGCCGACGGTCAGCTCACGCAGGTGACGTCCCTCCTGCAGCAGCTGGATGCAGCTGGCCTCGCTCAGCGGCAGGTGATGTCGCTGGTCACCTCCTTGGTGCGCGAGCTGCGGGCGACCGGCGAGCGGGTCAAGGTCCCCGAGCTGCTGGGCAAGCTGGATCGCGGCCTCGCCTCGTCCGTGCGCACCCAGCTGCGGTGAGGCGGCCGAGGGTTACGCGGGACGTCCGCGGGGGTACGACCGTCGTGCCCCCGAGACGACGAGGTGATGACCCGTGACCGTGAACGAGCGAACCATCGACGCCTCTCCCCAGGCGGTGTGGAACGTCCTCGCTGACGGGTGGCTCTACCCGCTGTGGGTGGTGGGCGCCACCCGGATGCGCGGCGTGGACGAGCACTGGCCCGATGTCGGCGCGAAGATCCACCACTCGGCCGGGGTCTGGCCGGCGGTGGTCGACGACGACACCGAGGTGCTCGCCTCGGAGCCGCTGCGCCGCCTGGAGCTGCTGGCGAAGGGCTGGCCGTTCGGCACGGCCAAGGTGGTCCTGGAGCTGGAGGACGTCGGCGGGCAGACGCGCGTGCGCATCACCGAGGACGCCGCCCACGGACCCGGCCGCCTGGTGCCCTATCCGATCCGCGCTCCGATGATCAAGGTGCGCAACGTCGAGGCGCTGCGCAGGCTCGCCTACGTCGTGGAGGGGCGGCGCGCCGAGGGCGCTGCCTGACCCGTCGCGCTCATCGCCCGAAGGGAAGCGCCCTGCGCACCCGGTGGTGCGCGAGGGCTGCTCGGGCGGCGTTCATCCCCGGAGCGCCGTGCACGCCGCCGCCCGGGTGTGCCGAGGCCGACGCCAGGTAGAGGCCACGGATGCCCGTCTCCGCGCGACCCATGCCCGGGACGGGCCGGAACACCAGCTGCTGGTGCAGGTTGGCGGTGCCGCCGTTGAGCGCACCCCCGACGAGATTGGCGTCCATGGCCTCCATCTCGCGGGGGCCGAGCACCCGGCGGGCCAGGATCCGCGACTCGAAGCCCGGCGCGTACTTCACGAGCCGTTCCTGCATGCGGTCGGCGAAGCGTTCGCAGTCGTCGCGGTCCCACACGCCGCGGATGCCTCCGTCGGCGGCGTCGAACGTCGCGTCGTGCGGCACGTGCGTGTAGGCCCACAGTGACTCTGTGCCGCTGGGGGAGCGACTCGGGTCTGCCGTCGTCATCTGGCCGGTGAGCAGGAACGGCTCCGCGGGGACGGCGCCTGCCGTCACCTGGGACAGGGCCTGGCTCATCTGCGTCACCGAGTCGGCGATGTGCACCGTGCCGGCGGCGTACGGCAGGGGCACGTCCCACGGCACCGGACCGTCGAGCGCCCAGTCGACCTTCACCGTGCCAGGGTCGAGCTGGAAGGACCTCATCCCGCGCGCGACCTTCGCCGGCACGTCCTCCGGGGCCACCAGCCCGCCGTACAGCTTGCTGGCCACGACGTCCGCGAGCACCGCGCGCCCCGCTGCGTACCGCTGCTGGGCGGTGCGCACGGCGACGACCCGGCCGTCGGAAACCTCGACAGCGGTGACCTCGGCGTCGCACTCGATCCGTGCGCCCAGCGACTCCGCGCGGGCGGCCAGCGCCTGCGTCAGCCGCCCTGCCCCGCCCTCGGGCACCGGGTAGCCGACGGTCTGCCCGAGCATCGTGAGCAGGATCCCCATGAGGGCCGAGCCCGGGGCGTCCAGGGGGATGTCCGCATGACCGGCATTGCCGGCGAGCAGGACGCGGGGGCCCTCGCCACCGAACCGGAAGCGGCCGACGGCCGTCACGGGGGTGAGCATCTCCTTGACGAACGACAGCCCGCCGACGCGAGGGAGGGAGGCCAGGGCGCCCAGACCGGCGCGGACGGGCGGGAACGGGGTGAGGAGCGCCCTGACGATGTGGTCCCCGATCCGGTCCCAGTCCGCGCACAGGTCGAGCCACGCCTCGCCGTCCCCGCTGTGCTGCTCCTCCATGAGCTGCGCGGTGACGTCGCGGTCGCGGTGCTGGACGGCCCACTGGCCGCCGTCGACCGGGTTGGCGAGGACGGCGGGTGCATGCACCCACCGCAGGCCGTGCTCCTCGAGCCCGAACGACTGGATCGTCCGCGAGGCCGCCGCCAGCGGGTAGAAGGCACTGAAGGTGTCGTGCACGAAGTCCGGATGGACCGCGTTGTCACTGCGCACCGCCCCGCCCACCGTCGGCTGCGCCTCGAGGACGAGGACCGTCCAGCCCGCGTCGAGGAGGTAGTTGGCCGCGACCAGACCGTTGGGTCCGGCCCCGACCACGACCGCGTCGTACGCGGCGCCGGGTGGAGCGCTCACCTGTCGACCCCGCGCGCCGTCGCGACCGCCTTCGCGCCGAGGCTGCGGCCGATCCGGCGCAGCGGACCCGGCTGCTCGCCGGAGACCGCGTGCCGCCCGGGGGTCGGCGTCAGCACGTTGCCAGGCTGAGGCTCCTGCGGACGGGTGAAGTCGGTCATCGCGATGCGCAGGATCGGGGTGACCGCTGCGTCGTAGACGGCGGGGAGCGCGCTGAACGTCAGGCGCGCCAGCCCGTTGGCCACACCGACCTGGGTGCGGTTGCGCGGCCGGTCGATGCGCTCGAGCACGACGCGAGCGACCTTGTCGGCCCTGTCCGCCGGCGGCGGCGGCTGCCCTGCCCACGGTCCGTAGTTGGCCGCCTGGTCCCAGATCGGGCTGAGCGCCGGTCCTGGCGCGACGTAGCTGATGCCCACGCCCGGGAGGTCGCGGTTCTCCAGCTGCAGCTCGCGGGCCAGCGCGCGCACGCCCCACTTGCTCACGACGTACGGCGACAGGCTGGGCACGCCGATGTGGCCCACCAGCGAGCCGACCAGCACCAGCGCGCCACGCCGCTGCTCCCGCAGCACGGGCAGCGTGTGCCGGGCGACGTTCGCGGAGCCGGTGAGGTTGGTGCGGAGCACGCCGTCGAAGACGCGTTGCGGCACGTCCTCGAACCGTCCGTACGCGACCACCCCGGCCAGGTGCGCCACACCGTCGAGGCGCTCGTGGTGCTCCAGGGTGCGGGCGATGACGGACCTCACCTGGTCGTCGTCGCCGACGTCCGCGGGCAGCACCGTGCTGGACGCGGCGCCGGCCGCATCGCACTCGGCGGCGACCTCGGCGAGCGACGCTTCGTCCCGGGCGACCAGCACGAGGTGGTCGCCTGCGTCGGCGGCCTGCAGCGCGACGGACCTCCCGATGCCGCTCGATGCGCCCGTCACGACGAGCACCCGCGGCCGGGCCCCCGTGCGGGACCCCGTGGTCAGGAACGGGTGCGCACGGAACGGGGACCACGAGGTCGGCATGCCAAGAGCAGTACCACCCCGAGGTCGGGCATAACCGCGGTGAGCGGCCGGCTCACGACCGGTGCTTGGTCCGTCCTGGACCCTCGCGTCGCGTCAGAGACGGTAGCCGTGCAAGCTGCGCTCGGGGGAGGACCAGCGGTCCGGCTCGAGAGGTGTGCCGAGGCCGACGTCCTTGCCGCAGGAGGTGCACACCTTGCGAGGGTGGAAGCCGTCGCGACCGGAGGACAGCTCCCAGCTGTGGCGGAAGTGCCACCGCCGCTGGGCGGGCTGCTCGACGGGCACCGCGGCCGTCACGCCCGGGGCTGCCGGAAGGACCGGCTCCACCTCGGGTACGACGGGCGCCGCCGGTGCGAGCGCCGGTGCGAGCGCCGGTGCGTCGGCGGGTGCGACGACGGCGCTGCGCTGCTGCGGGATCACAGCGGCAGTGCGCTGACGGGACAGTGATCGGACCTGGAGCTTCATAGCGCTCATCTCCCCTTGAGATGCATTGACGCTAGGTTGTCCGACCCGTGTCGATAAGGGTCGTTGGTCAGGGTCCTAGACCGATGAAGGGCCTACGCTCCGCACATGGAGGGTGAGGTCGGCGCCGCCGCGCGCAGGCGGATCGCCAAGCGGCTGGACAAGGCCGCGGCGGAGCTGAGCAACGCCGCGGTGGCGCGCATGGAGCAGGAGATGGCGTGGTTCCGTCACGCTTCCGCCGAGGACCGCGCCTGGATCGGTGTGGTGGTGCAGGCGGGCGTGCGGGAGTTCGTGTCCTGGTTCCGCCACCCCGACCAGGCCCCGGAGGTGACCTCCGAGGTCTTCGGGGCGGCGCCCGGCGCCCTCGCCGGCGTGGTCTCCCTGCAGCAGACGGTCGCCATGGTGCGGCTCACCATCGAGGTGGTCGAGGAGCAGCTCGCGGACACCATCGGCGAGAGCGATGCGGCGGCGGTGCACGACGCGATCAACCGCTACGCCCGGGAGGTCGCGTTCGCGACGGCCGAGGTCTACGCACGCGCAGCCGAGCTGCGGGGGGCGTGGGACGCGCGGCTCGAGGCGCTCGTCGTGGACTCCCTCCTCCGTGGTGACGTGGACGGTGACCTGGGTTCGCGCGCCAGTGCACTGGGGTGGCAGGACCTCGGGGAGGTGGCGGTCGTGCTCGGCACGGTGCCTCCCGACGTCGGTCAGCAGCCGGGCCTGCAGGGACGCATCGTCGACGACGTGCGCGACTCCGCCCGGGACGCCGGCTACGAGGCGCTCGTCGCGGTCCACGGCGACCGGCTCGTGGTCGTGCTCGGCGGCGCCACCCTGCCGGAGGACGCTGCGGGCTGCGTCGTCGACCACTTCGCCCCGGGGCCGGTGGTGGTGGGCCCCACGGTGCCCGACCTGGTCAGTGCGGTCGACTCCGCGCTGGCGGCGTCGGCCGGACTGCGCGCAGCAGCCGGCTGGCCCGAGGCGCCGCGGCCGGTGACCTGCGACGCCCTGCTCCCCGAGCGTGCGCTCGCCGGCGACGAGCAGGCGCGCCGGCAGCTGGTGGAGGAGGTCTACCTCCCGCTGCTGGAGGCAGGGTCGTCGGTGCTGGAGACCGTCGCCACCTACCTCGACCACGGCGGCTCCGTCGAGGGGGCGTCCCGGCAGCTGTACGTCCACGCCAACACCGTCCGCTACCGACTGCGCCGGGCGACGGAGGTGGTCGGGCTCTCCCCCTACACGCCGCGCGACGCCTACTCGCTGCGCATCGCGCTCACGGTCGGGCGGTTGACCGTGCCGCCAGTGGGGGATCCCGACACGACCGCGCCGTGATGACCGCTCAGTAACGTGGCGATTCGCAGCGTGGCTTTGTAGGGACCCCACAACTTCGCAGGGGGATACTTTGTGCGCGGCGCCAGCGCACCAGAGGTGCCCACTCTCGGCACAGTGGGCGTCGTGCTCGTCATCACCGCCCCCGGACAAGGCTCCCAGACGCCCGGCTTCCTCAAGCCGTGGCTGGGGCTGCCCACCTTCGACAGCCGGCTGCAGTGGCTCTCCGCCGTGGCCGGTCTCGACCTGCGCCACTACGGCACCGAGGCGGACGCAGACACCATTCGCGACACCGCCGTCGCCCAGCCGCTGCTGGTCGCCTCCGGTCTGGTCGCCGCCCTCGAGCTCTTCCCCCACCCCGCCGACGCGTTCGGACGCATCGGCGCTGTCGCCGGCCACAGCGTGGGCGAGCTGACGGCTGCCGCCGGAGCCAGGGTCATCACCGCCGAGCAGGCCATGGTGCTGGTGCGCGAGCGGGGGAGCGCGATGGCCGCAGCCGCGGCGACGCACCCCGACCGGCATGACCGCCGTGCTCGGCGGCGAGCGCGACGAGGTGCTCGAGGCACTGGCACGCCACGGACTGACCGCAGCCAACGACAACGGTGCCGGCCAGGTGGTCGCCGCCGGCACCACCGAGCAGCTCGCCGCCTTCGCAGCGGACCCGCCGGCACGGGCGCGGCTCACGCCGCTGCCGGTCGCCGGGGCCTTCCACACCGAGCACATGTCGCCGGCCGTGCAGGTGCTCGAGCAGCTCAGCGCTGCGGTGACCACCCACGACGCCCGGACCCCGGTGATCTCCAACCGCGACGGAGCGGTGCTGCACGACGGCCAGGTCGTGCTCCAGCGCATCGTGTCGCAGGTGTCCAACCCGGTGCGGTGGGACCTGTGCATGCAGACCATGGCCGAGCTCGGCGTGACCGGCGTGCTCGAGCTGCCGCCCGCCGGCACGCTCACGGGGATCGCGAAGCGCGGGCTGCAGGGTGTCGAGACGTTCGCGCTCAAGACCCCGGACCAGCTGGACGACGCCCGCGCCTTCTGCGAGCGACACGGCGAGCCGTCCCCGACGAACAGCGGCCCCACCTGGCGGCTCGTGGTCGCCCCCGCCAAGGGCACGTTCGTGCCGGTGGCCGACCTGCTGGAGGGCGGGCGCATCCCTGCCCAGGCTGCAGTCGGCGCGGTGCACACCCAGCGTGACCAGACCCCGGTGACCGCCCCCCACGGCGGCACGGTGATGGAGTGGCTCGTCGGTGACGGCGACCCGGTCTCACCGGGTCAGCCGCTCGTGCGGCTGCACCCCGACGGGGTGCACGGATGAGCGACGTCACCCTGCGCGCCTCGGCCGGTGCGCCGCACGCCGCACTGCTCGGCCTCGGCGCCTACCGCCCGAGCCGTGTGATCCCCAACTCGGAGGTGGTCGAGGCCATCGACTCGAGCGAGGAGTGGATCGAGCAGCGCTCCGGCATCCGTTCACGTCGCTGGGCGACCGACGAGGAGACCCTCGAGGTGATGTCCGTGGCGGCGGCGCAGGACGCCCTGCAGCGCAGCGGCCTCGACCCGCGCCAGATCGACTGCGTGGTGGTGGCCACGGTCTCCCACCTCAGCCAGACCCCCGCACTGGCCACTGCCGTGGCGCACCGTCTCGGCACCGAGCGCGCGGCCGCCTTCGACATCTCCGCCGCCTGCGCGGGCTTCTGCCACGGCGTCTCGCTCGCCGCCGACATGGTGCGCGCGGGCAGCGCCCGCCACGTGCTCGTGATCGGCGCCGAGCGACTGTCGGACATCACCGACCCCACCGACCGCGGGACGGCGTTCCTGTTCGCCGACGGGGCCGGAGCGGTGGTCGTCGGCCCCTCGGACACACCCGGCATCGGCCCGGTGGTCTGGGGCTCGGACGGCGCCCACGCGGACATGATCAAGCAGCGGCTCGACTGGCCCGAGGCCCTCGCAGCCGAGACGCCGCAGGTGCCCTACCTGACGATGCAAGGTCAGGCAGTCTTCCGGTGGGCCTCGTTCGAGATGGCGAAGGTCGCCCGGGAGGCGCTCGACCGGAGCGGGGTCACCGTCGACGACCTCGACCTCTTCGTGCCCCACCAGGCCAACCGCCGCATCACCGAGGCGATGGCGCGCTCGCTGCGGCTGCCCCCTCACGTGCGGGTCGCGCACGACATCGCCGAGCAGGGGAACACCTCTGCCGCCTCGATCCCCCTCGCCCTCGACCGGCTGGCGGCCGACGGCGAGGCGAGCAGTGGCGACCTCGCACTGCTCATCGCCTTCGGCGCCGGACTGGCCTATGCCGCCCAGGTCGTCAAGGTCCCCTGACGCCCGGCGGGCCGGTCGATCGAGACGCACCCCGGCTCGCCGGTGCTGATCTCCACCCCACAGATCCCATCAAGGAAGCACCACCCTCACCGAAAGGAAACATCCGCATGACTGCGATCGCCCCGGAACAGATCCGTGAGCAGCTGGCCGACATCGTCAACGAGGTCGCCGGCATCCCCACCGCCGACGTACAGCTCGAGAAGTCGTTCACCGACGACCTCGACGTGGACTCGCTGTCCATGGTCGAGATCGCCGTGGCCGCCGAGGAGCGGTTCGAGGTGCGCATCCCCGACGAGGAGATCAAGAACCTCCGCACCGTCGGCGACGCCGTCACCTACATCGAGCGCGCGCAGGCCGCCTGATCATGCGTACTCGAGTCGTCGTCACAGGCCTCGGCGCCACCACGCCGGTGGGCGGGGACGTCGGCAGCACCTGGAGCGCGCTGCTCGCCGGCAAGTCCGGTGTCGGCAGGCTGACCCAGGAGTGGGCGGAGCAGCTGCCCGCACAGATCGCTGCCGAGGTCGCCGTCGACCCGACCGACGTCCTGGACCGGGTCAAGGCCCGGCGCATGGACCGGTCGGGCCAGCTGGCCATGGTCGCGGCGCTCGAGGCATGGGCCGACTCAGGGCTGGCCGACGACGGCCAGGACCCCGAGCGGACCGACAGGCCGGCACCGGAGCGCATCGGCGTCGCTGTCGCCTCGGGCATCGGTGGGGTCCAGACGCTGCTGTCCAACTACGACGCGCTGCTGGCGAAGGGGCCACGACGGGTCTCACCCGTCGCGATCCCGATGCTGATGCCGAACTCCCCGGCCGCCCAGGTGGGCCTGGCCGTCGGAGCACGGGCAGGCGTCCACACCCCGGTCTCGGCGTGTGCCTCCGGCAACGAGTCGATCGCCCTGGCGCTGGACATGATCCGTGCCGGTCGCGCCGACGTCGTGCTGGCCGGTGGCACCGAGGCGGCCATCCACCCCCTGCCGATGGCTGCCTTCGGGCAGATGATGGCGTTGTCGCGGCGCAACGACGACCCCGAGCGGGCCTCTCGTCCCTGGGACCGCGGTCGCGACGGGTTCGTGCTCGGCGAGGGTGCCGCCGTCCTGGTGCTGGAGTCCGCCGAGCACGCGGAGCGCCGAGGCGCCCGGGTGTACGCGGAGGTCGCGGGAGCCGGCATCACCGCCGACTCGCACGACATCGCCCAGCCCGACCCCACCGGCGCAGGTGCCGGACGGGCGATGGCGATGGCGCTGAGCGACGGCGGCCTCACCCCGGCCGACGTCCGGCACCTCAACGCCCACGCGACCTCGACCCCCCAGGGTGACGTCGCCGAGGCCCTCGCCATGCGCACTGCGCTGGGCGAGGCGCTGGAGGGCGTGGTGGTCACCTCGACCAAGTCGATGACCGGCCACCTGCTCGGTGCCGCCGGCGCGCTGGAGTCCATCGCGACCGTGATGGCTCTCCACGAGCGCGCCGTCCCGCCGACCATCAACCTCGACGACCCCGAGGACGTCGGGCTCGACATCGCCACCAGCGTCCGTTCGCTCCCCGAGGGCCGCATCGCCGCGCTGAACAACTCGTTCGGGTTCGGCGGGCACAACGTGACGGTCGCCTACCGCGCCGTCTGAGACCCGCCCGACCCGCACTCCCGAGTCCAGGAGGACCCCATGACCCTGCTCAGTCCGCCCACACCGTCCGCTCCCGTGGCCGCCGCCACCTCGGCGCCCGCCGAGGGTGACCCGCGCGACCCGGAGGTGCGCTTCGCAGCGCTCTTCGACCCCGGCACCGTGGAGCTCCTGCCCGGCGACCCGGCCAGCGGCATGCGCGCCGCAGCCGGCCTCGTCGACGGTGGCCCCACGGTCGCGTTCTGCGCCGACCCCCGGGTGATGGGCGGCGCGATGGGCCGCGAGGGCTGCGAGGTCGTGGTGGCCGCCTACGAGCGGGCGCTGGCCGACTCGGCGCCCGTCGTGGGCATCTGGCACTCGGGGGGCGCGCGCCTCGCCGAGGGCGTCGCCTCGCTGGACGGTGTCGGCCGGATCTTCGCCGCGATGACCCGGGCCTCCGGCCGCATCCCGCAGGTGTCGCTGGTGCTGGGTCCTGCCGCCGGGGGAGCGGCGTACGGCCCTGCGCTCACCGACGTGGTGGTGCTCGGACCCCAGGGCCGCATCTTCGTCACCGGGCCCGACGTGGTGCGCTCGGTGACCGGCGAGGACGTCGACATGCTGCGCCTCGGCGGCCCCGAGCCCCACGGCCGCAGGTCGGGAGTGGTGCACGTGGTCACCGAGACCGACGCCGAGGCGGTGGCCCGCACCCGGCAGCTGGTCGCGCTGCTCGGTCAGCCGGGCACGGTCGACCCGCAGGCTGCGCCCGACCGTGACCTCGCAAGGCTCCTGCCCGACTCCGCCCGCCTGGCCTACGACGTGCGCCCGCTCGTCGACGGGATCCTGGACGAGGCGACCGACGTCGAGCTCCACCCGCGGTGGGCCCCCAACGTGATCACCACCCTCGGCCGCTTCGGCGGTGGCACAGTGGGCGTGGTGGCCAACAACCCGCTCCGCCTCGGCGGCTGCCTGGACGCGGCGTCCGCGGAGAAGGCCGCCAGGTTCGTGCGCATGTGCGACGCCTTCGGCATCCCGCTGGTCGTGCTGGTGGACGTGCCCGGCTACCTCCCCGGTGTCGGGCAGGAGTGGGACGGCGTCGTACGACGTGGCGCCAAGCTGCTGCACGCCTTCGCCGAGGCGACCGTGCCGAGGGTGACACTGGTGACCCGCAAGGGCTACGGCGGCGCATTGATCGCGATGAACTCCCGCTCGCTCGGCGCCGACGCCGTCTTCGCGTGGCCGGACGCCGAGGTGGCGGTGATGGGTTCGGTGGCCGCCGTCCGCGTCCTGCACCGGCGCAAGCTCGCCGAGGTGCCGTCGGACCTGCGGGAGCAGGTGGAGCTCGAGCTCGCAGACGAGCACGAGCGCCTCGCCGGCGGCGTCGACAAGGCGATCGAGCTCGGGGTCGTGGACTCGGTCGTGACACCGCAGCACACCCGGTCCGCGCTGGCCGGGGCGATCGCCGAGGCACACTCCGCCAAGGCCACCGTGACACGCGTCCGGCACGGGAACATCCCGCTGTGACCGGCGAGCAGGAGGTGCGTGCCGAGCTGCCCGGCAGTGTCGTGTCGGTGGTCGCCGCCGTCGGCGACGACCTCGGCACCACCGACCCGCTCGTGGTGCTGGACTCGATGAAGATGGAGATCCCCGTCGCTCCGGAGCGCCCCGGTCGCGTCACCGCGATCATGGTGAGCCCGGGCGACACCGTGCGCGAGGGCGACCTGATCGCGAGGCTGTCATGACTGGACGATCCGTGCTGGTGACCGGAGGCAACCGGGGTATCGGCCGAGCCGTCGCCGAGGCATTCGCGAAGCAGGGCGACAGCGTGGCCGTCACCTACCGGACCGGCGAGCCCCCCGAGGGCGTGCTGGGAGTGCAGTGCGACGTCACCGACCCCGCCGCCGTCGAAGCCGCCTTCGCCGAGGTCGAGGAGAAGCACGGCCCGGTGGAGGTGCTGGTGGCCAACGCCGGCATCACCAGCGACACGCTGCTGCTGCGGATGAGCGAGGACGACTGGTCGCGGGTCGTCGAGACCAACCTCACCGGATCCTTCCGGGTCGCGAAGCGCGCGGCCCGCGGGATGCTCCGGATGCGCCGCGGACGCATCGTCCTCATCTCCTCCGTGGTCGCGATGCTCGGCTCGCCCGGCCAGGTCAACTACGCCGCGAGCAAGGCCGGACTCATCGGCATGGCACGCTCCATGGCACGGGAGCTGGGCAGCCGGTCGATCACCGCGAACGTCGTGGCTCCCGGCTACGTGCTCACCGACATGACCGAGGGGCTCGACGAGCAGCAGAAGACCCAGTACCAGGCAGCGATCCCGCTGCAGAGGTTCGCAGAGCCGGAGGAGGTGGCCGCCGCTGTCAGGTGGCTCGCCTCGCCCGAGGCCGGCTACGTGACAGGCGCGGTGATCCCGGTGGACGGTGGTCTCGGCATGGGTCACTGACCCTCCCCGCGACGACCGACCACGACGACCGAACAGAGACCGAGCAGGAAGGCAGGGCGCACATGGGCATCCTCGACGGGAAGCAGATCCTGGTGGCAGGCGTCACCCTCGACACCTCCATCGGCTACTCCGTGGCCCGCGTCGCCCAGGAGCAGGGAGCCACCGTCGTGGTCTCCAACTTCGGGCGGGCGATGGGCATCACGCGCCGGGTCGTCAAGCGCCTGCCCACGGAGCCGGCACTCATCGAGCTCGACGTCACCGACCCGGAGCACCTGGCGCGCCTGCCCGAGGTGCTGGGCGAGCACGTCGACCACCTCGACGGCGTCGTGCACTCCATCGCCTACGGCAACCCGGAGACGGTGCTGGGCGGCGACTTCCTCGAGGGCCCGTGGCCCGACGTGGCGCAGGCCCTGCAGGTCTCGGCGTACTCGCTGGCGTCGCTGGCGCGTGCCTGCCGCCCGATGCTCACGCCGGGCGCCGGCGTGGTCGGCCTGACCTTCGACGCCACCGTGGCGTGGCCCTCGTACGACTGGATGGGTGTGGCCAAGGCGGCGCTGGAGTCCACGTCGCGCTACCTCGCCCGCGACCTCGGCCGGGACGGCGTGCGGGTCAACCTGGTCGCTGCCGGGCCGCTCAACACCTTGGCAGCCAAGGCGATCCCCGGCTTCGGTGACCTCGAGGCGATGTGGCACGACCGGGCGCCGCTGGGCTGGAACCCCAAGGACGCCGAGCCCACCGCACGCGCGGTGGCGGCGCTGCTCTCGGATCTCTTCCCCGCGACCACGGGTGAGGTCGTGCACGTCGACGGCGGCTACCACGCCGTCGGCGCCTGAGGGCACGCACCGGACCCCATCTGGGCGCGGCCGGCCCTAGGGTGGCGCCATGCCGCGCGACAACCGGACCGAGCCCTCCGCGGCGGGGGGCCGGCAGCGGTGACCATCCACACCGAGCACCCCTTCGCCGACCCCGAGGACGACCCGGTGCGTCGGTTCCGCGGCCGCCTCGGCGGCACCGTCTCGCTGTGGACGACCGGACTCGGCGCGGACCGCGCCGGGCTCACGGTCACGTCGTACGTCGTGGCCAACGGGGACCCGCCCCGCGTGCTGGGCCTGGTCGACCCGGAGTCGGAGCTGGTCGAGGCCGTCACGCGGACCGGGCGCCTGGTGGTCCAGCTGCTCGAGTGGCCGCACCGTGAGCTGGCGGAGACCTTCGCCGGCCAGCTCCCGTCCCCTGGTGGGCCGTTCCGTGGCGGGCGGTGGACCGACACCGAGTGGGGGCCGGTGCTCGACGACGCCTCGGCGTGGGCCGGCGTGCGCCTGGAGGGGGAGGAGCCGCGGCCCGTGGGCTGGTCGCTGGTGCTGGAGGGCACGGTCGACCACCTGGAGGTGGGGGAGTCGAGCCGTCCGCTGCTCCACCGGCGAGGGCGCTACCTGACCCTCGACTGACCCCCGTCCGGGCGGTCGTCCGCCGACGGCCGTCGACCCCGCCACTCGTCCAGCTCGTCGAGGTCGCTCGGCGCCGGGTCGGCGTACCCCGACTCACGCTGCGCGAGCAGAGCGGCTCGCCCGGCGTCCAGCAGCTCCGCGAGCTCGGCGAGCACGGCGCCCGCACGCTCCACCTCCCCGCCGTCCCCGATGACCTGCAGCAGCTCGGCCGCCTCGGCGACGCGGGTGAGCCCGAGGTTCGAGGCGCTCCCCTTGAGGCTGTGGGCATGGAAACGCAAGGCGTCGGCGTCCTGCTCGGCGACCGCACCCCGCAGCGTCTCCTCGGTCACCGGGCTGTTGCGCAGGAAGTTGTCGATGGCTCGGTCCAGGTACGCCGTGCTGCTGGGCACCAGGTCGCGCAGCATGCGGATGCGCCCGAGGTCCAGGTGGGGCTCGAGGTCAGGGGCCATGGGTCGCTCCGTCGTCGGTGCGGGAGGTGGTTGGTGTCCGTCGAGGTGGGCCGGTTCGGCCGCGTGGAGCCATCGGTGCAGCGTCGCGGACAGCGCGTCCGGGTCGACGGGCTTGGTGAGGAAGTCGTCCATGCCCGCCTGCAGGCAGCGCTCCCGCTCGCCGTCGACGGCGGCGGCGGTGAGCGCGATGATCGGCAGCCGCGGCGTGCCGGAGTGCCGTTCGCCCTCCCGGATGGCGCGTGCGGTGGCGTAGCCGTCCATGCGCGGCATCTGCACGTCGAGCAGCACCGCGTCGTAGCGGTGCTCCTGCAGCAGCCCCAGGGCCACGATGCCGTCCTCGGCGGTGTCCGCATCGTGCCCCAGGGCCTGCAGGATGCCTGCGGCCACCATGCGGTTCACCGGGTTGTCCTCGACGAGGAGCACGCGGCGCGACGGACCGTGCGCCTGCCACGTCGTGGCCGGCTGGGCGTCGGAGGAGGTGGCGCCAGTGGCGTCGGCCATCCGCATGGTGAACCAGAAGGTCGACCCCTGTCCCGGCACCGAGTCGTAGCCGATCTCCCCACCGGCCAGCGTGACCAGCTCGCGCGAGATGGCCAGGCCGAGGCCGGTGCCCCCGAAGCGTCGGGAGGTCGAGGTGTCGGCCTGCTGGAAGGGCTCGAAGAGCTCGTCGAGGCCGGGCTCGACCCCGACCCCGGTGTCCTCGACCTCGCACCGCAGCAGCCACTCGCCGCTGTCCTCACCTGTGTCGCCGCTGTCCCGGGACGCGTGGACCCGCACCACGACCGAGCCGGCGTCGGTGAACTTCACGGCGTTGGAGACGAGGTTGTTGACCACCTGGGCCAGGCGGGTGGGGTCGCCGGACAGCACGTCCGGGAGGTCGTCGCCGTACTGCACCTCGAGCGTGACGCCCTTCTGGTCGGCCGCCTCGCCGTGCGCGCCGATCAGCTGCTCGAACATCTCGCGCACCTGGAAGTCGAGGCGCTCCAGCGCCAGCTGCCCGGCCTCGATCTTGGAGAAGTCGAGGATGTCGTTGATGAGGCTGAGCAGCAGGCGACCGGAGAGGCCGGCGCCGGTGGCGAGCTTGCGCTGCTCCTCGTCGAGGTCCGAGCGCAGCAGCAGCTCGTTGAGACCGATGACGCCGTTGAGGGGCGTGCGGATCTCGTGGCTCACCATCGCGAGGAAGTCGGACTTCTGCTGGGAGGCCGCCATCGCGGCGTCCCGCGCCTCCTCCATCTGCCGGGCGACCTCCTCGCGGAGCGCCACCTGGCTCATCTGCGCGGAGACCTGGCGCACGAAGTCCTCGATCATCGCGTGCCGGTACAGCGGCGGTGCGGAGGTGATCGCCAGCACGGCGACCAGGCGCTCCCGCACGTGCACGGGGAACGCGATCGTGAGGCGCGCGTCGTCCCACACGAGGTCGCCCTGCTCGACCACGCGCCGGGCGAGCACGAGGTCTGACTCCAGCACCCCCGGCGCGGCCAGGTCGGCCCGGCGGTCGGCCTCCTCGACGTAGATCGGCTCCAGCTCGCCGTCGACGCATCGGAAGCCCCGTGCGCGCTCCCAGTCGTCGTGCAGCAGCACCAGGTGCTTGCTCTGGACGAGCAGCTCGTCCAGGGTCGACGCCTCGTTGGCCGCCGACGCGACCGCCTTGAGGATCCCGTTCTGGGCCACCTGGTCGCGCAGGGCGAGCTCGGTCTCGGTGGCCTGGGTGACGTCCTGCAGGGTGCCCTCGACCCGGACGACGCGGCCGTCCGGGTCGTGCTTGCCGACGCCGCGCGCCAGCGCCCACGTCCAGCCCCGCTCGTCGCCGCCGATCCGCAGGGTCATCTCGAACGGCTCACCCGTCTGCAGCATCCGCTCGGTCTGGACGCCCACCTCCTCCCGGTCGTCGGGATGGATGATCGTGGAGTACGTCGCCAGGTCGACCGGGAAGAAGTCGGGCTCGAAGCCGAAGGTGTGGATGTACTCCTCGGACGCCTCGATGAGGTCGGCGTCGACGTCCCAGGTCCATCCGCCCATGCGCGCGATGCGCTGCGCCTCCACCAGCTTCGCCCGGGACTCCTCCAGCGCCTCGGTGACGCTGCTCCGCTCCTGGTACGGCGTCAGCCGCAGCAGGAGCCCGAGGACCGTGTCGTCGGCCGCGCGGAAGACGCTCTCCCGGGAGAGCATCTGCACCGCGTCGCCGTCGTGGGGGTGGAAGAGCACCTCGACCTCCCCGTCGGAGGTCCGGCCTCCCTCAGCCACGTCGGTGAGGTGGTCGCGGAAGCGCGCTGCCTCCTGCGTCGAGAGGGTGTCGTAGACCGTGACGTCGTGCATCGCGAGGGGCGAGACGCCGTACAGAGTGGCCATCGGCTGGTTCGCGAAGACCGTGCGGGCATCGAGGTCGACGAGCCAGATGGGGTCAGGTGAGGTCGCGACGATGTCGCGATACACCTGCTCCAGATCCATGCTGAGGCCTCCCGCTCGCAACTGTAGGCCGCATCCCTGGTGTCAGTGGGCGGTTCGAGCGCTCAGGTGTCGCGCTCCATCTCGTCCCAGTCCGCGTCACCGGCTGTCTGACGAAGCCCCCAGCGGGTCACCACCCACAGGACGACCCCGATCGCGAGCAGCGCACCCGCGATCCGGTACTGCACCCAGTCCTCCGACGTGCGTGCCCACGGGCCCGCGAGGAAGAGGCACGCGACGGCAGCCACGTACGGCGTCCATGTCGGCGCACGGAAGCTGCCCTCCCGCTCCTCGGGCCTGCGCCGAAGGACGAGGAGCGAGATGTTCACGACCGCGAAGACCACGAGGAGCAGGAGGCCCGTCGTGCCGGCGAGGGCGTCCACGGTGCTCTCGGCCATGTAGGTCACCGCGACGATGAGCCCCAGGGCGAGAACGGTGGTGAACGCGACCGCAGCCCACGGTGACCGCCGGGTCGACAGGACCTTGCCGAGACCTGTCGGCAGGACTCCCTGCCGCGCCATCCCGTAGATGAGCCGACTGGCCATCAGCATGTTGATCAGCGCGGTGTTCGCAACGGCGAAGACCGTGAGGAACGGGAAGACCTTCGAGACCGGGAAGTCGGGCATGCCCTCCTGGACCGCGGCCAGCAGCACCCCTTCATCGGTCTCCGAGGCCGTCGCGATCGCCTCGGGGGACAGCACGATGACCACGGTGGCGGCCACCAGCACGTAGAGGGCCGCAGCGATTCCGAGACCCATGAACATCACGCGAGGGAAGATGCGCTCCGGCTCACGGGTCTCCTCGACCATGTTGACCGAGTCCTCGAAGCCGACCATCGCGAAGAAGGAGACCGCGGTGCCGATCGCGAGCGCCGTGAACAACGACGTGCCGCCCTCGGTCTGGACGTCGAGGACCCGGCTGACGTCGCCGTCCCCGGAGCCCGCGGCGTAGAGGCCGATCGCGATCACCACCGCCAGGGCCGTCATCTCGACCAGCGTCAGCACGACGTTGAACTTCACGCTCTCGCCGACCCCGCGGAGGTTGATCAGTGCGAGCAGCAGCATGAACCCGATGGCGATCGCCAGAGCCGGGGCCCCGTCGGTCGGCAGGCTGCCCGGGAGGAGCGCGTCCAGTCCCGCCAGGAGGTTGGCCGAGACCAGGTTGGCCGACGTCGACGCGCTCGTGATGCCCGAGCAGACCACGGTGTAGGCCACGAGGAACGTCACGAAGTGGAGGCCGAAGGCCTTGTGCGTGTAGAGCGCGGCTCCGGCCGCCCGGGGGTAGCGGGTGACCAGCTCCATGTAGGCGAAGGCGGTCAGCGCCGCGACCGCGAAGGCAAGCACGAACGGTGCCCACGCGATGCCGCCGACCTGCCCTGCCACGTCACCCGTCACGGCGTACACGCCCGCGCCGAGCACGTCGCCGACCACGAAGAGCAGCAGCAGCCTCGGGCCCATCACCCGCTTCAGCCGCGTCTCGTCCTGGAGCTCCTCGTCGCTGGCCACGGTCATCGCTCTCACCGATCCTTCAGGTGCGTGGGTGGGACCTGGGTGCAAGCCTGCCCCACGTGAGGCGCCTCACGGGTGCAAATCGCCTGGTAGGCAACACTGGCCCCATGCCCAGGGACAAGGTCGAGGTCGAACGTCCGCAGCTCGAGGGCAGCATCGCCGTGGGCGACGGCCGGCGGCTCGGCTTCGCCACGTTCGGCACCCCTCACGGACGTGCGGTCTTCTGGCTGCACGGCACACCGGGCGCGCGCCGGCAGATCCCGGTCGAGGCCAGGACGTACGCCGAGGACCACGACCTGCGGATCATCGGCGTCGACCGGCCGGGGATCGGGTGGTCCACCGCGCACGTCTACGACAACGTCCTGGGGTGGACCGAGGACCTCGAGGTGCTGGCGGACACCTTGGGCATCGGCGACTTCCACACGATCGGGCTGTCCGGGGGCGGGCCCTACGCGCTGGCGGCCGCCGCCGCGATGCCCGACCGTGTCCACAGCGTGGGAGTGCTGGGCGGTGTGGCGCCGACGGTCGGGGACGACGCGGTGGGCGGAGGCCTGGTGAGCGTGGCGCTGCCGTTCGCGCCCCTGCTCGCGCTGGGCCGGGTGCCGCTGAGCTTCGCGCTGACCAACGCCATCCGGCTGGTGCGGCCCTTCGGCGGCACGGCCATCGACGCCTACCGCATCCTCCAGCCGGCGGGGGACAAGAAGGTGCTGGCGCGGCCGGAGTTCCGCGCGATGTTCCTCGACGACCTCCTCAACGGCAGCCGCAAGCAGATCAGCGCACCCCTGGCCGACCTGCTGATGTTCACCCGCGACTGGGGCTTCCGCCTCGCCGACGTCCAGGTGCCGGTGCTGTGGTGGCACGGCGACGGTGATCACATCGTGCCCTGGCGTCACGGCGAGCACTGCGTGCAGCGGCTTCCCGACGCCCGGCTGTTCACGATGCCGGGGGAGAGCCACCTGGGCGGGATGGTGCTGGCCGAGGACGTGCTCGGTCGCCTGGTGAGGGTCACCTGAGGCGCTGCAGTGGCCCGATCGGGCCATTTGTGTGAAAAGGGTGGCTGTTGGGGCTCATGTGAGTACCATGGGCGTCAGACAACTGCATATCGACGCATCACCCGCTCCGGAGGGACTCCGGAGCCGTGGCTGCTTGTGACCGACGAGATCGCTGGGGAAGGCGTACCTCGACGCCGATCACAAGGGAGGCCACCGGTGAGTTCTCGTCATGCGACCAGGGGCGTGCTCTACGTCCACTCGGCGCCGTCTGCGTTGTGCCCGCACATCGAGTGGGCACTCGGCGGCGTCCTCGATCATGCCGTCACCCTGGAGTGGACCCCACAGCCGGCGCAGGCCGGCACCTACCGGGCCGAGTACTCCTGGTCGGGGGAGGCCGGCCACGCCGCCGCGATCGTCTCGGCCCTGCGCGGCTGGAAGCAGCTGCGCTTCGAGGTCACCGAGGACCCGGTCGTGGGCCTGGAGGGCGCGCGCTACTCCTTCACCCCCACCCTCGGGGTGTTCCACGCCGTGACCGGCACGCACGGGGACCTCATGATCCCGGAGGACCGGCTGAAGGCGGCTGTTGTCCGTGCAGCCATGGGGGAGACCACGCTCGAGGTCGAGGTCGACACGTTGCTCGGCAAACCGTGGGACGACGAGCTCGAGACCTTCCGGCACGCCGGCGACGGCGCGCCGGTGCGCTGGCTGCACCAGGTGGTGTGAGGGCAGGACCCTGCCGGCTGGGGCTCTCGGGGAAGGAGCCTCAGGCGGACAGGGTCCGCTCGACGTACTCCACGTAGTCACCGACGGTGAGGAGCTGCTTGGCGTCCTCGTCCGGGATGCGCACGCCGAACTGCTCCTCCGTGGCGACCACGATCTCCACCAGCGACAGCGAGTCGACGCCCAGGTCGGCACGGAGCGCCTTGTCGGGCTGCACCTCCTCGGCGGGCAGGTCGCTGATCTCCGTCACGATCGCGACGAAGCCGGACCGGACATCCTCGGCGTTGGTCATCGGGGCCTCCTCTCGGGCGAGCTGCTGGTGCAGGTGCACGCATCGTCGCACCCCGCCGGGCCGGAGCCGAAGGCCGGTCACAGGGCGCGATGGCTCGCCGCGAACGCCCTTGCCTCGTCGAGCACGTCCGGACCCGTGAGTGCGCAGGTGGCGACCCCGGGCAGCGAGCGCCTGGCCAAGGAGGTCAGCGTCCCCGCCGGCGGGAGCTCGAGGATCCCGGTGGTGCCGAGAGCGGCGAGCCCCTCCAGGCAGAGGTCCCAGCGGACCGGACGGACGACCTGCTCCACCAGGTGGTGGAGCACGGCCGCGCCCGAGGTCAGCAACGCCCCGTCCCGGTTCGTGACGAGGGTCGCAGTCGGGTCGTGCACGTGCAGGCTGTCCGCCGCCACTGCGCACACCGGCCAGGGCAGGCTGCATGTGGGCGGTATGGAAGGCGCCGGCCACGGGCAGGAGGACCACCCGCGCCCGGTCCGGCGGCTGCGCCACGAGGCGGTCGAGCTGCTCGAGGGTGCCGGCAGCGACGACCTGGGCGGGCCCGTTGACGGTGGCCACCGCGAGGCCGTGGGCCGCCAGGGTCCTCCGGACCTGCTCCGCGTCGCCCCCGACCACGGCGGCCATCCCGGTCGGGCTCAGTGCCGAGGCCTCCGCCATCGCGCGCCCCCGCACAGCAGCGAGGGTGAGGGCGTCGTCGTCCGCCAGCACGCCCGCCAGCGCGGCGGCGGTCAGCTCACCCACGCTGTGCCCGGCGACCGCACCGACGTGCACCTCGTCGCCCAGGACATGGGCGGCGGCGAGGCCGGAGGCCACCAGGAGCGGCTGGACGACGGCGGTGTCGCGGAGCTCGCCGTCAGGGTCGGCGCCCAGCCGGTCGAGCGGCACACCGAGGTGCGCGGAGGCGGCAGCCAGCCGGGCGGCGTACGCCTGATGCTCCAGCCACGGCGCGAGGAACCCCGGGGTCTGTGCGCCCTGCCCGGGTGCGACGATCGCCAGCACGAGCCCACTCTGCACCGTCGGTGGACGGGCGGCATCCCGGCGTGTGGAGGGGACACCTGTGACGTGAAACATGTTCTACCGGGTGTCGGGCTCGGCCGGATGTGGCAAGGATGGGGTGGGAGCGACGGAAGGCGGGGGCATGACCGACACGACCGACGTGCAGTACCTGACCATCCACGGTCACCGACGCGCCTTCGTGATGAAGGGCGAGGGGCCGCCGGTGCTGCTGCTGCACGGCATGGCGTGCGACCACACCACGTGGCTGTCGATCATCGACCGCCTCGCCGAGCGTCACAGGGTCATCGCGCCCGACCTTCTCGGGCACGGGCTCAGCGACAAGCCGCGTGCCGACTACAGCGTGGCCGGCTATGCCAACGGGATGCGTGACCTGCTCACGGTCCTGGGTATCGACCGGGTCACCGTGGTGGGTCACAGCCTCGGCGGCGGGGTGGCGATGCAGTTCGCCTACCAGTTCCCCGAGCGCACCGAGCGGCTCGCCCTCCTCGCCCCAGGCGGCCTGGGGAGCGAGGTCACGCCGTTCATCCGCGCGGTGTCGCTGCCGGGCTTCCATCGGGCCATGGGCGTGATCACGCTGCCGGGACTGCGGCACCTGATCGGCGCCACGATGCGCCGGCTGAACGGGCTCGACCACGCCGCGCTGCGCGACCTCGGAGAGGTCGCCGACATCATCGACCACATGAAGGACCCGCGCGAGCGGCGGGCGCTCACGCACGTCGTCCGCGCGTGCATCGACCTGCGTGGCCAGATCATCACCATGGTCGACCGCGCCTACCTCGCCCAGGAGATGCCCATGTGCGTCATCTGGGGCCAGGACGACCGGGTCATCCCCGCCAAGCACGCCCAGCACATCCGGCAGACGGCACCGTCCGCGCGCGTCCACGTGCTGCCCGACGTGGGGCACTTCCCGCACAAGGACGCTCCGCAGGAGACCGTCGACCTGCTGCACGACTTCATCGTCGGGACGAAGCCGGCCACCCATCACCGCGGCCGCTGGCGCGCACTGCTCAAGAACGGCGCACCCGCCGGGCGTCCGATCCCCGACACCCGCGTCGTCACCATCGCCTGACCACCCCCAGCCACACTCCCGGCCGCGCCATCCCGCGCGTCTGATCAGACCGAGAGCGCCTCGCTGAATCGCAACGAGGCGCTCTCCGTCTGATCAGACGCCACGGCGGGCGGGCGCCGCGCGTGGGCTGAGGGTCAACCGGCGACAGACCGGTAGACGCTCAGGCGTCGGCGCCCTCCTGCTTGACTCCGGAGACCGCGGTCGGGTCGTCGATGCGGTACTTGTCGAAGGCCTTCTGCACCAGCTCGGGCTCGAGCTCGCCGGCCTGCGCCAGCCCGTGCAGCGCCGCGACGACCACCGACTCCGCGTCCACGTGGAAGTAGCGGCGGGCCGCCGGCCGGGTGTCGGCGAAGCCGAAGCCGTCCGTGCCGAGCACGTGGTAGTCGCTCGGCACCCACTTGGCGATCTGGTTGGGCACCGCGCTCATGTAGTCGGTGACCGCGACCACAGGTCCCTCGGCGTCGGCCAGCTTCTGCGTGACGTACGGCGTCTGCGGCTCGTCGGAGGGGTTGAGGAAGCTCTGCTCCTCCACGCCGATGGCCTCCCGCGCGAGCTCGTTCCACGAGGTCACCGACCAGGTGGAGGCGCGCACGCCCCAGTCCTCGCGCAGCAGCTCCGCGGCCCGGGTGATCCACGGGAACGCGACCCCGGAGGCGAGCAGCTGGACCTGCGGGCCGTCGCCACCCTCGGGGTCGGCCACCTTGTAGAGGCCCTTGAGCAGGCCGTCGACGTCGAGACCCTCCGGCTCCTTCGGCTGCAGGTAGGGCTCGTTGTAGACGGTGAGGTAGAAGATCACGTCCTCGCCGTGCGGGTGCTCCTCGGTGCTGCCGTACATCCGCTGCAGGCCGTTCTGGACGATGTGCGCCACCTCGTAGGAGAAGGCGGGGTCGTAGTGCACCACGGCGGGGTTGGAGACCGCGAGCAGCGGCGAGTGGCCGTCCGCGTGCTGCAGTCCCTCGCCGGTGAGCGTCGTGCGACCCGCGGTGGCACCGATGAGGAACCCACGCCCGAGCTGGTCGGCCATCGCCCACATGGCGTCGCCCGTGCGCTGGAAGCCGAACATCGAGTAGAAGATGTAGACCGGGATCATGAACTCGCCGTGCGTGGCGTACGTCGACCCAGCGGCCGTGGCGGAGGCCATGCAGCCGGCCTCGGAGATGCCCTCGTGCAGCAGCTGGCCCTGCGCCGACTCCTTGTAGGCCATGAGCAGCTTGCGGTCGACGGACTCGTAGCGCTGACCGGCCGGCTGGTAGATCTTCTCCTTCGCGAACATCGAGTCCATGCCGAAGGTGCGGTACTCGTCGGGAGCGATGGGCACCACGCGGGCGCCGATCTCCTTGTCCTTGACGAGGTCGCGGATCAGCCGCACCAGCGCCATCGTGGTGGCGACCGGCTGCTTGGTCGAACCCTGCTTGAGCTCCTTGTAGAGGTCGTCGCCCGGCAGCGTCAGCATCTTCGCCTTGACGCGGCGCTCGGGCAGGCTGCCGCCGAGGGTCTTGCGGCGCTCCCTCATGTACTCGATCTCGGGCGAGCCCTCACCGGGGTGGAAGAAGGGGGCCACGCCGTTCTTCTCGTAGTGCTCGTCGATGTCACGGTCGGAGATCGGGAGCCGCATGGCGTCGCGGTAGATCTTGATGTTGTCGAGGGTCAGCTTCTTCATCTGGTGGGTGGCGTTCTTGCCCTCCAGGGACGGGATCGTCCAGCCCTTGACGGTCTTGGCCAGGATCACCGTCGGCTGGCCCGCGTGCTTGGCCGCGGCGTCGAAGGCGGCGTAGACCTTGCGGTAGTCGTGACCGCCGCGGGGGAGCTTGCGGATCTGGTCGTCGGACATGTGCTCGACCATCTTGCGCAGCCGGGCGTCGCCGCCGAAGAAGTTCTCGCGGATGTAGGAGCCGGACTCCACCGAGTAGGTCTGGAACTGGCCGTCCGGGGTGGTGTTCATCTGGTTGACCAGCACGCCGTCCACGTCGCCGGCGAGCAGCCGGTCCCACTCACGGCCCCAGACGACCTTGATGACGTTCCAGCCGGCGCCCCGGAAGTAGGCCTCGAGCTCCTGGATGATCTTGCCGTTGCCGCGCACCGGCCCGTCGAGCTGCTGCAGGTTGCAGTTGATGACGAAGGTGAGGTTGTCCAGCTCCTCGCGGGCAGCGACGCCGATCGCTCCCAGCGACTCGGGCTCGGCCATCTCGCCGTCCCCGAGGAAGGCCCAGACGTTCTGCTGGCTGGTGTCCTTGATGCCGCGGTTGTGCAGGTAGCGGTTGAAGCGGGCCTGGTAGATCGCGTTGATGGCGCCGAGGCCCATCGACACGGTCGGGAACTCCCAGAAGTCCGGCATCAGCCGCGGGTGCGGGTAGGAGGAGAGGCCCTCGCCGACGCCGTGCTGCACCTCCTGCCGGAAGTAGCCGAGCTGCTTCTCGGTGAGCCGGCCCTCGAGGAACGCACGGGCGTAGATGCCGGGGGAGGCGTGGCCCTGGAAGTAGATGTGGTCGCCGCCGCCCGGGTGGTCCTTGCCGCGGAAGAAGTGGTTGAAGCCGACCTCGTAGAGCGACGCCGACGACTGGTACGTCGCGATGTGGCCGCCGACCTCGAGGCCGGGCCGGTTGGCGTCGGAGACCATGATCGCGGCGTTCCAGCGGATGAACTGGCGGATGCGGCGCTCGACCTCCTCGTCGCCGGGGAACCACGGCTCCCGCTCCGGGGGGATCGTGTTGATGTAGTCGGTGCTGCGCAGCGCCGGCACCCCGACCTGCTTCTCGCGCGACCGCTCGAGGAGCTTGAGCATGATGAAGCGCGCCCGGTCGCGGCCCCGCTCGTCGATCAGCGCGTCGAGCGACTCGACCCAGTCGTGGGTCTCGTCGGGATCGATGTCGGGCAGCTGGGTGGGCAGGCCCTCGTGGATCACCGCCCGGCGATCGGCCTTGGCCGTCTTCTGCTGCTCCTCGGTGCCCTTGCCCGAGCCTGTGCCCGAGCCGCTGTCCGTGCCCTTGCCCGAGTTCGTGCCCTGGGTCTGCGCGTCACTGCTCACCTGTCCATCTTTACAGTCGCCCGAAGTACGCGCGAGTACGTCGAGCGGTCAGCGGTGGTTGAGCGGCCGCTGATCGGGAAGGTTCGGAAAGTGTTGCGCGGAAGCCGCGCATGCAGTGGACTGAGCCCCGACCTGACCCGTAGCCGTGATGGAGGACCAGACGTGAGCGCGACCCCCGGGGGCGCCGAGACCAAGAGCCTGGGTGCCCGGCTCGGGTACGTGCCGGGCAACGTGGTGCAGGAGCTCGGGTGGGACGACGACGTCGACGACGCCATCCGCGTCCAGATCGAGGACACGATCGACGGCGACCTCGTGGACGGCGACTACGGGGACGTGGTCGACAGCGTCCTGCTGTGGTGGCGTGACGGCGACGGTGACCTCGTCGACGCGCTCGTGGACGCGCTGACCGACCTGGCCGACGGCGGCGTGATCTGGCTGCTCACCCCCAAGGTCGGTCGACCGGGCGAGATCGAGGCCGCCGACATCACCGAGGCCGCGCCGATCGCGGGCCTCGCCGTCACCACCACGTTCACGGCCGGCAAGGACTGGACGGCCACGCGGCTCGCTGCGCCCAAATCCGCACCACGCTGACATCCGACCGTTCACCAGGGGGTTTCGTGCACAAGGGCAAGCAGGCGGCAGCGGTCGTCGGCGACCAGGTCACCAAGGCGAAGGTGCTGCTCGGCAGCGGCATCGTCAAGCCCTACGGGCCGAGGAAGCTGGCCCAGCTGGTGAAGACGCTGCAGGACCTGGGGCGTCGGACCGGCGGGCGGCTTCGCCTCGCTGGCCGTGCGCAACCCCGACGGGGTCGGCATCGTCGACGAGCTCGGTGAGCTCACCTGGAAGCAGGTGATGGACCGGGCCACCGCGCTCGCCGACTCGCTGCGCGAGATGGGCGTGGACGCCGACCAGGGCGTCGCGGTGATGGCCCGCAACCACCGCTACTTCATCGACACCCTCGTCGCCACCGGCCTGCTGGGCGGCGACATCCTCTTCCTCAACACCGCCTTCTCCAGCCCGCAGCTCGTGGAGGTCATGGACCGCGAGGGCCCCAAGGTGCTCGTCTACGACGAGGAGTTCGCCGAGCTCGTGGCCGACGTCGACGACAGCATCAAGCGCGTCGTGGCGTGGGTCGAGGACGACGAGGAGAACAAGGACCCCGAGGCCGACGTGCCCACGATCGAGACGCTGGTCGAGAAGGGCGACTCCGCAGGCGTCGTTCGAGAAGCCGGAGCGGGAGAGCAAGATCGTCATCCTGACCTCGGGCACGACCGGCACGCCGAAGGGCGCCCCGCGCAGCGAGGCCGGCGTCGACGCCGCGGTGTCGCTGCTGTCGCGGATGCCGCTCAGGCGCGGCTGGACCTGCCACATCGCCGCCCCGCTCTTCCACACCTGGGGCTTCGCCCACCTGGCGCTGGCGATGCTGCTGCAGTCCAAGATCGTGCTGCGTCGCCGGTTCAAGCCCGAGGAGTGCCTCGAGGCGATGAAGGAGCACGACGTCGACTCCGTCGTCGTGATCCCGGTGATGATGCAGCGGATCCTCAAGCTCGACCAGGAGGTCCTCGACAAGTACGACTTCCCCCACCTCAAGGTCGTCGCCGCCTCCGGCTCCGCGCTTCCCGGCGACCTGGCGACGAAGTGGATGGACACCTTCGGCGACAACCTCTACAACACCTACGGGTCCACCGAGGTCGCCTACGCCACCATCGCCACCCCGGAGGACCTGCGTGAGGCCCCCGGCACCGCCGGCAAGCCGCCGCACGCCACCGAGGTGCGCATCTACGACGAGGACGACAAGCCGCTGCCTCCCGGCGAGACGGGCCGCATCTTCGTGGGCAACGGCATCCTGTTCGAGGGCTACACCGGCGGCGGCAACAAGGACATGATCGACGGCCTGATGAGCGCAGGCGACGTCGGGCGGTTCGACGACGACGGCCGGCTCTTCGTCGAGGGCCGCGACGACGAGATGATCGTCTCCGGCGGCGAGAACGTCTTCCCCAAGGAGGTCGAGGACTGCCTGTCCGAGCACGAGTCCGTGCACGAGGCCGCCTGCATCGGTGTCGACGACGAGGACTACGGCCAGCGGCTCAAGGCCTTCGTGGTGCTCGAGGACGGCAAGGACGTCTCCGAGGACGACCTCAAGCAGCACGTGAAGTCCAACCTGGCGGGCTACAAGGTGCCGCGTGAGGTGGAGTTCCTCGACGAGCTGCCGCGCAACTCCACCGGCAAGGTCCTCAAGCGCGAGCTCGAGGAGGACGGCGAGGGCGACGACAGCGACGGTGACGACAGGCGGCGGCGACGGCGCCTCCGACGGCGAGAGCGCCGAGGACTGAGGTGCTCGACGTCGGCGACGAGGCGCCCGACTTCGAGCTGCGCGACCAGCACGGTCAGTCGGTCTCGCTGTCGCGCTTCCGCGGCCGCAAGCACGTGCTGCTGGTGTTCTACCCCGCGGTGTTCAGCAACGTGTGCAGCTCCGAGCTGTCCAACCTGAGGGACTGGTGGCCGCAGGAGGGCCGGGACGACGCCGAGCTGGTGGCGATCTCGTGCGACCCGATGTTCGCGCTCCGGGGCTACAGCGACGCCGAGGGCATCGAGTACCCCCTGCTCAGCGACTTCTGGCCGCACGGCGAGGTCGCCCGGGCCTACGGCGTCTTCGACGACAGCTCCGGCACGCCGCGCCGGTCGTCGTACCTCGTCGACGCTGATGGACGCGTGGCCTGGGCGGTGCACAACGCCCGCCCCGACCGTCGCCCGATCGAGGCCTACGAAGCGGCGCTGGCCGAGCTGCCCTGACCTGCGGCACGAGGACACGCGGATTTCACCCTTTGGGGTACCCACTGCCGGTGCCGACGTGATTCAATGATTCGCGCAGCCGCTGGTGACCCGAGACGCCAGCGGCTGCGCTTTTTCGCGCCGAACGGCTCGTCGCGGGCAGCGTCGTGCACGGTAGCCTCGCCTGCGGCATCCGGGGCGTATAGCTCAGCGGTAGAGCACTGGTCTTACAAACCAGTGGTCGCAGGTTCGATCCCTGCTGCGCCCACCCGGTCACGAGGAGGTGCGGTGAACCAGAGCGGGTCCCCCCATCACGACCCCGGCGACGAGCAGCACGCCGGGCACCTCACCCATGAGTCACATGAGTCACATGAGGTCGCACGAGTCACACGGTGGTTCCTCGGCGATGGCACTCAGCGCCACGCTGCACTGCCTCACGGGGTGCGCGATCGGCGAGATGCTCGGCCTGATCATCGGCACGGCCGCGGGCTGGGCCGAGCTGCCCACGATCGTGCTGTCCGTGGGCCTCGCGTTCTTCTTCGGCTACCTGCTGTCGACCCTGCCGCTGCTCAGGGTGGGGGTCGGCTTCGTCGCGGCGCTCGGCGTGGTCCTCGCCGCCGACACCCTCTCGATCGCCACGATGGAGATCGTCGACAACGCCGTGATGGCTCTGGTCCCGGGTGCGATGGACGCCGGCCTCGTCAACCCGGTCTTCTGGCTCTCGATGATGCTGGCCTTCACCGCGGCCTTCGTCGCGGCGTACCCGGTCAACCGCTACCTGCTCGGCCGCGGCAAGGGTCACGCGCTGACGCACGAGTTCCACGGCAGGGGAGCAGCGGCCGGCCGCGGATGGGTGCCGGCGCCGGGCACGCCGGTGCTCGTCGCCATCCTGGTGTCCTTCATGGTCGGCGGCCTCACCACGTCGGTGGCTGAGGAGCTGGGCGGGGAGCCGGAGGGCGAGACCGGCGGCACCCACGCCCGAGCAGGGACCATCCGCGGCTGAGCCGCCGCGACCTGGGCCTAGTCTCCTGGCATGCGGTTGCACGAGCTGGTCGAGGTCCTGGAGGAGCGCTACGACCCGTCCTGGGCGGAACCCTGGGACGAGGTCGGTCTGGTCTGCGGTGACCCCGAGGACCGCGTGGAGCGGGTGCTGTTCGCCGTCGACCCGGTGGGCGCCGTGGTCGACGAGGCGATCGAGCGGGGCGTGCAGGCGCTGGTGGTGCACCACCCGCTGCTCCTGACGCCGGTCAGCTCCGTGGCGGCGACGACCCCCAAGGGCCGGGTCGTGCACCGCCTCGTCCGGCACGGCATCGCCCTCTACACCGCCCACACCAACGCCGACGTACCGGCCGGCGGGGTCAACGAGGCCATCGCTGCCACCCTGGACCTGCGCGACGCCGCTGTGCTGGCGCCGACCGACGGTCCGGCGCTGGACAAGCTGGTCGTCTTCACCCCCGCCGCGGCCGCCGACGACGTACGGCGGGCCATGGCGGAGGCGGGGGCCGGCCAGATCGGCGCCTACGACTCGTGCACGTTCAGCACCGCGGGGGAGGGGCGGTTCCGCCCCCTCGCGGGCGCCGACCCGGCCATCGGCGTGGTGGGCGAGGTCGAGACCGTGGCCGAGGTGCGGATCGAGGCGGTGCTTCCGCGCAGCGCACGCGCGTCCGTCGTGGCCGCGGTGCGGGCAGCGCACCCCTACGAGGAGCCGGCGTTCGACCTGTTCGAGGTGGCGACGCCCCCCGGCGGGTTCGCCACCGGTGACCTCCCCTCGACACGAGGCCACGGGCGGGTCGGGGAGCTCCCCGAGCCGATGTCGTTGCGCGACTTCGCGCGCCTGGTGGCCACGCGGTTCCCCGCGACCGCCCACGGAGTGCGCGTGGCGGGTGACCCCCAGCGATGGGTACGCCGGGTGGCGGTCGGAGCGGGCAGCGGTGAGTCCCTCCTGGAGGACGTCCGCCGCGCGGGCGCAGATGTCTACCTCACCTCCGACCTCAAGCACCACCGGGCGGGGGAGTCCCTGGAGGTCGAGGGCGCACCCGCGCTCGTGGACATCGCGCACTGGGCGGCGGAGTGGACCTGGCTGCCGGTGGCCGCCGACCACGTGCGGGAGGCGGCGTCCGCGCGGGGCTATACGGTGGACACCGCCGTGAGCACGCTGGTCACCGATCCGTGGACCTTCCGTGTCGACCAGGGCGACCACGACCTCGATCTCTCAGGTGGGAGTGCATGAAGGCCGACCCGTTCGCACAGCTCAAGCTGCTCGACGTGCAGGAGCTCGACAGCACGTTCGACGGGCTGCGTCACCAGGCCCGCAACCCGGCCGAGGGCCCCGAGCTGGCGGAGAAGGCCGCCGCCCGCGCCGAGCTCGAGGGTCGCATCGGTGACCTCCAGCTGCAGGTGGACGACCTCACCCGCGAGCAGCGCAAGGCCGACCAGGACGTGGAGCAGGTGAAGGGACGGCGGGGCCGCGACCAGCAGCGCCTCGACTCCGGCCAGGTCGGCAACCCCAAGGACCTCGAACGCCTCCAGCACGAGCTGGTGTCCCTGGACAAGCGGATCAGCGACCTCGAGGACGTCGAGCTCGACGTCATGGAGCGGCTGGAGACGGCCCAACAGGAGCTGGCGGCCGCCAAGCAGGGCCTGGGTGAGCTGGAGGAGCGCGTCGTCGAGCTCGAGCGCAGCCGCGACAGCAGGCGTGAGGAGCTCAAGCAGGAGGCGGCGGAGATCCGGGCGCGTCGCGCCCCCATGGTCGCCGACATCCCCGAGCCGCTGCTGTCCCTCTACGAGCGCCTGCGTGAGCAGAAGAACGGCGTCGGCGCCGCTGCGCTGCGGGCGCGCCGCTGCGGCGGGTGCAGCCTGCAGATCGACAACCAGGAGCTCGCTGCCATCGCCACCAAGCCGTCCGACGAGGTGCTCCGGTGTGAGGAGTGCGGCCGCATCCTGGTGCGCACGTCGGAGTCCGGCCTGTGACTGGTGCTTCCTCGAGCCGCCCGGCACCGAGGGCGGTGGTGGTCGAGGCGGACGGCGGGTCGCGCGGCAACCCCGGCAACGCGGCGTACGGCGCGGTGCTCAAGGACGCCGACACCGGGGAGGTGATCGCCGAGCGCGCGGAGCGCATCGGGATCGCCACCAACAACGTGGCGGAGTACCGCGGACTCCTCGCCGGGCTCGAGCTGTACGCCGAGCACGCGCCGGGGGCGGACCTCGAGGTGCGCCTCGACTCCAAGCTCGTCGTCGAGCAGATGAGCGGACGCTGGAAGATCAAGCATCCCGACATGAAGCCGCTGGCGCTGCAGGCCAACCGGCTCGCACCGCCCGGCACGAGGTACGTCTGGGTGCCGCGGGCACACAACGCCCACGCCGACGCGCTGGCCAACCAGGCACTGGACGGGCCGGAGGGGGCCGTGCACGGCAGCAGCCGCGGTGAGCCCCTGGCCAGCGACCCGCCCGCCCAGGCGGCTGCCGTCGTCGCCAGTCCGGCGGCCGCTCCCGCGACCGCTGCAGGCGCCGCTGCCGCACCCGACAGCATCCGCCCCACGCCCCCGTGGGAGCAGGGCCGGCCGACGACGTTCGTGCTGATCCGCCACGGGGACACCGACCACACCGCGGCGCGCACGTTCAGCGGCCGCACCGGCAGCGACCCCGGCCTCAACGACCACGGCCGCAGCCAGGTGGAGGCCACCGCCGAGTGGCTCTCCCCGCTCGCGGACGAGTCCGACCTGGTCATGCTCAGCTCCCCGATGCGCCGCGCGCGCGAGAGCGCAGACATCGTGGCCCCGCGGCTGGGCGCGGCGTACGAGACGGCCGACGCGCTCATCGAGGCGGGGTTCGGCACCTGGGAGGGCCTCACCTACGGCGACGTGCTCCGCGAGGACCCGCAGAACTTCACGACGTGGCTCTCCGACCCCACCCATCCGGCGGGCGGCACCGGCGACTCCATGCAGGGCGTCGCGGACCGCATGCGCGAGGCCCGCGACCTGATGCTGCTCGCCCACGCCAGTCGCACCGTCGTCGCGGTGACCCACCTGACGCCGATCAAGATGCTGGTGCAGGGCGTGCTGGACCTGCCGTTCGAGGCGGCGTTCAAGACAGAGATCATGCCGGCGTCGGTCACCGTCCTGACGTGGTACCCCGACGGCCGCGGCGTGGTCCGGCTCCTCAACGGGCTGCCCGTCCCCTCGGCGTACGTCGGAAGCAGCCGCGTGCGCTGAGCGCCGGGCGTTCGCTGCCCGGCCGTGGGGGAGCATGGGCCCATGCGGACCGTCTCCCTCGAGCAGCTGACCGCCGCGATCTCCCAGACCCCGGGCAGGCCGCGGGTGGTGATGAGCGGCAACGCGTCCGTGCCCTGGACAGCGCTGAAGGTCGTGGACGAGGCGCTCGAGGAGTACACCCTCCACCTGCTCAACGCCCCACCCGGGATCCCCGACCGCCCCGGGGTCACCGCGGAGACGACGTTCGTCGGCCCCGGCATGCGTCGCCACCCGCGCCTGTCCTACGTGCCCAGCCGGCTCTCGCTGGTGCCGGTGCTGCTGCGCCGCGTGATCCCCGCCGACATCGTGGTGATCCACTGCGCGCCGCCGCGGGACGGCCAGCTCAGCCTCGGCCTGGAGGTCAACGTGCTGCCCGCGGCCATCGCCGGATGCCGCTCCCGATCCGGCACCGTCGTCGCCGTGGTCAACGACCGCATGCCCTACACCTACGGCGACGCCCAGGTGCCGGTGGCGCAGGTCGACCTGGCGGTCGAGGTCTCCGAGCCGCTGCCGTCCGTCGAGCCGGCGGCCCCCGGGGAGGACAGCGGGTCGATCGGCGAGCTCGTGGCCGCGCGCGTGCCCGACGGCGCCACCTTGCAGATGGGCATCGGAGGCGTTCCCGACGCCACCCTCGCGGCGTTGACCGGCCGGCGGCAGCTCCGGGTGTGGACGGAGATGTTCTCCGACGGCGTGCTGGCGCTCGAGCGGGCAGGGGCGCTGGACGAGCACCATCCGCTGACGACGTCCTTCATGTTCGGCAGCGAGGAGCTCTACGACTGGGTCGACGGCAACCACCGCGTGCGCATGATGCGCACCGAGCACACCAACGACCCCGGCCTGATCGCGCAGCAGCGCCTGATGACCTCGGTCAACACCGCGCTCGAGGTGGATCTCTTCGGCCAGGCCAACGCCTCGCGCATCAACCAGCGGATCTACTCCGGCTTCGGGGGGCAGACCGACTTCATCGTGGGCGCGCTGCACTCACCCGGCGGTCAGTCCTTCATCGCGCTGCGCTCGTGGCACCCCAAGGCCGACGTCTCCACGATCGTGCCGCTGGTGGACGAGCCGGTGACGTCGTTCCAGCAGACCGCGATCGTCACCGAGCACGGCGTGGCCGAGGTGTTCGGCTACGACGAGAAGTCCCAGTGCCGCCACATCATCCGCGACGCCGCGCATCCCCGCGTGCGCGACGAGCTCTGGGAGAGGGCCGCCGAGCTCGGCCTCGCGTAAGCACGACAGTCGGTTTGCTCGACCCGACCCCCCCCGGGCTCCTGAACTACCACCGGGGCCTGCACCTGAGGTCGCTGCCCGACGACGTGCGACGGATCCAACGGCCGCCGCATCGGTTCGCCGCTCACGTCAAGGAACCCACGACGACGTCCAGTGGCACAGACGCGCCCGGGCGGTGGGGCTGCGGCTCCACGTGCCAGCCGAGCCCGCGCAGGTGCTCGGCCAGCTCGAGCGGTGTGCGGGGTGAGCCACCGTGCTCCAGCAGCCCGCGGACGATCCGGCCCTTGGTCGCCTTGTTGAAGTGCGAGACCACGCTGCGCCGACCATCCTGCTCGTGCAGCACCCGCACCGTCGCCACCCGGTGCGCGCGCGAGCGCTCCGGCCGCCAGAAGGGGAGGTACGCCGACGATCGGAGGTCGACGACCAAGCCATCACCCGCCGCCTGCTCCACCGGCCGAGCGAGGTGCTGCGACCAGTGCCGGGCGATGCTGCCGAGGACCGGGAGCCGGACGTCGCCGGAGAGGCGGTACGCCGGGATGCGGTCCGCGGGGCCGACCATCCCGAAGAGACCTGACGCGATCCTCACCCAGCGGGTCGCCCGACGGCGTGCCGCGGCGTCGAGGCGGGGGAGGGCGAGCGCGTCGTACAGCACGCCGGTGTAGATGTGGTCGGCTCGCGTCGTGGGGGCGCGTCCCAGCGCCGCGTCGCGAGTCACCTCGTCGGCCTGACCAGGGCTCAGGCCGAGCACGTCGAGCATCTCGTGGGGTGCCTCACCGCACAGCCGCACCAGCTCGTCGAGCACCGCGGTCCGCGGCCCGGCCAGCTCGGGGAAGGTCAGGCTCGAGAGGTCGAGCGGCTTGCCGCGTGCCGGGGAGTGCTTGCCCTCCGAGGGTGGCAGCAGGATGAGCACGCGAGCACCCTAGGTGTCGCACCGGCCGCGGCATGTCCCGGCCCATCCAGGGCAGGGTGTCGGGGACGGCCGCGAGCATCCCAAAGCCGGACCCAGCCGGACCCAGCCGGACCCGCCGGAGCAGAGGAGGACGAGTGCCCAGACGCGTGTGGCGACTCGACGCCGAGGAGGCCGACCAGCAGATCCGCGAGGGCACCGCAGCGCTGCACCGGGAGCTCGGCGTCACGCCGGACTTCCCCGCCGAGGTGCTCGCCGAGGCGGAGCAGGCCGCCGCGTCGCCGGTGCTGCCGATCCTCGACCGCACCGACATCCCGCTCGTCACGATCGACCCCCCCGGAGCACGCGACCTCGACCAGGCGCTGCACATCGAGCGCGCCGGTGACGGCTACGCCGTGCACTACGCGATCGCCGACGTGGCCGCGTTCGTCCGACCCGGTGGCGCGGTGGACGTGGAGGCCCGCCGCCGCGGCGAGACGCTGTACGGCGTCGGCAGCAAGGTGCCCCTCCACCCGCCGGTGATCTCCGAGCAGGCGTGCTCGTTGCTGCCTGACGGAGCCCGGCCCGCGCTGCTGTGGACCATCGGTGTCGACGCCTCCGGCGAGGGGACCTCGGTGCGGGTGGAGCGTGCCCTCGTCCGCAGCCGCGCCCAGCTGACCTACGACGGCGTCCAGGCCGACATCGACGCGGGGAGGGCCGACCCGGTCTTCGCGCTGCTGCGGGAGGTCGGGACGCTGCGCCAGGAGCGCGAGCGGCACCGCGGCGGCGTGAGTCTCCCGCTGCCCGACCAGGAGGTCGCCTGTCGAGACGGGCGGTGGCAGCTCGAGTACCGGCAACCCCTGCCGGTGGAGGGCTGGAACGCCCAGATCTCGCTGCTCACGGGCATGGCGGCCGCGCACCTGATGACGGAAGCACGGCGGGGTGTGCTGCGCACCCTCGCCCCTGCCGATCCGGAGGACGTGCTCCGGCTACGACGGGTCGCGAAGGCGCTCGGCATCAGCTGGCCCTCAGGCACGCCGTACCCCGACCTGATCAGGAGTCTGGACCCGGGTCGGGCGGAGCACGCGGCCATGCTCACCAGCAGCACGAGCCTGTTGCGCGGGTCCGGCTACGCCGCCTTCGAGGGCACCCTCCCGGACCAGGCGGAGCACTCGGCGCTCGCCTCGACCTACTCCCACGTGACGGCGCCCCTCCGTCGACTCGTCGACAGGTTCTCCGGTGAGGTGTGCGTTTCGCTGTCGCAAGGACAAGAAGTGCCCGCGTGGGTGACGGAGGCGCTGCCGGAGCTGCCCGGGCTGATGAAGGAGTCCACGCGTCGCGCCAACACCTACGAGCGCGGCCTGCTGGACCTCGTGGAGGCCGTGCTGCTGCAGGACCGGGTGGGGGAGACCTTCCCGGCGATGGTGGTCTCGCGCAGCCGGAAGAACCCACAGGAGGGGCAGGTCATGGTGAAGCGGCCGGCCGTGGAGGCGCCGGTCGAGTCCCGTGGTGAGCGCCCGCTCCCGCTGGGCGCCGACGTCGAGGTGAGGCTGCAGGCTGCCGACCCGGCCGAGCGACGAGTCAGCTTCAGTCTGGAGTGAGCGGTCATTCGCCGCGCATGGCGGTACGATCATCGGGCGGATGAGCCGACCGGGCGGCCGCGGCGGCGGGCAACCGTCGTCGAGGAAGGTCCGGGCTCCACAGGGCAGGGTGGTGGGCAACTCCCACCCGGGGTGACCCGCGGGACAGTGCCACAGAAATCAGACCGCCACGTCGCAAGGCGCGGTAAGGGTGAAACGGTGGTGTAAGAGACCACCAGCACGCCAGGTGACTGGCGTGGCTCGGTAAACCCCACCCGGAGCAAGATCAAGAGGGTCCGGTCCGCCGGACCTGCGCGAGCGTTCGAGGGCGGCCCGCCCGAGCTCGCGGGTAGATCGCACGAGGCCGCTGGCAACAGCGGTCCCAGATGGATGGTCGCCCATCGCAAGCACCGCGAGGTGCGCGAGGACAGAACCCGGCCTACAGGTCGGCTCATCCGCCCAAGTCCCGACGAGCGAGCCATCAGGGGTGGCAGTGCTGCTCCTCGACCGCGGAGACCAGCTCGTCGCGCCCACTTCGGACGGGACCTCGTCCTCTGCCCACCAGGCTCCCCAGTTCCTAGGTTGAGAGCGCTGCACTCGGGAGCTGCCCAACCAGGGAGGTCACGGATGCGGGTCAAGGTGCTGGTCGCAGGTGCAGTGGGAGTGATGGGGGTCGCTGTGCTGTCGGGGGTAGCCGCGGACGCCGACGACCTGGGCCGGAACGGCGCGGTCTGGTACGTCGGCGAATCGGTGACCCTGCCGGGGGCGTCGTCCGGCCACACGACCGCCGAAGCGACCGCGACCTGTCCGACCGACTGGGAGAGCGTCTCCGGCGGGGCGAGCGTCTCGGCGGGCAAGACGCGAGCGCTGACCTGGTCGTCCAAACCCGCGCTCAACGGCTGGTTCGCGCGCGGTTGGCAGACCAGCGCCACCAACACCACGTTCCGGGTGTTCGGTGTGTGCATGCTCGGGGAGCAGATCACGACGCAGTCGCTCACCTTGAACGAGATCCCCGCTGGGCCGCGGCAGGTGGAGCTGACCCGCGAGTGCAGCGAGGGCTCGGCGGTCGGTGGCAGCGGGCGGCCGTTCGGCGACAGCCGCGACTGGCGCCTCCACAGGTCGCGACCGGTCGACACCGCCGCGGACGCGGACACCGTGCCCGACGACGGGTGGCGGACCTCCTACCACTACACGGGGGACTCGGAGGCCAGCCTCCAGGTGGACGCCGTGTGCATGGGCGGCACGCCGCCGAGCTATCACAAGAACACGGTCACCGTGCGCGCCAAGCGCAGCAAGACCTTCCAGCAGACGTGCCCGTCGAACTTGCGCGTCGTCGGCGGTGGCGCCCACATCGCTGGAGCGTCGTCCGCCTCCCGCATCTCGGCGACACGTCCCTTCGACAGCGGGGACGCCGGCGCCGTGCCTGACGACGGGTGGCGGGTGACCTACACGAACACGTCGAGCCAGGCGCTGCGGGCCACCGTCCACGCGATGTGCGTCGGGGCTCGCGCCTGAGCACTCCGGGGTCGGGCCCGTGACAGGGAGCGGGCGGACTGCCGCCGTGGGTCAGCACCGAGCGGCGACGGTGTTGGTGCGGCGCCAGTAGGTGAGCTTGCCGCCCTGGAACCGGTTGCGCACTCCGCCTGCGACGGCGAACTGATCGGTCGTCGGGAAGCCGAGGCAGGAGCGTTGGTAGCCCATGGCGGCGTACTTCTTGCGGATCCTCCCGTACACGAGGTGAGCGCCCGTCGCCGACGAAGCGAAGATGCTGCGACCGCCGGTGAAGTGGGCGTAGTACCCGCCCTTGACCTTGGTGTGGTCCGTCAGCGGCAGCCCGTACGCGTCGGGGCCGCCCGCAGCGAGGTACTTGGCAAGGACGGGTCCGTGGACCTCGTGCGCCCCTGTTGTGGCGCGCCAGTAGATGCGGCCGCCGGTGAAGTTCCGGGCTCGTCCTCCGGTGACGTCGTACTCGCTGGTCGTCGGGTCGCCGAGCAAGCCGGACGGGCCGCCCAGGGCAGCGAATTCTCGTCGATGGCGCTCACGTACGCAGCAGTGAGGCTCACGTCGGCGTCGGGCATCGTGAAGGCGTGCGCCGGCGGTCCGCCGTCGCTCCAGCCCTCGAACTTCCAGTGCGACGAGGACATCGGTGCCTCCAGCTGGACCTCCGACCCGGCGACGACATCGGCGGCCGTCGTGGTCTCGCCGTTCACGGTGACCGCCACCGGGCTCTGGATCGCCAGGGTGTGAAGCCGGGGCTCGGCGGAGTAGGTGCTCGTGGTGACGGCGCCCGTCGAGTCCTGTGCGCGCGCGGTCACCACCATGATGGAGTCCGCGCCGTGGTCGGTGAACGTCTCGGTGTAGTCGGTCCCCGTCCTCGTCCCGTCGGGATGCACGTGGCAGCTGCCGGCGTAGGGGCAGTGGAGGAGTGAGGTGTCCCAGCTGACGGTCAGGGCGCCGTCCTCGTGGTCCTCAGCCGTGGCCGTCAGCTGTACGCCGTCGCCGACGGCGTAGGTCTTGTCCGTGGGCGCCTCGAGCGTCAGCACCGGCGTGTGGTTGGCGGGGTGGACGGTGGTGCTCGCGCTGCCCTCAGCGCCGAGCTGGTCCCGCACGGTCAGGGTGACCTGAACGGCCTGGTCGCCGGAGTAGGTGTGCTCGGCGCGCTCGCCCTCGCCGGTGCTGCCGTCGCCGAAGTCCCAGTGGTAGGTCAGCTGGTCCTCGTCGAGGTCGTAGGATTCCGCTGCCGAGAACGACAGGGTGCGCGTGGCCGGGTCCGTGGCGGTGAACGTGAGCCGGGCGGCCGGGGCACGGTTCCCTGCGGAGTAGACCAGCCGGCGGACCGAGCCGCTGACGAGGTCGGCATAGGTCATGTCGCCGTTGGGCCCGGGATGAACGGCCACGGGGCCACCCGCGTCCGTGGCGAAGCCACCACTTTCCGGCGCTCGCGTCATGGTGCCGGCGCTGTCCGTCGCCATGCTCCAGAGCAGGCCACGCGTGTAGTCCCCGAGGAAGTACGCGTCGCGGTAGAGCGGCGGGTACGTGGTGCCGCCGTAGTGAGACCCGGCGATGACAGAGGCGCCGCCGCCCACTCGCGGGTAGGACCAGATCGGCATGCGCGCAGAGCCGGCGTCGTACAGCTGCTGGCAGACGGGCGAGGACGAGAACGTCGTCTGCGACAGGCCTTCGTAGCAGGGCCAGCCACCGTTGTCGCCAGGCCGAAGGGTGTTGATCTCTTCGTAGGACCTCCACCCGACGTCACCGAGGTGCGGCACACCAGAACGGGGATCCAGCGAGAAGCGGAAGGGGTTCCGGAAGCCGTACGCGAACACTCGGCTGCGCCAGGACGAGGGGGAGGTCGCGGAGTAGAAGGGGTTGGTCGGGACCCCCTTGCCGTCCGGATCGACGTGCAGGAGCTTCCCGTAGGGCTGCGTCACGTCCTGTGCTCTGAGCGTGTCGGGATCACCGTTGTTGTCGGAGTCGTCGCCGATGCTGATGAACAGCGTGTCGTCGGGAGCCACCACGACGCTGTTGATCGCGTGGGTGTGCCCTGTCTGGGCCAGCTGTGGCGTCGTCGTGCTTCCGTCGATGACGGTGCGCTCGTACGTGAAGGGGAAGCTGGTGGGGTCGCTTGCGGGACTGGCCCTCCACTCCTCCACCATGCCGTAGCCGGTGGCAGTCGCCTCCCCCTTGTCGTAGGCGAGGTACACGCGGCCAGTCGTGGCGAAGTCGTTGGCCAGTGCAAGTCCCAGGAGCCCGTGGTCCCCGAGTGCGCGGACAGACGGGACCGTCGTGAGGACCGGGGGGAACCACCAGGGGGAGTGAAGGTGATCGTGCCGTCCTTGCCGGTGGCGAGCAGGCCGCTCTCGTCGAGCCAGGCGAAGTTCGTCAGGTTGTACGGCGCCTGGCCCGTGGGATAGTCCACGAGCTGGAAGCCGCTGGGCAGCGTCAGTGCCGCAGCGGGGGATGCCGGAAGCTGCAGCATGGCCACGACGAGCGCCAGGACCGCTGCGGCGACTGCGCCGCCGGGGCGCTCTGCGTGCCGGCGATCCGTGTGATGGTCCGAGCCCTTGCCGCGCACCCGCAACCTCTTTCCCCCGAGGCATTGTCGTGCCCGACGCTCCGTCTCGGGGTGCTCGAGGCATCTCCGGTCGGTCATGCGCGCTGAATCTCAGGCTAGAAGAGCGAGCCGACCCTTGGCCGACCTCGGCAAGAGTCGGGACCTTTGCCAGGTGATGAGTGCTGATGGACCCGGCGATTTCAGCAGCAGGCTGTCCTCGAGCCGCGTTCGCTGGCGGGGTTTCTCCGGCGTGGGCGGGGGTATTTGGCTTGCACCGGGTCCCCCCGGTGAGCTGTGCCCCCGTCGTACCCAGAAGAGGTAGCGCCGTGGCTGACGTCAGCACATCGACAACATCCACCGTCGACGACGACGAGGGCGGACTCAGACGGTCGATCACCGGCAAGCAGCTGTTCTTCTACACGCTCGGCGATGTCCTCGGTTCGGGCATCTACGTCCTGATCGGTCTGGTCGCCGCAGCCGTGGGCGGGGCGTTCTGGATCGCCTTCGCCGTCGGTGTCACCATCGCCGCGATCACCGGCACGGCGTACGCCGAGCTCGTGACGAAGTACCCCAAGGCCGCAGGGGCCGCGCTCTACGTGAACAAGGCCTTCGGCAACAAGGTGCTGACCTTCCTGATCACGGTCTCGTTCCTCTCCGCCAGCTTCGCCGCCGCCGGGTCGCTCGCGAGTGGGTTCGCGTCTTACTTCGCCACGCTGTGGGAAGGCCCGCCGACGCTGCTGGTGACGCTCCTCTTCGTCGCCGCCCTGACCGTCATCAACTTCATCGGCATCAGCGAGTCCGTCGTGGTCAACATGCTGATGGCGTTCGTCGAGATCGCAGGTCTCCTCCTCATCCTGTTCATCGCGATCTGGTACATCGCCGAGGGCAACGCCGACTTCGGCACTCTGGCGGAGTTCGAGACCGGGGACACCCATTGGTCGCTGGCGATCCTCGCCGGAGTCGCGCTCTCCTTCTTCGCGATGACCGGCTTCGAGAACACCGCGAACGTCGCGGAGGAGACGATCGACCCGCACCGGTCGTTCCCGCGCTCGTTGATCGGCGGCATGATCACGGCGGGCGTGATCTACGTGCTGGTGTCCATGGCGGCAGCTCTCACCGTGGACACGAGCACGCTGGCCGACTCCGATGCCGCGCTGCTCGAGGTGGTGAAGAAGGGAATCATCCCTCTCGACGTCGGCTTCATGAGCACGCTGTTCTCGGTCATCGCGATGATCGCGATCACCAACACCACGCTGGTCGCGATCGTGACCCAGCCGCGCATCCTCTACGGCATGGCCAACGAGGACGTCGTCCCCGGCGTCTTCAGCAAGATCCACGCCAGTCGGCGCAGCCCCTGGGTCGGACTGCTCTTCAGCGGGCTCGTGGTGGGCGCCCTGCTGGTGGTGGGCACGTTGGCGCCCAAGGTGGAGGGCACGCCGGTCGTGGAGCGGCTCGCGCTGGTCACGGTCGTGTTCCTGCTGTTCATCTACGCGCTGGTGATCGTGTCCTGCCTCAAGCTGCGCGGCCACGACGAGGACGAGCGGGCGTTCCGGGCCAACACCCCGCTGCTGCTGGTCGGACTGGTCGGCAACCTGGCGATCCTGGGCTGGAGCATCTACGACGACCCGACCTCGCTGTACTGGTGTGCTGGACTCCTCGGGGTAGGCGTGGCGCTGTTCCTGCTCGAGTACCTCTTCGGGAAGCGTTCCCGCCCGCCCGGTGCCGAACGTGGCGATCCGGCCGTCGCCGGCGACAAGGAGATCTGAGATGCACGTCATCGTCGCCACCGACGGGTCGAAGCAGTCGCTCGCCGCCGCCAAGCACCTCAAGTCCTTCGCCGACCCGAGGAAGGTCACCGACATCTCCGTGATCGCAGTGGTGCGCCCTCTTGCTGCGGTCGCGTTCGCGGACGACCTCAGCCCGGTCGACAAGCGGAAGGCCGACCATGAGGCGGGCGGCTTCCGCGCCGCAGCCGAGAGCGCCGTCGCCACGATCGCCTCCGTCTTCGAGGGGTGGGGCCCGAAGGTGCACCAGCGGGTCCGCTCCGGGTCGCCGGCCAACGAGATCATCAAGGCCGCCGGACAGCTCGGCGCCGGGCTGGTGGTGGTCGCCAGCGGCGGTCGTGGCCTCAGTGACGTCGTGCTGGTGGGCAGCACCGCTCAGCGGGTGCAGCACTACGCGCCCTGCCCGGTCCTCGTGGTGCGGCCCGCGCCGAAGGGGAAGAAGCGCCCCAAGTCCTGATCCGGGCAGCCTCAGGTGTCCCGCTTGGCCTGCCGTGCCGCCCTGTGCTCCGAGCGCCTGGCCCTGCGCTCGCGTCGCCGCTGGGCTCGGCTGTCCCGGTGCTCCGACCTTCTCAGCTGTCGCTCGGCCCGCCGCCCCATCCGCTCCGCCCGTCGCGCCGCACGCTTGGCCATCTGCGCGCCTCGCCGCACGCCCTTGGAGAGCCGACCACTCTCGTCCATCTTGTAACAGTGACACGATTCGGGTCCCGATGCCACGGCGTGCACGGGCGCGATCCGGAAACGACCGGCGTTGCGGTGGCGCTGTCAGCACGCCGTCGAGACACCTGATCCGCTGCTGCGCGAGCCACCGCACGACGGGTCTAAGGTGGAACCAGTCCTCGAGCTCAGAACCTGACGAGCACGCCGTACCCGCTCTGTAGCGGGCCAGGGAACTGGCAGGGCACGAAGGAGTTCCGGGCGCCGCACGGCGTCACGGGTCCACGGTGGCCCCGGGAATGCTGCCCAAGCCAGGACCGAGGTGGCGGCGTGCGCACCACGAGCCAGATCGTCGCTGCCCTGCACGGCCGGGCCGGCGACGGCGTGTCGCTGGCGGAACGCCTGTGCCATGACTGCGCCGACGACCTCGACATGGCTGGTACGGCGCTGTCCCTGGCGGGCGACGAGGGCTCCAGGCGGTTGTGGGCGCGTCCGGTGCCGTGGCCGAGGAGCTGGAGAAGCTGCAGTTCGAGCTGGGCGAGGGGCCGGCCGTCGACGCATCCCGCTGCAACGAGCCTTCCTTGCACCCGTACCTCGACCACACCGCCGTGGAGATGTGGCCCGGCTTCGCGCCCGCCGCTCTGGATGCAGGGATCCGTGCCGTCTTCGCCCTGCCGTTGCAGACGGGTGCGGTGCGCCTCGGCGCGCTGGGGCTCTATCGCGCGGCACCCGGCCCCCTGAGCGCCGACGCCACCTCCGGTGCCTTCGCCTACGCCGATGCCGCGGTCGTCGTGTTCCTCCACCTGCAGGCCCAGACGCCGAGCGGCGACGGCTTGCACACCGAGATGGAGGGACCATTCGAATACAATGCGGAGGTGCACCAGGCGACAGGGTTTCTGTCGGTGACGGCCTCGGTCGGGCTCACCGAGGCGCTGCTCATGCTCCGTGCCCACGCCTTCGCCAGCGAGCGCCCGCTGCTGGAGGTCGCCCGCGACGTGCTCGCGAGGCGGCTACACATCGAGCGGGATGAAGACCCACGATGAATGAAGCCCCGCACCAACACCCATCCGCCACAGGTACAGAGGCACGACCGCATGATCTCTGAACAGCGATTGACCCAAGTCTTCGTCGAGCTCGCCGACACCCTCGATCGACGAGTTCGACGCACTCGACTTCCTCTCCACCCTCACCGAGCGGAGCATCGAGGTCCTCGACGCCGACGCCGCCGGGGTCATCCTCGAAGGACCCACGAGGACAGCTCCACGTCGTCGCCTCCACCAGCGACGGGGCGGAGCTCCTGGAGCTCTTCGAGCTGCAGAACGACGAAGGGCCCTGCTTGGACTGCCTCACGAGCGGGCGCCCTGTGGTCAACGTCGCGATCGACGAGGCGCATGCGAAGTGGCCACGCTTCAGCGCAGCAGCATCGCGGGGTGGGCTACCACTCCACGCACGCCCTGCCCCTGCGGCTGCGCGACACCGTGGTCGGGGCGATGAACCTGTTCCGCATCGACCCGTCTCCGCTGAGCAGCGAGGCCATCACGCTGGGCCAGGCGCTCGCAGACATCGCGACCATCGGGCTCCTCCAGGAGCGCGCCGTGCGCGAGTCCGGCCTGCTCGCGCAGCAGCTGCAGACGGCTCTGAACAGCCGCGTCACGATCGAGCAGGCGAAGGGTGTGCTCCTGGCCAGCGGCGACATCAAGGTCGACCGTGCCTTCGAGCTGATGCGGGCCTACAGCCGGCGAAACAACACGCCGTTGAGGACGGTCGCGCTGCGCGTCGTCGAGCGCGAGCTGTCGGTCGAGGACCTGCGCAACGGCTGAGACGCCCAGCGAGGAACGTCGCGGGCCGGCGTCGGCGGTGTCCGCCTGCGTCGGTGTCGGCGTAGGGTGGCGGGAGGCCGCGACTCCGCCCAGACCCTGCTCTGCCGATGGCTCACACGCTCGCGAGACGCAGGGGCTCCGGACACATGACGGACTCAGACCTGATGGTCCTGGTGGTCGGCCTTGTCGAGGGCCATCCGCTGGTGCACCTGCGCGTCGCCGGATGGGGACCAGACCATCTGCGGGCGTTCGGCGACCGTGGACTGGCCGACGAAGACCTTCAGGTCGGCGGGTTGCCTCGGGTGCCTCGGCGTCGCCGTCGAGCGTGGCTCCGACGTCGCGCTGGACAGCGACGGCATGCGGGTCCACCTGCAGGCGACTCTGGGACTGAGGCGATGGCCGGTGGGGAGGCAGGTTCTCGGCTGTTCTCCGGCATTTTCGGGCGACACGCAAGCGATTCCGGACCAAAGCCCGATGCCGATGTCGGCGGCCTGTGATCGACTCTGACCATGCATCGACAGATCGCCGGCACGTTGACCGGGCGCGTAACGAAATGGGTCGTTCTGGTCTTGTGGCTGGTGGCCGTCGGCGTGGCCGGCGCCTTCGCCTCCAAGCTCATCGACGTCCAGAACAACGAGGCGTCGTCGTGGCTGCCCGCCACGGCGGAGTCGACCAGAGCCTTCGAGAAGCTGGAGCCCTTCCAGGACCCCGACGCCATCGCGACCGTGGTCGTCTACGAGCGCGCGGAGGGTCTCTCCCAGGCCGACGTCGCCGCGGCCAAGGACGACGCGGCCGAGTTCGCCGGCATGGAGGGCGTCGAGGGCGAGGTGCTCGGTCCCCAGGTGTCCGAGGACGGACAGGTCGCGCAGACCCTGGTGACCTTCAACTTCGGGCCCAACGGGTGGATGGAGATGCCCGACGTGGCCGACGAGCTGCGCGACATCGCAGCGATCGACGGCGCGAACGTCTACATCAGCGGTGCGGGTGGCCAGGCGGCGGACGCGTCCGAGGTCTTCGAGGGCATCGACGGCACGTTGCTGTACGCGACGCTGGGCGTGGTCATCCTCATCCTGCTGCTGACCTACCGCAGCCCCACCCTGTGGCTGCTGCCCATCATGTGCGCGGGTGTCGCCCTCACCGTCTCCCAGGGAGTGATCTACTTCCTCGCGAAGTACGCCGACCTCACCGTCAACGGCCAGAGCCAGGCGATCCTGACGATCCTGGTGATCGGAGCGGGGACGGACTATGCGCTGCTGCTGGTCGCTCGCTACCGCGAGGAGCTGCGACGGCACCAGGACCGTCACGAGGCGATGGCCTTCGCGCTGCACCGCGCCGCGCCTGCCATCCTCGCCAGTGCCGCCACGGTCGTCGCCGGCATGCTGTGCCTGCTCTTCGCCGAGATGAACTCCACCGCGGGTCTCGGGCCGGTCGTGGCCATCGGCGTCGCGGTCACCTTCCTGGTGATGGTGACACTGCTCCCGGCGCTGCTGGTGATCGTCGGTCGGTGGATCTTCTGGCCACGGCGTCCGGACTTCGGCTCGCCCGAGCCGACAGCTCCGGCGTGTGGGCCAGGATCGGGCGGCGGATCGCCGTCCGGCCGCGGCGGGTGTGGGTGGTCACCACCGTGCTGCTCGCCTTCGCCTGCCTGGGCCTGCTCCGGCTCGACACGGCGGGTCTCCCGACGGAGGACAGCTACACCGAGGAGCTCGGCTCGATCACCGGCCAGGAGGTGCTCACCGAGCACGGCCTGGTCGACGCGTCCAACACCGTCATGGTGGTCTCGAACGCCGACGAGGCCGGTGCCGTCCGCGAAGCGATGACAGGGATCGAAGGGCGTGGGGGAGCCGTCCGAGCCGGTGGTCCAGGACGGCGTGGGCTTCGTCCAGTCCACCTTGTCCGGCGATGTCGCCGCGAGCTCGACGTTCGACACCATCGAGGAGGTCCGCGACCGCGTGCACGCCGTCGAGGGGGCTGACGCGCTCGTCGGAGGCTGGTCGGCGATCTACCTCGACACGAAGGTCGCGGCCAACCGGGACAACGTCGTGATCATCCCGATCGTGCTGCTGATGGTCTTCCTGATCCTGGTCCTCCTGCTGCGCGCGATCACCGCTCCGTTGATCCTGCTGGCGACCGTGGTGCTGTCGTTCGGTGCCGCCATGGGCATCTCGGCGCTGCTGTTCGAGTACGTCTTCGGCTTCGCCGGCTCCGACCCGGGCTTCCCGCTGTTCGCGTTCGTCTTCCTGGTCGCGCTCGGCATCGACTACAACATCTTCCTGATGACCCGGGCCCGTGAAGAGACGATGACGCGGGGGACTCGGGCGGGTGTCCTCGTGGCGCTGACCACGACCGGCGGTGTGATCACCTCCGCCGGGCTCGTGCTCGCGGCGACCTTCCTGGTCCTCGGGACGATTCCCCTGGTGTTCCTGGCCGAGCTCGGCATCGCGGTGGCGCTCGGCATCCTGCTCGACACCCTGATCGTCAGGTCCGTCCTGGTCACCGCGCTGAACCTGGATCTCGGTCCGGTCATCTGGTGGCCGAGCAAGCTGGCGAAGGAACAGGTGGGTGACGACGAGCCTCCCGCCCGCCCGGTCGAGGACGACCGCGCGCTGGTCAAGGGCTGAGGGGCGCGCCGCACACTCCGCCGGACCCTCGCCCGGCCGGCCGGCCGCGGTCCCGGGACGGCGGAGTGCCCGCCGGCGCCACGGGGGATAGCAGCGCGACGGGCACCCCTAAGGGTGAGGTTATGCCCAAGGTGACCAGGTGGGACAGGGGCGAACGGGTGATCGACACAGGCAGCACGAGGCCTTTACCTTCGGCGGAGAGACCACGGGAGGGCCACCATGAACCACGGCACGGAGAGCTTCTTCATCGAGGGTGAAGGCCTGGTCGACACCAGTCTGGGCGGACGCAGCGGCGACGACCCCGACCGGGTGACCGAGCCGGACGCCCCGGCGCCCACCCTGCCCGTCGGCGCGGCTCCGCCCTTCCGCTTCTCGCGGGTGGGGCCCCGGGGCCGACAGCTGAGCGACCAGAACCTCGAGAAGGTCGCCCGAGCCATGGTGGCGGCAGGCGGACGGGTCGCCGCCGGGCTGCCTGCGGGGTTCACCTACCTCGGCCAGTTCGTCGACCACGACCTCACCGCAGACAGGACGTCGGTGGAGCTGGGGGAGCACATCAGTCCGGCCGAGCTGGTCCAGGGACGCTCACCGAGGCTCGACCTCGACTCGATGTACGGCGCCGGCCCCCTTGACGAGGAGTCGGAACGGTTCTACGCCGCCGACGGCCACCACCTCAAGGTCGGCCGGACGCTGGAGGACGACCCGGGGGCCGGCTTCGACCTGCCGCGCCGGGGCTCGGGCACCGCGCGGCAGGCTCGCACCGCGAACATCCCCGACCTGCGCAACGACGAGAACCTGGCCGTCGCGCAGACGCACGCGGCCTTCATCAGGTTCCACAACCGCGTCGTGGACAAGCTGCGCGCCTCCGTGCCGGACGAGAAGAAGTTCCACCGTGCCCGGCGCAAGGTGGTCAAGCACTACCAGTGGATGCTGCGGACCGACTACCTGCCGCGCATCGTCCAGCCCCGCATCGTGCGCGACGTCTTCACCAACGGGCGGAAGCTGGTCGAGCCCGGGGCGAGTCCCGACCAGGTGCCGACCATGCCGGTGGAGTTCTCGGTTGCCGCCTTCCGCTTCGGTCACAGCATGATCCGGTCGAACTACAACTGGAACAAGATCTTCGACGACGGATCCGGCAGCCTCGAGCTGCTCTTCGAGTTCTCCGCGACCAGCGGCACACTCGGCTTCGGCCGGCGACTGACCAACATCTGGGTGGCCGACTGGCGCAGGCTCTTCGACTTCGGCGACGCCGACCGGGACGACCTGACGGTGCCCAGGGACAAGTTCAACGCGGCGATGAGGATCGACACGGGGCTGGTGGACCCGCTCGCCCAGCTGCGCACCGGCTCGTTCGGCGGGCCGGGGATGCCGGGCAACGACATCCGCCGCAACCTCGCCTTCCGCAACCTCATGCGCGCCAAGATGCTCCGGCTCGCCACTGGTCAGCAGATGGCGCAGAAGCTCCAGGACGCGGGGGTCGACGTCACGCCGTTGACGCGCGCCGAGATCCGCAACGGCAGGAACGGCGCGGTCCTGGACGACCTCACCGCCAACGAGCGGGACAGCCTGGTGGAGAACACCCCGCTGTGGTTCTACGTGCTGCGTGAGGCGGAGCTGAACCGAGGGCGGCTGACCGGCGTCGGTGGCCGCCTGGTCGCGGAGACGTTCCACCGGGCGATGGAGGGAAGCCGGTTCTCGATCGTGCGCGACCCCGGCTGGCGCCCGGACCTCGGCCCGGACGACAACACGTTCCGGATGGTCGACCTGCTGCTGTTCGCCTTCGAGGGCAGGAAGCGGCTGCTCAACCCGAACGGGTCCTGACGATCGGCTGATGGAGAGAATTACAGATTTGTAGTTCTTTTGTTCGCCTTCCGCTGCCCCGATACGGGTGTGACAGTTGGTGCCGATGTGACCAACGTCCCCGGCCAGGAAGCGCCCCATGCGAGGCAGACGCAGCATCATCAGCGCGGCGGAGCCCTGCCGTCGTCGACCCGCTGGTGGCCGGGTCGCAGCTGTGATCACCGCGGGTCTCGCGCTGTCGGCCCTGCCGGCTGCAGTGCCCCCGGGGTCGGCCCAGGACCTCGACGACCAGAAGGCCCAGGTCGAGCGGCGGATCGACCAGACCGAGGAGCACCTGCAGCACTCCAGCGAGCGGCTGGTCGCCGCGGCCCGGCGGCTGGACGCGGCGGAGACCGAGCTCGCAGCTGCTCGGACCACGCTGGCCGAGACGCGCGGAGAGCTCGCGGCGGCGCAGGCCCTCGACGAGAGCATGCAGCTCGAGCTGGCGGCCGCGGAGGAGGAGCTGGCGCGAGCGAGGACTGCGCTCGCCGGGGGCCGGGCCGGGCTCGCGAAGAGCGAGGAGGCGATGCGCACGATCGCCGCCCAGCAGCAGGCGACCGGCGGCACCGACCTGATGGCGCTGTCGACGGTGCTGAACTCCCAGGACCCGGCGCAGCTCACGGGTCAGCTGACCTCCCGGAGCAGCGTGCTGGACAAGGAAGCAGGCACCCTGGCCGAGCTCGAGGCCGCCCACGTGCTGCTCACCGTCCAGGAGAAGGCCTTCCAGGAGGCCCAGCAGGAGGTCGCCCGCCAGCGCGCCGCCGCTGCGGCGAACCTGGCTCTCAAGGCGCAGCTGGAGCTCCGGGCCGAGCGGGCGAAGGGTCGGATCGAGGACCTGGTGGGCGTGCGCGCGGAAGCACGGCGCGAGGCGGCCGCGGCCAAGGCCGAGGACCTCGCCCAGCTGCACGAGTTCGAGTCCGAGCGTGACCAGATCGCGGAGCTGCTCAGGAAGCGAGCCGCGGAAGCCCGCGCCAGGGCCGAAGCCGCGGCCCGCGCCCGGGCGCAGGCTGCCGCACGTGCCCGGGCTGCCGCGGCACGCGCCGCCGAAGCCCGCAGCGGCGACAGCGGACAGGGCTCCCCGCCCGCTCCGGCACCCCGGCCCGTACCCCAGCCCGCGCCGCCCTCGTCAGGGCTGATGTACCCGGTGAACGGATACATCACCTCGCCGTACGGGATGCGGCTGCACCCCGTCTACCACCGGTGGACACTGCACGACGGCACCGACTTCGGAGCCGGGTGCGGGACGCCGATCCGCGCGGCGGCCTCGGGCACCGTGGTCGGGAGGTACTACGACGGTGCCTACGGCAACCGCGTCATCATCGACCACGGCTGGGTCTCGGGCGGCGGCCTGGGCACCACCTACAACCACCTCAGCAGCTTCTCCACCTACGTCGGCGACAGGGTGCAGCGCGGAGAGGTCATCGGCTACGTGGGCTCCACCGGCTACTCGACCGGGTGCCACCTGCACTTCATGGTGTTCAGGAACGGCGCGACCGTGGACCCGATGAACTGGCTCTGACCAGGCAGTGGGGGTCAGCGGGCCGGCTCGGACGCGCCTCGCACCGAGCGCCCGGCCAGCGCTGCGAGGGCGCCACCGGCCATGAGAGCGCCGACGAGCACGAGGCTGAGCTCGTCGTGGAACCAGCCGCTGCCGGGGTAGATCGCCTTGACGACGGCGTCGACGACGCTGAGGAGCGTGAACGACAGCGGGATCGCCGCGAGGCCCGCGAGAACTCGTAGCCACGTGGCGCGCCGCCGGAGAAGACTCATCGTCCCGGCGGCGGCGGCGACCATGAGGCACAGCGTGCCTGTTGCCCACAGGACGCCGATGACACCGCCGCTGGTGCGGCTGCCGCCGTTGGAAGCGATGAGAGCGGTCTTGACGAGCCATGCGCTCCCGCAGGCGGCCGATGCAGCGACGAAGACACGTGTCGAGATGGTCATGGGTCACTCCCTGTCCGAAGGAGGTCCTCACGCTAGGGAGCGGCGCTCGCTCGCCGCATCGCTCGGAGGGTTCGAGTCGCGCTATGCCGCGCGGGTGAGACGGGCACACGGCAGCTCGCCCGTACGGCAGATGTCGCCCCGGCTGCGGGCGACTACATTGCGGTCATGCCGCAGCCCTCCGCGCCTCCGGAGCGCGGGTGGTTCGCGCCTCGGCGGCCCGGTGGCTGGACCCCCGGCGGGGCAGCTCTCGCCTCGCTTCTCCTGCTGGTCCTGGTGGAGGAGGTGCTGTACGGAGACGACATCAGCCCCCGCGCCGGCCTGCTCGCGACCTCGGTCGTCATCGCGCTCCCGCTCGCCTGGCGAGCGGCAGCCCCCGGCCCGGCCGCGGTTGTCTCCTGTCTCGGCTACCTGGCGAACGGCGTGGTGAGCGAGGGGCCGTTCGCGCCGCAGCTGGCGGTGCTGCCGGTGCTGGTGCTGGTGTTCGCCGCGGCCTGTCAGACGCGCGGACGCGCCGCACTCGCGACGGGAGCCGTGACCGCAGCCCTGATGGTGGGTGCGCACGTCGCCACGGCTGACGGGGATCTGGGCGACTTCTGGCCGTGGTTGCTGTGGGGCGGCGCCTGGGGGTGCGGCACCTTCGTGCAACGACGCTCTGACGCCGCGGCGTTCCACGCATCGCGAGCAGCGATGCTGGAGGAACAGGCGCGCACCACGGCTACGGACGCTGCCCAGCGCGAGCGCGACCGCATCGCCGGTGAGCTCCACGACGTGGTCGCGCACGCGGTCTCCGTCATGGTCGTCCAGGCCGGGGCCGAGCGCCTCCGTCTGGGAGCAGAGGGTGGCCGCACCGCTGAAGTCCTTGCAGCCATCGAGGACTCGGGGAGGCAGGCTCTGGTCGAGCTGCGCACCATGCTCGGCGTCCTGCGCGACGAGGGTCGGCACGGTGACTCGCTCGTCCCCCTTCCGGGGCTCTCGGAGCTCCCGGAGCTGGTGGAGAGGCTCCGCGGGACAGGGCTCCACGTCCACCTGGTGGCCGCCGAGGTCGACCTGGAACGGCGGCTCGGCCTGCCGAGCGCCATCGAGCTGGCCGCCTACCGCATCGTGCAGGAGTCGCTCACCAACGTGGTGAGGCATGCCGGCCCCGTGGAGACGACGGTCCACGTCTCGAGCACGAGCCGGGGGATCGACATCGAGGTGCGCAACGCACCGCCCGCTCGCCACCGGGGTGCCACCGATGCTCCGGAGGGGAGCGGCCGGGGAATCGTCGGGATGCGTGAACGCGCGGCGGCTGTGGGTGGCGAGCTCACGGCGACCAGCGAACCCGACGGTGGCTTCCGGGTCCACGCCACGCTGCCGGGCGCTCACACGGTGACGCGGGCTCCTGCATGAAGGCGGAGAACAGGCCGGTGCGTGTGGTCGTCGCGGAGGACCAGCGCCTGGTGCGGGGCGGCATCGTCACGATGCTCGGAGTGACCGGCGAGTTCGACGTGGTGGGGGAGGCCGAGAACGGCCTCAGGGGGCTGGAGGAGGTGCGCCGGACCCGACCCGACGTCGCCCTTCTGGACATCCAGATGCCCGTGATGGACGGAGTCGAGGCGACCGCCCGGATCGTCGCCGAGATCCCCGAGACCAAGGTGCTGGTGCTGACGACGTTCGGGAGCGACGACTACGTGTTCGCAGCTCTCGCGGCGGGCGCCAGCGGCTTCCTCCTCAAGGACGTGCGCCCGGAGCAGCTGCTCGAGGCGGTCGCGGCGGTCGCTCGCGGCGAGGGACGTCTCGATCCCGCTGTCACCGCCACCGTCGTGCAGCACTTCCGCGCCCACAGCCCCTCGCCTGCGTCTCTCCCCCTCGCATTCCGGCTCACCGCCCGGGAGGACGAGGTGTTGAGGCTGCTCGCCCGTGGACTGAGCAACGCCGAGATCGCGCTCCAGCTGCACGTAGCGCCGGGGACCGTCAAGACGCACGTGGCCACCGTGCTGAGCAAGCTCGGCGCTCGCGATCGCGTGCAGGCCGTGATCAAGGCCTTCGAGCTCGGGCTCGTGACGCCCTAGTCAGCGCACCAGGCGGAGGGTGAACCAGACGGACTTGCCGCGGTCGCTGCGGTGGACGCCCCAGCTGGTCGCGAGCGTCTCCACGATCAGCAGGCCGCGCCCACCCTCGTCGTCGAGGTCGCTGAACTGCACCACGGGCTCGTCGTCGGAGTCGTCGTCGACGCTGACGAACAGCCGCCCGGGCGAGCGGTCGATGTGCACGTCGATCCGCCCGTGGCCGTGCTGCAGCGCGTTGGTCACGAGCTCGGAGACGAGGAGCTGAGCGACCGTGGAGACGTCCGGGTGGAGGTCTGCGCACAGCTCACCGACCGCGCCTCGGGCATGTTCCGGCGCGCTGAGGTCGCGCTCGAGCGACACGTGCACCGTGTCGCTCATGGCGATGCTCATTGCACTGTCCCCTCCCGACGCGGTCGACGCGTGTCGACGTGATGGGTTCTCCTCACTCTTTACCCTTAAGGGGGGGTGGCTACGCCCCTCACCCGATGTGGGGCTCGCCGCATGGTGCGGGACCCGCGGCCCAGAGCCGGATGGATATCGTGGCGGTCCACCGGCGCTCCCCCGCGCAGGAGCACTCGCGTCGAACCAAGGAGAACCCATGGCACTTCCCGGCATCGGCGCCCTCCAGGACTCGCTGGAGGAGACCAACCGGCTCCTCGCGGCCGTGCTCACCGAGCTGCAGCGGACCAACGGCGAGGAGCTGGAGGCGATCCGGGCCGAGGTGGCCAAGCTCGGCCAGCATCTCGGCGCCACGGATGGCTGAGGTCGAGCGGGTGCGTCAGGCGATGAAGCGGTAGCCCATGCCCGGCTCGGTGACGAGGTGGCGGGGGCGGGACGGCTCCATCTCGAGCTTCCCGCGCAGGTTGGCCATGTGCACCCGTAGGTAGTTGGTCTCCTTCCCGTACGCCGGGCCCCAGACCTCCTGCAGCAGCTGGCGCTGGGGGACGAGCCGCCCAGGGCGGGTCACCAGCGCAGCGAGCAGGCCCCACTCCGTGGGGGTGAGCCGCACCTCGACGCCGTCCCGCAGCACGCGGCGGGCCGCGAGGTCGACGCTCAGGTGCTCCGTCTCCACGACGGCGGGCACGCGTGCCTGCCCACGACGTACGGCGGCGCGGAGCCGGGCCAGCAGCTCGTCGATCCCGAAGGGCTTGGTCACGTAGTCGTCCGCGCCCAGGTCGAGCGCCGCCACCTTGTCGTCCGAGTCGTGACGAGCGGAGAGCACCACGACCGGCACCGCACTCCAGCCGCGCAGCTCCCGCAGCACCCTCACGCCGGAGATGTCGGGCAGTCCGAGGTCGAGGATGACGACGTCGGGGATCTCGTTCCGCGCCACGTGGAGAGCCCGCGCTCCGGTCTCGGCCAGCAGCACGGTGTGTCCTCGGGCGCGCAGGTTCATCGACAGCGTCCGCAGCAGCGCCTCGTCGTCGTCCACGAGGAGGATCCGGCTCACGACCGCTGCCCCTGCTGCGAGAGGGGTCTGGGTGCGTCGGTGACGAGGGAGGACGGGCAGGTCGATCACCATGGTCAGCCCGCCTCCCTCGGTGTCCTCCGCCGTCAGCGTGCCACCCATCGCCTCGGTGAGTCCGCGCGCCACCGCCAGTCCCAGACCGAGGCCCTCCCGGGCCTCGCTGTCCCCGAGTCGGCGGAAGGCGACGAACATCTGCGGCTTGTCCGCGTCGGGCACTCCAGGGCCCGTGTCGGACACACGCACCTGAGCAGCGCCGTCGCTGCGGGAGAGCGAGACCGTCACCGGCCGGCCGTCCGGCGAGTGCCGCCACGCGTTGTCGAGCAGGTTGGCCACGACCCTCTCCAGGAGCCCGACGTCGGTGCGCACCGGAGGCAGGTCGGGCGCCACCTGCAGCCGGGCGGGTCGGCCCCTGGACGCGTGGTCCAGGGCGCGTGCCACGACGTCCTCGAGAGCCACCTCCTGCGCCGCGGGCGAGACCGCGTCGCTCTGGATGCGGCTGAGGTCGAGCAGGTTGGTGACGATCGCGTGCAGGCGGTCGGTGCTGTCCTCGATGGTGGCGAGCAGCTCGTGCTCGTCCTCCGGCGCTCCAGTGCACGTCGGGGCTGCGCAGGCTGGAGACAGCGGCCTTGGCGCGGGCGATCGGTGTGCGGAGGTCGTGGGACACCGCGGCCAGCAGGGCGTTGCGGACCCGGTTGCCCTCCTCCAGGCTCCGCGCGCGGGCGGCTCGGGAGGCGAGGTCGCGGCGCTCCAGGACGACCGCCAGGTGCCCCGCGAACGACGTCAGGACGCGGCGGTCCGGTGCCGAGAGCCGCCCTCCGCGGAGGGCGAGGACCAGGGGAGGGCTGGGGGGCGAGACCTCGGCGGTCTCGTCCGCCGCCTCGGGGTCGACGGGCGGGTCGCTCCCGACCTGGGCCAGCGGGGCCCAGGAACCGTCCCTCGGGTCGAAGCAGGGACACCGCGGTCGCGGCGAAGGTGCGCCTCACGAGGTCGAGGAGCGAGGCCAGGTCCTGGTCACTGCGCAGCACCGTGCGGTTCAGGCTGATGAGCGCGTCCGCCTCGCGCCGCGCCTCGGCCGCCTGCACGGTCCGGCTCGCGGCCTGTCCCACCACGGAGGAGACCGCGATCGCGACCACGAGGAAGAGGGCCAGCAGCACCAGGTCGGGGGTCCGGTCGATGCTGAGCGTGCGACGCGGCGGGGTGAAGAACCAGGTCAGGAGACCGGTGCTGAGCACGGCGGACGTCACCGCCGGCCACAGCCCACCGACGAGGGAGCACAGCACGGTGACGGCGAGGAACCCCATGGCCTCCGCGGCGAGGGTGGTCGCGTCGGTCGAGGGGACCAGCGCCGCCGCCAGCGCGACCGGGCCGGCCAGCGCCAGCACCCAGCCGGCGGCCTGCCGTCGGGCGCTCAGCACGGCACCGGGTGCCCCTGGCACCGCGGGCCGCCACGGCCGACTGTCGCGGGTCATGGCCCCATTGTGTCGTCCGCCGGGCCCGACGACGTGTTCTCGGGCCCACTGGTGATCTTGACGCAGGCTTGACGGCGCTCGACTTCCGGCCGGGCCCCGGCGCACGCACGATGAGAGTGCCATGAAGAGCGACAACCCTCTGAGCGCTCTGCTGACGGGGGAGCCACCACCCAGCACGCCGCGCCATGTGCCACTGGCCGAGGCCTCGCGCCGCGACACCGGGGTCGATCCGGTGGGTCGCGCCGACGTCGTCAAACGGTTCCTGGTCGGCCGCAAGCTGCGCAGCGGCCAGGTGGGGGACACGCTGCTGCGCAAACGCATCGCGCTGCCGGTCTTCGCCAGTGACGCGCTGTCGAGCGTGGCGTACTCACCGGACGAGATCTTCCTGACCCTGTCGGTAGCCGGGCTGGCCGGCTACGCCTACTCGTGGAAGATCGGCCTGGTCGTCGCCTTCGTGATGATCGTCGTGGTCCTGTCGTACCGGCAGAACGTGCGTGCCTACCAGAGCGGCGGGGGCGACTACGAGGTCGCCACCACCAACCTCGGCAGCACCGCTGGGCTCACGGTCGCCAGTGCGCTGCTGGTGGACTACGTGCTGACGGTGGCGGTCTCGATCTCCTCGGCGGCGCAGTACGCCGCCACCGCGGTGGCGCCGCTGGAGGACCACAGGGTCCTGGTCGCGGTCGTGGCCGTGGTGCTGCTGACCACCGCGAACCTGCGAGGGGTGCGCGAGTCGGGCACCGCCTTCGCGATCCCGACCTATGCGTTCATGGCCGCCGTGCTGGGCATGGCGGCGTGGGGTTTCGTGCAGTGGGCCACCGGCACCCTCGGCAGCGCCCCGAGCGCGGACCTCCAGCTGGTCCCGGAGGAGCACTTCGCCGACGGGTTCACCGGCGCGGCCGCCGCCTTCCTGCTGCTCCGGGCCTTCGCCTCCGGCTGCGCGGCGCTGACCGGGGTCGAGGCCATCGCCAACGGCGTGCCCGCCTTCCGCAAGCCCAAGGGGAGGAACGCTGCCACGACGTTGATGCTCCTGGGGGCGATCGCGACCACCATGGCGCTGTCGATCGTGGCCCTGGCCAACCTGACCGGCGTGAAGGTCGCCGAGGACCCCGAGCACCAGCTGCTGGGCCCGGACGGCGAGCCCGTCGGCTCCGCCTACCACCAGGACCCGGTCATCGGGCAGCTGGCACGCACCGTCTTCGAGGACTTCGCCCCCGGCTTCCTCCTGGTCACGGTCGTGACGGGGCTGATCCTGGTGCTGGCTGCCAACACGGCCTTCAACGGGTTCCCGGTGCTGGCGTCGGTGCTGGCGCGCGACGGCTACATGGCGCGTCAGCTGACCACGCGAGGCGACCGGCTCGCCTACAGCAACGGTGTCGTGCTGCTGGCGGTCGCCTCGATCGTGCTCATCGTCGCCTTCGACGCCGAGGTGACGCGGCTCATCCAGCTGTACATCGTCGGCGTCTTCGTCTCGTTCACCGCCAGCCAGACGGGGATGGTCATCCACTGGAACCGGCGCCTGCGCACAGAGCAGGACGCGGCCCTGCGCCGGCGGATGCGCACCAGCCGCACGATCAACGCCCTCGGGCTCACCGTCACCGGCACCGTCCTCGTGGTCGTGCTGATCACGAAGTTCACGCACGGCGCGTGGATCGCCATCCTGGCCATGGTGGTGCTCTTCGTGGTGATGCGCGGCATCCACCGCCACTACGAGGAGGTGGCCCTGCGAGCTCGCGGTGGACGACGACGACCAGCTGCTGCCGACACGCGTGCACGCCGTCGTGCTGGTCGCACAGGTGCACCGACCGACGCTGCGAGCGCTCGCCTTCGCCCAGGCTCTGAGCCCCAACACCCTGGAGGCGGTGGTCGTCGACACCGAGCCCGCTGCGGGGGGCAGGCTGCTGGAGGCCTGGGACGACGCGGGCATCGAGGTCCCGCTGCGGATCCTGCACTCGCCCTACCGGCAGGTGGTGCGCCCCGTGGTGGACTACGTCCGCTCCGTGCGACGCGAGAGCCCGCGGACGGTGGTGTCGGTCTACGTCCCCGAGTACGTCGTCGGGCACTGGTGGGAGCGGCTGCTGCACAACCAGAACACCTTCCGGATCAAGGCCGCACTCGCCCTGCTGCCGGGGGTCGTGATCACCTCGGTGCCCTACCACGTCCAGCCCCCGAGCGCGCGCAAGGACGCCGGGTAGGTCCCGTCCCAGCCGGAGACCTCCGTGCACCAGGTGCACGAAATCCTCCGATGGCGGCCGCGGAGGCCGGCTCAGGGCAGGGTGAGGACCTCCGCGCCGTCGGCGGTGACGAGCAGCGTGTGCTCGAACTGCGCACTGGCCCGCTTGTCCTTGGTGGTCACCGTCCACTGGTCGTCCCACATGTCCCACTCAGCGGTGCCGAGGCAGAGCATCGGCTCGATGGTGAAGGTCATGCCCGGCACGATCAGGTCGTCGTAGTGCGGGTCGTCGTAGTGCGGCACCACGAGCCCGGAGTGGAAGGCGGTGCCGATGCCGTGGCCGGTGAACTCACGCACCACGCCGTAGCCGAACCGCGCGGCGTAGGACTGGATCACCCGGCCGACGACGTTGACCCGTCGCCCGGGCTTCACCGCCCGGATCGCTCGACGCAACGCCTCCTCCGTGCGCTCCACCAGCAGCCGGGTCTCCTCGGGCACCCCGGGCGTGAGGAACGTCGCGTTGGTGTCGCCGTGGACGCCGTCGAGGTAGGCGGTGATGTCGACGTTGACGATGTCGCCGTCCTCGATCGGACGGCTGTCGGGGATGCCGTGGCAGATCACCTCGTTGACGCTGGTGCACAGGGACTTCGGGAAGTGCCGGTAGCCCAGCGTCGAGGGGTAGGCGCCGTGGTCGCAGAGGAACTCGTGGCCGACGCGGTCCAGCTCGTCGGTGGTGACGCCGGGAGCGACGTGGCGGCCGACCTCCTGGAGCGCCTGGGCGGCCAGTCGACCGGCGAGGCGCATCCGCTCGATCGTGTCCGCGTCCTTGACCTCCGACCCGGTGTACGGCGCCGGGGCGTCCTTGTCGACGTACTCCGGTCGCGCGATGTGTGCCGGCACGGGACGTCGGGCAGAGATAGTGGCAGGAGCGAGCGCGGTCACGACCGGAAGTCTAGGTTCCGCCGGACACCACGGATCTGCCGAGGAGCAAGGAGCGCGAGATGGCCGAGTACTGGTACTGCCTCAAGCACAAGACGGTGGAGGGCGAGGACGGCTGCCGCAACCAGGACCGGCTCGGCCCCTACGACAGCTCCGACGAGGCGTCGCGTGCCCTCGACAAGGTGCAGGAGCGCAACGAGGACTGGGACAACGACCCCGACTGGAACGACGACGTGACCGCCACCGGCGAGACCAAGGACGACTGACGCGGCGCCGCGGTCACCCCGCGGACGCCTGCTCCTGCTCGTCCTGGACCTCGTCGGAGTCCGCAGGCTCAGCGGGCGAGCCCCCGTCGTCGGCCGGCTCTGCCCTGCCCGGCAGGGGCGCGAGCGGCGCCTCGCCCTCGGCCACGAGCTCCCGTGCCGTGCGATGGCCCTCCGACTCCTCGTCGTTCCGGTCGGACGACTCCTGCTGTTCCTCCTCTCGGGCCTCCAGCTTCTCCTGCAGCGCCTCCTGCGCCTCGCCGGAGGGCGTGCCGGCGGCGGTCACGGCCTCCGCCTCGTGCTGGGTGGGCGTCGCCTTCGGGCCGTCCTGCGCCTCGTGCCGCTCCGGCTCGGAGTCCGCGGCCTGCTGGATCTCCTCCTTGGCGTCCTCACGGAGCTCCGCGGCGTCGGAGGGCGCATCCTGCTCGGTCTCGCCGCCCCGCTCCGAGGTGGGCGGCTCCTCCTCGGGCGCGGACTCGTTCACGGTGGCGTCGTCGGGCATGGGTCCCTCCTCGGTGCTGCGGGGGCGCGGCGTGCTCGTCCCTCGTCTCAGGTGCCATCCTTCTCGTGAAGAGTGCCCGCAAACCGCCAACCGGGGAAGACGACGATGACTCATCCGGCCGAGCCGCACGACGAGCACGGACAGACCGGGTCCGACGACCAGACCCAGCCGGTGCCGGCCGCGCCGCCGATCGCACCCGAGCCCCGCCGGGCACGCAAGATCGACCGCTGGGCAGCGCCCGCCCCGGACGCGCGCCCCTACCGGGCGTCGTTCATCGGCATGGCGGGCATGGCCATGATGCTCTTCATCATCCTGGCCTCCGAAGCGGTGCTGCCCTGGTACGTGATCGCCGCCCTGACCGTGGTGTGGGTGGCCGCGCTGGTCAAGGGGACGCGCTGGTTCCTCAGCAGCCCCACCAAGGTGCTGCTGCTCCCACTGCTGATGGCTGCCCTGTGGCTGGGCGCCCTGATGTTCGGGGTCGCACTGTTCGGGTGGGGGACGTAGCCAGGCTCAGAAGGTGTGCTCGGGCCCGGGGAACTCACCGCTGGCGACCTCGGCGGCGTACTTGCGTGCCGCCTCGAGCATGACGCCGTGCAGGTCGGCGTACTGCTTGACGAAGCGGGGAAGCCGCCCGGTGCGCAGGCCCATCATGTCCTGCCAGACCAGCACCTGGGCGTCGCACCGGTTGCCCGCACCGATGCCGATCGTGGGGATCTCGAGCTGCTGCGTCACCTCGGCGGCCACGTCACCGGGCACCATCTCCATGACGACCGCGAACGCACCCGCGTCCTGCATCGCCGTGGCGTCCGCCAGCACCTTGGCCGCCGCGTCACCACGCCCCTGCACCCGGTAGCCGCCGAGGTTGTGCTCGGACTGGGGCGTGAAGCCGACGTGCGCCATCACAGGGATGCCGCCCTTGACCAGCAGCTCGACCTGCGGCGCCATCTCGACCCCGCCCTCGAGCTTCACGCAGTGCGCGTTGGCCTCCTTCATGAAGCGGGCGGAGGTGTGGAACGCCTGCTCGGGTGAGGCCTGGTAGGAGCCGAACGGCAGGTCCGCCACGACCAGCGCGTAGCGCACCGACCGGGTGACCGCCCGGACCAGCGGGATCAGCTCGTCGACGGTGACCGGCAGCGACGTCTCGTTGCCGTAGACGTTGTTGGAGGCCGAGTCGCCGACGAGGAGCACCTCGATGCCGGCCTCGTCGAAGGTCGCCGCGGTGTACATGTCGTAGGAGGTGAGCATCGAGAAGCGCTCGCCCCGCTGCTTCATCTCCCGCAGGTGCGCCGTGCGCACCCGGCGCCGGGGCTTCTCGGACCCCTCGGGTGCGCTGCGCGGGGGCGGACCGCCGTACGGCGCGGGCTGGCTCTCCTGAGCTTCGTCGGCGGGCTCGGTCATGGGGCCAAACTACTCGTGGGCGGCGGGCTGCGCCTGCCGGTCGGCTAGCGTGACGCTGCAGGACCGCGCCGGCGGGCGGGTTTGCCGCTCGGCCCGGGACGGGGAAGGAAGTAGACGACCGACGCAGCGACCCCACGCCCCTCTTCGACGGCCCCCGAAGGAGCACGATGAGCGACTTCTACTCCGCCTACGCACACGGTTTCGCCCGGATGGCGGCCTGCACGGTGCCGATCGAGGTCGCCGACCCGGCCAGCAACGCCGAGACCGTGATCGCCGAGGCGCGGTCGCTGCACGACGAGGGCGTCGCGGTGGCGCTCTTCCCGGAGCTGTGCCTGAGCGGCTACGCGATCGATGACCTCGTGCTGCAGGGCGCGCTGCTCGACCGGGTCCGCGAGGCCATCACGACCATCGCGCGGGCGAGCACCGACCTGCAGCCGGTGCTGGTCGTGGGTGCGCCGCTGGCGGAGGGCAACCGGGTCTACAACTGCGCCGTCGTGATCCACCGCGGCGAGGTGCTCGGCGTCGCGCCCAAGTCCTACCTGCCGACGTACCGCGAGTTCTACGAGCGGCGTTGGTACGCACCGGGCGACGACCGCCGCGGCTGCACCATGACCGTCGACGGCCGCGAGGTGCCGTTCGGCCCCGACCTGATCTTCCGCGCGACCGACGTGCCGGGGCTGGTGATGCACGTCGAGGTCTGCGAGGACATGTGGATCCCGGTGCCCCCGAGCTCCGAGGCGGCGCTGGCCGGTGCCACCGTGCTGCTGAACCTCTCAGGAAGCCCGATCACCGTCGCCCGCGCCGACGACCGCCGGCTGCTGGTGCGCGGTGCCAGCCAGCGCTGCCTGGCCGCCTACATGTACGCCGCCGGCGGGGAGGGCGAGTCGAGCACCGACCTGTCCTGGGACGGCCAGACCATGATCTACGAGGTGGGGGAGTGCCTCGCCGAGACCGAGCGCTTCCCGGCGGGGGCCCGGCACTCCCTGGCAGACGTCGACCTGGACAAGCTGGTCCAGGAGCGGCTGCGCATGGGCACCTTCGACGACAACCGGCGGACCCACGGGATCTCGACGGGCTCGGTCGCGGGCGGCCGCTCGTTCCGCCAGATCGACTTCGAGCTTGCGCCGGCCAAGGCCGACATCGGGCTGCTGCGCAAGGTCGACCGCTTCCCGTTCGTCCCCGACGACCCGGAGCGGCTCGCCCTCGACTGCTACGAGGCCTACAACATCCAGGTCTCGGGGCTGGAGCAGCGGCTGCGGACGATCGGCAACCCCAAGGTGGTCATCGGCGTCTCCGGCGGCCTGGACTCGACCCACGCGCTGATCGTGGCGGCCCGGGCGATGGACCGCCTGGGGCGTCCGCGGAGCGACATCCTCGGTTTCACGATGCCGGGGTTCGCCACGGGTGAGAAGACGAAGGGCAACTCCTGGCGGCTGGCCGAGGCGCTGGGCATCACCATGGAGGAGATCGACATCCAGCCGGCCGCGCGGCAGATGCTGGGCGACATGGAGCACCCCTTCGCCGAGGGCGAGGAGGTCTACGACGTCACGTTCGAGAACGTGCAGGCAGGCCTGCGCACCGACTACCTCTTCCGGCTCGCCAACCAGCGCGGCGGCATCGTGCTCGGCACCGGCGACCTCTCGGAGCTCGCGCTCGGCTGGTGCACGTACGGCGTGGGCGACCAGATGTCGCACTACGCGGTGAACACCGGGGTGCCGAAGACGCTCGTCCAGCACCTCATCCGCTGGGTCATCTCCAACGACGAGTTCGAGAGCGACGTCAACGAGGTGCTCCAGGTGATCGTCGACCAGAAGATCACCCCGGAGCTGGTGCCGGGCAAGGAGGGCGAGACCGAGCAGGACACCGAGGAGTCGGTCGGCCCCTACTCGTTGCAGGACTTCAACCTGTTCTTCACGCTGCGCTACGGCTACCGCCCGAGCAAGATCGCGTTCATGGCGCTGCAGGCGTGGTCGGACTGCGAGCGGGGGGACTGGCCACCGGGCTTCCCCGAGGAACGCCGCACGGAGTACGACCTGGCCGAGATCCGGCGCTGGCTCGAGGTCTTCATCAAGCGGTTCTTCGCCTTCGCGCAGTTCAAGCGGAGCGCGCTGCCCAACGGCCCGAAGGTCTCCGCGGGAGGCTCGCTCTCGCCCCGCGGTGACTGGCGGGCGCCGTCCGACGGCAACGCCCGGGCCTGGCTCGCCGACCTCGAGCGCGTCCCGCGCTCCTGATGTAAATCGGGGTTACGGTCGCAGAACATTGGGTGTGCCCTATGTGAAGCGACCGTAACCCCGATTTACATGCGGGGCGGTCGCCGTACGGCGGCGGGGGGCATGCGCCGCCGCCTGGGCTCGACGTCTCAGGGGAGCACGGGGCCCAGGGCCGCGGTCGAGACCGACACCACGTCAGCCACCCAACGCGCCCTCACCTGTCCGCGTGCCAGGCCGCTGGGGGCGAGCAACCACTCAGCCAGTACAGCCCGTCCTGCGAACACCGACCCCACGGCGTGCCGGCGGACCGTCTCCTTCGACACCCGGGGCCTGCCCGGCACTCGTTGCACGCGTCGCACCAGACCCTCGACGAGCACGTCGGCGAGAGTGCGTGAGTCGCTGGGCAGGTGGGTGGGTGCGAGCGCCAGCACGCGGGCACGCAGAGGGTCCTCGTGAAGCTTCTCGAAGAGCGACGGCACGACCCGTGCGAGCCACGCGACCGGGTCGGTCTCATCCGCGTCGTCCTCGAAGCCGTCCCTGAACCACTCCAAGGCCTCCCCGTGCAGCGCATGGACCAGGTCGAGCCGGTCGTCGTAGAGCTCGTAGAAGTGCCGCTTGGACACGCCGGCACGAGCACAGACCTCGCCGACCCACGGCGCTGAGGTGCCGGCCTCGCCGAAGCACTCGCGGCCCGCAGCGCAGAAGGCGCTGCCGACGATCCTCGGTCCGCTCCTCCGGACTGCGCCCCCGATAGGGCCGATCGGGCCGCATCGTCGTCATCTGCCGTCCGTCCCTTCCTACTCGAGTAGCCCGAGGTTACGGGACGTGGGGGCGCAGGTGGGGCAGGCGCCGGTTATCTGATACGCGTGCGTTCCGAATGTCTAGGCCGCGTTGGTGCCAGGTCGCCATGATCAGCCATAATAGGAACGTCAGCGTTTCTGATACGGCGTTCGGGAGGCGTCGAGCAGTGCTGACCCAGGACGGCCGGCCTTGGGAGGGGCCGGTCGTCGCGGGGGCCGGCACCCGCCCGCACCCGCCCGCACCCTCGGCCCAGTGCCCGCTCTTCCGACGAGCATTCATCCCATGGAGCGCCTACATGACCCACCGTCCATCCCCGGCCCCTTCGATCCCTCACCGCACCTCCTGGCAAGACGACTGGAGCTTGCAGGCACAGTGCGGTCCGGAGCAGGCAGATGCCCTGCACGTCACTGGAGCGGACCAGCATGAGGCCAAGCGCATCTGTAACGGATGTCGCGTCAGGACCGAGTGCCTCGCCGAGGCGCTGGACCACGAGATCGAGGACGGCGTCTGGGGTGGCAAGACCGCGCGGGAGCGCCGGGTCCTCCGCCGTGAGCACTCCAAGGTGAAGTCCTGGCGCCAGCTCCTGCAGGAGCTGGAGGAGGGTCACCGACTTATCCAGCAAGCTTTGGCAACGTCTGCACCTCAGCGACAGCGTCGCGGCATCCGCACCACCGTTGCGTCCGTACGGGACACCCCTCGCTGAAGGGTCGCGTTGCGCGCCGAGAGCCTGCATCCCCGCCGCTGACACCGGTGGTCCTACGCTGGTCCCATGGGCAAGCAGGAAGACTTCGTGCTGCGGGCGCTCGACGAGCGTGACGTGCGGTTCGTGCGGTTGTGGTTCAGCGACGTGCTCGGCTACCTGAAGTCGGTGGCGATCGCCCCCGCCGAGCTCGAGGGCGCCTTCTCGGAGGGGATCGGCTTCGACGGGTCGGCCATCGAGGGCTTCGCGCGCATCTACGAGGCCGACATGCTGGCCAAGCCCGACCCCTCGACGTTCCAGATCCTGCCCTGGCGAGGCGACGGCCCCACGACGGGCCGGATGTTCTGCGACATCCTCATGCCCGACGGGTCCCCGTCGTACGTCGACCCGCGCTACGTGCTGAAGCGCACCCTGTCGAAGGCCTCGCAGCAGGGCTACACGTTCTACACCCACCCCGAGATCGAGTTCTACCTCTTCCGTGACCAGCCCGAGCCCGGCATGGAACCGGTGCCGGTCGACCGCAGCGGCTTCTTCGACCACACCGCGACGAGCCGCGGGTCGAACTTCCGCCGTGAGGCCATCACGATGCTCGAGTCGATGGGCATCTCTGTGGAGTTCTCCCACCACGAGGGCGGCCCGGGTCAGCAGGAGATCGACCTGCGCTACGCCGACGCACTGTCGACGGCGGACAACATCATGACCTTCCGCACGGTGGTGCGTGAGGTCGCGCTCAGCCAGGGGATGTGGGCCACCTTCATGCCCAAGCCCTTCACCGAGCACCCCGGGTCGGGGATGCACACGCACGTCTCGCTCTTCGAGGGCGACCGCAACGCGTTCTTCGAGGCGGGGGCGGAGTACCAGCTGTCCAAGCTGGGGCGGCAGTTCATCGCCGGCATCCTCAACCACGCCGCGGAGATCACCTGCGTGACCAACCAGTGGGTGAACTCCTACAAGCGGCTCATGGGTGGCGGCGAAGCCCCTTCATATATTTGTTGGGGTCACAACAACCGTTCCGCCATGGTGCGGGTGCCGATGTACAAGCCGAACAAGGGCCAGTCGACCCGGGTCGAGCTGCGCACCATCGACGCCGCGTCCAACCCCTACCTCGCCTTCGCGGTCATCCTGGCCGCGGGCATGAAGGGCATCGAGGAGGGCTACGAGCTCCCGCCGGAGGCCGAGGACGACGTCTGGTCGCTGACGGACCGCGAGCGACAGGCCATGGGCATCAAGCCTCTGCCCAAGACCCTCTACGAGGGCATCGCCGTGATGGAGGAGAGCGAGCTGCTGGCGGAGACCCTCGGCGAGCGCGTCTACGACTTCTTCCTCCGCAACAAGCGGGCGGAGTGGGAGGCCTACCGCGGCGAGGTGTCGCGCTGGGAGCGCGACAACATGCTGCCCGTCATCTGAGGCCGGCCTGATGGACCCCGTGCGCGTGCTCGCCGTGCAGCACGAGGCCGGTGCCCCCGCCGGGTGGTTCGGCGACGCGCTGCAGGACCACGGCTGCCGGCTCACCGTTGCGACGCCGTACGACGGGAGCGCGGTGCCGGCGCTCGACGGGTTCGACGGACTCCTCGTGCTCGGCGGTGCCGTCGACTCCTGGGACGACCGGGCCGCCCCCTGGCTGCCTGCCACCCGCGACCTCGTCCGTCGCGCCGAGGCGGAGGGGGTGCCGGCGCTCGGCATCTGCCTCGGCCACCAGGTCGCGGCACACGCCCTCGGCGGGGAGGCGGGGCGCAACCCTGCCGGGCGGACAGTGCGCATCGAGCCGGTGGGCTGGCTGCCGGAGGCTGCGGACGACCCGCTCTTCGCGCCGGTCCGGTCGGCGGACCGCGCGCTCCACTGGAACCGCGACGTGGTCGTCGCCCTGCCGGATGGAGCCACGGTGCTCGCGCGCAGCAAGGACGGTGCCGTCCAGGCAGCCAGGCTCGGTCGCCACGTCTGGGGCATCCAGTCCCACCCCGAGGTCGACGCACCGATCGTCCAGGACTGGCTGGAGGAGGAGTGGGACGTCACGGAGGAGACTGAACGACGCATGCTGACCGACCTCGTCGACGACGTCCGCGCGCAGGAGCACTCGCTGAGATCCGGGTGGATGCCGCTGGCCGAGTCCTTCGCACGCGCGGTGCGCGGCGGGTCGGCGGCGTCGTGACGCGCACCCCGTCGATGCGGACCCGCCTCGTGCGGGCGGGGTTCGTCGACCTCGACCGGAGCGCTGCCGCGCTGGCCGAGCTGGGGGACCGGTGCGACTCCCTGCTGCCGGTGCTGTCGGAGACCGCCGATCCCGACCTGGCGCTCGACCGGCTGGTCGACCTGATGGCTCGGCTGGACGAGCAGGAGCAAGGCGCGGGAGGGCGGACCCTGGAGCGACTGAGCATCGAGACGCCGTCCGCCCGCCGGCTCCTGCACGTGCTGGGGGCGAGCACCGCGCTGGGCGAGCACCTGCTCCGTCATCCCGACCACTGGGAGGACGTCACCGACGACAACCTGGAGTCGGCGAGGCCGGCCACGGCCGCCCTGCGCACGCGGCTCCTCGAGGCCGTCGGCGCCGACCCGACGTCCCCGACGCCGGTGGCCACCGGTGACCACGACGACCTCCTGGCCCAGCTGCGGATCACCTACCGCCGGCTGCTGATGCAGCTCGCGGCGCGCGACCTCGCGCACGGCTGCGAGGTGGACGACGTGGCGGCCGAGCTCTCCGACCTCGCCGCCGGCGTGCTCGAGGCGGCACTGGCCATCGCCCGCCTGACGGTGGGTGAGGACAAGGCGCGGGGCACCCGCCTCGCGGTCATCGCGATGGGCAAGTGCGGGGGTCACGAGCTCAACTACGTCAGCGACGTGGACGTCGTCTTCGTGACCGAGCCCGTCGAGGGTGTCGACGACCACGACGCGTTGCGGACCGCCACCCAGCTCGCGACGCACCTCATGAGGGCCTGCTCCGACCACACCTCGGAAGGCACGATCTGGCCGGTCGACGCCGCCCTGCGACCCGAGGGCAAGGCCGGCCCGCTCGTGCGCACCCTCGCCAGCCACCACGGCTACTACGAGAAGTGGGCGAAGACCTGGGAGTTCCAGGCACTGCTCAAGGCCCGTCCCGTGGCGGGCGATCCCGAGATCGGCCGGCGCTACGTCGAGATGCTCAACCCGATGGTCTGGCAGGCGAGCACCCGGGAGGGGTTCGTCACCGAGGTGCAGGCGATGCGGCGTCGCGTGGTCGACCACATCCCGTCCGCGCACACCGACCGACAGCTCAAGCTCGGCCACGGCGGGCTGCGCGACGTGGAGTTCGCCGTGCAGCTGCTGCAGATGGTGCACGGACGGCTCGACGAGCACATCCGGATGCCGACCACGCTCTCCGCGCTCTCCGAGCTCACCCGCCGCGGCTACATCGGGCGCAAGGACGGGCAGCAGCTCTTCGACGCCTACAAGTTCCTGCGCACGGTCGAGCACCGGCTGCAGCTCTTCCAGCTGCGCCGCACCGCGCTCATCCCGGACGACGAGCGCTCGTTGCGTCGCCTCGGCCGGTCGCTGGGCCTGACCAAGCGCCCGGTGGACGACCTCGAGGAGCAGCTGCGCAGCAGCCGCCGGGAGGTGCGCCGGCTGCACGAGAAGCTGTTCTACCGGCCCCTGCTCGACGCCGTCACGCAGAGCACCACACCCGGCCACGGGCTGAGCGCCGAGGCGGCCAAGGAGCGGCTCAACGCACTGGGCTACGCCGACGCCCAGGCCGCGATGCGTCACATGACGGCGCTGACCGAGGGCGTCTCGCGCACGGCGGCGATCCAGCGCACCCTGCTGCCGGTCATGCTCGAGTGGTTCGCCGACGCGCCCGATCCCGACGCCGGCCTGCTCGGCTTCCGCAAGATCAGCGAGGCGCTGGGCCGGACCCCCTGGTACCTCGGCATGCTGCGCGACGAGGGTGAGGTCGCCCAGCGCATGGCGCGCATCCTCGGCGCCAGCCGCTACGCCACCGACCTGCTCGAGCGCGAGCCGGAGGGGGTCAAGCTGCTGGCGAGCCGGGAGCTCGTGCCCCGCGACCGGCAGACGGTGCAGGCAGAGATGCTGGCGTCCGCGGGGCGCCAGGACGACCCGGTGAAGGCCACCGCCGCCGTCCGCTCGATCCGGCGCCGCGAGCTGCTCCGCATCGCCGCGACCGACCTCGCCGACGACAAGAACAACGTCGAGATGGTGGGCGAGGCGTTGACCGCTCTCACCTTGTCGACACTGGAGGCGGCCCTCGACGTCGCGGTGCGCAGCGTCGGGGCAGAGCTGGGCGGCGGGATGCCGACTCGCATGGCGATCGTCTCGATGGGCCGGCTCGGTGGCCACGAGGTCGGCTACGGCAGCGACGCCGACGTGATGTTCGTGCACCAGCCGGCCGAGGGCGCAGCCCAGGAGGAGGCCAGCCGAGCCGCGCACGCCGTGGCCAACGAGATCCGCCGGCTGCTCGCGGTGCCGGGCAGCGACCCCGCCCTCGAGGTCGATGCCGACCTGCGACCGGAGGGCAAGCAGGGCCCGCTGGTCCGCACGCTCGAGTCGTACGCCTCCTACTACGCCAAGTGGTCCAAGGTCTGGGAGGCCCAGGCGCTGCTGCGGGCCGAGGCCGTGGTCGGGGACGACGACCTGTGCCGGCGCTTCGTCGAGCTGATCGACCCCATGCGTTTCCCCGCGGAGGGGCTGGCCGACACCGAGGTGCGCGAGGTACGCCGCATCAAGGCCCGGGTCGACAACGAGCGGCTGCCGCGGGGCGCGGACCCGGCCACCCACTTCAAGCTGGGGCGCGGTGGCCTCGGCGACATCGAGTGGACCGTGCAGCTGCTGCAGATGTGTCACGCCCACGAGGTGCCCGGCCTCCGCACCCCGCGCACGCTCGACGCGCTGCGGGCAGCGGTCGAGGCCGGTCTGGTGGAGGAGAGCGACGGCGAGACCCTCGCGGACGCGTGGCTGATGGTGAGCCGGATGCGCAACGTCGCGATGCTGGTCCGCGGCAAGCCCAGCGAGCAGCTGGCCCGCGACCACCACGAGCTGGGGGCGCTCGCGCTCCTGCTCGGCTACCCGCCGGGCGAGGCGGACCGTCTGGCCAATGACTACCTCAGGGTCACCCGACGCGCACACGGGGTGGTCGAGCGGGTCTTCTGGGAGTAGAGGTGGGTCATTTGACCTAGTTCATGCGGGACTTACGTGACCATTCCCATGTCCGGATGACCATTTTTGAGCGTGTCGTCCCTTGACCGACCAGTAATGGGTCTCTAATGAATGCGAGGCCAACATGCGGGGAAGCCTCATGGGAGAGGGAGTGATCGGACATGGTGACGACGCGAGACAGCGTGGTCGAGGTCTTGAGGAGCTTGGGAGAGCACGACCGAGCGGCGGCGGCCGGGTGCTGCCTGCCGCAGGTACGTCGACACCGACCGTGACGCCATGCGGCTGCACGAGTTCGGGCTGAGCGAGAAGGTGCTCCAGGAGGAGCTCCGCTGATCGCTTCGCCCGACGGCTCTGCAGCACGAGCTTCCTCGAGCACTGAGTCCCGGACGAGCACCTGCGCCGACCGTGCGCAACGGCCGCACGCAGGTGCTTCGCCCTCGGCCGGAGAGCGGTGCCACGAACCCTCCGGCTTCCCCCTCAGCGGCCGCTCAGCGCCCGCCTGGTATCCCCGCACATCCGCGTCCTGGTCCTTGGTCGCGAGCTCCAGCGACTCGACCACCCCGGAGTGGTCGTTCCACGCCGAGAGGACCAGCACCGCCGCCTGGCGCACAGGGAGGCGTCGACGGACACCGGGACGTCGACACGGGCGTCCACGATCGGCGGTCGGGAGGGCGTGCCGTCGCTGCACGTCGCCTTGCGGGGCGTGCGTGGTGATGCTGCGGTCATCGTGACTCCTGTCGTGGTGCAGACGATGGACGGACTGCGGTGCCCTGCAGGCAGATGCGGTCACCGCGCATGCGGATGAATTCGAGGTCGACCGGGCGTCCGTCGTCGAGACGCGTGAGCCGCTCGAGCACGAGGAGTGGTGCCCCCGGCCGGACGTCGAGCAGGGTGGACCTGGTCGCGTCCGCGAGCGCGGCTCCGACGACGAGGTCCGCGGTGCCCAGCGTGTGGCCCGAGACCTCCTCGATCAGCACGAACAGGTCCTGGCTCGACAGGTCCTGGTCGAGCAGGGGGAGGCCGACCTCCGGCGCCAGGAAGGTCAGGTCCAGTGACAGGGGCCTGCCCCCGATGAAGCGTCGCCTCTCGAGGCACACGACCGTGGTGGCGGGGCGGAGCTCGAGCCTCTCCGCCACGGCTCGGGGTGCCGGCACGGTCGTGCTCAGCAGCACCTCGTTGCGGACGTCTCCGCGCCCGCCGAAGGTCTCGGCGAGGCCGAGGAGGTGGTCGATGCCCTGCGGGAGGATCGAGTCGCGGGTGCGGCTCCCGGTGCCCGGGATGCGCTCGACCAGCCCCTCGGAGCGCAGCAGGTCCAGGGCGGCGCGCACCGCGTTGCGCGAGACGCCGAACTCTCCCGCGAGGTGGCTCTCCGGCGGGAGCATGCCGAGCGCGACACGGCCCGAGACCACTTCGGCGCGCAGGACGTCGGCGACCCGCCGGGCATGGTCTGCCCGGCGCGATCGCCGAGGATCGGGTGCCGTCGTCCCCGTGGCGCGGGGGGTCTGGGAGGGCGACATGGGGGATACCGTACATAGTCAATCGACTTTGTTGGATAAGCGTCTCGCAACGCCACCTGTGTGACCCTGCGCACGCGGCCTGACCTGCGAATTCATGGTCCCGGGACGGGGCAACGCCACCTCCGCGGCGTGTCGCCGGCACCGCGACACGCGAACCCGGAATCCAATAAGTGTCTCAAGTCGATAAAGTTGCTATACATAGACCATGCTGCGACCTTCGGATGCCTCCCCGGCAGCGCTCGCCCGGCACCCGCACGCCACCGGTGACGACCTGGAGACCGAGTGGCACGGCCGGGTGCCGCTGGTCACCCCCAACGAGTACTTCTTCGTGCGCAACCACACTCGTGCCCCCTCCATCGACCCTGCCCGGTGGCGGCTCGTCGTGGGCGGCAACGGTGTCGCCCGGCGGCTCGAGCTTTCCCTGTCGGAGCTGCAGCGACTTCCGACAGTCACGCGGGAGGTCGCTCTCGAGTGCACCGGCAACGGTCGGCGCTACTTCGCCGAGCAGCAGGGCACCCCCCGGCTGGGCACCCAGTGGGGGATGGGTGCCATCGGGGTGGCCCACTGGACCGGGACGCCGCTGGCCGAGGTGCTGCACCGTGCCGACCTGCTGCCCTCCGCCACCCAGGTGATGGCAGTGGGTCTGCGACGCCCCCTACGTCGAGGACGGGGTCGACCACGGGTGGGTGAGGCGTCCGCTACCACTGCACAAGGCGCTCGACGACGCGCTCGTGGTGTGGCGGATGAACGGCGACGCCCTGCCCGTCGAGCACGGCTTCCCTGTCCGCCTGGTCGTCCCGGGCTGGGTGGGGATCGCCAGCATCAAGTGGCTCGGGGAGCTGTGGGTGACCCCGGAGCGGGTCGACTCGCCGTGGAACACGCGGTGGTACCGCATGCACGGCGACGGATGGACCGAGGAGGAGGCCACCCTCGAGCGGATGCCGGTCAAGAGCACGCTGGACGAGACGGGGCCGTTGCGGTGCGGCACGCAGACTCGTCTCGTCGGCAGGGCTTGGGCCGGGGAGGCGTCGATCGCGCGGGTCGAGGTCAGCGTCGACGGCGGTCGGACGTGGCGCCACGCCCGACTCCTCGGACGCAACCTGGCCTCCTCGTGGGTGCGCTGGGTGGTCGACTGGACTCCCGGGCGTCCGGGGACCCACCAGGTGCACGTCCGCGCGACGGACAGCACCGGACGTCGTCAGCCCGACCAGGCGCGCGACAACGACGACGGCTACCTCTTCGACGCGGTGCTGCGGCACCTGGTCGTCGTCGAGCCCTGACCGGGGTCGCGCTCCCGGGAATGACCCGTCACGGACGGGCGTTCGACCTCTGAGCCCGACACCAGGAGGCCCCATGCCCGCCGTGACCGTCGACGACCTGACCGTGCTCCCGCGGGTCCACGGGCCGGGGCTGGGCGACACCGTGCGTCCGGTGGTCACGCTGACCACCGCACCGCGTGGCTACGAGGGCGAGGGCTTCCCGGTGCGCCGCGCCTTCGCCGGCGTCGACCTGCGGCTGCTCGACCCGTTCATCCACCTCGACCAGATGGGGGAGGTGGAGTACGCGCCCGGCGAGCCGAAGGGAACGCCCTGGCACCCGCACCGCGGTTTCGAGACGGTCACCTACATCATCGACGGCGTCATGGACCACCAGGACAGCAACGGTGGCGGCGGCACCATCACCAACGGGGACACCCAGTGGATGACCGCCGGCTCGGGCCTGCTGCACATCGAGGCGCCGCCGGAGTGGCTGGTGGCGAAGGGCGGGCTGTTCCACGGACTCCAGCTCTGGGTGAACCTGCCGCGCGACCAGAAGTGGGCCGCGCCGCGCTACCAGGACCTGCGGTCCTCGCAGCTCGGCCTCACCACCACCGCCGACGCCGGAGCGCTGGTGAGGGTGATCGCCGGTGACGTCGGCGGCCGCACCGGCCCGGGGGCGACGTACACACCGATGGCGATGGTGCACGCCACCGTCGCCCCCGGTGCACGGATGGAGCTGCCCTGGGACGTGGACTTCAACGCGCTCGTCTACGTGCTGTCGGGCGACGGGACGGTCGGAGCCGAGCGCAGGCCCGTGACGACCGGCCAGCTCGCCGTCCTCGGGCCCGGCGACTTCGTGCAGGTCGACGCCGCGACGCGGCAGGAGACTCGGCACCCGGCGCTCGACGTCGTGGTCCTCGGCGGCAGGCCCATCCGCCAGCCGGTCGCGTGGGGAGGTCCGTTCGTGATGAACACCAAGGCCGAGGTCCTGCAGGCCTTCGAGGACTACCAGAAGGGGCGGCTCGGCCAGATCCCCCCGGTGCACAACACTCCCCGCGGCATCGTCGAGGGCTGAGCGCCGACGGCTGACCTCCCGAGCCCGAGGCCTGTCGGCCGGTCGCGGCTGCGCTGTTGCCGAGACGTGGGGCGCACGAGTGCTCGGCGTGGGGTGACTGTGGCACGCGTCCTCCTAGCGTCCTTCACAGACGACAGCCCGACGAGGAAGCGCAAGGAGTGGTGGGGATGGTCACGACACGGAGCAGCGTGGTGGAGCTCTTGAGGAGCCTCGGCGAGCACGACCGGGCGGCAGCCGCCGCGTGCTGCCTGCCCCGCGACGTCGACACCGACCGCGACGCCATGCGACTGCACGAGCTCGGCCTCAGCGAGCAGCAGCTTCGCGACGAGCTGCCCTGACGCCCGTCGCCGCGAGCCAGCAGCGCCGATGCCCGGCGCCGCCGAGGCGGGCGGTGGCCGGACGAGACCCCCGTACCCCGACCACCGTCCTGGGCGGGGCGCCCGCAAGGGCGTCCCGCCCGCCATCCCACCCCGCGCCGCCCCATCCGCGCCGTCCGGGTCAGAGCCCAGGAGTGCCCATGAACCAGCCCACCGACAGCGCTGAGCCGGCGACCGTGCTGCTCGTGGAGGACGACGACGGCATCGCACTGCCGTTGCAATGCTGCTTGGAGCGCGACGGACATCACGTGGAGCGGGCGACGTCCGCCACGGAGGCACTCGCCCGTCTGCGGGACGGCGGTGTCTCGCTCGTGGTCGTCGACGTGGAGCACCTCGACACCGCGGGTCCGGCGCTGGTGCACCAGGTCCGGCGCGAGCGGCTGACGCCCGCGATGCTCCTCCTCACGGCCGGCGGACGCGCTGCGCGGGGCGCCCGGGCCCCGCAGGGCGCACTCGTCGGTCACCTCGGCAAGCCGTTCACCGTCCGGGAATTCCTCGCACGCACGCGCGTGCTGCTCAGGAGCATCGAGACTCCGGTGCCGGCGCCACGCAGCCCCGTCGATCCACCCGCGGAGGGCGAGGGCGCCTCGCCTGCCCCTGGCGTCGGTCAGGTGCCGCAGAACGTGGTGTAGGGGCCGAACTCGTCCGGGGCGGGCTCGGCGTAGCGCTCCAGCCCCGGCCGCCCGTCGTACGGCGCGGAGACCGCCGCCAGCAGCGACCGCACCGGCTGCAGGTCTCCGTCCGTGGCGGCGGTCAGTGCCTCCTCCACCAGGTGGTTGCGGGGGACGTAGACCGGGTTGACCCCGTCCATCGACGTGGCGTCGGGCACCGCCGCGAGCCATCGCTCCGCCCAGGCGTCGAAGCCGGCCAGGTCGAGCACCATGCTGCGGGCAGGCTCGGTGTCACCGCGGGCGGCGGCGCCCAGGGTGCGGAAGAACGACGTGAAGTCGGGATGGTTGTCCTGCAGGAGCCGGACGAGGTCGTCGACCAGGGGAGTCGCCACGTCGTCGGCCAGCCCTGACGGCAACCCGAGCTTGCGCGCCATTCCGGCGTACCAAGCACGCGCGTAGTGCTCGCGGAAGGCCGCGAGCGAGTCCGTCGCCAGCCGCGCGGCGACCTCGACGTCGTCGTCGATGAGCGGGAGGAGCGCCTCGGCCAGGCGCGCGAGGTTCCACTCGGCGATGGCGGGCTGCCGGCCATAGGCGTAGCGACCGCCCTCGTCGATGGAGCTGTAGACGGTGGCGAAGTCGAAGGCGTCCACGAAGGCGCAGGGGCCGTAGTCGATGGTCTCGCCGGAGATCGTCATGTTGTCGGTGTTCATCACGCCGTGGACGAAGCCGACCAGCATCCACTGGGCCACCAGGGAGGCCTGTGCCGTGACCACCGACTCGAACAGCGCGAGGTAGCGGTTGCCCGCACCGGCCGCGTCCGGGTGGTGCCGCTCGATGGCGTGGTCGGCCAGCCGCCTCACGAGGTCGACGTCGCCGGAGGCCCACGCGTACTGGAAGGTGCCGACCCGGAGGTGGCTGGCGGCGACCCGGGCCAGCAGGGCACCGGGCAGCAGCCGCTCGCGGTGCACCTGCTCGCCCGTCGCGACCACCGCCAGCGACCGCGTGGTCGGGATGCCGAGCGCGTGCATCGCCTCGCTCATGACGTGCTCCCGGAGCATGGGGCCGACGGCGGCCAGTCCGTCGCCGCCACGGGCGAAGGGGGTCCGGCCCGAACCCTTGAGGTGCAGGTCGACGGCTCCGCCGGCGGGGAGGCTGAGCTCACCGAGGAGGAGTGCCCGGCCGTCTCCGAGCCGGGGGGAATACATGCCGAACTGATGTCCGGCGTAGGCCTGCGCCACCGGCCGTGCGCCGTCGGGCACGTCGTTGCCCGTGAGCAGCCCGACGCCGTGAGGGCCGCCCAGCGCAGCGACGTCGAGGCCGAGCTCGGCGGCCAGCCCGTCGTTGAGCAGCAGGATCCGCGCAGCGGGAAAGGCCCTGGCCTCCCAGGGCAGAGCCAGCTCGGGCAGCTCCCGGGCGAAGCGATCGCTCAGCCCGAGCGTCGAGGTCGCGGCGGTGCTCACCTCATCGAGACTACGCGCCGGCCGGTGGCGCAAGACCTCGCCCAGCAGCCCGGACGAAGGCCTGAGACCAACCTGTGCCCCGAGGAGCGCGGCTGTTACCGAGCCGTAGCGCGAACGAGTCCCGTACGTGGGAATCGCGTGGTTCCCGTCTCCCTAGCGTTCTCTCACAACACAGAGACAACCGACATCGGTCAGAAGCATGAGGAGCCACCATGACCACCACGCGCCGCAAGGTTCTCGTCCCGCTCGCCACCCTGGTCGCCGCCGGCGCCGTGGCCGTGGGCTCGGGGGCCACCTTCACCTCCAGCACCGGCAACACGATCTCCACGGTGACCTCCGGCAGCCTGGAGCACACCAACTCGAAGAACGGCGGCGCCATCTTCAACCTGAGCAACAAGAAGCCCGGCGACACCCTCAACGGCGCGCTGACCATCACCAACACCGGCTCCCTCACCCGCGCCGACCGGACGGTGCCGGGGTCGGGCATCGGTCTCGCCACGGTCCGCGCCGCGGTGGAGGCGCACGGGGGGTCGGTGGGCGTGCGGCCGGCGCAGTCGGGTACGACGTTCTGGTTCGTCCTGCCCGATCCTGGAGACGACTGAACCCGATCGGAGCCCCGTGTCGAGGAGGCAGCGACTCCATGACCATCGTCGCGCGTCGCGCGCGCGTCCACGGCCGTGTCCAGGGCGTCTTCTTCAGGGACGCCTGCAGGCGAGAGGCGCGCGCTCGCCACGTCACGGGCTGGGTGCGCAACGACCCCGGCGGCACGGTCACGGCTCATTTCGAGGGGGCCACCGAGTCGGTCGAGAGCATGGTCGAGTGGTGCCGCAGCGGTCCACCCCGCGCCGAGGTCAATGACGTCGAGGCACGTGAGACCGAGCCCGAGGGCCACGACGACTTCACGGTCACCTGACACGGCGGGGAGGCGGCGGAGCCGCCCGGACGCCCGAACCCCCGTTTCCACCGCGGAACCGGCTGAATCGCCCTAATCTGGGACATTGTGAAGCGACTGGTCGGCACGACGTCCCCGCGGGCCTTCGGCACCGCGGTCGGGACGGCCTTCGTGCTGTCCGCCGTCCTCGCCGGTCTGCTGGTCAGCGACCTGCCTCAGACGACCAAGGAGGCCGTCAGCTCCCTGGGCTTCGTCGTCGGCGGTCTGGCGATCATCCTCAACGGTCTGCTCGCCGCCCGCCGCAGCAGCGACCCCCGGCGTCGGCGCGCGTGGTTCGTGCTGGCCCTCGCCGCCGGGACCGCCGTGGTGGGCAGCGCCGTCACCACCTTGTCCGGAGGTGACCCCATCCAGGACACCAGCCCGGTCGGGGACGGGCTCGTCGCGCTGGCGCTGGTGCTGACGGTCTTCGGCCTGCTCGGGCTCTCGGACACACCGCTCCGCCGCGCCAACGTCGTGGTGACCTGGCTCGACGGCGTCGTCGTCGGCTGCGCCGTGCTGATCCTCGCGGTGGTTCTCGTCTTCTCGCGGCTGGTGGACTCCGAGGTCATCGCCGAGAACCTCAGCTCCCTGCTGTTCCCCACCCTGGACATCGCGGTCGTCACCGTGGCGCTGCTGCTGATCCTGCGAAGCCAGGGCGACCGGGTCTTCTACGGGCTGGTCAGCTTCGGGTTCGTGCTCTACGCGGTGGCGGACCTCAGCTTCGCCGTCCAGAACGCGTCGGGCGCCTTCCGCTTCGGCACGATCCAGGACGTCATGTGGATCGCGGCCTACCTGCTGCTGGCGGCGGCGGCGTGGCACCCGGCGGCCTCCTCGCCCAGCCTCGACATCGACCCTGGCCGAGCGGTCGGCCGGCCACTTCGACGTCCAGGGCACGTTGCTCACCTTCGGGCTGCTGGTGGGTGCCACCGCGGCGCAGGTGCTCTTCCCCGGGGGGCCGCTGACCGAGACCCTCACGGCGCTGTGGGTCGTCCTGGTCTTCACGGTGGGAGCGCGCCAGACCCTGCTCATCGTCGACAACCAGAGCCTGCGCGAGGGTCTCGAGCAGCGGGTGCGCGAGCAGACCGCCGACCTGCGGGACATGGCCAGGCAGAACGAGGTGCTGCTCGACTCGGTCGGCGACGGGATCTACGCCGTCGACCTCGACGGTCGCATCACCTCGTGCAACCCCTCCACAGCCCAGGCGATCGGCTGCGACCCGACGCAGCTGATCGGTCGCAACGCCCATGAGGTGCTCCACGTCGCGCGGCCGGCCGGGCGCAACGGCGTGCCCGCATCGCACCAGCACACCTGGACCGACTGCTACATCAAGCGTGCGCTCACCACGGCGCAGGTGGCGCGTGAGCGTGAGGACGTCTACCGGCGTACGGACGGCACGCTGCTTCCCGGTGGAGCTGACCGCCAGCCCGATGCTGAACGAGGACCGCGTGACCGGCGCCGTGGTGGTCTTCCGCGACGTGACCCAGCGCCGTGAGGTCGAGCGGATGAAGGACGAGTTCCTCTCCACGGTGAGCCACGAGCTGCGCACACCGCTCACCTCGATGCTCGGATCGCTCGGGATGCTCGGGCACGCTCATCGAGACCTCCCCGGTCAGGCGCAGCGGATGGTCACGATCGCGCGACGCAGCTGCGACCGGCTGCTGCGCATCATCAACGACATCCTCGACGTCGAACGGATCCGCTCCGGCAAGGTCCGCATGGAGCGCACGCCGCTCGAGGTGCGGGCCGTGCTCGCCGGCACCATGCGCGAGATGGCCGCGCTGGCCGACGCCAGCGGCATCACCCTGGTGCTGGGCGAGGCCGAGGGCTGGGCCGTCGCGGACGCCGACCGCGTCACCCAGACGCTCACCAACATCGTCGGCAACGCCGTGAAGTTCGCCCCTCCCGGCACCGCCGTGCGCCTGAGTGCGGTCGCCGGCGACTCGGAGGTGATCTTCAGCGTCGCGGACCAGGGCCGGGGGATCCCGGCCGACAAGCTGACGCTGATCTTCGAGCCCTTCGAGCAGGTCGACTCCTCCGACTCACGCGAGAAGGGCGGCACGGGCATCGGACTGGCGATCTGCCGGGGGATCGTCGAGCGCCACGGCGGTCGGATCTGGGCCGAGAGCGAGCTCGGCGAGGGCACGACCGTCCACTTCACCTTGCCGCGAGCCTTCGTGTCGCAGCCGGCCTACGCCGGCGTCGGCGTCTCCGCCTGACCCATTGCTTCCCATTTGGGACCTTTGCCCGGGGGTCGCATGACGAAGATGGGCGATTGCCCGGACATTGCTGCGCGTGGTGTGGTCTACATCGACCGGTTCTGCCCCATATGTCATGACACGGGGACCAAACCATGATGGAGGACCTTGTGACCAGCACCGCGACAGCAGTCCCGGCGATTCAGGCCGTTGCTCCCAGTGCCCTTCCCCCGCAGCCGACACGCATCCCCGCCACCACGATCCGGACCCTCAGCCGAGATCGACGACGTCACCGCGCAGCGCTTCTACGCGCTGTACGTCGAGACCTTCGGTGAGCTCGCGATCCGCGCGGTCAACCGCCACCTGCTGCGTCGCGACGAGTTCATGGCCGTGATGGTCGACCCCCGCGTCGACAAGATCGTGATCGAGGACGACGCGAGCGGTGAGCTCATCGCCCTGTGCACGCTGACCAACCACCTCGAGACCGTCGACTGGGTCAGCCCGGAGTACTACGCCCACCACTACCCCGACCACTGGTCGCGCGGGGCGGTCTACTACCTCGGTTTCAGCCTGGTGGCCTCGCGCCGGCGGCGCGCCCAGCTCTTCACCGAGCTGATCGCCCACGTCACCCGGACGCTCGTGGCGAAGGACGCCATGTGCTCCTACGACATCTGCATGTTCAACAACGAGACGATCGGGCTGGGCGACGCCGTCACGGCCATCGTCACGACCACGGCCATGGTCGACGTCCGGGCGGTCGACACCCAGACCTACTACACCGCCGTCCCGGTGACATCGGACGAATTTCCTGCGGCTTCCCGGTCAGCGTTCTACCGTGTAGGGGGCTGTCGTCGGAAGGAGGCCAAGTGACTCAGCGCTTGGTGCTCGTTGTCGACGACGACGATGACGTCCGGGAGATCACGTGCTGCGCCCTCGAGGCGGTGGGCCACTGCCAGGTGATCGACACCGATCGAGGCGCGAAGGCCATCGAGCTGGCGGCCGCGAAGCAGCCGCAGGTGATCCTGCTCGACTTCATGATGCCGGGGATGGACGGCATCGAGACCGCGCGTGCGCTGTGGGACGACGAGCGCACCCGGGGCATCCCGATCGTGCTGCTCACGGCCAAGGTGCAGGTCCTGGAGTTCTGGCGTGAGGTGCCCGGAGTCGTCAGCGCCCTGATCAAGCCCTTCGACCCGTTCGGCCTGGTCGCGGAGATCGACCGCATCCTCGGCGACAACGAGAACCTCCTGACCACCTGACACCGGCTGGACCAGCGACGACGCGAGACGAGGGGCCTTCCCGGTCGGGAAGGCCCCTCGCTGCTTTTGCCGCGCTCGCGGGGCATCCGCCCGCGCGGCGGCTGCCTCACAGAGTGTGCTTGCCTCGCGAGGCCGCCGGGGACGAGCCCCATGGCCAGACCAGCGAGAACCAGCCCGCCGCCGAGGACGATCCACAGGGCGCCGCTGGTGCTGCTGTCGTCGCCGGCACCCCCCGCGACTGCGGTGGGCACGGCCGCCGGCGCGTTCCGCGCGATGCCGAGCACCTCGGGAGCACCACCGGGGTTGCCCTCGTGCCGGGCACGGAGGACTCGGTGGGCGCCACGGTGGGCGCCGTCGACTCGGTCGGCAGCACCGGTGGGCTGGTGCCCGTTGAGGAGGCGCAACCCGAGTGTGCCGGGTTGCCGCCGTTGTTCCCGACGCCGGAGTTGTCGTCGCACTCATAGCCACGGTCGCCACCGTTCTTGACCTGGCCAGGTGGGTTCTTGCCGTCGGCTTTGCCGACCGTGCCGTTGGCGGGCGCGTTGCCGTTGCCTTGGTTGTCGCCCTCCCCGACGCCGTTCGGGTCGAAGGGGCCGGACTGGTTGGCACCGTTGCCGTCGTTGTGGCTGTCGCGGAAGCAGTGGTGACCGCCCCCAGGAACGCCAGCCCGAACGCCGCCGTCACAGCAAGGATGCGCCATGACTGGGCTGCACGGGCCGAAGGTCTCCGAGCTTTCTCGGACATTGTGATCATCCCCGATGGATGGGTTCGTGGTGGCGGCCCAGTGGCTGCCACGCGTGTGTGTCATCCATTCACCCCTACCCACACCGGTAAAGAATCGCCAGCCGGTCTGGACCAAGCGCCCGTTTTCGTGTATATGCGACGCGACCGAGAAGACGGGTCATCGTCGCGGAGAGCACGCTCGAGACCACGCCGGGACGACGCCCGCGGGGCCCGCCCTCGACGTGCTGCCAGCAGCTCGTGCGGCCGTTCGGGGACTGCTCAGCAGTCGCAGTCGACTGCGCACCCAGCCCGTGAGTGGCCGGCGTGGAGGTCCGCGTCGCACCCGCGTTGACCTCGGCAGACGTGCTGTGCAGCCGGTGAGCGCCGGTGCAGGTCTGCCAACGTCCTGCGGACCTTTCGGGGAGCTGGAGCGCGGGCCCTTCCCAGGCGGGAGGGGAGCCCCGACCGTCGCTCAGCACGCGCGGCTCGCCACCCCCGTGGCAGGCGGGGTGGGCGTCGCCACGAGATTCCCGTTGCGCTGGGCCCTGCGTGTTTCTCCTCCCCGAAGTGGTGACACCACGGTCCAGGTCCCGGCAGATCCCGACGGGCGTGACGACAGCAATGTGATTCCGATCCTGGGAACCTCACGCCCCAGGCAGGGGGGTGGACCCGGGGGCGTGAGGGCTTTTCCCTGCCGCTGGCGCCTTCCACGGAGGGGATGTGGATCGGCCCATGACGCACCGGCCGCCGGCGCGAGCTGGTCGTATCATGAACGTTCCAGCGCGGGGGAAGGTCAAGGGCAACGGAGGAGCGCTGTGCGCATCGGCGAGCTGGCCGCGAAGGCGGGGATCACCACCAAGACGCTGCGCTACTACGAGGAGACAGGTTTGCTGCCGCCGCCCGAGCGGGCCGCGAACGGTTACCGCGACTACGGACAGTCCGCCCTGACCGGCTGGATTTCATCCGTCGCGGGCGGGCCGCCGGCCTGACCCTGGCCCAGATCCGCGACGTCATCGAGGTACGCGACAGCGGCGAGGCACCCTGCGACCACGTGTACCGCTTGCTGACAGAGCGACTGGCAGACATCGATCGGCACATCGCTGACCTTCACGTCCTGCGCGCCACCCTCGTGCGCAAACGTGACCACGCCGGATCGGCCGATCCGTCCACCTGCGCACCGGACGCTGTCTGTCGATATGTGTGATCGGTCCATGACGCACACGAGCCGCCATCAGCGTGGTGATGGCGGCTCGTGCGGACTGTCTGCGGACTAGCGAGACCGGGTGACCGAGAAGCGCGAGGTCAGCGGCCTACCGACCCTCACAGGTCGTAGTAGAGCTCGAACTCGTGCGGGTGCGGTCGCAGCGCCACCGGCTGGATCTCCGAGGTGCGCTTGAAGTCGATCCACGTCTCGATGAGGTCCGGGGTGAACACGTCGCCCTCGAGGAGGAAGGCGTGGTCGGCCTCGAGCGAGTTCAGCACCGCGTCGAGCGAGGCAGGCACGGTCGGGATGTTGGCGTGCTCGTCCGGCGGGAGCTCGTAGAGGTCCTTGTCGACCGGCTCGTGCGGCTCGATCTTGTTCTTGATGCCGTCGATGCCGGCCAGCAGCATCGCGGAGAACGCCAGGTAGGGGTTCGCCGACGGGTCGGGGCAGCGGAACTCGATGCGCTTGGCCTTGGGGTTGGAGCCCGTGATCGGGATCCGCACGCAGGCCGAGCGGTTGCGCTGGCTGTAGACCAGGTTGACCGGCGCCTCGAAGCCCGGCACCAGCCGGTGGTAGGAGTTCACCGTCGGGTTGGTGAACGCCAGCAGGGTCGGGGCGTGCTTGAGGATGCCGCCGATGTAGTAGCGGGCGACGTCGGACAGGCCCGCGTAGCCGGACTCGTCGTAGAACAGCGGCTCGCCGGCGTTCCAGATCGACTGGTGGCAGTGCATGCCCGAGCCGTTGTCGCCGAAGATCGGCTTGGGCATGAAGGTCGCGGACTTGCCGTTGCGCCAGGCGACGTTCTTGACCATGTACTTGAACTTCATGACGTTGTCGGCCGACTTCAGCAGCTCGTCGAAGCGCCAGTTGATCTCGGCCTGGCCGGCGGTGCCGACCTCGTGGTGCGCGCGCTCGACGACGAGGCCCGACTTCTCCAGCTCGATCACGATCTCGTCGCGCAGGTCGCCGAAGTGGTCGTAGGGGGCCACCGGGAAGTAGCCGCCCTTGTACTTCACCTTGTAGCCGCGGTTGTTCTCCTCCGAGCCGGTGTTCCAGGCGCCGGCCTCGGAGTCGATGTGGTAGAAACCCGCGTTCTGCTTGGTCTCGAACCGCACCGAGTCGAAGACGTAGAACTCGGCCTCGGGTGCGAAGTAGGCGGTGTCGCCGATGCCGGTGGAGGCGAGGTAGGCCTGCGCCTTGCGGGCGATGTTGCGCGGGTCGCGGGAGTAGGCCTCGCCGGTGAGCGGGTCGTGGATGAAGAAGTTGACCACCAGCGTCTTGGCGTCACGGAAGGGGTCGAGGTACGCCGTGGTCGGGTCCGGGAACAGCGACATGTCGGACTCGTGGATGGCCTGGAAGCCACGCACCGAGCTGCCGTCGAAGTTCAGGCCGTCGTCGAAGACCGCCTGGTCGAAGGACGAGACCGGCACGGTGAAGTGCTGCATCACACCGGGCAGGTCGCAGAAGCGGACGTCGACCATCTCGACGTTCTCGTCCTTGAGGTACTTGAGCAACTCGTCGCTGTTCGCGAACATTCGGTCCTCCTCGGCCGCGCGCGCGACCTTGTCTCTCGAGCGGGTGGTGGTGCCACACTGCACCGCATCGACGCGCAGCCCTCCGGCGCCGGCTGGCTGCGACAGTACGGTCAAGCGGTTTCTCCACCGTATCCCGAGTGTTTCGGCGGTGTTACGCGACGTCACCGAACCCGCCCGGGGCAGCGGCGTCGCGCCTCGCGCGGGTCGGTAGCCTGGCCGACGTGGCGGACCCCGAGACCCAGGACCATCCGGGCCGACGTCTCGGGCTCCCGGCGCACGGAGCCCGCGCCGTGGCCACGTGGCGACGCCGGATCGCTGCACTCTTCCTCGACTGGATCCCCTCGCTCATGGTGGGGAGCCTGCTGCAGGGGGCGCTGGGGCTCACCCGCGACCAGGCGAGCTTCCTGCCCCTGCTGGTGTTCTTCCTCGAGGCCACGCTCTTCACCGCGCTGGTCGGCGGTTCCTTCGGCCAGGTCGCGACCCGCATCGCGGTCGTGCGCCTCGACGGCAAGCCGCTCGGCCTGCTGCGACCGGCCCTGCGCACCCTGCTGATCTGCCTCGTCGTGCCCCCGGTCGTGTTCAACCAGGACAACCGCGGGCTCCACGACCTGGCGGTCGGGACGATCGTCGTCAACCGCTAGCGAGGACCCTCAGCGCTCGAAGGTGAGGATGGCGTCGTCCAGGTAGCCGCTGCGGAACCCTGCCTCGCAGTAGGCGAGGTAGAACTCCCACATCCGGCGGAACGTCGCGTCGAAGCCCAGAGCCTGCACCTGCGGCCAGTTCTGCAGGAAGCGCTCCCGCCACAGCCGCAGGGTGTGGGCGTAGTGCGGGCCGATGTGCCGAGAACCCGTCAGGCGCAGGGTGGTGTGGTCGCGCAGCACGCCCCTGATCGCGTCCACCGAGGGCAGCAGGCCGCCGGGGAAGATGTACTTGTGGATCCAGGTGTAGGTCTCGCGGGTCGCGAGCATCCGGTGGTGCTCGAGCAGGATCGCCTGGATCGCCGCACGGCCACCCGGCACCAGGACCTCGTCGATCTTGGCGAAGTACGTCGGCCAGAACTTCTCGCCCACCGCCTCGATCATCTCCACACTCACCACGGCGTCGTACCGTCCGTGCTCGTCGCGGTAGTCACGCAGCACCACCTCGACGCGGTCGGTGACGCCGGCGGCCTCGATGCGCTCCCGCGCCAGCTCCGCCTGCTGGGCGGAGATCGTGAGGCTCACCACGCTGGCACCGCGTTGTGCGGCGCGGATGGCGAGCGAGCCCCAGCCGGTGCCGATCTCCAGCACCCGTGAGCCGGCGGTGACTCCGGCGGCGTCCAGGACCGCGTCGATCTTCGCCAGCTGCGCGCGCTCGTGGTCGGCCTGGGTCGGGGCGGGGTCGAGCGTGTCGAAGACCGCGCACGAGTAGGACAGCGAGGGGTCGAGGAAGAGGCCGAACATCTCGTTGGAGAGGTCGTAGTGCCGGTGGATGTTGCGGCGCGACCCGTCGCGGGTGTTCTCCTCCGCACCGAGCAGCCGGGGCAGCACCAGGTGGCGCAGGCGGTAGAACGTCGGCGGGATCAGGTCGTTGAGCGTCGCGGCGAACGGCGTCAGGGCGTCGGCGAGGTCCGTGCCGGGCGCGGCCGACCAGTCGCCCGCCATGTATCCCTCGCCGAGCCCGATCAGCGGGCTGTGGGCGATGCGCGAGAAGAACTCTCGCTCGCGGAGCACCCGCAGGGCCGGCGTCCCGGCGTGCGACGGCCCCCAGCGTCGGTCACCGGGGAGCTCGACGGCCACCGGCACCTTGCGGACGATCTGGCGCAGCGCCGCTCGTGTCACGCGGCTGCGGACCGGCAGGCGAGGGGCGGCGGGGAGAGGTCGGGGCGCGGAGGTCAGTCGCTCGGCCAGGGTGTCCCCGACGTCGAGCGGCGTGGCAGCGGTGGTCATGCGAGTCCTTCCGTGGTGCGGCGGCGTGGGCTGCGGGTGTGACGGGGGACGACGGGGAGCCGGCGGAGCCAGAGCCGGATGCCGTGCCAGCGGATCAGGCCGGAGACGCGTTGCGAGGCCATCGGGTCGCGCAGGAACGCCCGCCAGACACGACCGCGGGTGGCCGGCTCGAGGTCGCCGGTCACGTAGCCGCTGAACACCCGCCTGTCCTGGCCGTCCTCGTCGGTCTGGCTGAGCGAGATGGAGACCGACACCCGCTCGGCGGTCAGCCGGGCGCGGATGTCGTAGCGGCCCTCGACGGCGAAGAACGGCGAGACGTAGAACTCCTTGGGCGTCCGCATCCTGCCGTCCGGCTCGACCGGGAGCGGGTAGCAGTGCACCTCGCCGTAGGTGTTGTGCACCTCGGCGAGGATCCCCTCGAGCACGCCCTCCCGGTCGAAGCAGAAGTACGTCGTGATCGGGTCGAAGACGTGGCCGAACGTGCGGGCGTTGGTCAGCACCAGCACCCGGTGCGCGGTCCAGGTGACTCCTCGGTCCGCGAGGTGGTGTCGCAGCTTGTCGCCGAGCGCGCCGCCGCCGGGCCCGAGATGGTCCTCGGACCGGATCGAGAGCACCGAGCGCAGCGATGACGGGAAGGCCGCTGCGGGGGCGTCGGCGTCCACCAGCCACGAGGTGCCGCGGTGGGCGAACCGGTAGAGGAAGGGACTCGTGCGCTGGTGGCCGACCCGCGTGCGGGCGACGGCCGGCACCGGGGCGGTGTCGACGACGACGCTCACCCGGCCACCTCCAGCTCCAGCGCGTCCAGCCCGTCCGGCGTCACGGCGCCTGTCAGGTCGCGACCGCCCAGGGAGAGCGCGGCCCTCGCCCCGGAGGCGCAGCCGTCCTCGTGGAAGCCCCACCCCTGGTAGGCGCCCGCGAACGCGATCCTGCCATCGTTGAGCGCCGGCAGCTCGCGCTGAGCCGCGACCGACTCCGTCGTGTAGACCGGGTGGCGGTAGGACATCCGGGCCACGACCTGCTCGGGCGGCTCCTGGGGGTTGAGCGTGACGACCAGCGGGTCACGCTCGTCGTGGCCCTGCAGACGGTTCATCCAGTAGGACACCCGCGTGCGGTCGACGTGGTGGCCGCAGTCCTCGAGCCGGTAGTTCCAGCTGGCACGCACTCGTGGCTCGGGCAGGAACGTGGCGTCGCGATGCAGGTAGGTCTCGTTCGTCGAGTAGCCGAAGGTGCCGAGCAGGTGCTCCTCGTGATCGGTCGGGTCGTCGAGGAGGCGCAGCGCGTCGTCGGCATGGGTCGCCAGGACCACCTGGTCGAAGTCGGTGAGCTCCCCGGCTGCGCCCTCGCCGCTGCGGACCAGCACGCCGTCGGCGGTGCGGGCGATGCCGGTGACCGCGACCCCGGGGCGGACGACGTCCAGCCGCTCGGCGATGGCGCCCACGTAGGCCCGCGACCCGCCCACGACCGTGTGCCACGTGGGGGCGTCGCCGAGGTCCAGGAAGCCGTGGTGCCGCAGGAAGGCGAACAGGTAGGCGGCCGGGTAGGACAGCGCCTCGTCCTGGCCCATCGACCACACGCACGAGACCACCGGCAGCGCGTAGTGGGCGATGAAGTAGGGGTCGAGCCGCTCGCGGCGCAGGAAGTCGCCGTAGGTGAGCGACTCGTCGGGGTGACCGCCCCCCGGGTGGTCCTCGGTCGCAGCGAGCAGTGCCTTCGCGCGGCGCTGGAAGCGCGCCACCTGCGCGAGCAGGCGCCAGAACCGTGCGTCGACGGTGCGCCGGGGCTGGGCGAAGATGCCGCGGGGGCCCCGCCCACCGACGTAGCCCAGGCCGCAGCCGCCGCAGGTGATGCTCATGCTCATCTCGGTCGGCCGGGTCTCCACGCCCAGCTCCGCGAACAGCTGCCTCAGCAGCGGGTACGTGCGGTCGTTGAGCACGATGAAGCCCGAGTCGACGGGCACGCTGCTCCCGCCCGCCGTGGCGACGTCATGGGTGTGGGCGTGCCCTCCCAGGCGGGACTCCGCCTCGTACAGGGTCACGTGGTGGGAATCGCTGAGGAGGTAGGCCGCGGTCAGCCCGGACACACCGGCTCCCACGACTGCCACCCGAGGTCGACGGCCGGTGTCTCTGTCGGTGGTCATGCCCTGCTTTCGTGCCCCGGGCGTGCGCGGATGGGTGGACTAGACTCCTGCGGTGCCCCGGGTCGCTGCCGTCGTCCTCGCCTGCGCGACCGCGCTGAGCGCGTGCTCCGACGGGTCCGACAGCGCCGAGGAGCCTGCCGAGACCGCCGACGATGCCACGAGCTCGGCGACCGCAGCCTCGTCGCCACCGCTGGGCCGCGCGGAGCAGAAGTTCCTGCAGACGATGTCGCAGGGTATCGGCGAGCAGGGCAGCGCCGTCGTCGAGGTCCGCAGCACCGGCATGCTCCGGTCGACCGCCCGCGGGGTCGTCGCCTACGACGAGGACGGCAGCAGGCTGCGCATGACCAGCCGGGTCCCGTCGATGGGGGACGAGCCCACTCGGCTGGTCGTCACCGACGAGGCCACCTTCGTGAGCGTCCCCGGCATCACCCCGCCCGGCAAGTACGTCGCGCTCGCCGCCGACGACCCGCGGCTGCAGCAGTGGACGGGGGGCGGGGGTGGTCTGGGCCCCCAGGACTCGCTGACGGCGTTCCGCGAGGGGCTGCGCGACGTCCAGGTCGTGGGGGAGGAGACGGTGGGCGGCACGCCGACCACCCGCTACCGGCTCGAGGTCGACGCGACGGCCGCCCTGGAGGCGCAGGGCAGGACCCCTCCTCCGGGCATGCCGGAGTCGACGGCGTACGACGCGTGGCTTGACGACGCCGGTCGCATGCGGCGGTTGACGACGCAGGTCGCAGGGTCCCGCGTCGTGGTCGAGTTCAGCCGGTGGGGCACGCCCGTGCGTGTCGAGCCGCCCCCGCCGAGCGACGTGGTCGCACCTGGGGGGTGAGCCGGGCTCAGCGCCCGCGCAGGTTGCCCCGCATGCCCTTCATCGACGTCGGCACCGGCCCCTTCGGGATCGGCATCTGCGAGCGTGTCGCGTCGATCGCCTTGAGTCGCGAGAGCACCTCGGTGAGCTCGGCCGGCTTGAGCGCGCGGTCGAGCTTGGAGACGTGCTTGACCAGCCGCTCCAGCGGCACCTGTCCCTCGCCGTCGCCGACCACGACCTGGTGGACCGGCACCTCGGAGACCACCCGCTGGTGGCGGACGCGCTCGGTGGACAGCAGCTGCTTGACCCGGCTGGGGTGTCCCTCGCCGATGAGGATGATCCCGGGTCGGCCAACCACGCGGTGCACGACGTCCTGGTTGCGGTTGAAGGCGATCATCTGGTCGGTGCGCCAGCCGCGACGCAGCACCGACAGCGCCGCGAGCGCGGCGCCCGGCTGGCCCTTGATCTGCGCCCATCTGGGCCTTGGTCGCGCGGCGGCTGAAGACGATGAGCGCGGCCAGCAGACCGAACAGCAGCGAGCTGACGAGGTCGACCCAGAACCAGCTCGGCGGGATGAGCGAGAAGACGAAGAAGGCGGCCAGCGTGACCCCGACGAGCACCCCGAGCAGGATCAGCCCGATCCACCGGTCGGTCTGCTTGGTCATGCCGTAGACCTGCCGCATCTGCGCGATGCGACTCTGCTTGCCCGTCGACTTCTTGGCCATGGGGGTGATTCTCTCAGAGGCTGCCAGGCGTGCCGGGGTCAGGAGGCGCGGCGCTCCATCGCCTGCTTGTAGAGCCGGCCGGCGCGGTAGGACGAGCGCACCAGGGGGCCGCTCATCACACCGGAGAAGCCGATCTCCTCCGCCTCGGCGGCGAGCTCCACGAACTCCTCGGGACGGACCCAGCGCTCGACCGGGTGGTGGCGCACGGACGGGCGGAGGTACTGCGTGATCGTGATCAGCTCACAACCCGCGGCGTGCAGGTCGCGCAGCGCCTGGCTGACCTCGTCGCGGGTCTCACCCATGCCGAGGATCAGGTTGGACTTGGTGACGAGTCCGAAGTCGCGAGCCTGCGTGAGGACGTCGAGCGAGCGCTCGTAGCGGAAGGCGGGCCGGATCCGCTTGAAGATGCGGGGCACCGTCTCCACGTTGTGGGCCAGCACCTCGGGCCGCGACTCGAAGACCTCGGTGAGCAGCTCGGGCTTGCCGTTGAAGTCGGGGATCAGGTTCTCCACGCCGGTCTCAGGGTTGAGCTCGTGGATCACACGGACCGTCTCCGCGTAGAGCCAGGCACCACCGTCGGGCAGGTCGTCACGCGCCACGCCGGTGATGGTCGCGTAGCGCAGGCCCATCGTGCGGACGCTCTCGGCGACACGCCTCGGCTCGTCGCGGTCCAGCGGGTCCGGGCGACCCGTGTCGATCTGGCAGAAGTCGCACCGCCGGGTGCACTGGTCGCCGCCGATGAGGAACGTCGCCTCCCGGTCCTCCCAGCACTCGAAGATGTTGGGACAGCCGGCCTCCTGGCACACCGTGTGCAGGCCCTCGGACTTCACCAGCTGCTGGAGGGCGGTGTACTCCGGACCCATCCGAGCCTTGGTCTTGATCCACTCGGGCTTGCGCTCGATCGGTACTGCTGCGTTGCGGACCTCCAGGCGCAGCAGCTTGCGCCCCTCCGGTGCGGGAGCGGCGGGATCGGCAGCGGCTGTGTGCGACGACATCCCGGCCATCGTATCCAGGAGGGCCCAGCCCCAACCGGCGCTGAGCGGGTCTGCTCAGGGGGCGGTCAGGGCACGTCGCGGCGCAGGAACGTGACGAGGGACAGCACGACCGCTGCCCCGACGAGCACCGCGAGGTAGATCCCGCCGTGGGTCGCGGACAGCACGTAGGTGGTCTCGCACGTCGGGCCGCCGGAGCAGATGCTCTCGTCGAACACGGCGGTGCCGTCGAGCACCCACGCCTTCAGGTTGAGCGCCAGCGACCACTGGCTCGCCTTCTCGACGGGCACGGACGCCCACAGCGCCTCGCCGGCCACGGCGTAGGCGAAGAGCAGGGACAAGGTCGCCGTCGTGCTCCGCAGGGCCATGGCGAGGGCGAACGCGCCGAGCCCGCCGGCCGCCGCGAGGACGGCGGCACGCGCTCCCTGCGACGCGATGTCCTGCACGAGGTCCGCCCCCACGGGCAGCCCTCGGGCCTGCGCGACCAGCCCCAGCGTCAGCCAGTAGGTGCCGACCACGACCAGGGCGGTCACGGTCACACCGAGGACCACGGCCAGCGCCTTGGCCGCCCACAGCCGGGCCCGGCGCGGCCGGTGCAGCAGCTGGGTGCTCAGCGCACCGCTGCTCCAGTCGGAGCCGGCGAACGTCGCCCCCGCGACGATGGCGGCGCCGGTCAGGATCAACGTGAGCGCGAAACCGCTGCTCGCCAGCTGGGCGGCGAGGTCGAGCTCGTCCCGGGGGAGGAACCACTCGAGCTGCGGGTCGAGCTCCTTGCAGCGCTCGGCCGCGGTTGCGTCGTCCGGCTGGGGCGGCGGGTCCGCCAGGCACTCCTCGTAGTCACCGCGCGTCGCCCGTGACTCCACGGAGAGCTGCTGCTGGGCCGCGGTGGTCTCGGCCTCCGTCGCCCCTCGTGTCGACCAGATCGTCGAGCCGGCCAGCAGTGCAGCGGCGGCCACCGTGAGCAGCAGCACCACCGCCACGGCCCGGCGTGCCCAGAAGCGGCGGACCTCGACCGCCAGCAGCCTCATCGCTCGCGCTCCTGTGGTGCGCCGGTCTCTCGCTCGGTGAGGGAGAGGAAGAGCGACTCGAGGTCGCTGTCCGGCACCAGCTCCCGCACCCAGATCTCGCGCGTCGCGAGGATGCGGGTCACCTCGGCCGGGTCGGTGACCTCGGCGACGTACAGGTGGCGACCGTCGAGCGCCACCTCGAGCCCGGCTTCCCGGAGCACCTCCAGCGCCGCGTCGGGGTCGGCCACGCCGACCCGCACACCACCGGGGCGCTCGCGACCGACCAGGTCCTCCACCGTGCCCGAGGAGAGCAGCTGCGCCGCCGCCGATGATGGTGACCGAGTCGCAGACCTGCTGCACCTCGGCCAGGATGTGGGAGCTGAGCAGCACCGTGACGCCGGAGCGCCCGAGGTCGCGCACGAGGCTGCGGATGTCGCGGATGCCGGCCGGGTCGAGGCCGTTGGTGGGCTCGTCGAGCACGAGGAGGTCGGGCTTCTTCAGCAGCGCTGCGGCGATCGCCAGCCGTTGCTTCGTGCCGAGGGAGTAGCTGCGGTAGGTGTCGCGGTCGCGGTGAGCGACCCCCACACGCTCGAGCACGGCGTCCACCCGTCCGCGGTCGATGCTGGCACTGTCGGCGAGGAGGGTCAGGTTGCGCCGGCCGCTGAAACCCGGCACGAACCTCGGCTGGTCGACCACCGCTCCCACGCGCTGGATGACGTGGGGGAGCCGGCGGGGGACCGGCTGGCCGAAGAGCCGAGCGGTGCCCGAGGTGGGGCGCGCCAGCCCCAGGAGCATCCGGATCGTCGTGGTCTTGCCCGAGCCGTTGGGGCCGAGGAACCCGTGCACGCCGCCCGCCGGGACCCTGAGGTCGAGGTCGCGGACGGCGACGACCTTGCGGCCCCGCGTGCCGCGGTACTCCTTGCGTAACCCCTCGGTCTCGATGACCAGGTCGTCCACGTCTCTCCTGTCCTCCGGCGCGCTGGTGGGCAAGGCCCATCGTCTCGCGGACCAGGGTCAGGTCAGGGGATTGACCACGGGGACGCGCGGACGGCCTCCGGGTTCGGGCCGGGGGGCGTAGTCCGGGGTGCGTTCGTACGGCGCCCAGGCCAGCAGCCGGTCGAGGTGCCGCTGCACGAGGGGCACCACCTCCGCGACGGTCACGTCCCTGCCGAGCTCGGCGGAGAGGGACGTGACGCCGGCGTCGGCGATCCCGCACGGCACGAAGCGGTCGTACCAGGAGAGGTCGACGTCGCAGTTGAGGGCGAAGCCGTGCATCGCGACCCCGCGGCTGACCCGGATGCCGATCGCCGCGACCTTGCGCTCGGGCCCGCGTTCGTCCTCGGCCAGCCACACCCCGCTGCGCCCGGGCACCCGCGCGGTCGCGACCCCCAGCTCGGCGCACACGCCGATCAGCGCCTCCTCGAGCCGACGCACGTAGTCGACGACGTGGACGTGGCTGGGCAGTCGCACGATCGGGTAGCCCACCAGCTGGCCGGGGCCGTGGAAGGTGATCTTGCCGCCGCGGTCGACGTCGATGACCGGGGTGCCGTCGACGGGGCGCTCGTGCGGCTCGGTGCGCTTGCCGGCGGTGTAGACGGGTGGGTGCTCCAGGAGGAGGACGGTGCCCGGCCCTCCTGCGACGACCTGCTCGTGGACGCGTCGTTGCAGGTCCCACGCCTCCACGTAGTCGACCGCGTCGGTGCCGAGACCGGGGATCAGGTAGGTGAGCCCGGCGTCCATGGACGTGAGCCTAGCCCGCCCCGCCCTGTGGACAACGGGTCCGCGGCCAGCGCCGTCGAAGGCATGATGCGGCGGGTGCTCACTCCTCGGTTCCGCAGCCTGGGCGCGTCGTGGCTGCTCGCGGCGACTGCCGTCACGGGCGCGGCGACCGGGTGCGACACCGCGGGCGAGCGGGGTGCGCCGCGGTCGGTGCCGGCTGCTTCGCCCGCCCGCGGCGGCACACGCACCTCGTGCCCGGGCGCTCAGGGTGCTGCGTGAGTGGGACGCCGCTCGTGCGGCGGCGCTGACGCGCGGCGACCGCGGCGCGCTCGGGCGCCTCTACGCTCCTCGCAGTGACCTGGCCCGTGCCGACGTCGCGCTCCTCGAGCGCTACCGCCGCCGGGGGCTGGAGCTGACCGCCGTGCAGCACCAGGCCGTCAGTGTCGAGCTCACCGCATCGGGCCGCCGGCTGGTGGAGCTGACCGTCGTCGAGCGGCTGGCCGTCGTCGGTGTCAGGGACAGCACCGGCCGGGAGCGCCGGCTCTCCGGCTCCTCGTTCGCGAGGCACGCCCTCAGGTTCGAGCGTGCCGGAGGCGCCTGGCGGCTCAGCTCGGCGCGCGAGGTGTGACAGGGCGGTAGCCCTCCAGCGCCGCACGCACGCGGTCCTCCACGTCTGAGTGGGCGAAGGCGTAGCCCTCCTCCTGGAGACGGTGGGGCTCGACCCGCGCGGAGGCGAGCAGCTCACCGCCGGCGACCCCGCCGAGCTTGCGCAGCACCCATGCCGGGGCAGGGAGGCGAGTGGGTCGGTGCACGGCGCGGCCGAGGACCTCGGTGAACTCGGCGTTCGTGGAGGGGTCGGGTCCGGTGAGGTTGTAGGCACCCTGCGGCTGCTCGCTGTAGGCGAGGAAGCTGGCCGCGCCCAGCCAGTCCTGCAGCGTGATCGTGGGGAAGTACTGCTCGCCGCTGCCGATCCGGCCTGCCACACCCGCCTTGAAGGCTGGGAGCATCAGCCGCAGCGCGCCCCCGGAGCGGTCGAGCACGATGCCGCTGCGCATCACGACCACGCGAGCGCCCGCCTCCGCCGCGGGGTCGGTCGCCGCCTCCCAGTCGCGCGTCACCTGCCCCATGAAGGTCTCGGCATCGGTCGGGGTCTCCTCGGTGATCACCTCGGCGCCCCGGTCGCCGTACCCCGCCACACCGTTCTGGGCGATGAAGGTCGGCTTGCGGTCGGACGAGGCGATCGCCTCCGCGAGCACCCGCGTGGGCACCCGTCGGCTGTCGGTGAACGTGCGCTTGTACGACTCGGTGAACGGCCAGTGCGCCAGCGGGGCGCCGGTGAGGTTGGCGACCACGTCGGCGCTCTCCACGACCTCGCGGTCGAGCTGCCCGGAGTACGGGTCCCAGCGGACCTCGTGGGCAGCACCGGGCTCGCCGCGCACCAGCCACACCACCTCGTGGTCGTGGGCCTGCAGGTGAGCGGTCCACGCTCTTCCGAGGAAGCCGGTGCCACCAGCAATGACGAAGCGCATGGGACCAGCCTAGTGACCGCTCCCCACGCGTCGTCCGTGCGAGTGCTGCGCCCTACGCGCGGGCGCTCCTCAGACCTCGAAGCTGCCGGACTCCAGTCGTTCCTTGAGGTCGGAGAGGAAGCGGGCGGCGTCCGCACCGTCGACCAGCCGGTGGTCGTAGGTCAGCGAGAAGTAGCACATCTGCCGGACCGCGATCGTCTCGCCGAGGTGCGGGTCGTCGATCACCACGGGACGCTTGACCACCGTGCCGGTGCCCAGGATCGCCACCTGCGGCTGGTTGATGATCGGGGTGTCGAAGAGCGCGCCCCGACTGCCGGTGTTGGTGAGCGTGAACGTGCCACCGCTGAGCTCGTCGGGGCTGATCTTGCTGGCCCGGGTGCGCTCGGCGAGGTCGGCGATCTTGCGTGCCAGACCGGCGACGTTCAGGTCGCCGGCACTCTTGATGACCGGCGTCAGCAGACCCTTCTCGGTGTCGACCGCGATCGCGATGTTCTCGTGGTCGAAGTAGGTGATCTCGCCCTTGTCGGGGTCGATCGCCGCGTTGAGCGCCGGGTGGGCCTTGAGCGTGTCGATCGTCGCCTTGGCGAAGAACGGCATGAACGAGAGCTTCACACCCTCACGCGATGCGAAGTCGGCCTTGACCGACTCGCGCAGCCGACCGATCGCCGTGACGTCGACCTCCACCACCGTGGTGAGCTGCGCGGAGACCTGGAGGGACTCCACCATCCGCTTGGCGATGGTCTTGCGCAGCCGCGACATCTTCTGGGTCTGCCCGCGCAGTGGGCTGGGAGCACTCGGTGCAGCCCCGCCGTCCTGGGCGCCGGCTGCGGCTGCGGGCTGCTCGGTCTGCTGCGGCTGCTCCTTGGCCTTGGCGGCCTCCAGCACGTCCTGCTTGCGGATGCGCCCGCCGACGCCGGTGCCCTCGAGGGACTCCAGGTCGACCCCGTGCTCGTTGGCGAGCTTGCGGACCAGCGGCGTCACGTAGCCACGGCTGTCGCTCGCCGCGCTGGACTCCTTCGCCTCGGGCTCGGGCTCCGGCTCGGGCTCGGACTTCTGCTCGGACTTCTGCTCCGGCTCCGGCTCCTCCTTGGCCTCCTCCTCGGGCTGCTCGTCGTCCTCGTCCTCGACCTCGTCCTCGTCGTCGGCGGCGTCGTCGGACTCGTCGGGCTGCTCCTCGGGCTCCTCCGCGGCGTCCCCGGACTCCTCCTCGGCGCCGTCGCTGTCGCTGTCGCCGCTGTCGTCCTCACCGCCGGCGGCGTCGCTGTCACCGACGATCGCGAGCTCCGCGCCGACCTCGACCGTCTCGTCCTCGTCGACCTTGATCTCGAGCAGGGTGCCCGCGACCGGGGAGGGGATCTCGGTGTCGACCTTGTCGGTGGAGACCTCGAGCAGCGGCTCGTCGACCTCGACCGAGTCGCCGACCGACTTCAGCCACTTGGTGACGGTGCCCTCGGTGACCGACTCCCCGAGCTCGGGAAGCGTCACCGGCGTGCCGCCGCCACCCCCCTTGCTGCCGCCGCCCTTGCCGCTCGAGCCCGAGTCCGAGGACTTCGCCTCCTCGGGCTCCTCGTCCTCGTCCGTCCCGCTCTCGCCCTCGTCGTCGCCCTCGTCCGCCTCGTCGTCCCGGCGTCCTCGTCAGCGTCGTCTCCCTCGTCGGCCTCGTCTGTCGTCGGCCTCGTCGGCCTCGTCGGCTTCGTCGGCGGCGTCCTCGTCGCTGTCCTCGGAGTCCGAGCTGCCGCCGTCCTCGCCCTCGTCACCGATGATCGCGAGCTCGGCGCCGACCTCGACGGTCTCGTCCTCGTCGGCCTTGATCTCGAGCAGCGTCCCGGCCACCGGTGAGGGGATCTCCGTGTCGACCTTGTCGGTGGAGACCTCGAGCAGCGGCTCGTCGACCTCGACGGAGTCGCCGACGGACTTCAGCCAGCGGGTGATGGTGCCTTCGGTGACGGACTCGCCGAGTGCAGGGAGGGTGACTGGGGTCGCCATGCGGTGAATCGCTCCTTAGCCGACGGCTGCATCGCCAGCCGCACTGCGTCTTGATCGCTGGGTCGGGACTGCCGGTGCCCCCCGGCGTGGGAGACCTACCCATCCTTGCACCAAACACCACCCGCCGCGTCCAGCGTTTCGGCTTTGGCTCCCGCCTCCGCGTGGAGGCATGCGCCAAGATGGGGGCATGGGCTTCCTCGACCGGATGCGTCGCCGCGGCGGCAACCGGATGCGCCGCACCGCCGGCGGCTACACGACCGTGCGCACCGCCGACAGCACCGACGAGCGGCACCTGAGCGACTTCGTGTCGTCGCGTCGCGGCGTCGAGGCCTACCTCGAGCCCCGGACTGCGGTCAGTGACGTCACCGTCCTCCTGGTCGCCCACGACGGTGAGTGGACCCGGCGCCGGGTTGCCTCCACGGCGTGGGCGCACAAGTTCGCCGAGCGGCACGGCATCCCGTCCTACGACGCCTCCGTGATGGGCTACCCGGCGCGGATGCGGGAGTACAACCGGCGCAAGAAGGAAGGCCAGGCCTGAGCCTGCCCGGCAGCTGGGCAGCCCGGCGGCCGACCGGTTGCCTCAGGCGGGGGTCTCGCCCAGGCTGCGCGCCAGCTCGACCAGCGTGCTCACCGCGACGCCGGTGCCCCCGGCGCTGACGTGGCCGTAGGCCGACTTCTCGTTGTACGACGGCCCGGCGATGTCGAGGTGGGCCCACGGCACGTCGCCGACGAACTCACGCAGGAAGGCCGCCGCGTACGACGCACCCCCCCAGCGCTCGGAGTTGTGCTGGGCGAGGTCGGCGATCTTGGAGTTGCTGCGCACCTTGTCGCGCATCTCGTCGGGGATCGGCATGTGCCAGACCGCCTCGCCGGCGACACGCGCCGCCTGCTCGACGCGCTCGACCAGGTCGTCGTCGTTGCCGAAGAGCCCGCTGACGCGGTCGCCGAGGGCGACCATGCAGGCACCGGTCAGGGTGGCCACGTCGACGATGCAGTCGGGCTCGTCCGCCACGGCGTGCACCAGGGCGTCCGCGAGCACCAGGCGTCCCTCCGCGTCGGTGTTGAGCACCTCGACGGTCTTGCCGCCGTACATCGTCAGCACGTCGCCGGGACGCGTCGCGCTGCCCGACGGCATGTTCTCGGCGAGCGGTGCGTAGGTCGTGACCCGGACGGGAAGGCCGAGAGTGGCGATCGCGACGGTGGCGTTGACGACGGCGGCGGCCCCGGCCATGTCGAGCTTCATCGTGCTCATCGACGAGGACGGCTTGATCGACAGACCGCCGGAGTCGAAGGTGATGCCCTTGCCGACGAGCGCGAGGTGCCCGCGGGCGTCCGAGGGCGTGTAGCTGAGCCGCACCAGCCGCGGCGGGCTCTTCGATCCCTGTCCGACCCCGATGATGCCGCCGCAGCCCTTCTCCGCCAGCTGCTCCTCGTCGAAGACCTCGACGGCGATGCGCGGGGCACTCCGGCCGCGGGAGGCCTTCGCCTTGCCGGCGTCGGCGGCGCGGGTCCCGATCTCGTCGGCGAAGCCCTCGGGCCGCAGGTCGCCGGGGGGCGTGTTGACCCAGTCGCGCGTGCGGGCGACCGCGGTGGCGACGACCTGTGCCGACTCGAAGGCCTCCTGCTGCTCGGCCCGGCGTGCGCCGCCGCTGAGCACCACGACCTCGCCCGGTGCGTCCTTGCCCTCCTTCGAGCGGTAGGAGTCGAAGCGGTAGGACCCCAGCGCGAAGCCCTCGACGCTCGCCCGCAGGTGGGCCGGGCTGTCGGTGGGCAGGCAGATGCCGACGGAGGCGGCGTTCGACACGGCCCGCGCCGCGGCCCCGGCCGCCCGGCGCACCCGGTCCGTGGAGACGCCGGTCTCGTCGCCCTTCGCCTCGCCGTCGCCGAGACCGACCAGGATCAGCATCGGCGACTTCAGCACGCCGTTCGCCGGCACCTTGGCGATCTGGTCGGGCTTCCCCTCGAACCCCAGCGTGGAGAGCAGCGGGTTGAACCGGCGGCCGAAGGCCTTCTGGACACCGACTGCGGCGGGCACGGGCCGAGGACCCTTCTTCGTGGCCACCACCCCGACGACGAGTACGTCGGTGGCGGTCTTCTCGGGTGCTCCGGTGCGCAGGGTGTAGGTGGTCACCGGCGCATGCTAGCCCGCGGGGCGGGTGCCAGGCCTCGGGTAGTTTGCCCCCATGGGTGAGCCTCCAGCCGCACTGCGGCGACCACCGCTCCACGACCGGCACGTCGCTCTGGGAGCGAAGCTGGCCGAGTTCGGCGGGTGGGAGATGCCGCTGGAGTACCCCGGCGGGGTGCTGCAGGAGCACACAGCCGTCCGTGACGGCGTCGGCGTCTTCGACGTCAGCCACCTCGGCAAGGTCCGCATCACCGGGCCGGGCGCCTTCGACCTGGCCAACCGCGTCCTCACCAACGACCTGCGTCGGGTGGGCCCAGGCCGTGCGCAGTACACGCTGATCTGCGACCGCGAGACCGGCGGAGTGCTGGACGACCTCATCGTCTACGTCTTCGACGAGGACCACGTCTTCCTGGTGCCCAACGCCGCCAACGCAGCCACCGTGGGGCGACTGCTGACGGAGGCGGCCCCTGAGGGGGTGACGGTGGCGGACGAGCACGACCAGCACGCCGTCCTGGCCGTCCAGGGTCCGCTGTCCGACGAGGTGCTCGACGCCATGGGGCTGCCCACCGGGCACGACTACATGTCGTTCGCCACCGCGACCTTCGAGGGCAGCGACGTCGTCGTGTGCCGCACCGGGTACACGGGGGAGCGGGGCTACGAGCTGGTCGTGCCCGCCGAGGCTGCGGTGCGGGTGTGGGACGGCATCGCCCACGCCGGCCGTGACGTCTGCGAGGGCGGCGTCCGCGCCTGCGGCCTCGGTGCCCGTGACACGCTGCGCACCGAGATGGGCTACCCCTTGCACGGGCAGGACATCACTCCGGACGTGACGCCCGTGCAGGCCCGGATGTCGTGGGCCGTCGGGTGGGACAAGCCGGAGTTCTGGGGCCGCGAGGCCCTGGTCGCCGAACGGGCCGACGGGCCGGCCCTGACCTTGCGCGGGCTGGTGGCGCAGGGCCGCGGGATCCCGCGGCCGGGGATGCGTGTGCTGGTCTCCGCCCACGTGCCGATCGGCCACGTCACGTCCGGCACGTTCTCCCCGAGCCTGCGCAAGGGGGTCGGGCTCGCCCTGCTCGACACCCAGTTCACCGACGGCGCCGAGGTGCTCGTGGACGTCCGCGGGCGCACCGAGGTCTTCGTGATCACCAAGCCGCCCTTCGTGACCCCCGGGGTCCGCGAGGCATGAGGCGGCTCCACCCCCTCTCCAGGAGGACCCAGCCATGACGCCCTCGACGAGCGACTCGTACTTCTCCCGCTCCGGCGACGACGACCAGCGTCCGTGGACCTGGCGGTGCCTGGACGCCGCTGGAGCGGAGGTCTCGCCGTCCGCGCCGCAGACCTTCCCGTCGCAGGCCGACGCGGAGACCTGGCTGGGCGAGGCCTGGCGCGACCTCCTCGACGAGGGCGTGGAGCAGGTGACGCTGCTGGACGGCGAGCGCGAGGTCTACGGCCCGATGAGCCTCCGCGCCTGAGACCTGCCTTCCGGCGCGAGCCTCAGAAGTCGCGGCGTGCCGGCGACTTCGTCAGCGACGGGTCACGCCGCACGTGGTCACCGAGGACCTCGTCGATGCGCTTCAACAACGCCTCGTCCAGGCTGACGCCGGAGGCGGCGACGGTGTCCTCGACCTGCTCCGGCCGCGTGGCGCCGATGATGGCGGAGGAGACGTTGGGGTTCTGCAGGGTCCACGCGACGGCCAGCTGGGCCATCGTGAGGCCGGCCTCGTCGGCCAGGGGACGCAGCTGCTGCACGGCCTCGAGCAGCGCCTCGTCCGCGAGGTACCTCGCGACCATCTCCTTGCCGCCGCCGTTCTCGTCGGTGGCGCGCGACCCGGCCGGAGGCGGCTGACCGGGCTGGTACTTGCCGGTGAGCACGCCCTGTGCGAGCGGCGACCACACCACCTGCCCCAGGCCCAGCTCCTCGCAGGTGGGGACCACCTCGGCCTCGATGACCCGCCAGAGCATGTTGTACTGCGGCTGGTTCGACACGAGCGGGACCCGCAGCTCCCGCGCGAGCGCGTGCGCCTCGCGGATCTCCTCGGCGCGCCACTCGGAGACGCCGATGTAGAGCGCCTTGCCCCGACGGACGACGTCGGCGAACGCCAGCATCGTCTCCTCGAGCGGGGTCTCGTGGTCGTAGCGGTGCGCCTGGTAGAGGTCGACGTAGTCGGTGCCCAGCCGGCGCAGCGAGCCGTCGATCGACTCCATGATGTGCTTGCGGGAGAGGCCGGAGTCGTTGTGCTTGCCGGGGCCGGTCGGCCAGTAGACCTTGGTGAAGATCTCCAGTCCCTCGCGACGCTCGCCGCGCAGCGCCTCCCCGAGCACCGTCTCCGCCGCGGTGTCGGCGTAGACGTCGGCGGTGTCGAACGTCGTGATCCCGACGTCGAGGGCCGCGCGTACGCAGGCGTGGGCGGCGTCGCTCTCGACCTGACCGCCGTGGGTGATCCAGTTGCCGTAGGAGATCTCGCTGATCTTCAGACCGCTGTCTCCGAGGTTCCGTGTGCGCATGCTCCGAGGCTAGGAGGTGCCTGGCTACGGCTGCGGGTAGTGGCCCGTCAGCGGCTGACCGAGTCGCACCTGTGGCTTCGGGATGCGCAGGAACCTCATCTGCAGTGCACGCATCAGCGCGTAGAACGTGACCCGCTTGGCGTGCTCCTTGCCGAAGCGCTCCTTGATCTGGCGGTGCAGCCGCCACCGCAGCAACAGCGAGTCGAGGACGATGACCAGCACGGTCGCGTTGAGGATGCCGGTGCCGACGGCGGCAGCGCCGGCCATGCTCGCCACCAGCGACACCACGAGCATCGGCATGGCGAACTCCGCCATCGACAGGCGCGAGTCGACGAAGTCGCGCACGAAGCGGCGGACCGGCCCCTGGTCGCGCTTCATCAGGTAACGCTCGTCGCCGGCCTTCATGGCCGCCCTGATCTCCTGGCTGCGCTCCACGCGCATCTTGCGCTCGTTGCCCTTGGCGGCCTTGGGGTTGCGCGCCGCCTTGGCCGCTGCACGCCGGGCCTCGAGAGCCTCCTTGCGGGTGCGGGTCGGCCGGCCCTTCGAGCCAGGGCGCTGTGTGACGGCCGCCGGGGGCTCGGTCGCGACGGGATCGGACTTGTGACGACGGAACAAGGCTCACCCTCGCGCTCGGCCGGTGGGACCCCCTCATCGTACGGAGGTCATACCTGCTCCCCACGACTGGCGTTCCCCTCGTAGGCTGGCGGTGACGACCCACCAGTCCAACCGGAAGGGGCTGCCAGCGATGGGCCTCATGCAGCGCATGATGATGATCTTCAAGGCCAAGGCCAACAAGGCGGTGGACCGCGCGGAGGACCCCCGCGAGACGCTGGACTACAGCTACCAGAAGCAGCTCGAGCTGCTCCAGAAGGTGCGCAAGGGCGTCGCCGACGTCGCGACCAGCCGCAAGCGGATCGAGCTGCAGATGACCCAGCTGCAGCAGCAGGCGGACAAGCTCACCGACCAGGCGCAGAAGGCGCTCGGGATGGGCCGTGAGGACCTCGCCCGCGAGGCGCTGACCCGCAAGTCGGCCCTGACCGCGCAGCTCGAGGGCCTGCACCAGCAGCACGCCCAGCTGCAGGGCGAGGAGGAGAAGCTGACCTTGGCCTCGCAGCGGCTGCAGGCCAAGGTCGAGGCCTTCCGCACCAAGAAGGAGACCATCAAGGCCAGCTACACCGCTGCCCAGGCGCAGACGCGGATCAACGAGGCCTTCTCCGGCATCTCCGAGGAGATGGGCGACGTCGGGCTCGCCGTGCAGCGGGCGGAGGACAAGACCGCGCAGATGCAGGCGCGCGCCGGCGCCATCGACGAGCTGATCTCCTCCGGTGCCCTGGAGGACGCCTCGTCCCTGAGCCAGGGAGACGACATCGCCCGCGAGCTCGAGGCGATGTCCTCGCAGTCGGAGGTGGACCGCGAGCTCGAGGCCCTCAAGGCCCAGTCCGGGCTGCCCTCGGGCACCCAGCCGCAGGGCGCGATCGAGACCGGGGACACCGCCGCGTCCGACCCGCTCGAGACACGTCAGCGGGAGGGTGAGGAGGCATGATCGTCCGGATCATGAGCGAGGGGCAGTGGGACGTCCCTGACGAGCACCTGCCGGCCCTCAACGCGCTCGACGAGGCGCTCGAACGGGCGGTCGAGTCCGGTGACGAGCGCTCCTTCCGGGTCGAGATGACCGCACTGCTCGACGCCGTGCGCCAGCAGGGCGACCGCGTCGACGACGACTCCCTGGAGGAGTCCGACCTGATCCTGCCGCCCTCCGACGCCACCTTGGAGGAGGTGCGGGCGCTCCTCGGCCAGGAGGGGCTCATCCCCGACTGATGGCCAGGACACGCTTCGTCGGTGACGCCGGGCTCACCGCCCGGATGACCCTGACGATGTTCGTGCTCGGAGGGCTCTTCGTCGTCGTGATCGTCGGGCTGATGCTCGCGGTGGACAACGTCGGCTTCGCGATGTTCATCGGGGTGATCGGCCTCGGCATCGTCTGGTTCCAGTGGTACAAGTCCGACACCCTGGCGCTGAAGGCCATGCGTGCCCGCGAGGTCACGCCGCAGGAGGCTCCTGAGCTGCACGCCGTGATCGACCGGCTGTGCGCGATGGCAGACATGCCGAAGCCGCGCGTGGCCATCTCCTACACCGAGCTGCCCAACGCCTTCGCGACCGGCCGCTCGCCCGACCGCGCCGCGGTGTGCGTCACCACCGGCCTCCTCGACCGGCTGGACCGCGAGGAGGTCGAGGCCGTCCTCGCCCACGAGCTGTCCCACGTGGCCCACCGCGACGTGCTCGTCATGACCCTGGCGTCGTCGGCCGGCATCATCACCGGCATGGTGCTGCGCGGGGCACAGTTCGGCGGACTGGGCATGTTCGGCCGGGATCGCAACAGCAACGGGCTGCCGGTCTGGCTCCTGGTGCTGCTGGTGAGCATCGTGGTGTACGCCGTGAGCTTCCTGGCCACCCGGCTGCTCTCGCGCTACCGCGAGCTGTCGGCCGACCGGGCCGGGGTCTACCTGACCGGCAAGCCCTCGCACCTGGCCAGCGCGCTGACCAAGATCACCGGCGAGATCTCGGCCATCCCGCAGCGCGACCTGCGGGCCACCTCCGGCATGAACGCCTTCTTCATCGCCCCGGCGGTCTCCGGCCTCTCGATGCGCACGCTGACCGCGACCCACCCCTCCCTGGAGCAGCGGCTCGGCCAGCTGGCCAAGATCTCCGCCGAGCTCGGACGCCCGCTCGACGGCGGCTTCGGCGGCGGGACCGGACCTGCCCGGCGGCCAGGCCTGATGGGCCTGCGGGAGATCTTCACCGGCCGCAGCAAGCCTGCTGCGGCCCGGCTCGACGCGCTGTTCGCGCTCCCCAACGCCGCGCTCACGCTCGAGAGCGCCCGCGACCTGCGGCCCACCGGCAGGGGAGGTGTCTGCTTCCGGACGTTCGAGGGTCCGGCGTTCGCGCGCACCATGGCCGACCTCACCGAGCTCCTCGACAACGACGACGACCCCGACGTGCAGCACGCGACCGACGAGTTCGGCTACACCTGGCTGGTCGCCCAGCAGCCGGAGCTCAGCGACCTGGTCACCGACCTCCACGCGGTGAACACCTCGCTGGAGGCGCAGGGCTTCGCGACCGGCCTGCTCTGCTCGATGGTGTCCTTCCACGACCCCGCCGGCGGCAGGCTGGCGCTCGTCTACCTCTACAAGCAGGGCACCTTCTACCCGTTCGCGCCAACCGGTGACCGACAGCGCGACAACCTCATCGAGATCCAGGTGCGCGACCTGTTGGCCGGTGAGCTGCCGATGGAGCGCGACCTGAGCCGGTGGATGGCCCTCTGGGACGCTCCCGCCCTCTGAGTCGCCGCCAACACGGTGGTCGAGCCACGAAACCTGGTGACGTCGGCGCATTGCTCACAAGGGTTTCGTGGCCCTCGCCCAGCGGCTCGGGCACCTCAACCACCGAACTCAGCCACCGGCTTCGACCACCGACAGGTGGGCGGTCAGTCGCGGTGTGACTTCCCGGGCAGGTCGAGCATGCGCTGGAGCGCGACCTTGGCCCAGTGCTCGGTGTCGGCATCGACCTCGATGACGTTGACCTCCTGGCCGGCCACGAGGTTCTCGAGCGCCCACACCAGGTGGGGGAGGTCGATGCGGTTCATCGTGGCGCAGTAGCAGACGGTCTTGTCGAGGAAGACCACCGTCTTGTCAGGGTGACGCGACGCCAGCCGCTGGACGAGGTTGAGCTCGGTGCCCACGGCCCACGCGGACCCGGGGGGAGCCGCGTCGATGGTCCTGATGATGAACTCCGTCGAGCCGACCAGGTCGGCCTTGGTCACGACGTCGTGGGTGCACTCCGGGTGCACCAGCACCTGGACGCCCGGGATCCGCGCGCGGACGTCGTCCACGCAGTCGGCGCTGAAGCGTCCGTGAACGGAGCAGTGCCCCTTCCAGAGGATCATCTTCGCCGCGGCCAGCTGCTCGGGGGTCAGTCCGCCGTGGGGTCGCAGCGGGTTCCACACCACGCAGTCGTCGAGCGAGAGCCCGAGCTGCAGCACCGCGGTGTTGCGGCCGAGGTGCTGGTCGGGCAGGAACAGCACCTTCGTGTCGTCGCCGTGCTGGGAGTAGGCCCAGTCGAGGGCGACGTCGGCGTTGCTCGAGGTGCAGACGGCGCCGCCGTTGCGGCCGCAGAACGCCTTGATGTCGGCCGAGGAGTTCATGTAGGTGACGGGCACGGTCACGTCGGCGATGCCGGCCTCGGCGAGTGCCTCCCAGGTGTCCTCGACCTGGGCGAGCCGGGCCATGTCCGCCATCGAGCAGCCGGCTGCCAGGTCGGGCAGCACCACCTTCTGGTGCTCGGCGGTCAGGATGTCGGCCGACTCGGCCATGAAGTGCACGCCGCAGAAGACGATGTAGTCCGCCTCGGGTCGGGCCGCCGCCTCGCGCGCGAGCTTGAAGGAGTCGCCGGTGACGTCGGCGAACTGGATCACCTCGTCGCGCTGGTAGTGGTGACCCAGCACGAACACCCGGCTGCCCAGGGCCTCCTTGGCCGCGCGGGCGCGGTCGACCAGCGTCGGGTCAGAGGGCTCGGGCAGCCCGCCGGGGCAGTCGACGCCGCGCTCGGAGAAGGGATCCGTGCCCCTGCCCAGCGCCAGGAGTGGCAGGTCGACGGGCGCTCCGGCGGCACCGCTCTGCGTGGTGGTCATGGCCCCATTGTCCCTCATGCGACCCAGCCCCTCTCTCGCCCGGGGCCTCGTCGCGGAGGCGCTGCCGGGTGGCCCTCTAGGCTCACGGAGTCCGCCGCCGAGGGTGCCGGGCGGCGGCGAGGGGCCAGGAGGTCAGTGGTGCGCGTGGTGGTCGCTCCGGACAAGTTCGCGGGCACGCTGTCCGCCTCGCAGGCAGCCGAGGCGATCGCGGAGGGCTGGCGACGGCGCGCACCGCAGGACGAGCTGGACCTGGTGCCCATGGCTGACGGCGGCCCGGGCTTCGTCGAGGTGCTGCACGCCTCCCTCGGCGGACAGGTGCACCGGCTGCAGGTCTCCGGCCCGTACGACGCGCCCGTGGAGGCGACGTTCCTGGTGGCAGGCGGGACGGCGTACGTCGAGGCGGCGCAGGCCTGCGGCCTGCAGCTGACACCGCCGGAGCAGCGCGACCCCGAGCGCGCCCACACGACGGGGGTGGGCGAGCTGGTGGGCGCGGCCGTCGACGCGGGAGCGAGCCGGGTCGTCGTGGGGCTCGGGGGGAGCGCCACCAACGACGGTGGGGCGGGCCTGCTCGCCGCCCTGGGTGCCGTGTCAGAGCCACCGGACCGGCTCGGCGGCGGTCCGCGGACGCTGGACGGGCTGGCAGGCATCGACCTGAGCGCCGCCCGTGCACGCCTCGCGGGCGTGGAGCTGCTGGCCGCCACCGACGTCGACAACCCGCTGCTGGGGCTCATCGGCGCCACCGGCACCTACGGGCCGCAGAAGGGGCTGGCCGAGGACCGCGTGATGTGGGTGGAGGGGGTCCTGGAACGGTTCGCCGCGCTGACCGACCGGCGTACGGCGCTCAGTCCCGGCGCCGGTGCGGCGGGGGGCCTGGGCTACGCGCTCCTCGTGCTGGGCGCGCGTCGGGTCCCCGGTGTCGACCTCGTCGCCGAGGCTGTCGGCCTCGCGGACAGGATCGGGCAGGCGGACCTGGTCGTGACCGGAGAGGGGGCGTTCGACTTCTCCTCACGCTCCGGCAAGGTGCCCTACGGGGTGGCTGCCGTCGCCGGCCGGGCCGCTCGGCCCTGCATCGCTCTCGCCGGGCGTGTCCTGGTGGGTTCGCGCGAGATGCGCGCGCTCGGCATGGAGTCCGCCTACGCGGTCGTCGACCTGGTGGGGGAGGAGCGCGCGCTGCAGCAACCGGCGAACGCGCTCGCCGACCTCGCCGAACGCGTCGCCCGCACCTGGTCGCACGCCTGAGCGCGCGGCGACCCGGCGATGCCGTGACCCGCGGCACGCGGGGCGCCCGACCCGCGTCGAGGACTTCGGGAATATCCGCCCGTGTGCGACGATTGACCGTGACGGACCCCGTCCGCGGCCCCGATCCGGGGGCTCCGCACACCGCAGACATCGTCGACCCCCAGGGAGCCACAGCGATGACCGAGCAGGTCGAGACACAGACCGAGATCCGCACCGACGGCATCAACCTGTCCGGCGCAGCCGCCGACAAGGTGCGCAGCCTGCTGACCCAGGAGGGTCGCGACGACCTCAAGCTGCGGATCGCCGTGCAGCCCGGAGGCTGCTCCGGCCTTCGTTACCAGCTGTTCTTCGACGAGCGTGACCTCGACGGCGACGCGGTCACCGACTTCGACGGCGTCGAGGTCGTCGTCGACCGGATGAGCCTGCCCTACCTCAACGGCGCGCTCATCGACTTCGTCGACACCATCGAGAAGCAGGGCTTCACGATCGACAACCCCAACGCCGGCGGTTCCTGCGCCTGCGGCGACTCCTTCCACTGATCTGAGCAGACGTCGAAGACCGGTCATCTGACCGGTCTTCGACGTTTTCCGGGCTGATCTGGGTCGGTTTCCGGGCACAAGACCGGTCGTCGACCCTGCGGGCTCAGAGCTCCCGCAAGACCCACGTCAGCAACGTCCTGCACAAGCTCGGTCTGCGCGACCGTGTGCAGGCCGTGGTGGCTGCCTACGAGCTCGGCCTCGTGCAGCCCGGCGAGGGCCGCTGAGCGCGAGCGAGGTCGACGACCCCGCCCGGAGGGTGGGGCCCGCGCGGCATGTCCTTACTCGAAGTGCAGCTCCATGCCGTCGGCCATCCGGGCGAGGTCGTCGGAGACCTCGTAGTGGGTGCGGACCCGAGCGCTCGCCGGCGCCTGCTCACCGAGGAACTCGGTGGGGTGGGACTGCACGGGGCGGTGACCCAGGTGCAGGTGGTGCTCGACCTCGTGGCAGTCGTCGGACATCTGACGAGGCGTCTCGGCGTCGGCGTACGGGAGTCGTTCGTGGGTCATGTCAGCGACGCTAGGTGTTACTCACCGGTCGCCCAACGTCTACCCGGAAGTAGTGTTCGGCCGTGTCCCTCATCGTCACCGGATCCATCGCGACCGACCACCTGATGACCTTCCCCGGCCGGTTCTCCGACTCCCTGGTCGCCGACAAGCTCGACCGGGTGGCGCTCTCCTTCCTGGTCACCGACCTGGAGGTGCGCCGCGGGGGGTGCGCGGCCAACATCGCCTTCGGGCTGGGCAGCCTGGGGCTGCGGCCCGTGCTGGTGGGTGCGGTCGGCCACGACTTCGTCGACTACCGGTCGTGGCTGGAGCGGCACGACGTCGACTGCGACTCGGTCCTGGTCTCCGAGGACAAGCACACGGCCCGGTTCGTGTGCACCACCGACTCGGCGATGGCGCAGATCGCGTCGTTCTACGCCGGCGCGATGTCGCAGGCGCGCGAGATCGAGCTACGACCGGTGGTCTCCCGCGTGGGTGCCGCCGACTACGTGCTGATCGGCCCCAACGACCCCGAGGCCATGCTGCGGCACACCCAGGAGTGCCGAGACCGCGGCTTCCGCTTCGTGGCGGACCCCTCGCAGCAGCTCGCCTTCGGTGACGGGGAGATGATCCGCGACCTCGTCGACGGGGCCGACATCCTGGTCACCAACGAGTACGAGGCCGAGCTGGTCACCCGCAAGACCGGCTGGTCGGCCGAGGAGGTGCACGGCCGTGTCGGGATGTGGGTGGTGACCCTGGGCGCGGAAGGGGTGCGCCTCGACCGTGAGGGGGAGGCGCCGATCCGCGTGCCGGCGGTCCCCGGGGTGGCGGCGGTGGAGCCGACAGGCGTCGGTGACGCCTTCCGCGCCGGCCTGCTGTCCGGCCTCACCTGGGGTCTCGGGCTGGAGCGGGTGCTGCAGCTCGGGTGCGTGCTGGCGTCGTACGTCGTGGAGCGCGTGGGCACCCAGGAGTACACGCTGCACCGCGCGGCCTTCCTCGAGCGCTTCGCCGGTGCGTACGGCGACGAGGCCGCCGCCGAGGTCGCACCGCACCTGCGCACCTCGCGCCCCTGAGGCACGCTCGCGCTGCCTCAGCTCAGAGCAGGCGCCTGACGAGGTGCAGCGGCACCCCGTCCGCACCGACCCGTTCGCCGACGTACTCCTGACCGCGCATGCGGCACCAGGCGGGGATGTCCGTGGCTGCCGCCACGTCGTCCGCCGCCACGGCGACGACGGCACCGACCGGGACGCCGGTGATGGCTTGGGCGAGCCGGATCACCGGGGTCGGGCACGTCAGCCCCCGGCAGTCGACCTCGACCACCACCTCGGGCTCGGGCGTCGGATCGCTCACGAGACGTCCTCGCGCAGCGTGGGCAGCACCTCACGCAGCGCCGCGACCAGCCCGTCGACATCGGCGGGGGAGGTGTCGCGCCCGAACGAGACCCGGACGTTGCCGTGGGTCAGTGCTCCCATCGCCACGAGCACGTGCGAGGGCTCGAGCGCGCTCGCCGTACAAGCCGATCCGCTGGCGACCCGGATGCCCCGCCGGTCCAGCTCGTGGACCAGCGTCTCGCCGTCGACGTAGAGGAAGGAGAAGGAGACGACGTGGGGCAGCCGCCTGGTCACCGGTGCCTCGACCGGAGGGCCGTGCACGTCGACGTCGGCGATCTCCCGCAGGCCGGCGACCAGGCGCCCTCCCAGGTCGCGGTGCCGTGCGGTGAGGGCGTCGCGCTCGGCGACGCGCACCTGCAGCGCCGCGGCAGCGGCGAGCGCCGCAGGGACGTTCTCGAAGCCGCTCACCCGGGGGTCGGGCCGCTCGTCACCGGGCAGCGGCATCCGCCACCGGCCGCCCTTGCGCACCAGCAGCACACCCACCCCGGCCGGGCCGCCCCACTTGTGCGCCGACAGCGCAGCCGCGTCCCAGCCCTCGGGAAGCGGCAGCAGCCCGGCCGTGGCGCAGGCGTCCACGAAGAGGGGCACTCCGGCTGCGTGCGCGCGTTCGGCGGCTTCGGCGACCGGTTGCACCCCACCGACCTCCGGGTTGGCCTGCTGCACCGCCACGGCAGCGCACGGCGCGAGGAGGGCCTCGTCCAGCAGCCCGACCTGCAGCCGTCCCTCGGAGTCGACGCCGACTGTCTCCACGGAGCCGTCGAAGGCGTCCGCCCACCAGCGGCCCGCGGAGAAGACCGCGGAGTGCTCCACTGCGGTCGTCACCAGCCTCCGGGCGGCCCGGCGCCGGCCCTGCAGGAGGCCGAGCAGGCCCAGGTGCACGGCCTGGGTGCCGGAGGAGGTGAAGGACACCTCATCGGCACGGACGCCGAGCGACTCGCCGACGGCGGCCCTCGCGTTGTCGAGCAGCAGGCGCGCCTGGCGGGCAGGGGAGTGCAGCCGGTCGGGGTCGGCCCAGCCCGCCTCAAGAGCGGCCAGCATCGTCTCGCGGGCCTCGGGGGCGAGCGGCTCCGAGGACGCGTGGTCGAGGTAGACGGGCACGTCTCCAGTGTGCCCCTCGCGGGCGCCGCCACGGGCGAGGCCCGGCAGCCTTCCGCGCGCGACCCGCGAGCGGAGACCTGTGGGGCCAGTGGGGGCGGTGCAGTAGTAGGGTTCCCACTGTCCGTCGTTGGTGAAGAGAGAGGCCTGTCCGTGGGTCTGCAGCTCCCTGCCCGAGTACGCCGAGTCGGGGCCTTGGCCACCGCGTTCTCCGCCATTGCGTTGCTGTCGTCGTGCTCCGAGCAGGACACCGAGGCGTGGGAGCGCGGTGCGATGCCCGAGGGTGCCTCGGACCGCTCCGAGCCCATCATCACGATGTGGCAGTGGACCTGGGTGGCCGCGCTGGTCGTCGGGGTGCTCGTGTGGGGCCTGATCATCTACGCGATGATCAAGTTCCGCCGTCGCGGCGACGACGAGGTGCCGCTGCAGGCGCGCTACAACCTGCCGATGGAGATCCTCTACACGATCGCTCCCATCATCGTGGTGCTCGTGTTCTTCAAGTACGTCATCGACACCCAGGACGAGGTGGGCGCCGACCCGGAGCCCGACCACACGATCCTGGCCGTCGGCCAGAAGTGGTCCTGGACCTTCAACCACGTGGAGGAGTCGGCGATCGGCGGCGAGACCGTCAACGTCGGCGGCACCCCGGCCGACCCGCCCACCCTGGTCCTCCCCGTCGGTGAGACCGTCCGCTTCGACCTCGAGTCGCCCGACGTCATCCACTCCTTCTGGGTGCCGGCGTTCAGCTACAAGCTCGACGTGTTCCCGGGCAGCACCGACAACAGCTTCACGATGACCCCCGAGCGCGAGGGCACCTACCAGGGCAGGTGCGCGGAGTTCTGCGGCGCCTACCACTCGCGGATGCTCTTCAACGTCGAGGTGGTCAGCGCCAGCGAGTACGACGACCACCTGCGTGAGCTGAGCCAGAACCCCGACAACGTCGGCCTCAACAAGGGCGCCGACTACGACTACGTCGGCACGCAGGCCGGACTCGAAGACCAGGAGGAGGGCGAGTGACCGCCACCATCCCCCGTCCAGCGGCAAGGGGCGGCGCGACTCCGCGCCGGCGCCCGACCCTCGGCACCCAGGTCGTGCGCGTCCTCACCACGACCGACCACAAGGTGATCGGCAAGCTGTACTTCGCCACTTCCTTCGCCTGGTTCATCGGCGCCGGACTGATGGCGCTGGTGATCCGGTCCGAGCTGGCCTATCCCGGCCAGCAGATCGTGAGCGACCAGAAGTACAACGAGATGTTCACGATGCACGGCACGATCATGCTGCTGCTGTTCGCGACGCCGCTCTTCTTCGCCTTCGGCAACGCGGTCATGCCGCTGCAGATCGGTGCACCCGACGTCGCGTTCCCACGGCTCAACATGTTCAGCTACTGGCTGTACCTCTTCGGCGGCATCATCGTCGGCATCGGCTTCCTGACGCCCGGGGGAGCCGCGGCTTTCGGCTGGTTCGCCTACACGCCGCTCTCCGACGGGGTGAACAGTCCGGGAGCCGGTGGCGACCTCTGGATCATGGGCCTGTGGATGGCGGGTCTCGGCACGATCCTGGGCGCGGTCAACTTCATCACCACGATCATCACGATGCGCGCACCCGGCATGACGATGTTCCGGATGCCGATCTTCACCTGGAACACCCTGGTCACCAGCCTCCTGGTGATCATGGTCTTCCCGATCCTGGCCGCGGCGCTGCTGGCGCTGGCCGCCGACCGGATCTTCGGCGCGCACGTCTTCGACCCTGCCCACGGTGGTCCACTGCTGTGGCAGCACCTGTTCTGGTTCTTCGGCCATCCCGAGGTCTACATCATCGCGCTGCCGTTCTTCGGCATCATCACCGAGGTGCTGCCGGTCTTCAGCCGCAAGCCGATCTTCGGCTACGTCGGTCTCGTCGGCGCGACCCTCGCCATCGCCGTGCTCTCCATGGCGGTGTGGGCCCACCACATGTTCGTCACCGGCGGCGTCGACCTCGCCTTCTTCTCGGGCATGACGCTGCTGATCGCCGTGCCGACAGGTGTGAAGTTCTTCAACTGGATCGGCACGATGTGGAACGGCTCGCTGACGTTCGAGACGCCGATGCTCTGGTCGATCGGCTTCCTGACGACCTTCCTCTTCGGTGGCCTCACCGGCGTCATCCTGGCCGCGCCCCCGCTGGACTTCCACGTGTCCGACAGCTACTTCGTCGTGGCGCACTTCCACTACGTGGTCTTCGGCACCGTGGTGTTCGCGATGTTCGCGGGCTTCTTCTTCTGGTGGCCCAAGATGTTCGGCAAGAAGCTCGACGAGCGCCTGGGCAAGCTGCAGTTCTGGATGCTGTTCATCGGCTTCCACACCACCTTCCTGGTGCAGCACTGGCTGGGTGTCGAGGGGATGCCGCGACGGATCTCCGACTACCTGCCGGACGAGGGCTTCACGCTGCTCAACCAGGTCTCGACGGTCGGTGCGTTCCTGCTGGCCGCCTCGGTGCTGCCGTTCATCCTCAACGTCTACAAGACCGCGAAGAGCCCCGACGTGGTGCTCGACGACCCGTGGGGCTGGGGCCGCTCGCTGGAGTGGGCGACCACCTGCCCGCCGCCGCGGCACAACTTCGTGACGCTGCCGCGGATCCGCTCGGAGTCGCCGGCCTTCGACCTGCACCACCCGGAGATCGCCGCTCTGGAGACGCTCGAGAACGACACCGGTGAGCCGGTGGCCACCCACGACGGACGCGGGACGGGGAGCATCTGATGAAGGTCGAGACCTGGATCTTCGCGGGCTGCTCGCTGTTCTTCCTGCTGGTCGCCCCGGCGTACTGGTTCATCACCTACGAGACGGTGGGCACCACCGCGCTCACGATGACCCTGCTGCTGACCTCGCTGATCACCTTCTACCTCGGCTTCCACGCCCGGCGCATGGATCCCCGTCCGGAGGACCGCAAGGACGCCGAGATCGCGGACGGTGCCGGCGAGCTCGGCTTCTTCCCGCCCTACTCCTGGTGGCCGCTGTGGTGCGCCGCCACCCTGGGCGTCATCGTGCTCGGCATGGCCCTCCAGCTGTTCTGGCTGGCCATCATCGGCGCCATCTTCGGCGTCGCTGCGCTCAGCGGATGGATCTTCGAGTACTACGTGGGGGACCACGCCCACTGAGGCGACCCCGCGCGTACGCCCGCTCACCATGGTGGTGAGCGGGCGTTTCATTCCCGGGATCGGGCGGGGATACACGTGACAAGAGCCACCGCCACGCAACCGGGATCGCGACGGGTGCGTTGTTAAAGTGAAGGAGCCGTGCACCACCCCGGAGGGACCCACACCGTGACCGCACCCAGACTGCAGCGCACCGCCCTGGTGGCGAGCTGCGCCCTGCTGTCCGCGGCCGCCCTGGCGGGCTGCGACGGGGCTCTGGGCGACGCGGACGACAGCGCCCCCGGTGCAGCCGCCCGCGGCGAGCGCACGATCCCGATCAAGTTCCTCGCGAACGTCGAGGAGGGGCAGGACGTCCCCGTCGACCGCATCGTCACGCTGCGGGCCGAGGACGGCCGCCTCACCGACGCTCAGCTGAGCGTCGCCGGCGGCAAGGGCGCCGTGCCCGGCAAGCTGGCACGCAGCGGCGCCGCCTGGCAGTCCGAGGCCCTGCTCGAGCCCGGCACGACCTACCGGCTCACCGCGGTCGGCGAGAGCGACGAGGGTGAGCGCAAGAAGTACGCCCAGACCTTCACCACCGACGCCCTGACCCTGGACGAGCAGACCTACCCCAGCATCGCTCCGCTCGAGGGGCAGACCGTCGGGGTCGGCATGCCGGTGATCATGCGCTTCGACCTGCCGGTGATGCGCAAGGCCGCCTTCGAGAAGCGCATGACGGTGACGACGTCACCGGTCCAGAAGGGCACCTGGCACTGGATCTCCGACACCGAGGCGCACTACCGCCCACGCACCTACTGGAAGCCCGGCACCGACGTCACCGTCGAGGCGGCCGTCAACAGCGTGCACGCAGGCAACGGGATCTACGGCCAGATGGACCGCGAGGCCCACTTCTCCATCGGCGACGCCGTGACGATGAGGATCAACGTCGACACCCACACCCTGCGCGTCGTGCGCAACGGCGAGGTGCTGCGCACCCTGCCGATCAGCGCCGGCAAGCCGGGCTTCACCACCCGCTCGGGCACGAAGGTGATCATCGAGCGGTTCCGCTACAAGGACATGACCAGCGCCTCCATCGGCATCGGCAACGAGGCCGACCCGGAGTTCTACGACATGGAGAACGTCGAGTTCGCCCAGCGCGTCACCTACTCGGGGGAGTTCCTGCACGCGGCGCCCTGGTCGGTCGGCTCGCAGGGCTCCGAGAACGTCTCCCACGGGTGCGTCGGCATGAGCACCTCGGACGCCGGCTGGCTCTACAGCGTCACCAAGGTCGGGGACGTCGTCGAGGTCACCGGCAGCGACCGCTACATGGAGCCGACCAACGGCTACGGCGACTGGAACGTGCCGTGGGCGGACTACAAGAAGGGCAGCGCCCTCAGCTGACGGCCGGCCACGTCCACGGCGCGGGTCCCGCACCGGCAGGTGTCCCCGCTCTCATCGGTGGTGCTCGGCGATGACCCGCGCGTACCAGGCGTAGGAGTCCCTCGGCGTGCGCGCCTGCGTCTCGTAGTCGACGTGCACCAGCCCGAACCGCTTGGTGTAGCCCTCGGCCCACTCGAAGTTGTCGAGGATGCTCCACACGAAGTAGCCGCGGACGTCCACGCCCGCCTCGATGGCCCGCGCGACCGCCCGCAGGTGTCCGTCCAGGTAGTCGATCCGCCTCTCGTCGCGGACGCGACCCGTTGCGTCAGGGGCCTCGTCGTAGGCACAGCCCGACTCGGTGATGTAGACGGGTGGAAGCACCCCGGCGTAGTCGTCGGCGAGCGTGACCAGCAGCTCCCCGAGGCCCTCCGGGACGACCGGCCAGCCGAAGTCGGTCAGGGGGTAGCCCTCGACCGGCAGCTCCACGAACGGGAGCTGCGCGCCCGCGAACGGGCTGACGCCGGGCACCGGCGTCGACGGCGCCGCGATGCGCGTGGGGTTGTAGTAGTTCACGCCGTAGAAGTCCAGCGGGGTGGAGATGACCTGGAGGTCGTCGGCGACCGGCCCCGGCATGAGTCCGTCGAGGGCGTCGGGATAGGTGCCGCGGAGCACAGGGTCGGCGAAGAGCCGATTCCACAGCATGTCGTAGGTGCGCGCGGCGTCCAGGTCCTCCGGAGAGTCCGTCGACGCCCACACCGGCGTGTGGTTGTTCGCGGCGCCGATGCTCCCGGCTCCGGCTGCCCTGAGGGCACGGACGGCGAGGCCGTGGCCGAGCAGCAGGTGGTGAGCCACGGGCAACGCGTCGAGCATCAGCGTCCGGCCGGGCGCATGCTCGCCGACCGCGTAGCCGGCCATCGTGACGACGTTGGGTTCATTGACGGTGACCCAGTGCGCGACCCGGTCACCCAGCCGCTCACCGACGACTGCGGCGTAGTCGGCGAAACGCAGCGCGGTCTCCCGGTCGAGCCAGCCGCCGGCGTCCTCGAGCGGCTGGGGCAGGTCCCAGTGGAAGAGCGTGGCCATCGGGGCGATGCCCGCGTCGAGGAGCGCATCCACCAGACGGTCGTAGAAGGCGAGTCCACGCTGCTCGACACGCCCGGACCCCTCGGGCTGGATCCGTGGCCAGGCGATGGAGAAGCGGTAGGCGTCCAGGCCGAGCGCCGCCATCAGGGCGACGTCCTCGGGGAAGCGGTGGTAGTGGTCGCAGGCCACCGCTCCGCTGCTGTCGTCCCGGATCCGCCCGGGCTGGTCGCAGAAGGTGTCCCAGATGCTGCGGCCGCGGCCGTCCTCCGCCACTGCCCCCTCGACCTGGTAGGCGGCGGTGCTGGCGCCGAACGTGAATCCCGGGGGCAGACGTGGAGGGTCGTGCGGCGAGGGCATGTCCTCACCCTGGCACCCCTGGGCGGCATGAGACACCCAGGGGAGCCACCGGCTGCCTCCCCACCCTGTCCATCTCCCATGTCCGCCGGACGAGGAGAGTCTGGTCTGCGTCAAGGTTTCTCGATCTGCATCGATGGGCGAGTCATCGAACTGCTGGTCTGCGCCCCGAGAGTGCGCCAGTGCAATCGGATAAGGAGTCCGATTACGTCGACACCGAACCCAGGTGAGTGCCGGTCTCGCCAGTAGAGACCGTCCGCTCATGCCGATGTGAGGATGGGTGTTCGCGTGCAGTCTGGGTGCGGCCTCCGGTCTAGGCCTGCCCCGTGAGCCCGACCGAAACTGCCTTGAGCGCCTACTTCCCAGAGGGGGAGTTCTTCCGCCGGGTCCACGCGCTGCCCGAGTACGGCTGCATTTTCGTCAGGAACGCCAAGGTCGCCACGTCAACCACGGTTCTATGGCTGCATAGGATCCACACCGGCGACCACGGGTTTCACGCCGGTCCGCAACATCCATCGCGAGCACGCATTGCCTCGACCCGGGAGGGACATTCCGGTCGAGGATCTCGCGAGGATGTTGAGCGGCGGCGCCTTCCGTTTCGCCTTCGTGCGGCACGCTGTTCGGCGCGTCGAGTCCGCCTACCTGGACAAGATCGCAGACCCCGAGAAGCTGCGGTTCCGAGCACAGGTCAGACAGGCGCTTGGTCAGCCGCCCGGCCCTGATGCTCCAGTCACCCTGGAGGAGTTCGTGACCGCCCTGGAATCCCAATCCCCGGTCGAGATGAACGCCACTGGCGTCCCCAGCACCTAAACTGATGCACCCCGTCGTGGACTACGACGTGATCGGTCGGCTCGAGTCCTTCGACAGCGATCTCGTCCGGATCCGCGAGATGGCCGGCCTGCCCGACACACCGCTTTCAGTCCGCAATGTCGGCCCCGCTGGACCGTGGGCCAGCCTCTTCGACGGCAGACCCGACCTGCTCCGCCGAGTCCGACAGTTCTATGCGGCGGACTTCGAGATTTACGGCTACGAGTGATCGCTGGAATGGACGATCGCTCATGCCGCTGAGCGGTTTCGGTCCCTGATGCCATGAAGGCCGCGAGGATGTAGTTGGGGTGGCGGTCGAGGTTCTTGCGGGCGCGGTCGTAGCGCATGGTCATTCTCGGGTCGGCATGGCGGGCCGCGATTTGCACGTCGCGGAGGTCCACCCCTGCGTCGAGCATGGTGGTGACGAACGTATGGCGCAGCATGTGGGGATGCATCGCGCAGCTCGAGGCCGTGCCAGGGCGGCGAGTCGGTTGAGGCGCCTGGTCGCGACGTGGCGACTCATGCGTGTCCGGCTCGGCTTCGCAGGATTGGGCCTGAGCTGCGTTCGTCTTTGGCTCGGTCGATGGCTCTGGCGACCGCGGGCGGCAGTGGCGTCAACACGACCTTGGCCCCCTTGCCCTGGACGCGCAGCACTCGATGTCCATGGACCTCGCTGAGGTCTTCGATGTCGGAACCGGTGGCTTCGAAGATGCGTAGCCCGAGGAGACCGAGCATGACAACCAGCGCGAGGTCGTTGACGTTGTGGGTGTCGCGTGCGGCGCTGAGCAGTGCTTCGAACTGAAGATGTGACAGTCCCAGGGTTGGCGACTCGGGCGGGACTCGGGGACGCCGGACGTGTTCTGCGGGTGAGCGCTCGAGCATCCCGTCGATGACGCAGGTGCGGTAGAAGCCGGCGACCACAGAGAGGCGTCTGGAGACGGTCGAGGGCTTGAACCGGCGGTCGTTTTGCATCCAGCGCAAATAGAGCTCGAGGTCGACACGCCGTGCCGCCAACGGCGAGGTCTCGACGCGTTGGCACAGCGGAGGAAGCAGGAGAGGTCCGACTCAGCATGAACTCGGGTCAGACCCTTGAAGTTCGCCAAGAAGCCGGTGATTGCCAGCTCGAGAAACTGTGTCGCCGGCGCGTCAGCCTGGGAGGACTGCAACGTGTGGAAGGAAGTGGCCATGCTCCGTCATCGCCCCCACGGCTCGGATTCGTCAAGCCCAGCCGCACGCTCAGCGGCAGATGAGTGCGCTGCACGTCGTCGCCCGCTATTGCGAGGCGGCCGTAGGGTTGCCGCATGCCTGAAGCACATGACCACCCGATCGCCTACACCGCGCTCCAGCCGGGCACGCCGGTGCAGACGAGCGACGGGCACCCCTTCGCCACGGTCCAGGCCGTTCTGGTCGACGAGAAGGTCTCAGTGTTCGACGGCATCGTCGTCCAGACCGCGGAAGGGACACGCTTCGTCGACGCCCCTCAGATTGACTCGATCCGCACCACCTACGTCCGCACGACGCTTTCCGCGGACCAGGTCATGAACCTTCCGGCGCCCGATGGGTCAACCCTGGTCGAGATCAAACCGGCAAGGTCGATGGCGGACCGGTTGCGCCTCATGTTCGGTCGGGGGAAGCGGTAGTACCTGCCCGCAAGCACTACCATCATCCGCGCTCATCGACAGTTCGCGCACTGACAGCGGCATGAGCGTGCACCAAGGAGCGGATTGGGGCGCGCTTGCCGTTCGTTCAGATCGCTGGTGCTGCCGTACGGAAAGCGGTGCATCATGAGTCATGGCTGACCGCGACGAGTTCCTAACATGGCTGCGCACGGAATTGCGCGACGCCGAGGTGGCCGTTCATAACGGTGACGCAGGACCGAGACGGGCCGTGTGGTCCCGACATGATCCTGTAGCGTCTTAGGTGCGTGGATGAACGCGCACGGGCAACAGGAGCTGGACCTGCTATTCGAGACCCTTGAGGCGCGTTTCTCCGACTGCTCGTCATATGAGTTTGAGCTGCTGTCCTATGACGTGCGCGGAGACATGGCCTACACCGAAGGCTTCGAGCACACCTCCGCGTGGGTCGAAGGGGAGCCCCGGACATATACCTTGCGGGCGACTCAGGTGTACCGCCGAGAGGACGGCCAGTGGCGGGTGGCCCATCGCCACGCCGACGCGGTCAACGCCGGACCGCGACGAGCCCGCACATCGGCATGAGCGGACGCTAGTCACTGCTCCGCGCGGCGCTGCTGCAACTCTTGCTCGGTCTCCTCGTAGCACGCTGGATGCACGCCCCCAACTCGGCGCGCTCGATGCGCCACTGGCGGCGCCCGCCAAGCTAGAAGACGCGGATGTCGCCGGGGCGGAGCAGGGCGATGACGTGGACCTCGATGATGACTAATCTCGGGACCTGCGGGACGGTCATGAATCGGCCGGCGTCGGGGTGGGGCACGTCGGCAGCGTAGTGCCGCTGCCAGGCCAGGTGCAGGTCCTCGAGGCGCGCTGAGCCGCCGACGTGGCGCCGTGGCGCCTACCCGACCCGCCGCTGCGCCGCCGCCGGGGCCGGGTGCTGGTCTTGGTCGACGGGCGCGGCCGGGTGCAGTAAGTGAGCACGCCGAGGTGAGACGCGGCTAGGCTTTCGAGTCGTGGGCATTCCGTACTTGGTGGGCGCAATGGCACTCGGGCTCGTTCTCACCGGGTGCGCCGCCGAGGATCCCGAACTGGGCCCTGATTGTGCAGGCGGAGCATCCAGCCGCTGGTGGTGCCTGCCATAGACGGTGGGCAGGACCAGGGCGATCACTGTCAACATGCGATTGAACAAGCGAACCATTTGCCCGCCAAAGAGCGGGAACAGGTTCGCGGACGCGTACGCGAGAATCAGGCAACGCTGCACCCTGCCCAGGCGGGAGCGATGCGTGCCGCGCCGTTCGCATTCGGACCGAGGACACAGCCGCAGACCAACCGCCAACTCCTGGCCTCCTACCGCCGCTGCCGAGATGTCACCTCAATCGACCAGAACTGGGACAACGACATGCTTTGCGCGCGGGCCGATGGCTCGCGGTTCTACACGAGTTACGAAGGAGCTGACGAGTTCCTGGGCTACTAGCTCCGTTCAGCAAACGCATGACGCAACGGCGCACAGTTGCTGTTGTCCGCGTCGTGCGGATTGAGAATCTGGCTTGGACGAGCAGACTGCTACGACCGGTTCGGTGGTTGCTCACGGCAGGGCCGCTCATATATCTGTGGTTCCCGACCTGCGAAAAGGGTGAGTGGGTTACCTATGGAGCGTCGGTGACCCCACTCCAGGCACCTCGAGGCGTGGCGGCTCGGCATAGGTCCCTGCCCACGCGGCCAGATGCGCCCCCACGTACGCAGCGTTAGAGGTGAGCTCGGATGCGCCCCTCCTCGAAACCACCCGAGGTGCGTCTGATCCGCGGCGAGCGTGTAGCGGACGAAGCCTGACCACACGCCCTCGACCTTGCGGTACGCCTCGAGGAAGCCGGGCGCCCAGATGCCGTCGTCGAGCTGGACCGATGGCAGCCTCTCGGCCTTCGACCCTGCAGGCTGTAGGACGTATGCCTCTTACCGCAGAGCGTGCCAGGGCGCCAGATGGTAAAGGGTCGTCCTCAGACGGCTTGGTTCCGGTTAACAAGATCCCTCTGCTTCCAGGGAGAAGTCGTGGACACCTACGCATGGGCAAAGACGCGAACGCGAACATCGATCTGGCCGGCGCTGGCAGTGCTGTCGGTCGTACTTGGAACAGGGATCTCATCCGGCTATCTGGCGGACCCGACAAACGAACACGCATCAGGACCAGCGGGCGGGCAGGCGCGGGCGCGGAAGGTGATGCGCTGGTCCACAGGGCCACGCGCCTCGATCCGCGCGGTGACGTGCGCTACATCTACGAGGACGCCGATTACGACAGAGGCGAGGTCGTTCCTAAACAAGAGGCCGACGTGGTGCGAGCGCGAATAGCCCACCGTGCGCGAGTCCTGTACATGGGGATGAAGTTCTCAACCGGCGCAGGATCGGCTGGCAGCACTACGAGGAGCTGGTGACCACGCCAGCGACGGACGACTACTGGAATAGCTTCTACGTGTGATTCGAGCTTCAGGCACAGAGCGGGCACGAAACAGGCTTACCGGCTCGGTCGGAGGATCGAATGCAAGGGCATGCGGCATCGCATCGACTTCGAACGAGACACAGTCCGCATGTGGATCCCCCGCGCGTGCTTCGGCAGAGCAGCATGGGTCAAGGTCGAACTCAACAACTCGCTATACACAAAGGCCTCCCGCGGAGACACGGACGCATGCGGGTGCACACGGCATGCAGTTCCGAGACAAGCGGTTCAACGGACAGCCTTGGGCCGATACCACCACGCGCCGCCTGTACCCCTTGTCCCTTAGCTGAGGCACGCCCAGTACGGAGATCGCGAGCCAGCCGAGGAGCGTCTCAACCGCGGTGAGCGTGTACGGACGGAGCCCGACACAGCCTCGACCTTGCGGTACGCCTCAAGGAACACGGGTGCCAGATGACCGTGGTCGAGCTGGACTCGACGGGCCGCGCCTCGTGGCCATCGAGCGGATGTAGGTGATTCAGGTCGCCGTAGCATGGGATGCCTGCCGGCGAAAACTCCGTATCGAAGGACACGACCAGCAGCCACTGGCCCAGGCGGTCGGGGCCCGACAGGAGGCGAATCCGAATGACTGTCTTCACCTGGTCGTCTCATCGCCGATTTGAATGGTGAAGACCGAAACCGGAGAGGACCAAGACGCCGCGATCACTATGACGCAACGACCGCGAGCAGCACCCCTACGACGAGATAGCTCAAGAGCCACTCTCGCGCACGTACTGCCACGTGCCATCAGCTGTGTCGGGCGCGGGAACGGTGGGCCGGGGCGAAGGCTGAGGCGCCAGGGGGTCCACCGACTCAGACCCTAGCATCGGCTGAGGGCGGTTCCGGTTGATCATCCAGGACCCGAGAAGGATCAAACCGGGCAGCGGAGGACAACGCCGCTTGCGCTTCGGTGCAGTTGCTTCGTTAATCGGCGCGGAGGTACTGGACGTGCGAACTGTCTATTTGGCCGTCACGGACTTCACGGCGACGTGTGCGTTGAAGGAAACCCAAGCTGCGAAGGGCCAAGCAAGGCCATAGGCTCCATCGGATCGCACCCTCATGGATGGCTGGGCAGTCCACGCAGAAATGATGCGCGAGCGGGCGAATGCGTGGAAGGTGATAGGTTCCGCGCTGGAGCGTGAGCCTGCATCGCCGGAACTGCAGGAAAGACAGGCGAGCACGTGCTCCTCACCAGCGGGGACAACTGGTGACGAACAATGCCGATCTGGTCGTCGCCCGATTGGCAGCAATGTTGCCTCATTGGGAGCAGCCAAGTCGGACTTATGTCTGATCGAGGGGGCTTGAGCCTCTGGCGCTGCAGCCGGCACGGGATAACGTGAAGGGATGTGGCATGTCAGGCGATGGGTGATCGCGGTGGGTCTCATCGCGTGCCTGACGCAGTCCTCAACACAGAGCGCTGATGGTAAGGTCAGCCCGGCAGATCCATCAGGTGTGCCGTCGGGGTCATTGCTCGGAACGACGATGATGAGGATTCGCCTATGGCGTCGGGCTGGGGCATCACGGAGCACCCCGGTGACGGCAAGGCGGTCTAGGTTGCCTGCGTTCGCACCTCAATCTGAAGGTTGAGACGGAGCAATTTCTGTTTCGGACCGGTAAGGGCAATGGTCGTTGTCTGTCGATCACAAAGGCAGTCGCATCGAACCCGGCGGCGTGTTCTGGTACAACGACGCCCGGGACGCAATGGCTCGGTGCCCAGATCTTCGAATCGGCATCAACTTGGCCGAGGACCGGGTGCGTATCACAGTGCCTCAGGGCTGCATCGGTCGCCCCCGTTGGGTGCGCGTAGGTGCCCAAACCTTCGGCCTCGGGGACGACGATGCTCTTCTGCGCGGCCGAAACGACGCCGACGTCCCCTCCTACTCTGCCCCACCTCCTGCTCTGGGGCCGCGACTCTATCGCGGCTAGCGACTGGGTAGGCCAGGCGCACGAGGATGCGCGTAGCGAACCAGACACCCCTCGCGTGTCTTCGTCGCCCGAGGCGGGCGGCACGAGCTCACGCCGTCGTGCTCTCCAAGGCCCAGGTCGCCGAGCTGGTGAGGGCATGCTCAAGGCCAGCGTAGGCGATCGACCTGAGCCAGCCGTTCGTGACGCGATGCTGCCGAGCGGTCCGCAGTCAGTCCGCAAGGAGTCCGCAGAAGAGCCGTACGCAGCCAACCACTGCCATCGATGACCAACGACGAAACCGCAGGTCATCCCTTCTTTCCATCACTCACCAACGACAGCCGTGAACCGCGGCAGCCTTCATCTGCAAGTTCGTTGCTGACAGGACTTAGCGATCTGACTTGCGTAGGTCCTCTTCGTCCTGCCTGGTCAGTCCGCAAAGAGTCCGCATGAGCGACTCCGAGAACCCGATCTACCGCCGCGCGGGTGAGATCCTCCGAGTCCGCCCAGGTGCGGTAGGTGTCCAGCGTCTCGCGCGCTGAGACGTGTCCCAGTCGTGCCTGTACGACTCTGCCGCTCTCGCCGTGGCGGATCAGCAGAGCGGCGTAGCAGACATGAGCGTCAGGCGCTGGCGGCGGCCGAGTCGAGGCCTGCTTGCACGTGGGCGGGGAGATCGGTCAGGAACTGTCCGATCTCCGGCGCAGAGGGGCTGCAGCAGCCGCATGGGTCCGTGTGGCTGCAGCGTCATGTGGAGGTCGACCTGGGTGCGCTCGTCGCGTGGTGTCAGGAGGAACTGGAAGTCGCCGGTCGCCATCCGCGAGCGCTCGCGGGTCGCGAACCGCAGCGGACGCTCGAAGGCGGTCATCTCCACCAGCACCTGCCCCATGCCCGCGGAAGCGGCCGCGGTAGGTCGATCCTTTCCCGGCGGGCCCGGGGGAGAGCATCTCGACAGAGCTGCAGTCGGGGTTCCAGGCCGGCTCGTTCGGGAGGTCGGTCAGGAAGTCGAAGACCCGTCAGGAGGCTGGTCCAGCGTCAGGGTGATCGTGTTCTCGATCATGGTGTTGCCTTTCCTCGTCGGACCGTCGACTCGGTCCCGTTGCGCGAACCTAGACCTTGCACCCGGGTGCAAGGTCAAGGGTTGACCTTGCACCCGAGTTCCGGGTCTATCGTGAAGAGGTGCGGATCTCCGAGCTGGCCGATCGCGTGGGAGTGCCGACCTCCACCGTGCGCTACTACGAGCGCATCGGACTGCTGGACCCCCGTCCCGCACCGGGTCGGGATACCGCGCCTACGACGAGGCATCGGCGACTCGGCTGTTGTTCGTGACCCGCGCTCGGCGGCTGGGACTGAGCTGTGGTCAGATCACCGAGCTGCTGCCTGCCTGGGACGGCACCAACTGCGCGAACGCCGGCGAACGGGTCAGGCGGATGATCGATGAGAAGCAGGCCGAGATCAAGGCACGGATCGCCGAGCTCGAGGACTTCGCGGCGACAGCTCGGCCGATGCGCGGGCCGCGCTCGAGGCCTCGCCACCTCCGGCCACGTGCCGCGCCGACCTGACGTGCTGCGTGCCGGCCGGCCATGCCGAGCGTGGTGCCGCTCGAGCTGGTCAGCACCCGTCGCACGACCGGAAGGCCGCGGCTCGCTGAGCCCCGCTCGCGACGGCCACGACGGCCGCGACGCAACCAGGGCCCGGAGGCGGTGCCTCCGGGCCCTCTGGTCTCGACAAGCTCGACCGGCGGAGAGCTCGCGCTCGACCGGCGGAGTCTCAGTGCCCCTTGCGGAGCTCGTCGCCCTCGTGCGCGTGCCGACCGTCGAACTGGTGGCCGTCGGCCGCGACCAGCTCGCCGGTGCCGCCGTGCTCCTCCAGCTCGTGGTCGAGGTGGTGCTGCGCGGCGTCGTACTCCGTGCGGGTCGGCTTCTGGATGTTGTCGCCGAACCAGTAGCGCGACAGCCGTGCACGCGCCCAGTCCAGCCGGTTGGCCACGAAGGTGCGCTTGGCCGGCAGGCCGTTGCGGTCCGAGGCGGCACGCACCCGCGTAGACCTGGTCCCGGTTGCGCGCGGTGAGGGTGTAGGCCTCCTCCAGCGGGATCGGCGCGTGTCGCTCGCTGTAGCCGCCCGTGGCCGAGCGCATGATGACGCCCGTCTCGTAGCCGTGCAGCAGCCGCGCCTCGTCCGCGCGCTGCAGCGAGATGCACCAGCGACGCGCGATGAAGAACGCCAGCACCGGTCCGATGAACACCGCCACCCGCATGAAGTAGGTGATCTGGTTCAGGTCGAGGTTGAACTGCGTCGCGAGGATGTCGTTGCCGCCGGCGGCCCAGAGCAGGCCGTAGGCGGTCATCATCGCGACCAGGAACGCCGTGCGGGTCGGAGCGTTGCGCGGGCGCTCGAGCAGGTGGTGCTCACGCTTGTCGCCGGTGATCCACGCCTCGAGGAACGGATAGGTCAGCGTCATGATGAAGAGCACCAGGGCCAGGATCTGCGCCGGGATCATGACGTTCCAGGAGATCGTCACACCGAAGATCGACGTCTCCCACCCGGGGAAGATGCGCATCAGGCCCTCGGCCATGCCCATGTACCAGTCGGGCTGGGAGCCCGCGGTCACCTCGGCCGGGTTGTAGGGGCCGTAGCGCCAGACCGGGTTGATCGCCAGCAGACCGCCCATGAGGGCCACGACGCCGAAGACGATGAAGAAGAAGCCGCCGGCCTTGGCCATGTAGATCGGTGCGAGCGGGTAGCCCACGACGTTCTTCTCCGTGCGGCCGGGCCCGGGCCACTGCGTGTGCTTGTGGTAGACGAGCAGCATCATGTGGGCGCCGATGAGCGCCAGGATGAGCCCCGGCATCAGCAGGATGTGGACGGCGTAGAGCCGGGGGATGATCACGTCTCCCGGGAACTCCCCGCCGAAGAGGAAGAACGACATGTAGGTGCCGAGCACCGGTGTCGCCTTCACGATGCCGTCCGCGATCCGCAGGCCGGTGCCGGAGAGCAGGTCGTCGGGCAGCGAGTAGCCGGTGAAGCCCTCCAGGATGCCCAAGAGCAGTAGCAGCGCACCGACGACCCAGTTGAGCTCGCGGGGCTTGCGGAAGGCGCCGGTGACGAAGACCCGGATCAGGTGGACGAACATCGCCGCCACGAAGAGCATGGCCGCCCAGTGGTGCATCTGCCGCATCAGCAGCCCGCCCCGGACGTCGAAGGAGATGTCGAGGGTGGAGGCGTAGGCCTCGGACATGTGGAGGCCGCGGTACTGCTCGTAGGAGCCGTCGTAGATGACCTCACCCATGCTGGGCTTGTACCAGAGCGTCAGGAACGTGCCCGTGAGCAGCAGGATCACGAAGCTCCACAGCGCGATCTCGCCGAGCATGAACGACCAGTGGTCGGGGAAGACCTTGCGGATCTGCTTCTTGGCGAGCCCGCCGAGGCCCAGTCTTTCGTCGGCCCAGTTGGCGGCGGCCCCTGCCTTGGTCTGCTTCGCGGGGCGCACGGCCTGTCGTCTCGTGCTCATGTTCATCCACGCTCCCAGAAGGATGGGCCGACGGGTTCTGTGAAATCGCTCTGAGCTACAAGATAACCCTCGGCATCAACCTCGATCGGCAGCTGAGGAAGGGCTCTGGCCGCGGGGCCGAAGATGACCTTGCCGTTGTCGGCCAGGTCGAAGGTCGACTGGTGGCACGGGCACAGCAGGTGGTGGGACTGCTGCTCCCACAGCGAGATCGGGCAGCCCACGTGGGTGCAGATCTTGGAGTAGGCCAGGATCCCGTTGACCCCCCACTCCTCACGGCCCTCGCTCGGGGTGATGTCGTCGGGCTCCATGCGCACCACGATGATCGCGGCCTTGCCCTTCTCGACGAGCTGCTCGTGACCCTCGATGGTCTCCTCGCCGTAGGGCTCGCCGTTGTAGAAGATCTCGGGCTCGCCGTTGATGAGCTGGCCGATCTCGATCCACTCGGGCTTGATCGGCGTGCCCGCGACGTCGTTGACCAGGCGCATGCCCTCGGTCCACACCGTCTTGTAGAGCTTGTCGCCTGGCAGCGGGCCGAGGTCGCGCAGCCCGACGACCAGCGGCAGCATCAGGGCGCCCATCGCGCCGAGCAGGGAGTTGCGGATCATCGGGCGCCGGCCGAGGCCGGAGTCGTCCCAGCCCGCGCGCAGCGCGGCCACCGAGGTCTCGCGGTCCTCGGGCGAGGAGCCCACCGGGTGGCGGTCCTCCACGATCTCGGCGTCGTTCATCAGCTTGCGCGACCAGTGGATCGCCCCGATGCCGATGAAGAGCAGCGACAGGCCGAGGGTCACCCCCAGGGCGACGTTGGAGGCCCCGAGCCCGAGGAAGACGTCGGGGTCCTCCTTGATGTCGAAGAGGAAGTAGGACACGACGAACAGCAGGGCCATCACGGTCGAGAGCCCGAAGAAGGTCGCAACCTGCCGCTCCGCGCGCTTCTCGGCCCGCGGGTCCACGTCGGTCGGCCGGGGGATGTGGGCGGGAAGCCCGGGGTCCGCGATGGGGTCGCCGGTGGTGTCGACCTGGCGGCCGGTGCCTCCGGCGCCCTGGACGGCCACCGCGTCGTCGTTGCCGGGGATGCCCCCGGTCCTGTCGCTCACGGCTGAGCTCCCTTCCGGCTGCTGCGGGCGGTGTGAGAGGCGATCCAGATCGCGAAGCCGACCAGGCTGCCGATGCCGACGATCCAGGCGAACATGCCCTCGCTCACCGGGCCCAGCGAACCCATCTGGAAGCCGCCGTACTTCGGGGTCTCCTCGATGCTCTCGACGTAGGAGATGATGTCGCGCTTGTCCGAGGGCGTGAGCACCTCGTCGGAGAACAGCGGCATCTGCTGCGGGCCCGTGATCAGGGCCTCGTAGATGTGCTTGGGCTCCACCCCGATGAGGGAGGGGGCGTACTTCCCGCCCGGGAGGGCGCCGCCCTGGGCAGCGAAGTTGTGGCACGCGGTGCAGTTGGTGCGGAAGAACTCGCCTCCGCGGACCACCGCCTCCTCACGCTCGTCCTCCGGGATGGTCTCCGGGTCGTACATGTCCTCGGTGGGGATGGCCGGCCCGGGGCCGAGGGAGGCCACGTAGGCGGCCAGCTGCTCGATCTCCTCGTCGGTGTAGACGGCCTCCTTGACCGGCGCCTGGGCGCCGGGGGCCGCCATCGGCATGCGGCCGGTGCCGACCTGGAAGTCGACGGCGGCGGCACCCACGCCGACGAGCGGCGGGCCGTACTGGCCGTCGTTCTTCGTCGTGATGCCCTCGCCGTTCAGCCCGTGGCAGCTCGAGCAGCCCACCATGTACAGCTGTCGGCCCGCGGTGATCGCCTCCTGGTCGGCGACGGTCGGGTCCTGGGCCTGCGCCGGCACGAGGACCGAGTAGATGCCGCCCATCGTCAGCAGGGCGAGCAGCAGCACGACGGGGCCGGCGTAGCGGCTGCGCCGTGTGGCGGAGAGTCGAGCGGAAAGTCGCACTGGGGGTCCTTCTGCCGTCTACGTGGGATTCGGTCGCGGGCTCGGTCCGGATGGGCTCATTGCAGGATGTAGACGGTGGCGAACAGTCCGATCCACACCACGTCCACGAAGTGCCAGTAGTAGGAGACGACGATCGCGGTGACCGCCTGCTCGTGGGTGAACTTGCGCGCGAGGTAGGTGCGCCCCAGCACGTAGAGGAAGGCGATGAGGCCGCCGGTCACGTGGAGGCCGTGGAACCCGGTCGCCAGGTAGAAGACCGAGCCGTACGCCGAGGACGACAGGGTGAGACCCTCGTGGACGAGCTCGACGTACTCGAGTGCCTGGCCGGCGATGAAGATCGCGCCCATGACGTAGGTGAGCGAGAACCACTCGCGCAGCCCCCACTTGGGCACGTTGAAGATCTTGCCGGCACGGCCGACGTTGCCGCGCTCCGCGGCGAACACCCCGAGCTGGCAGGCGACGGAGGACAGCACCAGGATCGTGGTGTTGACCGAGGAGAAGGGGATGTTGAGCAGCTCGGTCTCCTGCGCCCACAGCTCCGGCGAGACCGAGCGGATGGTGAAGTACGCCGCGAACAGCGCCGCGAAGAACATCAGCTCGGAGGCGAGCCACACGATCGTTCCGACACTGACCATGCTCGGCCTGTCGTGTTGTCCGTGCAGACGGGACGCGGGGATCACAGCACTCGATGTCGCCACGCGGGCCATTATGTCTATAACCCGCCTCTGAGGCACCATGACCCCCGGCCCGGGAGAGTCATCTTCTTCACAGGCCGGGTGGTTGGTCCCGATCTGGGGTCTGCCGAGCTCGCCGCCTACTGTGGAGCGGTGCGCGTCGTGTGGTCCGAGGAGGGGTCCCTGCCCCCGTTCGGCCTGGGCCGGGTTGTCACCGAGTGGGGCGTCGACCCGTGGCTGACCGTGCTCACCGTGTGGGTCGCCGGCCTCTACCTCCTCGGGGTCTGGCAGCTGCGCTCCCGGGGTGACCGGTGGTCGTGGGGGAGGACCGCCGCGTTCGTGGGCGGCATGGCGGTCTTCTACCTGGCGACCTCATCGGGCCTGGCCGCCTACGACACCGTCCTGCTGAGCGTCCACATGGTCCAGCACATGGTCCTGTCGATGCTGGTGCCCCTGATGCTCGCGCTGGGCGCACCGGTGACGCTGGCGCTGCGGGTGCTGCCCCAGCGGCCGCGCAGGTGGCTGCTGGTGGCCCTGCACTCCCGGGTGGCGCGCGTGCTGACCTTCCCTCCGCTGACCTTCGCGCTGTTCGTGCTCAGCCCCTGGGTGCTCTACTTCACCGGCTGGTACGAGGCGACCCTGCGCTCGCCGTACGTCCACGAGATGATGCACGTCCACCTGGTGCTCGTCGGGTCGCTGTTCCTCTGGCCGCTGGTGGGGGTCGACCCGGTGCCGGGCCGGGTGGCCTATCCCTTCCGCGTGCTCCTCATGGCGATGACGCTGCCGTTCCACGCGTTCCTGGGGGTCACGATCATGAACCAGTCGACGCTCATCGCCGGCGACTGGTACCGCTCGCTCGACCTGACCTGGCTGCCCCCGCCGGAGGAGGACCAGCACCTCGCCGGGGGCATCCTGTGGGGGAGCGGCGACCTCGTCGGACTGGCCTTCTTCGCCGTGCTCTTCGTGCAGTGGGTGCGCTCGTCGATGAAGGAGGCGGCGCGGGAGGACCGCCGCCTGGACCGCCTCGAGGCCGCGGAGCGGGCACGGTCAGCCAAGACTCCGGTCGAGTAGCATCCGTCGCGTGACCGAGAGCGCAGCCACCGCCCCGCTGAAGGTGCTCGTGTACAGCGACGACGCCAACACCCGCGACCAGGTGCTGCTCTCCCTCGGCGCCCGGCCCCACCCCGACCTCCCTCCTGTCGAGTACGTCGAGGTGGCCACCGAGCCGATGGTCATGGCCCACCTCGACACCGGCACCTTCGACCTGGCGATCCTCGACGGCGAGGCGGTGCCCGCCGGAGGCATGGGGATCGCACGACAGGTCAAGGACGAGGTGTTCGACGCACCTCCCGTGCTGGTGCTGACCGGGAGGCCGGACGACGCCTGGCTGGCGACCTGGTCACGCGCCGAGGCCGCCGTGCCGCACCCCCTCGACCCGATGCAGCTCGCGTCGGTGGTCATCCGGCTGCTCCGCGGCCGCCTGACGGCGACACCCTGACCCGCCCGTCGTGAACCGCGCCACCGGGCTCACCTGGCCCGACCTCACCACCGCGCTCCTCGGCGGCTCGGACCTGTCCGCCGAGCAGACGGCGTGGGCGATGGACGAGATCCTCGCCGGCGCGGCGTCCCCGGTGCAGATCGCGGGGTTCGTGGTCGCCCTCCGGGCGAAGGGGGAGACCGTCGACGAGATCACCGGCCTCGTCGACGCGATGTACCAGCACGCCGTGCCCCTGGAGCTGCCCGGTCGCTGGGTCGACGTCGTCGGCACCGGAGGCGACCGCTCGATGTCGGTGAACATCTCGAGCATGGCCGCGATCGTCGCCGCGGGGGCCGGGGTGCCGGTGATCAAGCACGGCAACCGGTCCGCCTCCTCGAAGGCGGGCGCCGCCGACGTGCTCGAGCTGCTGGGCGTCCGCCTGGACCTCACCCCGGACCAGGTCCGCCGGGTCGCCGAGGAGGTGGGGATCTCGTTCTGCTTCGCTCCGGCCTTCCACCCGGCGCTGCGCCACGCCGCGGTCGCGCGCAAGGAGCTCGCCGTCGCCACGGTGTTCAACTTCCTGGGTCCCCTGGCCAACCCCGGCTCGCCGGCGGCCCAGGCGATCGGCTGCGCCGACCCGCGCATGGCCCCGATCATGGCGGGCGTCTTCGCGCGGCGTGGGGTCGACGCCTGGGTCTTCCGAGGCGACGACGGCCTGGACGAGCTCACGACCACGACGACGTCGCGCGTGTGGCAGGTCTCCGGTGGAGAGGTCGTGGAGTCGGTGCTCGACCCCGAGGAGGTGGGCCTGCCTCGCAGCGAGCCAGGTCAGCTCCGGGGCGGGGACGCCCACCACAATGCCGACGTCGTACGCCGGGTGCTGGCGGGTGAGGCGGGGCCGGTGCTCGATGCCGTGCTCCTCAACGCAGGGGCGGCCGTCGCCGTGCACGCGGCCGGGGCCGGGCCCCTGCCCGAGCGGCTGCAGGCGGGTCTTCAGCGGGCACGGACGGCGGTCGAGTCCGGGGCCGCGGAGCAGGCGCTCGCTCGGTGGGTGCAGGCGGGCGCGAGGATCTCCTGAGTCGAGGGCTCAGAGACCCACGGTGAGTCCTGTCGCCGCGGACTCCGAGACGGCCTCGGCGACGCGGACCACCTCGGCCGCCTCGTGCATCGTCACGACGTCGTCGGCCACCCCCAGCACGGCGTCGCGGAACGCTGTCAGCTCCACGGCCAGGGGCTCAGGCTTCGGGATCGCGTAGCGCACCACGTCGCCCTGCACGACGCCGCGGAAGGACTTGAGCGTCTCCCACTCGACCCGCGCGGCGCCGTTGGCGTAGAAGGTCAGGTCCGCGTTGACCGTGTCGGCCACGTAGCTGCCCAGCTCCCCACTGACGACCGTCATCCGTTCCTTCAGGGGGAAAGCCAGTTCACGAGGTGGTTGACCACGGTGCCGTCCTCGAGCGTCGCGACGATGCCGACGAGGTCCTCGTGGCGCCGCCCGGAGCGGTGGGCCACCCGGGCCGAGACCGAGGTGTACCGCTGCTTGGTCACCCACGCCGTCGAGTCGATGTCGTGGGTCGCCAGGTCGAGCACGACGCCCACGTCGAGCACACGCGTGGGGAAGGGGCCCTGGCGCCGGGTCGCCACCTGGTAGATCTCGCCCAGCTCCCCGCTCGCCAGCCGCGTGCGCAGCGCCTGCAGTGCCGGGTTGTAGCGCTCGATGTGCCCCACCGCACCGACGAGACCGGCTGCGCCGAAGGCCTCGGCGAGCCGCGTCGCGGAGGCGTGGTCCAGGGAGATCGGCTTCTCGACCAGGGTGTGCACGCCGGCCTCGGCCAGCATGAGCCCGTGCTCGAGGTGGGCCGTGGTCGGAGAGGCGACGACGCACACGTCGATGCCACGGGCCAGCAGCGCCTCCGGCGTCCGGTCCACGGGGCAGCCGGGGGAGTCCTCGGGTGCCAGTGGGTCGCAGACGCCCACGAGCTGGACGCCGTCGAGCGCCTGCAGCACGCGGGCGTGGTGGCGTCCCATCTCGCCGAGACCGATGAGGCCGGCGCGGAGCTGGCTCAACGTTGACCTCCACAGCTCGCGACCGCGTGGTTCACGGTCTCCACGACGAAGTCGACATCGTCGTCCGACAGGAGCGGATGGATCGGGAGCGACATGCACTCCGCGGCAGCTGCCTCGGTGCGGGGCAGCGCGTCCGTCGTGGCGAAGGCCGGGCAGCCGGTGCACCGGCGTCGGGTAGTAGACGGCAGCGTCGACGCCCGCGGCTCGGACCGCAGCGAGCACGCCGTCGCGCTGCGGGACCCGCACCGTGTACTGGTGGAAGGCGTGGGTGTCCCCGGGCCTGACGGTCGGAGTGATCGCGCCACGTAGGCCCGCCGTGTAGCGGTCGGCGATCGCCCGCCTCAGTGCGTTGCGCTGCGCAAGGGTGGTGAGCTGGACGCGCCCGAGACCGGCTGCCACGTCGGTCAGCCGGTTGTTGAGCCCGACGACCTCGTTGGCGTACCGGCGCTCCATGCCCTGGTTGCGCAGCAGTCGCACGCGTCGAGCGGTCTCCTCGTCGGCGCACGCGACCAGCCCGCCCTCGCCGGTGGTCATGTTCTTCGTGGCGTAGAAGCTGAACGCGGCCCAGGTGCCGAGGGTGCCGACGGGCCGGTCGCCGTACGACGCCCCGTGCGCCTGCGCGGCGTCCTCCAGCAGCATCAGCCCGTGCGTCCCGGCGAGCTCAGCCAACCCCTGCCAGTCGGCCGGGTGGCCGTACAGGTGGACAGGCAGGACCGCCCGGGTGCGGGGGGTGATGCGGGCCGCCACGTCGCGGGGGTCGAGGCAGAAGCTCGCCGGGTCGATGTCGGCGAAGACCGGAGTGGCGCCCGTGATCGCCACGGCGTTCGCGGTCGCGGCGAAGGTGAACGAGGGGACGACGACCTCGTCACCGGGCCCGATCCCGCACGCGAGCAGGCCGAGGTGGAGCGCGCTGGTGCCGGAGTTCACGGCGACGCACGGACGACCGTCGAGGAGCGTCTCGGAGAACTCCCGCTCGAAGGCGGCGACCTGCGGGCCACCCACGAGCTGCCCACCGGTGAGGACGCCGGTGACCGCATCGATCTCGTCGGCCGTGAGCTCGACACGGACCGCAGGCACCTCGCGCCGCCCCATCAGTCGCTCACCAGCGTCGCCCCGTCGAGCCTGAACGTCGCGCCCGTCGCGGGGCAGACGAGCCGGTCGTCCCGCTCCTCGAGCCGGCGGCCGGCGGGGCCGACCCAGCCGACCTGCCGTGCCGGGTTGCCGGCCACGAGAGCGTGGTCCGCCACGTCGCGCACGACGACGGCACCGGCGGCCACCAGAGCCCAGCGCCCCACGCGCACCGGGGCGACACAGACCGCCCCCGCCCCGATCGAGGCTCCAGCGCCGACGTGGACGCCGACCCGCTCCCAGTCACCGCCCGCCTTCGGGCGACCGTCCGGGGTCACCGCACGCGGGTGCTGGTCGTTGGTGAGCACCGCTGCCGGACCGACGAAGGCGCCGTCCTCGACGACGGCCGGCGCGTAGAGCAGGGCGTTGTTCTGCACCTTCACGTTGTCACCGACGACGACCCCGGCGTCCACGTAGGCGCCGCGGCCGACCACACAGCCGTCACCGATCCGAGCCTCCTCACGCACCTGCGCAAGGGCCCACACGACAGTGCCCTCACCGACCGTGGCGTCGGCGGAGACCTCGGCGGCAGGATCGATGTGTGCCCCTGGTGACACCGCTACGCGCTGCCTTCCTGGATGTCCAGCCACATCGCCATGATCAGCAGGTGGATGCCGGTGAGCACCGGAGCCACACTGAGCAGCACCGTGCCCGGGCTCGCGATCGGCGGCCCCAGGGTGTTGACGAGCACGAAGACACCCACTCCGAGGCCGAAGAGCACGGAGAACAGTCCGGAGAAGAACAGCAGCGCAACGGCCGAGAAGGACTGCAGGACGTACTTCCACCACATCCGGTGCCAGAACCCACGCCACAGCCGCACCACGATGCGGGGCCCGACGCGCATGAGACGCATGCCGGAGACCTCGTCGCCGTACACCGCCGGCACGGGGACGTCGCGCGCCGGCACGCGCAGGATGTTGAGCTGGATCAGGATGTCGTTCTCGAAGTCGTAGCGCTGGGCGATCCTGTCGAGCGGCAGCCGCTCCAGGGCCTTGCGATGGATCGCGGTGTAGCCGTTCTGGGGGTCGAAGAGGTTCCAGTACCCCGAGGCCGCCTTGGTCAGGAAGGAGAGGGCGATGTTGCCGACGATGCGGTGGCGCGGCATGCCCCTGAAGGTGCCGGGACCGTAGAAGCGGTTCGCCTTGGTGAACTGCGCCGTGCCCTCGGCGATCGGGTCCAGCAGGTTGCCCAGGTACGCCGGGTCCATCTGCGCGTCACCCGCCATGACCACGGCGACATCGGCGTCGCCGGCGAGCACGTGGCGATGCCCGGCCATGATCGCGCCCCCGACGCCGAGGTTCTCCTCCAGCGTGATGACGTCGACCCGGGCGTCGGCCTGTGCCGTGGCCGCCGCCGAGGTGCCGTCGGTGCTGGCGTCGTCGACCACGACGATGCGGTCGACGAAGTCCGGCATCGTGGTGATGACCGTGCCGATCAGTCGTTCCTCGTTGTGGGCAGGCACGACCACCGCCACGTCGAGATCTCGGTACATCGAGGAAGTGCCTCCGTCCTTTGCCTTGTAGTGAACCGCATTCGTCGTGCTCCGCGAGGCCAGAAGCAGCGTGTCGCTGCACAGCCTGGGTTAACGTCAGGTGGTTTCCAGGAGGCCCCGTGAACTCACCTCGAGCGCCGATCCCGCTCTCGCGTCCGGCCGTGGGTGAGCGCGAGCTGGAGATGGTGCGCGCGGTGCTCGAGTCCGGGTGGCTGGCGGGGCAGGGGCCGCGGGGGCGCGAGCTGGCGGCGGCGGTGGCGGCTGGCACTGGGCGAGCGCACGGCGCGGTGGTGAGCAGCTGCACCGCCGGTCTGCATCTCGCGCTGATGGCACTCGGCGTCCAGCAGGACGACGAGGTGCTGGTCGCCGACTACACGTTCCCGGCCACGGCCATGGCGGTTGCGCACGCAGGAGCTCGTCCGGTCCTCGTCGATGTCAGGCCCGCCACCGGGGCGATCGACATCGAGGCGGCGGCTGCGGCGCTGACGCCCCGCACCAAGGCGCTCATCGCCGTCGACCCGCTGGGGCTGCCGGCCGACTGGGCGGACATCGAGGCGTTCTGCGCCGACCACGGGCTGAGGCTCATCGCCGACGCGGCCTGCTCGATGGGCGCCCAGTACCGCGGGGAGAGTGCAGGTCGGTTCGGGGACGTGGCTGTCTTCTCCTTGCATGCCCGCAAGGGTGTGACGGGCGGGGAGGGCGGAGTCCTGGTGACCGATGACGAGGCGCTCGCCCAGCAGGTGGGGTCGTTGGCGGCGTTCGGGATGGCGCAGGACCCAGGGGACGACGGGCTGGGCAGGATGGTCGTGCCCTTCACCTCGATCGGGTACAACTACAAGCTCGACGAGCTCAGCGCCGCGGTGGCCCTGGCCCAGCTGGAACGCCTCGAGGAGAACGTGTCCGCTCGATCGGCTGCTGCCGAGCACTACCTCGACCTGCTCGCCGGTGCGCCGCGGCTCACGCTGCCCACGGTGCCCGACGACCGCACGCACGCGTGGCAGACGTTCGCGGTCACGGTGGGTGACGGCGTCGACCGCGACGACGTCATCCGCTCGCTGCGTGCCGACGGCATCGGCAGCACGATCGGGACCTACGCCGTCAGCGCGCTCGGGCTCTTCGCGACCAGCGCGGACGAGTGCCCGACGAGCAACATGCTGTTCCGGCAGCAGGTGGCCTTGCCGATGTTCGTGGGCATCACGCGCGACCAGCAGGCGAGGGTGGCCGAGCGTCTCCGCTGCCTCCTGGACGTCAGTGGTAGCTGATCGAGCCGGTGTCGGGATCGACGTCCCCGACCACCCTGGCCGGCACGCCGACGACGCAGGTCCGGTCCGCAACGTCGTGGGTGACCACTGCGCCGGCCCCGACGACACACCCGTTGCCGATGGTGACTCCCATGAGGATGACGGCATTGGGGCCGATGAACGTGTGGTCGCCGATCGCGGTGGGTGCTGACCGCAGCGGCTCCCGGCGCTGCGTGACGCAGCGACGCACGGTCGAGTGCGAGTAGACGTGGGCACCCGCGCTGATGTCGCAGCCGCGACCGATCCGGAGACCGCCGGACCCGTCGATGAGGGTGTGGGCGCCGATCCACGTCCCTTCCCCGATCTCCGGTGACCCGACGATGACGCAGAGCGGGTGGTAGGGGTTCGAGCCGTCGTCAGGCACTGCCCGGCTCCGGAGTGCCGTTCACCCACGTCACGAGCTCAGCGAGACCCTCCTCGAGCGTGATGCGCGGCGTCCACCCGAGCACCTCCTCGATGGCAGCGGTGGCCGCCTGCCGCCGGTTGACCAGCACCTCACGGGGCCGGAACACCGGCTCGAGGTCCTTCCCGGAGGCCTTGACGAGCATCGCGGCCAGGTCGGCGATGGAGGTCTGGTTCCCGGTCCCGACGTTGAGCACGTGACCGCTCACCGACGCATCGAGCGCCATCCCGAAGGCGCGGGCCACGTCGGCGACGTGGACGAAGTCCATGGTCTGGTCGCCGGCTCCGTCGATCTCCGGCGGGAGTCCCTTCATCAGGCGGGTGAGGAAGGTGACGATCACGGACGTGTAGTAGGCGTCGGTCGGCTGACCGGGGCCGTACACGTTGAAGAGCCTCAGGGCGTTCCACTCCATCGAGGACCTCTGCGACTGGAAGGCGAGCAGCTGCTCCCCGGCCAGCTTGGCCACGCAGTACGGCGTCAGGGGATCAGGTGAGTCCTGCTCCGCCATGGGGAGCGTGGGGGAGTTGCCGTAGACCGACGCCGACGACGCGAAGACGATCCGGCGTACGCCGTGCGCGGCGGCGGCGTCCAGCACGTGCTGGGTGCCGAGGAGGTTGACGTCCAGGCTCTCCGCAGGCGCAGCGACGCTCTTGTTGATGCAGACAGCGGCGAGGTGGACCACCGCTTCGACGCCGCGCATCGCCTGCTGCACCATCGCCGGGTAGCGGACGTCCCCCTCCACGAGCTCGACGTCCTTGCGGCTCTCGACCAGCTGCACGCTGCGTGGAGCCGCGCGGTAGCGGTTGTCGAGCACGCGGACCTTCCACCCACGGTTGGTCAGGTCCTCGACGACGTATCCGCCGATGTAGCCGAGGCCACCGGTCACGAGCACCGTGCTGTTCCTGCTTCTCATCGGCCCTGCCCTCCGGACTGCTGTCGCGACGAGTGGAAGCGGTCCTTGACGACGTAGAGGGGCCGCCTCCGCGACTCCTCGACAGCACGCCAGAGGTACTCGCCGAGGACGCCGATCACCAGGAGCTGGGTCCCGCCCAGCAGGAGCACGACGACGAGCAGGGTGGGCCACCCCGAGGGGGTCGAGACGCCCTGCAGCTCGCGCACGATGAGCAGCACCGCGTACAGAGCGCCCACCAGCGCCGCGCCCATGCCGGCGAACGTGCAGAAGCGCAGCGGCGCCGACGAGAACTGGATGAGCGAGTCGACCGCGAGCTTGACCATCTTCTTGGTCGTCCACTTGGACGTCCCGTGCTGGCGGGGGAGCTGGTCGTAGTGGACCGAGGTCTGCTGGTAGCCGAGCCAGGCCACCAGAGCGAGCACGTTGCGGTTGAGCTCGCCCATCGCGTTGAGGTGCTGGAGAACGGCGCGGTCCACCAGCACCCCTGAAGGGCCCTCGGTGGGGTAGGTCTCCAGGGCGGTGTATCGGGCGAAGAGCGAGGAGAACAACCGCGAGGCGCCGTCGCGCAGGAGCCCCTTCCGGGCGCGCGAACGGCGGATCCCCCAGACGACCTCGTAACCGTGGCGCCACTCACGGAGCAGGTCGCTGACCAGCGAGGCAGGCTCCTGCCCGTCCGCCCCCAGCACGATCGCGCAGTCGCCGACGCACTGCTGGAAGCCGGCGGAGATGGCGGCATGGGAGCCGAAGTTCCGCGACAGCTGCACGACCTGGAGGTCGTAGGACCCCGGCACGGAGCTGACGAGGGCCTGCGCCGTCCCGTCCGTGGACCCGTCGTCGACCACCACAGCTCGAAGCTCACCGACGGCTCGGCGCTGGAGATCTCGTGCATCAGGGCAGACAGCGCGTCGACGTGGTTCGCTTCGTTGAAAGCGGGGACCACGACCGAGACGGTGGGTGTTTCAGCTCGTGCTGGCTGCATAGACGTCGATCTCTACGTGAGGATCCCGGTAGGGGACTGGGCGGTAATCAGCGTAGAAGTCGATGCCGCACTCCCGCAGGGCATTGACATCCTCCGCAGACATCTCACGCGTGAGGATGATGAGCGATGGAGGTCCGTCCTCCTCGCAGACGGCGGCGACGGCCGACCGGGTGCGGACCTGGTCGACGGCGGAGGTCCACGCCTCGGCGTACGGCGGTGCACCGAGCACCAGCGAGAGCCCGGGGACCTCGTCCAGCACCAGGATGTCCTCGACGGCGGAGCCCGACGTCGCCTCACGGAGCGCGGCGTATGCAGCCGCGTCGTCCTCGGAGAGCAGCAGCCCAGCGAGGTCGTCGCTGCCGGTGAGGGGGGTGTCGGTCTGCACGTAGGGCTCGGTCCGGTACGGCGCCACGAGGTTGGCGGTCGAGGCCGTCCAGCCCAGCAGCAGCACGGTCGCCACCGCGACGCCCGCCAACGGGGAGCCGGCACCGAGGACCTCCTGGCTCGCTGCTCGGCGCCAGGCGTAGACGAGGACGCACAGCCACGGAGCCACGGTGGAGACGGCCAGCAGGTGCACGGCGTTGCCGGTGCCGAACCCGTGGAGCCAGGGGGCGGCCAGCAGCCAGCAGACGACCACCGTGTCGGCGGAAGGGGCGCGCCGGTGGGGCCGGGGCACGCCTCCCCTGAGCCGGGCGAGCACGCACACCGCGCCGAACGCGAACAGGGACCACAACGCCAGCGTCACCGCATCGTGGTTCGGCCCACCCATCGGCAGCTGCCCGGTGACCGTGTAGGCGAGCACCGGGACGCCGGCCAGGCACAGCGTGGTGGCGGCGCCCGGCCTCGTGGGCACGCGTCGGACCAGCAGGAGCCAGAGCACACCGAGCGCTGCCCCGATGGCCACGGCGGGCACGGCGAGGGACAGGGCCCCGGTCAGGTAGCCGAGGACGAGGCTGGACGGTGCGTTCGTGCTCGAGGCAAGCCTCGCGTTGGACTCACGGAGGGCCTCGACGAGCTCGCTCAGCGGCACCGTCCCACGGAGGTAGACGAGCAGTGCCACCACGCCGACTGCGAGGCTCGCCCCCGCGAGCAACAACGCCCGGGCACCGCGTCCTCGTAACAGGTACGCGACGGTCAGCACGAAGAGCGTGCCCATGCCGACCGCCGTCCACTTGGCCAGCACCGCCGCTGCCAGGCTCGCGCCCGCGAGCAGCAGGCTGAGGTGGACCCATCGGCTGGGCGTCGCCGCATGACACACGGCCGCCGAGCACAGCACGGCTGCCACCATCGTCACGTCGTTGTAGCCGACGGACATCGGCAGCCAGGTGTAGGCGCTGGCCCCGCCCGCGACGACCACCAGACCGGCCGCCAGCCGCGTCGCCCTGCCTGACCCCAGCAGCGCGCGGTCGCCCAGCCACGAGACGAGGGTGAACGCGAGGTAGGCGTTGACCCCGAGGTGGAGCGCCAGGCGCGCGACGCGCAGGTGGTCGATCCGGTAGCCGAGGGCTTCGAACAGCGGGCCGAACAGGTACTGGGTGCCGGTGAACGTCGGTTGGTAGGTGTCCCACCAGCGGTAGGTGACGAGGTAGAAGCTCTCGTCCGTCAGGTCGAGACCGTGCCCGGAGGCCATCAGGCTCGTGGTGACCCATGCCAGGACCGACAGCAGGGCCGCGCAGCCGACCGCGATGCTCGAGCGCATGGTGGCGTGCGGTCAGTCGAGCCCGATCGAGAACGCCGCTTCCAGGTCGTGGGACGAGTAGGTGCGGAAGGCGATGTGGGTCTCGGTCGCGGTCACACCGTCCACCTTGTTGACCTGGTCGGCGACCACCGACGCGACGTCCTCGTGGTTGCGGACGCGGACCATGGCGATCAGGTCGATCTGGCCGGTCACCGAGTAGACCTCGCTGACCCCGTCGATGCCCGCGACCGCGGCCGCGACCTCGGGGATCTGCGACACCTGGGCGTTGATGAAGACGATCGCGGTGATCACATGGTGCACGTTACGCGACCGCCACGCTGCCTGACCGTGACTCCGCGAAGTCCGTGTCGTCTCAGTCGCTGGGGTCGAACACCGCTGTCTCCGGCGCGTAGGCCTCTGCATGGCGAGCGGCGCCGGAGGCGGGGCACGACCACGACCCCTCCACGTCGACGAGGCGCACGCCGGGCGACTCCAGCCACCGCACCAGGAGCTCTGCCTCGTCGATGGACGAGGCGGGCAGCGGACCCGGCCCGGGGAGCACCTGCTCGGCACCGGCCGTCAGCTCAGTCACCCACCACGAGGCGTCGGCCCCCGCGGGGATCACGCCGGCGGCCGCGAGCCGGCCGTGCCGGATGACGTGCACCTGCCAGCTGCCGTCGTCCTTGCGGGCGGCGACGATCTCGGGGCAACGGGTGAGGGCGCTGATGCGCTGGCTGCGAGCCGCGCCGCGGAGGAAGGCGGTGAGGCGGTCGCGGAACCTGCTGGCCTCCTCGTAGCGCTCCTGCTCGGAGAGGATGCGCATGCGGTCGTCGTGGACCCCGATGACCTCCTCCGCCCCGGCCCGCAGGGACGCGCGGAGGGAGTCGACCGTCGCGAGGTAGACCTCGGGCTCCACCCGGCCGTCGCAGGGTGCCAGGCACCGGCCCATCTCCGCGAGGGCGCACGGGCTCATGCTCGGCCGCCGTGCCATGCGTGGCGTGCACTGCCGGACCGGGAAGGTCTCGTGCAGCGCGTCGACCGCCTGCTGGGCGCGCACCCTCGTGCGGAACGGCCCGATGTAGTCGGCGTCGTCGTCCAGCACCCTCCGCACGATGGCCAGCCGCGGCCAGGGCTCCGAGGTGAGCTTGACCCAGTGCACCTTGTCGGGATGGCGGGACCTGCGGTTGAACGGCGGGCAGTGCTGCGCGATGAGGCGCACCTCGCGGACGTTGGCCTCGAGCGGGGTCGCGCACTCGATGCCCTGCACCTCGGTCGCGAGGCCGACCATCTGGCCCATCCTGGAGCGGGTCTCGGCAGCCGTGAAGTAGCTGCGCACGCGTCGTCGCAGGTCCTTGGACGTGCCGACGTAGAGGACGCGCCCGTTGGCGTCGCGGAAGAGGTAGACACCGGGGGAGTGCGGGAGGTGCTCGGCGAGGTGGCGCTTGCGCCGCTGCGCGGTGGTGACCCGCGAGGTGTAGGTCTGCAGCTCCTCGATGGTGTGGACGCCGAGGTTGCCCAGTCGTGAGATCAGCCCGTGCAGGACGTCGACCGTGGCGCGGGCGTCCTCCAGAGCGCGGTGGTTGGGGGTCGTGGACGCCCCGAACAGCGTGGCGAGAGAGGCGAGCTTGCAGTTGGGCGTCTCGTCGCGGTGGACCACCCGACGGGCGATGACGGCGGTGTCGACCACCTCGACGACGGGCCAGGGACGCTGCTGCTCCAGGCACATCGCCTTGAGGAACCCCATGTCGAAGGGAGCGTTGTGGGCCACCAGCACGCACCCTGCGGCGAACTCCAGGAACTGGGGGAGGACCGTCTCGATCGTGGGGGCGGTCGCCACCATGGCGTCGCTGATGCCGGTCAGCACCGAGATGAAGGCGGGGATGGACTCGCGGGGGTTGACCAGGGTCTGGAACTCCCCGAGCACCTCGCCGCCGCGCACCTTGACCGCGCCCACCTCGGTGATCCGGGCACCTGCGCGGTGGGAGGCGCCGGTGGTCTCCAGGTCGACCACGCAGAACGTGACGTCGCGCAACGAGCGGCCCAGCTCGTCGAACGACTGCTGCTCCGCCCACCGCGACCCCGGGAGCGCCCCAGCGCCCGCCGGCACCGCCTGCTCCGCCGGTGGCGACTCGGTCGTGGTCATGTCCCGGAGGGTAGGAACGGCGACCGACAGAACGCCGCAGGCGCGCGGCAACTACCCTGGCCCGAGCCGCTGACGCCGGCGGTCGAGGCTGGCCGCTCCGGCGGTCGAACCAGGCCGCTCCGGCGGTCGGACAAGGCCGCTCCGGCGGTCGAGCTTGTCGAGACCCCTCTGGAGGACACGATGCCGGTCCCACTGCCCGACTCGACCACCCGATGGCGCTGCGGCGGGTGCGGCAACCTCACCCGTTTCGACGTCTCCCGCACCCGGCGTACCACCGAGTTCTGGCACTTCGACCTGGCAGGCGAGCACGCCATCGAGGACACCGACGTCCAGAACGAGGTCGTGGAGGCGGTGACCTGCCGGTGGTGCGGACGCTCCGACGCGATCGAGCTGGTCTCACGAGCCGAGGCTGCGGACACCAAGGACTGACATCCGGAACTGTCGGAGCCCCCTGCGAGCGTGTGGCCAACCGACGAGAAGGAGTCCTCGTGAGCGTGGAGATCGACTGCGACCGCTGCGTCGTCCGTGGGCTTGCCTGCCACGACTGCGTGGTGACACATCTGCTGGGTCCGCCGCCGGAGCTGGCCTTCGACACCGAGGAGCAGGCGGCGCTCGCCGTCCTGGCGGAGTCCGGCCTGGTGCCGCAGCTGCGCATGGTCGAGCCGCTCGACGGCCCTGACGTCGCCTGCGGGTGACCGCTCTCACGCCGCGATCCAGGCGTGATCCAGGCGTGTTCCCGGCGTGTTTTCGGGATGTGTCGAGCCGCACACCACCGGTGTGACGTGTCCGATTGGACTTGGTCACCTGACCCACCTAAGTTGGTCCGCCGTTGCCTGTCACAGCCGTCGACCGACGTCGGCCAGGCAGCGCGTCGAGTTCGCACGGCGACCGGTCCACACGACCGGTCTCGCGCGGAGCCGGGGAACCAAGTACGTGGGGTGAATCGGACAGGCTGACGCACTGCGTCAGGGTCCGTAGGGAGTTCTTTGCCGCCCGAACCCGTCAGCTAACCCGGTAGACGAAGGACAAAGGAGCAGCTGACGCATGCCAGCTAGTCATCAGCGCGCCTCGCGCGCCCTCGCCACTCTCTGCGCCGGGGTGACGACCACCTTCGTGCTGACCGCGGCGCCGAGCGCTGCGGAGCCTGACGTCGACGAGGCCCGGGAGCGCCTCGCTGCGGTGCAGGAGAAGCGTGACAAGACCGCCCTGCAGGCACGCCGCCTGACCAAGGACCTCGCCCGGACCCGGGCGGCCCTGCGGGAGACCCGCGGACAGGTCACGGCACACGAGACAGCCCTGGACGAGATCGAAGCCGTCATCACCGAGGAGGCCGAGGCCGGACTCGACGTCGAGGCCTTCGCGGAGGCCTCCGAGGTCATCCAGGCCGACGACCCGGCTGACGCTCTGGCCACCGCCGAGGCAGAGGCCCAGGAGCAGGCCGAGGAGGCCGCTCTGGCGCCGCGGACCGCCGAGGCGCTGACAGCGCGCATCGACGCGCTGCGCGACCGTGCGGCCGCCCAGGACCGCAAGGCCGACCGACTGCGTGTGCAGGCCAAGAAGCGCGGCGCCACCCTGGAGGACATCCGCTCCGGTGTCGCGGCAGCCGCCGAGGCGCTCGAGGACGCCCAGGCCAGGGCCCGGGCTGCCGCCCGGCCGACGCGCAGCGCCGAGCGCACGGTTGCGGCTCCGGCCGCCTCCGGCGGTGCGGCCGCGGCGGTCGCCTACGCGATGGCCCAGGTCGGCGACTCCTACGTCTACGGCGCCATGGGGCCGGACTCCTTCGACTGCAGCGGCCTGACGATGGCCGCCTGGGCCCAGGGCGGCGTGTCGCTGCCGCACTCGTCCGGCTCGCAGATGGGCTCGGGCACCCCGGTGTCCACGAGCGCGCTGCAGCCGGGTGACCTGGTGTTCTACTACAGCCCGGTCAGCCACGTCGGCATCTACGTCGGCAACGGCCAGCTCGTGCACGCCGCGAACCCCAGCACCGGGGTCCAGCTGACGTCGGTGTTCTCCATGCCGGTCTCCGGTGCGGTGCGTCCTGGCTGACCCTGGACAATGGCGGGGTGAGACCTCGTCCCGTGCGCCGCTGGGTGGCCGCAGCAGTCGCTGCGGCCACCCTGCCACTGGCTGCGTGCGACGGTGGGAGATCGGCTGACCTCGACGGAGGTCCGACCCCCGTTGACACCGAGGACCGGGACGCGAGTGCCGCCGAGGTCCTCACGGACCTCGAGCGGGCGCTTCGCAGCAGCGATGCGGACGCCGCCGCCACGCTCGGCGACGGCCCGGTCGCGAGGCGAGAGATGCGCACCCTGGTCTCGAACGCCCGCCGGCTGGACCTGGAGGGCGTGGCCCTGCGGCACCTCGCCGACTCGGCGACGGCGCTGACCGACGAGCAGAGCGGTCGCTGGGGCGATGACGCGTGGGTCGCCGACGTCCAGGTGACCTGGCGGTACGCCGAGGTGGACCCGACCGTCTCGTCACTCACGGTGCCGGTCGCCTTCACCGCGACGGGCGGCGATGTCCGCGTCCTCACGACGGACCTGCCGCAGGCGGACCGGGTGCCGCTGTGGCTGTCCGACGAGGTCCAGGTGGCCCGGGGCCGTCGCGCGATGGCGGTCACGACCGGGTCACAGCCCGTGCGCCGCGTGCTCGCCTACGCCGAGGTCGCGGCGGAGACGGTGCGGGTCAGCCTTCCCGCGTGGCGTGGGGTGCTCTGCGTCGAGGTGCCGCACGAGCAGGATGCCTTCCGCGACGTGGCCGGCGTCCCCGAGCAGCAGGCCGCGGCCATCGCGGCCGTGACGACGACCCCGGACGGCTCGACCGTGGCAGGCGCTCCGCAGCACGTCTACGTCAACCCCCAGCTCTTCGAGCCGCTGTCGCGCGAAGGACGTGAGATCGTGCTGGCGCACGAGGCTGCCCACGTCGCGCTCGGCGCGGCCCTCCTGGACGTGCCGATCTGGCTGTCCGAGGGCATCGCCGACTACGTGGCGCTCGCTCGATCGACGACGTCGCTGGACGTCCTGGCCGCCCAGATCCTGCGGCAGACACGTGAGCAGGGCGCTCCGCGGGCACTGCCGGGCGGCCGCGAGTTCGATGGCTCCGACGAGCGCATCGGCGCCTGGTACGAGTCGGCGTGGCTCGCGGCGCGGCTCATCGCCGACTCCTACGGCGAGGACGCCCTCTGGCGGTTCTACCGCCAGGCGGTGCGCGACGGGGGCACGCAAGCGGCGTTCCAGGACGTGCTCGGTGTCAGCCAGCAGGAGTTCGTGCGGGCCTGGCGGGAGTACCTGACCGCCCTGGCCGGCTGATGGCCATCGAGTCGCTTCGGCGGGACGTGGATCGCCGGGGGGCCTGGCTCGTGCTCGTGCTCGCTCTCGTGGTGTGGGCGGGCCTCGCTGCCCTCCTCGTCCCGTGGGAGCGGCTGCCGGGACGCCTCGACGCGGTGCCCGCCGCCGACTACTTCACGCCAGGGGAGATCGATCGGGCCGAGACCTACGCCGGGGCCGTCCGCCGCTGGGCGGACCTTGCGCTCGCGCTCGGGCTGGTGGCCGCCCTGGTGCTCGGCTGGACGCGGTGGGGACGTCGCGCGGCGGCTCCGCTGACACGTCCCCGATGGTGGGTGGCGGTGCCGCTCCTGGTGCTGGTGTTCGAGGTCATCGTCTGGGTGGTCCGACTGCCCTCGGCCTGGCAGATCCGCGAGCTCAGGCTGGAGGAAGGCCTGACGACCCAAGCTGCCGCGGGCTGGTGGGTGGATCAGGCACTGGCCCTGCTGGTGTCGTGGGTCGCGACCACCTTGGTCGTCGTCCTGGTGGTCGGGTGTGCTCGACGGTGGCCGCGACGGTGGTACCTCCCCGCGAGCGCCGTGGTGGTCGCCGCGACGTACCTCGTCTCCCTGGCCTACCCCCTGGTCGTGGAGCCGCTGTTCAACCGGTTCACCCCGTTGTCCGACAGCACGCTGCGCACCGAGCTGGTGACCATGGCGGAGCGGCAGGGGGTCGACGTGGGTGAGGTGCTGGTGGCCGACGCCTCCCGCCGCACGACCACGCTCAACGCCTACGTCTCGGGGCTGGGCGGGACCAAGCGGCTCGTGCTCTACGACACGCTGCTCGAGGATGCACCGGACGACGAGGTGATCGCCGTGGCCGCCCACGAGGTCGCCCACGCGGCGCGACACGACGTCCTGGTGGGCACGACGCTGGGCGCGGTCGGAGCGGTCGCCGGCATCGCCGCGCTGGCACTGCTGCTCGACGGCCGGCGAGGGCGGCGCAGCACGGGCGGGCTCGCGGAGCCGACCTGCGTCTGGCCACTGCTGGCGACGGTGACGGTGGCTGCTGTGCTCGTGAGCCCGGTCCAGAACACGGTCAGCCGCGCGATCGAGACCCGCGCCGACCTCGACGCACTCGCGACCACACGGGACACCCCGGCGTTTCGCGGCCTCCACGTCCGGCTCGCGCAGCGGTCACTCGCCGACCCCACGCCCCCGGCTTGGCGTCAGCTCTGGTGGGGGAGTCACCCGACCGTCCTCGAGCGCCTGGCGCTCTCGGCGGGGGGCCTGGACCAGCCCAGGTGAGCGCCAGGCACCCCAGCACATGAGAACCGCGCCGAGGGCACAGAGTGCCCCGACCACCCACGCTGGGAGGAGCACCCAGTTGCCGTTGTCGACGCCCGGGCTGGTCTGCCGTTCACCCGTCAGCACCTTCACGGGTCCAGCCGTGTGAGCAGTGACGTAGGCGATGCCGAGGCAGAGCAGCACACTGCTTCGGCCCAGCCACGCGGGAGCTGATCGGAGGGACAGTGCCGATCCTGCGACCAGCAGGAGACCGACGGTGAACGGCAGGTTGTACCGTCCCTGCCAGGCGTCGGCGAACATGTCGTAGGTCGCGATCGTGACGATCGTCGGGACAGCCAGGGACACGAGTGCGATCCCCGCCATCGTGGCTTGCTCCCTGCTGCGCGCCACCTGGAAGGCCGCCACGAGAAATGCGAGCCCCACGATGATGAGGCACGCGTACGTCAAGGGATGTGCAGGGATGTTGCGGTACGGGAAGGCGGCTATGGCCTGCAGGGGCCACAGGATCATGCTGCTGAGGATGACTTCGACCTGGCCAGGGCCGTCAGCTGCCGCCTCGACGTACCCGATCTCCCAGGAGCTCACGGCGAGCGTCCATCCGACACCGCCCAGCGTCGCGAGGCCCACCAGACCCGCGGCCAGCGCAGAGCGTGGAGAGCGCAGGAGCTCGGCGAGGCGCGTGCCGGGTGAGGGTGCCATCATCAGCGCCCCCGCCAGGATGAGCAGGCACCACAGGGGCCCGAGTGACCTGAGCACCACCAGAAGGACGCCGGACAGCACAACGCGGGCCAACAGTCCGGTGTCGGTGTCGCGCGCCGTGCCGCGGAACAGCTCGAGCAGGGAGACCCATAGGAGGGCCCCGGCGAGGATCTCGAGGGCGTTCGGTGCGATGACGATGGAGCTGTATGCCACCGTCGGGGTCATCGCGAGCAACAGCCCGAAGAGGTACCAACGGTGTCGGCCACTGCGCTGGATGCCTGTGACGCACAGCCAGAACATCGCCGTGCACAGGACCATGCTGAGAACCCGCATGCCGTAGACCGCCTGAATGCCGTCCAAGACGAGGCTGGGCGTGCCCACCACTGCGTAGTAGAGCGGGGTTGTAGCGACCCGCCCCTCCCGGCACCACGACCCCCTCGTCGGTCGCGCGCCCCTGGCAGTCCGCCTTCGAGACGTACTCGGCTCGGCGCACTCGTCGACTGTCGCTGCGACGATGTCGGGCTGACGACGAGCTCGGCGCCCGTGCCACGCGTCGCGGAGCCAGGGGTCGCGTACCAGTCGCCGGAGGCGACGGAGGTCGCCCGGTAGACGTGGTCGAACTCGTCCATCCCTCCCACCGGAGGAACCGCCAACAACCACCCAACCTGCAAGCAGAGGAAGCCGACGATGATGAGCAGGACAGCACGCGACTGTGCTCGGGGGGAGGAACCGAACTTCGGCGTCGACGGCGATCCCACACAGCTCCCAACCCTTCGAATGCGGTGCGCACATAATGTCGCGGTTGCAGCACCATTCGACGACTATCGCGAGGAACTGTGTCGGCCTTCACCGAACTGCTCCTGGATGATGACCGGCCGGTCCTGTTCCTCACCAACGACTTCCCACCGCGCGAGGGCGGCATCCAGACGTTCGTCCGTCAGCTGTGCGACGAGCTGCCCCCGCAGCGAGTGGTCGTTCACGCCCCGCGCCACGCCCGGGCGACCGCGGCTAGACGCGGCACTGCCGTTCCACGTGGTCCGGGACAACAGCGCGACGCTGCTGCCGACACCCGTCGTTGGCACGACGGATCGCGGCGTACATGGAGCAACACGGAGTCAGCCAGGTCGTCTACGGCGCGAGCGTGCCTCTCGGTCTGCTGGCGCCGCGCGTTGACGCGCGCCGGGGCCGCCGGCAGGTCGCGCTGACCCACGGTCACGAAGTCTGGTGGGCCTCGCTTGCCCGGCCTCCGTCAATCCTGCGCAGGGTGGCGCACAACGTCGACTCACCACCTATGTCAGCGACTACACGAAGTCGCGGATCGCGCCTGCCCTGGAGGCGGGCCGCGCCAAGCTCGTCAAGCTGGTCCCGCCGATCGGCGCTCGAGTTCCATCGCTGGAGCTGGACGGCGCCCGAGCGTGAGGCGCTCGGCATTCCGCAGCACGCGCCGGTGGTCGTGTGCGTGGCCCGCCTCGTCCGCCGCAAGGGCCAGGACCGACTGATCCGGATCTGGCCTGAGGTCTGCGCCAGTTTCCCGACGCGCACTCCTCGCTGGTCGGGGACGGCCCGGACGGAGCGCGGCTCGAGCGGATGGTCGCGGCGCGAGGTGACGCAGGCATCGTCGCGCTCACCGGCGCCGTGCGACGAGACGCGCGCCGTACTACGCCGCGGGCGACGTCTTCGCCATGCCGGTGCGGAACCGGTGCTTCGGGCTGGAGGTCGAGGCCTGGGCATCAGCTACCTGGAGGCGGCGGCCACTGGTCTCACGGTGGTGCCGCGGGCGCGGAGGCGCGGGGGCCCGTGGCGGTGACCAAAGGGCGAGATCCGGCCGACGTCGATGCCACGGGTGCCGGTTCCGACGATTGCTCGGCAGCAGGTGGACGTCGGCGCAGCCTCGTCGCGGAGCCCGTGTCCTCGCGATGGAGTAGGCGAACAGGTACCTCTGACGACGCCGCCCAGCAGCGAACAGGAGTGCCTGCTCGACGGCATGACGGCCGCGATGGCCGACCGCGACGAGCCCGTAACTCGGTGACCATGGACCCTCGCGCCGCTCGTTCGTCAGCCGTGTCGCGAGCCTACGCAACGGTCATGGTCGGCCTCCGACTGCGAGGCAGGGCTCGTGACCGGCGTCAGCAGGCAGTCGGCCCGTGGTCGCGTTCGAGTCGATCCCGTCGCAGGTGTGCTGGAAGACGTCCTTGACGATGCCACCGAGGGCGAAGATGATGATGACGATCAGCGCGGCGATGGCCGCGACGAGCAGGCCGTACTCGACGGCGGAGGCGCCCTGCTCGTCCTTGCGACGGTCCATGAGGCGCTCGAGGTACTTCTGCATGATGGGTCTCCCAGGTTGAGATGGATGCCGGTGTGCTTTCCCGGTGCTCTCAGATTGCAGCACGTCGCGAGGTGGTCGCATCAGCGGAATGTTTGCGATTCGTCACCTAAATGGACGATCCGCCAGGGGACCTATAGCCCTTTGGGGCTATGCCGATATGCCCGTCAACGTCCCAGCTGCTCGGACAGGAGTCCTGAGCGGATCGCGAGCATGATCGCTTGTGCTCGGTTCGCCGCCCCGAGCTTCTCGTAGATCTTGGAGATGTGGGTCTTCGCCGTGGACTCGGAGACGTAGAGGCGCCGAGCGATGCCGGCGACTCCCAGCCCCTCGGCGAGCAGGTGCAGCACCTCCGTCTCGCGGTTGCTCAGCTGAGGACCGCTGGGGGAGAGCCGGCGTTGCATGGCGCCGGCGAGGTCCGCGGCAGCGAAGGAGCGTGGCGAGACGCTGGCGTGCCTTGCTGCTGCCAGCACGTCCTCGGACGGCGAGTCCTTGGAGACGAAGGCGGACGCGCCGGCCTCCAGTGCGCCGAAGAGCTGCTCGTCACCGGCGTACATGGTCAGGACGACAATTCCTACTTCCTGGTCGTGCTCGCGCAGCGCCGCGTCAGGTCGAGTCCGGTGCCGTCCGCCATCCGCACGTCGGTGACGACGACGTCGGGCTTGAGCTGGCGCGCCAGCTGGACGCCTTCCGCGACGCCACTGGCCTCGCCCGCCACGGTGAAGTCGGGGGAGCGTTCGAAGGCGCGGGAAAGTCCTTGTCGGATCAGCTCGTGGTCGTCGACCAGGAGCACGGAGAGAACCTCACCATTGCTCATGACGATACCTTCCGGGTTGGCACGGAGGGGGCGCGCCGTCGCCTCAGAAGCGTCACTGTGACTTTAGTGCCCAATCCGCCGTAATTGCCGTTTCCTCGCGGATATCGAGCTGGCTCCGATGCGCTCTGCTCGCTCCCGCATGATCTTCATCCCGTAGCTGTCGGGCCTGGCCGCGCCAGTCCGCCGCCGTCGTCCTGGATCGAGATGTGCGCGGAGGGGGGACGGATGCGGCAGTCGACCCAGAGATTCTGCCCGTGGGAGTGCTTGCGGGCGTTGGTGACCGCTTCCTGGGTGATCCGCAGCAGCTCACTCTCCACGTCGGTGCGGAGCCGCCGGGGGGCTTCGTCGAGCGTGAGGTGCACCGTGAGGCCTGAACGAGCACCGACGGTGCGCACGTAGGTCGACAGAGCCGAGCCGAGGCCGCCGCTGGTGTCGACCTCGCTCCGGAGGTCGAAGATCGACAACCGGAGCTCGTTGACGACTCGCGTGATCTCGCCGCGGAGGTTCAGCAGCTTGCGGCCCTGGGTCTCGTGGTCGCGGTGTCCGCGAGCTCGTCGACGAGGTAGCCGAGCGAGGCCAGCTCCTGAGCGACGCCGTCGTGGATCTCCCGTGCAAGCCGTTGGCGTTCCTCGACCGTGGCCAGTGACCTGACCTCGTCGAAGACGAGCGCCGCGTCGAGGCGGAGCGCGTGCTCGCGCAGCACGTGGTCCAGGATGTCGAGGTCGTCGCCCGGGAGGCCGGGCCGTCGGCCACGGCGACTCCGATGACTGGGCCCGACGTGGAGGGGAACGCGAAACGGTGGCGACAGTCCGCCCGGCCCGACGCCTGCGGCGCAGGCGCGGCCGCACGTCGCGAACGCAGCGCTCGAAGAGGTGCCCCTTCGGGTCCAGCGCGAGCGGGCGTCGGCGCCGTGGTAGGCGATGGGCGTCCAGGTGCCGGTCTCCGTGCGGATGAACAACGCCGACCGAGGCGTCACAGCGCTGGATCGACGTCGGTGAGCACCTGGTTGCCGATGCTGACCGGGTCCAGTCCCGACGAGAGGCGGCGGGTCACCGAACGGAGCTGGGTCAGGAGCCGGCGCGCGGACACGTAGGACTGCTCGTCCGGTGCTGCGCCGTCGCCGCGGATGCGGAGGATCCACTCGGCGGTGAATCCCGCGCCCAGGCTGGCCACGATCCACGGCGCCGACAGCTCGATCCCGCGCGAGCGCGTCGCGTTGGACGCGCCGAGCGTGAGCGACGCGAGCAGCCCGACGCCTCGCATCCGACGATGAGGACGATCGCTCGGCGACCCTCGCTCACGCCGCCAGGAGCGCAGGGACCATCAGGTAGGGAAGCAGCAGCGCGCCCTCGGGCAGGGTCACGCCGATGACGATGGCGGCCGTGAGTCCTTCGGCCATGCCGAGCCACCGGTAGCGGATCCAGGTGACGCGGTCGGCCGCGGCTGCGCTGGCAGCGATCACCGCGAGAAGCAGCACGCTCTGCAGCGCGAGAGGGTCCCCGAAGGCGAGGGTCAGCCCGAGGACGGTGGCGAGGCAGAAGATGCGGCTCGTCAGGTCCAGGCGGCTGGTGCCCGGGTTCACTAGACCCGTCCTGTGAAGCTCTCGACGATCCTGATGGCGGCCGGCCCCAGGACCGCGATGAAGAGACACGGAAGGATGCAGAAGATCAGCGGGATCAGGATCTTGACCGCGACCTTCTGCGCCTGCTCCTCGGCCCGTTGCCGACGCTTGGTCCGGATCTCGCGCGACTGCACGCGCAGGACCTGGGAGATGGGGATACCGAGCTGGTCTGCCTGCACCATGGCCGAGGCGAACTGCTTGACCTCGTCGACGTGGGTGCGGTCGCCCAACGCGCGGAGAGCGGCGCTGCGGCCCATGCCGATCTGCATCTCCTGCAGCACGCGAGCGAACTCGTCCGCGAGCGGTCCGTCGGTGTTGCGGGCCACCTGGGAGAGCGCGGCGTCGAAGCCGAGCCCCGACTCGACAGAGATGGTGAGCAGGTCCAGTGCGTCCGGGAGAGCGCGCTGCATCTTGTTCGTGCGGTCGTAGCCGAGCTGGTACAGGTACAGGTTGGGAGCCATGAATCCCGGACACCGCCCCGACAGCAGACCACGAGGGTGACGCCGAGACCGAAGCCGAAGAGCATGCTGAGCAGGAGGCCGATCGCGAAGAAGACGCACGAAGCCGAGGAACTTCATGGACGTCACCCGGTCGGGCGTCCACCCGGTGGGTTTCCGGCCACCTCGAGCTTGTGCCGGATCCGCTCGTTCTGGTCGTGGGCGCGAACTTCTTGCCGACGCGCAGAGACTTGTCGAGAAGCGGGACTGAGCACGCGATCCTGGAACGAGGGGCGCAGCTCACGCTGCATCTCGGCGGGTGCGGCCGAGAAGGCCTCGATGACCGTGAGGGACTTGCTCACGCCGCGTGCCTCGTTGGTGAAGACGCCGATCGCGGTCAGCCCCAGGAACAGGGCGAGGAAGATGCCGAGCAGCCCGCCGATCAGGAAAAGACGTCGATGCCCATGTCAGACGTCCACCTTGACGAGCTTCTTCATCCAGAAGATGCCGACGACGAGCAGGACCGTCATCACGGTCAGCATCACCCAGCCGAGCGGGTTGCTGACCATGGGTGAGAGGTACTCGGGATTGGCCACGGCAGGTACGCCATGAAGGCGGGCGGCAGGCCGCCGAGGATCCACACCGACAAGCGGCCCTCGGCGGACAGAGTCAGCACCTGGCGCTCGAGGTACTCCCGCTCACGGATGGTCTCCGCGACCTTGTTCAGCAGCTCCGACAAGTTGCCACCGACCTCTCGCTGGATGCGGATCGCCATCACGACCCACTCGAAGTCCACGCTCTGCATCCGGTCCGCGACCCCGGAGAGTGCATCCTCGATCTCGACGCCGAGCCGTGTCTCCACCAGGGCACGCCGGAACTCGCCGGAGACCGGATCGGAGCCTTCCCGCACGACCGTGTCGGCCGACTGGGCCAGGGAGAGGCCGGCCGAGAGTGCCCCGGCCATCAGCTGGAGCGTGTCGGCGAGCTGCCCCTTGAACCCTTGAGACGGCGGGACTTCGCGATCGACAGATACATCCACGGGCCGATGACCCCGAGGAAGAGGAACACGAGCATGTACAGCAAGTTGCCGCCGCTCACCAGGAGTCCCGCGATCGCCGAGCGCGATCGCGATGCCGACGTGCATCAACAGCCACTCCGCGGGCTTGAGGCTCATGCCCGCGGCATCGAGACGGTCACCGAGCTTGGCCTCCAGTCCCTTCTGGTTCTCGAGGACGTTCTGGGCGACGGAGACCGCCTGCTGCGTCACGGACTGCTGCTGCGGCTGGGCGTGACCGGCGGCTTGGGCGGCAGCGAGCTTCCTGGCCCCCTTGCGGGTGTAGGCCTCGATCGAGGCCCGGACGGCGTCGTCCTGCTTGCTGGTGCTGCCCATCATCAGGGCGACAACGGCGACCAGCCCGAGTGCTGCCGCAGCGATGCCGCCGTACATGAGCTCGGTGGGGATCATGAACCCTGGCTCGACGGGCTGCAGGTCGGCGTGCCCTCGCCGCCGCCGGCGCCTGCGTGCGCCTGCGGGAAGGTGACGAACGCGTCGTCGGTGACCGGCTGACCGTCGACGAGGAAGGTGACCTCGAGGGAGCCCTCGCGTCCCTGCACCTCCTCGGAGTGGGGATGGTGACCAGGATCTGGCTCGCGAGGGTCTGCGCCGATCCCTCGAACAGCTCGTCAGGGCCTCGGGGTCGTCGGCCGCGATCTGCTGGCCGCCGCCGGCGTTGGCGATGTCCTCGAGGAAGGCGCGCCGTTTCCCTGCCCGAGTGCGACGACGTCGACCTTGACCTTGGAGGAGCGGGCTGCGCGGGTCGCGCGCGAGAGCGGCGTGTTCGTCGTGTCCTTCCCGTCGGACAGCAGCGAGGACGCTGCGGGACCCTAGTCGCCGGCTGTGTCCACAGCCTCGATGACGCCGTCGTACAGGCGACGTGCCGCGTGCGAGCTCGAGATCGTCGATGGCGGCGCTCAGGTCGTCGGTGTCGGTCGTGGGCTCCTGGACGACGGGACGTCGTCGTCGAAGGTCACCAAGCCGACCCGGACGTCGCCCGGCACTGAGTCGAGGAACGCCTGAGCGGCCGCCTTGGCCTGCTCGAACCGGCCGCCGGCGGCCATGCTGTCGCTGGTGTCGATCGCCAGCACCGTGGTGCGCTGCACCTTGTCGGCGGCCTCGGACGCGGACTCGGCCTTCGCCGGGGACAGACTCGCCGTCCATCGTGGCGGTGACGGTGTCGAGCGCAACTCCTTCGCCGGGCGCCAGGTCGCTCATGGAGACGACGAGGTTGACGCCCTCCTGGGTGGCCTCGACGTAGTCGATGCTGCTGGTGGCAGCGTGCGCAGGAGAGGCGACGAGCAGGGGGACGGCGCCCACGGCGAGGAGCGACCCGACCCGCCGCGTCCAGCCGGCGAATCCAGACCTGCGGCTCATCTCAGCCGCCGTCCCGCGCGAAGAGCTGCGGCTCGACGTACACGTTGTTGTGGGCCAGCTTCTCGAGGAACTTGGGGCGCAGGCCGGTGGCCTTCATGACGCCCTGCGACTTGCCGTGCTCGTCGAAGCCCATGGACTGGTCGAAGAGGAAGATGTCCTGGAGCGTGATGATGTCGCCCTCCATCCGCTCCACCTCGGTCACGTGCGTGATGCGGCGGGAGCCGTCGCGCAGTCGTGCCTGGTGCACGATCAGGTCGACCGCGGAGGCGACCTGCTCGCGGATCGCCTTGATGGGCAGGTCCATGCCCGCCATCAGCACCATGGTCTCGATGCGTGCGAGCGTGTCGCGCGGGCCGTTGGAGTGGACGGTGCAGATGGAGCCGTCGTGGCCGGTGTTCATCGCCTGGAGCATGTCGAGTGCTGCCATGTCGCGGACCTCACCGACGACGATGCGGTCGGGACGCATGCGCAGCGAGTTCTTGACCAGGTCACGGATCTCGACGGCGCCCTTGCCCTCGATGTTGGCGGGGCGCGACTCGAGGCGCAGCACGTGGTCCTGGTGGAGCTGGAGCTCGGCGGCGTCCTCGATCGTCACGATGCGCTCGTCGCTGGGGATGAACGACGACAGCACGTTGAGGGTCGTCGTCTTGCCGGCGCCGGTGCTGCCCGAGACGATGATGTTGAGCTTGCCGCGCACGCACGCCGACAGGAACTCCGCGGTGCGGGCGGAGTAGGTGCCGAAGGCGACGAGGTCGTCGGACGTGTAGGGGTCGGCGGAGAACTTGCGGATCGTGAGCAGCGAACCGTCGATGGCCAGCGGCGGGATGACCGCGTTGACACGAGAGCCGTCGGGGAGGCGGGCGTCGACCATGGGGCTCGACTCGTCGACACGACGACCGATGCGGGACACGATCTTGTCGATCGTGCGGCGGAGGTGCTGCCTCGTCGTTGAAGCGGCCGTCCACACGCTGCAGCCTGCCGGACTGCGCTCGATCCAGATGTCGTCGCACCCGTTGACCATGACCTCGGTGAGGTCGGGGTCGCGGAGGAAAGGCTCGATGGGCCCGTAGCCGAGGATGTCGTCGGCGATCTCCTGCGCGATCCGCGTGCGGTCCGCGGGGGTGAGGATGATGTCCTCGTCCTGCATCGCCTCCTGCAGGGCGCCGCGCACCATCCGCTCGAGCTCGCCCTGGGTGAGGTTCGCGTCGTACAGCTTGGGACCGAGCTGGGTGAGAAGGCGGTCGTGCACAGTCCGCTTCAGGTCGCGGAATGCGTCGACCGCCTGCTTCTTGACGTTGCCCGTGCCCGCACGCTTCTCCGGGAGCGCGTCGGACTTCGTCTGCGTGCTCTGAGCCCGGTCGCGCGAGGCTGCCGCGAGCCGGTCGGCCAAGCTGCTCATCATTTACCTCCCCTGCGCAGGATGCCGCGCCGCGGCGGTGCGCCGCGTCCTGCTCCTGTGCGTGCCATCACCTTCCCCGCCGTCGGCGGCCGCGCGATCCCGGTCAGCACCGCTCACGGCATCCGCCAGCCGCATCAGCGCCTGGCTGACGGGGTGCTTGGGCAGCGATGCGGTGATCGGTTCTCCGGCGTTCGTCGCGTTGGCGACCTCCGCCGAGGTCGGGATCGTCTGGGCGATCTTCATGTCGAGCGTGACCTCGACCTTCTCCGTGGACAGCCCCACCTTGTCGTCGGCGCGGTTCAGCACCAGGTGGCGACGTGGCTTCGGGAAGTTCAGCAGGTCGAGCGTCTCCGAGGCGATCTTGACGTTCTTCAGCGTCGGCACGTCGAGCGTCGTGACGAGCAGGAGCTCGTCGGTCTCGTCGAAGGCCTGGAGGACGTGCTCGTCGAAGGCCGGTGAGGTGTCGACCACGACGTAGTCGAAGTTGGCCTTGAGGATCGCGAGGATCTTGTTGACCAGCGAGGGAGGGATCGAGTCCTTGGCGTCGGGCTGCACAGGCGCGACGAGCGTGGTGAAGCCACGACGATGGGGGGTGAGCAGCGGCTCCAGGACGGTGAAGTCCAGGCCCTCCTCGAGCGCGACAGCGTCGGCGATGGTGCGGGCGGGGAAGAGCTGCAGCGTGATGGCGATGTCGCCGAACCCCAGGTCGAGGTCGACCAGGCACACGCGCTTGTCCATGTTGGTGAACGCCACCGCGAGGTTGGCGGCGATGGTGGTCTTGCCGACACCGCCCTTGGGGGAGAAGACCGTGATCAGACGACCGGCGGGTGCGTCCGACGCCTGCGGTCGAGGGCCCGGTCACTGCCTGGTAGACCTGCAGGGCGCGCTTGATGGCCTCGCCGAGACCGGTCAGGTCGCGCTCCTCGACGACCTCCCGCATGCCGGAGCGCAGCGCCTCCGCGAGCACGCTGGTGTCCACTCGCCGGCGCATCAGGATGACGCTGACGGCGGGACGAGTGACACGCAGGTTGTCGGCCAGCGCAGCCGCGGCCTCGAGGTCGATGCTGGGGCCGAGGACGATGGCGTGCTCGTCCGGGGTCTCGGTCAGCGCCCTCCGCAGGTCGTCGAGGTTGCCGACGACGCGGGACGTGGAACCGGCGACCGTGAGGATGGTCTCGGCGTTGGTGCTGTTGGGCTCGACGACGATGGGCATCAGGTCACCGGAAGAGGTTGCTGGTGGTGACGGGTGGGCCGGACTTGACCTTGGACTTCTCGTTGAGCAGCCCGAAGCTGAGCTCGTAGCCCTCTGCGGTGGAGGCCATGATCTTCTGCGCTTCCTTCTGGTCGACCCCGAGCGTGATCAGCGTGCGCGGAAGGCTCTCGGTGGTCTGCTCCGCCGCCCTCGGTGGTGGTGGTCGAGGTGGTGACCGTCGTCTGGCCGACCGCGATCACCTTCACCGCGCGGCAGCAGCAGCGCGGGACGAGAGCCCGGCCTTGTTGGCGAAGATGGCCACCTCGGACCCGGGCGCCACGAACCCCGCGACGCGGCCGGTGTCGGTGAGGGTGACCGAGATCGCGATCTGCCCCTGCTCCATGGTGAGCTGGTCCTGCTCACCCGGGGCGCCGAACTTGGTCGTGGTGATCTGCTCGTTGGGGAAGACGCGGGAGAGGGCCACGAGGCCGCCGCTCTCACCGACGGAGTTCATGACGCCGTCCAGCAGCTGCTCGCGCGGCACCGGCTGCAGCTCGAGCTTGCCTGCAGCCTGAGCCTGCGACAGCGATCTCGCCGGGCTCGATCTGCGCGACCGCCTTGAGCACCTCGACCGGCTCCTGCGCCTCCTGGGCGCGCTCGTCCGCGCCGCGGACGTACAGGTAGACCATCGCGCTGCCGACCAGCGCGATGACCAGAGCGACGATCAGGATCACCGTTCTGCGTCCCATGTCCCGTGTGTCTCTCTTTCCGTGGGCACCAGAGCCGTTCACGCGCCGTTACAGGGCGCGTGCGACCAGGGCCAAGCCTGTCGTAGGTGGGTGCGATCTCGCTGAAGAACTGGGAACAAAGGTAAGGGTGATATTCGTGAGGATCCGCCAAAGCGGCGAAACTGTGGTCCCTGGTCCCGAGTGGTGGCGGACCTAGGACACGCCCTCGCCGATAGAGGTCCGCGATCTCCCGGCGATAGGCGCGCATGACGGCCGATCGCCTCAGCTTGAGGCTCGGCGTCAGCTCCCCGGACTGGTCGCTCCACGCGACCGGCAGCACGGTGAATGCGCGGATCGACTCTGCCTGGCTCACCTGGGCGTTGGCCTTGTCGACGGCCTCCTGGACGCTCGCCCGCAGCTCCGGGTCATGAGCCAGCTGCTCGAGGTCCGTGGACTTGTCCCGCGCCTCGGCCCAGTCGCGAGCAAGCTCGGGGTCCAGCGTGACCAGGGCCGCGACGAACGGCTGGTCCTCGCCCACCACCAGGCAGTGATCGACCAAGGGATGGGTGCGGACGGTGTCCTCGAGCGGTGCCGGCACGACGTTCTTCCCACCGGCAGTCACCAGGATCTCGCGGGTCCTGCCGGTGATGCGCACGAACCCGTCCCCGTCGATCTCTCCGAGGTCGCCGGTGTGGAGCCACCCGGACGAGTCGCGCACGGCGGACGTGGCGTCGGAGGCGTCCCAGTAGCCCTGGAAGACGTGGGGGCCGCTCACGAGCAGCTCGCCCTCGTCGCTCACGCGCACGCCTGTGCCCGGCAACGGGCGCCCCACCTTGCCGACCTTGACGTCGTCCGGGCTCGTCACGGTCGCTGCGCCGGTGGTCTCCGTCAGCCCGTACCCCTCCAGGACGGGGATGCCGGCGCCCCGGAAGAAGTGGCCGAGGCGGTCGCCCAGCGGGGCCCCGCCCGCCACGGCGAAGCGGAGCCGCCCTCCGAGAGCGCGGCGAAGGTCGGCGAACAGCAACCGGTCATGGAGCCGGTGGCGCGACCGCAGCACCAGGTGCGGACTTCGGCCGCTGTCCAGTGCCGTGCTGTAGGCGATGGCAGTCTCCGTGGCCGCGTCGAGCCGACGTCCGTGACCCTCGGCGGCCACCCGCTGGCTGTACTGGGTGAACACCTTCTCGAAGACGCGAGGCACGCCGAGCAGGAAGGTGGGGGCGAAGTCGTGCACCTCGTCGAGGAGACGTGACATGTCCGGGACGTAGCCGAGCCTGACACCTTCACGCAGTGCGGTGACCTGCATGACCCGCGCGAGCACATGGGCGAGGGGGAGCACGAGCAGGGTGGCCGGGTCGTCCTCGTCCAGCACCTCGCGCAGCACGTGAGCCACGGTTGAGGACTCGAACAGGAGGTTACCGTGGGTGAGGCGGCAGCCCTGGGGCTCGCCCGTGGAACCGGAGGTGTACACGAGCGTGGCCAGATGCTCGGGTCCGACGGCAGCGCGGATCTCTTCCACCGCTTCCGCCGCTGCCCCACCCGGGTCCACCGGGTCGGTGCCGGGCAGCGGTTCGCTGACGTCGAAGGACCAGACGTGCTCGAGGTCTGGGCACTCACCCCGCACCTGCCCGACGGCCTCCACGTGGCGTTCGGTCTGCGCGAGCAGCGCCCGCGCCCCGCTGTCGCTGAGGATGCGCCCGACCTGGGCGGGGGAGGAGGTGTCGTAGAGGGGCACGCTGACCGCGCCGAGGCACCACACCGCCAGGTCGATGCACGGTCCACTCGTAGCTGGTGCGGCCGAGGATGGCGACCCGGTCGTCGCGGCCGATGCCGGCCCCGTGCATCGCGCGTGCCCACGTCACCACGTCACTGCGCAGACGGGCCGCGGTGATCGGCTGCCACGTCCGCCCCGCTCGGCGGTGGCACACCACCTTGTCGGGCTCCTCGATCGCGCGTCGGAAGACGTCGTGCGTGAGGTTGGGGGAGGGGGCCGGATCGTCGAGGGCGGGGGTGAAGTACTCGCGCAACGACCCGCTCCCTTCTGACGACGTCCCGTGACGGAGGTCGAGCCTAGTGGCCCCGGAGCCGGTCGAGCCTGTCGAGACCACGTCGGTCGGCCCTCACCACGTCGGTCGGCCCTCACCACGTCGGACGAGCCTGTCGAGACCTCGGTACCATCGGCCGTCCAGCCACCTCACCCGCCCGGGAGCCCCCTTCATGGCCGAGAAGACCAGTTCCTCGATCACGATCGACGCGCCCGCCGCGCGGATCATGGAGGTGATCGCGGACTTCCCCGCCTACCCCGAGTGGGCGCAGGGGATGCAGGTCGCCAAAGTGACGTCGGACTCCCCGGACGGTCGGGCCGAGGAGGTCTACTTCGAGATCGAGGCGACCCCCATCAAGGACGCCTACAGCCTGCGCTACGACTGGCAGGGCGACGACCGGGTCGACTGGACGCTGGTCAACGGCCGCATGCTGAAGAAGCTCGACGGCTCCTACATCCTGGAGCCCGAGTCGGACACACGCACGCAGGTGACCTACCTGCTCACCGCAGAACTCGGAATCCCCATGATCGGGATGCTCAAGCGCAAGGCGGAGAAGGTCATCATCGACACCGCGCTCAAGGGTCTGAAGAAGCGCGTCGAGTCGCTGCCGGCCTGATCCCTCTGACATGACGACGCGCGTGCTCCTCCTCACCGGCAAGGGTGGGGTCGGCAAGACGACCACCGCGGCTGCCACCGCCTGCCTGGCGGCCGAGCAGGGCCGACGGGTGCTCGTGATGTCGACCGACGGGGCACACTCCTTGGGCGACGCGCTGGACGCGCCGGTCGGCGGGTCCCCCACCGAGGTGGCGGCGAACGTCTGGGCGCAGCACGTGGACGTGCAGAGGCGTTTCGAGCAGTCGTGGCTCGAGGTGCAGCGCTACCTGTCGAGCGTGCTCGACGCAGCGGGAGTCGACCCCATCAGCGCCGAGGAGCTCACCGTGCTGCCCGGCGCGGAGGAGGTGCTCGCGCTCCTGGAGCTGCGCCGGCAGGTGCGCTCGGGTGACTGGGACGTCGTGATCGTGGACTGCGCCCCGACGGCCGAGACGCTGAGGCTGCTCGCACTGCCGGAGGCGCTCAGCTGGTACATGGAACGCATCTTCCCGACCAACCGCCGCATCGTGCGCGCGCTCCGTCCGGTGCTGACCAAGGCCGCCGGCGTCCCCATGCCGCACGACACCGTGTTCGACGCTGTGGAGACGCTGCACGCGGACCTGATCGACCTGCGCGAGATCCTCACCGACAAGCACAGCAGCGTCAGACTGGTGCTCACGCCCGAGCGCGTCGTGCTGGCCGAGGCGCGCCGCAGCTGGACGACGCTGTCACTCTTCGGCTACACCGTGGACGGTGTGGTCGCCAACAGGGTGTTCCCCGTCGGTTCGAACGACGAGTGGCGGGCCGCTTGGGGTGATGCCCAGGAACGGACGCTGCGAGAGGTGGGCCAGTCCTTCGGCGGCCTGCGGCTCTGGGTTGCGTCCTACCAGCCACGGGAGCCGATCGGTCCCACCGAGCTGCGGGCTGTCGCGGACGAGCTCTACGGCGACGAGGACCCGCTCCCGATGCTTGCAGGCGACGGCCCGCTCACTCTCAGCAGGGACGGTGACGAGGTCACCCTGACGCTGTCCCTGCCGTTCGCCCACCGCGAGGATGTCGACCTCGCTCGGCAGGACGACGACCTCATCGTGACGGTGGGCTCGTACCGGAGGGTCATGGCGCTGCCGTCGGCGCTGCGCCGACTGGACATCGCGGGAGCAGCCGTGCGCGAGGGCGCGCTCCGGGTCCGTTTCGCCAGCGGGGGCGAGGCATGACGCGCGCGACGAGGAGCGAGGGACCGGAGGGGACGCAGAGAGACCCTGCAGCGTGGGGTCGGTGGCGGAGGAGGCCGCCAAGCTGTTCGGTGCGCTGCACGACTGGGCCAGCGAGTCCGGGGCAGCTCAGGCGGGGGAGGCCGCGGACGGCCTGCTCGGGAGTCTCCGGAACGCCGGCGAGCACGTCGGCCACGGGGAGGACTGCAGGTACTGCCCCGTCTGCCAGGCGATCCGGGTGGTGCGAGAGACGAGCCCCGAGGTGCGCGAGCACCTGGCGGTGGCGATCGGCTCGCTCGCGCAGGCCGCTACTGCAGCGCTGCGCCAGAGCGCGCAACCCGACCGCGGGGCAGGGCACGCACGGGGGGCAGGGCCGGAGAGGGTAGATCTCGACGACTGATGCGGTCAGTCGATCAGGCGGATGACTGGTCGCCCGCCTTCGTACCATTCGGAGTCCTCGTCGTTGGGATCGACGGGGATGACGTTGTCGTTGAAGGCGAAAACCTGGACCGCAAAGATCTGGGTGCCGCCGGCGTTCATCTGCACGCCGTTGTCGGCCGTTGCTCCTGAGGTCAGGGTTTCGTCGGTGAGGAACACAGGGGCGAACTGCTTGATGGCGATGTACTTCTTGTCGGCTCGATCCTGCGAGTAGACGACCGGGACATAGAAGAACCGCGGCGATTCCTTGATGGCCTCGTCGACGAGGTCGAAGTCGGCGCCCGTCCTTGGCGATGTCCTCCAACGTCGCGCCGTCCTTGAGGAAGCAGCTCAGCGTGTCCCGGTTGATCTGCGACCAGTTGAAGTGGCCGTCGTTGGCCTTGACCGGCGCGGCTTCGGTGCTCGAGCAGAGATCGCTGGTGTCTTCGCTGAAGAGTCGACCTTCGACCGTCCCGTCGGGTCCGCCGCTCATGCCGCTCAGCAGTCCAGCGGTCAGGAACGGCGGGTCGTTGCCCGACTGCACATAGATGCAGTTGTTGCCGTCGCGGACCACGTTGTCGATCTTGGCGCCGGTCGGATTGCCATCGGATGTGCACTCAGGATCCAGGTTGAGGTCCCTGCCACCGCCGAGCGCGACCGAGGGGTCAAAGCGGTCGAGCTTGTGGTCCATGCCCAGAGCCAGGTTGTAGCCGTATGCCTTCTGAAGGTTGGTCACGCCCGTGCGGGGGCTGTCGAGCTGACCGAAGTTGCCCCGCTCTGAGTCGTCGCAGCCCACCTCACCCCCGCCACCCGTGACGGTAAAGAGTGCGGGGTCGTCCTGCGCGGGGTCCACGCTCGTCTTGTTGCTGCCCTCGTCCGCGGAGAACACCGACGCTGAAGTTCCGGTCGGCGTGGGGATCTTGGTGGAGGGGTCGACATTCTTCACGGCCCACACCTCCCACTGGCCGACCGTGCTGGTCACCTCGGGACCCACGCCGGAGATCGTCACGACCTGCTGTCCGGGAGTACCGGTGGCCTTGCCGGGCACGTCCAGGTTGACCGGGTAGACCGTTGTCGGGGGGCTCCAGGAGGTAGGCGGACCGAACGTGAAGACGATGGCGCCCTTGTTGGGGGTCGTGGGGTTCCCGATCTCGGTATTGCTGGAGTTCTCGAGGGTCACATCGATGGATCCCGTGCCAGTGGATCCGAACTGCGCGGTGTTGACGGACAGGTTGACGACGCGCAGGTTGTTGTCCTCTGCGAAGCCCTGGCTGGCCGGGTTGTAGGCAGGGCTCGAAGCAGGCGGCGTGGTGTCGGTGTCGGTATCGCCCTCAACAGGTCCGTACACGCACGAGGAAGGCAACCACATGGGGAGCACCTTGTCCGGGGTCGGATCGAGAGCCCGCTTCTCGACCGTGGCGCTGGTGGAGATCATGCGATCCGACGCACCCAGAGCGGCCGCGAGTCCGAAGCTGACCTTGGACGCGGGCGCCGTCACCTGCAGTTGCGTCTCGCTGGGAAACTCGACCGCACCACTGGCCAGCAGGTCAGAGCCGACGGCGGTCGGCTGATCGGAAGAGATCTTGTTCTTGTTCAGGTAGTCGGCGACCTCGTTGGCAATCAGCAACTGGTTGGCGGAGTCCCCTTTGGGTAGCAGCTGGCCGCCGGCCAGTGCAGCCAGGTCGGACTGACTCTGCGACGCACGCTTGCGGGCCCACGCGTTGCCGAGGTCGACGCTGAGCGCTGCGCAGCCGAAGAGCAGGACCGTAGAGAGGGCGATGATGATGGCGACGGCGCCGGCGTCGTCGCGCTGCCTCTGTGTGCGGGGCGGGGTCATGGGCACTCATCCGGTTCGGTGGGTACGAACTCGACGCGCGTGTCGGCGACGCTCGAGACAGTGGCGTCACCCGGCACGGGAAGGAACGGGAAGTTCAGGTTGAGGCTGTCGAACTTCACGCTCACGGTGACGAGGTCGCCCGGCTGCACGCCGGGGTCGGTGTTGCCCGACGCCTTCTCGTAGTCGCGCTTCACCGTGATGGTGTTGCCAAAGTCTGCCGCGCCGACCCGCTCCTCGACGTAGGGGACGAAAGGGTCCGTCCCAGTCGTGCACAGAGGCATGTCACCGACCGATGCGCGTCGCGCTGCGTCCCGCGCCGCTGCGCTGCCGGCTTGCATCGAGAAGAAGTACACGCCGTACTGGACGAGCCCGAAGATCAGCAGCAGCACGAACGGGAAGACCAACGCGAACTCGACAGCGACCGCGCCGTCGTCACGGGCGACGGCGACTCCCAAGTCCCAGGCGCATGGAGGTCCTCCCGTAGGCGTGTGGGCGCAGACCGGCCACACTCATCCCAGAAGTGTAGGAGCGCTCACGGCTGCGCGGATGGGCATTTTCGGGCGATTTTGGCAAGACCTAGGTCACGGAGCGGATGGTCATATCTGCGCGCCGTCGTCCCATCCGTCACTTCCGCCGTCCTTCATGGTGGCGACCAGGTAGGCGAATCCACCGACGAACCAGCAGAAGAGCAGGAACGACGCGTACGACGGCAAGGACCCGAAGAGGAGCAACAGCAGGGCCAGGATCGGTGCGACGACGAGACCGCCCCAGGCGAGCAGCCTCCGCGGCTCCGGACGGGGGATGGGCGGAGCCGGCGGGGGCACGAAGTGCTCCTCGGGATCACGAGGCTCGGCGCTGCGTTCGGCCGGCTCCTCGTCGGGCCAGGCGTTGCGGAAGAGATTGCGCAGGGAGTCGTCGGTGGTCTCGACAGGCTCGACCGGCGGATTCGTGGGGCTCGGTCGGCGGATCCTGGGGCGTGGTCTCGACGGGCTCGACCGACGGATCCTGGGGCGTCGACCGACGGATCTCGACCGACGGATCCTGGGGCTCGACCGACGGGTCCGTGGGCGTCCAGCCGGAGATGATCCGCTGGAACTCCGCGTCGAAGTCCAGGTCGTGGTTGTCGCCGTCTCGCGGGTCGCGCGAGCCGTCGGGTTCGTCCGGGGGCGGTGCGGGCACCGGTCGTCAACCCGTCAGTCGTTCGATGAACTCGGCGGAGCGCTGGAAGATCAGCGGGGCGTCGTTGTCGAGCGTCGCGACGTGGTAGCTGTTCTCGAGGACGACCTCCTCCAGGTCGCGGGAGGAGACCCGGGCGAGGAGCGCCTCGCGCGAGGAGGAGTCGACGACGTGGTCCTCGGACGAGAAGAAGAGGATCAGCGGCTGGGTGACCTGGCTGAGGCGGTCTCGCAGCCGTGGCAGGGTCGCGAAGAGCGACGCGACCGCCTTGAGCGGCGTCTTGGGGTAGGCGAGCTCGTCCTGGCCCGGCTTCTTGATGTCGTTGCCGATCGCGGGGAAGGCCGGCACGGCGTACTTGAGGATCGGGAGCAGCTTCACGTCCTTGCGTCGCGTGGCCATCATCGGGTTGACGATCATGAGCCCGGCGACGTCGCGGCCGTGCTCCTGGGCGAGCGCGAGGCCGAGGGTCCCGCCCATCGACAATCCGGCGACGAACACCTGGTCGTGCTCGGTGCGCAGCTTGGTGAAGGCGTCCTCGGCGGCGGCGTACCAGTCCTGGAAGCGGGTGCCCTGGAGGTCCTGCCAGCGGGTGCCGTGACCCGGCAACAGGGGCATCGAGACCGAGTAGCCGCGGCGGTGGAGGTCCTCGGCCCAGGGGCGCAGCGAGGCGGGGCTGCCGGTGAACCCGTGCAGGACGAGCACGGCCACGCGCGAGCCCGGGACGGTGGCGTGGAACGGCGCGACGAGGTCCGCTCGAGTGGGGTGCGAGGTCACGTCGGCAATCGTCGCACGCGCCCAAGGGAGGGGCTAGGGTGAACCGACTCGGCTGAGATGAGGGAGGGCGGTTGTTCTACTGGTTCCTGAAGTGGATCGCTATCGGTCCGCTGTTGAAACTGGTCTTCCGGCCGACCGTGGAAGGCGTCGACAACGTCCCCGAGGACGGCCCGGTGATCCTGGCCAGCAACCATCTCTCCTACGCCGACTGGCTCTTCATGCCGCTCACCTTGGACCGCAAGGTCACGTTCGTGGCCAAGGCCGAGTACTTCACCACCCCGGGCTTCAAGGGCTGGCTCCAGAAGATGTTCTTCACCGGTGCCGGGCAGGTGCCGATCGACCGATCGAGCGCCGACGCCGCCTCGGGTGCTCTCGTGACCGCCAAGCGCGTGCTCGGCGGCGGCGAGCTGTTCGGGATCTACCCGGAGGGCACCCGTTCCCACGACGGCAAGCTCTACCGCGGCAAGACCGGCGTCGCTCGGCTGGCGATCGAGACCGGCGTGCCGGTGATCCCGGTCGCCGTGGTCGGCACCGACGTCGTGGCGCCTCCCGGCAAGACCTTCGGCCACTGGACGCGCCCCCGCGTCCGCTTCGGCAAGCCGCTGGACTTCTCCCGCTACCAGGGCCTGGAGAGCGACCGCTTCATCCTGCGCTCGGCCACCGACGAGATCATGTACGAGATCATGCGGCTCTCCGGCCAGGAGTACGTCGACATGTACGCCGCGCGCGCCAAGGCCCTGGACAAGGAGGCGGCCAAGGAAGCCGCCAAGCAGGAGGCGAAGCAGCAGGCGTCCTCGCAGGACGATCCCGGACGCAAGGCCTCCTGACCGTCCAAGCGGCCAGCGGATGACGCCACGGACATGAGACCCGACATCGCAGCCCTGGGGCCGCGCCTGGCGGAGCACGACGCAGCCGCCGAGCTGGCACCGTCGGAGCAGGTGCGCCGCACGATGTTCCGGATCCTGGCTGTCCTGCGTGTGGTGGTCCTCCTGTACGCCGTCTACGTCAACGTGGAGCGTCTCGACCGGATGGCCCGGCCCGACGTCGCGTGGATGGGTCTGGCTGCCATGGCGGTGTGGACGCTCGTCGCCGGCGCCTTCTACGAGCTGCGTCGCCACCCGCCGCTGTGGTTCTTCGTCCTTGACGTCGGGATCGCCCTCGGCTTCTTCCTCATGACGTTCTTCTCCCATGGCCAGGACATGTGGAGCCGCGGTGGCCCCAGCCTGCCGTCGTTGTGGGTGATGGGTCCCGTGCTCGCGGTCGCCATCGGCTTGGGGTGGTGGCAGGGGTTGGTCGCGGCCATGTCCATCACTGCCCTGGAGCTGTTGGTCCGACCCAACCCGTCGTTCAACACCACTGCCAACGTGTTCCTGCTCATCATCGCCGCAGTCGCAGTCGGCATGCTGGGCACGGCACTGTGCAAGGCGGCCGAGGCGAGGGCGGCGGCGGATCGACTGCACGCCGTGCTCGAGGAGCGGGCCCGCCTTTCGAGGGCAGTGCACGACGGGGTGCTGCAGGTCCTGGCCATGGTGCAGAGGCGCACCCAGGACTCCGAGGAGTACGCCGACCTCGCCCGCATGGCTGGGGAGCAGGAGGCCTCGCTTCGCACCCTCGTGCAGTACGACGCCCGGACGGCCACCGGACCTCTCGCCTCGGGGCAGGCTGCCGAGGCCGACCTCGTGCACGCGCTCGAGCGGGTCGCCGTCGGCCGCAGTGTCAGCGGGCCGGGCACCCCTGTGACCATGTCGTCCGCGGTGGTGAGTGAGCTGACAGCAGCGGTCTCGGAGTGCCTGCGCAACGTCGAGCGCCACGTCGGTCACGACGCCCCGGCGTGGGTGCTCGTCGAGCAGGTCGATGACGAGGTCGTCGTGACCGTCCGCGACGAGGGCGGAGGCATTCCCAGGGAGCGCTTGGCTGCTGCGGCCTCGGAGGGCCGGATGGGGGTGAGCGGATCGATCATGGGGAGGCTGCGAGACCTCGGAGGCCGTGCCGAGCTCACGACCGGGCCTACGATCGGGACCGAGTGGGAGCTGCACGTGCCTCGCACCAGCACCCGACAGGAGGGGGGCGCACCATGACCGACGACACCCACCGGTGGCGCGACCCGGAGGTCTCCGCCGAGCACCCCGACGCGCTGACGCCCGACGAGGAGGAGCACGCCGACGACACCTCCAAGCCGCTGCGCGTGATGGTGGTCGACGACCACCCGATGTGGCGCGACGCCGTCGAGCGAGACCTCGCCGCGCAGGAGGGCATCGAGATCGTCGCCACCGCCTCCAACGGCAAGGACGTGATCAACCGGGCTCGTGCCACCCGCCCCGCGGTCGTGGTGCTGGACCTGCAGATCCCCGAGCCCAACGGGGTCGAGGTCACCGCCACCCTGGTCGCGGACGACCCGACGGTGCGTGTGCTGATCCTGTCGGCGTCCGGGGAGGAGAAGGACGTCCTGGACGCGGTGAAGGCCGGGGCGACGGGCTACCTCATGAAGTCAGCCTCGCGGCAGGAGCTCATCGACGCCGTACGACGTGTGGCGGCCGGTGGCACCGTGTTCACCCCTGGCCTCGCCGGGCTCGTGCTGGGGGAGTACCGCCGCCTGGCCGAGGGCAGCCCGCCCGACGACACCCCGCGGCTGACCGAGCGCGAGACGGAGGTGCTGCGGCTCGTGGCCAAGGGACTGTCCTACAAGCAGATCGCCGAGCGGCTGGTGCTGTCGCACCGCACCGTTCAGAACCACGTGCAGAACACCCTGCGCAAGCTGCAGCTGCACAACCGCGTGCAGCTGGTGCGCTACGCGATCGAGCAGGGTCTCGACGAGGAGCTGTGAGGTCCAGCGATGAGCCCGCCCGACGCGGACGTCGACGCGCAGGTGGCCGAGGCCGCCTACGACCTCTACGGGCTGCCGCCGGGGGAGTTCACGGCGGAGCGCGACCGGTTGGTGCGCGAGGCTCGCGACGCTGGTGACCGTGCGCTCGCCGCGAGCCTGCAGTCGCTGAAGCGGCCCACGGTCGCGGCATGGGCGGTCAACCTCCTCGTGCGGGAGGAGGCCGACCTGCTCCGCCAGGTGCTCGACGTCGGGGAGGCGCTGCGCGAGGCACAAGCCGGTCTGGAGGGCGACGCCCTGCGCGAGCTCGGGCGGCAGCGCCGCGACCTGATCTCGTCAGTGGTCGCCCGGGCGCGGGCGCTCCTGGCCGAGGAGGGCGGCAGCCTGAACGCTCAGGCCGAGCAGCAGGTCGCGGCGACGCTGCAGGCGGCGTTGTCGGACCCGACCGCCGCCGACGCCGTACTGACGGGGCTGCTCGTGAAGCCGCTGGAGTCGACGGGGCTGGGCTCGGTCGACGTGCGCGATCATGTCGCCTCGCTGTCCGGGACTGGAGCCGCGGCGTCGCGCCGCTCCGCCCCGCGGCGCCGGCGCGGCTCGGGGAAGGACGACGAGGAGGCCCAGCAGGCGGAGCTGCGCGCGCAGGCCGAGGAGCATCGCCGGCTGAAGGCCGCGGCGGCGCAGGACCGTGTCGACGACGCGGAGCAGGCGGTGGAGGAGGCCGAGCGCGTCCGGGACGGGATCCGGGGGCGGCACGAGGAGGCGCGGGCGCACGTGCTGCACCTCGAGGCCCGGATCGACGAGCTGCGCCGCCAGCTGGCGACGCTCGAGTCGGAGGCCGAGGAGGCCAGCGAGCAGGCCGAGTCGCTGGAGGAGGAGCTGGAGGAGGCCGACTCGGAGGTCGAGGAGGCAGAGGCGGAGCTCGACTCCGCGCGTGGGGCGCTGGCCGAGCTGCAGTAGCGGTCTCGGGGCCTCTGGGTCACGGCTCGGACTGCGAGAGTCACGGCGCAAGGGGCGGACTACACCCGGCTCCGTCGCAGTCCTTGACGTCGAGGAGCGCCGCCCGCAGCTGCGCGAGGACGTCGGCGTGCTCGGCGCCCGTCACCACGTTGTGCCTCTCCTGCGGGTCCTTTGCTGTGTGGAACAGCTCTTCGGCACCGCTGACCCAGCGCGTGTAGAAGTACGTGCGAGTGCGGATGCCTCGCACCCACGGGCGGGACTGCCCGACCCGCGGAGAGGTCTCCGTCAGCACAGGGCGGTTCCATCCACCATCCCCGCGCCGGGCGACAGCCAGCATCGACTTGCCATCGGTGGTGTAGGGCGGAGCCACCCCGGCAGCGGCCGCGAGCGTGGCTGCGTGGTCGACCGAGAGGTAAGGGTCCTTGCGCACCTCGCCTGCGGGGATGCCGGGTCCCCGGATGAGCAGCGGCACTCGCCCAGAGGGCCCATAGGGCCAGGACTTGCCGTGACGGATACGACGCTCGCCCAGGAAGTAGCCGTTGTCCGAGGTGAAGACCACGAGGGTCCTGCCCAGTTCGCCTGACGCCCGCAGTGCTCGCATGATCCTGTCGATGGACCCGTCCACGACAGAGACCGCCTCGGCGCGCTGACGCGCGGCCTCCTTGATGAAGCCCCACTCCTTCTCCGTGATCGGAGGGAAGGACTGGTAGCCGCCCAGCAAGTTGGTCGGTGCCTCGGAGAACCACGCGCGGCCCGGCGCCCGGGTCAGCACACGGTCGAACCTGCCCTTGACGCGGCTCGGGCGTGCGGGTGTGTCCATCGCCTCCATCCGGTGCCTCCAGGTGTTGTAGACGAGTCCCGGGTCATCGGGTTCGATCGGTCCGCCGCTGTGCGGTGCGGTGAAGGAGATGTAGGAGAAGAATGGCTTCGTCCTGGCCGCGAGCCTCGTGATCGAGCGCGCAGCCATCTCGCCGTACACCACGCTCTGGTATCGGCCCTGGTTGCTGATGAAGCCGTGGCCGTTGTTGTTGAGCGTGGTGTCGAAGTAGCTGTAGGTGCTCCCGTAGTGCCGGTGCGCTCTCGGCAGGCCGCCATCGATCGAGGCCCGCCACAGTGACCAGCCGGGCGGGACGTACTGCACGGACCGGCCGGTCGACCGCCGAGGTGGGGGCTGCTCACCGTAGAGATTCAGGTACTTCCCCAGGTACGTGGTGGCGTAGCCCGCCCTCCGTAGCCAGACCGCCAGAGTCGAGCGGTCGTCGAAGGCATGGAAGCCGTACGGCTCGAGGTGGGACCACACCAGGTGGTTGTGCGAATGGCGCCCGGTCAGGACGGATGCCCGCGAGGGGCAGCACAGGGGATTCGGCATGATCGCGTTGCTGAAACGCACACCGCCTCCGGCGAGCCACGACCATGTCCGCGGCATGAATCTCATCTCGTCGCGGCGCATGTCGTCGACCATGATGAAGACGATGTTGGGGCGCTGCGCCGCCGAGACCTGCTGAACTCCGGTCGCACCGGGGTGCGCCTGCCCCAGGGGGCCGATGACCGGGAGCAGCGCAAGGGCCAGAGCGGCCAGGAGCCCGACGACTCCGCGTGAGGACCACCCGCGTCGACCTGCTCGTCGCCTCCCGCTCATGGCGGCCCCCTGATGCAGCCGAGCCCCCGACTCGTCCATGGTCCGACGGTGGTGGGCGCAGCGTCAGGGGCAAACGGCACGGGTTGTTGCAGTCAGGCCCAGCCCTTGGCGCGCTCGACGGCGTCGCGCCAGCGACGGTGCGCCTCGTCGGCTTCCTCGCGGCTTCCGCGCGGCTCGAACTTCCGGTCCAGCGACCAGGTCTCCCGCAGGTCGTCGGTCGACTCCCAGACTCCGGTGCCGAGGCCGGCGAGGAAGGCGGCGCCGAGCGCAGTGGTCTCCACGATCTCCGGCCGCTCCACGGGTACGGCGAGCTGGTCGGCCTGCAGCTGGCAGAGCAGGTCGTTGGCCGAGGCCCCGCCGTCGACGGTCAGGGACGTCAGCGGGGTGTCGTCGGGGAGGGTGTCGATGACGTCGCGCACCTCGAAGGCGATCGCCTCGAGCGTTGCCCTCACGATGTGCGCGCGGGTGGTGCCGCGGGTGATGCCGACGATGAGGCCCCGGGCGTGAGGGTCCCAGTCGGGGGCACCCATGCCGGTGAGCGCGGGCACGAACACGACGCCGTCCGTCGAGTCGACCGTCGCGGCGATGGCCTCGGTCTCCGCCGCCGACCCGACGATCTGCAGGCCGTCGCGCAGCCACTGCACGGCCGCGCCGGTCACGAAGATCGCACCCTCGAGGGCGTAGGTGAGGTCGCCGTCGGGCGACTTCCAGGCGGCTGTCGACAGCAGCCCGGCCTCGCTGCGCACGACCTCGGTGCCGGTGTTGGTGAGGATGAACGAGCCGGTGCCGTAGGTGCACTTGGTCTCGCCCACCTCGAAGCAGGTCTGCCCGAACAGCGCGGACTGCTGGTCGCCGGCGATGCCCGCGATGGGCAGCTCCAGGCCGGCGAACACCTTCGGGTCCGTCTTCGCGATCTCCCCCCACGACGGCACCACCTCGGGCAGCGCGTCCATCGGCACACCGAAGAGCTCGCACAGCTCCTGGCTCCACTCGCCGGAGGCCAGGTCGAAGAGCAGGGTGCGTGAGGCGTTGGAGACGTCGGTGACGTGCCAGGTGCCGCGCGTCATGCGTGCGATCAGGTAGGAGTCGACCGTGCCGACGGCGTAGCGGCCGTCGCCCACCATCCCCCAGGTGTGCTCCTCGTGCTCGGCGAGCCAGAGGTACTTGGTGCCGGAGAAGTATGGGTCGATGCGCAGCCCGGTCAGCTCGCTGATGCGTTCCTCGTGACCGTCCTCGCGCAGCCGGCTGCAGACCTCGGCGGTGCGGCGGTCCTGCCACACGATGGCGCGGCGGGGCGCGTTGAGCGTCTCGCGGTCCCACAGCACGACGGTCTCGCGCTGGTTGGTGATGCCGACCGCTCGGAGCTCGGGGCCGTCGTACGACGCGACGCAGGCCTTGGTGGCCTCCAGGGTCGCCTGCCAGATCTCCTCGGGCGAGTGCTCCACCCATCCCGGCTTGGGGAAGTGCTGGGCGAACTCCTGGTAGCCGCGGGATGCGATCGTGCCGTCGGCGGTGACCACGAGTGCGGTCACACCGGTGGTGCCGGCGTCGATGGCGAGGACGCTCATGAGTCGGTCTCCTTCTCCTGCACGGTGCTGGGAACGGCGGATCCCGTCTCCCTGATCAGGTCGAGCAGCGTGCGGTCGACCCAGTCCTCGCCGACACGCATCTCGACGTTCTCCTGGCCGACCCAGGCGTCCCACGACGCCGAGCCGCGGCCCTGCGCGAAGCTCTCGAGCTCGGCTCGCAGGTCGTCGTCGAGTGGGACCCGGTCCTGCTCGTCAGGGGCGACGAGGTACCACTCGTGCAGGTCGACCAGACGCTCCAGCTCTGCGCACGGATCGGGGTGGTCGTCGACACGGAGGTCGACGGCCACGTCGTCGCGGCCGTCGTAGCCGGCGCCTTCGCGCACGACGTACAGCGCCGCGGACTGCCGGCCGCGGGAGTCACCGCCGGCAGCGTCGCCGGCGCGCAGTGCGGCCAGCAGCCGACGCGCGAGGGTGCCGTCACTGCGCTCCCAGGTGCCGAGCATCGCCTCCACCACCTCCGGGCCGACCAGGATGTTGCCCTGGACGGCGACGCCGGGGCCGGTGCGCCCACCCGCCCAGTGCAGGCACTCGCTGCCGGTGTGGGTGGCGGCGCTGCCCTGGGCGTCCACGATGCCCACCTGGCGGTGCTCGCGGCCCTCGTCGGTCTCGAGCAGCAGGGCCAGCGTCACCTCGGCGGTGGCGTCGTGCTCCAGGAGCGTGATCGCGCGGTCCTTGTAGGCGACGTTGGCCCAGGCCTGGGTCGCGACCGCTCCCGCCCCGGCGCGGGCCGCGGGCACCGCCGACCCGACCGCGAGGAACTTCGACGCGACCGCGACGCCCCAGGACTCCCCGTCCTCGGAGCGGGCGACGATCGAGAAGGTCATGACGGGGACCCTAGTGCGGGTCCGGGCGCCCAGGCCCCAGGTCTGATCAGACCCGGAGCGCCTGGATCGAGCCGGTTGCGGCGCCTTGCGTCTGATCAGACCGAACGACGGCCCGGACCGCATCGGCTCTGGATCGTTCCAACCCTGCGCCGTTACGGTGGGTGCATGCGAGTTGGTGTGCTGACTGGAGGCGGGGACTGCCCCGGGTTGAACGCGGTGATCCGCGCCGTCGTACGCAAGGGGGTCGAGGTCTACGGGTTCGACTTCGTCGGCTTCCGAGACGGGTGGGCGGGGCCCCTGGAGAACCTCACGTGCCCGCTGGGCGTCGACCAGGTGCGGGGCATCCTCCCGCGCGGCGGCACGATCCTGCGGTCCTCGCGCACCAACCCGTTCAAGGTCGACGGGGGAGTCGAGCGGATCAAGGACAACCTCGCCGCGAACGGCGTCGACGCTCTCGTCGCGATCGGCGGGGAGGACACCCTGGGCGTCGCGACCAAGCTCGCCGACCTCGGGGTCAACGTCGTCGGCGTGCCCAAGACGATCGACAACGACCTCTCGGGCACCGACTTCACCTTCGGCTTCGACACCGCAGTCAACATCGCGATGGAGGCCATCGACCGGCTGCACACCACCGCGGAATCACACCACCGCGTGCTCGTGGTCGAGGTCATGGGGCGTCACGCCGGGTGGATCGCGCTGCACGCGGGCCTGGCCGGCGGGGCCAACATCGTGCTGGTCCCGGAGAAGCCCTTCGACATCGAGAAGGTGTGCGCCTACGTCGAGAAGCGCTTCGAGAAGCACTTCTCACCGATCGTCGTCGTCTCCGAGGGCGCCGTCCCGGTCGAGGGTGGCGACATGACCTTGCAGAGCGGCGAGAAGGACGCCTTCGGCCACGTGCGGCTCGGCGGCATCGGCGACCGGCTCGCCAAGGAGATCGAGCAGCGCACCGGCAAGGAGGCCCGCGCGGTCGTGCTCGGTCACGTGCAGCGCGGCGGCACCCCGACCGCGTTCGACCGGTGGCTGGCCACACGCTTCGGGCTGCACGCGATCACAGCGGTCGCCGACAACCAGTACGGCGTCATGGTCGCGCTGCGCGGCAAGGAGATCGTGACGGTGCCGCTGATCGAGGGCACCGGGGAGCTGAAGCTGGTGAGCCCGGCGGAGTACGCCGAGGCCGAGGTCTTCTTCGGCTGACGCCGCCCTCAGGCGGTGCGCGCCGGCGTGGTGAGCGAGCGCCGGACGTAGGCACTGCGCAGCGCCTGCACGACCGCGCACTGGACGCCGTTCGCGCACAGCCCGGGAGCGCCGACGACCAGCGCGCCCTGGCGACCGATCCACATCGCCCGCTCGACGCCGCTCTGCCCGGCGACGGCGTCCTCCAGGAGCGTCAGCTCCCCGCCGGTGACGAAGGGCGTGAACCGCTCCCCGGCGAGCACCTTCCAGTGGAAGGGGCCTCGCGGCTCGATCGAGACGCCGTTGGTCAGGTGACGCCGCTCCTCGGCGAGCGGCACCGTGGCCAGCCCACCGCTGGTGAGCAGCGCCCACACCGCGACATCGTCCGTCCCCGCGCCGTCACCGGCCGCCAGCGGGATGCGCAGCTCGAGGACGTCCTCGATGTGCCCCTCGCAGTCGCAGGCGCCGTAACCCGGAGGCACCCATCCCCGGCCTGTGTGCGCCGGGTTCCGCCGGACGTCGTCTCGCCTTGCCATGCTCCGAACCTAGTGCGACGGTGTCCGAATTGTCCGGCTCAATCGCCGAGAGCCGCCGAAAGGACGAGCCGCATAGCCCGAGCGGTCCACGGCCATAGCGAAGATGGGTGGACGCCGGGTGCGCAGGCGCTGCGACGTACCCTTGACCGGTGGACTTCCCCTCCCTCGACGAGCTGCACGCGCTGGGTGCGCGCCAGCAACCCGCCTACCCCGACCGCGACGCGGTCGACCGGGCGGTCGACCGGCTGCGCGCGGTGCCCCCGTTGGTGTTCGCGGGGGAGTGCGACGACCTCCGCGGCAAGCTCGCAGCGGTCACCCGCGGTGACGCGTTCCTGCTGCAGGGCGGCGACTGCGCCGAGACCCTGGAGGGGGCGACCGCCGACAACGTGCGCGCCAAGCTGCGGGTGATCCTGCAGATGGCGGTGGTGCTCACCTACGCCGCCTCGGTGCCGGTGGTCAAGGTCGGCCGGCTGGCCGGGCAGTACGCCAAGCCCCGATCCTCCGACCTGGAGACCCGCGAGGGCGTCACGCTGCCGGCGTACCGGGGCGACGCGGTCAACGGCTTCGACTTCACCCCCGAGTCGCGGGTGCCCGACCCGCAGCGGCTGCTCGACGTCTACAACTCCTCGGCATCGACGCTCAACCTCGTGCGCGCCTTCGTGACCGGTGGTTACGCCGACCTCCGCCAGGTGCACACCTGGAACACCGACTTCGTTCGGTCTTCTCCTGTCGGCCGCCGCTACGAGCGACTGGCCGGCGAGATCGACCGTGCGCTGACCTTCATGAAGGCCATCGGCGCCGACCCCGACGAGTTCCACCGCGTCGACTTCCACTCCAGCCACGAGGCGCTGGTGCTGGAGTACGAGCACGCCCTCACACGGGAGGACAGCCGCACCGGGCTGCCGTACGACGTGTCGGCCCACTTCCTCTGGATAGGTGACCGCACCCGCCAGCTCGACGGCGCCCACGTGGAGCTGCTCAGCCGGGTGCAGAACCCCGTCGGCGTCAAGCTCGGCCCGTCCGCTTCCGCCGACGACGCCCTGGCCCTGGCGGCACGGCTCAACCCGCAGAACGACGCCGGGCGGCTCACCTTCATCACGCGCATGGGGGCGTCGAAGGTGCGCGACGTCCTGCCCGAGCTGGTGGAGAAGGTGACCGCGGCCGGCGTGCAGGTGGCGTGGGTGTGCGACCCGATGCACGGCAACACATTCGAGGCATCCTCGGGCTACAAGACCCGCCGCTTCGAGGACGTCATGGACGAGGTGCAGGGCTTCTTCGACGTGCACCGCGAGCTCGGCACCTGGCCCGGCGGGCTCCACATCGAGCTCACCGGTGACAACGTCACCGAGTGCCTCGGCGGCGGCGAGACCCTGCTCGAGGAGGACCTCGTCCACCGCTACGAGTCGGTGTGCGACCCGCGGCTCAACCGCGTGCAGTCCCTCGAGCTGGCCTTCCTGGTGGCGGAGATGCTCGGCGAGGTGCACCAGGTCGAGGCCTGAGGCACCGACGCGGGCGTCTGATCAGACGCCCGGCGCCTGCCTGCCTCCGAATCTGGCGCCTCGCGTCTGATCAGACGCCAGGGGTCGGGTGCATGCAGGCGGCGTGCTGAACGGACCGTAGGGTCGAGACATGGGCCTCATCGACCTGCGCAGCGACACCGTCACCCGGCCCACCGAGTCGATGCGCCGCGCCATGGCCTCGGCCGAGGTCGGCGACGACGTCTACGGCGAGGACCCCACCGTCCGCGTCCTCGAGGAGCGCGTCGCCGAGCTGCTGGGCAAGGAGGACGCGGTCTTCACGCCCACCGGGTCGCTGGCCAACGTCCTCGCCGTGCGGTCGCTGGTCGGCCCCGGCGAGGAGGTGCTGTGCGAGAGCTCCGCGCACATCGCGCGGGCCGAGCTCGGGGCCCACGGCGCGATCACCGGCCTGACCATGCGCACCTGGACCGGCCGCCCGGTCGAGCTGGAGCTGATCGAGCAGCTCTTCAGCCCCGACATCAGCCCCTACTTCGTGCCCACCCGGGCGATCTCGGTCGAGAACACCCACAACTTCGGCGGCGGTGCGGTCACCGACGTGGACACGCTGCGCGCACTCAAGGAGTGGGCGGAGGCGCACCAGGTCGCCGTACACCTCGACGGCGCCCGGCTCTGGAACGCACACGTCGCCACCGGGGTGAGCCTCTCGCGCTTCGGCGCCACGGCCGACGTGGTCGCGGTCTGCCTGAGCAAGGGGCTCGGTGCCCCGGTGGGGTCGCTCATGGCCGGCTCGCAGGCAGCGGTGGACGAGGCCCGGGTCTGGCGCAAGCGGCTCGGCGGCGGGATGCGGCAGGTCGGGGTGCTGGCGGCGGCCGGGCTCCACGCCCTCGAGCACCACCTCGAGCGCCTCGCGGACGACCACGCCCACGCCCGCCTGCTCGCCGAGGCCTGCGGCGTCGACCCGACCTCCGTGGGCAGCAACATCGTCGTGATCCCGCACCCTGACCCGCCGTCGGTCATCGTCGCCGCCCGCGAGGAAGGGATCCTCGTCTCCGCGGTGGGGCCGCGCACGCTGCGCCTGGTCACCCACCTCGACGTCACCGCCGACGACGCCCAGCGGGCCGCCAAGGTGCTCTCCGACCTGCTGGCGGCGGGGCCGCCTTCAATGTAAATCGGGGTTACGGTCGCTCAACATTGGTTGTGCCACGTGCGAAGCGACCGCAGCACCGCGCAAGTCGGGCAGCCTCACCCGGTCGGCAGCCGCAGGCCGACGTCGCGCATCTCCAGCTCGGCCAGCCGTCGTACGACGCCACTGTCGCCCGAGCGCCAGGCGCCGGCCGGGTCGTCGCTGATCCGCGCCAGCCGGTGCAACGGCTGGTTGGTGAGCGCCCGCAGCGCGAACAGGTCGAGGTCGTCGGCCGAGTCGACGAAGCGCTGCCCGGCCGTGGCGCGGCGTACGAACCGGACCCGGAAGGGCAGGTAGACGGCGATCGCCAGCAGGATCGGGATCAGCGCCACGCTCAGGCCGAGCCAGAAGGCGAGCGTCGAGACGGCTTCGACCTGCGCGGTGCCGGCCGCCGCGAGCTGGTCGGCCGCGCCGCCGGCGCCGTCGAGCGGTGCGCTCAGCGTGTCGCCGATGAGCGGCGCGTCGTCGACCGCAGAGCCGGCGTCACGCAGCCGCGCGGCGAGGTCGGTGCCTGAGCTCTCGATCGAACGCCCGGGGCCGGCGAGCGCCAGGGTCGAGTCGTGCACGGTGTCGGCCAGCCGCGCCCACGTCACGATCCAGAGGACGAGGAGGAAGTCCCCGACGTACTGACGGGAGCGGTGGACCTGGTCGTCGGCGTAGAACCTCAGGCGCGTCATGCGCAGAGGCTTCCCGGCGGACCACCCCGTCACGCTCACAGGAGTTGAGTACGACGACTCATGCGCGTGTACTGCGGATCACGGCACCGTTGCCGCATGCGGTGGTGGAAGCTCGTCCTGGTGGTGCTCGGTGTGCCCCTTGCGGTCCTGATGGCGTTCGTCGGGTGGGTCTACGTGTCGTTCTCAGGCGGGCTGGACGACGTCCTCGACCTCGACCATCCGCAGGAGGGTGACCCCGAGGTGGTCGCCGCCCAGGCTCGTGCGCTGGACGACGTCCCGGTTGTGTCTGACGAGGTGCGGCGCACCATGACCGACGCGCTCGAGAGCGCGGAATCGTCCGCCGTCGGCGGCACGCCATTTCCGCAGTGCGAGGTGGGTCAGCACAACTTCAAGATCGACGACGACTTCGATCTCTCCTGCACGCTTGCCGACGTGGGCGTCGTCGCAGCACCGACCGTGCCGGAGACCGTCGCGACGCATCGCCGGGTCGAGGGCGCCCTGCGACGTCAGGGGTGGCGGCCCGTCGGCCCGCGCGACGTCCCGTCGTACGACGCCGCGCGATTCGCGCCGCAGCGCTACGTCAGGGTCAGCGACGGTCAGACGTGGCAGCTGCTCGTGGACGAGGCGGACCTGTCCTCCCTGAGCTACGAGCTGCGTGGTCTCGCGAGCCGGCAGGTGGGTGACGACGCATCTGACCAGCGGGCCTCGCTGGAGGAGCTCGTCGCCTGGGCGCCTCGTGACGGCTACGCAGTGGTCGTCGGTGTCAGTGTGGAGTACTTCCGGGACTGACCAGCGAACTTCCGCGGCGGTGTGGTCGCTTCGCACGTGGCACACCCAATGTTGAGCGACCGTAACCCCGATTTACATGCGGGGGAGCGGGCGCTACCGGCGGGCGTCGGCCGCGTCGGAGCGACCCAGCAGCGGAGGCAGCTGGCGCATCGCCTGGGCCAGCGCCCGCAGCTCGTTGCCGAGCAGCGCCTGCGGCCCGTCGCACAGCGCCTCCTCGGGGTGCGGGTGCACGTCGACGATGACGCCGTCGGCCCCGACGGCGACGGCGGCACGGGAGAGCGGCACCACCAGCTCCTTGATCCCGGCGGCGTGGGAAGGGTCGACGATGATCGGCAGGTGGCTCTTGGCCTGCACCACCGGCACCGCGCTGATGTCGAGGGTGTTGCGAGTGGCCGGCTCGAAGGTGCGGATGCCCCGCTCGCACAGCACGATGTCGAGGTTGCCGCGCTGGGCGATGTACTCCGCCGCCATCAGCCACTCCTCGATGGTGGCGGTCATGCCGCGCTTGAGCAGCACGGGCTTGCCCGACTGGCCGACGGCCTGGAGCAGCCCGAAGTTGGCCATGTTGCGGGTGCCGATCTGCAGCATGTCGGCGTGCTCGGCCACGGTCCGCACGTCACGCGCGTCGACCACCTCGGTGACGATGGGCAGACCGGTGGCCTCCCGGACGTCGACCAGGATCTCGAGGCCGCGGATGCCGAGGCCCTGGAAGGCGTACGGCGAGGTGCGGGGCTTGAAGGCGCCGCCGCGCATCATGCTGGCCCCGGCGGCTCGGGCCATCTCGACCGCCTCGAGCGTCTGCTGGGCCGACTCGACGGCGCAGGGGCCGGCGATGAAGGTGAAGGTCTCGGGGCCGATCGGCACCTGCCGGCCGCGCTCGCCCACCCAGACCGTGCTGCGGTCGGGATGGTGCTGCCGGCTGACGAGCTTGAACGGGTCGGAGATCCGTTGCACGTCGGCGACGCCGGGCAGCGTGCGCAGGTTGAGCCCATGGAAGGAGTCGATGTCGCCGACGAGGCCGATGATCGTGCGCACCACGCCCTTGCTGACGAACGCCTCGCCGCCCACCGAGCTGACCTTGTCGACGACGCGCGTGATGTCCTCGTCGGTGGCGTCGGGGGTCATCACGACGACCATGGGCGGGGCCTCCTGCTGAGTGTGTCGGCGCCTGAGCGTAACGACGGCCCAGGTCTCGCCCGGCGCGAATACCGGTCCGTGGACCGGGAGCCGCCGCAGCTCACCACACGAAACTGGCGCATCCCACGGGTTGCAACGCGTGGGAAGTGCCGGTTTCCCATGTGAACATGGGAAACCGACGGCCCGGGCAAGTCGGACACAAGGCTCGGCGTGGGAGCCGTGGGACTGGTGTGACGATCCCGTAGCCTCCCGAGCATGGCGACGCGTACGTCTTCCCCACCCGCGTCGCGCAGCAGCTCAGCCCGTCGTACGACGGGAGGGTCGACTGCGCGAGGCCGCTCGTCCGGCGGTCAAGGACGCAGCGGGTCGACGCGTGCGCGCTCCGGCAGCAAGTCCGGCAGCAAGAAGAGCACCGCCAGGCGTCCTGCCCCCCGGGCCGTGCGCAACGGGCCGGGCCCCGTCTACCGGCTCTTCCTCGCGATCTGGCACGCGTTGTCGTCGTTCTGGGGCGGCGTCGCCCACGCGCTGGGTGTGGCCGTCCGCCGCGTCGGGCGCACGGCCCGTGAGCTCGACCCCGAGCACCGCCGTGACGGCGCCGGCCTGGCGCTGATGGCACTGGCCGTGGTGGTGGCCGCCAGCGTGTGGTGGCGCCTGCCCGGCGACGTCGGCGAGGTCACCCGCACGGTCGTCGCCGGCTCGCTGGGACTGCTCGGGTGGTTCGTGCCCCTGGTGCTGGTCGGCGCAGGGGCGGCGATGATGCGCAACCCCGAGTCGTCAGGCCCGCTGGGTCGCCAGGTGATCGGCTGGTCCGCGCTGGTCTTCGGGATCCTCGGTCTCGTCCACATCGCCCACGGCAGCCCCGAGGGGTCGGACACAGCGGCCCTCATGGACGCCGGGGGTGCGATCGGCTTCGTCGTCGGCTCCCTGGCGATGGACCTGCTCCGCTCGGTCTTCGTGGTGGTGCCGATCTTCGTCATGCTGACCGTCTTCGGCCTGCTCGTGGTCACCGCGACGCCCGTCTACCGCATCCCCGAGCGGCTGGCCGCCCTCCGCGACCGGCTGCTGGGCCGGCACCAGCCCACGGACGACGATGACGTCGAGGACACGGTCGCCACCCCGCCGCTGCAGCGCCGGCGTCCTCGCAGCCGCGTCGGCGCGATGGCAGGTGACCTCGAGCCCGAGGGCGATGCGGCGTACGACTCCCCGGTGCTGCCCGACCAGGAGTCGCGACGCGGGCGCAAGGGCAAGGCGACCGATCCGGAGGCGGCCGACAAGCCCGACGAGCCCACGGTCGCGCCGCCCCACACCCCGCTGCCGGCGCGCGTCGAGCAGCTGTCGCTGTCGGGCGACATCGCCTACTCGCTGCCGGCCAACGAGCTGCTCAAGCCCGGCAGCGTGCACAAGGCGCGCAGCAAGGCCTCGGACGCGGTGGTCGACCGGCTGATGCAGGTGCTGGAGCAGTTCGACATCGACGCCCAGGTCACCGGCTACACGCGCGGCCCCACGGTCACCCGCTACGAGGTGGAGCTCGGCCCGGCGGTCAAGGTCGAGAAGGTCACCGCGCTCGGCAAGAACATCGCCTACGCCGTCGCCAGCGCCGACGTCCGGATCCTCAGCCCGATCCCGGGCAAGAGCGCCATCGGCATCGAGATCCCCAACGTCGACAAGGAGATCGTCTCCCTCGGCGACTGCCTGCGTTCGCAGACCGCGCGCAACGACCATCACCCGATGGTGGTCGGCCTGGGCAAGGACGTCGAGGGCGGCTTCGTCGTCGCCAACCTCGCGAAGATGCCCCACCTGCTGGTCGCGGGCGCCACCGGCTCCGGCAAGTCGTCCTTCGTGAACTCGATGATCAGCTCGATCCTCATGAGGGCCACGCCCGACGAGGTCCGCATGATCATGGTCGACCCCAAGCGGGTGGAGCTCAACGCCTACGAGGGCATCCCGCACCTGATCACCCCGATCATCACCAACCCCAAGAAGGCCGCCGAGGCACTGCAGTGGGTCGTGCGCGAGATGGACATGCGCTACGACGACCTGGCCAACTTCGGCTTCCGTCACGTCGACGACTTCAACAAGGCGGTGCGCGCCGGCAAGGTGCAGCCGCCGCCGGGCAGCGAGCGCCAGCTCACGCCGTACCCCTACCTGCTGGTGGTGGTCGACGAGCTCGCCGACCTCATGATGGTCGCCCCCCGTGACGTCGAGGACGCGATCGTGCGCATCACCCAGCTCGCGCGGGCGGCCGGCATCCACCTGGTGCTGGCCACCCAGCGCCCGAGCGTCGATGTGGTGACGGGCCTCATCAAGGCCAACGTGCCGTCGCGGCTGGCGTTCGCGACCTCGAGCCTGGCCGACAGCCGCGTCATCCTCGACCAGCCGGGCGCGGAGAAGCTGGTCGGGCAGGGCGACGGGCTGTTCCTGCCGATGGGTGCCTCCAAGCCGGTGCGCGTGCAGGGCTCGTGGGTCACCGAGGTCGAGATCCACGCGCTGGTGCAGCACTGCAAGGACCAGCTCGCCCCGACCTACCGCGAGGACGTCACCGCCCCGACCGCGTCGAAGCGCGATCTGGACGACGACATCGGTGATGATCTGGATCTGGTGGTGCAAGCCGTCGAGCTGGTCGTGTCCACCCAGTTCGGGTCGACGTCGATGCTGCAGCGCAAGCTGCGGGTCGGTTTCGCCAAGGCGGGTCGCCTGATGGACATCCTCGAGAGCCGGGGCGTGGTCGGTCCCAGCGAGGGAAGCAAGGCACGCGACGTCCTGATCAAGCCCGACGACCTCGACGAGGTCATCGCGACATTGCAGGGAGAGCAGTGAACGCCACATCACTGAGACCACGAGGGAACTCCGGGAGCGACCGATGAGCGCACAACCCGTCGAGAAGGAGCACGAGACGGACGAGGTCGAGGGGCAGGACTTCGACCACGGCGACGACACGCTGCACGAGCCCGTGCAGGTCGAGGTGCGGCGCAACGCCGTCGTCTCCGCCCTGCTCGGCGCGGCTGCCTCGGCGATCGCGATCGCCTACCTGTGGCGGGCGGCGGAGAGCGGCAACGTCGTCGACTGGATCCTCTGCGGAGCCCTGGGCCTGCTCGGTGCGGTGTTCCTGCACAGCCTGCTCGACGCCCGCAGCCCGCTGCTGGTCGCCGACGAGATGGGGGTGCGCATCCGCCTCGCCACGACGTGGCGGGGGCTGCCCTGGGACGCCATCGAGCGGGTCGTCGTCAGGCCCCGCCGGGGGATCTTCCGCGACGGGTCCCTGGTCGTGCAGCTCACGCACGTCGCGCGGACCGTGGAAGGGCTCGAGGGGCGGGCCCGACGCCACGCCGACGTCAACCGCCGGGTCTACGGCGGCTCGCTGGCCGTGCCGCTGGGTCTGGGCACCCGCACCGACGGCAGCGACGACGAGCTCAGCGACCGCATCGCGACCCTCTCCCACGGTCGCGCCGAGGTCGTCACTCTGATCGAGCCCTCGAGGAAGGCCCGGAGCGAGGCGGCCGTCGAGGTCGCAGCCGACGATGAGACCGACGTCGAGACCGCCATCGAGGCGACCGCACCTGACGAGCAGCCGTCGGCCTCCGTCATCGACCACGAGGTCGACGACGCCGATGTCGACGTAGAAGCCGAGGCGGCCACGGAGGAGGAGCCCACTCCCGAGGCGGCCGCTCGTCCCCGGCGACGCTGGCTCCGCAGGAGCGCGACCCCTGCAGAGGACCTCGAGGAGGCACCGGGGGCCGAGGCAGGGATCGACGACGAGGACGCCGAGCCCTTGGTCGACGCGTTCGCTCACGAGCTTCCGGCTCAGCGTGTCGACGTCCCGCAGCCGGTCGAGGCCCGCGCGATCCCGCTCCGGGTGACCCCGCCCGAGGAGAGCGTGACCCTCCGTATCGACGACCCCCCGCGCAGCACCCGGGCGCACGACGCCGTCAACAGCATGCGCGAGGCGATGAACCCCGTCGGAGGGCGCACCGACTCCCGGGTCCGGGCGATCGCCAAGCTCGGCGACCCCGTCGGGCCTCTCGTCATCGACAACTACCAGCCCGAACCGGCGTACGACCCCGCGATCGGGCCCGAGCTCGCCGCCTCGCGCACCCGGATCGGGCTGAGCGTCGACGAGCTCGCCGACCGCACGCGCATCCGGCCCCACGTCATCGAGTCGATCGAGGTCGACGACTTCACCCCGTGCGGCGGCGACTTCTACGCGCGTGGGCACATCCGCACCCTGTCGCGGGTGCTGGGCAAGGACCCCGTGCCGCTGCTGGAGATCTACGAGGCCCGCTACGCCCACGCGCCGGTCAACGCGCGCAAGGTGTTCGAGGCGGAGCTGGCCACCGGCATGGGCGGCCAGATGGCGCGCCCGTACGGCGGCCCGAACTGGACCGGGCTCGTGGCGGCGGTGCTGGTGCTCGTGCTGATCTGGGCCGCGGTGCGGCTCTTCGCCGGCGACGGTGGTGAGGTGCTGGAGGAGCCGCCGCCGGTCCTGGACGGGTCTGCCGGGCTGAGCAGCTACTACGGCGACCCCGAGCCGGCCTCGGGTCCGCAGCCGGTGACGACGATCCTCAGCGCCGTCAACGGCGATGCCGACGTCCAGGTGCGCGACGGCGACGGCAACCTCGTGCACGACGGCGAGCTGGTGATCGGCGAGGTGAAACGGCTGCGGGTGGTGCCGCCGGTCACTGTGACCAGCGACGACGGCGGCGCCGTGAGCGTGCGCGTCGACGGTCAGGACGAAGGGTTCCTCGGCACCGAGGGCACGCCCGCGACGACGACGTTCACGCCGGATTCGGCCGACTGACGGACCTCCGTTCTGACGAGACCGCGCATGCGTGCGCGGTCTCGCCACTTTTGCCACACGCGCCACGACGCCGCGGTATTTTCGACGGACCGTCGTCGACGGACGTCGTCCTCAGGAGCAGCCGATGGAGCGAGCCCAGGAGTCGGTCGAGGAGTCGACCGGCACCGCGCCCGACGCTGCCATGCGGAAGGTCACCACGAAGCACACCGTGCGCCGCCCGCCCAGCGGCAAGCTGCTGGTCGCCGGGCTGCTCGTGCCCGCCCTGATGGCCGGTGCAGCCGGGTTCCTGGCCGGTCCGGCCGCCGAGGACAGCCTCGTCGCCGATGCGACGGTCGCCCTCGAGGCGGACCGGCTCAAGGACGTGCGACTGCAGGCCGACGGACCGTTCGTCACCGCGATGGTGCCGACGAGGGTGGACGCCGCCCAGGTGGCGCGCGTCGTGGCCGAGGTCGACGGCGTCTCCGACGTGGTGACCGAGGAGGTCTACTCCTCCAAGAAGGAGGCCCAGGCCTGCAACGACCTGGGCCGCAAGCTCGACCAGGTGACCGACAAGCAGCGGATCCCCTTCTCGGGCGAGTCCGCGCGTCTGACGGCGTCGGGGCAGCGGATGGTGGTGGCGGCCGCGAAGCTGGTCTCCGCGTGCGGCTCGGCCGAGGTCTACGTCGGCGGCCACACCGACCCCAGCACGAGCGACGGGTCCACCCTCACCCTGCTGAGGGCGCGCGCGATGATCGAGGTGATGCGCCGCGCCGGCACTCCCGAGGAGCGGCTCACCCCGCGGGGCTACGGCGCGCAGTACCCGGTCGCCGAGGGCGACAGCCGTTCCGCCCGAGCCAGCAACCAGCGCGGCTCCATCACGTTGGCAGAGGGGTGAGGGGCGATGTGGCTGTGGTACCTCGAGCTCTACGTCTTCACCCTTGTCGCGTTCGCGCTCGGCGCCGGGCTCGGCCTGCTGCTCGTGCGGCTCGTCGTGCGCCGCACCGCTGACGATCCCTCACTCGTGTCGGAGCCGGACCCCAGGCCGGTCGAGCAGCCCGAGCGGGCCGGAGCGACGCCATGATGTGGCTGGCGCAGCACATGGTGCTGTGGCTCGGGCTGTCCTTCGTCCTGGGCCTGGTGACCTCGGTGGCCGCGACCGTGCGCCGCGTCAACTTCGACCGGTGGGAAGAGGTGCCGGCCGAGCCCGAGGCGGTGGCCCCCGAGGCCGACGAGACGCCCGACGAAGAGACGACCGAGGCGCCGCAGACCGAGTCCGTCGTGCAGTCGCCGTTCCCCGTGCTGGAAGGTGCCGACGACCCGGCCCCCTGGGAGCAGGAGGAGCAGTGGTCGAGGGCCGCCCGGGTCTCGCAGCGCCCTGCAGCCAAGCGCGAACCCTCCGACGAGTGGGAGGAGGCGGCGAGCAACTGGCGGACCTGGGCCGAGGAGGCCGCTGCCGGTCACGAGGTGGCGGCCGGCGAGACTGCTGACGCGTCCGGGTGTCGCGGCTGCCGGCGACCCGGAGAGCGACCCGACGGGCCATCCGGCGACGGACGACGACCTGTTCGCCCGGGACCGTGAGGAAGGGGGAGCCTGGGAGCCGTCGCGGCCCGACGACGGCGACCTCTTCGCTGCCGACCGCCGGTCGGAGCCCGAGGAGGACACTGCCGGCGCCTGGCCGCCCCCGGGGGAGGCTGGGCCTGACGGTGACGCAGGTGCGGCGGAGTCGTCCCCGTTCCCGGCCTACCAGCAGGGGTCGCCGTTCCCCGCGTCCGAGGCGTCCGAACCCGTTGCGTCGCCCTTCCCGGCGTACGACGTGGAGCCGCCCGCCGCCCCCGAGACCGCGACGGAGAACGAGTCGCCCTTCCCGGCGTTCGAACCCAGGGACGAGGACCCGGTCTTTCCGTCTTCGGCGGGCGGGGCCGAGGAGCCGCGGCACGAGTGGACTCGAGCGGCCGTTGCCTACGCCTCGGTCTCGGAGGAGTCACCGGCGGACGAACTCGCCGTCGCGGTCGACGAACAGGCCACCGTGAGCGAATCTTCACCGAGCCCGACGAGGCCGAGCCGGAGGATGCGGCCGAGGAACCGGGTGCCGGGCCGTTCCCGCCGCCCGAGGAGTCCCGAGCGGTCCCAGAGCCTCCGGCGTACCACGCGCCCAACGGACCGAGCGAGCCCCAGCGCTTCGGCGACCTCGGCGGCGGCGCGCTGGCGCGCCCTTCCGACGCAAGCGCCGCAGTGAGCTGCTGAAGGAGCACCACGACGCGCCGGACACGACAGAGGTGGCCGCAGAGCCGGCGGCGTCCCTGGTGACAGCTGCGCCGTGGGCCGATGAGCCCGCAGAGCACAGGTCCACCGACGCGCTGCAGGCCGAGGTCAACGGCATCCTCGCCGAGCAGCACCACGACATCGAGGCCGATGCCGAGCCGCCGGTTGTGGTGGAGCCCCCTGTGCGTCGGCGTTGGGACGGGGTCGCGTGGCGAGTGTCAGCGCCGGGCTGCCCCGGAGGCCGAGTCCGCAGCCAAGGGGAGCACCGAGTCGCAGGCCGACGCCGACATAGAGGTAGAGGGGGACCCGGCAGCCGAAGCCGACTCGGTGGTCAGCGCTGAGTCCGCGGGCGAGACCGAGCCGGACGCTCAGCCCGAGCCGCACACTGTCCCAGGGGTCTTCGACCTCACCGAGCCCTCGGTGGACGCACCCACCGAGCCCGAGGCGCCGTGGGCGACCGCAGACGACGCCATCACTGACGAGGCTGCTCCGGAGGCGCAGCACGACCACGACCGCTGGTTCGAACGCCGCCCGGACTCCCATGCTGGCGCGACTCCTGAGACCGTCACTGAGCCGGAGCCTGAGCCGGAGCCTGACGTGTCGCAGCTGGCCGACCTCGAGCCCGAGCCGGACCCGGTGTGGGGGCAGAGCGCCGATCACCAGTCTCGCTTGCCGTCCCCAGATGCCGAGCTGGAGCCGCTCGAGGATCCTGAGCCACTGGCGAGTTCCGACACCCTTGTTGTGTCCAGCGAGCTCGAGAGCGAGCTCGAGGCCGGGTCGATGTTCGCACGGGAGGGCGCGGCGGACGACGAGGAGCTCGCTGAGGGTTCCGACGACGATGATGCACCGTCACCGGAGCTGCGTGTCGAGCAGGAGAGCGATGACCTGGCGGCAGAGCAGCTGGAGCCCTCCGCCCCGGGGGGTGCTGAGCCTCTGGCATCCCAGCCTGCTCAGTCCGAGCCGGATGCGCCTGCGACCTACGAGCCGACCCGCGATGCTGGACCGGTCGATGCCGGGGAGGTCGGCGAGGCCGGTCACGAGCTTGTCGACGGCATGCAGCAGCCGGAGCTCGAGGCCGAGCCCGAAACCAGGTTCGAGGCGGGACCGCAGTCCGAGGCAGTGCTGGCGGTGGAGCCCCAGCCTGAGGACGTGTCCGAGGCGGTGTCTGAGCCGGAGGAGGTAGCCGAGCAGGAAGCGCTGGTCGAGCCGGAAGCGCTGGTCGAGCCGGAGTCCGCGTTGGAGTCGGAGGCACTGACCGAGTCGGAGGAGGGAGCGTCAACCGAGCCGGAGGCGGCGGCTGAGCCGGAGGCGGCGGCTGAGCCGGAGGCGGCGGCTGAGCCGGAGGCGGCGGCTGAGCCGGAGGCGGCGGCTGAGCTCGAGGCGGAGTCGGAGGCGGGGGCCGAGCGGGAGGCGATGACCGAAGGCGAGGCGATGTCCGAGCCCGAGCCCGACGTCGAGGCCGTGGCCGAGCCGGAAGCGGCGATTGAGCCGGCAGCCGTGATCGAGCTGGAGCCCGCGCCGGAGCCGGAGGCGATGGCCGAAGGCGAGGTGGTGGCCGAGCCCGAGCCCGACGTGGAGCCGGAGGAGGTGGCCGGGCCCGAGCCCGACGTGGAGCCGGAGGCGGTGGCCGAGCCCGAGCCTGACGTGGAGGCGGTGGCCGGGCCCGAGCCCGACGTGGAGGTGGTGGCCGGGCCCGAGCCTGACGTGGAGGCGGTGGCCGAGCCCGAGCCGGAGCCGGAGGCGGTGGCCGAGCCCGAGCCCGACGTGGAGGTGGTGGCCGAGCCCGAGCCCGACGTGGAGGCGGTGGCCGAGCCCGAGCCCGACGTGGAGGTGGTGGCCGAGCCCGAGCCTGACGAGGCGGTGGCTGAGCCGGAGCCCGAGCCGGCCGAGCCGGAGCCGGAGGTGGTGGCCGAGCCGAGCCGGAGGCGGTGGCCGAGCCGAGGGGGAGGTGAGCCCGAGCGGAGCCGGAGGCGGTCCCCGAGCCCGAGGCAGTGACTGATCCGGCGGCGGTGACCGAGCCGGAGCCCGCGCAGCCGCTCGAGCCAACGCCGGCGCCGGTGCCCGCGCCCCAGCACGTGGGCCGTGGAGGTCTCGGCGCTTTGGCGCGCTCGTTCCGACGCAAGCGCCGTGGGGACCATCACGGCGACTCGGCTGACGTCGCAAGCCCACCGCGCCCCGGGCTCAACGCAGCCGCGGCCGAAGTTGCTTCGGCAGCCGTCGCCACCTCGCCGCCCGTGGCGCAGGAGGCGGCCTCCGAGCCCTCGCTCGTCGAGCCGGTGGACCAGGTGGAGGAGCTACCTTCCTCCGGCGACTCCGACCCGGCGGTCGAGCGCACAGAAATGCCGGACTCCGAAGCCGCAGCGACTGCCGAGCCGGAGTCCGAGTCGGAGTCCGAGTCGGAGTCCGAGTCGGGGTCCGAGTCGGAGTGGAGCGACGGCGACGAGCAGCAGGCTGATGAAGTCGTGGGCTGGCCAGACGAGCGGGCGGAAGCCCCCGATGACGTCGTCCCGGTGCCCGACCTGGCCGCCGCGGACGACGCCACGGTCGTTGCGGCGCCGCCGGAGGACTCCATCTCGGACGACGACGTGGCCTCCTACGCTGTCGTCGACGAGGACGGCAACAAAGCGACTGCGCTCGGATGGCCGGATGCCGTATCGGACCCGGCGGACGACGACGCGGCCCTGACGCCCGACCCCGAGGATGTGACGGACGCAGTCCTGCATGTCGACCAAGCCACCCTTGGTACCAACGTCGAGTCGGAAGCCGACATCGAGGTGGAGACCTCGTGGGAGCAGCAGGCGGACGGTGACCTGTCGGGGACGAGCGCCCCGAGTCCTTGGGATGACCAAGCGCCCTACGGCGAAGACGTGGTGGCGACAACCGAGTCTGAAGACGGCTCTTCCGAACCCGCGCAGGAGTTCGAAGCGACCTGGAGTGCCGCCTCTCGCTGGTCCGAGCGGACGGAGGTGCCGGAGACCGAGGCAGACCCCGACGCCGACGCGGACGCCAGCGTCGAGGTCGAAGCGGAGGCCGAGGTCGAGGGGGAAGCCGAGCCGGTTGCCCCGTCCTGGAGCGCGCCCAGCTCGTCGGCGGAGCGGATGCAGGAATCCGAGTCGGAGGGCGAGACGGAGACGGAGCCGGAAGCGCCGTCCTGGAGCGCGCCCAGCTCGTGGTCGGAGCGGACGCAGGAACCCGAGTCGGAGGGTGAGGCAGAGGCTGACGCCGAGGTCGAGGCAGAGGGCGAGGCGGAGACGGAGCCAGAGGCTGAGCCGGAGACCGAGGACGAGACAGAGCGGGTACACACGTCTTGGGGCGCGCCCAGCTCGTGGTCGGAGCCGACGCAGGAACCCGAGGTAGAGCACGAGGCAGAGCCCCCGGCGCCGTCGTGGAGCCTGCCCACCGCCTGGTCTGAGGCGACGCAGGAACCCGAACCCGTGCTCGAGGCCGCGGACGAGGACGAGGACGAGCCCGCAGCCGATCTCGTGGTCAGCGACGGCGTACCGCGTCCCTACGGCCCCGGCTCGGCGTACGCGCCGGTCGACAACAGCATCCCGGTGGGCTACGCCATCAAGGGTCAGCTGTCGACGATGCTGTTCTATCCACGCACCGCACGCTTCTACTCCCGGGTGGCCGCCGATGTGTACTTCGACACGGAGGAATCGGCCGAACAGGCGGGTTTCATCCGGTTCGACCGCCGATCGTCGACCGCCCACGTCGCCCTGAGGCCGGAGAACCTGCGCTGAGCGGTCATACTCGTGGAGGTATGACGCACGCACCCCACCTCCCCGGCGACGCGACCACGGTCGCCCTCGTCTCCCTCGGCTGTGCCCGCAACGACGTGGACTCCGAGGAGCTGGCGGGACGCCTGGAGGCCGGCGGGTTCACCCTCGTCGCGGATCCCGAGGACGCAGACGCGGTGCTGGTCAACACCTGCGGATTCGTCGACGTCGCCAAGAAGGACTCCGTCGACACGATCCTGGCCGCCTCCGACCTCAAGGACGAGGGCAGGGCGCAGGCTGTGGTGGCCGTGGGGTGCCTCGCCGAGCGCTACGGCAAGGACCTGGCCGAGTCGCTCCCCGAGGCCGACGCAGTGCTCGGGTTCGACCACTACCCGCAGATCGCCGACCGCGTGCGTGACGTTCTCGCCGGGGCTGCGCCCGTGCCGCACGTTCCCACCGACCGCCGACGGCTGCTCCCGATCTCCCCGTCGGACCGCGCGTCCGCGAGCACGCAGGTGGTCGTGCCCGGTCACACGGTCTCGGCCCCTGATCTGCCTGCCGGCACGGCTCCGGCCAGCGGACCCCGCGCCGTACGCCGTCGCCTGGGGGAGGGGCCGATGGCTCCGCTCAAGCTGGCCAGCGGGTGCGACCGGCGGTGCGCCTTCTGCGCGATCCCCAGCTTCCGTGGCTCCTTCGTGTCCCGCCGACCCTCCGACGTGGTCGGGGAGGGGCGCTGGCTCGCCGAGCAGGGCGTGCGCGAGCTGTTCCTGGTCAGCGAGAACTCCACGTCGTACGGCAAGGACCTCGGCGACCTGACGCTCCTCGAGACGCTGCTGCCCGAGCTGGCGTCGATCGACGGCGTCGAGCGGGTGCGGGTGTCCTACCTGCAGCCCGCCGAGACCCGGCCGAGCCTGCTCGACGCGATCGTGGCCACGGAGGGGGTGGCCGACTACTTCGACCTCTCCTTCCAGCACGCGTCCGGGCCGCTGCTCCGCAGGATGCGGCGATTCGGCGACGCCGACAGCTTCCTCGGGCTGCTCGAGCAGGTGCGCTCCCGCGCGCCGTCGGCCGGCGTCCGGTCCAACTTCATCGTGGGCTTCCCCGGGGAGAGCGAGACGGACTTCGAGACCTTGTGCGGCTTCGTGACCGAGGCCAGGCTCGACTTCGTGGGCGTCTTCGGCTACTCCGACGAGGACGGCACCGAGGCCGAGACCTACGACGGCAAGCTCGACGCGGCTGAGATCGAGGCTCGGGTGCAGCACCTGACGAGCCTGGTGGAGGAGCTGACCGCACAGCGCGCCGAGGACCGCGTCGGCGAGGAGGTCGCGGTGCTCGTCGAGCGGACCGCCGACGAGGACGGACCGGTCGTCGAGGGGCGATCGGCCCACCAGGGCCCCGAGGTGGACGGGATCACGGTGGTGACCGACCACGCACCCCTGCAAGAGCTGGCACCCGGTGACGTCGTACGTGCCGTGGTCGTGGCCAGCGACGGGGTCGACCTGGTCGCCCAGCCGTTGCCGCCGACCGCACGGGCTCCCCGCGAGCTGTCCCTGGCGGGGCGACCATGAGCGACGGACAGCCTGTGAGTGGACCGCCGGCCGCCACCGGGCCCCGTACGGCGAGCAACTGGAACGTGCCCAACGCGCTCACCACGCTGCGCATCCTGATGGTGCCGTTCTTCGGCTACGCGCTGCTCGTCGACGGCGGGGAGTCAGTGGGCTGGCGCTGGGTCGCCTACGCCCTCTTCCTGCTGGCGATGGTCACCGACAAGGTCGACGGTGACCTGGCCCGCAAGCACGACCTGGAGACCGACTTCGGCAAGATCGCCGACCCCATCGCCGACAAGGCGCTGACGGGCATGGCGTTCGTGGGGCTCAGCATCATCGGCGAGGTCTGGTGGTGGGTCACGATCGTCGTGCTGGTCCGCGAGTGGGGCATCACGCTGATGCGCGTCTGGCTCATCCGCAAGGGGGTCGTCATGCCCGCGGGGCGGGGCGGCAAGCTCAAGACCGTCACCCAGACCCTCGCGCTGGGGCTGCTCATTGCGCCGCTGCTGCTGCTCACCGGCTTCTGGCAGCCGATCGGGGAGTTCCTGTGGGGCGTGGGCGTGGCGGCCATGGCCGTGGCCGTCGTCCTCACCGTCGCGACCGGGGTCGACTACGTGATCGACACCGTCAAGGCGCGACGCGCCCAGCTGCGGACCACCGGGGGCCTGACGCCGCCTGCCTAGTCCCGCGGCGGGTCGTCGTGGGCGCCTGCCAGGTCGAGCGCGGCGTCGACGAGAGCCAGGTGCGACAGCGCCTGCGGGAAGTTGCCCAGGTGCGCGCCCGTGCGCGGATCGAGCTCCTCGGCGTAGAGGCCCAGGTCGTTGGCCATCCCCGCCAGGCGCTCGAAGAGCCGCTCAGCGTCCTGTCGGCGGCCGGCCGCGACGTAGGCGGAGACGAGCCAGAAGGAGCACGCCACGAAGGTGTTCTCGTCCCCACGGAGCCCGTCGACGCCCGTGCTGGTGCGGTAGCGCAGCGCGAGGCCGTCCACGAGGAGGTCCTCCTCGATCGCCTCGAGGGTGCGCAGCATGGCGGGGTGGTCACCGGGGACGAAGCCGAGGACCGGCAGCACCAGCAGTGAGGCGTCCACCTCGTCGGTGCCGTAGTGCTGCACGAAGCAGCCGCGCACCGGGTCAACACCGCGGCTCAGCACCTCCTCGTGGATGCGGTCGCGGATCTCGCGCCACCGCTCGACGGGGCCCTCGAGCCCGTGCCGCTCCACCGCGCGCACCCCGCGGTCGAAGGCCGCCCACGAGAGCACCCGGGAGTGGGTGAAGTGCTGCTCGGGGCCGCGGATCTCCCAGATGCCGTGGTCGGGTTCGGCCCAGGTGTCCTCGAGCCCGCAGAGCATCGTGCGCAGCAGCGGCCAGGCGGTCGCGCCCTCGGTCGTCGGGGCACCCGGTTCGAGCCGTGCCTCGGCGGTCTCGCGGATGAGGTCGAGGGCCACCATGACCTCGCCCAGGACGTCGGCCTGGTGCTGGCCGGACGCCGCGTTGCCGATGCGCACGGGCCGCGAGTCGGCGTACCCGGGAAGGTGTGGGAGCTCCCGCTCCCACAGGTCACGCCCGCCGTCGACGGTGTACATGATCTGGATCGCTCGAGGGTCGCCGGCGACGGCGCGCAGCAGCCAGTCGCGCCAGAGCAGGCCCTCGTCGCCGAAGCCGGCGCGGTGCAGCGCGATCAGGGTCAGCGAGGCGTCGCGCAGCCAGCAGTAGCGGTAGTCCCAGTTGCGCTGGCCCCCGAGGTCCTCGGGCAGGCTGGTCGTCGGTGCGGCCACGATGCCGCCAGTGGCCCGGTGCGTCAGCTGACGCAGCGTGAGCAGCGAGCGCTCGACGAGCTCACGGTGCGGTCCGCGGTACTGGCAGCCCCGTGCCAGCCAGTCGCGGCTCTCCTCGACGGTGTGCTGCAGCCGCGCGTCGACGTCCAGCGGCTCCGGCGGCGCCTCGTACGACGGGCTCCAGGTGAGGGTGTACGTCGCGACGTGGCCGGGGCCGACCTCGAAGGTGCCCACGTGGTGCGGCCCCTCGGCCCGCGGCAGCTGGGGGCCGCGCAGCACGAACCTGTCCGGGCCCGCCACGGCCTGCAGCGTGTCGGTCGTCGGCCGGGTCACCCACGGCACGATCGCGCCGTACCCCGGGCGCGCGACCCACTCCTGCTGCATCGTCACCGTGCCTTCAAGGCCCTCCACACGGCGTACGACGTCGGCGCGACCGTCGCCGACCGGCATCAGGTCGAGGACCCTGACGCGGCCGGTGGAGGTCGTCCACACGGTCTCCAGCACGGCGGTGCCCTCGAGGTAGCGCCGGGTGGCTCGGGCGTCCGGGTCCGCGGGCGCGATGAGCCAGCGGCCGTGCTCGGCCGTGCCGAGGATCGCGGCGAAGAGCGCCGGGGAGTCGAAGCGCGGCAGGCAGAGCCAGTCGACGGAGCCGCCCCGGTGCACGAGCGCGGCGGTGTGCATGTCGCCGATGAGCGCGTAGTCCTCGATCGCACCTGCCATGCCGCGACGCTACTCAGCCGCTGGTGGCGGGCACGGAGCGGTCGGAGGGGTCGCCTACGATCGCGGGCATGGCGACGACGGAAAGTCTGGTCGGGGACCTCGGTTCACGCGGCATCAAGCTCGCGACCGCCGAGTCGCTGACCGGTGGCGAGCTCGGGGCACTCATCTCGGCGATCCCCGGCGCTTCCCACACCTATCTCGGCGGGGTCGTCTCCTACGCCACGGAGGTCAAGGTCGACGTCCTCGGCGTCGAGCAGGCGACGGTGGACAGCGTCGGTGTGGTCTCCGAGGAGTGCGCGGCCCAGATGGCGACAGGAGTCCGCGACCTGCTCAAGGCCGACATCGGCGTGAGCACGACCGGTGTCGCGGGTCCGCAGCCCCAGGAGGACAAGCCCGTGGGGCTCGCCTTCGTCGGCGTCGCCCACGGCGACGACGTACGCGTCAAGGAGGTCAACGCCGAGGGCTCGCGCTGGGAGATCCGGCGTGCCGTGGTCTCTGCCGCGATGGATCTGCTGGGCGAGACAGTCGAGGGAATCGCCGAACGGAATGTTGGCCACGGGGAGTAGCGTTGGACACTCAGAAGCGCCGCGGCCCGCGGCCCGACCACCAGGAGGCGTGACCATGGTTGTCTTCCGTCGCCTGCTCGGTGAGGTGCTTCGCAGCCGTCGCGTGGAGCAGGGTCGCAGCCTGCGCGACCTGTGCGCCGACGCCTCCGTCAGCCTGGGCTACATGAGTGAGATCGAGCGGGGCCACAAGGAGGCCTCCAGCGAGCTGCTGGCCTCCATCTGCGCCGCCCTCGATGCGCCGCTCTCCGAGATCCTCTCCGAGGTCGCCGACGCGGTGGCCCTCGAGGAGGCCAGGCTCGGCATGCAGATCGAGGCGCTCACGCCGGTCGAGGCCGACCTGCCTCCCGTCGTGGACACCGACACCTCGCCGGGCGACGTGGTCGCCTCCGCCGCCTGACCGCCACGGCGGCCGAGCCCTCGCCCGTCCGCCGGTCGAGCCCACTCCGGCGGTCGAGCCTGTCGAGCCTGTCGAGACCCCGCCGTACGCCCGCCGGTCGAGCCCACTCCGGCGGTCGAGCCTGTCGAGACTTCCCCGGCGGTCGAGCCTGTCGAGACCCCGCCGTACGTCCGCCGGTCGAGCCTGTCGAGACTTCCCGCCGGTCGAGCCTGTCGAGACCCGCCGTACGTCCGGCGGTCGAGCCTGTCGAGACCCCGCCGTACGTCCGCCGGTCGAGCCTGTCGAGACCCTGCCGTACGTCCGCCGGTCGAGCCTGTCGAGACCCCGCGACACTTCCCTCCAAGAACCCACGCTCCCCGCGTGATGCATCTCGCGGGGAGTCACAGTTTCGCGACAGGACATGGGAAACCATTCACGGCGGAGGCTGGCAGCGGGGGCACCAGTTGGTGAGGCGGCCGTCCAGGTCGGCGACCTCGATGCGGGTGCCGCACCGCCGGCAGGGCTGGCCCTCCCGGCGGTAGACCCACAGCCGCCGACCTCGGCGCAGGTCGCCGGTGGTGGTCTGCTCCACGCGCTGCTTGTTCGCCTCCAGCACCGACTTCGCCCGCCTGACCATGCGGGGCAGGTCGACCGCGCCCACCGGCGTCAGCGGGTGGACGCCCTGCACGAAGCACAGCTCGGACTTGTACATGTTGCCGACACCTGCAAGGTTCCGCTGGTCGAGGATCGCCTCACCGACGGGTCGGTCGGGCTCGGCCGCCAGCCGCCGCAGCGCCTCCGCCTCGTCCCAGTCGGGCCCGAGCAGGTCGGGTCCGAGGTGCCCGACGACGGACGGCTCCTCGTCGCGGGCCACTACCTCGGTGATGCCGAGCGAGAACCCGACGGCCGTCCACACCTCGGTGCGCAGCACGGCACGCGCCTGGTGCTCCGGGCGCCGCCACCGAGAGCCCCGGCGGTAGAGGTGCCAGGAGCCCTCCATCTTCAGGTGGGTGTGCAGGGTGTGGTCGGCGCCGATACGGGTGAGCAGGTGCTTGCCGCGGCTCACGGTCTCCTGCACGACCTGGCCGCTCAGGTCGACGGTGGCGTACGCCGGCACCCGGATGTCGCACCCGGTCAGCGGCTGCCCGCTCAGTGCCTGGTCGAGGTGACGGGCCGTGCGCCAGACGGTGTCGCCCTCAGGCATCGGAGCCCCTGCGGCGGCGTGAGCGCAGCGAGCGGCGTCGTGGGGTGTCAGCCACGCAGCCTCAGCCCCCGCGGCGTGACCACGAAGCCGGCACCCTGCAGCGCCTCGCGCAACGGGTCGCGCCTGCCCAGGATGTGCTCGCCGTCGGCGCGCTCGACCTGCAGCCGACCCAGCGCGCCACGGCGTACGGCGTCGGCGAGCTCCCGAGCGGCGGAGCCGAGCGGCTCGACGTCGTCGGTGAACGTCAGCAGCGTGCGTCCTCCGCGTTCGACGTAGAGCACGGGCGACCCGTCGACCAGCACGACGACGGCCCCTGCCTTGCGTCCCGGCCGGTGGCCGGACGCACCCTCCTCCCCGGCGCGGTCCGGCCAGGCCAGCGCGGCGCCGTAGGGGTTGGCGGGGTCGGTGGCGGCCAGCGCGACCGTGGTGGGACCCGTCGGCGCAGCCGGAGCGGACCACGGGTCGGACCAGCCGTCCGCCGGAGCGGTGCTGCCCTCGCGGGAGAACGAACGCAGCCGGTCCACCGCGCCAGGGACCCCGAACTGCGCGGCCCCCAGGCCCTCGACGAAGTAGCCACGCCGACAGCGTCCGGAGTCCTCGAACGCCGTCAGCACCTTGTAGACCGCGGCGAACCCGCCCGGCACCCGCTCGGCCATCACCGCGCCCCGCGTGACCACACCGTGACGCTCGAGCAGACCCTCCGCGGCTGCGTGAGCGCGCCGGGTGGGGTCGGGGTCGAGCACGGGCAGCAGGGACCAGCGCCCCGCCATGCCCGGCGGGCCGGTCCGCGCCGGCAGCGTCGGGCGTCCAGGTCGCTGGCCGCGCGTGGAGACGCGGGCTCGGGGCGGTGGGCGGCGGGACCGGTGCGCAGACCGCCCCGTCGAGGTGAGAGCCCGCAGCGGCGCGAGCGTGTCGTTGGTGACGCGTCCCGCCCAGACGAGGTCCCAGACTGCCTGCTCCACGACGCCGTCGTCCGTGGTGCCCACCTGCGCGCCCACCGCGTCGGCCAGGCGACGGAAGAAGTAGGCGCCGCCACCCTCCAGCGCCTCGAGCAGCGCCCGGTGCACCGGCGTCTCGTCGTACGCCGCGTGGTCGGGCAGCGTCAGGTGCGCGGAGTCCGCGAGGTGGAGCGAGACCCAACCGTCGGTGCCCGGCAGCGTGCCGTGACCGGCCCACAGCACCTCGCCGGTCGCCATGAGCTCGTCGAGGTCCGCGCCGGTGTAGTCGTCGACCCGGCTGGGGAGCACCAGGGACTCGACCGCGCTCGCGGGCAGCGCACACCCTGCCAGCTGGTCGACGACCGCCAGGACGCCGTCGGGCCCGCGCAGGCGGGGGCGGTCGCGTCGTCGCCCTGGCGCCGCGGTCGCGGTCTCGGCGCGATCAGTGGCGACGTGCTGCCACGCGGTGAGGAAGCGTCCGAGAGTGGGTTGCTCGACCGGCTCGATCTCCTTGCGCAGCGCGGCGAGGCTGCGTCGCCGCAGCCGCCGGAGCACCTCGGCGTCGCACCACTCCGACCCGGCGCCGGTCGGGCGGAACTCGCCCTCGAGCACCCGGCCCTGCGCAGCGAGTCGGCCGAGGGTGTGCGCGACCACGGCCGGACCCAGCCCGAGGTGGGCGGCGACGTCGGGCGTCGTGAAGGGGCCGCGGGTGCGGGCGTAGCGCGCCACCAGGTCAGCGAGCGGGTCGTCGACGGACTCGGTGAAGGCGTCCGGCGTGCCGGGAGGGACAGGGACCCCGAGCGCGTCACGCAGCCGGGCGACGTCCTCCACGCCGGCCCAACGCTCGTCGCCCGCCATCCGCACGAGGACGACGCGGCGGGACTCGCGCAGCGACTCCAGCCACGGCAGCGGGTCGTCGATGCTGCGGCGCGCGACCTCCGCGGTGGTCATCGGGCCGAGCAGGCGCAGCAGGTCGGCGACCCCCTCGGCGTCGCGGGCCTTGCGGTCGTCGGTGAGCCGCTGCAGCTCTGCCTCGAGCTCGGCGAGCACGCCCGGGTCGAGCAGCTCGCGCAGCTCGGCCCTGCCGAGGAGCTCGGCGAGCAGCCCCTGGTCGAGCGACAGCGCTGCTGCCCGCCGCTCGGCCAGCGGGTTGTCGCCCTCGTACATGAAGGCCGCGACGTAGCCGAAGAGCAGCGACCGGGCGAAGGGCGAGGGCTGCTCGGTCGCCACCTCGACCATCGTGATCCGGCGCGAGGACAGGTCGCGCATCAGTGACGACAGGGCCGGCACGTCGTAGACGTCCTGCAGCACCTCGCGCACGGCCTCCAAGACGATGGGGAACGACGGGTACTTCGAGGCGACGCTCAGCAGCTGGGCGGCGCGCTGCCGCTGCTGCCACAGCGGCGATCGGCGCCCCGGGTTGCGGCGGGGGAGCAGCAAGGCTCGCGCCGCGCACTCCCGGAACCGGCTGGCGAACAGCGCCGAGCCACCCACCTCGGTGGTGACCAGGTCGTCGACCTCGTCGGGCTCGAGCGCGAACACCTCCGCGCCGGGCGGGTCCTGGTCGGTCTCCGGGATGCGTAGCACGATGCCGTCGTCGGAGGGCAGCGCCTGGGCGTCGATGCCGTAGCGCTCGGCCAGCCGGGCACCCACCGCGAGCGCCCACGGCGCGTGCACCTGCGCGCCGTACGGCGAGTGCAGCACCACGCGCCAGTCGCCCAGCTCGTCGCGGAACCGCTCGACGAGCAGGGTGCGGTCGGTGGGGAGCGTCCGCGTGGCCACCCGCTGCTCCTCGATGAACTCCACGAGGTTGGTCGCCGCCCAGTCGTCGAGACCCGCCACGCGGCAGCGCTCGAGGGCCTGCTCGCGGTCGAGCGCCGCCAGCTCACGGGTGAAGGAGCCGATCGCCGCGCCGAGCTCCGCGGGCCGACCGAGCTGGTCGCCCTTCCAGAAGGGCAGTCGCCCGGGCACGCCGGGCGCGGGCGAGACGAGCACCCGGTCGTGGGTGATGTCCTCGATGCGCCAGCTCGAGGCGCCCAGCGCGAAGACGTCGCCCACCCGCGACTCGTAGACCATCTCCTCGTCGAGCTCCCCGACCCGGGCGCCCCCTCCTGCTCTTGACTCAGTGCCGACCAGGAAGACCCCGAACAGCCCGCGGTCGGGGATCGTGCCGCCACTGGTCACCGCCAGCCGCTGGGCGCCTGGCCTGCCGTTGACGCTGCCGCTGACGCGGTCCCAGACGATGCGCGGACGGAGCTCGGCGAACTCGTCGCTGGGGTAGCGCCCCGAGAGCAGGTCGAGCGTCGCGTCGAAGGCGCTGCGCGGCAGCGAGGTGTACGGCGCCGCGCGCCGGCACAGCGAGAACAGCTCGTCGGCGTCCCACTCCTGCAGGGCCGTCGCCGCGACCACCTGCTGGGCCAGCACGTCGAGCGGGTTGGTGGGCACCCGCAGGGACTCGATGGCTCCCTCGCGCATCCGCTCGACCGTGACCGCGGTGTGGACCAGGTCGGCGCGGTGCTTCGGCAGCAGCACGCCGCGCGAGACCTCGCCCACCTGGTGCCCGGCTCGGCCGACGCGTTGCAGGCCGGAGGCGACGCTCGGCGGCGACTCGATCTGCACCACCAGGTCGACGGCGCCCATGTCGATGCCCAGCTCGAGGCTGGAGGTCGCCACGACGCAGGGGAGGCGGCCGCCCTTGAGGTCGTCCTCGATGAGCGCCCGCTGCTCCTTGGAGACCGACCCGTGGTGGGCGCGCGCGATGATCGGACCCGCGTCGGTCGAGCTTGTCGCCTGTCCTGAGGAGGGAGCGGAGCGACCGTCTCGAAGGGAGACCCCAGACTGCGCCATGATCTGCGCCGGCGGGGCCGGGGTGCCCTCATAGCCCATACCTGCCCGCTCGGCGGCGATCTCGTTGAAACGTGCGGTGAGGCGCTCGGCGAGGCGTCGGGAGTTGGAGAAGACGATCGTCGAGCGGTGCTCGGTGATCAGGTCGACGACGCGCTCCTCGACGTAGGGCCAGATGGAGGTACGGCGCTCGGAGCCCGCCGCCGGACCCTCGAGGGCGTCGACCGGGTCGGCGGGCGCGCCGCCGAGCTCGCCCATGTCCTCGACGGGCACCACGACACGCAGGTCCCAGCGCTTGTTCGCCGGTGGCGCCACGATCTCGACAGGCTGCACGCCGCCCAGGAACCTCGCGACCTCCTCCAGCGGCCGCACCGTGGCGGAGAGCCCGATCCGCTGGGCCGGCTGCGGAAGGAGCTCGTCGAGGCGCTCGAGCGTGAGCGCCAGGTGGGCGCCCCGCTTGGTGCCGGCCACCGCGTGCACCTCGTCGAGGATGACCGTCTCCACACCCCGCAGCGCCTCACGGGCCTGGGAGGTGAGCATCAGGAAGAGCGACTCGGGGGTGGTGATGAGGATGTCGGGAGGAGTGCTGGCGATGGAGCGGCGGTCGGCCGCCGAGGTGTCCCCGGAGCGGACACCGACGGTGATGTCGGGCTCGGGCAGCCCGAGGCGCGCGGCGGCGTGACGGATGCCGGTCAGGGGCGCCCTCAGGTTGCGCTCGACGTCGACCGCCAGGGCCTTGAGCGGTGAGACGTAGAGGACGCGGCACCGGGTCTTGCGCTCGGGCGCCGGCGCCGCCGCCAGCCGGTCGATCGACCACAGGAAGGCGCTCAGCGTCTTGCCGGACCCGGTCGGCGCCACCACCAGCGCGTTGCGCCCTGCGGAGATCGCGCCCCAGGCGCCGACCTGGGCCGGCGTGGGCTCGGCGAACGAGGTGTCGAACCACTCCCGGGTGGCCTGCCCGAAGCCTGCCCACACCTCTGCCCACGGCGCGGTCACGCTCGGAGCCGGTGCGGTGTCGTGGGCGGGCACCCGTCAATCCTGCCCGACGCCACCGACAAACCCACGGGCCGCGGGAAGGACGGCGAAACCGGCTCGTCGCGGGCTGGGTCCGGCGGATATCTTCGCAGGATGGGAGATGCCACCACGTCGCGCTCGGAGGTCGAGGTCGGCACCCCCGTCGAGGGCGCCGCGATGGTGGAGGCAGTGGGGCTGCGCAAGTCCTTCGGGAGCTTCGAGGCCGTCAAGGGCATCGACGTCCGGATCCCTGCCGGTGAGGCCTTCGGCTTCCTCGGTCCCAACGGCGCCGGCAAGTCCTCCACGATGCGCATGGTCGCCGCGGTGTCGCCGCCGAGCGGGGGCACCCTGCGCGTCCTCGGCCTCGACCCGGTCACCGACGGGTCCGCGGTCCGCGCTCGCCTGGGCGTCTGCCCGCAGGAAGACAGCCTCGACCTCGAGCTGACGGTGCGGGAGAACCTCGTCATCTACGGCCGCTACTTCGGGCTGTCCCGGTCGGAGTGCCGCCGGCGGGCCGACGAGCTGCTGGCCTTCGTCCAGCTCACCGAGAAGGCAACTGTCAAGGTCGACCAGCTGTCGGGAGGCATGAAGCGCCGGCTGTCGATCGCCCGCTCGCTCATCAACCGTCCCGACATGCTGCTGCTCGACGAGCCCACGACGGGTCTGGACCCGCAGGCCCGCCACGTGGTGTGGGAGAAGCTCTTCCGGCTCAAGGAGCAGGGCGTCACCCTGGTGCTCACCACCCACTACATGGACGAGGCCGAGCAGCTGTGCGACCGCCTGGTCGTCATGGACGGCGGACACATCGTGGCCGAGGGCGCGCCGCTCACGCTCATCCGCGAGCACTCGACGCGCGAGGTGGCCGAGCTCCGGTTCGGCGTCGGGGACCACCAGGAGGTGGCGCAGCGCGTCGACGGCGTGGCGGACCGGGTCGAGGTGCTGCCCGACCGCATCCTGCTCTACACCCACGACGGGGAGTCCGCGCTGGCCGAGGTGCACGCCCGGGGCCTGCAGCCGACCACGTCGCTGGTGCGGCGCTCGACCCTGGAGGACGTGTTCCTGCGCCTCACCGGACGCACCCTGGTGGACTGATGTCCACCTCGGTGCCCTCCACGCCTCGCATGGTCGCCCGCCAGGGCGACTACTGGTGGACCAGCTACCGCCGTACCTGGCGCGGCTCGGTGGTCACCGCCTTCCTGGAGCCGCTCTTCTACGTCCTCGCGATGGGTGTGCTGCTGGGCCAGTACGTCGACGGCGCCGCGGGCACCAACGACGCGCTGGGGGTGCCGTACCTCGACTACGTCGCACCCGGGCTGCTGGCGGCAACCGCGATGCAGTTCGCCGGCACCGAGGCGATGTGGCCGGTGCTCGGCGCGCTGAAGTGGGACCGCACCTACTACTCGATGATCGCCACGCCCCTGCGCGTGCGCGACATCGTGGCCGGGCACCTCACGTCGCTCACCATCCGTGCCCTGGTGGTGTGCACGGTCTTCGTCCTCGTGATGTCTCCCTTCGGCGTCTTCGCGAGCATGCCCGGGGCGCTGCTGACGATCGTGCTCGCGGCGCTGACCGCGATCTCCATCGCCGCGGTCATCTACTCGGTGAGCGTGCGGCTGCGCAGCGAGCAGAACTTCGCGATGATCTACCGCCTCGGCGTCTTCCCGATGTTTCTCTTCTCCGGCGCCTTCTTCCCCGTCGAGAACCTGCCCGACGGCCTCGAGTGGTTCGCCCGCGTGCTACCCCTGTGGCACGGGGTGGAGCTGACGCGGATGGCGTCGCTGGACGCCTGGGCCTCCCCGGCCACGGTGACCGGCCACCTGACCTACCTGGTGGCGCTGCTCGCGGCCGCGGTGTGG